>CAVUBO010000039.1:0-225019 GCA_963739785.1 uncultured Actinomycetota bacterium | reverse complement strand
CCACGTGAGCGCACCCAGGACGCACCCGTCGAACAGGCGGTCGCCGAACGAGAGCGCCACGCGGCCGAGCCGGTCGTCCGGGCGCAGGAGCACGCCGCCGGCGACCAAGGCGGCCCCTGCGGCCAGCGAGGCGAACCCCGCGGGCTCGGGCTCCCGGACCAGCAGCAGCCAGGTGGCGACGGCGATCGCGACGCCCGCGGCGATGCACAGGATCGGCACCACCGCACGCTCGCCCACCTGCGCTCGAACGCTCACTTCCACCACCCGCGCGAGGGTATCACCGGTGCTCCGGCCCCCAGGAAGGGCAGGAACCGAAGCGGACGGCCGCGCTAGAATCCCGGTCCGTTTCCCGTCCGTCCGATCGGGGGCCGCTTGAAGACGTACGAAGCCAAGGACATCCGCAACGTGTTGCTCGTGGGGCACGGCGGCGCGGGCAAGACCACGCTGCTCGAGGCGATGCAGTTCGCCTCCGGCGCCACCACCAGGATGGGGACCGTCGAGGACGGCAACACCGTCAGCGACTTCGAGCCCGAGGAGATCAAGAAGGGCATCAGCGTGTCGCTCGGCATGGCGCCGGTCGAGTGGAGCGGGGTGAAGGTCAACGTCCTGGACGCTCCCGGGTACGCCGACTTCATCGGGGACGTCCGGACGGCGATCCGGGCCGTGGACGCGGTCGTGCTCGTCGTCTCGGCCGTCGACGGCGTCGAGGTCCAGACCGAGGTCGCCTGGGAGCTGGCGATCGAGGCCGGCCTGCCCCGCGCGATCCTGATCAACAAGCTCGACCGCGAGCGTGCCTCGTTCGAGCGGACGCTGGAGCAGCTCGTACAGGCGTTCGGCACGCAGGTCGCGCCCCTCGAGCTCCCGCTCGGTGAGGAGCACGACTTCGAGGGCGTCGCCGACCTGCTCGGGCGCAAGGCGTACCGGTACGGCACCGGCCCCGCCGCGACCGAGGGCGAGTGGCCCGACGACATCGCGGGCAAGGCGGATCCGTTCCGCGAGAAGCTGATGGAGGCCGTCGCCGAATCCGACGACGCGCTGATCGAGAAGTACCTCGAGGAGGGCGAGCTCTCCGAGGACGAGGTCGTCCACGGCGTGAAGCGAGGGTTCGCCGAGGCCAGGATCGCGCCGGTCCTGTGCGCGGCGGCGGCGCGGCCGATCGGCGTCGATCGCGTGCTCCAGTTCATCGCGGACGAGTTCCCCTCCCCGATCGACCGGGGGCCGGTCACGGTGGTGACCAAGGGCGGCGAGGAGAAGGAGCGGGCGTGCGACCCCGGCCAGCCGCTCACGGCCTACGTGTTCAAGACGGTGTCCGACCCGTACGTCGGGCACATCACGATGTTCCGGGTGTTCTCCGGGACCTTTCGGCCGGACTCGTCGGTGTTCAACGCGACGAAGGGCACCGAGGAGCGGATCGGTCAGCTGTTCGCGCTGCGGGGCAAAGAGCACGAGACGCTCTCGGAGGTGCCGGCGGGCGACATCGCGGCGGTCGCGAAGCTCGCGCACACGACCACCGGCGATACGTTCTCGACCAAGGACGACCCGGTGACACTGCCGCCGATCGAGATGCCCGAACCGCTACTCGCGTTCGCGATCACGCCGAAGACCAAGGGCGACGAGGACAAGCTCTCGACCGCGCTCTCGCGCCTGCGCGAAGAGGATCCGACCCTCCGCATCGAACGCTCGGACGAGACCCACGAGACGGTGATGTACGGGATGGGCGAGGCGCATCTGGACGTGCAGATCGAACGGATGAAGCGCAAGTTCGGCGTCGAGGTGACCACGTCCCCGGCCAAGATCGCGTACCGCGAGACCATCCGTGGGCCGGGCAAGGGTGTCGGACGTCACGTCAAGCAGACCGGTGGCCACGGTCAGTACGCGATCTGCAACCTCGAGGTCGAGCCGCTCCCTCGCGGCGAGGGGTTCGAGTTCGTCGACAAGATCTTCGGCGGTGCGATCCCCAACACGTTCATCGGCTCGGTCGAGAAGGGCGTCGTCAAGACCATGCAGACCGGCGTGATGAGCGGCAACCCGATGGTCGACATCCGCTGCACGCTCGTCGACGGCAAGTTCCACAGCGTGGACTCCTCCGACATGGCGTTCCAGCTCGCGGGTGCGCTTGGGCTCAAGGAGGCGGCGGCCGCGGCCGGCGTGGTCCTGCTCGAGCCGATCGTCGAGGTCGACGTCGTCGTCCCCGAGTCGCACACCGGCGACATCATGGGCGACCTGAATTCGAAGCGGGCCAAGATCCAGGGCGTCGAGTCGGCCGGCGCCGGCAAGCAGCGCGTCAAGGCGTCCGTGCCGCAGGCGGAGGTCGCGCGCTACTCGATCGACCTGCGTTCGATGACCGGGGGTCGGGCCGCGTTCACGATGCACTTCTCGCACTACGAGGAGGTGCCGTCGCACCTCGCCGACAGGATCATCGCGGCCGCGCAGCAGGCGAAGGAAGAGGCGCGCAAGTAGGTCGGGACGAGGAACGTTGCCTCGCTCAGAGGATCTCGCCGAGGTAGCTCAGAACCACACCGTTGAACTCCTGGGGTCGGCGAAGTGGAATCACGTGATCGGTCTGGGGGATCCGGACCAGGCGAGCGCCGCGGATACCCTCGGCGAGCTCGAGATACATGCGCTCGTGCCAGGGCGGGTCGTGATCGGCCGGGAGCACGAGCGTCGGAACCTCGATCTCGCCCAACCGTTCGGCGGCCGGGGGCTCGATCGGGATCTCCCCGCTTCGTCCATCGTGAGCTCCTGCAGGTTCTCGAACGCGATCTGCCTGATCCGCGATCCCGCCGGGTCCTCGGTACCGAGCGGAGCCCAGAGCCACCGCAACCGCAGGTCCTGAGCCCCTTCGAGGTCGCCCGCCGTGACGGCCTCCTCGATCTGGCGCTCCAGTCGGCGAACGCCGCCTCCCACGTCGCCTCCTCGTCCGGAGTGCCCTCGAACCCGGAGAGCGCGGGGCTGGCGAGGACGAGCGCCGAGACACGTCCCGGATGGGTCAGCGCGAAATCGATCGCAACCTTCCCGCCCATCGATTTCCCGACCAAGGCGGCGCGCTCGACGCCGGCGGCGTCCATCACCGCGGCGAGATCGTCCAGGTGCGAGTACGGCCTGCCGGGTTCGGGACGGCTCGAGCGGCCGTAACCACGGAAGTCGAACCGGAGGACCCGGTAGGTGCGCGAGAGCACCCCGAACTGTCGTCCCAGACCCGTGAGTCCCAGAGGCCCGGGTGGAGGAAGACCACTTCGGGACCCTCTCCCGCCGACTCCCA
Organism: uncultured Actinomycetota bacterium; assembly: GCA_963739785.1. GTDB lineage: Bacteria > Actinomycetota > Actinomycetes > Propionibacteriales > Nocardioidaceae > Nocardioides_C. The sequence continues at coordinate 221,757 of CAVUBO010000039.1, read as the reverse complement.
CGCCAGCGTTCCCCTGTCGAACTCGAGGACCCCGCTCTCCATCCGCGTCATCCAGCGAAGGCCAGGAAGTCGAGCGCCAGCCGGTTGAACCTCTCGGGCTTGCCGACGTTCACGAGCTGGTTGGTCTCGGCCACGGCTCCCACACACGCGCATCCATCAGGCCAGAGTGGACCAACACGACCGGGAACCCGTCACCGGCGCGCCCGTACCACAGGCGCCCGTCCCCGAGATCCGCGAACCCGTCGCTCATGCGCGCTCGAAGCGCGGCAGGAGCCGCGCGTACGTCTCGTCGAGCAGCTCGGGCAGGACGCGTGTCTGACCGACGACCGGCATGAAGTTCGTGTCGCCGTTCCAGCGAGGGACGACGTGCCAATGCAGGTGACCGGGGATACCAGCGCCAGCCACGCGGCCGAGGTTCATCCCGAGGTTGAAGCCGTGCGGCTCCATCTCGGCCTCGAGCGCTCGGATCGAGCGGGTGAGCAGCGCGTCGACCTCCGCGAACTCGGCGGGCTCGATGGCGCCGAAGTCGCCGACGTGACGGAACGGGGCGACCATCAGATGACCCGGGTTGTACGGGAACGAGTTCAAGATCACGAACGCGTGCTCGCCACGGACCAGGATCTTCGTCCGTTCGTCGTCGCCCGCGGCCGGCAGGTCGCAGAAGATGCAGCCGTCATCCTCGCCCTGCTCCTTGGCGGATTGGATGTACGCCATCCGCCACGGCGACCAGATGCGGTCCACGCCGTCCCCCGGCGTCCTCGCCTCAGCCGCCGAACCGCGACTGGGTAAGACGCTTGGAGGCCGCCTCGTCGACGAGCGTGGCCGCGAAGTCGTCGAACGGCACTCTCTTGGTCTCGACGCCCTCCCGGTCGCGCACGGTGAGCTCGCCCGACTCGATCTCCTTGTCCCCGATCACGAGCACGTACGGTGCCTTCGCGAGCTGCGCGGCGCGAACCTTCTTGCCGACCGTCTCGCCGCTGTCGTCCACGGCGGGACGCAACCCGGCGCCTCGGAGTTTCGAGGCGAGCTCGCGGGCGTGCTCGAGGTGACGGTCGGCCACCGGGAGCAGGCGCACCTGCTCGGGCGAGAGCCACAGCGGGAACGCGCCGGCGTAGTGCTCGATCAGCACCGCCGTGAACCGCTCGAGCGAGCCGAGGATGGCGCGGTGGATCATCACGGGGCGGTGCCGCTGGTTGTCCTCGCCGACGTACTCCATCTCGAACCGATCGGGCAGGCCGAAGTCGCACTGCACGGTGGTGAGCTGCCACAGGCGTCCGATCGCGTCGCGGAAGTGGAAGTCGACCTTCGGGCCGTAGAACGACCCCTCGCCCTCGGCCACGCGATATTCGAGCCCACTCCGCTCGAGCGCGTCGCGCAGGGCGCCGGTCGCCCGCTCGGCCATCTCCGGAGTCACGATCGTGTCCCCGGGGAGCGTCGACAGTTCGACAACTGGATCGCTGAAGCCGAATGTCGCGTGGACCCCTTGGGTGAACTCGAAGACCCGCAGGATCTCATCCACGAGTTGGTCGGACGTGCAGACGATATGCGCGTCGTCCATCGTGAGGCCTCTGATCCGCAGCAGCCCGTGGAGCGTCCCCATGCGTTCCTGCCGGTATACCGTCCCGAGCTCCGACAGGCGCATCGGCAGGTCCCGGTACGAGCGCGTCTGCGACTTGTACACGAGGACGTGGAACGGGCAGTTCATCGGCTTGGCGTAGTAGTCGCTGGTCTCGGTCTGCATCGGCGGGTACATGTTGTTTGCGTATTTGGCGAGGTGCCCGCTCGTCTCCCAGAGGACCGAGCGCGCGATGTGCGGCGTCGTGACGAGGTCGTAACCACCCGTCAGATGCACCTCACGGACGTAGTCCTCGAGCTGCTTGCGGAAGATGCCGCCCTTGGGGTGCCAGATCCACAGGCCGGGTCCGAGCTCCTCCGGGCTGGAGAACAGGTCGAGCTCGCGGCCGAGCTTGCGGTGGTCGCGCTTCTCGGCCTCCTCCAGACGGTGCAGGTACGAGCGCAGCTCCTTGGGCGTGGTCCACGCCGTCCCGTAGATCCGGGTGAGCATCGGCCGCGCCTCGTCGCCGCGCCAGTACGCGCCCGCGAGCTTCATCAGCTTGAACGCCTTCAGGCGGCCGGTCGAGGGCACGTGGGGACCTAGGCACAGGTCCGCCCACCCGTCGTTGCGGTAGATCGTGACCGTGTCGCCCGCGGGGACCTCGCCCTCCTCGAGCGACTCGATGATCTCGCGCTTGTAGGGCTGGTCCGCGAACCGCTCGAGCGCGTCGGCGCGCGGGACCTCCTCGCGCACGAACGGCTGATCGGCGTCGACCAGCTCGCGCATCCGGTCCTCGATCTTCGGGAGGTCGGTCTCGGAGACCGGGACCCGGCAGCTCGAGGTCGTAGTAGAAGCCGTCTTCGATCGAGGGACCGATCGCGTAGCGGGTGCCCGGCCAAAGGTCGCACACGGCCTGCGCCAAGACGTGGGCGGCCGAGTGCCGCAGGACGTGGAGACCATCGGGGTCGCTGGGCACGATCGACTCCACCTTCCCGTCGGTCGTCGGAACGAACGAGAGATCGACAAGCTCGCCGTCCACCCGGGCCGCGATGGCCTCCGGCGACAGCACGGAACCGACCGGCTCCCCCTCGGGGAGTTCGGTGGTGGTGCCGTCGGGGAGCTCGATCCTCGGCATGGGACGGCCATGATATCCGCCGCCCCGGCCCGAACCCCCGGCCTATTCGTACGAGATCGCGTCGAGCACGTTGAGCTTGGCCGCCCGCCGGGCGGGGAAGATCGCGAACACGACCCCGAGCACGGCGGCGAACACGACGTAGAAGGCGAGCTGACCACCCGGGATCCCGAGCTCGGTGAACCCCTTGGGCTCGAGCGCCTGCTGCAGCGCCCATCCGAACGCGATCCCGATCACGACGCCGAGCAGGGCTCCCATGATCGAGATGATCACGGCCTCCCACCGCACCATCGAGCGGGTCTGCCGCCGGGTCAGCCCGACGGCCCGGAGCAGGCCGAGCTCCCGGGTCCGCTCGTAGATCGACAGATACAACGTGTTCATCACGCCGAACAGCGCGATGATCACCGCGAACAGGAGCAGCGCCGTGACCAGGTTCAGGATCTGATTGAGGAACGTCGCGTACTTATCGCGGAACTGGGCCTGGTCCAGGACCTCGACGTTCGGGTAGGGCGTCAGCGCGGTCTCGATGTCCCCTCGCACGGCCGACAGGTCGGCGCCCTCGGCGGCCTTGACCAGGACGAAGATGTCGAGCTGCTGGGCGACGTTGGTGTCGAACGTCTCGAGCGAGAGCGCGTAGTCCCCGATCAGGCCGTTCTCCGAATAGAGCGCGACCACCTCCAGGTCCACCTTCCCGGTCGCGGGGAACTCGACCGTGATCGTGTCCCCCACGGTCCAGCCGTTGTCGGCGGCGGTGTCGTCGAACACGGCGATCGTGTTCGCGCCCTGGAGATCGTCGAGCGAGCCGTCGGTCACGCCGAGCTCGGCGAAGGCGTTCGTCGTGCTCGCACCCGGCTGGGAGCCGGACGAGGAGACCGCCCTGGCCATCTTGCGTCACGCCCGGGAGCACCTCTCACCGTGGCAGCGGGTGCGCCGATTGGAGTTCGGCGAGCTGCCGAAGACCATCAGCGGCAAGATCCGGCGCGTCGAGCTGCGCACGCGAGAGGCGGATCTCGCTGCCGGTGAGGCGAGAGCGCCGGGGAGTGGCGCGACGACCAGTTCCCCCAGCTGCGGAACTAGGTCACCGCACCCGAAAGCGCCGACACCGGGACGCCGTGCGGCAACATGGGAGACGCTGGGCGTGCGGATCGCCGCGGGCACACGCTCTCCGCGGAGCACGCAGTTATGGAGGAGTGCCATGTCCGAGCAGGCCACGAAGCCGCATTCGCCCGCACCGCAGACAGAGGAACATCTGCATCTCGCCGAGCGCTACATCGCACGCAACTACTACCCGCTCCCGGTGGTGATCGCCGAGGCGGAGGGCGCGTGGGTGACCGACGTGGACGGCCGCCGCTACCTCGACTGCCTGGCCGGGTACTCCGCCCTGAACTTCGGGCACCGTCATCCGGCGGCTGCTCAGGCGGCCCGCGTACAGCTCGACCGCCTGACCCTCACCAGCCGCGCCTTCCACAACGACCAGCTTGGGCCTTTCTGCCGGGACCTTGCCTCGCTGGCCGGGATGGAGATGGTGCTCCCGATGAACACCGGCGCCGAGGCCGTGGAGACCGCGATCAAGGTGGCTCGCAAGTGGGGCTACGACCTGAAAGGCGTGCCGGCCAACTCCGCGAACATCGTGGTCGCCGCCAACAACTTCCACGGCCGCACCACCACCATCGTGAGCTTCTCGACCGACCCCCTCGCCCGAGAGGGGTTCGGCCCGTTCACGCCCGGGTTCCGGACCGTTCCCTACGGGGACGCCCGCGCGCTCCGCGAGGCGATCGACGACGACACCGTCGCCGTACTCATCGAGCCGATCCAAGGTGAGGCGGGGGTGATCATCCCCCCGGACGGCTACCTGGCGGAGATCCGTGAGCTGTGCACGGACCTGAACGTCCTGTTCATCGCCGACGAGATCCAGTCGGGTCTCGGACGCACGGGCACGACGTTCGCGTGCGACGTCGAGGGTGTGGTTCCCGACATGTACGTCCTGGGCAAGGCGCTCGGCGGCGGGATCGTCCCGGTCTCGGCAGTCGTCGCGTCCGAGGAGGTCCTCGGCGTGCTCCACCCCGGCAACCACGGCTCCACGTTCGGTGGCAACCCGGTGGCCGCCGCGGTGGGTCATGCCGTCGTGAAGCTGCTCGAGACGGGGGAGATGCAAGAGCGCGCCCGTGAGCTGGCCGGTACCCTCGAGTCCGGGCTGCGCAAGCTGGTGGGACAGGGCGTCGTGGAGGTCCGTGCCCGCGGGCTCTGGGCCGGCATCGACGTCGAGCCCGCGTTGATGAGCGGCCGCGAGCTGTGTGAGCGGATGCTGGTCAAGGGAGTGCTCGTCAAGGACACCCATGGCTCCACCATTCGGCTCGCGCCGCCCCTGGTCATCGCTCACGAGGACCTCGAGTGGATGACCGAGCAGTTCGGGAAGGTCCTGGCCGAGGCCTGAGCCGGACCCGCGTCAGGCAGGGCGCGGCACGGAGGCGAACCCCGAGAGCGTGAACCAGCCGGGGACGGCGCGTCTGAGCACCTCGGGTCCCTCCACCTCGACGGCCCCAGCACGCAGCGCCTGCGACCACGTCACGTCGCCACGCCAGATCTGGACCATGTTGCGCAGCCCGGACGTCACCGTCACCGCGACCGGATGGCCAGGGTCCGCGTCGCACACGTCGGCCTCCTCGCGCGTGATCACGAGCCACCAGTCACGGATGCCCTTGGGTGCGTCGGGGAACCGGAACTGGACGACCGTCCGGCCGACGGGGACGGCGGACTGGTCGATGTTGCGGTGCATGTCCCACAGGAGCAGCTTCGGGTCGAGGTCCTCGTCGCCGAGCTCACCGATCCAGCGGATGCCCCACGCGCCGACCGCCTCGACCACCGGCCGGAGCTCCAGGCCCGCCTGGGTCAGGACGTACCGCACGTCGCTGCCCTCGGACTGCCGCTCCACGATCCCGGCCCGGACGAGCTGCTGCAGCCGTCTGGACAGCAGGGAGGGGGACATGCGCGGGAGACCCCGGCGCAGCTCGTTGAAGTGCTCGCTGCCGCTGACGAGCTCGCGTACGACGAGCAGCGTCCAGCGTTCGTCGAGGAGCTCCATCGCCTTCGCGACCGGGCAGAACTGGTGGTACGTCGACCCCATCTCTCGAGGGTAGGACCCGGTCGTCCCGACAGCCAGTACAGATCTCGTACTAGGTGGGGCACCCGCAAGTTCCTAACGTCGATCTCACGACGACCACGGTGAGATCCGCCGTGGATCCAACGAGAGGGAGCACGACATGACCGTGCAGATCGATGCAGTCGGGGCCGACCGGGCGCTCAAGGCCAAGCACCGCGTGATGTGGGGGCTGGGGGACTATGCGTCGGTAGCCGCCGAGGTGATCCCGGACCTCGGAGCGGTTCTGGTGGAGGCGACCGGCGTGCGACAAGGTGACCGTGTGCTGGACGTCGCCGCCGGGTCCGGGAACGCCGCGATCCCGGCGGCGCTTGCCGGTGCCAGTGTGGTGGCCTCGGACCTGACTCCTGAGCTGCTGGAGGCGGGACGACGGCTGGCTGCTGCGCGTGGCGCATCGGTTCGGTTCGAGGAGGGGGACGCGGAGGCCCTGCCGTACGTCGACGCGGCCTTCGACACGGTGATCTCCTGCGTCGGCGTGATGTTCGCACCTCACCACAGGCCGGCTGCAGACGAGCTGGTCCGTGTGGTCCGCCCTGGCGGGACGATCGGCCTGGTCAGCTGGACCCCGGAGGGGTTCGTGGGCGAGATGTTCCGTGTGATGAAGCCGTACGCGCCACCACCGCCGCCGGGTGCGCAGCCGCCTCCGCTGTGGGGAAGCGAGAACCATGTCCGCGACCTTCTCGGTGACCGTGTGAGCGACCTGGTCATGCGCAGGCAGACGGTGACGGTGGCGAGGTTCGACCGGCCGGAGGACTTCCGCGACTACTTCAAGGCCAACTACGGCCCGACGGTCGCCGCCTACCGGGCCATCGCAGAGGACCCCGAGCGCACGGCCGCACTCGACCACGACCTCGCCGAGCTCGCCCGGCGTCACGGACTGGGTGCGTCGAGGACCACGATGGAGTGGGAGTACCTGCTCGTCACGGCGCACAAGCGCGGCTGAGGCATCACCGAGCCCGGGTCAGCGGCGTCTGCTGGGCCCTGCCCCCACTCGGGGCCGCTGGTGGAGCGGCGCGGGGTGCAGGTCCGAGACCAGCATCGCTCCCGCCGCAGCGGCGTCCCGGTTCCGGCTGAACGGCCCGCGGACGCCCGCGGCGTCGGCGAGCATGATGTGCTCCCATCGCCTCGGGAGCGCCAGTGCCGGGTGGTGCGCGAACTCGTCGAGCACCACCCGCAAGGCCAGGTTCTCCTCAGCGGTGTCCCGGAAGGCTGCCCGGACCGCCTCCTGCTCATGACCGGCCGGCGTGGAAGCGACGTACTCCTCGACCTTGTCGGCGAGCGCCGCGTGCCACCGTTGCTGCAGTTCCAACAGGGTCTCGATGCTTTCCTGACCGATGTCGCTGTGCCGTGTCATGGCGTCCCTCGGTGCTGCCGGTTGCTTGGATGACAAGGTTCCCCCGCGACGACGAGGACCAGCAATGACATGTTCGGGTCGTCTCCGCAGGTGCGCGGAACCCGTTCGCCGCCGCCGCGTCTAGTGATGCCGGACGACACCCATCCCGGGCGCTTGCCTCACCGGTCGTTCGGGGGGTGTCCGGATGACCCGAACGGGTGGTTCTGAAAGTCGGTGCCCGAAACTCCGACAGCATCCGCCGGTTCGACCGTCCCAGATGGTGACCTTGCGTCGACAAGCTCAGATACGGGAGACCAACGGTGACCACCAAGAAGACCGGCAGCATGGGCCGCGGCAAGCGCACTCAGGGCGCCGTGCGGCGTCCCGCCTCCGCCGGCAAGTGCAGGTGCGGACAAGACCTCGACGTTTGTTCGCGGGCCCACTGCCCGCGTTGTGGCTCCACGCTGCGGGCAGACTGAGCGTCACGGCTGCGCGGCCGCAGGCTGCGGCAGGCCGGCGGCCTCTCGTGCCTCCTGCTCGTTGAGCGTCTCCGCTTCGAGGAGGCGCTCCGCGAGCCGGTCGAGACTCGTCCGGTGCTCTCGCAGCGACTTCAGCGCCTCCGCGTAGCACTCCTCCACGATCCGGCGCGACTCCGCGTCGACGAGCTCGCGGGTCGCCGACGACGGTCCGGTCCCGTCGAAGATCGAGGGCTCCTGTCCGGCAGGGGGAAGCACCGTGATCGGTCCGATCTCGGCGGACATCCCCCAACGTCCGACCATCTGCCGCGCGATGCTGGAGACGCTGTCGAGATCTGACTCTGCACCGGTCGTGAAGTCGCCGTACACGACCTCCTCGGCGGCACGCCCGCCGAGCGCTCCGACGATGCGGCCACGCAGGTACGTCGAGGTGTACCCGTAGTGCTCGGTCTCCGGAGACTGGAACGTCGCACCGAGCGACTTGCCGCGCGGGATGATCGACACCTTCCGGACCCGGTCGGCACCCGGGGTGAGCATTCCGAGCAGGGCATGGCCGGACTCGTGGAACGCTGTCCGCTCCTTCTCCTCCGGCGACATCATGATGTGGCGTGCGGTGCCGAGCACCACCTTCTCCAGCGCGTCGGTGAAGTCGTTCATCATGACCATCTCGTGGTGACGGCCGGCGGCCAGCAGTGCCGCCTCGTTGACGAGGGTCTTCAGGTCCGCCCCGACCATCCCAGGGGTCGAGGAGGCGATCGCGCCGAGGTCGACGTCCTCGCCGAGCGGCATCTTCCGGGTGTGCACACCGAGGATCTGGGCCCGCCCGGTCTGGTCCGGCGCGTTCACCACGACCCGCCGGTCGAAGCGCCCGGCCCGAAGGAGCGCCGGGTCGAGGATCTCGGGCCGGTTCGTCGCGGCCAGCACGACCACGCCCTCGTTCCCGGTGAACCCGTCCATCTCGGTCAGGATCTGGTTGAGCGTCTGCTCCCGCTCGTCGTGGCCGCTCAGGGTCACCCCGGCGCCACGTGCCCGGCCGATCGCGTCCAGCTCGTCGATGAAGATGATCGACGGGGCCGCCTTCTTCGCGTGGTCGAACAGGTCACGCACGCGGCTCGCCCCGACCCCGACGATCATCTCGATGAACTCGGAGGCGGACAGGTGGAAGAAGGGCACGTTCGCCTCACCGGCCACCGCACGGGCGAGCAGCGTCTTGCCGGTGCCGGGCGCCCCGGTCGAGCAGGACGCCCTTGGGGATGGAGGCACCGAGCCGGCGGTACCTCTCGGGGTTCTTGAGGAAGTCGACGACCTCCATGACCTCGGCCTGCACCTCGTCGATCCCGGCCACGTCGGCGAAGGTCGTGCGCGGTCCGCTCTCGGGCCGGTACAGCTTCGCCTTCGACCTTCCCAGGTTGCCGAGCCCGCCCCCTGACATGCCGGCGGACGCCCGGCGCAGGAACCAGATCAGCAAGGCGATGAAGAGCAGCATGGGTCCGAAGCCGATCAGGACCTGCTGCCACCAGGACGCTGCCTCCTCAGGCTCGGCGTTGACCTCGACCCCTTTGTCGATGAGTGTCTGCACGAGCTGGTCGTCTCCGAAGGCGGGGCGCTGCGTGCGGAAGTCGGTGACCTCGACCGGCTTCTCGGCCCCGGCCGGGTAGCTCACCGGCTTCTCGAACGTCCCGGTGATCTCGTCCTCGACGGAGGTGACCTCGGTGACGTTCCCGGCCTCCACCTGCGCATAGAAGTAGCTGTAGGAGACGTCGGTGGGCTGGGGTGTGCCCAGCATCGTGGAGGTGATCGCCCAGTTGACCAGCAAGCCCAGCAGCAGGGCCCAGATCAGCCACGGGGGAAAGGCCCGACGAGGACCTTGCTGGCCGCCTCCGGATGGCTCGTCAGGAGGCTCGACACGCCATGGGCGACCACGAGGCTCCTGCGCATCACGCTTGGCCGTCCTGTCGCGGCGCGTGCGACCGGGAGCCGCCATCCTGAACTTCGTGGCGTGCATCTGCTTCCTCCTGGCATTTCAACCCTTGCTGCAGCAGACTTCGCAGACCAGAGGCAAAGGTCCCAGCAGGCCGAGAGCGGCCAGGGAGCTGATGGACGAGCCCGATCACACCGGGGCGCACGCGAGCTCCCGGTCCGGAGCCGAGAACCGCGCGCGTCGGCGGCGGAGGTCGTCAGGACGCGGCGGCTAAGGTACGTCTCGTCGGGAGTGACCAGGGCTTGACAAGGAGTGACGTGAGCGAGCAGGGCGCAGTGGCGGGCCAGAGCACCCGCGTCCTGACCATCCCCAACGCGCTCAGCATCCTCAGGCTCGCCGGAGTACCGCTCTTCCTCTGGCTCGTCCTCGGCCCCAAGGCCGACGGCCTGGCCCTCGCGGTCCTCATGGTCTCCGGGATCACCGACTGGCTCGACGGCTACCTCGCCCGCCGGCTCGACCAGACCTCCCAGCTCGGTCAGATCCTGGACCCCGTCGCCGACCGGCTCTACATCCTGGCCGTCGTCATCGGGCTCGCCTGGCGCGACATCATCCCCCTGTGGCTGGCCGTGCTGCTCCCCGCACGTGACCTGCTGCTGTGGGGGCTCGTGCCCTTCCTCCGCACGCGCGGCTACCACGCGCTACCGGTGCACTTCCTCGGCAAGGCCGCCACCGCGAACCTCCTCTACGCCTTCCCGCTGCTGCTCCTCGGGGACGGCGACACGGCGCTGGCCATGCTCGCGAACGTCTTCGGCTGGGCCTTCGCCATCTGGGGCACCGGGCTCTACTGGTGGGCCGGCCTCCTCTATGCCTGGCAGGTCCGCAAGCTCCTCGCCGACCGGGAACGAAGGGCGCCGTCGGTCCATGCCCGCTGAGCAGCCGAGCAGTACGACGACCGAGCCGGAGCGCCTTCATGAGGAGCCGGCCCGGGAGCCTGCGCTCGGGGAGGACCAGGTGCCCGAGCTCCCACCGCAGGTGCACATGCCCCTGCTGGACTACGTGACCTCGCACTCCCTGGACGCCGACTACGCTCACGTGGCCGAACGAGCCGGCCACGGGAAGCCGTCACCCACGATCCGGCCTGGGCTCGCTGCCCTCGTGGTCATGGGCCTGTTCGGGCTGCTCGTGGCGACCGCAGCCATACAGACCGCGCGCAACGCGGGCCACAACTCGGCCGGCAGGGAGTCCCTCGTCACCCAGATCAAGGCGCGCACGACGCAGGTGGACGCCCGCAGGGCACGCATCAGCAACCTGCGTGACGAGAACGAGTCCCTGCAGACTCTCTTCCTGGAGACCACCACCCAGGGCCGGGCGTTGTCGGCGCGGCTCGACCGGCTCGGCGCGCTCACCGGAGCGATCCCCGTGACCGGGCCGGGAGTGAAGGTCGTCGTCGACGACGCACCCGGAGCCGCAGGCGACAAGCAGCGAGTCCTCGACGAGGACCTCCAGAAGCTCGTGAACGCCTTGTGGGCCTCCGGCGCGGAGGCGATCTCCATCAACGGCCAGCGGCTGAGCAACCTGAGTGCGATCCGGTTCGCCGGGTCGGCCATCACCGTCAACTTCGTGTCGCTGTCCAGGCCCTACACGGTCTTGGCTGTGGGGGACCCCGATACGATGCCCGCGCGGTTCGTCGACACCGAGCATGGAAGGGACTGGTTGGATCTCCATGCGGTCTACGGACTGGAGTTCGACATGACGGCGGAGGATTCCCTGAGACTGCCGGCAGCACCGACACGACGCCTGAACCTACGCCACGCAACACAGGGGGAGACGCCATGATCGCCGGTCTCGGGCTGCTGGTCGGAATCATCGTGGGCCTGATGCTGCAGCCGGACGTGCCCCTGTGGCTCGAGCCCTACCTCCCCATCGCGGTGGTGGCCGCCCTCGACGCCGTCTTCGGAGCGTTGCGCGCCTTCCTCGACGGCATCTTCGACGACAAGGTGTTCGTCATCTCGTTCGTCAGCAACGTCCTCATCGCCGCGGTGATCGTCTACCTCGGCGACAAGCTCGGTGTCGGCGGTCAGCTCTCCACCGGCGTCATCGTCGTCCTCGGCATCCGGATCTTCTCCAACGTCGCCGCCATCCGCCGACACATCTTCCACGCGTGAGGAGGCAGACATGAGCAGCTCACCAGGCCGCGACCGTCTGGTCGCCTCGCTGAAGCGTCCCCGGTCGCGCGGCCAGATCACAGCAGCGTTCCTTCTGGCGATCGTCGGCTTCGCCAGCGTGGTGCAGGTGCAGGCACAAGGGCGCAACGACGACTACGAGGGCATGCGCGAGGAGGACCTCGTGCAGCTGTTGAACTCCCTGGCGGGCGCCTCACAACGCGCAGAGAACGAGATCGACCAGCTCGAGCAGACGCGCAGCTCGCTGCGCAGCGACACCGACAGCCGGCAGGCCGCGCTCGCGCAGGCCCGCGACAAGGCGACGGTCCTCGGCATCCTCGCGGGGACGCTCCCCGCAGTCGGGCCGGGCGTGGTCGTGACGGTGAAGGACCCCGACCAGAACGTGGGCATCGACCAGATGCTCAACGGCATCGAGGAGCTGCGCGACGCCGGCGCCGAGGCGATCGAGATCAACAACACCGTGCGGGTCGTTGCGCAGACCGCGCTCGAGGACGGCGAAGGCGGGATCGTCGTCGACGACACACAGCTCGCCCCGCCGTACACCCTCGAGGTGATAGGCGACTCGCACACGCTCTCGCAGGCGCTGAACTTCACCGGCGGCTTCGTCGACGACATCGAGGGCCCGAGCATCGGCGGCAACGTGGTCATCGAGCAGGCTCCCGACGTCGAGGTCGCCGCACTCGCCGAACCGCGCCGGCCGGAGTACGCCGAACCGGCCGAACCCGAGTAGCCTGCACCCGTCCGCACCGGCGGAGACCGACCAACACCGACGAGGAGTGCCGTGTACCCCGACGACCTCAAGTACAGCAGCGAGCACGAGTGGGTGCGCAGCCCCGGAGAAGCCGACGGGTCGGTCCGCATCGGCATCACGCACTACGCGCAGGACGCGCTCGGCGACATCGTCTACGTCTCGCTTCCCGAGGTCGGCGCGGAGGTCGCCGCTGGGGACACCGTCGGTGAGCTCGAGTCCACGAAGTCGGTGAGCGACGTCTACGCTCCCGTGAGCGGGAAGGTCGTCGCACGCAACGACGCCCTCGACAGCACACCCGAGCTGGTCAACTCGGACCCGTACGGCGAGGGCTGGCTCTTCGAGGTCGCCGGCACCGAGGCGGACGAGGTCGACGCGCTCATGAACGCCGCCGACTACCAGGCGACGCTCGACTCCTGACACACCCTGGGAGTCAGGGGATTCACCCTTGAACGCCGCCGTGTGACTGATAGGTTCAAGGAACCATCAACCTCGACTACTTGTTGAGGGTTGAGGTCGACTGCCAACGGGAGGCTGCACATGCCGTTCTGCACCGAGTGCGGACACCGGAACCCTGACGACGCACGCTTCTGCTCCCAGTGCGGGAAGCGACTCGTGGCCGACGAGGGCTCGGTGCCGTCTCGCGACTCGGGGGAGGCCCCCGCAGAGTCCACCGCGACCATCACGTTCGGCGCGCCCGCCAAGCCGGAGGCTGCCGAGGACCGTGCCGCGCTCAACGACGCGGATGCCGCCGCGGTGGACGCACTGCCCGCCGGCAGCGCCCTGCTCGTGGTGCAGCGCGGACCGAGCGCGGGCAGCCGGTTCCTCCTCGACACCGACCTGGTCGGCGCCGGACGCCACCCGGAGAGCGAGATCTTCCTCGACGACGTGACCGTCTCCCGGCGCCACGCAGAGTTCCGGCGAGGGCCCGGCGGCTACCGGGTCGCCGACGTGGGAAGCCTCAACGGCACCTACGTGAACCGCGATCGCATCGACGAGGTCGAGCTGCAGAACGGCGACGAGGTGCAGATCGGCAAGTACCGCCTGGTGTACTTCGCCAGCCACGCTGGAGCGGGCACGCCGCAGTGAGGCAGGCGGCGTCGACGCGGTCCCGGATGAGCATCGGGGAGGTGCTCTCCCTGCTCCGGGCCGACTTCCCGGAGATCAGCATCTCCAAGATCCGCTTCCTGGAGGCAGAGGGGCTGATCGAGCCCGAGCGGACGCCGTCGGGCTACCGGAAGTTCTCGCACCGTGACGTCGAGCGCCTGCGTTACGTGCTCACCAGCCAGCGTGAGCACTACCTGCCGCTCAAGGTGATCAAGGAGCACCTCGACGCGATCGACCGCGGCCTCGAGCCTCCCTCGGTCCAGGGCGGTGGCCCCCAGGTGCCGCGCGTCGTCCTTGCCGGCGACGGGTACCCGTCTCCGGACACGTTCTCGACCGACGTCGCCGAGCTGCGCCTGTCCCGCGCCGAGGTGCTGTCCGGCGCCGAGATCGACGAGGACTTCCTCCAGCAGCTCGAGACCTTCGGTCTGGTGAGGCCCCGCGCCGGAACGAACCACTTCGACGGCGACGCCCTGGTGGTGGCCAAGACAGCGGGGGAGCTCGCCGCCTTCGGCATCGAGCCGCGCCATCTGCGGGCGTTCAAGAACGCGGCCGACCGTGAGGTCGGGCTCGTCGAGCAGGTCGTCTCGCCGATGCGCCGCAGCCGCGACGCTGGTGCCAAGGCGCGGGCAGAGGACACGATCGCGCAGATGGCCGCGCTCTCGGTACGCCTTCACGCCACGCTCGTCAAGGCCGGGCTGCGGTCCTCTCGCTGACCTCTCGACACCCGGTGCGGAGCTTGGCTCGCGGAGTAGTGTTGTGGTGTGCGAGAAGTCGACGTCATCGGGGTCCGGGTCGAGATGCCTTCGAACCAGCCCATCGTCCTGCTCCGTGAGGTCGCGGGTGACCGCTACCTGCCGATCTGGATCGGGGCGGTCGAGGCCACCGCGATCGCGTTCGCGCAGCAGGGGGTCGTCCCACCGCGGCCGCTCACCCATGACCTGATGAAGGACCTCATCACGGCCACCGGCAACGACCTCGTCGAGGTTCGGATCACCGAGATGCGCGACGGCGTCTTCTACGCCGTGCTCGTGCTCGAGTCCGGCGTCGAGGTGAGCGCCCGCCCGTCGGACTCGATCGCCCTTGCCCTCCGCACCGGCTCGAAGATCGTCTGCGACGAGGACGTCCTTGCCGAAGCCGGGCTGTCGGTGCCGGAAGAGCAGGAGGACGAGGTGGAGAAGTTCCGCGAGTTCCTCGACCACGTCTCGCCCGAGGACTTCGAGAGCAAGTGAGCCGTCCGGACAAACCCTGAACCTCAACCTCTAGTCGAGAGTTTGCGACACGCCGGGCGTGGGTCCCCGTTGTCGTTGACCCGACCCATGACGACCTCTTACCTTGGTGAGTGTCTTCGTTGTAACTCCACCGTTGTGCTCCGCCCCGGGCGCTGCGGCTTCCCCTAGGAGTTGCAGACCATGCGGAGCAGACGACGGAGGTTGACGTGACGAGGAACGGCGACGAGGCAGTCAAGACCGCCGATGAGAGTGCTGCCCAGCGCGCTGCGGCAACCGCCGACGAGCAGGGCCTGCTCTTCGACGACGACGTCTCACCCCTCCCGCAGGACGCCGGCTACCGTGGGCCCACCGCCTGCAACGCGGCCGGCATCACCTACCGCCAGCTCGACTACTGGGCCCGCACCGGGCTCGTCGAGCCCAGCGTCCGTGGCGCCCACGGCTCGGGCACGCAGCGCCTCTACTCCTTCCGCGACATCCTCCTGCTCAAGGTGATCAAGCGACTTCTCGACGCGGGGATCTCCCTCCAGCAGATCCGCACCGCGGTTCACCACCTGCGCACCCGCGGCACCGACGACCTGACCCGCGTCACGCTGATGAGCGACGGCGCCAGCGTCTATGAGTGCACGAGCAACGACGAGGTCATCGACCTCCTGCAGGGCGGCCAGGGCGTGTTCGGCATCGCCATCGGCGGGGTGTGGCGCGAGATCGAGGGCTCCCTCGCCGAGCTCCCCAGCGAGCGCGCCATCAATGACGACTCCAGCAGCGCGGACGAGCTCGCCGCTCGTCGTCGTGCCCGCGAGGTCGGCTGACCTCCCTTCGACGTCTCACGACCCGGTGTCCCCTCTGCGGGCGCCGGGTTTCGTCATCTGGTGCTGATAGCGTGTAGCCGCTGACGAACCCACGCGGGAGAGTCTCCGTCTGGCCGGCGCACACCGGCCTGTTGCGGAGCGCCGAAGGGGCAAACCTCCCCGGAACCTCTCAGGCGCCAGGACCGTGTGGACGAGGCAACTCTGGAAGCACCAGGCTGCGAGCAGCCCGGGCCGACAGAGGGGGAGGCGACCCTGTTCACGTCTGTCACCGGGAGCCTCTGTTGTCCGACCAGCCCACCTTGGCCCAGCTCGACGCGCTCAGCAGCTTCACGGACCGGCACATCGGTCCTGGCGAGGACGAGCAGCACACGATGCTCGAGGCCCTCGGCTTCGCCTCACTCGAGGCACTCATGGACGCTGCCGTCCCAGGCGGCATCCGCACCCCCTCGGGCCTGAACCTCCCGCCCGCCGCGGGGGAGGAGGAGGCCGCGCGGCTCGCCCGCCGGACCGCGGCCCGCAACAACCCCCTCGAGCCGATGATCGGCCTGGGCTACCACGGCACGGTCACCCCGGCCGTCGTACGCCGCAACGTCCTCGAGGACCCGAGCTGGTACACCGCCTACACGCCCTACCAGCCCGAGATCTCGCAAGGACGGCTCGAGGCCCTGCTGAACTTCCAGACCATGGTCGGTGACCTCACCGGCCTCCCCACGGCGAACGCCTCGCTCCTCGACGAGGGCACCGCGGCGGCCGAGGCGATGACGCTGGTGCGGCGTGCCAACCGCAAGGCCACAGGCCGGTTCGTGGTCGACGCCGACGCGCTGCCCCAGACGGTCGAGGTGGTCCGCACCCGCGCCCAGGCGATGGGAATCGACCTCGAGGTCGCTGACCTGACGGCCGGCCTGCCCGACGGCGAGATCAGCGGCGTGCTCGTGCAGTATCCCGGTGCGAGCGGACGGATCCTCGACCCGCGGCCGGTCATCGAGGCGGTCCACGAGCGCGGCGGCATGGCCGTGGTCGCCGCCGACCTGCTCGCACTGACACTGCTGGAGTCGCCGGGCTCGATGGGTGCCGACGTCGTGGTCGGCTCCTCCCAGCGCTTCGGGGTGCCCTTGTTCTACGGAGGCCCGCACGCGGGTTACATGTCGGTCCGAGCCGGCATCGAGAGGCACCTTCCCGGCCGGCTGGTCGGGGTGTCGGTCGACGCCGAAGGTCGTCCCGCCTACCGGCTCGCCCTGCAGACGCGTGAGCAGCACATCCGTCGCGACAAGGCGACCTCCAACATCTGCACCGCGCAGGTCCTCCTTGCCGTCGTCGCCTCCATGTACGCCGTGTACCACGGTCCCGAGGGTCTACGCGGCATCGCCCGGCGCACTCACCGCTACGCCGCGGTCCTCGCCGAGGGGCTGCGTGAGGCGGGCGTCGAGACGGTTCACGAGCAGCTCTTCGACACCGTGCTGGCGCGAGTCCCCGGGCGCGCGGTGGACGTCGTCGCGGCAGCCCGTGACGCGGGCGTCCACCTTCGTCTCCTCGACGCCGACCACGTCGGGGTCTCCACGTCCGAGACGACCAGCCGACGACACCTCGACATCGTCTGGGGGGCCTTCGGCGCCACCGGGCTCGACCTCGATGCAGTGGACAGCCGGGTGGGCGACGCCCTGCCCGAGAGCCTGCGCCGGACCTCGGACTTCCTCACCCACGAGGTCTTCAACTCCCACCGCTCCGAGACCTCGATGCTGCGCTACCTGCGTCGGCTCTCCGCCCGGGACTACGCGCTCGACCGGGGGATGATCCCGCTGGGCTCATGCACGATGAAGCTCAACGCGACCACGGAGATGGAGCCGATCAGCCTCCCCGGGTTCGCGAACCTGCACCCGTTCGCCCCCGCCGAGGACGCCGAGGGCTACCGCGCGATGATCGAGGAGCTCGAGGCCTGGCTCGCCGAGGTGACCGGTTACGACCGGGTCTCCATCCAGCCGAACGCCGGGTCGCAGGGCGAGCTCGCCGGGCTGCTCGCGATCAGGGCGTACCACGTCGCGCGCGGAGAGAGCCGGCGTGAGGTCTGCCTGATCCCGTCGTCGGCCCACGGCACGAACGCTGCCTCGGCGGTCATGGCCGGGATGAGGGTGGTCGTGGTCAAGGCTGGCGAGGACGGGTCGGTCGACCTCGAAGACCTCACGGCCCAGTGCGAGAAGCATCGGGACGACCTCGCCGCGATCATGGTCACCTACCCCTCCACGCACGGCGCGTTCGAGGACGGCATCACGCAGCTGTGCCGCATCGTCCACGAGCACGGCGGGCAGGTGTACGTCGACGGGGCGAACCTCAACGCGCTCCTCGGCTACGCCAGGCCCGGGGAGTTCGGTGGCGACGTCTCGCACCTCAACCTGCACAAGACCTTCTGCATCCCGCACGGCGGTGGCGGCCCGGGCGTGGGTCCGGTGGCCGTGCGCGAGCACCTGGCGCCGTACCTGCCGAGCCACCCCATGCACCCCGACCAGGACAGCCGGGAGGGCATCGGGCCGATCAGCGCTGCGCCGTACGGCTCGGCCGGCATCCTGCCGATCTCATGGACCTACGTGCGCATGATGGGTGCCGAGGGCCTGGCCCGGGCGACGGCGGTCGCGGTGCTGTCGGCGAACTACATCGCACACCGGCTCCGCGAGCACTACCCGGTGCTCTATCGCGGGCACAACGACCTGGTCGCGCACGAGTGCATCCTGGACCTGCGACCGCTGACCAAGGCCACCGGAGTCACCGTCGACGACGTCGCGAAGCGTCTGGTCGACTACGGCTTCCACGCACCCACGATGAGCTTCCCCGTCGCCGGCACCTTGATGGTCGAGCCCACCGAGAGCGAGGACCTCACCGAGATCGACCGGTTCTGCGACGCGATGATCGCGATCCGAGCCGAGGCCGACCGGGTGGCCGCGGGGGAGTGGACCGCCGAGGAGTCACCCTTGCGGGGGGCTCCCCACACCACCGCCGCGATCACCGGGCCGTGGGAGCGTGGTTACACCCGCGAGGAGGCGGCGTTCCCGGCGGGACCCGACCCGGACAAGTACTGGCCGCCGGTCGCCCGGATCGACCAGGCCTTCGGGGACCGCAACCTGGTCTGCAGCTGCCCGTCACCGGAGGCTTTCGCCTGATGCCGGTCGTCACCGAGCTCACCGCGCGCCGGCTTCACTCGTTGGTCGCCGCGGAGCAGGCGGGCGCCCGGATGCCGTCCCTCGTCGCCGGTGTGATCCGCGACGGCGAGCTCGTCTGGTCGGGATCCCATGGCGGCCACACCGGGTCGACACCACCGTCGGCCGACCTCCAGTACCGCATCGGGTCGATCACCAAGACCATGACCGCAGTGCTGGTCATGCAGCTGTGTGACGAGGGCGTGCTCGACCTCGGCCACAGGCTGGAGCAGCACCTCCCGGGCGTGGGCTACGGCGACCGCACGATCCGCCAGCTGCTCTCGCACTCCTCGGGCATGCAGTCAGAGCCGGACGGCTCCTGGTGGGAGCGCAGCCCGGGCGTGAAGTACGACGAGCTGGCGGCTGCCGTGGACGAGACCACGGCGCCGTTCGCGCCCGGCGCAACGTTCCACTACACGAACCTCGCCTACGGGCTCCTGGGGGAGATGGTGGGGCGGCTGAGAGGCGAGAGCTGGTGGGACCTCGTCCAGCAGCGCATCCTCCAGCCACTCGGGATGAGCCGCACCAGCTACCTGGCGCAGTCACCCTCCGCCACCGGCTACAGCGTGCACCAGTTCGCGGGGACCCTGACCGAGGAGCCTGCGCAGGACACCGGTGCCATGGCACCTGCCGGCCAGCTGTGGAGCACCGTCACGGACATGGCCACGTACGCGAGGTTCCTCCTCGAGGGACACGAGGACGTGCTGCCGCTCAGCACGCTGAACAAGATGTGCACACCACAGTCCGGCTCGCTGGTCGGCGGGCTGAGCGGAGGCTACGGCCTCGGCCTGCGACTGGTCGCGGGTGGCTCGGGCACATTGGCCGGCCACACCGGCTCGATGCCGGGCTTCCTCGCCGGCCTGTTCGTGGACCGGGAGCGCCAGTCCGCGGCGGTGTGCCTGGCAAACGGCACCGCAGGCCTGCGCTGCGAGGGACTGTCGCTGGACCTGCTCGAGGAGCTCGAGCGCTCCGAGCCCACCGTCGTACCCGCGTGGTCACCGACACCGCAGGTGCCCGACGCGGTCCGCGAGGTGCTGGGCGTGTGGCACTGGGGCAACACTGCCTACGGCTTCTCCTTCGACGGCGCCGAAGTCGCCGTGAGCCCGCTGAGGTCCGGCGCGGTCGTACACCGTTTCCGCCTGGGCGAGGACGGCTCGTTCGTCGGCACCGCCGGCTACCACCACGGCGAGAGGCTGCATGTCGTGCGCGATCCGGACGGCAGGGTCAACCACCTGCTGTGCGCGACATTCGTCTACACGCGCATGCCCTACGACCCGGCCGCCCCGATCCCCGGCGGTGCGCCGCCGCAGCCCTGAGGCGTCAGTTGGCCTGGCTGACGCTGGACATGTTGAAGTCGGGCACACGCAGGGCCGGCATAGCGGTGCGTGAGAAGTAGTCGCCCCACTCCCGTGAGAACGCCGGCACCGTCTCGGAGGCCGCGGAGAACCGGTCGAGCAGGTCCACAGGGCTCTCGTTGAAGCGGAAGTTGTTGACCACCCCGGTGACCTCGCCGTTCTCGACGAGGTAGACCCCGTCGCGGGTCAGCCCCGTGAGCAGCAGCGTCTGCGGGTCCACCGCGCGGATGTACCAGAGGCAGGTGACCAGCAGGCCACGGTCGGTGTCGCCGACGAGCGCGTCAAGGGAGCCGCGGGAGTCGTCCACCTCGAGCACGAGGTTGTCGATGCCCGGGGTCACCTGCTGACCGGTCATGCTCGCTGAGTGGCGGGTCTGGATCAGCGCGGCGAGCGTCCCGTCCTTGACCCAGTCCGTGCGTGCGAGGGGCAGGCCGTTGTCGAAGACGCTGCTCATGTTGTCGCTGGAAGTGGCCGTGACGAACGGCGCCGCCTGCAACCCGGCGTACGAGGGGTCGGAGTACATCTGCACCGGCCGGCGGGAGAGTCGCTCACCGATGCGCGTGCCACCGCCGGGGCGCGAGAAGACCGACTGGCCCTCGTGCGCCTCACGCGCGGAGGCGCTCCAGTAGGCGTAGATCATCAGGTCAGCGACCGAGCCAGGCGGCAGGATGGTGTCGTAGCGTCCCGCGGGAAGATCGACCTTGCGCCGTGCCCAGGAGAGCCTCTGGACGAGCTCCTGGTCCAGCGCCAGAGCGTCGACGTCCTTGAAGTCCCGCGTGGCGCCACCGACCCAGGCGCTGGTGGACAGGTCCGCAGGCTTTCCGGTGCAGCCGTAGTGACCGGTCGGCTGGACGTGCCTTCGGCGCAGGCCGGTGCTGGATCCCAGGTAGGTCGTGGTGACCTCGTGGTCGACGAAGCCGTAGAGGATGCGGTCCTCGGCGGTGGCCTTGCGGAAGGCCTCACCGAGGGCCGGTGCGAAGTCGGCGTACACCTCGATCGAGGTCCCCTGCGGGCCGTCGAACCAGTCGGCGGACTCCGCTCCGCTCACGAGCTCGGCCGCGTCCTCGGCGGGCGTGCTCTCGCGGGCAGCCGTATCGGCTGACTCCACGAGCGCGGTGACCTGCTCGAGCGACGAGGCGCTGCCGGTCACCGATCCGGTGGCGGTGCCCTGCCCCGCGCCGACGAACGAGATCACGTTGAGCGAGACACCGTGCATGACGCCGTTGGTGGTCAAGGTGTTGTTGGCCCAGCGCAGGTTCGCGCTGGTGGAGTCGTTGAGGGTGACGATGCAGCTGTCGGCCTTGGAGACCTTCAGTGCGTGCTCGACGAGATCCTGGGGTGTCGGTGCAGTCATCGGGAACTCCTCAGTCCTGGTTGCCGGCTTCGGCAGCGGTGTTGAGCACGCGCACGTCGCGGAAGAGCGCGCTGGGGCAGCCGTGGGAGACCGAGGCCACCTGCCCGGGCTGGGCCTTGCCGCAGTTGAAGGCCCCGCCGAGCTCCCACGTCTGGGGGCCGCCGACGGCCTCCATGGAGTTCCAGAAGTCGGTGGTCGTCGCCTGGTAAGCCACGTCGCGCAGCTGCCCGGCGAGGCGGCCGTTCTCGATCTTGTAGAAGCGCTGGCCGGTGAACTGGAAGTTGTAGCGCTGCATGTCGATGCTCCACGAGTTGTCACCGACGATGTAGATGCCGCGCTCGACCTGCGAGATGAGGCCATCGGTGTCGGGGCCGTCTGCTGCCGGCTGGAGCGAGACGTTGGCCATCCGCTGGATCGGGATGTGGCCGGGGGAGTCGGCGTAGGCGCACCCGTTGGACCGCTCGAGCCCCATCAGGTGGGCCGTGGGCCGGTCGAGCTGGTAGCCGACGAGGACGCCGTCCTTGACGATGTCCCAGCTCTGGGTCTGCACGCCCTCGTCGTCGTAGCCGATGGTGGCAAGGCCGTGCTCGACGGTGCGGTCACCGGTCACGTGCATGACGGGAGAGCCGTACTGCAGCCTCCCGAGCTGGTCCGGCGTGGCGAACGACGTGCCTGCGTAGTTCGCCTCGTAGCCGAGCGCGCGGTCCAGCTCGGTGGCGTGCCCGATCGACTCGTGGATGGTCAGCCACAGGTTCGACGGGTGGATGACCAGGTCGTACCTGCCCGGATCCACCGACGGTGCCACCAGCTTGGCCGCGAGCAGGTCGGGGAGCTCGGCGAGCTCGCCCGCCCAGTCGTACACGCCACCGGTGAGGTACTCCCACCCGCGGCCGACCGGCGGCGCGATCGTCCGCATCGAGTCGAACCTGCCCGACTTCTCGTCGCTGCCGTGGACCTGGAACTCCGGCTCCACCCGCACCCGCTGCTGGGTGGTCGTGGTGCCGGCGAGGTCGGCGTAGAACTTGTTCTCGACCACCTGGCGCAGCAGGCCGCTGGAGTGTGCGACGACGGATGCCTTCAGCAGGTCGCGCGACCACCCGGCGAGCAGCTCTGCCTTCTCCGCCAGTGGCACCGAGAGGGGGTCGATCTCGTAGGCGGAGACCCACTCCACCTCGGAGTGGGTCTGCTCCGGGGCGAGCGCTATCGGTCGCGTGGTCATGGCCGCGGCCACCTGTGCAGTGCGGACAGCCGTCTCGGTGACCTGCACGGCCGACTCCGGGGTGAGCACCACCCCCGAGGCGAAGCCCCACGCTCCGTCGAGGATGACGCGTACGGCGAAGCCGAGGTCCTCGGTGTCGCCGGCTCCCTGGAGGTTCCCGTCTCGCACCCGGATGTCCTGGTAGCGGACCCGCTCGAATCGGAAGTCTGCGTGGCTCACGTTGAAGTCCCGTGCCCGGGCGAGGGCGGCGTCGGCGAGACGCCGGTAGGGAAGTGACGTGAACGCAGCGTCGATGGAGTGCTTCACCGGTGCTCCTGTGGTCATGGGCGTGAGGCTATGTCGTCCGGGTTCGTCGCGTCACGGGAGTTACCCGTGTGTTCGCCGCCTATTCTCAGGTCTCGCCCTCGACTTCCTGTGCTTCTCGGAGGGTCTCGTCGGTGGGCATCCAGTCGGCGGGCAGCACGTCGTAGCCGGCGGTGCGGGCGGCGTCGAGCACCAGCGGGTCGTCGTCGACGAGCACGGCGATGCTCCGACCGGCCGAGAGCCGGTCGAGCGCCTCCACCTTCACCAGTCTCGCCGGGCGTCGGTCGCCCTGCCTGCGCAGCAGAAGCTCCCCGTGGGGGAGGGCGTGCTGCTCCAGCCAGGCCAGAGTGTCCTCGCGGCACCGCTCTGGTCGCCCGGAGAGGTAGACGATGTCGAAGACCTCAGCCAGCCTCGAGACCGTCTCGTGCCCCTGCTCGAGGAGTGGGTCGTCGGGAGCAGCGGCGAAGAAGGAGTCCCAGTCCTTCGGGGCCGTCTGCACGTGGTGCAGGCGGTGGCGTACGTCGGCCAGCACCCCGTCGAGGTCGACGACGGCGAGCATCCGTTGCGCCTGCACCACGTCAGCCCACCGCCGTACGCACCGCGACGGTCGAGCCGTTCCGGCGCTTGTCGACGTGGAGCTGCGTCGGGATGCGGTTGCGCAGCTCGCTCACGTGGCTGACCACCCCGACCGCCCGGCCTCCGGCCCGAAGGTCGTCCAGGCGGTCCATGACGTCGTCGAGGGTGTCGGCGTCGAGGGTGCCGAAGCCCTCGTCGACGAACAGCGTCTCGATCTCCGTGCCGCCGGCCTCCTGGGTGACCACGTCGGCGAGTCCGAGGGCCAGCGCAAGGGAGACGACGAAGGTCTCACCGCCTGAGAGCGTCGCGGGGTCGCGGACGTCACCGGTCCACTGGTCTACCACCTCGAGCCCCAGGCCTGCCTGTGAGCCCTTGCGTGCCGCCCGGCCCGTCCGCTGCAGGAGGTACCGCTGGTCGCGCATGTGGGCGAGCCGCTCGTTGGCAGCCGCCACCACCTGGTCGAGCCGGGTGGCCAGCACATAAGCGGACAGCCGCATCTGGAGCTGGTTGTCACCGCCCATGCCCCGCACCAGCCTGGACATCGAGTCGGCGCGGACGTACTCCTCGCGCAGGGGCCCCCAGGCCTCGAGCGCCTCCTCGAGGCGCGTGCGCTGGCGTCGCAGTGCGGCCACGACCTCCTCGCGCTGGTGAAGCGTCCGCGCCGCGGCAGCCTCGTGCTCCTCGGCCGAGGTGAGCGTCGCCGCGAGAACGGTGAGGTCCGGGGCCGGCTCCTGGTCGACGGCGGACACCTCGTCGTCCTCGAGCACCGCGCGGGCCCGAGCCTCCACCTGGGTCCTGACCCCGAGTGTCTCCTCGAGATGGGTCCGCTCCGCGGTGTCGAGAGCCGCCGCGCGCAAAGCCTGCAGGTCTGCGAAACCGTGTTCGGCGGCCGATTCCTGGGCGTGCTCCTGGAGCTCATCGACCCGGGAGAGCGCCGCTTCGTGGTCGGACAGCGCCTCGCGGGCCTCGTGCAAGGACGCGGACAGACCGTCGAGCTTCTTCATCTCCGCTGCCAGTGACCCGGGAGACCCGGCAGACTCGTCGTCGGACGATGCGCCGAGGGCGGACGCGATCTCCGCGCTCAGGGTC
This sequence comes from uncultured Actinomycetota bacterium, assembly GCA_963739785.1. GTDB lineage: Bacteria > Actinomycetota > Actinomycetes > Propionibacteriales > Nocardioidaceae > Nocardioides_C. Next base: position 197,026 of record CAVUBO010000039.1, on the reverse strand, counting down.
TGGATCGTCTGGCGCAGCGAGCTCGCCGACTGGGTCGACGTTGCAACGCGGGTGGCCAGCTCATGGAGGCGTGCCGTCAGCTCCTGCTGCTCGCGGGTCAAGGCGGCCAGGGACTCTTCGGCCGCTTCGAGCTCGGTCTCTGCCTGACGCGCCTGCTCCAGCAGGGTGGACAGCTCGTCGACCCTGGCCCGCGCGTCGGCCACGCCGAGCTGCTCGGCGGCCGCTCGTAGGCCTTCCAGCCGTTGCTCGGCCTGGAGCACCTTGCCTCTCGCCGCGGTGTAGGCCGCGTTGTGCGTGTCGTAGGCGGCGGCCGCCGCAGCCTGCTCGGCCTCGGTCACGGCTTCCGCCGACGCCTCGGCACGACGAGGGTGGTCGGTGCTGCCGCAGACCTGGCAGGCCTGGCCCTCGCCGAGCCGGCCGGCGAGCTCTGCCGCGATGCCGGACAGACGCCGGGCGGTGAGGTCCTGCATGTGCTCGCGTGCGTCGGCGGCTGCGTCACGAGCCACGCGCTCGAGGTCGCGCAGGCCGGCCAGCGAGTGCTCGCAGCCGTCGGCTTCCCGTGCCGCGTCGAGCCGCTGCTTGGCCTGGCCCAGCTCGAGCGAGAGCGCCTCTGCTCTGCGCGCGACCGCGGACACTGCGGCCACCTTCTCCCGTGCCTCGTCGAGTGCGCGGGGGATCGCCTCACAGCGGGCGGACGCCTCCTCGTGAGCGCGCGTCGACTCCTCGAGGTCGGACTCGCACGCGGCGAGATCGCGCTGGGCGGCGTGGAGCTCTCGTTCGCGGGGGAGGAGCGCCTCGAGACGCGTCGAGGCCGCCCGGACCTGCTGCTCGAGGTCGGCGAGCCCGTCGCCCGTGACGGGGTCGGGGATGGAGAGGCGGCCGAGCTCCAGGCCGCGCAGCTGTTCGGCAGCGCTCGACCAGGCGACAGCCCGGCGATCCCTCTCGGTCACGGCGGTGTCGAGCATGCCGAGTAGTGGTCGGCAGCGGGAGGCGCGGTCGTCTGCATCGAGCCTGCGACGGGACTCCTCGGCCGCCTGCGCTTCCCTTGCCAGCTCCTCGAGGGTGGCGCGTGCCTGGTCACGGCGTTCCAGCAGCGCCCGGACGCGGAGAGCCTCCTGGTGGCGTGCGCGTGCGTCGCTCGCCGCGCTGGTCGCGGCCTGGTGCTGGTCCCGGGCGGCGGTGTGAGCGGCATCCGCGGTCTCGATGAGGCCGTCGGCCCACGTGAGCGCATCCGCGAAGGCGTCGTCTGGCAGCTCGGCGTCGGCCCGCTCAGCCACGGTGTCGAGGACCCTGAGCACGGCGGACTCGCCGCTGGCGGAGCGCTCCTTCAGCGTCCGGCTGTGTTCGTGGACCCAGTCCTCGATGCGCGAGAAGCGGTCGGTGCGGAACAGGTGCTGGAGCACGTCGTGGCGGTCCTGGGAGGAGGCGCGCAGGAACTTCTGGAAGTCTCCCTGCGGCAGCATCGCGACCTGCACGAACTGTGTCGCCTGCATGCCCACGAGCTCGCCGATGAAGTGGCCGACCTCCTGTGCGCGCGAGCTGAGCAGGTGCTCCTCGCCGCTGGTCGTCTCGATCAGTGTCGCGGAGGCGTTCTCGGTGGTGAAGCCGTGGCCGCGGCGCTTCGGGCGGCTCCACTCCGGCGTACGGCGCACCACGAAGCGGCGATCCCTCACGCTGAAGTCCAGCACGACCTCGGGGCGGGACTCGTCGGGCGCGTGCTGGGACTTGAGCGCCTTGACGCCCCGGACGCCCGGCACCGAGCCGTACAGGGCGAAGCAGACCGCGTCGAGGATCGTGGTCTTGCCCGCGCCGGTGGGGCCGGTGAGCAAGAACAACCCTGCGTCGCAGAGCTCGTCGAAGTCGACCTCCTCCGCACCTGCGAAGGGGCCGAAAGCGGTCATGCTCAGGTGATGGAGCCGCATCAGCCTGCCTCGTCGATCCGGATCGGCTGGTCTGCGTCCTCGTTGATCCGGCACGAGTCGCAGGCCAGCTGGAGCAGCAGCGTCTCCTCGGTGGTGGCCTCGATCGACCGGACCTCGGCGACGAACCCCAAGGCGACGTCGAGGTCGCTGCGGCCGTCCACGTGAGGCATGATCGGGCCCCGCTCGCGCGCCGCCCCCTCCGGCTCGAAGGCCAGGATCAGCACATGGGGGAAGCGCGTGCGCAGACGGTCCATGGCATGCATCGGCCGCTGCGGGTCCGTGAGCGTGACCTGGAGCCAGGCGTCCTCGACGTCGGCGTGGGCAGGGTCGGCGAGCAGGTCCTCGATGCGGCCGCGGAGGCTGCCGAGGCGACGGGGCACCGGCGCAGCCACGAAGTCGGTGCGCTCCACGCCGTCACGCCCGAGCTCCACCAGCCAGGAACCCTTGGTGTGGCGGGCCTCGGAGAAGGAGTAGGCAAGGGGCGAGCCGCTGTAGCGGATCGTCTCCGCGAGCGTCTGGCGGCCGTGGAGGTGGCCGAGGGCGGCGTAGTCGACTCGGCCGAACAGGCTGGTCGGCGCGATCTGGACCCCGCCGACGGAGATGTCACGCTCGCTGTCGCTGGCCATGGCCGGGGCCGCGTCGGCAGAGCCTGCGACGAAGGCGTGAGCCATGACCACCGATCGGGTGCCCGGGCGTGTGTCGAGGTCTGCGTGGACCCGGGCCATCGCCTCGGTCAACGCCGCCTCGTGCGTGCGCGCTGAGAGCCCCCAAGGCCCGCGGACGGCGTCGGGCTCGAGGTACGGCAGGCCGTGCACTGCGACCGGCCCGTGCTCGTCCTCCAGCAGCACCGGCGTGCCCACGTCCTGCCAACGGGTCCGCAGGTGGATGCCGGCCGCGTCTGCGAGCCGGGAGTTGAAACCGAGCCTGATCTGTGAGTCGTGGTTGCCGCTGGTCACCACGACCTTCGCGCGTGAGGCGGCGAGCCGGGCGAAGGTCTCGTCGGCGAGCTCGACCGCGTCGACGGGAGGCAGCGCCCGGTCATAGATGTCGCCCGAGACCACGACGAGGTCGACACCCTCGGCGTCGATCGTCTCGAGCAGGTGGTCCACGAACGACGCCTGCGCGTCGAGGAGGCCCTCGCGATGGAACGAGCGCCCGAGATGCCAGTCGGAGGTGTGGAGGATACGCACGCGGAGAACGCTATGCGGGGCCGCCGACAAACCCGGCGATCACACGCCGATCCGGTCGGGCTCCGTGTAGACGACGAACCGGTCGTCACGCAGGAAACCCACGGCGCAGAGTCCCGCGGACTCCGCGAGCTCCACGGCCAGGCTCGAGGGGGCGCCCACAGCGGCGATCACGTCGACACCCGCGACCACAGCCTTCTGCGCGAGCTCGAACCCGATCCGCCCGCTCACGCACAGCACGGGCAGGTCCGTGTCGAGGCCGGACAGCACCCGGTTGCCGACGACCTTGTCGACCGCGTTGTGCCGTCCGACGTCCTCGCGTACGACGACGGGCGAGCCGTCTGCGTCGAACAGGGCCGCGGCGTGGAGGCCACCCGTGGCACTGAAGACCTTCTGGGCCTCGCGCAGCCGACCGGGGAAGAGACGCGATGACCGTCGCCGGCACCTGCCCGCCCACGCGGCGCGGCCGGCAGCTGCTCTCCGACAGGGCGGCGGTGGCCGCACCGAGGACCTCGTCGACGCTCTGCTTGCCACAGACACCACAGGCCGACGAGCCGGCGGTCGGGCCGTCGTACCGCCCGACGGGATCCCTGAGCGGGGGACCGGTGAGCTCGACGGTGACGACGTTGAACTCCTGCTCCCGCGTCAACGTATGGTCAGTGCAATACGCAACCGTATGGAGATCACCGGCAGACTGGATGAGGCCCTCACCGAACAGGAAGCCCGCGGCGAGCTCGAAGTCGTGACCAGGGGTGCGCATGGTGACAGTGAGGCGTCCAGGGGAGCGGCCGGGCCAGGCCAGCCTTATCTCCAGCGGCTCCTCGGTGGCGAGCCGGTCCTCCCGCTCCCGAGAATCTGTGCCTGTGACCTCGCGCACGCGTACGCGGCGGGAGGGTCCTGGACGGCGGTTGAGGCTCACAGCAGCAGCCTATATTTGACGAGTGTTACGGCGTAGGAGCGAAGAGACCGACGACGGCTGGACCTCGGCGGTGTCGTCGGGGTTCGCGCTCGCCGGCTTCCTGTCGCTGGTCTTCGTGGCCTTCACGCTGCTGGCGATGGGCCCGTTCGTGCGCTACGACGCGTACTTCAACCTCGCGCCGCCGCCCCAGGAGTGGGTCCCGTTCCTGCATGTGCTCGACCGGGTCGGCCAGCGGGCCGTGGCCCTGCCGATCCTGGGGTTCGTGCTGTACCGGATCTACCGCCAGAACCGGTCATGGCGGCCCGTGGTCGTCGCCGTGTGCTCGGTCTTCCTGCTCAACCTCCTGGTGCTGATCCTCAAGGTCACCCTGGGTAGAGCCTCGCCCGGCACCGCGGACCCGTCGTTCTTCACCGGAGGGATGGCCTACCCCTCGGGACACAGCGCGAACATCGTCCTCATGTACGGCCTCGCCACCTACCTCGTCGGCCGCTACACCCGCCCGAGCCGGCGTACCCAGGTCCTGTCCTGGAGCGCGGTCTTCGTCCTCGCGGTCACGATGGTGCTCACCTCGCTGACGCTCAACTGGCACTGGTTCGCCGACCTCGTCGCCGGGCTGCTCGTCGGCGGCATCGTCCTCGAGCTCACGGTGACCGTCGACCGGATGGTGCCTGCGCACGTGTGCGCGGAGGGAGGCAGGCAGGGCCTGCGGACGATGCTCGACGACACGCTGCGCGCGTTCCGCCTGCGCCGGCCGCAGGGCCCCACCGGTTCTGCCTGACCGAGGCTGAGCCGGCCGGTCAGCCCCAGAAGGCCTCTCGCACCCGCACCGCCCTCTCGAGCTCGTCGGCCGAGTCGACCAGTGCCCGCCGCAGACTCAGGTCGAGTGCGTCGTCCGCCGCCAGTCGCTGCGCCCTCTCCACGGTCGTCCGGTCGACCGCGAGCCGCGGGAAGAAGTCACGCGCGGCGTCGGCGAGAACCCAGCCGGAGCGGACCTTCACCGTGCCCGGCAGGTCGGAGAAGTAACGCTCGACGTACGCCGCGGTCAGCTCCTCTTGACCCGCACGCCACATGCCCCGACCTGCCGCCTCGATCTCGTAGTTCGAGGCCTCGAGCTCGCCGGTGAAGTGCGACCAGGCGAAGGCCTTCGCCTGGTCGTCCGGGATGGCGGAGAGCGCCTGCACGTGGTCGACCGCGGCCTCGGTGCTCCGGTCCTGGTCCAGCCAGCCGGCGAGCTCTGTCCGGTCGATGGCACCGAGCGAGGCCAGCCGGATGAGGATCCGCCAGCGCAGGTCGCGGTCGGTCTCGATCCCGGCGGGCAGGTCGGCACCGCCGAGCCAGCCGCGCAGGACCTCGGGCTCCGCCTGGGAGGCTACTGCGGCACGGAAGGCGGCCAGCTGGACCCCCGAGCCGGGCTCGGCGCTCGCGACACGCGACGAGGCCGCGGCGTGGAACCTGCGGACCGCGGCCTTCGGCTCGGGGTGGACCCGGTCAACGAGCGTCGCGAGCCCGAAGGTCGTCAGCGCCGTGACCGCGAGGTCCTGGGTCTCGTGCGGGAGGCCCGCCTCCAGAACGGCGAACGCGGCCTCGGGATCCAGCCGGGCGTTGAAGACGCCGTCGCGGACCGCGCTCCACACAGAGGCCCGCATGAGCGGGTCGGACAGGTCGGGCATCAGCTTCGGCAGCGCCTCGAGGGTCGGCTCGTCGAGCGCCAGCCGCGCCCAAGTCTGGTCGTGCGGATCGAGTACGACGGGCGCGGTCGACGCCGCGGGGGACAGGGGAGCGGGCTCGGCGCCGACCGTGACCGGCTCCGTGACCCAGCCGCCGTTCCCGTCGTACAGCGCCACGGCCAGGGCATGGGTCCGGTCGGCCGGGTGGGCCTCGGGCGCCGTGCGGAGCACCGTCGGCGGTTCGGACCGGCGGTCGACGCTGAGCAGGTCGACCCCCGCCGTACGCAGCCACCCCTCGGTCCACGACGAGAGGTCTCCGGCGCCGGCGTCCTCCCATGCCTTGAACAGGTCGTGCATCGTGGCGTTGCCGAAGCGGTGACGTGCGAAGTGCTCGCGGACGCCGGCGAAGAAGACCTCGTCGCCGAGGTTGCTGTTGAGCTGCTTGAGGACGGCGGAGCCCTTCGCGTAGCTGATGCCGTCGAAGTCCTGGAGAGCGGCAAGCGCGTCTGTCGCACCGTTGCCGGCGATCGGGTGCGTGCTGGGGCGCTGGTCGGCCTCGAGGCCCCAGCGCTTCCTGCCGAACGCCGTGTCGACGTGGGCGTCGGTGAACTCGGTCGCATCGTGGGTGACGCGGTTGCCCATGTACTCGGCGAAGGACTCGTTGAGCCACAGGTCGTCCCACCAGCGCGGTGTCACGAGGTCGCCGAACCACTGGTGCGCCATCTCGTGCGCGATGGTGGTCGCCCGGTTCGTCCGCTCTGCGCGGGTCACCTTGGAGGTGAACACGAGCGGGTCACGGAACGTCACGCAGCCCGGGTTCTCCATCGCCCCGGCGTTGAACTCCGGCACGAACGCCTGGTGGTAGTCGCCGAACGCGTAGCGCACGCCGAAGAGCCGGTGGAACTCGTCGAAGCACTGCGTGGTGACGGTGAGGATCTCGTCGGCGTCCCGGTCGAGGTGCGGAGCCAGGGACGCACGGCACTCCAGGCCCAGCCTGATCCCGTCGTGCTCGCTGCTCACGACGTGGTACGGGCCGGCGACCAGCGTGACGAAGTACGTCGACAGGGGCTGCGTGGTGGCCAGCTCCCACCGGCCAGGCTCCACCTGCTCGGCCCGGCCGTTGCCCACGACGACCCAGTCCCGCGGGGCCCGGACGTGGAAGGTGTAGGGCGCCTTGAGGTCGGGCTGGTCGAAGCAGGCGAAGATGCTCGGCGCCGCGTCGAGGAACGACATCGCGTAGGTGTAGTGCTTGCCGTCGGCCGGGTCCACCGCACGGTGCAGCCCCTCGCCGTCGTTGCGGTAGGCCATGACCGCCTCGACGACGAGCTCGTTGTCGCCGTCCACGCCCGTCAGCGGGAGACGGCCGTCCTCCAGGGTCGCCACGTCGAGGGGGGAGCCGTTGAGGTGGACGCTCAGCAGCTGCCTGGGCTTGAGGTCGATGAACGTGTCGGCGGGGCCCTGCACCGTGAACCTCACCGTGGTGGTCGAGGCGAAGGTGGTGTCGCCGGTGTCGAGGTCGAGCGAGACGTCGTACGACGTCACGGTGACCTGCTGGGCACGGCGGATGGACTCGTCGAGGGAGAGGCTTGGCATGCAGCACACCATAGGCGCACAGGCGGGCAGCACCCGCGATATTTTCGGACCGCCCTCAAGCCGGGATCGGGCGCCTCCGATAACTCAGACATGTCCGATGCGGGTTCGACCACCGAGCACACGTGGATGGCGAGTCGCGTCCTGGTGGCTCCGGGACCACTTGTCCTGGTGGTGGCCGGTCTCTCCTACCTCGCCTTGGCACAGCTCGTGATGTCCCGACACGACCCGGCGACGAGCGGTGTGACCCTGTGGCCGGCTGCCGGACTGAGCCTCGCCGCCTTGTTGCTGCTACCGACCGGCCGCTGGGTCTGGGCGCTGGGCGGTATCGCCCTCGCCGAGCTGGGCGGAGACCTCGCCTGGGGGTATTCCGTCGGTACGGCGCTGGGTTGGACGGTGAGCAGCACCGCCGAGCCGCTGCTCAGCGCACTCCTGCTTCGGAGGCTCGGCAACCGGCACGGAGCTCTCGTGCCTGTACGTCCGCTGCTGCTGTTCCTCGTCCTCGGCGCCGTGGTCGGGCCCGCGGTCGGAAGCACCCTCTGGTGCGCCGTCTCTGCGCTTACGGAGGTCAGCCCGTTCCCGAGGGCGTGGCCGGGCAACTTCCTCGGCCACGCGCTCGGGGTCCTGGTGGCCGCGCCGGTCCTGCTGGCGCCCTTCCGCGGGCTCTCGAGGTCCCGGCGCGAGGTCACGGCCCTCCTGCTGTCCACGACGTTCGTCACGGCGCTGGTCTTCACGGACTTCGGCGGTTCGTGGATGGTCACCATGCCCTACGTAGTGGTGCCGTTCTTCGCGTGGGCCGCGCTGCGCTTCGGCACCTTCGGGACAGCGTGGACCGCGCTCGGTGTGACCGCCCTGGGCGGCGGCTTCACCGCAGCCGGGCTCGGGCCTTTCGCCCAGGCCGGCGGACCTGAAGGGACCGCGGTGACCTTGCTGCAGGTCTTTCTCGCGATCACGGTGTCCTTCTCGCTCCTGCTCTCCGCACTGGTCAGCGACCTCACCGAGCGTCGTGAGATCGAGGAGGCCTTGCGGTACCAGGCCACGCACGACACGCTGACGGGCCTTCCCAACCGCAGCCTCTTCACGAAGGCCATCGAGGTGGCCCTCGACGGGCCCGTTGCGACGGGTCGCGGTGCCGGCCTCCTGGTGTGCGACCTCGACCTGTTCAAAGCCGTGAACGACCGGGTCGGCCACAAGGGCGGCGACGAGCTGCTCGTGCAGATCGCCCACCGGCTCCGCGAGGGCGTTAGGCCCGAGGACATGGTGGCGCGCATGAGCGGCGACGAGTTCGTCGTGCTGCTCGATGACGTCGACGCGGAAGATGCACAGCGCGTGGCCCTGCGGCTCGTGGAGGAGATCGCCCGGCCCGTTCTGGTCGACGGCCGGCGGCAGGTGCGTCCCTCCATCTCGATCGGCGCCGCGGTCGCGGAGGCAGGTGAGAGCGCCGACTCGCTGTTCCGTGCCGCGGACGCCGCCTTGTACCAGGCGAAGAGGCGCGGCCGTGGGCGCGTGGTGGTCGTCGACGAGGCGGTCCGGGGACACGCCAAGACCCAGGTCCGGGTCGAGGACGAGATGCCGGCGGCGTTCGCCGACGGGCAGATCGTCTGCCACTTCCAGCCCCTGGTGGACCTTGCGACCGGTCAGCTCGAGGCCGCAGAGGCGACGGTGCGCTGGCGCCATCCCGAGCTCGGCCTCCTGGACGCGGAGCGCTTCCTCCCGTCTGTCGAGGCCATGGGCTGGGGCGACCGGCTCTTCGAGACGGTGCTGACGCAGTCCTTGCAGGCACAGCGCGAGTGGGCCGGTCAGCCCGGCCGTCGCCCACGGGTGTCGGTGAACGTCTCCCCGCTCCAGCTCAGCAGCGGCAGCGTCGTCAGCGTCGTCCTGCGCGCGCTCGCCGAGGGCGACGCCGTCGCCGAGGCACTGTGTGTCGAGGTCTCGACCGCCCGGCAGCTCGACGACATGGGTGTCGCCGCCCTCCACCAGCTGCACGCGCTCGGCGTGCACCTCGTGCTCGACGGCTTCGGGACGGGCTGGTCATCGATGAGCAGGCTCGCGAAGGTCCCCTGGGGCCTGCTGAAGATCGACGGGTCCTTCACCGCCGACCTCGGCAACGACGTGGCGTCCGCCGGCGCTGTGCGCGCGATGGTCGCCATGGCGGACGCGCTGGGGATCCGCATCGGCGCCGACGGCGTGGCGAGGAGGGCCCAGCTCGAGTCGCTCGTCGACCTCGGCTGCGACGTCGGCCAGGGGCCCTTGTTCGGCCGGCCCGACACGGGAGACGAGGTGAGCCGCCTCCTGGCGACCGACGAGGGTCAGAGCCGGACGAGCATCTTCCCCACGTTGGCGCCGCGCTGCATGTCCAAGAACGCGTCGACCGCGTGGTCGAGCCCCTCGACGTAGGTCTCCTTGAACCGAAGCCGACCCTCACGGATCCACGCCGACGCGGTGGTGAGGTACTCCTTGGCGAGGTCGTTGTGGTCGGTGACGATGAAGCCCTGCAGCTTGAGCCGTCGGGTGACGGTCAGCCACATGTTGCGGGGCCCGGGCGCCGCCTCGGTCGCGTTGTACTGAGCGATCGCTCCGCACAGCGCGATGCGCCCGAAGTCCTTCATGTTCGCGATCGCACCCTCGAGGTGGTCGCCCCCGACGTTGTCGAAGTACACGTCCACCCCGTCGGGAGCGTGCTCGCGCAGCTGCCTTGCGACGGATCCCTCGTGGTAGTCGAACGCCGCGTCGAAGCCGAGGTCGTCGACGACGTACCCGATCTTCTCCGTCGAGCCGGCCGAGCCGACAACGCGCTCGGCTCCGAGGTTGCGAGCGATCTGCCCGGCCAGGCTGCCCACGGCGCCGGCGGCTCCGGAGACGAATACCGTGTCACCTTTTCGCATCTCGGCGATGCGGACGAGCCCGACGTACGCCGTGAGGCCCGGCATGCCGAGTACGCCCAGGTACGCCGACGCGGGGACGTCGGCAGTGTCGATGCGACGTACATGGCGTGCGTCCACGACGGCGTGCTCTCGCCAGCCGAGCTGGTGCTGCACGGTCTCGCCCACCGCGACGTCCTCGGACTCGGAGGCGACCACCTCGCCGACCGCACCACCGTCGAGCGGCTCACCGAGTGCGAACGGAGGGACGTAGGACTTCGTGTCGTTCATGCGACCACGCATGTACGGGTCGACGGACATCACGCTGTTGCGCACGAGCACCTGACCGGGCCGCAGCGTCGGGATGTCGATCTCGACCAGCTCGAAGTCGTCGGGGGTAGGCCAGCCGGAGGGCCGGGAGACGAGACGGACCTGGCGCGTAGTGTCGGTCATGCGCCCGATCCTCCCAGGCCGCTCAAAGCCCGATGTCCTCGGGCCGTTGCGGCCTCGGGACCGAGACGACCTCCGCGTGCAGAGCCCACTCCTCCTTGCCGAGTCGAGCCAGCGGGTCCAACAGCTTGTACTCAGGATGCCCGTCGACGAGGACCTCATCCGCGACGGAGATCACCTGGACATCTCCGAGGACGACGGTGGAGTCCCCGAGCTCGTTGGTGCTGTGCAAGGTGCACTCGATCGCGACAGGGGAGGCGGCCACGCGAGGCGGTCGCACCTTGACACCAGGCTCCACCTCGATCCCGAGCGCCTCTACCTCGCTCTGGTCGGGCGCGAAGCGTGCCGCGGAGTTGTTCACCTGCTTCATCAGGGAGGCGGGGGCGAGATTGACGACGAACTCGCCGGTGGCCAGAACGTTGCGCAGCGTGTCCTTCTTGCCGACGGAGGTGAACTGCACGATCGGCGGCCGGGCGCAGGCGACGGTGTAGAAGGAGTGCGGTGCGAGGTTCACGACACCGCTGGGGGAGACCGTGGACACCCACGCGATGGGTCGCGGCACGACGACCGCGGTGAGCAGCCGATAGGTGTTGACATCCGGGTCGGCCACGGCGAAGTCGGTGCGCATGGACTCGATCGTAGGTGCGGTCTCGCCTGTGGCAGAGTTCCGGCATGAGCGACGAGAACCTGCGCACTGTCGAGATCACCCGGATCAGCAAGGGCCTCTACGAGGCGACCAACCGGCACGGCGCGAAGCTGACCTTCGGCCACGACAACACCCAGAACTTCTCGGCCGTCGAGCTGTTGCTCACCGCGATCGCCGGCTGCAGCGGCACCGACGTCGACTTCATCACGAGCAAGCGAGCCGAGCCCGTCGGCTTCGACCTGCGCATCACCGGCGAGAAGGTTCGCGACGAGGCCGGCAAGAACCACGTCGCGAACATCTCGTTGACCTTCGACATCTCCTTTCCCGAGGGGGAGGAGGGAGACGCTGCCAGGGCCGTGCTCGAGCGCTCGGTCCACCAGTCCCACGACCGGCTGTGCAGCGTCAGCCAGACCGTGGAGAGGGGCACCCCGATCCAGGTCGAGATCGCGGGGGAGAGCGCCTAGCCTCGCGCGACCGATGAGTTCTGCCCGTCGGCCCGGTCATAGGGAGCACGTCCGAAAACCCCTTCGGAACTGTCGGTACCGGATCCTAGGGTGGAGCCCATGTCATCAACACCGGCCGTCGAGGCCGTCGGCCTCGTCAAACGATTCGGGGACAACACCGCTGTCGACGACGTCAGCTTCCAGGTTCCCCAAGGCACAGTGCTCGGCCTTCTCGGCCCGAACGGCGCGGGCAAGACGACCACCGTGCGCATGCTCACGACGCTGTCGGTGCCCACCCGTGGCACCGGCCGTGTGGCCGGTCACGACGTCGTCAAGGAACCAGACGCCGTACGCCGCAGCATGGGCCTCACCGGCCAGGCGGCCACGGTCGACGAGCTGCTGACCGCTCGCGAGAACCTCCGCCTCATCGGCCGGCTCTCGGGGCTCTCACGTCGCTACGTCAAGGACGCCTCCGACCAGCTGCTCGAGCGGTTCTCCTTGAGCGACGCCGCGAACCGCACGGTCAAGACCTACTCCGGCGGCATGCGGCGACGGCTCGACCTCGCGGTCAGCCTGATCGCCGCTCCGCCCGTCCTCTTCCTCGACGAGCCCACCACCGGGCTCGACCCTCGCAGCCGCTCGGAGCTCTGGGATGTCCTGCGCGGCCTCGTCAATGACGGCACGACGCTGCTGCTGACCACGCAGTACCTCGAGGAGGCCGACCAGCTCGCCGACGACATCGTGGTGATCGACAAGGGGAGGGTCATCGCCGCCGGGACACCCACCCAGCTCAAGGACCGGGCCGGCCGGGCCAGCGTCGTGGTCACCCTGACGTACTCCTCCGACCTCGTGCGCGCCACCGAGCTCGTTCGGTCCTGCTCACCGGAGGTCCACGTCGAGCCGTCGGCCCGACGGATCACCGCGCAGGCAGGTGGTCTGGGCGACATGACCAGGATCGGCGAGGTCATCGCCGACAGCGGCATCCAGGTCGACGACCTCGGCCTGAAGCGGCCCAGCCTCGACGACGTGTTCCTGCACCTGACCGGCCATCGCGCGGAGGAGACCGGGCGCGGTGAGACCGACGAGCCCGCGGACGACCAGCCTGACGACGAGAGACTTACGGAGGCAGTGCGATGACGACCATCTCTTTGGCAGGAGTGCAGACCAGCCCCGATGAACGGCCCGCGATCACGCCGCCATCGCTGCCGCGGGCATCGGCCACGATCGTGTGGCGCAACCTGATCCACATCAAGCGCATGCCCGAGATGCTGCTCGACGTGACCGTGCAGTCGGTGATGTTCGTGCTGCTGTTCGCCTACGTCTTCGGCGGGTCGATCGCGGTGGCAGGGTCGAGCTACCGGGAGTTCCTGCTGCCGGGGATCATGGTGCAGACCATGGTCTTCTCCTCGGCGATCGTCGCGATGGGGCTCACCAACGACCTTCAGAAGGGGATCGTCGACCGGCTCAAGTCCCTGCCCATCTCACGCGCCTCGGTGCTCGTCGGCCGCAGCATCTCGAGCCTGATCCACTCCAGCATCGGAGTCGCCGTGATGGGCGTGACCGGTCTGCTCGTCGGCTGGCGGGTGCGCACCGGCCTGGCAGAAGCGACGCTTGGCTTCCTTCTGCTGCTGCTCTTCGGGTTCGCGATGATCTGGCTCGGCATCTGGGTCGGTTCCCTGATGCGCACCGTCGAGGCGGTGCAGGGCCTGATGTTCACGGTGATGTTCCCGCTGACGTTCGTCGCCAACACGTTCGCACCGACCGAGAACATGCCGAGCTGGCTTCGCACCGTCGCCGAGTGGAACCCGGTCTCGTCGCTCGCCCAGGCGTGCCGCGAGCTGTGGGGGAACACTCCGGCGCCGCCGGCCGACGCTGCATGGCCGCTGCAGCACTCGGTGCTCATGTCCGTGGCGTGGGCGCTGCTCCTGACGGCGATCTTCGCGCCACTGGCCCTCAGCGCCTTCCGCCGCCGTTCCAGAGACTGAATTGTCAGGAGTACAATAATATGTTGCGCATCGTGGTCACGAGCGTCTTCGTGGAGGACCAGGCCAAGGCGCTGTCGTTCTACACCGACACTCTGGGATTCGTGAAGAAGACCGACGTCCCGCTGGGAGAGGCCCGCTGGCTCACAGTCGCCTCGACGGCCGACCCGGACGGCGTGGAGCTGCTCTTGGAGCCGAACGGCAACGAAGCAGCGAAGGCGTACCAGCAGGGCATCAAGGCACAGGGGATTCCGGCCACGAGCTTCGCAGTCGACAACATCGCCGCGGAGCACGAACGTCTGGTCGGGCTCGGGGTGGAGTTCGTCCAGGAGCCGACGCAGATGGGGCCGGTCGTCACCGCTGTGTTCGACGACACCTGCGGCAACCTCATCCAGATCGCACAGATGTCCTGAGATCGGCACTGCGGACAATGGCCGACGGGGAGGGGCGGCCGGCGGATCCTGCGACCCCTTCCCATGAGCCCGTCTCCGTTACTTGACATAATGTCGCTTATCGGCGCATTAGCCAGGGCTGGGTGAAGGTGACAACGATGTAGTTTCCGAGCCTGCTCACAGCACCTTGATGTGCGTCCGTCGAGTCGGTTCGTGCGCGAGCCTCACGAGCCGTGTGCACCCAGCTGCCGACGCAGCTCGGTTGCGACTCCGGCACGCTGTGAGTCGTTCTTCCACGAGCCTTGTAGCCGCGCCTGGGCGTCGAGCCATCCGGTTCGGCCGGCAACGAAGTCGCTCAGAATCGCTCTGACAGAACTCGTCCCGCGGAAATCGAGCCTTCTAGGCCTGGGACCAGGTCTGAGCGGCCGACTCCTCCGGAACTCCCTTTCCTCGGCGATCTCCCCATGTTTGCCGCATACCGGGGATTATGCGGCAAATAACAACCTTGTAGTTCAGTAGCGGGAACTGTCGGTGCCGGCAGATAACGTCCGGCGGCGTGGAGCACAACCCCTTGGTCATCGACGCGATCGCTGGATGGTTCCTTGCACGGGCACCCCGCAAGGACTCCCCGCACACCCGGGCCGCCTACGAGCGTGACCTGGCCGCGATCTGCGAGGCGTCCGCTTCCCACCTGGGCCGACCCGTCGACGACCTGCGCGTCTGCGACCTCACGCTGCGCGTGCTGCGGAACGCCTTCGCCACCTGGTCCGAAGGGCGAGCCGCCGCGACCGTCCGCAGGGCGCACTCGACATGGTCCGGCTTCTTCGAGTACCTCGTCTCCGAGGAGCAGCTGGCCGGGTCCCCCATGCCCGGCGTGGCGAAGCCGAAAGCACCGCGGCGGCTCCCTAAGCCGTTCGCCGAGGACGACGCGGCTCGGATCGTGCAGGTGCTCACGGACAGCTCCGTGCGACGCCGCGACCCGTGGCCGGAGCTCGACGCGGCGGTGGTGCTGACCGCGATGGTCACAGGAGTGCGTGCCGCTGAGCTCCTGGCCGTCGACATCGGCGACGTGACGCGTGCCCGCGGAAACGAGCGAATCCGGGTGCTCGGCAAGGGTGAGGCGGAGCGGTCGATCCCTGTCGAGCCGGCCCTGCTCGACATCCTGGCGACCTACCTGGACAGCCGCCGGGAGCGCTTCTCGGAGACTGCCCGTCAGCGCGGGGTCGAGGCGCCCGAGGACCCCTGGGCATGGTGGCGCAAGACCGACCCGCTGTTCGTGGACCGGACCGGCGAGCGCATGCAGATCGGCGCCCTGCAGTACCTGGTCGAGCTGGTCTACCGCGACGCCGGGGTCAACGCGTCGCGGGCTCGCGGCGCTCTCGTGCATGCGCTACGGCACACTGCCGCGACCCGGCTGGTCGAGCGCGGCGCGACCGCGGTGGAGCTGATGGACTTCATGGGCCATCGCTCTCTGTCCACCTCGCAGGGCTACCTCTCGGCAACAGCCGCCAGTGTTCGGGCCGCCGCTGCTCGGTCCCCCGTCTACGGGCTGCTCCAGGCGCAGGCCGATCCGATCGAGCCGTCCCCTGAGCCGACCCCGGAGCCGACCAATGAGCCGACCACTGAGGACGTCTCGGGACGCGGGGCGCGTTGAGCCTTGGTTCAGCGCGCCAGCAGCTCGGTGACCTCACGGATCGACTCGGGGGTGCTGCGGTGCACGACGGCGTGCCAGCCCAGCCGGCGTGCTGCAGCGACATGTCCGTCGTGGTCGTCGAGGAAGACGATCTCGTCCGGCCCGACGCCGAGCCGTTCCTCGGTGAGCCGGAACACCGCCGGGTCAGGCTTGGCCAGGCCGACCTCGTGCGAGTAGACGATCGTGTCCACGAGCTGCTCGAACCCGTAGCGACGCTGCTCCTCACGGCGCGCACCGTCCGCGGAGTTGCTCAGGATCGCCGTGCGGTACGTCGGACGCAGACCGGCCGCGAAGTCGCGCAGCTCGAGGTCGAGCTCTCCGCAGTAGGCGTCCCACATCTCGGCCATCATCTCGTCGGCCTGATCCTCGTCGAGGCCCAGGGCGCGGGCGTACATCGCACGCGTCTGTGCCTCGGAGATGCCGCCGGTGACCATGTCGCCGGCCGGCTCGTGCTCGGCGAGCCTCTCGATCAGGTGGCCTGCAGGAAGGTCCATCCGGCGTTCCCAGCGGCCGATCCAGGTCTCCGGCCAGGCGTCGTCATCAACCCTCTCCAGTACGCCGCCGATGTCGAACACGACCGCCCTGACGGTCATGCCCGCTCCCCCGTCGTACGCCGGCTGCTCGGCTGGGTTGACATAAGGCAGCCTCAGGGCTGGAGGAGCACCTTGATCGCGCGACGCTCGTCCATGGCCCGGTAGCCCTCGGCGACCTCGTCGAGCGGAAGCGTCATGTCGAAGACCTTGCCCGGGTCGATGGCCCCCGAGAGCGTCCGATCCAGCAGGTCCGGGAGGTAGGCCCGGACCGGAGCCATCCCTCCGGCAAGGCCGACGTTGTTGGCGAACATGCGGCGCACCGGCAGCTTGACCCCGTGCGGCACGCCGACGAAGCCGACCGTCGAGCCCGGCCGCGCGATCGTGAAGGCGGTCTTCATGGCCTGGTCGGTGCCGACGCACTCGAGCACAGCGTCCGCACCCACGCCGTCGGTCAGGTCGAGGATTCGCTGCTCCCCCTCTTCGCCCCGCTCCTCCACGATGTGGGTAGCACCGAACTCGGTCGCGATCTTCTGACGGGGCTCGTGTCGCGACATCGCGATCACCCGCTCGGCGCCGAGCTCGGCGGCCGCGAGGACGCCGCAGAGGCCCACGGCACCGTCGCCGACGACCACTGCGGTGGAGCCTGGCCGCACCTGCGAGGCGACGGCGGCGTGCCATCCGGTCGCCATGACGTCGGAGAGCGTCAGCAGGGACGGGATCGAGGACTCGTCCGGCATCCCGTCGGTCTTCACCAGGCTGCCCTCGGCCTGGTTCACCTTCGCGTACTCCGCCTGTCCGCCTTGGGTGAAGCCGAGGTTCTGGCAGCCGGAGGTCATGCCGGTCCGGCAGTGCGGGCAGGTGTTGTCGCAGTGACAGAACGGCGCGATCACGAAGTCCCCGGGCTTGAAGGACCTGACGTCTGAGCCCACCTCCTCGACGATGCCGACCATCTCGTGTCCGATCGGGTCGCCGGGCGTGATGTCGTTCTCGCCGCGGTAGGGCCAGAGGTCGGAGCCGCAGACGCAGGCGGCGACGACCTTGATGATCGCATCGGTCGGAGCGTCGATGGTCGGGACCGGCCGGTCCTCGAGGCGGATGTCCTTGGGTCCGTGGATCGTCGTGACTCGCATATCAGGCATCCTGCCACGGCGCGCCAAGCCACTTCCGGGCCCGGGCTGTCTGGACGGGAAGCGCCCGCCTGGTCGCCTCGAACTGGCCCGTTCGGGCCCGTGCGCCCGCCCGAACGCGCTTTGGCGCGAGCCTCTCCCCTCCCCCATACTGTTCTCGGGCTTGGCGTGGCGGGCGCGCGGATCACCTCCGGAAGCGGGCCACCTGCACTGTTCTGACATATCTCATATTTGAGATAGAGTGCCTTTTATGACCGAGGACTACCTGAGCCGCATCGGCAACCTGATCCGTGACGCACGCAAGCACCGCGGCTGGACGCAGGCCCAGCTCGCCGAGGTGCTCTCGACCAGCCAGAGTGCCGTGAACCGCATCGAGCGGGGTCATCAGAACCTCAGCCTGGAGATGCTCGCCCGTATCGGCGAGGCCCTCGACTCCGAGATCGTCTCCCTCGGCGGCGGGCCCACCCACCTGAGGGTCAGCGGCCCGACGACCCTCTCGGGAAGCATCGAGGTCAAGTCGTCGAAGAACGCCGGTGTCGCGCTGCTCTGCGCCTCGCTGCTCAACCGCGGCCGTACGACACTTCGCAAGGTCGCGCGCATCGAAGAGGTCAACCGTCTGCTCGAGGTGCTCAACAGCATCGGCGTCGAGACCCGGTGGCTGAACGCCGAGAACGACCTCGAGATCATCCCGCCGGCCGAGCTCGACCTGTCGAAGATCGACGCGGAGGCGGCCCGGCGTACCCGCTCCATCATCATGTTCCTCGGCCCCCTGATGCACAGGGAGGACTCGTTCGAGCTTCCCTACGCGGGCGGCTGCGACCTCGGGAAGCGCACCGTCGAGCCCCACATGGCCGCACTCCGGCCCTTCGGCCTCGAGGTCAAGGCCACCGAGGGCAGCTACCACGTGACGGTGAACCGTGCGATCACCCCGCTGCGGCCGATCGTGCTCACCGAGCGTGGCGACACCGTCACCGAGAACGCCCTCCTCGCGGCCGCCCGCCACGACGGCGTGACCGTCATCCGCAACGCGAGCCCGAACTACATGGTCCAGGACCTCTGCTTCTACCTCGAGAAGCTCGGTGTCCAGATCGACGGCATCGGCACGACCACCCTCACCGTCCACGGGGTGCCGGAGATCGACGTCGACGTCGACTACGCACCTTCGGAGGACCCGATCGAGGCGATGTCGCTGCTCGCCGCCGCGATCGTCACCGAGTCGGAGATCACCATCGAGCGGGTGCCGATCGAGTTCCTCGAGATCGAGCTCGCGCTGCTCGAGGAGATGGGTTTCAGCTACCACCGCAGCGACGAGTACGTCGCGGCGAACGGGCAGACCCGGCTCGTCGACATCACGACCAAGGTCTCCGAGCTGCACTCACCCATCGACAAGATCCACCCGATGCCGTTCCCTGGCCTCAACATCGACAACCTGCCGTTCTTCGCGGTGATCGCCGCCGTGGCCGAGGGGCAGACGCTGCTGCACGACTGGGTGTACGAGAACCGGGCGATCTACCTCACCGAGCTGACCAAGCTCGGCGCCCAGGTCAAGCTGCTCGATCCGCACAGGGTGATGATCGAAGGCCCGACGCACTGGTCCGGCGCCGAGATCGTCTGCCCACCGGCGCTGCGTCCTGCGGTGGTCATCCTCCTCGCCATGCTGGCGTCGAAGGGCACCTCGGTGCTCCGCTCGGTCTACGTCATCAACCGCGGCTACGAGGACCTCGCCACCCGGCTGAACCACCTCGGCGCGCGGATCGAGACCTTCCGCGACATCTGACGAAGGTCAGCTGAAGAGTGTCTCGATGAACGAGCGGGCCCGCGGCTTGCTCGGCGGCGGAGCGGTCATCTCGGCAGTGATCCGCGGAAGAGGCTCCGTGTGGTGGACGCCGGCACTGGCGTGCCAGTCGTTCTCGGCCTCGACGAGGTTCCCGAGATCTGCTCTCTCGAGGAAGATCCCGCTGCAGGACGTGCATCGCGCCACCTGCGCGTTGCCCACCGTCCGCGTGTGCATGGTCGACTCGCATTTCGGGCAGGTCATCTCTTCCACCTGCCCGACGGTACTCCCCCGCCCCTCGAGTGTCCGGAAGACTTCCCGGGAGCAGACCACATGAGTACGACGACGGATGCAGCCGGGCCGTCTGACCACTCAGGATGGACTCATGTCGGACGAAATGGCGCTGCCTGCCGGGGCGGGCGTGGATACTTCTCAGGTGATGCGCCCAAGGACCGGCTACCCCTATCTCGACGCGGTCTGTGACCAGCCGCGGGCTGTCCTCGCCTTCGCCCACCGCGGCGGTGCGTACCACCCCGAGATCGAGGGCTTCGAGAACACGCTGGTCGCCTTCCGCCACGCCGTCGAGCTCGGCTACACCTACCTCGAGACCGACGTGCACGCCTCCCGCGACGGCGGTCTCTTCGCCTTCCACGACGCCGCGCTCGACCGCGTGACACATGAACGTGGGGCGGTCGCGAAGCTGACCTCCGCCGAGGTGGGACGAGCGCTGATCGGTGGTCGGGAGCAGATCCCGACGATGGCCGCGCTGCTGGAGGAGTTCTCCGACGTCCGCTTCAACATCGACATCAAGTCGGACGCGGCGGCCGCTCCGCTGGCCGAGCTGGTCCGAGCCACGGGCGCACATGACCGGGTCTGTGTCGGCTCGTTCTCACAGCGACGTCTAGACGAGTTCCGTCGGCTGGTGGGCGGCCGTGTGGCGACGTCGGCCGGACCTCTCGAGGTCGGGTTGTTCCGCGTTCTTCCGGCTGCACGGCTTGTCGGCGCACTCGTCCGGCGTGGCGCCGCGGCACTTCAGGTGCCGCACCGCCGCAAGGGCGTCAAGATACTCACGCGTGGCCTCGTCGAGCGGGCCCACGCGCTCGGGCTGCACGTGCACGTGTGGACCATCGACGACCCCCAGCAGATGAGGGACCTGCTGGACCTGGGTGTCGACGGGCTGATGACAGACCGAACCGACCTGCTGCGCGAGGTCCTCGTCGAACGCGGCCAATGGATGGGAGCGACTCGATGACCGACACGACCCCGCAGGGTCCGGCGGGACCGGTGGGCATCGCCGACCTGAGCCCCCTGGCCCGCCGCAAGGAGCAGCGCGCCTGGTACTGGTACGACTGGGCCAACTCCGCCTACGTCACCACGGTCGCCACGGTGCTGTTCGCGCCCTACCTCACCTCGGTCGCGGAGACCGCTGCGTGCGGAGAGCCGGGAACCGTCGACGCCCCCTGTCGCACCGACCTGTCCGTGCTCGGGCTGGCGATCTCCCCCGGCTCCCTGGTCTTCTACGTCGTCACCATCGCCACCATCTTCTCCGCGTTGGTGCTGCCGGTCGTCGGGGCGGCAGCCGACCGGTCGGCTCGCAAGAAGCAGATGCTTGCGAGCCTCGCGTGGGCCGGCAGCCTGTTCGCGGGTTCGATGTTCTTCGTCACCGGGAGCAACTGGGAGCTCGGCGCGGCCTTGCTGTTCGGTGCGAACATCTGCCTCGGATCGTCCCTGGTCGTCTACGACGCCATCTTGTGCGAGGTCGCCACGCCTGACGAGCGGGACCGTGTCTCCTCCCGTGGCTGGGCTCTGGGCTACCTCGGCGGTGGGCTGCTCCTGGCCGCGAACCTCGGACTCGTGACCTTTGCCGAGCCTCTCGGACTCGGGACCGCCACGGCGGTGCGGATCAGTCTCGTCTCGGCGGCTCTGTGGTGGGCCGGCTTCACGCTGATTCCCTACCTCGGGCTCCGCAACCGGGAGCCGGTGTCCGTGGTGCCGGAGAAGGGGTCGTTGGTCCGCCAGAGCTTCGGACAGCTCTTCGTCACGCTCCGCGACATGCGCAACTACCCGATGACCCTGACCTTCCTCCTGGCCTACCTCTTCTACAACGACGGCATCCAGACCGTGATCGGCGCGGCGTCGGTGTACGGCGAGAAGCAGCTCGGCTTCGAGACCGAGGTGCTCATCGCGACCATCCTCCTGGTGCAGTTCGTCGCCTTCGGCGGCGCGTTGCTCTTCGGGCGGGTGGCGGAGCGGTTCGGGAGCCGCAAGGTGATCCTGGCCGGTCTGGTCATCTGGATGGTCGTGGTCACCACAGGCATGGTCATCCCGGCCAAGCAGCTCGGCGCCTTCCTCGCACTCGCCGTCGGCATCGGGCTGGTCATGGGAGGGACGCAGGCACTGTCCAGGTCCTTCTTCAGCCTGCTCATCCCCCGTGGCCGCGAGGCGGAGTACTTCAGCCTCTACCAGGCCGCCGAGCGGGGGACGTCGTGGCTCGGCATGCTGACCTTCGGTCTCGTCCACCAGCTCGCCGACTCGTACCGGCCGGCGATCTTCGCGCTGATCATCTTCTTCGTCGCCGGCGCCCTCCTGCTGTGGCGGGTGGACCCCGAGCGCGGGATCCGCGAGGCCGGCAACGTGCCGCCGTCGGTGGTGTGACAGGTCTCACCACAGCGCGGGACGCGCCGCCGGGGGCCCGCCAGAGCGTGGTCTGCACCACGTGTACCGATCGTGGCCCCGGGTACGAGGTGTGGTGCACCACAGGACGAAGCGCGTCGGTCGGGAATGCTCGGCGCCCGGAGTTCGTTGGACAGTCGAGGCGCACGAAGCAGTGCGCCGACATTGAGGACTGTCCGGTTTCGGATTGTTCACGGGGAACAGACATCAGGAGGTGGCTCAATGGGAGAGCGCACTCTGCGTGGCGCCCGCCTCGGGGGCCAGAGCTTTGAGGACGAGCGCGGCATCGAGTTCGCTGCGCGGCAGCAGGTCGGCTACAAGTGTCCCCAGGGGCACGAGTTCGAGATCACCATGTCGGTGGAGGCCGAGGTACCGGCGGTGTGGGAGTGCCCCCGCTGTGGCGCCGAGGGACTGAGCACCAGCGGGATCACGCCTGAGGCCAAGGTCGAGAAGCCCGCGCGCACCCATTGGGACATGCTGCTCGAGCGGCGGTCCATCAAGGAGCTCGAGGACATTCTCAGCGAGCGGCTCGAGCTGCTCCGCGGCGGCGAGATCGGGCCCGCCCACCTGCACCGCACGCGGAAGTCGAAGACCAAGAAGACTGCCTGAGACTCCTCAGTCGACGACGTCGCCCCGGACCACGGACTCATCCGGCCCGGGGCGCTGTCGTGTCCGCCCGCCCGCTGCCACGGAAGGCCCTCCTGGTCCGCCCAGGAACTTGCGGGTGATCACGGCAGTCAGCGCGCGCCGGGCCAGCGGCCGGGTGAACGGCAGCAGGAAGAAGAACCCGAAGATGTCGGTGACGAAACCCGGTGTGAGCAGCAGGGTGCCGCCCACGAGCACCAGGACACCATCGGCGAGCTCACGGGCCGGCATCCGGTAGGACGCCAGCGCGTCCCGCAGCGCGCGCCAGGCGGCGGCGCCCTCACGCTTGAGCAGAGCCGCGCCCAGGATGCTGTCGGCGACCAGGAGCAGCAGGGTCCACCAGGGGCCGATCGCCTGGCCGATCTGGATGATGAAGTAGATCTCCACCAGCGGTACGACCACGAACAGCACGGCTACCAGCCAGCCCCACGAACCTCTTCGGGCCACGGCTCTCTCACTTCCTGTTGCGACGCGACGTCACCTTCGAGAGTACGTCGCGCGCCTGCCGGCGCCTCTGGCTGAGCCCCCATGTGGTGATCCGGCGCAGCGACTCGACCGCGACGTCCGGGCTCATCTTCGACTCGCCACGGGTCCGCTCCACGAACTCGATCGGCACCTCGCGCACTCGCAGGCCGGCCTCGACGGTCCGCCATGCGAGGTCGGCCTGGAAGCAGTAGCCGACCGAGCGGACGTCGGAGAGGTCGATCTTCTCGAGCGTCGTGCGCCGGAAGAGCCGGAAGCCCCCCGTGGCGTCCTTGACCGGCATGCCGAGCAGCAGCCGGGTGTAGAGGTTCCCGCCGCGTGACAGGGCCTGCCGGGTCCAGGGCCAGTTGACCACGGATCCCCCGGGGACCCAGCGCGACCCGAGGACAAGGTCGGCGTCCTCCAGTGCCTCGAGGAGCCGCGGCAGCTGCTCTGGCTGATGCGAGCAGTCGGCGTCCATCTCGCCGATCACGTCGTAGTCGCGCTCGAGCGCGACCCGGAACCCGTGCAGGTACGCCGCGCCGAGACCTTCCTTCGTGGACCTGTGCACGACCCGGACGTGTGAGTCCGCAGCGGCGAGCTCGTCGGCGATCCGGCCCGTCCCGTCAGGAGACCCGTCGTCGACGACGAGTACGTCGGCATCGGGCACTGCCTTGCGCACCCGGGAGACGATCTCGGCGATGTTCTCGGCCTCGTTGTAGGTCGGCACGACCATCACGACCCGACCCAGTGTCATGCCTCTCCTGCTCTCACGGTGACCGACTCACGAGGGCCGCCGTCGCCTGTCTCGCCGCGAGCCCGG
This sequence comes from uncultured Actinomycetota bacterium, assembly GCA_963739785.1. GTDB lineage: Bacteria > Actinomycetota > Actinomycetes > Propionibacteriales > Nocardioidaceae > Nocardioides_C. The sequence continues at coordinate 173,237 of CAVUBO010000039.1, read as the reverse complement.
CGACGACGATAGTTCACCGCGAGGGCGACGGAGACCGAAATGGCCCCACCCAGGGTCAGCAGCATCTCGACGATCGGGGCCCAGCGCAGGGCGGCGCTGTCGCCGCCGAAGATCGGCAGGCTGCTCAGCAGCACGGACCGCGAGCGCACGGGGGCGCGCTCGACGACCTGTCCGTCCGGCGCGATCACGCCGGAGACGCCGTTGGTGGCCGCCACGACGACGTACCTGTTGGTCTCGATGGCCCGCAGCCGGGCGATCGCGAACTGCTGCTCGATCTGGCCGGTGCCCATGTAGGTGGCGTTGTTGGTCTGCACGACCACGACGTCGGCTCCCCCGCGCACGACGTCGTGGACCACCGCGTCGTAGGCGATCTCGAAGCAGATCACGTCACCGATGGTGGCGCCGCCCATCGGCAGGATCCCCGGTGTCGCCCCGGGCACCATGTCGCGCGGGATCTGGTCGAGCCTGGTGATGAAGCGGGCGAAGACGTCGCGGAAGGGGATGTACTCACCGAACGGGACCGGGTGTGTCTTGGAGTACCGCTGGGCAGGCCCTGTGCCCGGCATCCACACGATGCCCTGGTTGTAGACGTCCTGGGGCCGGTCGCCCGAGACCATGGCACCTACCAGAACCGGCACGCCGACTGCGTCCACGGCGTCCTGGATGTCGGCGTACACCGTGGGGTCGGTGAACGGGTCGATGTCGGTGGAGTTCTCGGGCCAGACCACGATGTCGGGCGGTGTGGCTCCTGCGTCGATGCGGTCGGCGAGCTCATGGGTCGCCCGCACGTGGTTGTCGAGCACCGCCCGGCGCTCGGCGAAGGCCGCCATGCCCACGCCCGGGACGTCGCCCTGCACCGCGGCCACCGAGAGCACCCGCTCCGGGTCCGCGTTCGCGGGCGGAGTGCCCGGGGACAAGGCGCTGCCGGAGGCGACCAGCAGCATGGGTGCGACGACGGCGACCAGGCCGCGCATCGGCGCACGACGTGCCCGCGTGACCGCCCAGGCCAGGCCGGTCCCGACCAGCGCCACCGCGAATGTCGTGCCGGCGGGGCCGACGTAGGCGAAGAGGTCAGCCGCCGGCGTGTCCACGGTCGCGAAGGCCAGCCTCCCCCAGGGGAAGCCGCCGAACGGGACGGCGGAGCGAAGCGCCTCGGCGCCGACCCACAGCATCGCCGTCCAGACCGGCCACCAGGGCAGTCGCGCCACCAGGGCGCCGGTGAGCCCCAGGAGTCCGTAGAACCCGCCCTCGAGCAGGGACAGGGCGATCCAGGCGTCCACGCCGATGACCTGCAGCCAGGGCAGCAGCACCAGCATGAACGTGGTGCCGAACACCGTCCCCACGACGAAGCCCCGACTCGGCGGAACGCCCTGCAGAAGGAGGGTGAGCCCGGCCACCCCGAAAGGCAGGAGGGCGACGAGGGCGAAGGGCTCGAACGACAGCGCGGCCGCCACCCCGGCCACGACGGCCAGGCCCAGGCGAAGGAGTAGCGGCATGCCCAAAAAGTACTCCGGCACGGAAGCGCGAGGAGGCCGGGCCCTTCGGACCGAACCTGTACCCGCTGGCTGCGGGCCTGGGGTCCGTTGTCTACTGGGCGTCGGCCTCCTCGCGTGTCCTCGCCCCGCGTCGCGGAGCCGACCTCCGGGAACAGCGTGCCCCAGGTTCGTGGTACCCGACCTGGTCACGTGGCCACCTGGACGTCAGCCCGCGGATGCGGCCTGCTTGGGAGGACCAGGAGACTGTGACCCCGATCGGGGAATCTGTCAACCACCTCAAGATTCTCGGCGAAACCACAAAAGAGCAGGTCAGACGTGGTGTTCACGGCAAAAGCCCCGAAACATATTTTCCCTTCGCAACGGCGTGTCGTCTTGCGACACGCGGCACCGGCTCAGCCGGGTACGACGACGGTGCCGGTCGCCGTGGTCGCGACGATCGGCTCGTCGAGCATCCGGGCCGCGGACTCGGAAACCTCCGGGCGGCCACGGGCGATGACCGATGCCGTGAAGTCGATGGTGCGCGAGCGACGGCCGACGCGGACGACCTCCGCGGTGACCTCGACGACGTCGCCGGCCCGCAGCGGGGCCTTGAACTGCACGTCGGAGTAGGAGGCGAACAGCCCCTCGTCGCCGTCGGTGCGGATGCACACCTCGGTCGCCACGTCGCCGAAGAGCCCGAGCGAGTAGGCGCCGTCGACGAGGTTGCCGGCGTAGTGGGCGTGGGAGTAGGGCACGTAGCGGCGATGTGTCACCGTGAGCCCGAGCCGCTTGTCCATGTCAGGCACCTGCCTTCTCGCGCGAGGCGCGCTTGGTGACGATCGCGTCGGTGATGTAGCTGGCGACCTCACCGGGCGTCGTGCCTCGCGTGAAGACGCGGTCGACGCCGAGCTCGGCCGCCATCGACTCGTCGAACCGGGGGCCGCCCACGATGAGCAGGGGCCGCTTGTCGGTGGGGTAGGACTCGCGGAAGGCGGCGGACATCTCCTTGGTGTTGAGCAGGTGCGCGTCGCGCTGCGTGACCACCTGCGAGACGAGGACGGCGTCGGCGCGCTCCTCCTTGGCGCGGGCGACCAGCTCGGGAACGGAGACCTGGGCGCCGAGGTTCACGACGTTGATCTCGCTGTAGTACTCGAGCCCCTTCTCCCCCGCGAAGCCCTTGATGTTCATGATCGCGTCGATGCCCACGGTGTGAGCGTCGGTGCCGATGCACGCGCCGACCACGACCAGCTCGCGGCGCAGGCTGCGCTTGATCGCGGTGTTGACCTCCTTGGGGGTCAACAGCGGGAAGTCGCGTTCGACCACGCTGACCTTCGAGGTGTCCACGAGGTGGTTCACCCGGCCGTAGACCACGAAGAACGTGAAGTCCGGCCCCATGGGCTTGGCGTGCACGACGAGGGCGGGGTCCATGCCCATCTTGTTCGCCAGCTGGGCCGCGGCGCCCTCGGCGACCTTCGAGTGCGGCATCGGCAGGGTGAACGACAGCTGGACCATGCCGTCTCCGGTCGTGTCGCCGTACGGCCGCAGGATGCGGTGGGTCGGCTCCGTCGAAACCGTCATCGGTCGCCCTCCAGGATCTCTGTCGCGGGGTTGAAGTAGGTGTCGGACTTCTTCGCCACACCGTCGAGGCCGCGGCCTGCGTGCGCGGGGCGCTTCATCAGGCCGAAGGTGCCGTCGGCGATCGCCGCGAGGAGCGGTGGGTCGCCGGCCGCGTCGCGGTCCGAGGCGATCTGCTCGAGGAGGTCGATGCTCTCCGCGAGGACCTGTCGGGCCCGTTCGGCGATGAACCCCTCGGGTGCCGGGCGGAAGTCCTCGTGGAGGTTGCCGGCGGCGTTGAGGACGTACCTGACGTTCTGGAGCGCGAGGTCTCGGTCGGAGAGCCATGGGGTCACCACGGCCTCGGTCATCATGCCGACCAGCAGGATCCCCTGGCCGGTCAGCGCACCGGCGAGGTTGAAGAACCCGTCGAGCAGGTAGCCACGGAAGATGTCGCCGGTCATGTGGCGGGTCGGGGGCATCCACTTCAGCGGGGCTTCGGGGAACAGCTCGCGGGCCAGCAACGCGTGTGCCAGCTCCATGCGGAAGCTGTCCGGCTGGTCGGGCTCGATCTCGAAGGCGTGCCCGAGGCCGAGCTGCCAGTCCTCGAGGCCGGCCTCCTTGGCGAAGTACTCGTTGAGCAGCTGCGAGGTGGTGACCGTGTGCGCGGCCTCGACAGCGTCGGCGGTGGTGAGGTAGTTGTCCTCGCCGGTGTTGATGATGATGCCTGCGCGGGCGTGGACCTGGCGGCTGAACCGCTGGTCGACGAAGGTCCGCACCGGGTTGATGTCGCGGAAGAGGATCCCGTACATCGAGTCGTTCAGCATCATGTCCAGCCGCTCGAGCCCGGCGAGCGAGGCGATCTCGGGCATGCACAGCCCGGACGCGTAGTTGGTCAGCCGCACGTAGCGGCCGAGATCGGCGCTCGACTCGTCCAGCGCCGCGCGCATCAAGCGGAAGTTCTCCTGGGTCGCGTAGGTCCCGGCGAAGCCCTCACGCGTCGCCCCCTCGGGCACGTAGTCGAGCAGGGACTGGCCGGTGGACCGGATCACCGCGATCACGTCGGCGCCCTCGCGTGCCGCCTGCTGCGCCTGCGGGATGTCCTCGTAGATGTCACCGGTCGCGACGATCAGGTAGATCCAGGGCTTCTGCTCAGGGTCACCCCACCGCTTGACGAGTCGCTCACGCTCGCGGCGGCGTGCGTCCACGCGCTTGACTCCGGCGCCCACCTGCTTGCGCGCGGCCGACCGCGCCCTGGTCAGGTCACGCCCTTCGGGCAGGCGGAACCGCACCGACCCGGCGGCGGCCTTCTGGGCGAGGATCGCGAGGTCGTCGGCCTCCCCGCGCACGAGCGCGTCCCAGACCGGCAGCGCCACGCCGTGCTCGATGCCGACGTCACCTCGGACAGCGTCGAGCAGGCGGTTCACCCACGGGATGCCGTCGGCGTCGGCCCCTTGGAGGCCGGCAAGGCGCAGCGTCGCGCGCTCCACCGAGACGGTGGTGTGCTGCTTTGCCATCTTGACGATCGGGCGGCCGACCTGGCGTGCCAGGGACCGTGCCTTGCGGACGGTCACCGGGTCCAGGTCGAGCTTGCCCCGTGGGCGGCGGGTGGTCATCCGAGTGCTCCTGGTTCTTCATAGGCGACCTTGCCCGCGACCACGGTCATCACGCAGCGGGGCAGGTCGAGGTCTGGGTGCAGGTCGGGAAGGTGGGGTACGCCGGCGCGCGGGTCGGTCGACCAGGCCGCGACGCGGGCGTCGGGGGTCTGCACGACCAGGTCGCCGGGGACGTCCCACACGGCGATGCCGGCCGGTGCGCCGAGGGCGATCACGCCACCCTCGTCTCGGCGCGCTGCCCGCCACCCTCCGCGGGTGTGGGCGTTGAAGGCGGCGCGCACGGTGAGCCGCTCGCTCTCGGTGTGGTGGTGGGCGGCGGCCCGGACGGCCGCCCACGGTCCGAACGGGGTCACCGGCGTGTCCGACCCGAACGCCAGGGCCACCCCGGCGCGGTTGAGCGAGGCGAAGGGGTTCATCGGCAGGGCCCGATCGGTTCCCAGCCGCTGGGCGTACAGCGAGTCCGGTCCGCCCCACAGCTCGTCGAAGACCGGTTGCACGCTGGCGGTGACGCCGAGCTGACCGAGCGTCCTCATGTCCTCGGGGCTCACCATCTCCAGGTGCTCGACACGGTGGCGTGCCCGCACGATGGCGGGTGCGCCAAGGATCTCGGCGGCGGTGGCGAACCCGGCGGCGAGCTCGTGGGTCGCCCGGTCGCCGATGGCGTGGAAGGCAGCCTGGAGCCCTGCCCGGGTGCACGCCACGACGTGGTCGCGGACCTGCTCGCGCGTGAGGTAGAGGTGCCCGGCGGTGTCCGAGTCGGCGTAGGGCGCGTGCATGGCGGCGGTGCGCGAGCCGATGGCGCCATCGACGCACAGGTCTCCGCCGGCGCCGACGCAGCCGAGCTCCGTTGCGAGGTCGATCCCGTCGAGGGCGCCCCAGTAGCCGACGACCTCCGGCAGCGAGAAGGCCGCACGCAGCGTGGCGATGGTCTCGAAGTCCTCCGGCGGGGAGAGATGGGGTGCGCCGAGCTCGTGCACCATGCCGATCCCCTGCTCGGCGGCGGTCGTCAGCGCCAGCCTGATCGCGTCCTCACGGGCCGAGAGCGGCACGATGGCGAACATGGCCTCGCGAGCGACGTGGTGTGCCTCCCGCGCGACGAAGCCCGAGGCGTCGTACCCGTCGGCGTCCTTCAGGTCCGGAGCCGCGTCGAGCAGGGCCGACGAGACGACCGCGGAGTGCACGTCCACGCGCGCCAGGTACGCCGGGCGCGGCCCGACCGCACGGTCGACCTCCTCGCGCGTGAAGGGCCGCTGCTCGGGCCACTGGGTCTCGTCCCAGCCGTAGGCCAGCACGATCGGGAAGCTCGACCTCGCGGCGAAGTCCGCCAGCGCGTCGAGCGCTGCGGGCAGCGAGGGGGTGTCGGCGAGATCCAGGCTGCTCGCGGCCAGGCCGGTCTGGGCGAGGTGCGCGTGAGCGTCGACGAACGCGGGCGTGACGAGCCTGCCCTCGAGGTCGATGATCCGGTCGGCGTTGTCGACGAAGTGCGCGGAGGCGTCGTCGTCACCCGTCCAGACCACCTGGCCGCCCTCGAAGCACAGGGCCGTCGCATGGGGGTCGGAGGGAGTGTGGACGTAGCCGCCGCGAAGAAGAGTCCGAGTCATCGGCTCATTCTCACAGGCGTCGTTCGAACAGACCACGCACGCCGGGGTGCTCGCGCAGCAGCGACATCGCGTAGTCCGCGTGGCCCGGGACGTAGCCGTTGCCGACGAGCATCGTGACGTCGGCGGCCAGCCCCTCGGCGCCGAGGGCTGCGGCGCTGAACGAGGTGGCCATCGAGAAGAAGATCACCGTCCCGCGGTCGGCCGTGGCAAGGATCGCGCCACCCTCGCAGCCGGGTACGTCGACACACACGACCGTGACGTCCGCAGGGCCCCCGGCCTCGATGACGGCCTTCGAGAGGGCCACGGGATCACGGGCGTCGGCGATGGTCACCACGTCCGCGACGCCGGCGGCTTCGAGCAGCTCGGCCTCCTGCTGGCGTGGGCACCACGCCGATCGTGCGCGTGGCGCCGGCCTTCTTGGCAGCGGCCAGCGACAGGGACCCCGACTTCCCGGCGCCTCCGATCACGGTGACGGTCGGCCCACCGGTCGTCGAGCCCGAGACGTACTGGCCCACCACGCGCGCGGTGAGCGCGGGAGCGCCGCAGACGTCCATCACCGACAGCGACAGCTCGGCGGCGAGGTCGTCGGGGATCCGTGCCGCGATGGAGCGGCCGAAGAGGATGGCGTAACCGTCGGCGGGGACCTGCTCGCTGTGGCCGTCCCAGCGCTCGAGACCGTCCTCGATCACCAGCGGGGTCAGGGTCAAGGAGACCAGCGTCGTGACCCGGTCGCCGACGGAGAGCCCGAGCGGGGAGGCCTCCCCCACCTCCTCGACGGTGCCGACCAGCATGCCGCCCGAGCCGGTCTCGGGGTTCTGCATCTTGCCCCGGGCGGCGACGATCTCGAGCACCTCGGCTCCGCACCGCTGCTCCGTCGCCTGCGTGCTTGCGCTCGAGCTGGCGGAAGGACGCCGCGTCGAGGTTGAGCCGCTCCACCCGGATCCGGACCTCGTTTGGCCAGAGCTCACGGCGCGTGTCGAGCCGGGTCGCGGCCTGGGGCAGCACCCCGGCGGGCTCGAGCACCCGGTGCAGGCCGGCGGGGTCACCGGCACGAAGGTGGGTGGTAGCCGTCTCCGACACGCTCGATCGTCCTTTCACATGCACCCCCGCAAACAAATCTTGCGGTGTGTCAGTTGTTCTACGAGAGAATCTTTGCGTACTCTGACACGTATGGACGCCGCCGATCAACCAGGCGCGCCCACGACCCTGAGACCAGCTGCGATCGACGACGACCGGAGTGAGAAATGACCCTCGAAGGCCAGCCCTACCCGTACCGCCGGGTCGAGCTCGTGGAGCCCGACTGGACCCGCTTCCCGGGATGGCGCGACGTCACCGGCGAGGAGTGGGAGTCGGTGCAGTGGCAGCGCGCCCACTGTGTGAAGAACGTCAAGCAGCTCCGGGCACTCATGGGCGACCTCGTAGACGAACGGTTCTACGCAGACCTCGAGCGTGACCAGCAGGAGCGGGCCACGATGTCGATGCTCGTCACGCCGCAGATGATGAACACGATGATGCCGCACGACGAGCCCGCCGGCGCCGGCTCGCTGACCGAGGCGATGTACGCCGACCCTGTGCGTCGCTACATGCTGCCGGTGTTCTCCGACCGTCGTACCGACTGGCCCTCCCACCCGCACGCGACGCGCGACTCTCTCCACGAGCACGACATGTGGGTCGCCGAGGGGCTCACGCACCGTTACCCCACCAAGGTGCTCGCCGAGCTACTGCCGACCTGCCCCCAGTACTGCGGCCACTGCACCCGCATGGACCTGGTCGGCAACTCCACTCCGGTCGTCGACAAGCTCAAGTTCCTCGGGAAGCCAGTGGACCGGCACGCCGCGATGATCGACTACCTGCGGGCAACGCCCAGCGTTCGCGACGTGGTCGTCTCCGGCGGTGACGTGGCGAACCTGCCCTGGGCGCGGCTCGAGGACTTCCTCACCAGGCTGCTCGAGATCGACAACATCCGCGACATCCGGCTCGCCACCAAGGCGCTCATGGGTCTGCCCCACCACTGGCTCCAGGACGAGGTGCGGGCCGGCATGGAGCGGGTCGCCAAGGTCGCCCGCGACCGGGGTGTCTCGATCGCGATCCACACCCACGTCAACCACGCGAACTCCGTGACGCCGCTGGTGGCCAAGGCCGCTCGTGCGATGCTCGAGACGGGCATCCGCGACGTGCGCAACCAGGGCGTGCTGCTCAAGGGGGTCAACGCCGACGCGCACACGCTCCTCGACCTGAGCTTCGCGCTCCTCGACGGCGCGCAGATCATGCCCTACTACTTCTACATGGCCGACATGATCCCGTTCAGCGAGCACTGGCGGGTCTCCGTGGCCGAGGCCCAGCGCCTCCAGCACGGGATCATGGGCTACCTCCCGGGCTTCGCGACCCCCCGCATCGTCTGCGACGTGCCGTTCGTCGGCAAGCGCTGGGTGCACCAGATCGACGAGTACAACCGCGAGCTCGGGATCTCCGGCTGGACGAAGAACTACCGGACCTCGATCGAGGCCAACGACCCCGAGGCGCTCACCCGCACCTACGAGTACTACGACCCGATCCACACGCTCCCCGAGTCGGGCCAGGCCTGGTGGCGCGAGCACGCCGGCCAGGACCTCGCCGAGGCGGAGAAGCGCGCGGCCGCGTCCCGTGAGGCCGCTGAGGCGCAGAAGCTGCTGCCGATCAGCTGAGCACGGGATACGGCTCTTTCGGCCGCGCTGCCCGGGCCTCACCGGCTGTGAACATGAGTCGTCGTGCATTCACGTTCCCGAACCGGTCTCGGGCGGCCCGTGCTGGCACGACGACCCGGCTACCCGCTGGAGCCCAGAGCACGAACGTGCCGTCCCTGCGGGCTCGCACGACCACCTTGCGCCCGTCCACACGCACCACGGCTGCGCCTCCGGCAGCCGTTGCCGGACGGTAGGTCAGGTCGATGTACGGCTGAGCCGTCGGGTAGGTGAGCACGAACGCCGCCCGGCCACGTGGCGCGCGTACTGGCCTTGCTGTGAGTGCGGCACCACGCCGCACCCGGAAGGGACGCGAGACGACGCGGTACCTCTTCGCGGTGACCACGAACCGGTAGGCCCCGGGAGCGGCGTCCAGAGGCACCTCCCAGAGCGCGCGGTAGCTGCCGGTCCCGGCCTCCTTGGCGTAGCGCGCCCCGAGGGGCACCGCCTCGTCGCCCTCGACCTCCCAACGGATGGTCAGCCCGAGGTCGTCGTGGGCTCTCACCCACCGCTCGGGGCCGCGACGCTGGACCGTGACGAAAGCCCGGTCCAGCGGCCGATCGGTGCCCCGCGGGCCGCCGTGCCACGAGAACCTCGCTCGTCCCAGTCTCCGCACGCTTCTCGGCTCGGCGACGACCGACGCAGTGTCGGCCCCTGAGGGGAACGGGGTGTGGTGGGCCTCGAGGCCGTTGGTCGGGTCGAAGGGGTACGGCGCCGGGGCGGGCCTGCCCTCGCCCATCGACCGGGCAAGCCGGGAGGTCTCCTCGACCAGCAGGTTGGCGCTGTACTTCCCGAAGTTGGTCTGACCCCCTTCATAGGCCTGCCACGCGTACTCCTCCGGGGTCGTGAAGTACCCCTGGTACTCGTTGGCGAGCCCGCTGATCGCGACGGAGCGGACACCTGCTCCGGCAAGACTCTCGAGCACCGCCTCCTTCAGGCGACGGCCCACCTCCACGGTCACCTCGCCCGGGTTGGACGCGATGACGCCGTCGCCGACCCGGACGAGAGCCAGCGGCGCCCCGGTCGGGATCGGCACACCCTGCGGCTCGAGCTGGATCTTGTTCCCCTGCGGTCCCGCCTCCGCGGGAAGCCGATGCCCCTCGAAGACCACGCCGGTGTGCTCGTGCAGCTGGCCGCGATGCTCGTCGGAGCCGCTCAGCAGGGGCAGCCCCGGCACCGCCTTGTCGTCGACGCGGCCGGCCTCGGTCTGCTGGCCGCAGAAGCAGAACCGGGTCCAGCGCAGGTCCAGGGTCGGTGCCCTGGACAGGTGCCGCCCTGCGTCGGCCCAGGCCCGCATCATCGCCGCTGCCTCGACCCGTCCGACGTACTCCGCCGCAGCCGGGCCGGTGCGGTCGAGCGCGGAGGAGGTGTCGCCCTCGTCGGCGTTGGAGAACGCGGTCACCACGTCCTGGCCTGCCGGCACGGCCCCGGCAGCGCGTAGCGCCTCCTCGGTGACGAGCATCGCCGCGCCGAGGTGGTCGCCGTTGTAGTTCGAGGCTCTGGACCCGAGGTTGACGGTCCCGTGGTTGGCGAAGGTCGACCACATGCCGACCGGCACCAGCCGTCCGCCGATGCGCTTGTCGACCCGCAGCACCTCCAGGTCGGGGTCGATCGTCGACGCGCGACCGTGGGGGCTCTCGGACGCGGAGCCCTCACCGAGCTCGCGGTCGATGCCGAAGTTGGCCAGGTGCGCCTCGATCGACCGGTTCTCGGTGAGACCCACCGGGATCTCCGCGTGCCCCCAGGCCGCGGCACCTGGGGCGAGGTCGGCGTCGGCGCGCGCGATCGCGGTGGCGATGCGTCGGGCGAGGAAGCCGTAGAGCTGCGGGTCGGGCTGGACGCTGAACGCGGTGGCCGTGTGGAGGTTGGGGAGGGTCACGTCGTAGGCGGCGAAGGGGAAGTACTGTCCCGGCGCACTGTGCGTGTGGGTTCCCGAGACGACCATGGTGGACTCGTCGATCCCGGTGCCCCTCAGACGCTTGGCAGCCTCGGTGAGCAGGCCCCCTGCGACACAGCACAGGTCCGTGACCACGAGGGCCACCTTCTGCTCGCCACGGGCCAGCACGATGGCCCGGGCCTGGAGCCGGGTGTGCTGGCCGGTGGCGCGGGCGTCGGAGCGCACGTTGCCCATGGTGAAGTACCCGGTCGGCGGCGTGATGTCGGCGCGTCCGACGCCGACCCGGAGCCCGTCGGGCCGTTGCGGGGCAGGGCCGGCACCAGGCGCCGCCTGCGTGGCCGGCAGGCCTGCAAACGACGCTGACAGGACGGCGAGTGTGATGACCAGGGCGAGTCGTGGCACGACTGTGCAACGACCCGTCGTCCTGCGAGGTTATGCGTCCGCGTGACTCCGGTGCTCGCGAGCGACGACCTCGCGCAGCTTCACCCGGCGGCCGGTGATCAGCAGTGCACGGCTGTACGTCGTCGCCGCCAGCCGGACGAGGACAAGCGCGGTCGCTGCGGTCAGCGCCAGGACGAGGTCGATCTGGTGGCTCGAGAGAGTGCACGTGCGCGATCGGAGGCCTCCCGCCGACTGAGCCCGTGCAGGCGTCCGAAGCAGCTCGCCAGCGCACTCGTACACGAGCCGGACGAGGTCGTCCTCGACGAGCCCTTCAACGGCCTCGACCCGGTAGCGGTGGAGGCGCTGTCCGGCTGCATCCCGCCGGAGAGCTTGTCGGTGCGGTCGTCCCAAGGTTGCCGTTAAAGACACGGTGACTCTAGCGGGTGAGCGCGTCGACCAGGCGCGCCACCGAGCCGCCGAGGCCCCACCGCTCACTGAGCTCGACCAGCCGGTCGGGATCCTTCGGCGTGCGCGGCAGCGTGAGGTCCGGCGTACCGCAGTCGAGGTCCCTCGCCACGGCGACCACCTTGGGCGCGACCAGGAGATACTCCCCCGCGTCCAGGATCTTGCGCCGGGGCCCGGGCGCCATGTCGCTCCCGCGGTCCTCGGCCGCGGCGACGATGCCGGGGAGGTCGCCGAAGCGCCGCAACAGGGAAGCCGCGGTCTTCTCCCCCACCCCGGCGACACCAGGCAGGCCGTCGGACGGGTCTCCTCGCAGGGCCGCGAAGTCTGCGTACTGCCGTCCGTCGATGCCGTACTTGCCCTGGACCACGTCGTTGGTGACCCGCTCGTGCTTCCCCACACCCCGGGCCGTGTAGAGGATGCGCACCTCTGCCTCGTCGTCGACGAGCTGGAACAGGTCACGGTCCCCGGTCACCACGTCGACGGGCATTCCCGCGCCCGTGGCGAGGGTGCCGATGACGTCGTCGGCCTCATAGCCGTCGGCGCCGACGACCGCGATCCCGAACGCCTCCAGCACCTCGACGATCACCGGGATCTGCGCCTCCAGCGGATCGGGCACCTCCTCCTCGAAGTGCGCGCCGCCGGGCAGTGCCTTCGGCAGCTCCGCCTCCACGCGGTGCGCCTTGTACGACGGCAGGAGGTCCACCCGCCACTGGGGCCGCCAGTCGTTGTCCCAGCAGCACACCAGGTGGGTCGGCTGGTACTCCGACACCAGACGGGTGATGAAGTCGAGGAGGCCCCGGACCGCGTTGACCGGTGTCCCGTCGGGCGAGGTGATGGAGTCGGGGACGCCGAAGTACGCCCGGAAGTACAGGCTGGCGGTGTCGAGGAGCATCAGGCGTTTCGTCACAGGCGTGAGTCTCCCATGGTGAGAAGCACCTCATTGGTCATGATGGCGGCTGCCACGCCGCTAGGGTGTGCCCCGTGGAAGACCTCGACCGCCGCATCCTGGCCCTGCTCGCCGAAGACGGCCGAATGTCGTTCACCGACCTCGGCAAGGCCACTGGCCTCTCGACCTCAGCGGTGCACCAGCGGGTCAAGCGTCTGGAGGGCCGCGGCGTGATCAGAGGGTACGCCGCCCAGATCGACTACGACCAGCTCGACGTCCCCCTGACCGCGTTCATCTCGATCCGTCCGATCGACCCCTCTGAGCCCGACGACTCCCCCGACCGGCTCAAGGGCATCCCGGAGATCGAGAGCTGCTGGTCCGTGGCCGGAGACGAGTCCTACATCCTCAAGACGCGGGTCGCCACCCCGGTCGACCTCGAGGACCTCCTGGCCCGCATCCGAAGCGTGGCCAACGTGTCGACCCGCACGACGATCGTGCTGTCGACCCCCTATGAGCACCGCCCCACCGGTCAGCTGGGCTCGAACACGCCGGCCCGCTGAGGCGGCAGGCTGGGGGGCGGCGACACCTCGCTACGGATCGTGTGGCTGATCCTGTTGGCCAGGGCGAGCGTCACCTCCACCGACCCCAGGCCTGAGGCGAGCTCGTCGTAGAGCTGCGAGTCGGTCAGACGAGGCAGGTTCGCCAGCACGGTGAGGTGTGCGGTCGACGCGGCACCGCGTGCGGTCTCGACCGCCGCCATCAGCTCCAGGCGGCTCCGCGTGCGGCGCACGACGAGCAGCTGCTCGGCCAGGAGCAGCATCGAGTGGCAGGTGTCGAGCAGGGTGGCGGTCGCGCGCACCGCCCCGCTGAGCGACGAGGCGAGCACCCGGGCGTGTCCCACCGGGTCGATGCCCTGGGACGGCGCGAGGTCGGCCTTCCTGGCCCAGGACGCCACGTCCTCGTCGAGCATCCGGGCCAGCTCGGACAGCAGCCTCGCCTGGTGACGAGCGGTGCCCAGGGTGTCGTACGCCGCCCGCGAGAGACCGCTGCGGTCCTCGGCCACCCGGGCGAGCTGCTCGCCGGCCAGGGTCGCCTGACGGAAGGGCGAGAGGGCCCCTCCGGGCGCGGGGGCACGCAGCACGAACTGGTCGATCCACGACGCACCGGGCGCGTTGACCACGAATCCTCCACGGAGACAGAAAGCACCCGTTGAAGGGCAACAAGAGGGGAGCGAGAAAAAGGTTAAGGGATCAAGCGCCCCACGTCGAGACGGCCCCTAGTCCGAGACGCTGGAGTACGCCACGACACCCCGACGGAGCGCGTCGGAGGCCTTCCGTGCGGCCTTGCGCAGGGGTGAGTCCCCCGCGGCGTCGGCCACCTGGTCGGCGACGTCGAGGAGCTGTTTGACCCATCGGACGAAGTCGCCGGCGGCGAGGTCGGTCTCGGTGAGCACGTCGTCGAGCGACGCCCCCTCGGCCCACCGGTAGGCCGCCCAGGCGAAGCCCAGGTCAGGCTCGCGGAGGAAGTCGAGCTTGTGCTGCCGCTCGAGTGCGTCGAGGTCGCCCCACAACGACACCATCTGCGCCAGGACGTCCTTGACTCGTCCTCCGGGCAGCCGGGGAGCCGACGCGTCGTCGGCCCGCCGGGACTCGAAGACGAGCGCGGAGAGCGCTGCGGCGAGCTCGCTGGGCGAGAGTCCGTCCCACAGACCGTGGCGCAGGGACTCGGCGGCGACGAGGTCCATGTCGGTGTAGATCCGCATCAGGCGCTCGCCCGTCGGGGTCACCTCGTCGTTCTCGAGGTAGCCGAGTGCCGTGAGCAGGTCGCAGACCCGGTCGAACTGCCGCGCGATGGTGTTCGTGCGTTGCTCGATGCGGCGCTCCAGGGTCCGCGCGTCACGGGCCAGCTTGTGGTGGCGTTCGGCCCAGCGGGCGTGGCTCTCGCGCTCGTCGCAGCCGTGGCAGGGGTGCGCACGCAGCTCCGCCCGCAGCCTGCTGATCTCGCGCTCCCCCTCGGCCTGCCGCCCGCTGCTGGGTCCGCGTCCGCCACGCGAGGCACTGCCATGCGAGGCACCACCGCGCTTGCCGGGTGGGGGCGGCGTGAGCCCGTGTGTCTTCGCGCGCAGGGTCGAGGCGAGGTCGCGCCGTGACTGGGGGTTGCGGCCGTTGAAGTTGCGAGGGATGCGCATCCGTGTGATCGCGCTGACCGGGACCGTGAAGTCCACCAGGGAGAGCCGCCGTGCCTGCCGGTCCGCCGTGACGACGTAGGGCCGGGGCCCCTCGCGGTCCGAGGTGGCGCCCGGGTCGACGACGACCGCCATGCCGGCGTACCGGCCCGCTGGGCACCTCGATCACGTCACCCGGCTTGAGGGCCTCCAGCGACGCGACCACCTCGTCACGCTGGTCGCTCTTGCGGGCCTTCGCGAGCGAGGACTCGACGTCGCTGAGCCTCCGGCGGATCGCGGAGTACTCCATGAAGTCGCCCAGATGGCAGGTCGCGGCCTCGGCGTAGCCGGCGAGTGCCTCCTCGCTCTTGCGGAGCTGACGCGCGAGCCCGACGACCGCCCTGTCGGCCTGGAACTGCGCGAACGAGGACTCGAGCAGCTCGCGTGCGGTGTGCCGGCCGACGCGCTTCACCAGGTTGACCGCCATGTTGTACGACGGCCGGAAGGACGACTTGAGCGGGTAGGTGCGCGTCGAGGCCAGGCCGGCCACCGCACGAGGGTCGATGCCCGGCTGCCAGAGCACGACACCGTGACCTTCGACGTCGATGCCGCGCCGGCCCGCACGACCGGTCAGCTGGGTGTACTCCCCCGGCGTGATGTCGGCGTGGGTCTCGCCGTTCCACTTGCTGAGCTTCTCGATGACCACCGACCGGGCCGGCATGTTGATGCCCAGTGCGAGCGTCTCGGTGGCGAACACGACCTTGCACAGCCCCTCGGCGAACAGCGCCTCGACGCACTCCTTGAAGGTCGGCAGCATCCCGGCGTGGTGCGCCGCGACGCCGCGGATCGAGGCCCTCGAGGAAGTCGTGGTAGCCGAGGACGTGGAGGTCCTCGTCGGGGATGTTGCGGCACCGCTCCTCGACGAAGCGGCGGATCGTCTCCCGCTCGGCGGGCGAGGTGAGCCGGAGGTTCGCGTTGAGGCACTGGGTCACTGCCGCGTCGCAGCCGACCCGGCTGAAGATGAACACGATCGCCGGCAGGAGCCCCTCCGAGTCGAGGCGCTCGACGACGTCGAACCTGCTGGGCAGGTAGGGACGGCGGGCTCCCTGGCCCCGGGCACCGGCCCGGCCGCGTGGGCCGCCTCGCTTGTCCCGGCGGTCGTTGGTGCGCGAGGCACGCCAGTCGTCTCGGGCGACCTTGAGGAGCTCGGGGTTGACCTTGCTCTCCTCCCCCGCGCCGGCACCTTCACGGTCCGCGAAGAGGTCGAACATCCTCCTGCCCACGATGACGTGCTGGTAGAGCGGCACCGGCCGACGCTCCTCGACGATCGTCGCCGTCACGCCCCGGACGGTGGAGAGCCACTCGCCGAACTCCTCGGCGTTGGACACCGTCGCCGAGAGCGACACGAGCGCCACGGACTCGGGGAGGTGGATGATGACCTCCTCCCACACGGCGCCGCGGTAGCGGTCTGCGAGGTAGTGCACCTCGTCCATCACCACGTAGCCCAGGCCCGACGAGCGTCCGCGAGCCGGCGTAGATCATGTTGCGCAGGACCTCGGTGGTCATCACCACGATCGGCGCCTCGCCGTTGATCGTGTTGTCGCCGGTGAGCAGTCCGACCTGGTCCGCGCCGTACCGGTCGACGAGGTCGTTGAACTTCTGGTTCGACAGCGCCTTGATCGGTGCGGTGTAGAAGCACTTGCGGCCCTGCGCGAGGGCCAGGTGCACCGCGAACTCGCCGACCAACGTCTTGCCGGAGCCGGTGGGCGCAGCCACCAGGACGCCGCTGCCCGCCTCGAGCTCTCTGCAGGCCTCGACCTGGAAGTCGTCGAGGTCGAAGTCGTAGAGGGAGGCGAACTCGCCGAACAGCGGTGACTTCTGGTCCCGTCGGAACTTGGCGTACTTCTCCGATGGCGTGGTCATCGCGGGGCCAGTACCCGGAGTGCTCGGGGAGCAACCTCGACGGTCAGCGGAAGCGGGCCGAGCCGCTCGCCGTCGGCGTAGGCGACCACACCGGGGGCCGCGAGTGTCACCGTCTTCACCCGGTGGTGCTCGTAGCACGGATGGGTCGTGTGGCCGCCGTAGTAGAGCTTCGGGTAGGTCTTCACGAGCTCCAGCTTGCTCATCGGCTTGATGATCACGACATCCAGCATGCCGTCGTCGATCTCCGCCCCGTGGGTGATCCGCAGGCCGCCCCCGAACGACGGTCCGTTGCCCACCGCCACGAGCATCGCGTCGAGGCGGCGCACCTCCCCGTCCATCTCGAGGGTGTACTGCAGCGGTTCGAAGACCCGCAGCTCCGCCAGGGTCGCGACGTTGTAGCGCATCTGGCCCTTCGGCCACCGCATGTGGTTGGCGCGCTCGTTGACCTTCGAGTCGAAACCGGCCGCGAGGACGGTGACGAAGTACGACGGACCCGCCTTCGCGAGGTCGATGGTCCGCACGTGCGAGCCGACCACGACGTCGGCTGCCGTCTGGGGGTCCTTGCGCGGGATACCGAGGTAGCGGGCCACGTCGTTGCCGGTGCCGGCCGGGATGATCCCGAGGTTCACGTCGGTGCCTGCGACGGCCTGGACGGCCATGTGGACCATGCCGTCGCCCCCGACCACGACCAGGCTCTCCACACCCGACGGCGACCGCCTGACGCGCCAGCGCGAGCGCCTCCGGACCGTCGTCGCCTTGCAGCTCCTCGACGTGGAAGCCGGCCTCACGCAGCCGTGGGAGCGCGATTGCCGCAGTCCGCGAACCTGCTCCCTTGCCGGCGGACGGGTTGGTCAACAGGGCGATCTCTCTGGCCACGGCGCCGAGGATACGCGGTCAGAGGCGCAGAGCCGCGACGAAGCGCGCCGGTTTGACTCCTACGGCCTTGGCCAGGCGGCCGAGGCTCTCCAGGACCCGGTCGGCGGTGAACTCCGTGCCGGGCACGGCGAGCGTCAACCGGCCGCCGTAGTCGACCAGGAGCACCTGTCCGTGGGTCCACTGCTGGTGGGCCGCGCGCCGGCACTCGTCGTCGAGCACCGGCTGCGGGTAGGCGAGGTCCGCCGCGAGGAGGTCGCAGGGCAACGGTTCGTCACCGCCGAGCAGGTCACCGGTCACGTGGTGCGAGCCGCTGACGCTGGATCCGGCCCGCCAGGTGACCTCGGTCTCCCCCAGCCACTCGGGCAGGTCGAAGGCGTCGACCTCGGCGACGTCGGCTGCGACCACCTCAGTCGTCCTCGTCGAGGCTCGAAGCCGTGACGTCCTCGGGTCGGTAGGACAGCGGCGAGGCCTCGTCGTCGTCGACTCCGTCCAGCCCCTCCTCTGCGGCTCGCTTGCGGCGACGACGGTCGATGATCCGCGCGATGCCCTCGGAGATCAGGAAGAGGATCGTCATCGGCACCGCGAGCATGAGCATCGAGAACGGGTCCGTCGACGGCGTCGCCACGGCCGCGAAGACGAAGGTGCCGACGACGATCCACGGGCGGTAGGACCCGAGCGCCTTGCCCGAGACGACGCCGGCGAGGCTCAGCATCACCACGAACAACGGGATCTCGAACGCGATGCCGAAGACGAGCAGCATCCTGGTGAGGAACCGGAAGTAGTCGCCGAACTCGACGAGGTTCTGGATCGACTCGGGCGTGAACCCGATGAGCACCTCGATGCCCTTCGGCAGGACGTAGTAGCCGACCGCGACCCCGGCGATGAAGAGCGGCCCGGCCACGGTGGCGAACACGCGGGTCCAGCGCTTCTCGTGCGCGTGCAGGCCGGGCACGATGAAGGCCCAGATCTGGTACAGCCAGAACGGGCTGCCGAGGACCACGGCCGCGAGTGCGCACAGCTTCAGCTGCAGCAGCAGAGGGTTGGCTACGCCGGTCAGGACCGGGGTGGACTCGACTCCCTTGCCTTCGAGCGACTGCTGGGCGTGCTTGTAGGGGTCGTAGATGAGCGCGAACAGCTGGTCGTAGAAGAACCAGGCGACGGTGATGCCGACGACGAGGAAGACCGCGATCCTGAGCAGGCGCGCACGCAGCTCACGGAGGTGGTCGGCGAGCGCCATCCTGCCGTCGTCACCGACCGCGTTCTTGGGTGTGGTCCGGAAGAGTCCGGCGACTCCGCTGATGGACAAGGGGGCGTGAGGGTCGGACGAGCGGCCGTCAGCGCTCGTCGTGGTGGGGCTGCTGCACCGTGGTGTCGGTGGTGGTCGCCTCGGGGCGGTGCGATGCCTCGATCTGCTTCTGCTCGGGCGTCTTGTACTTGTCGTCCACGTCGCCCTCGTCGTCCATCAGGCCCTTGGTCTCGGCCTTGAAGATGCGCAGGGCGCGGCCGCTGCCGCGGGCGAGCTCGGGGAGCTTCTTCGCGCCGAACAGGAGCACGAGGACAAGCAGGATCAGCAGGATCTCGGTGGGCCCGAGGTTCATGGCCATGGGCGTTGCAACGGTGTTCATCTCGTCCTCTTCGGTTGCCTGTAACTCATACTCATCGTACGTCGCGTCAACTGTAGTTCCCCAACGCCTCGGTGGCTGCCCGATGAACGGCAATCGCCAGTTCTGGGGGCTCCTGGACCCGCGCTGCGCCCCCCAGGCGCAGGACCAGCCTGGTCAGCCACTCAGGGTCGCCCACGCGCAGACTGACGCGCAGCGCCCCGTCGCCCGCCTCCTCCGCGTGCTCGACCGGGTAGTACTCCGCCACCCAGCGAGCCGAAGGCTCGAGGCGCACGGTGGCCAGGAGGTCGTTCGGGGACGGTGAGAAGATCCCTTCTGACAGGTCGCGCGGCGGGAGGTCGGAGTGGTCTGCGACCGGCAGGTCCAGGACCTCGGCGGAGGAGATCCGGTCCAGCCGGAACAGGCGGCGGTCCTCCGCCGTGCGGCACCAGGCGTCGAGGTAGGTGTGCCCCTCGGCCGTCACCACCCGCAGCGGGTCGACGGTGCGCTCGGTCGCCTCGTCCCGGGCCGGCACGTAGTAGCCCAGCTGCACCTGCAAGCCCTCCTGGGCGGCCTTCTCCAGGTCGGCGCGGAGCCCCGCCAGCGCAGCGTCGGGCCCGGAGAGCTGTACGTCGACCTGGGCGGCCAGCGCCGCGCCGTCTCCGGCGGCCTCCTCGAGCTTCGCGAGCGTCCTGTCCACGACCGGGCGGACGGACTCGTCCCCACCGTCGCGCAGCGTCCGCAGCGCCACGATGAGCGCGGACGCCTCGCTGCTGCCCAGCCGCAGCGGGCGGGTCAGGTAGTCGGCGTTGGAGAGCCGGATGACACCCTCCCCCTGGAGCGCGTCCATGTCGATGTCGATCAGGTCGCCCATGCCGAGCCCGGGCAGGCCGCAGAACCACAGGACGTTGAGGTCCTTGACGATCTGGGCGGGCCGGACCCCGAAGTCGGCGGACGCCTGCTCGACCGAGACCTCGTCACGGCTCTGGATGTAGGGCACCAGCGCCAGCAGCCGGCCCACCTGGTCCCGCGCGCCGCTCATGAGGCCTGCCCCGTCGCGGCGACCTCGCGCAGCCGCCCCACCACGAGGTCGCGCAGGTCCGCGGGCTCCTCGACGACGACGTCCGCGCCGTACCCGAGGACCTCGTCGGCCAGGGCGTCCGTGCGGCCGTAGGAGACCTCCACGCGGTCCCAGCCCGCGGGGGTGGTGCCGGCGGCGGGTGTGGCTTGGCGGCGCAGCCCGTGGGCCGAGCCCTCCCGCACCAGCAGCTTCGCGTGGTGCTCGGGCGCGCTGGGCGCGAGGGACTCGGTGAGCGCTCGGATGTCTGTCCCCTCGGGGACCTCGAACGACCCGGGCCTGCCCGTCGTACGGACCTCTCCCCGCACCCGCGAGAGCCGGAAGAGGCGGGGCGCGCCCCGGTCGGTGTCCAGCCCCACGACGTACCAGCGAGCCCGGGACGAGACCACCCCCCAGGGCTCGAGGTGGCGAGTGGCCGCCTCGGCGCTCGAGGCGGTGCGGTACTCGAACGAGACGGGGGTGCGGTCCTGGGTGGCTGCCCAGAAAGCCTCGAACGCCGGTTCGTCGACGGTCAGCTGGGGCGCGACGGTGTTCAGCACCGCGCGGTCGACGCTGACGCCGGCTGCCTTGAGCTTCACCAGCGCGTCGGAGGTGGCCGAGGCGAGGCCGGCGTGCTGCCAGACCCTGGCGGCCAGCCCGATCACAGCGGCTTCGTCGGGCTCGAGGTCGATCTCGGGCAGCTCGAAGGCAGAGCGCTCGATGCGGTAGCCCGGCTCGTCCTCGAAGGCCCGGTCGAGGTAGCCCACCTCGATGGGGATGCCCAGGGAGCGCAGCTCGTCCTTGTCGCGCTCGAACATCTTCTCGAAGGCCTCGTCGCCGGCCTCGCGGTACTGCTCGACGACCGAGCGGATCCGCTCCTTGGTCACATAGCTGCGCGACACCAGGAGCGTGATCAGCAGGTTGAGCAGCCGCTCGCTCTTCCGTGCAGCCACACCGTCCCCCTTTCGAGGGGTGAACCTACCTCAACGCGTCAGCCGACACCGAGGACGTCGACCACGAACACCAGAGTGTCGGTGCCCTTGATCTTCGCCTGCGGGTTGCCACTCTTGCCGTAGCCGTACTCCGGCGGCGCGATGATCATGACGCGGCTGCCGGCCTTGACCCCGACCAGGCCCTCGTCCCAGCCCTTGATCAGCTGCCCGGCGCCGACCGTGAAGGTCCTCGGCGCGTCGGTGAAGGACTGGTCGAAGATCGTGTTCGTGCCGTAGATCTGGCCCAGGTAGTCGAACGTGACCGAGTCACCGGCCTCGACCGGCTCTCCGTCGCCCTCGATGACCGGGATCACCTGGAGCTTGTCCGCGGGCTTCTTCGGGGCGTTCTCGAAGGTGAACTTGGAGACGCCGCCCTCGCCGTCGTCCACGATGGTGGGCGCGTCCTTGGGGAGCTCGGCCTTCTCGCCCTCGGGCGCGGTGAGGGGCACCGACATCACGTCGACGATGAACAGGACGTTCTCGCCGGGCTTGACTCCGTACTGCTGGGCCCCCTGGGCCCCGAACGCGTCCTCCGGCGGGGAGGCGACAGCCACCCGGCTGCCGACCGGCTCGCCGACCACGGAGTCGAGGACCGCGGGGAAGATCTGGCCCTGCGCCATCGTGGCGGTCAGCGGGGTGCCCTGCTCGTAGGTGCCGACCGTCTTCTTGCCGGTCTCGCCGTTGACGACCAGGATGTGCAGCGAGGCGGGGCGGCCCTCCTCGACCTTGGCGCCGTCTCCGGCGACGAGCTCCTCGGCCTCCACGTCGGTGTTGTCCAGCTTGCCGTCAAGGGTGACCTTGGGCTCCTCGCCGAACTTGCCCTCGACGGTCAGGCCGGGGATCTTCCCGCCCGCGCCGGTGCTCGACGACGAACCGGAGCTTCCGTCGTCACCGGAGTCGTCGCCACAGGCGGCGGCGCCGAACAGGAGCAGGGGTACGACGGTCAGCGCAACGAGACGTCGGCGCACAGGTTTCACCTCGAGATGACGGGAACAACGGCTTTCACCCTATCCGGGCGACCTGAGAGTCCCTACATGCCCTCGATCAGCTTGTGGACGCGCTCGTCGTGGGAGCGGAACGGGTCCTTGCACAGGACCGTCCGCTGGGCCTGGTCGTTGAGCTTGAGGTGCACCCAGTCGACGGTGAAGTCGCGCCGGCGCTCCTGTGCCCGCTTGATGAACTCGCCGCGCAGCCGTGCACGCGTCGACTGCGGCGGGACCGACTTGGCCTCGAAGACCTTGAGGTCGGAGGTCACCCTCGCCACTGCTCCGCGCTTCTCGAGCAGGTAGTAGAGCCCGCGGCCCCGGTGGATGTCGTGGTAGGCGAGGTCGAGCTGCGCGATGCGCGGGTGGCTCAGCGGCAGTCCGTGCTGGGCGCGGTAGCGGTCGATCAGCTTCCACTTGATGACCCAGTCGATCTCGCGCTCGACCAGGCTGAGGTCGCCGGACTCCACGGCCTTGAGGCTGCGCTCCCACAGGTCGAGGGTGCGCTCGATGACCGGGGTCTGGATCTCGCGGCGGTCGACGAACTCCCGGACCCGCGTGAGGTACTCCTGCTGGATGTCGAGCGCGCTCGCCTCGCGTCCGTTGGCCAGGCGCACCTTGCGGCGACCGGTCATGTCGTGGGAGATCTCGCGGATGGCGCGGATCGGGTTCTCCATCGTGAGGTCGCGCATCACCACGCCCTCCTCGATCATCCGCAGCACGAGGTCGGCGCTCGCGACCTTGAGGAGCGTGGTCGTCTCGCTCATGTTCGAGTCGCCGACGATCACGTGGAGACGGCGGTACCGCTCCGCGTCGGCGTGAGGCTCGTCGCGGGTGTTGATGATGGGCCGGCTGCGGGTCGTGGCGCTGGAGACCCCCTCCCAGATGTGCTCTGCCCGCTGGCTGACGGAGTACATCGCACCGCGGGGAGTCTGGCTGACCTTGCCGGCCCCGACGATGATCTGCCGCGTCACCAGGAACGGGATCAGCACGTCGGCGAGCTTGGCGAACTCTCCGTGCCGTGCGACGAGGTAGTTCTCGTGGCAGCCGTAGGAGTTGCCGGCCGAGTCGGTGTTGTTCTTGAACAGGTAGACGTCGCCGGCGATGCCCTCGTCGTGGAGCCGCCGCTCGGCGTCGACGAGGAGCCCCTCGAGAACCCGCTCCCCCGCCTTGTCGTGCGTGACCAGGTCGACGAGGTCGTCGCACTCAGGCGTGGCGTACTCGGGGTGGCTGCCCACGTCGAGGTACAGCCGGGCGCCGTTGCGCAGGAAGACGTTGCTGCTGCGGCCCCAGGACACGACCTTGCGGAACAGGTAGCGGGCAACCTCGTCCGGCGAGAGGCGTCGCTGCCCGTGAAACGTGCAGGTGACGCCGTACTCGTTCTCGATCCCGAAGATCCGGCGGTCCACGCTCACACCCTAGGTGCTGCACCCAAGCCGGTGCAGCCAACTCGCAGAACCGTCTCACCCCTGATGCTGCGAACGCTCATAGCAGCCCGGCGTGGTCCAGGGCGAGGTAGACCTGTTCGGACCCGGTCATCTGTCCGGCCCGCAGCTCGGCGCGGACCGAGCCGACGTCCATCACGACCGGCTCGCAGTCCTCGTAGTCGTCGAGCGCGAGCTCGTGGCGAGACACGCAGTCCCGGGCGATCACGACGTGGCGGTGGTACGGGGAGGCGTTGGCGATCGCCGAGACCACCAGCTCCACGGACCCCGCGGCGTAGCCGGTCTCCTCCCGCAGCTCGCGGGCACCGCCCTCCTCGGGGGTCTCCCCCTCGTCGAGCATGCCGCCGGGCAGCGTGAGCACGACCCGGTCGGGCCCCGGCCGGAACTGCCGCACCATCACCAGCTGCCCTTCGGGCGTGAGCGCGAGCACCGCGACCGTGGGGCCGCCGGCGTGCATGTCCCACTCCACCGTCCGGCCGTCGGGGAGGCGGTAGGTCCTGCGGTGGATCTTCAGCCAGCCGTCGTAGATGACCTCGTCCTGCCCGACCTGCTGCCAAAGACGCTGCTCGTCACTGGTCATCGGGCTCGACGGGGGGCGCCACCGGCGGTTCGCCGGTCGGGCCGTGCTCGGCGGCGCTGCGCTCCGAGGGGCTGGTCGACTCCCCCGGCCCGTGCTTGCCGGGTGCCGTACCGGCCCGCTCGCCGAGGATCGCAGCGAGCTGGTCCGCCGGGAGGCGCTTGAACTTGCGCTGCTGGGGACGGCTCCTGTCGAGCACCGCCACCTCGAGGTCCTCCGCGGCGATCACCCGCGGGCTGCTCTCTCCCTGCCCCAGCGCCTCGACGGCGAGCCTCAGGGCGTCCTCCATGCTCGAGCCGTCCTGGTAGTGCTCACGCATGTGAGCCGCGACTGCTTCCGCGTTGCCGCCCATCACCGCGAACCCGTGCTCGTCGGCCACCTGCCCGTCGTAGGTGAGGCGGTAGATCTGGTCCTGCTCGGGAGTGTCATCCACCTCGGCGACGAAGATCTCCACCTCGTAGGGCTTCTCCCCGCCGCTGGAGAAGATCGTG
Organism: uncultured Actinomycetota bacterium; assembly: GCA_963739785.1. Taxonomy (GTDB): domain Bacteria; phylum Actinomycetota; class Actinomycetes; order Propionibacteriales; family Nocardioidaceae; genus Nocardioides_C. The sequence goes on along the minus strand of CAVUBO010000039.1, from coordinate 148,533 downwards.
CCCAGCGTCTGGGCGTAGGCGTTCGCGAGGCCCCGCCCGGTCACGTCGCGCCGGTCGTAGGCGTAGCCGCGCATGTCGGCGAGGCGGACGCCGGCGATGCGAAGGTTCTCGAACTCGTTGTAGCGCCCGACTGCGGCGAACGCGATCCGGTCGTAGATCTCGCTGACCTTGTGCAGCGCCTGCGAGGGGTTCTCCGAGACGAAGATGATCCCGTCGGCGTACTGCACGACGGCGACGCTGCGGCCACGGGCGATGCCCTTGCGCGCGAAGTCCGCCCGGTCCTTCATCAGCTGCTCGGGCGAGACGTAGAACGGCATGGTCATGGGTGCAGTTCTCCTTGGTGGTCGAGCCTGTCGAGACTCAGGTCAGGGACGCGGCGGGTCCGTCCGGACGCGTCATCCGGGCGTTGATCACGCGGTCGGCGATCGCGGCGACGTCCTCGTCCGGCATGCGGCGGTAGCCGTCCGCGGTGATCACCGCGACCACCGGGAAGATCCGGCGGGTCAGGTCCGGCCCGCCCGTCGCCGAGTCGTCGTCGGCGGCGTCGTACAGCGCCTGGATGGCCGCGGTGACGCTCCCCTCGGCGTCGAGGTCGTCGCGGTAGAGCTTCTTCAGCGACCCACGCGCGAACAACGAGCCCGACCCGACGGCGTGGAAGGCGGTCTCCTCGTAGCGGCCACCCGTGACGTCGTAGGAGAAGATCCGGCCCTTGCTCGTGGTGAGGTCGTAGCCGGCGAAGAGGGGGACGACGGCCAGGCCCTGCATGGCCATCCCCAGGTTGGACCGGATCAGTGCCGCCAGACGGTTCGCCTTGCCGTCCATCGACAGGGTCGTGCCCTCGATCTTCTCGTAGTGCTCGAGCTCGGTCTGGAACAGCCGGACCATCTCCACCGCCAGACCGGCGCTGCCGGCGATGCCCACCGCGGAGAACTCGTCGGCCGGGAACACCTTCTCGATGTCACGCTGGGCGATGACGTTGCCCATCGTGGCGCGCCGGTCTCCCGCCATGACCACGCCCCCGCCGAAGGTGGTGGCCACGATCGTCGTGCCGTGCGGCGAGAGGTCCGCGGCGCTGCCCGGCGGCAGGTTGCGGTGCGCCGGGAGCAGCTCGGGAGCCTGCTGGGACAGGAACTCGGCGAACGACGAGGATCCGGGGGCCAGGTAGGCGGAGGGCAGGCGGGCGTCGACCTGTCGTGGGTCACTCATTCGGGTCTACTCTCCACCCTTCTGGATGAACGACTTCACGAAGTCCTCGGCGTTCGACTCGAGCACGTCGTCGATCTCGTCGAGGATCGCGTCGATGTCCTCGTCGAGCTGCTCCTTGCGCTCGGCCACGTCCTCGGTGGGGGCGGCCTCGGTGGCCTCCTCCGTCTCGGGCGACTTCTTCGGCTGCTTCCGCTCCTGTGCCATGACCGCATCTCCTGTCGTCAGGGGGCCAAACCCCTCGGCAATGACGACCCTACCCAGTCAGAGCAGCAAACAGGCTCTCTGCGGTGTCACAACGGTCGAGGAGTTCTCCCACGTGCCTGCGGGTGCCGCGCAGCGGGTCGATGGTGGGCACCCGCTGGAGGGACTCGTGGCCGGGGAGGTCGAAGATCACCGAGTCCCACGAGGCGGCGGCGATCCGGTCGGCGTACTTCTCCAGACACCTGCCGCGGAAGTAGGCCCGCGTGTCCGACGGCGGCCGGTACATCGCCTCGGCGATCTCGTCGTCGGTCAGGAGCCGGTCCATGCGCCCCATCCCCACCAGCCGGTGGTAGAGCCCCTTGTCGGGCCGGATGTCGGAGTACTGCAGGTCGACGAGGTGCAGCTTGGCGTCGTCCCAGTCGAGTCCGTCGCGGTCGCGGTAGGAGTTGAGCAGCTTGAGCTTGGCGACCCAGTCGAGCTCGCGGGCACACTGCATCGGGTCGGTCTCCAGCCGCGTGAGCACGGACTCCCACCGGTCGAGCACGTCGAGGGTCTGAGCGTCGGCGTCGGAGCCGAGCTTGTCCTCGACGTACTTGCGGGCCAGCTCGAGGTACTCCATCTGCAGCTGTACGGCGGTCAGGGTGCGCCCGTCCGCCATCGTCAGCAGATGCTTGAGCGAGGGGTCGTGGGAGACCGCCCGGAGCGAACGGACGGGCTGGTCGACGGTCAGCTCCCTGGAGATGAACCTGTCCTCGATCATGGCGAGCACCAGTGCCGTCGTACCGACCTTGAGGTAGGTCGAGATCTCCGAGAGGTTCGCGTCGCCGATGATCACGTGGAGCCGGCGGTACTTCTCCGGGTCTGCGTGAGGCTCGTCGCGGGTGTTGATGATCGGCCGCTTGAGCGTGGTCTCGAGACCCACCTCGACCTCGAAGTAGTCCGCCCGCTGGCTGAGCTGGAACCCGTGGTCGCGGCCGTCCTGGCCGATGCCGACCCGCCCGCGCACCGGTCACGACCGCCCTGCTCACGAAGAACGGCGTGAGGTGACGGACGATCTCGCCGAAGGGCGTGGACCGCCGCATCAGGTAGTTCTCGTGGGCACCGTAGGAGGCGCCCTTGTTGTCCGTGTTGTTCTTGTACAGCAGGATCGGCGAGGACCCCGGGATGGTCGCGGCCAGCTTGGCCGCGTCGAGCATCACCTGCTCCCCCGCCTTGTCCCACAGCACGACGTCGCGCGGGTTCGTGCACTCGGGCGTGGAGTACTCAGGGTGGGCGTGGTCGACGTAGAGCCGTGCGCCGTTGGTGAGGATCACGTTCGCCAGGCCGAGGTCCTCGTCGGTCAGCTGGGAGGCGTCGGCGACCTCGCGGGACATGTCGAACCCACGCGCGTCCCGCAGCGGGGACTCCTCCTCGAAGTCCCACCTGGCCCTCCGCGCGCGCAGGGTGGCGCTCGCGTAGGCGTTGACCACCTGGGACGAGGCCACCATCGGGTTGGCGGTGGGCTGTCCGGAGACCGAGATGCCGAACTCCGTCTCGGTCCCCATAACGCGACGAACGCTCATGCACCGAGCCTACGCGGACGGACCAGGGGTCGGTGGCACAGGTGCGCGACGTTTGACCATTGAACCGGCCGAAAGCAACACCCCGAGCATTGTCCCCCGCTTTACTATGAAACTCGCGGGGTGCTCGCCTGCACCGCGCTGACGGGGGGAGCAGGAGCAGGATGTCGTACGACGACGTGGGCGCGTTCACAGCCGAGGAGATCCTGGAGTCCCAGGGCACGGCTGTGATCGTCACGGACGTCAACGGCGTCGTTGCCTACTGGAACCGCGCCGCGCAGGAGCTCTACGGCTGGACCACCAAGGAGGCCGTCGGGCGGACCATCGAGGACCTGCTCGGTCCCGGACGTGGCCAACGAGCAGGCGTCAGACGTCATGAAGGCCCTCCGCGGCGGCGGGTCCTGGTACGGCGGTTTCCCGGTCCGGAGCAAGGAGGGCACCGTCTTCCCGGGCATGGTGATCGACACCGGCATCTACCGCGACGGCGCCCTGATCGGCGTCGTCGGCGTCTCCACTACCCTCGGCAAGTCCCTCGAGCCGCTGCTGGAGCGCTCCACCGACGCGGCTTTGATCCTCCGGTCCGACGCGATCGTCTCGTGGGCGAGTCCCGCGCTCAGGCAGCTGTTCGGCTGGGAGGACTCGATCGTCGGCACCAGCGTGGTGCCGCTGCTGCACCCCGACGAGCGACCGGCACTGGCGGAGTTCATGGAGCAGGTCGTCGCGCAGCCCGGAGCGCACCCGCCGCTCGAGATAAGGCTGCTGACCGAGACAGGGTGGGTCTGGGCGGAGGCCGCGCTGACCAACCTGCTCGACGACCCCGACATCCGCGGCGTGGTCTGCAACCTGCGCCGCAGCCTGCGCCGCGAGGCCCACGAGACCGCGGAGACTGCGCGTGGAACAGCTGAACACCGCACTGCAGTCACGGGTGATCATCGAGCAGGCGAAGGGGTTCCTGGCGGCCCTGCACGGGATCGAGCCCGACGACGCCTTCCAGCGGCTGCGCGCCTACTCACGGAACAACCACCTGGTCATCCGCGAGGTCGCCCGACGTGTCGTCGCACGGGAGCTCGACCTTCCGGCCTAGCCAGGTCCGGTAGTCCCCGGGGGCCACAGGTCATTCCGGACAAGCCGCGCATCTGTACCACATCGCCCCAGGAAACATGCACCCACCCCCAGGGAGTTTCGCGATCCGCTTGCAAACAGCGAATCGGCTGCCTACCTTGGCTCATCTAGTCCCTTTTGGGGATGCCACCCCAGACTCCGGTGGCGAGAGACTATGCACCGGAGGATCTTTGATGGACATGGCATCCGTCGCCTACCCGCGGCCTCGTGTGAGGACCCAGGTCGACCACGCCTCGATCGCCCTGCTCCGCTCTGTCATGGCTGAGGGCTGGCGGCCCGAGACGGCTGCCCGGGAGCTTCTCGTGAGGGTGCGTGGGGACCGCCGTGTGCTCCGACTCCTGCGAGCCAGGGTGTCGAGAGCCATGCTCGAGCGGCCGACGCGGATCACCGAGAGAGCGACAGTCACGCTGGACCACGCACTGGCGGCACCGAGCCACAGTGCCACGCCCGTGGTCCCAAGGCAGGGAGGTGGACATGCCTGAGCTCGCCGTCGTCGAACAGGCCAAGGGCGTACTCATGCTGCGATACGGAGTCGGCTCCTACGAGGCACTGGCAGTGCTGGGCCGGTGGGCGACAGAGAGCGGCTTCTCCATCCCCGACGTGGCTCGCGCGATCACACACGGCGTGTGCCAGGGTCACAGCGGGAGCTCACCCTACGAGACCGGTCTGGTCCGCTGGCTCGAGCAGCGACTCCGCGACGACGTCGTGGGCGCCGAGCCCGCAGAGGTGGTGTCGCTTCGTGGGTGAGAGCCACCACACCGGCCCTGGGTCGCGCGAGGCCGACGCTCCACCGTCTCCCGCAGGGCAGCGGTCCGGCCGGCCCGACCGCCGCGAGGACGCACGACGCAGCGTCACCGGCACGACCCGAGACCGCTGGAGGTTCTCCTCGGCGGTGGAGGCAGCGCGACATCTCGGCACAGCCACCAGATGACGCCCCGAACGTGACGAGGGGCCGAGGCCGCACCGGCCCCGGCCCCTGTCCTTGTCTCACTGGGTGTGTCCCTATTGCACGGACGGAGCCCGTGGTCACCGTGCTGGGCATGTCGTACCCAAGACCTGCTGGACCGCGAGGACCATCGGCCACCTGACCTCGGAGCGCACGTATGACCGGACGCGATGGCCGTCATCACCGCGACCTGAACGCCGCTATCAACCTCGCCCGCTACCACCGGCTAGGACACCATGAGTTCGCCGCCGCTACCCGCCGGCCGCCTGCGCCCGTACCGCTCGCACCCGGATGGACCGGGGAAGAGCCCACCGCCACTCCGCTACACGAACGGGCCTGGGTCGGAACCGAGACAAGACCCGCCGCTAAGGAGTAGTGGGCGCTCGGACGGCAACCAAGAACCACCACCCCGTCAGGGGTGGGGCCAAGGGAAGCCGGTGAGTCCCGAATAGGGACACACCCAGTCAGAGGTACTGGCCGGTGTTCGACACCGTGTCGATCGAGCGCCCGGGCTCCGTGCCCTGCTTGCCCGTGATGAGCGTGCGGATGAACACGATCCGCTCGCCCTTCTTGCCGGAGATGCGCGCCCAGTCGTCGGGGTTGGTGGTGTTCGGCAGGTCCTCGTTCTCCTTGAACTCGTCGACGCACGCCTGGAGCAGGTGCTGGACCCGCAGACCCTTCTGGTCGTTGTCGAGGAGGTCCTTGATCGCCATCTTCTTCGCCCGGTCGACGATGTTCTGGATCATGGCGCCGGAGTTGAAGTCCTTGAAGTACAAGACCTCCTTGTCACCGTTGGCGTAGGTGACCTCCAGGAAGCGGTTCTCCTCGGTCTCGGTGTACATCCGCTCGACCGTGGCCCGGATCATCCCGCCGGCGCACGCCTCACGGTCCCCACCGAACTCGGCGAGGTCGTCGGCGTGCAACGGCAGCTCGGGCGTGAGGTACTTCGAGAAGATGTCGCGGGCCGACTCGGCGTCGGGGCGCTCGATCTTGATCTTCACGTCGAGACGGCCCGGGCGGAGGATCGCCGGGTCGATCATGTCCTCGCGGTTGGACGCACCGATCACGATGACGTTCTCGAGTCCCTCGACGCCGTCGATCTCCGACAGCAGCTGCGGCACGATGGTGTTCTCGACGTCCGAGGACACCCCGGAGCCACGCGTGCGGAAGAGCGAGTCCATCTCGTCGAAGAAGACGATGACCGGCGTCCCGCCCGAGGCCTTCTCACGGGCCCGCTGGAACACCAGCCGGATGTGCCGCTCGGTCTCGCCGACGTACTTGTTGAGGAGCTCGGGGCCCTTGATGTTGAGGAAGAAGCTCTTCCCCTCCTGACCGGTCTTGGCCGCCACCTTCTTCGCGAGCGAGTTCGCGACAGCCTTCGCGATCAGGGTCTTGCCGCAGCCGGGAGGACCGTAGAGGAGGACCCCCTTGGGCGGCTTGAGCTGGTGCTCCTTGAACAGGTCGGGGTAGAGGTACGGGAGCTCGATGGCGTCGCGGATCGCCTCGATCTGCCTCATCAGGCCGCCGATGCTCTCGTAGTCGATGTCCGGGACCTCTTCGAGCACGAGCTCCTCGACCTCGGACTTCGGCACCCGCTCGTAGACGTATCCCGAGCGCCCGTCGAGCAGCAGCGAGTCCCCTGCGCGGATGTTCTCGCCGCGCAACGGCTCGGCGATGCGCACGACCCGCTCCTCGTCGGCGTTGGCGATGACGAGGACCCGGTCACCGTCCGCGAGGATCTCCTTGAGCATGACGACCTCGCCCACCTCCTCGTAGTCGAGGGCGGCGACGACGTTGAGCGCCTCGTTGAGCATGACCTCCTGGCCACGGCGCAGCTCGTCGATCTCCACGGACGGGCTGACGTTCACCCGCAGCTTGCGTCCGCCGGTGAAGACGTCGATGGTGTCGTCCTCGTTGCGGTTCAAGAAGGTGCCGAAACCGGCCGGCGGCTGCGCCAGCCTGTCGACCTCCTCCTTGAGCGTCATGATCTGGTCGCGCGCCTCACGGAGGGTCTGTGCGAGCCGCTCGTTCTGTGCCGTCACGGCCGCCAGAGAACGCTGGGTGTCGGCCAACCGCTGCTCGATCCCCCGGGAGTGCCCGGGAGTCTCAGCGAGCCGGCGACGCAGGTCGGCGACCTCCTCCTCGAGGAAGCCCAGCTGCGCTCTCAGCTCCTCCGGCGATCGTGAACCCGACCGGCCGGACCCACTCTCTGATGCTGACAAGCCCATCACCTCCGCATGGCCTCTGGATTTCGACCCTACTCGCGGAGGCAAGTTTGTGAAGCCGTTATCTCACGTGTGTCGGTTGCGGATTCACAACGACTTGTCCGTTCTTCTGCGGCTCAGGAGTCGAACGGCTCGTCGCCGACGGTGGGCGGAAGACCGGCCGGTCGCGGGCCCTGGTAGTCGGACCCGTAGGCCCCGGGAGCGGGGCGCCGCTTCTTCGCCGGGGCCTTCTCCCCCGGAGCCATCCGGCGGGCGGTGACCAGGAAGCCGGTGTGGCCGATCATCTTGTGGCCCGGGCGGATCGCGAGCCCCTCGACGTGCCAGTCACGCACGAGCGTCTCCCAGGGCTGCGGTTCGGTGAAGCCCCCGTGAGCTCGGATGGTCTCCACGGTGCGTCCGAGCTGGGTCGTGGTCGCGACGTAGGCGCACACGATGCCGCCGGGGGTGAGTGCGTCGGCGACGACGTCGACGCACTCCCAGGGCGCGAGCATGTCCAGGATCACCCGGTCGACCGTGCCGGGCGACTCGCCAACGGGGAGCGCCTCGACGAGGTCGCCGACGGTCAGCCTCCAGGCCGGGTGCTGCCCGCCGAAGAACTGGGTGACGTTCTTGCGCGCGACCTCCGCGAACTCCTCACGCCGTTCGTACGACGACACGAGTCCGTGGGGCCCGACCGCGCGCAGCAGCGAGCAGGTCAGCGCTCCGGAGCCGACCCCTGCCTCGACGACCCGGGCGCCGGGGAAGACATCGGCCATCGCGACGATCTGGGCGGCATCCTTCGGGTACACGACCGCGGCGCCGCGCGGCATCGAGACGACGAACTCGCTGAGCAGCGGACGGAAGACGAGGTACTCCCCGCCCGCGGACGACGTGACGCCGAAGCCCTCGGGACGCCCGATGAGGTCGTCGTGGTCGATCGAGCCCCGGTTGGTGAAGAACCGCTTGCCCTCTTCGAGGCAGATGTTGTGGCGGCGTCCCTTCGTGTCTGTCAGCCGGACCCACTCCCCCGCCCGCAGCGGTCCGCGGTGCACCCCGGACCAGGTCTCGGGAGCCACGTCGCCGCCGTCGAGGGCTTGGCCGGGCTGGTGGTTCGGGGCAGGCGTCACCGAAGTGGGGTCGTCGGAGGGCATGCGCAGGAGGATAACGGGCGTCAGGTGGTCGCCGCGAAGGCGCGGTCGACGTCGTCGCTGACCAGGACGCCGAAGACGCTGCCGTCGGGCTCGACGAGGAGGTACTCCGTGGCGGGCGTGCTCTGCATCGCGCGGATCAGGGCCTCGCCTCCGATGTCCGCGGGAAGCATGCAGCCCCGGCTCGATCGTCCGGGACACGGCCTCCACGGACAGCCATGGACGGCGCTCCTCAGGCGTGGCCAGGACGGCGGCCTCGTTGACGACCCCGCTCGGCCGGCCGTGCTGGTCGAGCACGACGATGCTCCCCGCCTGCTGCTCCTGGGCACGTCGTACCGCCTCGGCCAGCGGGAGGTCGTGCGGGACGGCGAGGGCGCGCCGAGCAAGGGGCCGCGCCTGGAGCGCCGGAAGCTTGCTTCGAATACGCGCGGACATGATCGCCGCCGAGGCTCCGCCCCACAGGAACGTCGCGATGACGAAGGCGAGGAGGTAGTCCACGAGGTCGGGCGGTCGGTTGAGCACCAGGGGCTGCAGCATCGGCCACAGCAGGACGAGCACCGCCACGACGCGCCCGCCCCAGCCCGCCACGATCGTGCCGCGGTATGGGCTGCCGGTGACCTTCCAGACCGCGGCCCGGAGAACCCGGCCGCCGTCGAGGGGCAGGCCAGGGACGAGGTTCAAGATCCCGACGACGAGGTTGGCTCCGGCCAGGCCCTCGACCGCCATGCGGAGCAGACCGGCCGGCGTGACGAACCACAGGGCCACGAACAGCACGCCAACCGCGATGGACGTCAGCGGTCCGACCACGGAGACGCCGAACTCCCGCTTCGGGGTGTCCGGCTCCCCCTCGATCTCGGTGACACCACCGAGGAAGTGCAGCGTGATCGAGCGCACGGGCAGGCCGTAGCGCTTGGCCATGAGTGCGTGCGACATCTCGTGCAGCAGGACGGAGAGGTAGAGCAGCACCGCGAAGGCCAGGCCGGCGACGTACTTGCCAGCCGCCGAGCCCCGGCTGCACCTGCTCGACGCGCGGAGCGAGCATCACCGAGATGAGCACCGCCACCAGCAGCCAGGAGGAGCGGACGAGCACGTCGACGCCGCCGATCTGCCCGATGCGCCATGTGCCGGGCGGGCGCTTCGCCGCCGGGCCGTTGTCTGCTGTCCTCTGCTCCACGACTCCACGCTATCTCGCCGGGCCGTCCGAAAACGGTCGGTACCGTCGCCTAGGGTTCTCGACATGACCCAGGACGTGGCAGGCAGGACAGCTGTGGACGGCGTCGAGGTGCTCGGCTCCCTGTCGCCGAGCCGGGCGAGTGACTTCATGTCCTGCCCGCTGCTCTACCGTTTCCGGACCGTGGACCGGCTGCCGGAGCCGTTCTCCCCCGACGCCGTGCGGGGCACAGTCGTGCACAAGGTGCTCGAGGACCTCTTCGACCTGCCCGCGCCGCACCGCACGCCCGATCAGGCGGCGCAGCTGCTCCAGCCGGCCTGGGAGTCCGTGCTGGAGGCGGATCCCGAGATCGCCGAGATGTTCGGTGAGGAGGGACCCGAGATCGGTGCCTGGCTGGGCTCGTGCCGTGAGTCCCTCGAGCGCTACTTCGCGCTGGAGGACCCGACCCGTCTCGAGCCCGCCGAGCGAGAGCTCTATGTCGAGACCCTCCTCGAGTCCAAGCTCCTGCTGCGCGGGTTCGTGGACCGGGTCGACGTCGCCCCCACCGGTGAGATCCGCGTGGTCGACTACAAGACAGGCAAGGCGCCGCACCCCGCGTTCGAGGCGAAGGCGCTCTTCCAGATGAAGTTCTACGCCCTGGTCATCTGGCGGACCAGGGGCGTTGTCCCGGCGATGCTGCAGCTGATCTACCTCGGCAGCGGCGAGCTGCTGCGCTACTGCCCCGACGAGGCTGACCTTCGCGCCACCGAGCGCAAGGTCGAGGCCCTGTGGAAGGCGATCTCGCTCGCCCAGCAGACCGGCGACTGGCGGCCACGGCGAAGCGCGTTGTGCGGCTGGTGCGCACACCAGCAGCTCTGCCCCGAGTTCGGCGGGACGCCACCGGCGCTACCCACCGACCTCGAGACGGTGGAGGTCCTGACTGCCGACACCGGTGTCGGCGAGCGGCGTCCCTAGCCAGGGCGTCGGTCTGGTCGGTCCGGCGACGCGAGATCGCCCGTCGCTCGATCACGGGCGACGGGCGATCTGTCTGGGTGCCGAAGGTCAGCGCTTCGACTCGCCGGCTTCCGGGCGAGCCGGTTCCGGGGTGACAGCGGACGGATAGAGCACGCAGGCGACTTCCACGTCGTTGGACCGGCGCAACAGCGGGTCGTACCCCTTGTGGAAGTCGATCCTGACCCCCTCAGCGGTCTCCTCGACCGAATCCACACCGGTCCAGAACCGCTCCTCACGGTTCTCCGCGCGGATCCCGTCCAGCATCGCCTTGACCTTCGACGCGTTGGCCCCGTCGCCGAGCGTCACCGTCTTGGCGGACTCGTCGAGCTTGTCGAGGTCGCCGACGAGACCCTGCTCCTCCTCGTAGACCGAAGGGTCCTGCCGGGTCCAGTGCTCCTCGAGCAGGTTCCGCAGGTCACGCGACTCCCACCCGCACTCCGCCACAGCCTCGGGACAGCGAGGGTGGAACGAGCAGCCGAGCGGCGGACGGGCCGCGTCGGGGATCTCGCCGCGGGGTAGGTCCCGCGCGACCATCTTGCGCGGGTCCGGCTCCGGGATCGCCTTGAGAAGCGCCTTGGTGTAGGGGTGCTTGGGGTCGGCGAAGATCTCGTCGGTCGGCCCGATCTCCACGATCCGGCCGAGGTACATGATCGCGATCCGGTCGCAGAAGAACTTCGCGCTCGCCAGGTCGTGCGTGATGTAGACGTAGGTGAGCCCGAGGTCGTTCTTCAGGTCCAGCATCAGCTGCAGGATCTTCGCCCGGACGCTCATGTCGAGCATGGACACCGGCTCGTCTGCGACCAGCACCTCGGGGTCGAGGATGATCGCCCGGGCGATCACGGCCCGCTGCTTCTGCCCACCGGACAGGTCCGAGGGGTACTTCGACATGAACTGCTCGGCGGGAGCGAGACCGACCCGCTCGAGGGCCGCCGCAACGCGCTTCTTGAGCTCGGCCCCGGATGCGATGCCGTGGATCTTGAGAGGGTGCCCGACCGCTGCCTCGATGGTCATCGAGGGGTTGAGCGCGGCGTGCGGGTCCTGGAACACCATCTGGAGGTCGGTGCGCAGCTTGCGCAGCTCGGCCCCCCTGAGGTCGGAGACCACCCGGTCGGTGACCTGCCCGCCGGTGCCTCGCTCGTGGTAGGTGATCGAGCCCTTCGTCGAGGGTGCGAGGCCCAGGATGGCCCGGCCGAGGGTGGTCTTGCCGCTTCCGGACTCCCCTACCAGCCCCAGCACCTCACCGCGCCTCAAGGTGATGTTCACCCCGTCGACGGCCTTGACCGACCCGGTGTCCAGGCCGAACAGTCGCCGGAGGGCGCCTCCCCGCAGCTCGAAGTGGACCTCCAGGTCCTCGATGCTGACCAGGTCCGCCCCGGTGTCTGTCACGTCACGCTTCGTCTGCAACGGAGATCTCCTCTCGGGCCAGCGGTGCCTTCTCGTCGTCGCTGAGCTCGACGACCCCGTTGGCGAGGTCGGCGGCCCAGCACTGCACCCGTGTGCCGTTCGGCATCACCCGCTGCTCGGGGTGGGCCGTGGCGCACACGTTCATGGCGTCGGGGCACCTGGGGTGGAAGTGGCAGCCGCTCGGCGGCGTCACCAGGTCCGGCGGGGCACCAGGGATGAAGTTGAGCCCCGTGGTGGACAGCGAGATCGTCGACCGGAGCAGCTCCCTGGTGTAGGGGTGCTGGGGCTCGGTGAAGACCTCCCGGGCATCACCGATCTCGACGATCTCCCCGGCGTACATCACCGCCACGCGGTCGCACGCCTCGGCGATGATGCCGAGGTTGTGCGTGATCAGCAGCAGCGAGGTGTCGAAGTCGCGACGCAGGTCGTGCAGGATCCGGATGATCTGTGCCTCGACCAGCACGTCGAGCGCCGTCGTCGGCTCGTCGGCGACCACGAAGGCCGGCCGGAGCACGAGCGCCAGCGCGATCATCAGCCGCTGGCGCATGCCCCCGGAGAACTCGTGCGGGTAGGAGCGGTACCGCGTGGGCGGGATGCCCATCACCCGCAGGACCTCCAGCGACCGGCGCTCGACCTCCTCCTTGCTGATGCCCTTCTCGTGGGTCTTCAGCGTCTCCTCGAAGTGCTGGGAGATCCGCATCAGCGGGTTCAGCCGGGTCAGCGGCTCCTGGAAGATCATGCCGAGCTCGGTGCCGCGCTTGGCGAACATCTGCTTCTTCGGCAGCGCGAGCAGGTCCTCGCCCTTGAAGTCGCAGGTGTCCGTCCATCTTCGCGCCCTCGGGCAGCAGGCCGAGAAGGCCGCGGCCGAGCGTCGACTTGCCGCAGCCGGACTCACCCACCAGGCCGAGGATCTCGCCCTTGCGCAGGGTGAAGCTCACCCCGTCGACCGCCTTGACCGGGCCGCGCTCGCTGCCGTACCAGATGCGCAGGTCCTGGGCGTCGATCACGAGGTCGCCGCGGGTGCGGGTGTCAGCGGAGCCGTCGTGCAGCTCGGTCATCGTGCCTGGTCCTCTCGGCGACGGTGGTCGTTCTCATGGTGCGACGAGCCACGTCGTCCCTGCGACGGGCGTCGGGGGCGCTCTGGCCGAGTGCGGCGGCGTCGCCCTCTGCGAGGTAGCTGCTGGGCTCGTTCGCCGGCATGTCCACCGGAAGCAGCCGTCGCTTCCGCAGGACCGGGTTGATGGTCTCGTTGAGCCCCTCGCCCACCAGGGTCAGGCCGGTGACCAGCAAGACGATGGCCATGCCGGGGAAGAACGCCGTCCACCAGATGCCGGCGGAAGCGTCGTCGAGGGCGCGGCTCAGGTCGTATCCCCACTCGGCCGCCTCGTTCGGCTGGATGCCGAGGCCGAGGAAGCCGAGGCCGGCGAGGGTGCCGATCGCGTCGGCCGCGTTGAGCGTCCCGATCACCGGGACCGACTGGATGACGTTGCCGAAGAGGTACTTGCCCATGACCGTCCGGTGGGGTGCGCCGATGGCACGGGCCGCCTCGACGTAGGTCGCCTCCTTGGCGCTCACCGCGGTGTTCCGCACCACCCGGAAGTACTGCGGGATGTAGATGACCGTGATCGAGAGCGCCGCCGCGACGACACCACCGCCGAGCGCGTCGGTCAGGAGGAACGAGAACACGATCGCGAGGAGCAGCGACGGGAAGGCGTACAGGGCGTCCATCACGAACACCAGGCTGCGGTCGAGCCAGCCGCCGATGTACCCGGACATCAGGCCGAGGGGCACGCCGACGACCACGGAGATGATGATCGACAGGCCCGACGACCTCGATCGCGGTCCGGGCTCCCCAGATCACACGCGAGAAGACGTCGTAGAACTGGTCGCTCGTGCCGAACCAGAACTCCCCGCTGGGCGGAGCCATCTTCGGGAGCTTCTGACCGTCGATCTCGCGCTGGTTGAAGTCGAGCGGCGCCAGCCACGGCGCGAAGACGGCCATGACCACGAAGGCGACCGTGATGACGATGCCGACCACCAGGATCCACCGGGCCAGGCCGCTGGTCTTGCGGAACGGAGCGATGAGACCAGGCGAACATCAGTACCTCACTCGAGGGTCGATCAGGGCGTTGACGATGTCGATGATCAGGCTGACGACGATGACGATGAGCGCGAAGAAGGTCACCAGTCCCTGGACCGCCACGTAGTCGCGCGCGATCAGGTAGTTGTAGAGCTGGGTCCCCAGGCCGGGCCAGTTGAACGTCCGCTCGGTCAGGATCGCGCCGGACAGGGTGAGCGCGACCTGGAGGCCGATCACCGTGATGACCGGGACGAGCGCGTTCCTGAAGGCGTGACGACGCATGACGTGCTTCTCCGAGATGCCCCTCGCCCGGGCCGCCTCGACGTAGTCACCCTTCAACGTCTGGAGGACGTTGACCCGAACCAGGCGGATGAAGACGCCGCAGAGGAGTAGGCCGAGCACGAGACACGGCAGGACGTGGTGTTCGAACACGTCGCAGCGTGGCCTCCCAGTTCCCGGCGATCATGGAGTCCACGAGCAGGATGTGGGTCACCGGCTGTACCTCGAACTTCGTCATCGGCGAGGCGATGTCCGACGTGGGCCACCCCAGCGGCGCGGCGATCCAGATCTGCGCCATCAGACCGATGAAGAAGACCGGCGCCGCGTAGCTCACGACGCCGAAGAGCCGCGCCACCACGTCGCCCGCCGAGTCGCGGCGCCGCCCGGCCATCAGGCCGAGCGGGATGCCGACGACGAGCGCGATGAGGAACGCCCCGACCGACAGGGTCAAGGTGGCCCCGCCGTTGTCGCGGATGATCTCGAGGACCGGACGGTTGTCGGAGATGGTCTTGCCGAGGTCCAGCGTCGCGACGTTGCCGAGGTACTCGAGGTACTGGACGATCAGCGGCCGGTCAAGGCCCAGAGCGGCACGCCGCTCGTCGAGCGCCGCCTCGCTGAGCTTGCCTCCGACTGCTGCCGAGACCGGGTCACCCGGGGCGACACGGAGCAGCAGAAAGACCATCGTGATGACCAACCAGATCATCGGGATCATCAGTAGCAGACGCTGGACGACGTAACGGGGTAACGATCCTGCTCCCGCGCTCATCAACTTCCTTCCTTGCAGAAAAAGGGGGAGGGCGCGTGGAACACGCGTCCTCCCCCTTCCGATGTACTAGCTGTTCTTGCTGATGCCCCAGAACCGGAAGATGTAGGTCGGGTCGAGGGTCTCCTCGACGCCTTCCATACCGTCACGGGCCACAGCGACGTTCTGACCGTTCCAGGAAGGAACGAGCGGGACATCCTCGGCCACGATGTCCTGCAGCTGGCCGATGATCTCGTTGCGCTTCGCCTCGTCGGTCTCGGCGAGCTCCTGGTCGAGGAGCTTGTTGACCTCGGGGTTGGAGTAGTTGTTGGCGTAGAAGCCGCCGTCACGCACGAACGGGGACAGGTAGTTGTCCGCGTCCAGGATGTCGGGGTACCAACCCAGGATGAACAGGTCGTACGCGCCCTCCTTGTAGAGGGTCTGGTACTCCTCCCACTCCGCGTCCTCGGTCTTGACCTTGAACAGGCCGCTGTCGTTCAGCTGAGCCGCGAGCTCGCTCGCCTCGTCGACCGCGTTGGGGCCGTAGTGGGTCGGCGTGTAGCCAAGGGTGAGGTCGACCGGCGTCTTCACACCGGCGTCGGCGAGCAGCTTCTTGGCGGCGTCGACGTTCGGCTCACCGTACTTCTCCTGGAACGAGTCCTTCTGGCCCCCGAAGCCCGGCGGCACGATGGAGAGTGCCGGTGCGACGGTGCCGTCGTAGGCGTCCTTGGCGATGGTCTCACGGTCGATGACCTGCGCGACCGCCTGGCGGACTGCCTTGTCCTTGACCGTCTTGTTGTCGAACTGGAACACCCAGTAGCGGAACTCCGAGCCCTCACCCTTGACGACCTGGACGCCGTCCTTGCCCTCGAGGTCGTTCAGGTCGGTCGGGCTCAGGGTCCGCCAGGCGATGTCGACGTCACCGGCCTCGATCGCCTGCTTCAGCGGCGACGGGTCGTTGTAGTACTGGACGAAGATCTGCGGCGCGCTCGGGGTGCGCTCGCCCTCGTAGCTCTCGTTGGCCTCGAGCACGGCCTGCTCACCGGGCTTGTACTGGCTGAGCTTGAAGGGGCCCGAGCCGACGACCTTGTCGTCGGCCAGCAGCTTGTCGGCCGGGAAGATCTCCTCGTCGACGATCGACGTCGTCGCCGTCGACAGCAGCTTCAGGAAGGTGGTGTCCTCGGCGTTGAGGTGGAAGATCACCGTGGTGTCGTCGGGCGTCTCGATCGCGCCCTCGCGCCGAGCTTCTTCGTCTTGGCGTCGGTGATCTGCCCGAGGAGCACCGAGGAGCCGTTCGGGTCAGCGATCGCGATGTTGCGCTCCATCGAGAACTTGACGTCCGAGGAGGTCAGGTCGTGGCCGTTGGAGAACTTCAGGCCGGACTTCAGCTTGCAGGTGACGGTCTTGGCGTCCTCGTAGTCGCAGGACTCCGCCGCGTCGCCCACAGGCTCGGTCTCGCCGGCCGGGATCGTCAGGAGCTGTTCGAAGATGTTGTACTGCAGGTTCCACGAACCGAAGTCGTAGGAACCCGCCGGGTCCATCGCGGTCACGCTCTCGGTGGTTCCCAGGATCCAGGGCTCCCCCGATGCACTGCCGCCGCCGTTGCCGTTGGACGAGTCGTCGCCACCACATGCTGCAAGTGACGCGACCAAGACGCCCGCACTGGCCAGGGCCAGCAATCCTCGTCTGCGGTTCAACTTTCACCTCACGAATACGTGCCCCCGACAGGGATGTCCGGAGCGGAACCTCGTGGACACTACTCGCCGGTCCGCGAGCACCTGCCACCCGAAAACGCCGGATGAAAGGTCGCAATATCGCAACAATCAGTCGTGAACCAGTTTCGGAAGTACGGAATGCGTGAGTCCGTCCAGACTCGAACGAAAGATCCGGCGCGTGCCCGGGAGGACCGGGACATGGTTGGGAACGACCAGGACGGTGCACCCCGCCGACTCCGCGGACCGGGCACCTGTGTTGGAGTCCTCGATGGCCAAGGTCCCCGCCGGGTCGACGCCGAGGAGCGCCGCTGCCTTCTGGTACGGCTCGGGGTGGGGCTTGCCCTGCGTCACGGCGTCACCGGTCACGATGACCTCGAAGGTCCCCTCCGGCAGGCCGGCCAGGATCGGTGCCACGAAGCGGCGGTAGGACATCGTCACGAGCGCGCAGCGCACGCCGTTCGCGCGCAGGTCGGCGAGGAGCTCGACCGCGCCCGGCCGCCAGGGGACACGCCTCTCGACTCGTGCGACGACCCGGTCGAGCAGCTCCTCGACGATGTCGGCCGGCTCGAGGTCGATCCCACCGTGCTCGCGGATGTACCTCCCCGACTCGATCAGGTCGTTTCCCACCAGGTTCAGCGCGTGCTCGGTGCTCCACTTCCCGCCGTGCTTCTCGACGAGCTCGAACTCCGACTCGATCCAGTACGGCTCGGTGTCCACCAGCGTGCCGTCCATGTCCCACAGGACGGCGTCCAGGCGCTCCCCCACGCTCAGTCCTCCGGCTCGTAGCCGAGGTTCGGCGAGAGCCACCGCTCGGCCTCGGCGAGGGTCCAGCCCTTGCGGCGTGCGTAGTCCTCGACCTGGTCGCGGGAGACTCGCCCGACGACGAAGTACTGCGACTGCGGGTGTGAGAAGTACCAGCCGCTGACCGCTGCGCCCGGCCACATCGCCATCGACTCGGTGAGCTCGATCCCGGTGGCCGTCTGCACGTCGAGCAGGTCCCACAGGACCGCCTTCTCGGTGTGGTCCGGGCAGGCCGGGTAGCCCGGTGCCGGACGGATGCCCGCGTAGCGCTCCTTGATCAGCGCGTCGTTGTCGAGGTCCTCGTCGGGCGCGTAGCCCCAGAACTCACGACGCACGCGCTCGTGGAGCCGCTCGGCGAACGCCTCGGCCAGACGGTCCGCGAGCGACTCGAGGAGGATTGCGCTGTAGTCGTCGTGACGCTCCTTGAACTCCGCGATCTTCTCGCCACTGCCGAGGCCCGCCGTGACCGCGAACGCACCCACGTAGTCGCGCAGCCCGGTCTCCTTCGGCGCCACGAAGTCGGCCAGGGCGCGGTTCGGCACCCCCTCGCGGTGCTCGCCCTGCTGACGCAGGTGCTCGAGCCTGGTCCGGACCTCGGTACGCGACTCGTCGGTGTAGACCTCGATGCTGTCGTCGTCGACGGAGCTCGCCGGGAAGAGACCGATGACCGCGTTCGCTCGCAGCCAGCCTTCCTCGACGACCCGGTCGAGCATCTCCTGTGCGTCCTCGAAGAGCTTTCGGGCGGCCTCGCCGGAGGCGGGGTTGTTCAAGATGTCGGGGAAGCTGCCCTTCATCTCCCAGGCGTTGAAGAACGGCTGCCAGTCGATGTAGTCACGCAGCTCGGCGAGCGGGTAGCTCTCGAAGACACGGACGTAGGGCTCGTCGCCCTGGAGGACGGCAGGGCGGGGCGGCTCGTAGCCCTCCCACTCGACAGGTGTGCGGTTCTGCCGAGCCCGTGCGAGTGACAGCATCGGCCGGTCGTTGCGCTTCTGCGCGTGTCTGCGCCGGATCGACTCGTAGTCGGCCTCCACCTCCGCGAGCAGCGTGGGCCGCTGGTCGTCCGAGAGCAGGGCCGCGGCGACCGGCACCGAGCGCGAGGCATCCTTCACCCAGACCACCGGGCCGTGGTACTTCGGAGAGACCTTCACCGCAGTGTGGGCGCGTGAGGTGGTGGCACCTCCGACCAGGAGCGGGATGTCGAACCCCTGCCGCTCCATCTCGGCGGCGAGGTTCACCATCTCGTCGAGCGAGGGCGTGATCAGTCCGGAGAGGCCGACGATGTCGGCGCCGACCTCCTTGACGGTGTCGAGGATCTTCTGGGCGGGCACCATCACGCCGAGGTCGAGCACCTCGTAGTTGTTGCACTGCAGCACCACGCCGACGATGTTCTTGCCGATGTCGTGCACGTCGCCCTTGACCGTGGCCATGACGATCTTGCCGTTGCTGCGACCGGCGTCGGCGGGGTCCTTCTCCGCCTCGATGTACGGGATGAGGTGGGCCACGGACTTCTTCATCACTCGGGCCGACTTCACCACCTGCGGCAGGAACATCTTGCCCGCGCCGAAGAGGTCGCCCACCACGTTCATGCCGGCCATCAGCGGACCCTCGATGACCTCGATCGGCCGGCCCCCGCGTGCGGCGATCTCCTGCCTGAGCTCCTCGGTGTCCTGCTCGGCGTACTCGTCGATGCCCTTCACCAGGGCGTGCGTGATGCGCTCCCCGATGGGCAGGGACCGCCACGAGTCGTCGGCGCCCTGCACCTGGCGACCCTCGCCGTTGAACCGTTCGGCGATCGCGAGCAGCCGCTCGGTGCTGTCGGGACGACGGTTGAGTACGACGTCCTCCACCCGTTCGCGCAGCTCCGGGTCGATCTCGTCGTACAGCGCCAAGGCGCCGGCGTTGACGATGCCCATGTCCATCCCGGCCTGGATCGCGTGGTACAGGAAGACGGCGTGGATGGCCTCCCGGACCGGGTTGTTGCCCCGGAAGGAGAACGACACGTTCGACACGCCGCCCGAGACCAGGGCGCCGGGAAGGTTGGCCTTGATCCAGCGAGTCGCCTCGATGAAGTCGACCCCGTAGTTGGCGTGCTCATCCATGCCGGTCGCGATGGCGAAGATGTTCGGGTCGAAGACGATGTCACACGGGTCGAAGCCGACCTCCTGGGTGAGGAGGTCGTAGGCCTTCTGGCAGATCGCGATGCGACGCTCGAGGGTGTCGGCCTGGCCGTTCTCGTCGAAGGCCATGACGACCACGGCGGCGCCGTACTTGCGGCACAGCCGGGCCTGCTCCAAGAAGGGCTGCTCGCCCTCCTTCATCGAGATGGAGTTGACCACCGCCTTGCCCTGGATGCACTTCAGCCCGGCCTCGATCACCTCCCACTTGGAGGAGTCGACCATCACCGGCACCCGGGAGATGTCGGGCTCGCCCGCGATCAGCTTCGTGAAGCGGTCCATCGCCTCGACGCCGTCGATCATCCCTTCGTCCATGTTGACGTCGATGATCTGAGCACCGGCCTCGACCTGCTGCCGGGCGACGGTGAGAGCGGCGGCGTAGTCGCCCTCCTTGATGAGCCTGCGGAACCGGGCCGAGCCGGTGATGTTGGTCCGCTCCCCCACGTTGACGAACAACGACTCGCCGGTGATGTTGAGCGGCTCCAGGCCGGAGAGCCGACAGGCGGGCGCGAGCTCTGCGGGGATCCGCGGAGCTCTGCCGTGGACGGCTGCGGCGACGGCGGCGACGTGCTCGGGCGTCGTCCCACAACACCCGCCGACCAGGTTCACAAGGCCGCCGGAGGCGAACTCGCCGACCACTGTGGCCGTCTCCTCGGCCGCCTCGTCGTACTCGCCGAAGGCGTTCGGCAGGCCGGCGTTGGGGTAGGCCGAGACGAAGCAGTCCGCCAGGCGCGAGAGCTCCGCGAGGTAGGGCCTCATCTCCTTGGCACCGAGCGCGCAGTTGAGCCCCACGGCAAGCGGACGGGCGTGCCGGACGGAGTTCCAGAACGCCTCGGTCACCTGGCCGGACAGTGTGCGGCCCGACGCGTCGGTGATGGTGCCCGAGATGATCACCGGCCAGCGGCGTCCGTGCTCCTCGAACAGCGTCTCCAGCGCGAAGATGGCGGCCTTGGCGTTGAGGGTGTCGAAGATCGTCTCGACCAGGAGCAGGTCGGCTCCACCGTCGACGAGCCCGCGCGCCTGCTCCAGGTAGGCCACGACCAGCTCGTCGAAGGTGACGTTGCGCTTCCCGGGGTCGTTGACGTCCGGTGAGATGGAGGCGGTGCGGTTCGTGGGCCCGAGGGCGCCGGCGACGTACCTCGGCCGGCTCGGGTCCTTGGCCGTCACCGCGTCGCAGGCCTCTCGCGCCAGCTGTGCGGAGGCGAGGTTCATCTCGTAGGCGAGCTCCTCCATGCCGTAGTCGGCCAGGGAGATCCGCTGCGCGTTGAAGGTGTTGGTCTCGACCAGGTCGGCGCCGACCTGGAGGTACTCCTCGTGGATCGCCCGCACGAGGCCGGGTCTGGTGAGGCTGAGGAGGTCGTTGTTGCCCTTGAGGTCGGAGGGCCACTCAGCGAACCGCTCGCCGCGGTAGTCGGCCTCCTCCAGCCGGTGGCGCTGGATCATCGTCCCCATGGCTCCGTCGAGCACCAGGATCCGGTCGCGGAGGGCTGCGGTCAGCTCCTCCGTGGCGTCGGGTCGGACGTGCGGGGACAGGGTCACTGGGCTCCTCGGGTTCGGGGCAGGCGGGTGCACCTCCACCCCAGGCTAGGCGGGAGCCATGAGGCCGACACGGGAATCCCGGATGGTGACACCCCCGGTGACCCGAACGTGAGTCGGGCAGGCGGCCAGAGACTACGCTGGGAAGGGTGATCGAGCTCGAAGAGGTACCTGACCTTGAGTCCCCCGTCCTGATCGCGGCGTTCGAGGGCTGGAACGACGCCGCGGACGCCGCCTCGGCGGTCGTGGACCACCTGATCAAGGTCTGGGACGCCCGGGTGGTGGCCGCCATCGACCCTGAGGACTTCTACGACTTCCAGATGAACCGCCCGGTGGTCGGGACGAACGACGCGGGCATGCGCAAGATCACCTGGCCCTCGACACAGATCTCGGTCGCCCGTCCCCCTGGCGCTCAGCGCGACGTGATCCTGCTCCGCGGGATCGAGCCGAACATGCGCTGGCGGCAGTTCTGCGCGGAGCTGCTCGCGGCCGCGGACGAGCTCGGTGCCGAGCTCGTCGTCACCCTCGGCGCGCTGCTCGCCGACACGCCACACACCCGCCCGATCCCGGTGAGCGGCACCGCGACGGAGCCCGACCTCGCCGACCGGCTCAAGCTCGAGCAGTCCAACTACGAGGGCCCGACCGGGATCGTCGGTGTCTTCCAGGACGCCTGCGTCCAGCTGGACATCCCGGCCGTCTCGTTCTGGGCGGCGGTCCCCCACTACGTGGCCCAGCCGCCGTGCCCCAAGGCGACGATGGCGCTGATCGGCCAGCTCGAGGACCTCCTCGAGATCTCGATCCCGCTCGCGGACCTCCCCGAGGAGGCTCGCGCCTGGGAGCGCGGTGTCGAGGAGCTCGCCGAGGAGGACGAGGAGATCGCCGACTACGTGCGCGCGCTCGAGGAGACCCGTGACACCGCGGAGCTGCCGGAGGCGAGCGGCGAGGCCATCGCGCGGGAGTTCGAGCGGTACCTCAAGCGTCGCGAGACCGGCGACCAGTAGGGCTAGAGCCTGATCCCGAGGCGGGCGTCGAGGAGGTCGCACACGTCGCCGCAGCCCGTACCGTCGCTCTGCGCGGTGTCGGCCCAGGCGTCGATGGCCTCCAGGGCGCCCGGCGCGTCCAGGTCGTTGGCCAGGTGCCGGCGTACCTCGGAGACGAGCCGCTCGGCATCGGCCTCACAGGCCCGGTCCGCCGCCGCCCGCCAGGTCGCCAGCCGCGACTCCGCCCTCTCGAGGTCTTCGTCGGTCCACTCCCAGTCGGAACGGTAGTGGTGGGCGAGCAAGGCCAGCCGGATCGCCATGGGGTCGGTGCCGGAGCGGCGCAGCCCGGAGACGAAGACCAGGTTGCCGCGGGACTTCGACATCTTCTCGCCGTCGTAGGCGACCATCCCGGCGTGCATGTACGCCCGGGCGAACGCCCCACCGGTGGCGGCCTGGGCCTCGGATGCGCTCATCTCGTGGTGAGGGAACACGAGGTCGCTTCCCCCGCCTTGCACGTCGAAGGCCTCACCGAGGTACTCCAGCGCGATCGACGAGCACTCGACGTGCCAGCCCGGCCGGCCGCGGCCGAGCTCTGAGTCCCAGGCCGGCTCTCCCGGGCGCTCGGCACGCCAGAGCAGCCAGTCGAGCGGGTGCTTCTTGCCTGGACGGTCGGGGTCGCCCCCACGGTCGGGGAAGATCTCGATCATCTGCTGCTCGGTGAGCCCGGAGACCCTTCCGAAGCGGGGGTCCGCGTGTGCCGAGAAGTACATGTCGCCGTCCACGTCGTAGACGAAGCCCCGGTCGCGTAGCCGCTGGATCAGGGCGACGGCGAGCGGGATGGCCTCCACCGCACCGACGTACGCGTCGGGCGCGACGGAGCGCAGGGCCTCCATGTCGGCACGGAACAGCTCGGTCTGCTCCTCGGCCAGCTCACGCCAGTCGGCGCCCGTGGCGGTGGCTCGCTCCAGCAACGGGTCGTCGACGTCGGTGACGTTCTGGACGTATCGGACGTCATGACCAGCGTCTCGCCAGGCACGGTTCAGCAGGTCGAACGCGACGTAGGTGGCCGCGTGGCCCATGTGCGTGGCGTCGTAGGGCGTGATGCCGCAGACATAGAGGCGTGCGTGTCCCTGCGGATCGGTCACCTCGACGGCACCCGTGGCGGTGTCGAAGATCGACACCACCGGGCCGGGCCCGAACTTCTCGAGCGAAGGAACGTCCGGGCTCTGCCATGCGCGCATGATCGAAAGCCTAGCCAACCGCGCTCAGAAAGCAGGCCACGGGATTGCCGGCCACTCCCCCGACGGCAGCGGCATCCGGCCATGGGCGAGGAGGTCCTCACAGCGGGTGCGCAGCGCGGCCACCTCGGCGGCGGACAGCAGGAGGTCCAGCGCGGCCCGCAGCTCGCTGCCGCGGGCTCGGACCTGGGCGACCAGCCGCGTGAGCGCCTCCGTCTCCTCCTCGTGGAGCGGCAGGGTCGCCCACCCCCACAGCACCGTGCGGAGCTTGGGGTCGACGTGGAAGCACACGCCGTGGTCGACGCCGTAGCGGTGTCCGTCGTCCATCGCCAGGACGTGGCCGCCCTTGCGGTCGGCGTTGTTCACGACGGCGTCGAAGACCGCCATGCGACGCAGCGCCTGGGTGTTCTCGTGCACCAGGGCGACCGGGTGTCCCTCGCCGTCCGCGGCGTCCAGCACATGGAGGTAGCCGTCGGGGATCTGGCCCTCGGGCACGACGTCGACCGGGTCCTGGTCGCTCGTCGGGCTCCCGCCAGACCTGGACCATGCCGGGGCCGAGCGGTCCCTCGCGTTCGACGGTGAGCGGGACGACGTCCCAGCCGAGCGCCTCGGAGACCAGGTACGCCGCGATCTCCCGGCCCGCGAGCGTGCCGTCCGGGAAGTCCCACAGCGGCCGCTCCCCGGAGACTGGCTTGTAGACACACCGGAGGCTGCGGGGACCGAGCGTCACGGTCGCGACGAGGGTCACGTTCGACGCGGGCAGGATCCGCCCGTGGACCTCCAGCTCACCGTCCCTGAGGACGGTGAGCTCTTCATGGGGCATCAGGCGCTGGTGCGCCGGAAGCCGTTGGCGCGGGGACACAGGTGGCCCTCCGGGTCGAGTGGACCGCCGCAGAAGGGGCACGGCTGCCGGCCGGCGGCGACGACGGCCTGGGCGCGCTTGCAGAAGGCCCGGGCGAGACCCGCGGGCATCCGGACGACGAAGAGCTCCTCGGGCTCGGGCTCCTCGATCTCCTCCTCCGGCTGGTCCGGAGAGACGACCGACTCCTCGGTGAAGGGGAACACCTCGACCACGATCCGCTGTTCGGCGGAGTCCCACGACAGCGTCATCGTGCCGGCGCGGAAGTCCTCGACGATCGGCTGCTCGAGCGGTTCGCTGTCCTCGAGGTCGAGCGGGGCGACCGCCGGGACCGTCGCCGCGCCCTCGCCTGCGTCCATCACCTCGTCGAGGAGCTCGTCGATCCGGGTGGCGAGGACCGCGACCTGCTGCTTCTCCAAGGCCACGCTGGTCACCCGGCTGCCAGCGCGCGCCTGGAGGAAGAACGTGCGCTGACCGGGCTGGCCGACCGTGCCGGCGACGAAGCGCTCCGGCGGGTCGTAGGAGTGGATGACAGGAGCCATGATCTCGACCTTATGCGGTGGGGGTTCCGGGGTGCTCGGGAGGCGCGTCGGGCCGGACGGTGCCGGCTCCCCCGCCGACCGCGGCGTCGCTGTCACGGCGGCTGCGCCGCGCCCTCTTCTTCCCGGGTGGTTTGAGCCCGCTCATGTCGCCGGCCACGGAGTTCACCGAGAGCACGAACGGCCGCAGAGGGGTGTAGCGGACCACCGACAGCGACGCGGGATCGACAGCGATCCGCTGGAACAGGTCGAGATGCATCCCCAGCGCATCGGCGAGGACGGCCTTGATCACATCACCGTGGGTGACCGCGAGCCAGACGGCGTCCGGCCCGTGCTCGGCTTCGACGCGGGCGTCCCAGTCCCGGACGGCGGCGACGCTGCGGGCCATCATCTGCGCCATCGACTCGCCCTCGGGGAATGTCGCCGCCGACGGGTGGGCCTGCACCGTCTGCCACAGCGGCTCCTTGGCGAGGGCCTTGAGCTCCTTGCCGGTCCAGCTGCCGTAGTCGCACTCGAGGAGCCGGCGCTCGGAGGCGACCTTGGCCCCGCCGTTCTGGAGCCGGCTCACCTCGCGGGCCGTGTCACGACACCGCTCCAGCGGGCTCGTCACGATCGCCGCAAGTGGCAGCCCCGCGAGCCGCTCCCCCGCCGCGCGGGCCTGCTCCACGCCGCGCTCGTCGAGGCCGACCCCCTTGGAGCGTCCCGCCAGCACGCCGGTGGCGTTGGCCGTCGTACGCCCGTGTCTTGCCAGGATCAGGGTTGCCATGGATCTGACTCTAGAGGCCTTAACCTGAGCCGCATGATCGTCGACTGCGCGTTGTACCGAGACGGTGTCCGTGTCCCGCTCGACGTCAGCAGCGACGACCTCGGAGCGGTTCGTGACGCGCGGCGCGGTGACGGCGACTTCGTCTGGGTCGGGGTGCACCAGCCCGACCAGGAGGAGATGGACCGTGTGGCCGAGCTGTTCGGGCTCCACCCGCTGGCGGTGGAGGACGCGCTGAACGCCCACCAGCGGCCGAAGCTCGAGCGCTACGACGACGTGCTCTTCCTGATCCTCAAGAGCCTCTGGTACGTCGATGAGCGGGACGCGGTGGAGACCGGCGAGATCGCGATCTTCGTGGGCGACGACTTCGTGGTGAGCGTCCGCCATGGCGAGGGGACCGAGCTCCACACTGCCCGGCGCGACCTCGAGCACCGGGCACAGCTGCTCGGGCACGGCCCCTCGGCGGTCGTCTACGCGATCTGCGACCGGGTGGTCGACGGCTACGAGGCGGTGGCCGCGGAGCTCGAGATCGACGTCGACGAGGTCGAGGCGTCGGTGTTCTCCACCACGCGCAGCGACGACTCCGAGCGGATCTACGTGCTCAAGCGGGAGCTGTCGGAGATGCGGCGGGCGGTCAACCCGCTCAAGGACCCGATGAAACGCTTCGCCGCCGGCCAGGTCCCAGGTGTGTCGCAGGACTCCGCGCCCTTCTTCCGCGATGTCGCCGACCACCTCGCGAGGGTCTCCGAGACGATCGACTCCCTGGACGGGCTGCTCTCGACCGCGTTCGACGCCCTTCTCGCGCGCATCAGCGTCCAGCAGAACGACGACATGCGGAAGATCTCGGCCTGGGTCGCGATCGCCGCGGTGAGCACCCTGGTCGCCGGTGTGTACGGCATGAACTTCAACCACATGCCCGAGCTGCACTGGCAGTACGGCTACTTCTTCGCGCTCGGGCTGATGGTGGTCGCCTCGTACGTGCTCTACCGCCTGTTCAAGAAGTCCGGCTGGCTCTAGGTGTGCTCGGCCTTGGTCCGGCGGGCAGCCTCTGGGTCAGGCTGCGATCACGCCGAGGCTGAGCATCAGGAGGGTGAACCCGCCTAGCGCGATCCGGTACACCACGAACGGCAGGTAGGACCGGGTGCTGACGTAGCGCAGCAGCCAGGCGATCGCGGCGTACCCGACGACGAAGGCGACCACGGTGGCGAAGAAGGTCGCCATCGGGCTGTAGGTGTTCACGCACTCCTCGGCGTGCGAACCGCTGCAGGCGAGGACGTCCTTGAGCTCGAAGATGCCGGCGCCGATCACGGCCGGGATGGCGAGCAGGAAGGCGTACCGGGTGGCAGCCTCACGGTCGTAGCCGAGGAAGCGGCCCATGCTGATCGTGGCGCCGGAGCGGGAGACCCCCGGGATGAGGGCCATCGCCTGCGCCAGGCCGTAGAGCACCGCGTGCTTGAGGTTGAGCTGCCTGATCGTGCGGTCGCTCTTGCCGATCCGGTCGGCGATGCCGAGGACCACGCCCATCACGACGAGCGTGGTGCCGACGATCCAGAGGCTGCGGAAGTCGCTCTCGATGACGTCCTTGAGGGCGACGCCGAGGAGCACGATCGGCAGCGAGCCGACGATGATGAACCAGCCCATCCGGGCGTCGAGGTTGCCGCGCCAACGGGGGTCGTACAGCGAGCGGACCCAGGCCGAAGCGATGCGCCAGATGTCCTTGCGGAAGTAGATCAGCACCGCGAGCTCGGTCCCGATCTGGACGACTGCCGTGAAGGCCGCGCCCGGGTCTCCCCAGCCGAACAGCTCGGGGAAGATCCGCAGGTGGGCGCTGCTCGAGATGGGCAGGAACTCGGTCAGCCCCTGGAGCACACCGAGGAAGGCAGCCTGCAGGAAG
Source organism: uncultured Actinomycetota bacterium (assembly GCA_963739785.1). Lineage (GTDB taxonomy): Bacteria > Actinomycetota > Actinomycetes > Propionibacteriales > Nocardioidaceae > Nocardioides_C. The sequence continues at coordinate 120,979 of CAVUBO010000039.1, read as the reverse complement.
TCGAGCACGGGGATTCTCCTCGTCGATCGGGCAGAGAGCCCGAACAGCCTACGCACCCTCCTGCTCGGCGAGGCGAACGCGTCCGGACCGGCGCGTCTGGATAGCGTGTGCCCCATGCAGCAGAGGTTCCTGGGTCGTACCGGTCTGCGTGTCTCCCGGCTCGGGCTCGGCACGCTCACCTGGGGTCGCGACACCGATGAGCACGAGGCCCGCGACCAGCTCATCGCGTTCACCGAGGCGGGCGGGACGCTCGTCGACACGGCGGCGGGGTACGGCGACGGGGCCTCGGAGGAGCTCATCGGATCCCTGATCGGCGACGTGGTGGCGCGCGACGACATCGTCCTCGCCACGAAGGCCGGCATCAGCCGTGCCCGCGGTGTGCGGGAGACGAACGCGTCGCGCGGCTACATGATCGCCACCCTCGACGCCTCGCTGAAGCGTCTCGGGGTCGACCACGTGGACCTGTGGCAGGTCCACACCTGGGTCGACGACACCCCTCTCGAGGAGACGCTCACCGCCCTCGACTACGCGGTGACGAGCGGGCGTGCGTCGTACGTCGGCGTCTCCAACTACACCGGCTGGCAGAGCGCCAAGGCCGCCACCTGGCAGGCCGCGGTGCCCGGGCGGGCGGTCCTCGCCTCTAACCAGGTGGAGTACTCCCTGCTCAACCGCTCTGTCGAGACCGAGGTCATCCCGGCGGCCGAGCACCTCGGGCTCGGCGTCCTGCCCTGGTCGCCGCTGGGCCGGGGCGTGCTCACCGGGAAGTACCGCACGGGCACACCCGCCGACTCCCGCGCGGCCTCGCCGCACTTCTCGAACTTCGTCGGCGCCTACCTCGGCGACCAGCACGCCAGGATCGTCGAAGCGGTCGCCCGTGCCGCCGACGGCCTGGGCTGGTCCCCGGTCGAGGTCGCGCTCAGCTGGGTCCGCGACCGGCCCGGGGTGACGGCGCCGATCGTCGGAGCCCGGACGGCGGCTCAGCTGCGCGGCTCGCTGACGGTCGAGGAGTGCGAGCTTCCCGCGGAGATCGTGGTCGCGCTCGAGGACGTGTCGGCGCCCCCAACCTGAGGTAGTCGGGTCGCCCTGCTCAGGGATCGCGTGTCACGATGACGGCATGTCTCGTGCACCCATCGCCACGACGCCCAAGCGACGTGCGCTCAACCCTGGGGTGGAGTACGAGTTCGAGCGGCTCACGATCTCGCGCGAGTTCTCCCGCAGCGCCGTGACCCGGATGCTCACCGACCGGGCGGAGCACGGCGGCTGGGAGCTCGACCGGGTGCGACTCTCCCCCGACGGCACCCGCCGCGTCGTGCTGCGCCGCAAGATCATCCGCCAGCAGCGCGTGCCCTACCTGATGTTCTGAGCGGCCTCAGGCGCGGTCGAGGAACCGGTCGAAGACCCGGGCGCCGAACTCGAGAGCGTCCACCGGCACGCGTTCGTCGACGCCGTGGAAGAGCGCGGTGAAGTCGAGGTCGGCAGGCAGCCGAAGCGGGGCGAAACCGAAGGAACGGATGCCCAGCTTGCGCCAGTGCTTGGCGTCCGTGCCGCCCGACATGAGGTACGGCGCCACCTTCGCACCCGGGTCCTCCTCGAGGAGGGACGCCGTGATCGCGTCGACCAGGTCTCCGTCGAAGGTGGTCTCGAGCGCGGCCTGCTTGCTCACCCACTCCAGCGAGATGTTCTCGCCGAGAAGCTCGGCGAGCGTGTCGAAGAACTCGTCCTCGAAGCCGGGCAGGAACCGGCCGTCAACGTGAGCGGTCGCTTCGCCGGGCACGACGTTCACCTTGTAGCCGGCCTGCAGCATCGTCGGGTTGGTCGTGTGCCGGATCACCGCACCCAGCATCCGGGCGGCGGAGCCGAACTCCTCGACGAGCGCCTCCGCGTTCTGCGGGGTCGCCTCGACACCCGCCATCTCGCCCACTGCGGAGAGCAGCACCTTCATCGAGGGAGTGAGCCGCACCGGCCACTCGTGGCGGCCGAGACGTGCGACCGCGTCGGCGAGCTCGGTCACCGCGTTGTCGGGGTGGCGCATCGAGCCGTGGCCGGCGTTGCCCTTGGCGGTGAGCCGCATCCAGGCCATGCCCTTCTCCGCCGCCTCGATCAGGTACAGCCGCTGGCCGCGGATCGTGGCGCTGAAGCCACCGACCTCGCCGATCGCCTCGGTGCAGTCCGCGAGCAGGTCCGGGTGCTCCTTGACGAGGTACTCCGCGCCCTTGTGGCCGCCCGCCTCCTCGTCGGCGGTGAAGCAGAGCACCATGGGCCGCTCCGGTACGGCGCCGGCCCGTTGACGGGCACGCACCACCGAGAGCAGCATCGCGTCGAAGTCCTTCATGTCGACCGCTCCGCGACCCCAGACGTACCCGTCCTGGATCTCACCCGAGAACGGGTGCACCTGCCAGTCGTCGGCGTCCGCGGGCACGACGTCGAGGTGGCCGTGGAGAAGCAACGGGTCCCGCCCGGCTCCGTCACCAGTGCCGCCCCACCGAGCGACCACGGAAGCCCGGCCAGGCTCGGACTCGTGGATCTCGGGCTCGATGCCCACCTCCGCGAGGAGCGCCGCTACGTGCTCGGCGGCCTTCCTCTCGCCAGGTCCGGAGCCGTCGCCGAAGTTCGTGGTGTCGATCCGGATCAGGTCGCGGCAGATGTCCACCACCTCGGCTGCGGGGTCGTAGCCCGCTCCGGACAGGCGGCTCTCGTGCGTGGCAGTCATGGGACCATCCTTACAGGCCAAAGCGGCCCGGGGTCGATGCGAGTTCTCCGGCTGTTCTTTGCTACAGTTCCCACCGCGCTCGCAACGAAGCACAATGTTGTGGGGCGACATCCTTGTCCGGGTGGCGGAATAGGTAGACGCGCTAGCTTGAGGTGCTAGTGCCCTTTATCGGGCGTGGGGGTTCAAGTCCCCCCTCGGACACCACTTGATGTCTCAGGACATCGGAAACATCCCGAGCCTTCATTGGGTTCGGGATGTTTTCGTTTCACTGGGACGATGGCGGCGTGACTGTCTCTCTTGCACCGCTGCCCGAGCCGTCGCCGGCCCTGATACCAGGCTCCGTGGCCGAGTACCTCGTGACGAACGTGCCGATGTGCGGACCGGGTGCCACGGCGGCCCAGGTGCGAGCGATGCTTGCAGGTCGGCACTATGAGTCGGCCGCCGACGTGGCCGTCTGCGCGCACAGTGACGGGTTGCCCCACCGACTGCTCGGGTTGATCCCGCTGGAGTCGATCATCGCTGCAGGGGCGGAGATGGTGGCGGGCGAGCTCATGGACCCGAACCCGCCCGTCGCTGCACCCGGGCTCGACCGGGAGAAGGCAGCGTGGAAAGCGACGGCGCACGGTGAGTCCAGCCTCGCGGTCGTCGACCCTGACGGGTCGTTCCGAGGGTTGGTGCCACCGGCCCGCTTCCTGGCGGTGCTGCGTGCCGAGCATGACGAGGACCTCGCCCGGCTAGGTGGTTACCTGACCTCCTCGACATCGGCACGCCACGCGATGTATGAACCCATCACGACCCGCCTGTGGCACCGGTTGCCCTGGCTGGTGCTCGGACTGATCGGCTCAGCCGGCGCAGCCAGCCTTGTCGATGGCTTCGCGGGGACCCTCGCCTCGGATGTGCGGCTGGCCTTCTTCATACCTGGGATCGTCTACATGGCCGACGCTGTCGGTACGCAGACGGAGGCACTGGTGATCCGCGGCCTGTCTGTGGGCGTGCCCGTGCGCCGAGTGTTCGGCATGGAGTCGTTCACCGGCCTCCTTATCGGCCTCATCCTCGCGGTGCTCACGATCCCGACCGCATGGCTCGTGCTCGACTCACTCCAGATCGGCCTCGTGCTCGGCCTGTCCTTGACCGCGGCATGCGGCGTGGCCACGGTGGTGGCCATGTCGCTGCCTTGGTTGATGTCGCGGCTGGGACGCGACCCCGCGTTCGGTAGCGGCCCCCTCGCGACCGTGATCCAAGACGTGCTCTCCCTCCTGATCTACTTCCTCATCGCCACGGCCATCCTGGGCTGAACCAATGTCCCCCGGGCCTCCACATGGGACGTACTGGGAACAGGCGCCCATTCAGAGATCGATTCCCGGGAGGTAGGCGCAGTGGCGTAGAAACCGGACGTCTCTCGGTCGTGGACTGGTCAGTGGTTCACCCGTCTACCGAGTCGTCCATCTCGAGGCCCGTCACGAACGATGCCCACACCGACTTGGCCTCGCCAGGCCCGTGGGTCACGCCCCAGTCATGGCTCAGCTCGTCAACGATCGACAAGCCGCGCCCTCCCACATCCATGTCACCTGCGCTGGCTCGGACCGGGTCGGAGGATGAGCCATCCTGCACGATGAGGTGCACCGATGTGCCATCGCCGCGCAGGGTCACGGTAAATGGCGGATAGGCGTGCCGCAGGGCGTTGGTCGCGAGCTCACTCACTACGAGCCGCATGTCGTCCACCAGGTGCTCCAGGTCGTGCACGCCGAGGTGTAGGCAGACGAAGTCCCGCGCGCTCGAGGCACTGACGAGTTCAGCGGCGAGTTCGGTCTGATGCGACCAACGACTGCTGCGTGTCATGCGCTGCCACCGTCATCGGTCCAGTGATCGACGCCTTCGCTCCCGTTGTCGAACGCAACGGCGGCGAGGATCCGCGCGGTCGGCCAACGGTTCGACGGGTCGGCAGCGATCATCATCGCCCGATCCCCCAACGGATGGTCAGGCGGCACGACGAGCAGCCTCAGGTGGGTGCCGCTCGACAGGCTCAGCACGATCACGTGGGTGTCGTCACTCGGGAACGACCCGGTCTTGAGCCTTCCGCGCGCCACGGGCACGCTGTGAGGTTGCGTATCCCAGTCAGGCCGTGAGTAGAGGGCGCGGTCCACCCGTCCGATGACCGCCGGCAAGTGGTCGACGAGGTCGGCGAGCTCGACCTCGATGTCACGCGACTGGGGCCACCAACCCCCGTCAAGGGTGCCTTGGCCCGGTGACCTGGACAGCTGCAGACGCAGCAGGTCACGAGGCAGGTATACGTCCGGGGCGTTCAGAGTTGAGGGTGTGCTGTGGGACGTCATGACGACGTCGCCTTTCCACCGACGATGAGAGCCGCCCGACGGGGCGGCTCGACTGTCCGGCACCTTCGACACTACGCCTACCCTGGGCAAACGATTCTCCACTCGAGGCTCAGGCCGGCACGACCAGGACCGGCTTGCTCGACAGGTGGAGCAGCCGATGGGGCGCCCTTGATCGGGCTCTCGCCGTACGGGCCGACCACGATCATCGTCGCGTTCCGGAGGTCCCCCTCGATCGCTACGGACCCTCAGCGACCCGATGTCGTGGCTATGTGGGAGTGGCTGGGCAGGGACGAAAGACGTTCACCTAATGGCGAGGGGCGTTGAGTTGGCAAGAGTGTCTGGGCCTGTTATCTGAGTAGCAACACGACGCCGTGCCCCTGCAGCCACCCCCCACTCGTGGTGAGTGGCTCTGCACGACAGTGCACCGCACAAACCTGCATGCCCTCATCCATTCCCCTCGGACGAGACCGGATGTCAGGGTGCGGTGCGCAACAGCGCGCAAACCACCTCGGAAGGGTCATTCATGCGCAGAACAGCAGGACTGGGCGCGGCAGCGCTGGTCGTCGCGAGCATCGCGGCAGGCACCACGGCAGCGGGTGCCACCACTCCCCCGTCGGCGCTCGGCGCGGCGCCGACCAGCGACACCCAAGGCTCCGCGACACGTCAGGCCGACGAGCGCGGCGATCTCGCGCGCTCGGCCATCGCTGCCCTCAAGGCTCACCCGGCAGCGGGCAAGGTCGGTGACGGGCAGGCCTTCGAGGCCACGGACGCGCTCGTGGACCGGGACGGCAGCAGCCATGTGAGGATCGAGCGCACCTACCGCGGCCTCCCCGTCCTGGGCGGCGACCTGGTCGTGCACCGGGGTCCGGACGAGGCGTGGCGCGGCACCAGCCAGACCATCCAGTCGACCCTGGCGTTGTCGGTGACGCCGACGGTGGGCAAGGCCGCCGCCGAGCGAAGCGCCCTCGCTCCGAGCAAGGCGAACCGTGGCATCGAGGGCCAGAGCGTCGAGACGTCGCCACGCCTCGTGGTAGACGCCCGCGGTGCACAACCACGGCTCGCCTGGGAGGTCGTCAGCGGCGGAACCCAGGCCGACGGGACCCCGAGCCGGCTCGCAGCCTACGTCGACGCGCACACCGGTGAGGTGCTCAGCACCGAGCAGCAGATCCAGACCGCGGACGGCCAGGGCCAGTCGTTGTACGGCGGGACCGTTCCCCTCCAGCTCACGCTTTCGGGTGGGACGTACTCACTGAAGGACCCGACGCGCGGCAACACCTACACCACCGACATGAACAACAAGTCCGACTCCTACGGCTGCCAGCTGTTCGGGGTCAACTGCAGCACCGGCACACTCTTCACGAGCCCGGACAACCTGTTCGGCAACGGGTCGACCAGCAGCCGGGAGTCGGCCGCCGTCGACGCGCAGTACGGCACGAACACGACGTGGGACTACTACAAGAACGTGCACGGCCGGAACGGCATCTTCGGCAACGGCACCGGGTCCTTCAACCGCGTCCACTACGGCAACGGCTACGTCAACGCCTTCTGGGACGGCACGAAGATGACGTACGGCGACGGTGACGGCACCAGCTACGGGCCGCTCACCTCGCTGGACGTCGCGGGCCACGAGATGTCGCACGGAGTCACCGAGAACACCGCAGGGCTCGACTACTCGGGCGAGTCCGGCGGCCTCAACGAGTCCACCTCGGACATCTTCGGCACGATGGTCGAGTTCTACGCCGCCAATGCCAACGACGCCGGGGACTACCTCATCGGCGAGGAGTTCGACCTGGCCCAGCACACCGGCTTCCGGCGCATGGACAACCCCTCCGCCGACGGCGACTCGGTCAACTGCTGGTCCTCCACGGTCGGCACCCTCGACGTGCACTACTCCTCGGGGGTGGGCAACCACTTCTTCTACCTGCTTGCGGAGGGCTCGGGCGCGAAGACGATCAACGGCGTCGCCCACAACTCGCCGACCTGCAACGGCTCGACGGTCACCGGGATCGGTCGCGATGCGGCAGCGAAGATCTGGTACCGCGCGCTCAGCGTCTACATGACCTCGAGCACCAACTACCAGGGTGCGAGGACGGCAACCTTGAACGCGGCCAAGGACCTGTACGGCGCGGGCAGCGCCCAGTACAACGCCGTCGCCGCTGCGTGGAGCGCCGTCAGCGTCGCCTGATCCACCCAGGTCGTCGCTCCGAACGCCTGACACGCCGGCCCGCCACGTCTTCTGCTGATGTGGCGGGCCGGAGTGTCCTCCCTCCCCCAGCGCAGCTGCTTGGACGTGCCCGGGGCGGGACCGCCGGTGGCGCGGGGCCTGGAGGTGGGCGTGTCGGAGTGCAAGAGGCGTGTGGGCCTGTTATCTATGACATATGAGCACTCCGGGGCTAGCCGCCACACTCACCGACTGCCTGGCGACAGCACGCCGCGACCGCAGCGCCAGCCGGTCCCGGCAGCTCACCTGGCTCGCCTCCGAGATGGCCATGTTCGCAGCCACGCTCCCCCGGGCCCAACGCCCGGCCACCACCCCGGCCTGGTTCGAGGACGGCTTCGTCGCCGGGTACCTCGCCGCGGCGGACAGCGGAGCACTGCGCCGGCGGGGCACGTCGGAGCGGCCCTCGCCCGACGCGACCCGTCGTATCCGCCGCGCATGCCTGCGGCTGCTCGCCGAGGCCGCCGGTGTGGCGGACCCCGTGAAGGACGAGGTCAGCCTGCCCGCCCTCCGGCCGCGCGTGGACGAGCACGCGGCGACCCAGGCCGTGCGCCACTGGCGGTGGCAGGCCCTGCCGGCAGACGCGAAGCCCGCCGACGTCCGCACGGCCGCGATGGCCGTCCTCGTGCACGAGGCAGGGATGCGCAGCGGCGAGCTGACCGCACTCGTGCCCGCCGACCTCGACCTCGTGGCCGGCAGTGTGACCTATCAGCCACGCCCGCCGTCGACCCGCAGCCTCCCCGCGCCAAGGACCGTGCACCTCTCCGGCTCCGCCGTCGCGACCTTGAAGCACTGGCTCGAGGTTCGAGAGGTTCTCACCGCGAAGGCGCCGCGCACCAAGTCGCTGTGGGTGTCCCTGGCCGCCAACCACGACGGGGCCGGCGTACGACGACCGGCCGGCATGCCGCTGCAGCCGACCGGGCTACGGCGGGCCCACGCCCGAGCGGTCGCGGCCCTCAACGTCAACCTCGCCACCACCCCTGGCTTCGAACCACTCCCCCGGACCGTCGGCCAGCTGCGCCGGGACCCCGAGTGAGGATCTCCCGGTCCGTGCCGCCGCGAGCGCGCCGGGTCCTGCGAAACAGGGGACGCGCCCGGTTCGGAGCGCTTTCGCCGACCTCCCCGGCGCGACTCGCGGCCTTCCCGGAGCACGTCTTCCTCGGGGGCTTGGAGGACCGTGCGGCCCGGTACTGCCCTTCCATGCTGCGCCTCTGTGCGCGCATGCGCGCAGAGACATGTGCGCCCCTGCGGCTAGTACTGATGGACCAACCCTCGGCGTACGGCTATGGAGAGCGCCTCGAGCTTGCTGTGCGCGCCGAGCTTCGCGGAGAGGTTCGCGATGTGGTTGCGCACCGTGTTGACGCTGACCGTCAGCTTCTCGGCGATGGCGGCGTTCGAGAGACCCTGCGCCAGCATGTTGAGCACCTCTTGCTCGCGCCGGGTCAAGAGGGTCTCGGGGCCGGGGGCCCGGCTCAGCTTGGGCAGCAGCCGCGACAGAAGCTCGGGAGAGATGACTGCCTCCCCCGCAGCAGCTGCCCGCACGGCCGCGGTCACCTCGGCGAGGCCGCGCGTCTTCGAGACGAAGCCCGCCGCGCCGGCCTCGATCGCCTCGACCAGGACCTGGTCGGCCACTGCCGCGGTCAGGACGACCACATTCATGCTGGGGCGCAGGGCCCGCAGCTCCGGTATGGCGGCGACGCCGTCGCCGTCCGGGAGCCGGCGGTCGAGGAGGAGTACGTCGGGGGCGGCACTCGTCACACGCGCCCGGCCCTGCGCCAGGGTCTGGGCCCACCCCACCGACACCATGTCCGGCTCGTCGTCGAGAACGTGCCCGAGGCTCGCTGCCAGCACCTCGTGATCGTCGACGATCAGGACCCGGATCGGTCGGCCAGTGCCGCTCCACTGCCCCTCGGTCGCGGGCGCTGTCTCCTGGCTCACAGCCGATTCCTCCCCCTGCACATGGCCACCCCCTGGACGCTCGTGACGTCTGCCACATCCCAGTATGCAGGCGGAGGTCCCCCGGCGCCTCGTAACCCGTGCGACCCCCACCCGGGTCGTGCATCATGAAAGTCGTCGCGAAACCGCGAACCCGTCCAGGTTGGGAGCAGAATGCGACGCATCCGGGTCCTCGTCGCCGATGACCATCTCGAGATGCTGTCGGCTCTCGTCAGCGTCATCGAGGACGACCCCCGCTTCGCCGTGGTCGGCACCGCTGCCGACGGCCACGCTGCCTTGCGCCTGGCCGAGGAGCTCCAGCCCGACGTCGTGCTGCTCGATGTCCACATGCCCGGTGGCGGACCGGGCGCAGCTGAGTCGCTCACCGCGCTGACTGTTCCGCCGGTCGTGGTGGCCATCTCGGCAGAGGCCCGGTCCGCGGTCGTGGAGGAGATGGTGCGAGCCGGCGCTGTCGGGTACCTGACGAAAGGGCACGTGGGGGACGCGCTACCCGATCTCCTGGCGCGTTGCGCCTCCGGCGAGGTGGTCCTGGCGAGCCCCGAGGCCACCGGTGGGGTGAGGGCGCTCCTGCGCACGCCCCACAGACCTCAAGGCAAGCAGGTGCCGGAGCACCGCGGGCGGCAGGAGGTCGAGCTCGGCCCGGCGATCGGCCCGCAGGTCGTCTTCGGCTTCGACACCAGCGGCCGGTGCACGCTCTCGACCGGATCAGGGCTGAAGGACCTCGGGCTGAAGCCGGGTGAGCTGGTCGGCCGGAACCTCCTCGAGGTCTATGGGCGCGACCAGGCGGCACTGGTCTCGATACGCCGCGTCCTGGCCGGCGAGGCGTTCACCGTGGAGCGGGAGTTCCAGGGCCGGCGGCTCTGGGTCGACTACCAGCCCGGGCTCGACGAGAACGGCGTGGTCGTGGGGGCCACGGGGGTCGCCACCGACGTGACGGAGCAGAGGCGGATCGAGCGCGAGGCGCGCGCTGCGAGGGAGCGAACAGGTCTCCTCGCGGACCTCTCGTCCGCGCTGTCCCGCGAGGTGGCGGACCCCGAGGCGCTGCTGCGGGTCGCGGTCCGCTCGGTGACCGAGGCGGTCGCCGACGTCGGGGAGATCTGGGTCTGCGACCCCGACGCCGGGCAGCTGCAGCTCGGAGCCGTATGGCTCGGCCGCGGCCTGAGGGCACCGTCCTACGACTCACCGAAACGGCCGGATCCACCGAACCACCTGGATGCGGCTGCCGTGGAGCGCCTGATGGCGCCGAAGGTCTTCGACCTGACCGGCCCCGCTGAGTCCGGCAGCGTCCCCGGGCAGCTCCTCACCGATCTCGCCAGGCGGTACTCCCTCCGCACAGGGCTGCGGGTGCCCCTTCGCTCTCGGGGCCTCCTCATCGGCGTGATCGACCTCGCGCGCGGCGACGTGATGGGCGAGTTCAGCTCCGAGGACATCAGCTTGGTCACTGAGCTGTCGGAGAGACTCGCGCTCGCGCTCGACAACGCGTTGCTCCTGAAGGCGCAGACCGAGGCCAGGGAGCAGCTGGTGAAGTTCCAGGCGCTGGCGGACGCGTCAGAGAACCTGATCGCCATCTCCGACGACGACGACCGCGTCATCTACGTCAACCCCCGGATCCACCATGCAGGCGTATCCCTGGTCAGCGACGACCTGTGGGCGTCGGTGGCCGCCAACGTCACGGAGCCGGACAAGGACGAGATACACCGCGCCCTGGAGACCGCCGGCCGATGGTCCGGTGACGCGACCCTCTCGGTGTCCCCCGACGTCGTCGCACGCCTGGACGTCTTCCGCCTCTCGCACCCAGACTCCGGAGCCGCTCTGGGGACCGCCTGGATCGGCCAGGACGTGACCGAGCTGCGAGCTACCGAGGCCGCGCTGCGTTCGGCGAACTCCGAGCTGAAGGAGTTCAAGGCGCTCGTGGAGGCCTCACCGGACTTCATCGCGATCGCAGATCTCGACGGCCGGGTCAAGTACGTCAACCCGCAGGGACGGGAGCTGATCGGCATGGACCCTGGCATAGACGTCACCACCACGACCATCGACGACTACCTGACCCCCGAGGGGCATGACGCCTCCGTCCGGATCGAACAGCCCGCGGTCATCGCGAACGGGCACTGGGAGGGCGAGTCCACGTTGCTCAACCACCGTGGACCGCCGATCCCGGTCGCCATCGCCAGCTTCCTGATGCGCGACTCCGAAACCGGTGAGCCGTTCGCCCTGGCCACGGTTCAGCGCGACATCACCGACCGCCGGGATGCCGAGACGACCTTGCGCGAGCTCGCCGAGCAACGGCAAGCTCTGCTCACCAGGCTCGTGGACGCCCAGGACGCCGAGCGGGCGCAGATCGCAGCCGACGTCCACGACGACCCCGTGCAGGCGCTTGCTGCGGTCGATCTCCGGCTGGGGCTGCTGAGACGTCAGGTGCGTGAGCACGCGCCGCCCCTTCTTGCGACCCTCGAGCCGCTGCAGGAGAGCGTGTCGGGCGCCACGGGGCGGCTGCGCGCCCTCCTCTTCGACCTGGAGCCCCCCGATCTCCAGCACGGGCTGACCGGCGCTCTGTTCACGGCGGCCGAAGAGATCTTCGAGGGCAGCGATCTCACCTGGACCGTCGACGGGGACCGCGAACCCGACGTCCCCGACACGAGCCGCGCCATCGCCTACCGCATCGCCAAGGAAGCGATGCGGAACGTCCGGAAGCACGCCTACGCGAAGAACGCCACGATCACCATCGCGGGTCGGGAGGGTGGCCTCGAGGTGGCCGTAGCCGACGACGGCATCGGCGTCGGCCCCGAGCCCGTCGGGTCTGCGCCGGGACATCGTGGTCTCTTCAACATGCAGGACAGGGCAGCAGTGGCCGGCGGTCGGTGCTCGATCCGCAACCGCGATGACGGCGGGACGCTCGTCACGCTGTGGCTGCCGGGGCCGTCGGGCGTGTGAGGCGTGTAGGCGTGTCCCCCGTGTCCCCCATAGCCCGGCTGCACTAGCCCTTTCGCACTAGTCAAGTTCGTGCGTGCGTACCGGGTGTGAGGGGTTGCGGAGCGAGAGACTGGAGTCACGCCGATCGGCCTGTATCCCCCGTCAGGCCGGTCGGCGTCTCCATGCCCGGCGCCCCCGTGTGTCTCACCCTCCGCGGAGGATGTGAGCTGCGGCCGTCCCACCCGAGTCTGGGGTCATGAGAAGCATCCGTCGCACCGCCGCAGCCTTGTCCTCCCTCGTCGTACTCGGCTCCGGGTTGGGTGGGTGCGGCGGCCAGCCGGCGGTCTGCGAGGACGTCGATGCGCTGCAGGAGTCGGTCGACACGCTGAAGAACACCGATGCGGGCGAGGACGGCTTGAGCAAGGTCAAGACCGAGCTCAAGGAGATGCAGACCGAGCTCCAGCAGCTTGCCGACGACGCCTCGTCGCAGTACTCGACGCAGATCGACAAGCTGAATGCCGACTTCTCCGGGCTGAAGTCGAGCGTCACCGCCGCAGTCGATGCGCCGTCGGCGGAGACGCTGTCGGCAGTGAAGGTCGACGTCCAGAGCGTCGGTTCCGCGATCGACGACCTGGGCACCGCAGTCGCCGACACCTGTTGAGTCGAAGGGCCGGCCGCCACTGCGGGCCGATGTCGATACCAGTCGGCGTGAGACGCGGGAGTGCGGTCAGGCGCCGGGTGGCGGCCGATGCCTCTCCGTTCCCGGCATGCGGCTCTCGAGGGCCTCGAGCCGCTCGAGGATGGCGGTCAGCGCACCCAGGATCTCCTCGTCGGCGACGACCTCTCGACGCTGCACAGGGGCCTCGTCCTGCTTGACGAACAGCGACGCCAACGCGGCGCTCACCAGTGACAAGAGCGCGAAGCCGGTCACCATGAGCACGACGGAGAGGACCGCCCCCTCTGTGGTCTTCGGCGGCGCCCCTATGTAGCCGACCGTCGTCATGAGGCTGATCGCCCACCACAGGCCCCGCCCGTAGGACCCGACGGTGTCGGACTCGAAGGCAGCGGCGGCTCCTGCGCCGACCAGCAGAGCCACCGAGCTCGCCACGATCCCGGGTTTGACCCAGGTCCGGCTGGGAGTGATGCGCATCATGGCCGTCTGCCGAAGGCAAGGACGGCCTTCCGCAGCGTGCTTGTCAGGTCGCCCCATCTCCTCTTCGCCGCCATGAGACGACGCTAACCCAACCTCGCCCACCGCCTCGCTTCTTCGCCCGAACGAGGGAGCCGTAAGCCGGTGGCGGCGCGCAGGACGCAACCCTGCCGGGAACGGTTGCCGAACGTGCCCCGGCCCATGCCCCACTCGGGGGATGCCTGCGAGCCACCGGCGTGCGTACCGTGATGTGAGACCTCGCGAGATGCCTCAGGCCGAGGGACGCGAGGCTGCACCTCTAGTCCCCTGGGAGGACGCAGATGAGCGACGTCAGCCAAGAGAAGACCGGCACCGGGCAGGTGCCATCGCAGTCACGCGGCAAGGAGCGGACGGCCGGAGCACACGCCGCGAGGCCGGCTGGTGACCGGGAGCAGAAGCAGCCGACAGAGACCACCGGATGGGCCGGATGGGTCCTCTTCGGCGCGCTCATGATGATCCTGGCCGGTTCCTTCCATGTCATCGCCGGGCTCACCGCACTCTTCAAGAGCGGCTACTACCTCGTGGGCGAGGCCGACCTCCTGGTCGACGTGGACTTCACGGCCTGGGGCTGGGTCCACATCGCGCTCGGGGCCGTCGCGGTGGCGGCCGGCGTGGGCCTGATGGCGGGCCAGACCTGGGCACGCGTGGTCGGCATCGCGATGGCACTGGTCAGTGCGATCGTGAACCTCGCCTTCATCGCCGCTTACCCGGTCTGGTCGATCGTCGTGATCGCCCTCGATGTCTTCATCATCTACGCGATCGCGGTGCACGGCGAGGAACTTCGGTCCGAGGGCTAACCAGCGCGGTCGTGGGCCCCCGGCTGCCAGTCGTAGATGACCCCTGTCCGCAGCACCACGTCCTGCACCGAGCGGTTCTCGCGGCTGACCGCGCACCACAGCAGCCCGATCGGGAAGAGCGCGTACAGCACTGCCCGGACGAGCGCCCCTGGGAACCGCAGCCGCCTGCCGCTGTGGGCTACGACTCGCAGCCCCATGACGAGGCATCCGTAGGTGCGCCCACTGGCCGTCCAGGTCACGGTGAGGTAGACGACGAGGAGGCCGAGCCACCAGACCACGCTGAACAGCAACGACGCGTCCGGGAACCCGAAGCTCCGGGGGTCGGCGAGGAACAGCACGGCTGCGACGCCCGCGTAGCCGAGGAGGAGTCCGAGCGAGACCACGACGCTGTCGATGGCCGCCGCCACGACTCGCGAGATCAGGCCGGCCCGCTGTCCCTGGTAGGGGCGGGCCTCCCGGGGTAGCGGCGATACCCCACCCTCCGTCATGGCAGCCTCAACCCCGCGGCGCTCGGCGCAGCAGCAGCCGGTCCACCGCGCGACCCACCGCCTCGTCCGCCGCGATGCCCTGCATGCGAGCGCTGCGCACCGTGTCCGAGGCCATCGACCCGCTCGACTCGCGGATGATCTCGGGCAGGTTGATCTCGTCGATCACCTCAGCGGCGAGTGCCGCGAGGTCGAGCTTGGCGAGCACCTGGTTGACGATCGCCTCGAGGTCCACCCGTGTCAGGACCACGCCGGTGAGGTCGAGGCGGTCGAGGATCGCGTCGAGGTCCACCCGCATCACCGCAGAGTCCAGGTCCACCCACCCCACGACCTTGTCGAGATCGACCTGACTCACCGCCGCGTCGAGGTCGACCCGCCGCACCACAGCATCCACGTCGATCCGCGAGGCAGCGGCGTCGAGGTCGACGGCTGCCACGACGTCGTCGAGGTCGACGTACGTGATCACAGTCTTCGTGAGGTCCACACGACGGAGCACCTCGGCGAGGACCGAGGGCACCAGCACGTCGAGAAGGCGCGACAGCTCGCGCACCAGAGAGACGCGCACGTCCGCTCCACGCTCACCCAGGGACATGAGCCACTGCCCAGGCTGGAGCCGGGCGGGGACCAGCGGCGGCCGAAGTACGGCGCGCACCACCGGACCCCCCACCGGGCCGGCCCACCTCCGAGCGGCGGCGGCCTTCTCGAGGACCAGGGCAGACGCGCCGAGGGCGACGTCGACGGGTCGCTGGGCTGCTGGCTCCACGCTCCCCATGCTGGATCACCGCTGTCCGGAGGACATCACCCATGGTGGGTGAATCCAGGCAGGTCCGAGAGCCGCTCCAGTGCCTGCTCGACGACTGCATCCGGACCGGCCCCGGCGTCGATGCTGAGGACCGGTTCCCCGGGGCCCGGCTCCTCGAGGGTCTCCAGCTGAGCGTCGAGCAGGTCCGCCGACATGTAGTGACCACGACGCTCCCGAAGGCGCTGTTCGAGGACGTCGCGACCCGCGGCGAGGTACACGAAGACCACGCCCGGCCGGTGGGCCAGCCGCTCCCGGTAGGAGCGCTTGAGCGCCGAGCAGGTCACCACACCGCTCTCGCCCGCGTCGAGCCGGTCGTCGGTCCAGCCCGCGACCCGGGCCAGCCACGGCCACCGGTCCTCGTCGGTCAGGGGCTCGCCCGCGCGCATCTTGGCCACGTTGACGCCGGGGTGCAGGTCGTCTCCCTCCCGGAAGGCGCAGCCGAGCCTCTCGGCCAGCAGTCGCCCGACCGTGCTCTTGCCGCAGCCCGCGACCCCCATCACCACGAGCACCAGAGGGCCTCTGGTCTCCCCTGTCATCCGGGCTCCATGGGCGACAGTGTCGCAGGACGCTAGCCTGGCCCGACCATGACGAGTGACCAGACCCGCCGGGCGAGCGGGCCCTTCCGCGTCGCCTTCGTCCCGGGAGTGACCCCCGACAAGTGGGCGCGCATCTGGGCCGAGCGGATGCCGCGCGACCCGCTCGAGCTCTCCCCCGTCGACGAGGTGGAGCAGAC
Organism: uncultured Actinomycetota bacterium; assembly: GCA_963739785.1. Classification (GTDB taxonomy): domain Bacteria; phylum Actinomycetota; class Actinomycetes; order Propionibacteriales; family Nocardioidaceae; genus Nocardioides_C. Next base: position 104,846 of record CAVUBO010000039.1, on the reverse strand, counting down.
CGCTGTGCTGTACGACGGCCGCGCGGACATGTGCTTCGTGCGGCTGCCCGTCGACCAGGGTGACCTCCACGTGATCCCCCTCTACAGCGAGGTGCCCGTGGTCGTCGTACCCAAGGAGCACTTCGTCGAGGCGGCGGAGGAGGTGAGTGTCTCGGACCTCGCCGACGAGCACCTGCTCCAGGATCCCGACCTCGTGCCCGAGTGGCGAGACGTCGCCACCGAGATCCGCGAGGGCACCCGCGTGGAGGTTCCGCAGATCACGGTCCGGCAGGCCGTCGAGACCGTGGCCGCCGGGGTCGGGATCGTGATCGTGCCGATGTCGGTCGCCCGGCTGCACCACCGCAAGGACGTCGTGTACCGGCCGGTCAGCGACGTACCCGAAAGCCGTATCGGCCTCGCCTGGAGGCGCGACCTCGAGGACGAGCGGGTGGACGCCTTGGTCGGCGTGGTCCGCGGACGCACCGCCAACAGCTCGCGCGGCCCCACCCGGGCGGCGCCGGCGAAGAAGCAGCCTGCCAGGAAGTCGCCCGAGCCTCGCTCCAAGGGGCGCGCGCGGCGCGGCCGCTGAGCGGCTACCGCCTCGGCACGGAGACTCGCGCAGCGGCCGCTGCCCACGGCCCCGCCAAGGTGTCGGCGTACCGGGTCAGCACCGGGCCGAGGATGCCGAGCATCACCACGTACGCCGAGGCGAGCGGACCGATCTCGGTGTAGCCGGCCGTGACCGCGAGCTCGGCGATGACGATGGAGAACTCGCCGCGTGTCGTCAGGGCCGTGCCGGCCCGCACCCGGCCGCGGGGCCCTACCCCGTCGCGGCCTGCGGCGTAGATGCCGGTGCCGATCTTGGTCAGGGAGGTGACCAGGGCGAGGGCGAGCGCCGCGGGCAGGAACGGCGTCAGCTCGGCGGGCGCGGTCGAGAGCCCGAAGGACAGGAAGAACAGCGAGGCGAACAGGTCCCGCAGCGGGCGAAGCACGCCACGTGCCCGCTCAGCGGTGCCCGACGGGATCGCGAGCCCCACGAGGAAGGCGCCCACTGCTGCGGACGCGTCGACGACGTAGGTGAGGCCGGCGACGACGAGCATCAGCCCGAGCACCCGGAGCAGCACCTGCTCGTCGTCGTCGTGGCCCAGCACCCGGCCGAGGTGGTGGCCCAGGTAGCGGCTCGCGAACAGCACCACGAGCACCACCCCGAGCGCCCCCGCGACAGCGAGAACCACCTCTATGAGGGTGCCGCCGGACAGTGCGACCACGAGCAGCGGCAAGAAGACCGCCATCGCGATGTCCTCGAGCACGAGCACCGAGAGCACCGACGGCGTCTCGCGGAAGCCCGTGCGCCTGAGGTCGGAGAGGAGCCGCGCGACGATGCCCGACGAGGAGATCCAGGTGACACCGGCCAGGGCCAGGCAGGCGGGCCAGTCGTAGCCGAGCAGCAGCCCGGCGACGAACCCCACCGGCGCGTTCAGGATGAGGTCGACGAGACCCGAGGGCGCATGCCGCCGCATGGAGGCGGTGAACTCGGCCGCGGAGAACTCGAGGCCGAGCAGGAGCAGGAGAAGCAGCACCCCGATCTCCCCGGCCACGTCGATGAACTCGGCAGACGCGCCGAGCTCGTAGACGCCGCCCTCCCCGAGCAGCAGCCCGACCAGGAGGAAGAGCGGGATCGCCGAGAGACCCACCCGGCCGGCGAAGTTGGCCAGGAGTGCGAGCAGGAGGAGCAGTGTCCCGAGCTCGAACAAGAAGGCGTCCACGACGGCGACGACCTATCCGAGCAGGATGCGCCGGACACCCTCGATGCCGCTGGTCGTCCCCACGACCACCAGCGAGTCACCCCCGCGCAGGACCTCGTCGGGAGCGGGCGAGGCGATGACGTCGTCGCCCCGGACCACCGCGACGATCGAGGCTCCGGTCAGGGTCCGGCAGCGGGTGTCACCGAGCGGCAGGCCGTCGAACCTCGACCCGACGGGCAGGTCGATCGTTGCCGACACCAGCCCCGGGATCTCCCTGGTGAGGTCCGCGAACCGCTCGACGATGCGTGGCGCGCCGAGGATGTCCGCCAGGGTGTCGGCCTCGTCACGGGTCAGCGTGAGCAACGTCTCCGCAGCATCGGGGTCCCGACGCCCGTAACGCACGAAGTCGAACTCTCCGTCCCGCTTCGCGACCACACCGACGCGCTCGCCCGAGACGGTCTGGAACTCGTAGCGGACCCCGACGCCCGGAAGCAGGATCTCGGTAACCTCCATGCCCGTCAGTCTGCCCGAGACCCACGACGAGCGGCGGGCGGCTCACCAGGAGAGCGTCCCCGGGTCGCCCTTGAAGGGACCGACGACCTTCGAGGTGATCCAGCCGCCGTAGAAGCCGCCCGGCTGCGGCCTCACGATCTCCCCGTCCACCACGCAGCGGTCCACCTTCGCCGGGTACACCGCGACGTGCCCGGCGAGCTCGGTGAAGCCGGCCGCCGGATGCGGGTAGTGCCAGGCGGCCCGGTCCGCCACGACGCCACCGCCGACCACGTCGAAGTAGGCCGCGGTCCCTTTCCACTCGCAGAACGAGCTGCCCGGAGCCGGCCTGAGGCTGCCCTCCGCGAAGTCCGACATCGGCAGGTAGTACGTCGGAGGGTGGCTGGTCTCGAGCACGCGCAGTGCGCGTCCGGTGCGGGCCACGGTCTCGCCGCCGAGTACCACCTCGACCAGGGACGCGCAGGGCTCCACACGCGGGGGCCGCGGGTAGTCCCAGACCGACTCCTGCCCGGGTCCAGGACGTTCCGGTTCCGGTCGCCGCATCGATCCCCTCCCGTTCACAGCAGCAGCGTCGACGCGGTCACGTGGAGGCAACGTTCTCGCGCAGCCACTCGCCGAGAGCGGCGGCGCTGGCGGCGACCACGTCGGGCCAGTCGTGGGCGGACTCGTCCGCGTTGTCGGACACGTGCTTGACCAGGCGCACCGGCACGCCCATCTGCCGACACGCGTAGACGACTGCATAGCCCTCCATGTCGACCAGGTGGGCCTGCGCGGCGAGCACCGAGCGCACCGCCGGGTCGGTGACGAAGACGTCGCCCGAGGCCAGCACGGTCTCATCGCCGCCTTCGACCTCCAGCCGCTCCTGCGGGTCGTAGCCCAGCGCACGGATGGCATCGGCGTTCATGTCGTGGTTCAGGGTCAGCCCGGGGACGTGGATCCCCTCGAGACCGTCGCGGAGAGCACCCGCCGTACCGATGTTGACGACCAGCGTGCTGTCGGGGCCGACCGCGGCCAGCGCCCGCGTGGTCGCGACGGCGGCCGCGGTCTTGCCGAGCCCGGTCACGACCACCGGCAGGTGACGTGGCACGCACGCTGCCTCGGCGCGCGTGGCGGCTACTACGAGAGTTCGTCCATACCTCACACAGTCAGCCTAGGCGCGGCCCAGACCGCCCTGGCCGGAGAGTCCCGGTTCCTCCCGATCTGGCATAGGGTCGCCAGGTGCGTCCCTCTTACGAGCCCTCGGGGTCCGACCCCGCCGCCTCCCCGCACCCCGTCACTCGTGACGAGGAGAGACGGATCGCCGCGGTTCGCCACTACCAGATCCTCGACACCCCGCCCGACGGGACCTTCGACGACCTCGCGGCTCTGGCCGCGAAGCTCTTCGGGGTGCCGATGGCGATCGTGAGCATCGTCGACACCGACCGGATCTGGTTCAAGGCCAGCCATGGGGTGGACGCGGACGAGATCAGCAGGGACCCCGGCCTGTGCTCGTCGGCGATCATGACCGACGACACCTGGGTGGTCACCGACGCAGCCAGCGACCCGCGCACGCTGACCAACCCCCTCGTCGCCGGTGAGTTCGGGCTCCGGTTCTACGTCGGGCACCCGCTCACCACACGCGACGGCGACAACCTGGGAACGATCTGCGTCCTCGACCGAGAGCCTCGCGAGGTCACCGAGGAGCAGACGCAGGTTCTGCGCGACCTCGCCGGCCTCGTCGTCCAGCAGCTCGAGGTGCGTCTGGAGGCCCGCCACCTCGTGCAGGCCTACGAGACCCGCCTCCACGAGGTGCAGCACCTCGCCGACGCCCTCCAGCGCAGCCTGCTCCCCCCGAGAATGCCCGTGGTCCCGTACCTGAACATCGCCGCCTCGTACAACCCTTCGAGCAAGTACGAGGTCGGTGGGGACTTCTACGACGTCTTCCCGGTGGACGCCACGTCCTGGGGCCTGGTGATCGGCGACGTGTGCGGCAAGGGCGCCACGGCTGCCAGCCAGACGAGCGGAGCCCGGTACTCCTTGCGCGCGGCCGCCATCCAGCAGCCGGCACCTGCCGAGGCTCTGGAGGTGGTCAACCAGGCGCTGCTCCGCGACACCGACTCAGCCCCGGAGGCGCCGTTCGTGACGGCGCTGTTCGCGAGGGTCTCCCCACGGCCCGACGGCACGGGAATGGTGTTCGCCGCGGCCGGCCACCCGGGCCCACTGGTGCTGCGTGCCTCAGGTGAGGTGGAGTCCGTCGGAGTGCCGGGCACCCTCCTCGGCATCTTCGACGAGATCGAGGTGACCGAGACCGGCCTCGAGCTCGCGGCCGGCGACCTCGCAGTCTTCTTCACCGATGGCCTGACCGACTCGGGCACCAAACGGATCGAGCACGAAGGCCTGGTCGCGATCCTCAGGGGGTGCACCGGCCTGTCGCCCCAGGCGGTCGTGAACCGTCTGCTGACCGCGGTCGAGTCCGCCCAGCGCGACGACATCGCGATCCTCGCGGTCCGCTGCGACGCCGTCGCCTGAGGCTCGCGAGAGCGACCTCGGTCACACGAGGTTTGCGGGTTGTCCGGTTATGGGTAACAGGCTCAGGTTGATGACTCATCCCTGAACCCGTCAGAAGGAGGGCGCGCCGTCTCGCGCGGCGCCGCACACTGCATGGCATTGGACACGACCACCCCAACGGAACGGGCGACCGCCCCTTCCCCACACCCCGCTCTCGAGGATCCCGTCACCGAGGAGGCCAGCCCGAGCACCGGCCGGGTCGACAAGGTCGTCTTCGGGGTGACCGCGGCACTCGCCGTCGGCTTCCTCGTCTGGGGGTTCGCGAGCACCGCCAGCCTGGGCACGGCCTCGAGTGCCGCCCTCTCGTGGACCGTCACCAACATGGGCTGGCTCTTCGTCACCTTGGCCTCGGGCTTCGTGGTGTTCGTGATCTGGCTGGCCGCCGGACGCTTCGGCACCATCCCTCTCGGCAACGACGACGAGGAGCCTGAGTTCCGGACCGTCTCCTGGATCGCGATGATGTTCAGCGCCGGCATGGGCATCGGTCTCATGTTCTACGGCGTCAGCGAGCCGCTCACGCACTTCGTGACCCCGCCGCCGGGCACCGTCGACGCCGGAAGCCCCCAGGCCGTGCAGACCGCGATGGCCACCACGCTGTTCCACTGGACGCTCCACCCGTGGGCGATCTACGCGGTGGTCGGTCTCGCCGTTGCCTACGGTGTCTTCCGCAAGGGCCGCCGGCAGCTCGTCAGCGCTGCGTTCATCCCGCTCATCGGAGAGCGTCGCGCCAAGGGTGGGGTCGGCCGGGTGATCGACATCCTGGCCATCTTCGCGACCCTGTTCGGCTCCGCGGCCTCCCTGGGCCTCGGTGCCCTGCAGATCGGCAGCGGCCTCGAGATCGTCGCCGGCCTGGGCAAGATCGGGAACGGCGTGCTGGTCGGTGTGATCGTCCTTCTCACCATCGCCTTCATCGCCTCCGCGGTCTCCGGGGTGGAGAAGGGCATCCAGTGGTTGTCCAACATCAACATGGTCCTGGCGCTGGTTCTTGCCGTCTTCGTGTTCGTGGTGGGCCCGACCGTCTTCATGCTCGACCTCGTCCCCACTGCCGTCGGCAGCTACTTCCAGGACCTCGCCGCGATGTCGGCGCGCACCGATGCCTCCGGCGGCAACGGCATGGCCGAGTGGCTCTCCGGCTGGACCGTCTTCTACTGGGCCTGGTGGCTGAGCTGGACGCCGTTCGTCGGCATGTTCATCGCCCGCATCTCCCGCGGCCGCACCATCCGCCAGTTCGTCACCGGCGTGCTGCTCGTCCCGAGCCTGGTGAGCCTGGTCTGGTTCGCCATCTTCGGCGGCGCCGCGATCAAGCTCCAGCAGGGCGGCGCTGACCTCGCCGGTGCGTCCTCTGCGGAGGGCCAGCTGTTCGGCATGCTCGGTGAGATGCCTCTGGCGACGATCACCAGCGTTCTCGTGATGGTCCTGGTCGCGATCTTCTTCGTCTCCGGCGCGGATGCGGCCTCCATCGTGATGGGCTCCCTGTCCGAGCAGGGCGCACTCGAGCCCAGCAAGAAGACCGTCATCTTCTGGGGCGTCGCCACCGGTGGCGTCGCGGCGGTGATGCTGCTCGTCGGTGGGGACTCCGCACTGACCGGTCTTCAGAACATCACCATCGTGGCCGCACTGCCGTTCGCGATCGTGATGGTCGGTCTTGCCGTCGCCTTGGTCAAGGACCTGCGAAACGACCCGTTGATGGTCCGCAAGCGCTACGCCCGCGAGGCGATCGAGCAGGCCGTGGTGACCGGCGTGACACTCCACGGCGACGAGTTCGCACTCGCCGTCGAGCCGGCCGACGACTCGGTGCTCTCGGGTGGCGACACCACCCCGAGCCGCAGCGCAGACATCGCGCGGTGACGGTCGAGAAGCCGGCCACCTGAGCAGCGACGTGGCGCCTCCCCTGCAGGGGAGGCGCCACGTTCGTGTCACCAGCCGGTGGGCAGCGGTCGTCCTTCGTGGAAGCCGGCGTCGGACTGCACGCCGATCGTGGCGCGCTCGTGGAGCTCCTCGAGCGTGCCCGCTCCGGCGTACGTGCAGGCCGACCGCACACCGGCGAAGACGTGGTCGATGAGGTCCTCCACACCGGGGCGTGCGGGGTCGAGGTACATCCGCGAGGAGGAGATGCCCTCCTCGTAGAGCCCCTTGCGTGCCCGGTCGAACGCGGACTCCGAGCTGGTCCGGCCGGCCACCGCCCGCGCGGAGGCCATCCCGAAGCTCTCCTTGTACGCACGCCCGTCCGCGTCGACATGCAGGTCGCCCGGAGACTCGTAGGTGCCGGCGAACCAGGAGCCCACCATCACCTGGGAGGCGCCGGCGGCCAGCGCGAGGGCGACGTCGCGCGGGTGGCGGACCCCGCCGTCGGCCCAGACGTGCTTGCCCATCGCCCGGGCGGCCTCGGCGCACTCCAGCACCGCCGAGAACTGCGGACGGCCGACCCCGGTCATCATCCGGGTCGTGCACATCGCTCCGGGACCGACGCCCACCTTGACGATGTCGGCGCCGGCCTCGACGAGGTCGCGGACGCCCTCTGCCGAGACCACGTTCCCGGCGACCAGCGGCACCTGCGGGTCGAGGGCGCGCATCGCCGCAAGAGCCTCGAGCATGCGGCCCTGGTGCCCGTGGGCGGTGTCGACCACCAGGCAGTCGATCCCGGTGGCGAGGAGTGCCTTCGCCTTGGCCGCGACGTCGCCGTTCACGCCGATCGCCGCCGCCACCCGGAGTCGGCCCTGACTGTCGACGGCCGGCTGGTAGAGCGCCGCCCGCAGCGCGCCGGTCTTGGTCAGCACGCCTTGGAGCAGCCCCTCGGAGTCGATGACCGGCGCCATCCGGCGGCGGGCGGCGTCGAGCTGCTCGAAGGCGCTCCTCGGGTCGACGGTGTCGGGGAGCGTGACGAGCGCCTGCGCCATCACCTGGTGGACCTGGGTGAAACGGTCCACCCCGAGGCAGTCGTCCTCCGTGACCACGCCGACCGGGCGGCCGTCCTCGACGACGACCGCGGCTTTGTGAGCTCTCTTGGGAAGCAGGGCCAGCGCGTCGCCCACCGTCTGGTGCGGGTCGAGGACGATCGGGGTCTCGAACACGAGGTGGCGGGACTTGACCCAGCCGACCACGTCCTCGACGACGCCGACCGGGATGTCTTGGGGAACCACCGAGAGGCCGCCGCGACGCGCGACCGTCTCGGCCATCCGGCGACCCGAGATCGCGGTCATGTTCGCGACGACGAGCGGGATCGTCGTACCCGTCCCGTCGTCGGATGAGAGGTCGACGTCGTACCGCGAGGAGACGTCGGAGCGCCGCGGGACCATGAACACGTCGTTGTAGGTCAGCTCGTACGGCGGCGGGGAGTCGTTGAGGAAGCGCACGAGGACGGGAGTCTACCCCTGCGGATGCGCGAGGGAGTCCGGGCGAGCTCGACGAGGCGCCCGTGCGCGGCAGGGCCTCGTCCGTCGATAGCGAGGATTCCGGCCGGGACCGACCCGTAAAGTGACCCGCATGCCACCGTCCGTGCCGTCGTTGTTCGTCCCGCCCGGGGACCCCGAGCAGATCGGGGAGAAGCTCGCCGAGGCTTTCGCCTGGCGCGTGGGCCGGGAGCCGACGGTCGTCACTGCTGCCCCGGGCCGGGTGAACGTGATCGGCGAGCACCTCGACTACAACGGCGGTCGCTGCCTCCCCCTGGCGCTGCCCCACGCGACCTACGCCGCACTCGCCCCGCGCGAGGACCGCGTGCTGTCGATGACGTCCCGTCAGCTCGCGCAGACGCGCGAGGTGGCACTGGACGACCTGCGGCCGGGAGCGGTCGAGGGCTGGCCCGCCTATGTCGCAGGCGTGTTGTGGGCCCTGGAGAAGGAGGGCTGGGACGTCCGGGGGCTCGACGTGGTGGTCGACTCGCGCGTCCCGATCGGCTCGGGCCTGTCCAGCTCGGCGGCACTCGAGTGCGCGGTGGCCCTCGGGCTCATGGAGGTCGCGGGCGTGCCCGACGGCGACGAGGCCCGTCGAAGGCTCGCCGAGGCGTGTGTCCGCGCCGAGACGGAGATGGCCGGTGCACCGACCGGCGGGATGGACCAGAGCGTCGCGCTCCTCGGCAGCGCAGGGCATGCGTTGCTCCTCGACTTCGCCGACGGATCGTCGCGGCAGGTCCCCTGGGAGCCGGCCGCCGAGGAGCTCGCCCTCCTGGTCGTGGACACCCGGGTCTCCCACGCCCTGACCGACGGGGGCTACGGGTCACGCCGCCGGGACTGCGAAGACGCGGCACGCACGTTCGGAGTCGACACGCTGCGCGAGGTCCAGGGCCGGCCAGCGGTTCTCGACGCGATCACCGATCCGCGCGTCCGCCGCCGGGCACGCCACGTGCTGAGCGAGATGGATCGCGTCGACTCCGCTGTCGCGTTGCTGGACAAGGGCGAGCACGCCGCGCTCGGCCCGCTCCTCGATGCCTCCCACGAGTCGCTACGCCACGACTTCGAGGTCTCCTGCGAAGAGCTCGACCTTGTGGTCGAGACGTGCCGCCGACGCGGTGCGCTGGGAGCCCGGATGACCGGTGGCGGTTTCGGCGGCTCGGCGATCGCACTGGTGCCGACCGAGGCCGTCGGCGAGGTGGCGGTGGCAGTGGCTGCGGCGTTCAAGGAGAACGGGTGGGCGACCCCCGGATTCCTCCACGCCCCCGCGAGCGACGGCGCACGGGTCCTCAGGTTGCACTGACGCCGCCGATCTCACCCTCCCGGAAGGCACTCACGAACAGGGCGTGGTCTCGGCGGACCCTGCCGGCGTAGCTGACGCCGAAGTCGACGATGTCGGCGGTGAACTCCTCGCGGCGCCCCTCGAGCACTTCGGCGATCGCCTCCTCGACCTGGAAGTCGACGAGATCCTGGTCGCTGTCCTCGTCGGAGGCACAGTGCACCTTCGCGCTGGCGCGGCCGAGGCTGTCCACGAGGAGAGCCATGTCCTCGGGCTCGTTGATGTCGGACCAGTCGAGGTCGACCTCGTAGGGAGAGACCTCGGACACCACGAACCCGCGTCCGTCGATGCTCGTGTGGCCGAGGAGCGGGTCGGTGTGCACCTGGAGCGCCCGCTGGCTCACCACCGTGCGGTGGCCCTCATGGTCGAAGTACCCCTCCACGTCGCCGGTGTCGACGAACCTGCCCACCGCGGGCACGTTGGCCTGCTTCATGGAGAGCACGACATCGTTGTCGAGTGCCTGGCTGTAACCCTCGACCAGGATGTTGTACGCCGGAAGCCCGGCACTGCCGATGCCGAAGCCGGACCGGCCGACCACGTCGCGCACCTCGTAGAACAGGTCACGGTCGAAGCGCTTCGACTCGGGGATGGTGGTCAGGTAGTCCTCGAACGCTCGCATGACCTTTCGTCGCTCGTCCCGGCCCAGCCGCCGTACGCCCGAGCCCTCACGGAAGACCCGGACGCCGCCCTCGAGGTGGGTGACTCCGTCGAGCAGGTCACGACGGCTGAGGCATCGGGCGTGGGTGAGCATCTCGAGGACGGGTCCCTGGGTGTTGTCCAGGTAGAGCCCGAAGTCGTGGTCGTCGTCGGACCCGACGTAGTGGTCGACCTGGGCGAGGTAGGCGCGCAGGTAGCTGCCGACGAGGTCACGGACGGCGTCCTCGGGCAGCGCCTTCTGCCATCCCATGAGGGCCAGGCTGGCAGCGAACCGGCGCAGGTCCCAGGTGAAGCAGCCGACGTAGGCCTCGTCGAAGTCGTTGACGTCGAAGACCAGCCGGCCGTCGCTGTTGAGGTAGGTGCCGAAGTTCTCGGCGTGCAGGTCGCCGTGAACCCAGATCCGGCTCGTGCGGTCGTCGACGAACGGGTCCGGCTTGCGCGTGACGTCGGCGTAGAAGAGGCAGGCCGTACCCCGGAAGAAGGCGAAGGGGTCGGCAGCCATCTTCCGGTACTTCACCCGAAAGGCCTGCGGGTCGGCGTGCATGAGGTCCTCGAACGCTTCCTCGAGGACCTCGATGATCCGCTGCTTGCGGGTGCGGGTTGCGGCCATCCGCCGATGCTACGCCGCGGGCTGATGGGGTCAGAGCATTCCGCGGCTCGCCTCGGCCAGGGACGTCGCCCAGATGAAGTAGCCGACGAGGCCACCGAGCATGCTCAACGGGATCTTCATGACCACGAGCCTCCGCGGTCAGGTCGTCCTCCGGGTGAACGGCCGGTGGCGGCCGCCGTACGGTCAGACGATCAGTGAGGCGAAGAGCTCGGCGTACTGGATCAGGTGCCGGTCGCCGAGGTACTCGTCCTCGACCCGCTCACGCGCCGCCTCCCCCAGCTTCGCGGCGAAGGCCTCGTCGCCGAGGATCCGTTCGAGTGCGGCTCCGAAGGCTTCGAGGTCGTGGGGGTCCTGCAGCAGGAGCCCCTGGACGCCGTCCTGGATCTGGTCGCAGATCCCCCCCACAGCGGTGGCGATGACCGGCCGTGCCTTCCACATGGCCTCGGTGACGGTGAGCCCGAACCCCTCGACCAGGCTCTTCTGCACCACGACGCCGGCTCGATGCTGCAAGGCGTTGACGAGATGGGCGTTCTCGTCGACGTCGTCCATCGGGAGGCTCACGAGGTGGACGCGGTCCTGGATGTGGTCGGGCTGTCGCTCCCACAGGCTCTTGCACTCGTCGAACACCGCGATGCCCTCGGGGTCGTCGGCGACACCGGCGGCCTCGGGCCCGACCAGGGCGAGGTGGCTGTCGGCCGGAAGCGCGTCGAGGCAGTCGGTGAAACCTCGCAGCACTCCGGGCATGTCCTTCAGCCGGTCCCAGCGACTGACCTGCACCACCAGCCGGGCGTCGGCCGGGATCGGTCCGTGTCCGTAGATCAGCCCCTCGTGGGCGCGGACCACGCCCTGGGAGCCGTCCCGTCGGGTGAACCCGAGCTGGTCGGGGTCGGGGCTGTTGCCGACGAGGCCCGCCTGCGCGAGCGATGCCCGCACCCTGCTCTCGGACAGCAGGATGTTCTTCGCGCTGAAGGGGTCGATGGACGGGGCGATGATGATGACCTTGTCGGCGGGGACCCAGTCGGGGACGTACGCCCTGCGGGAGAAGATGAACCCGTCTGCGTCCTGGATGAACTCCCGCAGGAAGGCCCAGCCCATGTCGGTGAGCGCGTCCGAGGTGTCCCGGCCGATGTGGCAGCGCCAGACGACGTTGGCGCCGCGTCGGCGAAGGCCGTCGACCAGGCCCGCGGTCTGCGGGTCGTGCAGGAGCACGATGTCTCCGGGCTTGACGACCTGCTCTGCCATCGGGAGGTTGAAGGACAGCACCCTCGCGAAGTGCTCGCGCTGCTTCGCGCCGAGCGGTCCCCCGTCGCCGGGCGAGCCGTGCAGGAAGTTGTGGAGCCGTTTGGTGATCATGAAGAATTCGTGGTCGCCGTCGAGCACCAGCCACCGTGTGTCGACCCCCGCGCCGCGGCCGTAGGCCAGCATGAACTGCAGCATCTCGGCGACGCCGCCGCCCTTGCCCGTGGCGTTGATGTTCCACACCGTGCGGGCTCCGAGCAGGCCTCGCGCCTGGGTGGCGTAGGCCGCGAGGCGCTGTGCCCGCTGCTCCGTGAGCAGCTGGGCGAGGCGCTCCAGCGGGACGGGCTGGATCTCGATCTCGCGCATACAACCATCTTGGGGTCAGCCCGGGGCGTTGTCAGCCGATACCGGAACGACTGGGACGGACAGTCCGCTCTCACCCAGCTCCAGAGCGGCGAGCGCCCGGACCACCTCCGGGTCGTGCCGACGCCACGCCGCGACCGGGTCGTCGCTGATCCGGGCGAGCCGGTGGAGCGGCTGGCGGGCCATCGCCCTGAGCGCGAAGAGGTCGAGGTGGTTGCCGGAGCCCGTCGAGGGGGCACCTGCGCTGTCGACGAAGCGGCGCGCGGCGGTGGCCTGCCTGACGAAGCGCCAGCGCATCGGCAGGTAGACACCGAGCGCGATCAGCACCGGTATCGCGCCGACCGCCAGCCCCAGCCAGAACGCCAGGGTGTGGACGGCCTCGACCTGGGCGTCGCCCGCGGCCGCCATCTGCTCGGCGGCTCCGCCGGCGCCGGCGAACGGTGCACGGACGTCGTCGCCGACCACCGGCAGGCCCCCTACCGCCTCGCCGGCGTCACGCAGCTTTGACGCCAGCCCGGACCCGGCCTCGGAGAGCTGCTCCCCCGGTTTCCCGAGCGCCATCGTCGCGTCGCGGACGACCATTGCGGTCCGGACCCACAGGTACACCCACCCGACGATCAGGAGGTCACCCAGCATCTGGAGCGAGCGGCGAGCGGGGGCGTCGGCATAGAGCTTCATGCGCAGAGGGTTCCCCGGTTCCGGGCATTTCACCGCCCGACCCGGGTTCGCGGGGTCCTGCCCCCTCGTCCGCGGACGCCGGTGTCGCCGTTCCGGCCGCCTACTTGAGCTCGGCGGAGGTCTTGCCGAGAAGGCGGCGCGCCACGATGAGCTGCTGGATCTGCTGGGTGCCCTCGAAGATGTCGAGGATCTTGGAGTCGCGCGCCCACTTCTCGAGCAGCTCGTGCTCGCTGTAGCCGACGCTGCCGGCAAGCTCGACACAGCGCAGGGTGATGTCGCTGCCGACGCGGCCTGCCTTCGCCTTGGCCATCGAGGCCTCCAGCGAGTTCGGCTTGCGGTTGTCGGCCATCCAGGCTGCCTGCAGCGTGAGCAGGTAGGCCGCCTCCCAGTCGGACTCCATCTGGAGGAAGGCTGCAGCGGCGGCGGACTGGGTGTGGGCGGGGCGGTCGTAGTCGACCACGACACCGGCCTTCTCGAGCAGCTCCTTGGTGAGCTCCAGCGATGCCCGGGCGCAGCCGACCGCCATCGCCGCGACGAGGGGGCGCGTGTTGTCGAAGGTCGCCATCGCCCCGGCGAAGCCCTGCTTGACGTCGATCTCCGGGCTGCCGAGGAGGTTCTCCCTCGGCACGCGGCAGTCCTCGAAGCGGATGGTGGCGGTGTCGGAGGAGCGGATGCCGAGCTTGTGCTCGAGCCGCTCGACGTTCATCCCGGGCGTGCCCTTGGCGACCACGAAGGACTTGATCGCCGCGCGACCGAGGCTCTTGTCCAGGGTGGCCCAGACGACGACGGCGTCGCATCGGTCGCCGGCGGTGACGAAGATCTTCTCGCCGTTGAGGACGTAGTGGTCGCCGTCGAGCACCGCGGTGGTCTGGATGTTCGCGGAGTCCGAGCCTGTGCCGGGCTCGGTGATGGCCATGCTCGCCCAGAGGCCGTCGAACCGCTTGTGCTGCTCCTCGTCGGCCACAGAGGCGATGGCGGAGTTGCCGAGGCCCTGACGCGGCATCGAGAGCAGCAGCCCGACGTCGCCCCAGCACATCTCCATGATGGAGAGGACCGAGGCGAGGTTGGAGCCGTTCTTGGTGCCGGCAGCGGCCTCGTCCGACGTACCCTCCTCGCGGCGCACGCCCGAGGCGCCCGCACCGCTGGCGGCGCCGGACTCGCTGAGCCCGTCGATCATCGCCGCGAGCATGTCGAGCTCCTTGGGGTACTCGTGCTCGAGCTGGTCGTACTTGCGGGAGTTGGGGCGGAGCAGGTTCATCGCGACCTGGTGCGCCTGGCCGATGAGCGGCCGGAACTTCTTGGGGGTTTCGAGATTGATCATGATGGCTTCCTCGTGAGGGGACTTCGGTCTCGACGGGCTCTACCCAGCGGGTCGGCTCGACCGCCGTCGGTCAGACGAGGACCCCTCCTTCCATCACACCGATGGCGCGCAGGTCGCGGTACCACCGCTCCACGGGGTGCTCCTTCACGAAGCCGTGGCCGCCGAGCAGCTGGACCCCGTCGTTGCCGATCTGCATGCCCCGCTCGGCGCAGAGCCTGCGGGCCAGGGCGACCTCGCGGTCGAACGGCTTGCCCTGCGCGGCGCGCGAGGCGGCCTTGTAGGTCACAAGCCTCATGGCCTGCAGCTCGATCCCGATGTTGGCGACCATGAAGGCCACCGACTGCCGGTGGCTCACCGGCTCACCGAAGGCCTGGCGCTCGTTGACGTAGGGGATGACGTAGTCGAGCACTGCCTGGGCGGTGCCGATGGCCAGGGCGCACCAACCCAGGCGCGAGAGACGCACGCACTCGGTGTACGCCGTTCCGTCGGCATCGCCGAGCAGAGCGAGGTCGGCGACGCGTACGTCGTTCAGGACCACCCTGCCGAGGCCTGCGGCGCGGACGCCCATGGAAGGCTCGGACTCGATCTCGAGACCCTCGGTGGAGGACTCGACCAGGAACAGCGCGGGCCTGCCCTCGAGCTGGGCGCCGACCACGAACAGCTCGGCGTCGGCGGCACGAGGCACGAGCGACTTCACGCCGTTGAGGACGAAGCCGTCCCCGTCACGGGTCGCGCTGGTCTCCGGGCTCATCGCGTCGAACAGCGGCCGGGGCTCGGTGAGGGCCAGCGCGGCCGCCGGGACGTCGTCGCCGGTGAACGCCGGGAGGTAGGTCGACTGCTGCTCGTCGGTGCCCCACAGCGACAGCGCCGTGGCGACCGCCCCGGGTGCGAGGCAGGCGACCGCAAGGCCCATGTCGCCCTTGGCGAGTGCCTCGGCCACCAGAGTCCCGGCCATGGCCGACCGCTCGGTGGAGATGCCGCCGAGCTCCTCGGGAACCCCCAGGATCGGCAGCCCGATCTCGAGGCTGGACTTCAAGAGCTCGTCGGGGGCGGCGCAGGCGTCGTTCGCCTCGGCGGCCGCCGGCCTCACCATCTCGGTGGCGAACTCCCCCACGACGTCGACGAGCATCTGCTCGTCGTCGGTCGGCGTGAGGTCGAACAGCCCAGCCGCGGCCGCGGACCGGACCCGCACCGGCTTCGCACCGGGCTTGCCCTTACGGCTGAAGGAACGGTTGACCGTGCCCACGGTGCGGAAGCCCGCCCGGGTGGTCTCGAACACCACACGCTCGGTCTGCTTGCGCAGCCCGAGCCGGTCGAGGACGTTGGTCTGGGCGAGTCGGTTGAGCATGGACACCGCGAAGCCGATCGGGTCCTGCTTGTCCGTGGACGGGACGCCGTGCCTGCTCGTGGCGCCCGGGTCTCGAGGGGATCGTGTCAGGGACATGGAAGCAACTGTAACTCTGAGTTACACACACGGCCACACCCTGGTTTTGTGTCCCCTGTCACGCACGAGTGAGGTGCGGGCGCGACACGCCGAGGACTTTTGAGTACGCGTGCTCATGCCGCCTCCGGCCTCGCGCCCCGAAACTGGCGACATGACACCTGAACCCAGTCCGGCCCGGCCGGTGGCGCCTGGCCAGCTCGCCTGGCTCGAGAACGAGCTCACCTCGTGGCGCGCCACCGGGATCGTCGACGAGGGGCAGGCGCAGGCGATCCGCAGCCGGTACGTCGCGGTCCGCAGGTTCTCCCTCACGAAGCTGCTGCTGTTCCTCGGCGGGGGCTTCGTGGGCGTCGGCGTGCTCTGGCTCGTGGCCACCAACCTCGACCAGATGTCGCCGCTGCTGCGCTTCCTCGTCGTCGCGTCGCTGTGGCTGGGCTCCCTCGCCACTGCCGAGGCGCTCACGGTCCGGAGATCGCACCTTGCGGTGGGGGCGTTCCGCCTCCTCTCCGCACTCACCTTCGGCGCGGTCGTGTTCCAGGCCGCCCAGAGCCTGCAGGTTCCCGCCTACGAGCCCTCCCTGGTCGGTGTCTGGGGCATCGGCACCCTGCTCTACGCCTACGCGGTCGGGGGCGTGGCGCCGCTGCTCGTGGGGATCGCCACGACCACGGCGTGGTTCGTCTGGGAGGTCTTCGACGCTGCCGAGGACGGGATGGGCTTCGTGCTCCCTGTGCTTCTGGCCGCAGTCGTCGCCGGGGCGGCAGCGGTGGTCCACGCCGCACGCCGGTCCCGGGTGTTCGCCGGCCCGTGGCGCGACGCCTCCGCGCTGCTGGTGCTGCTCGGCCTGTTCGTCGCGGCCTTCCCCTACGTGGACGTGGACGGGTTCGCCGTCTCGGGCTGGGTCACGGTCGGGATCGTCGCAGCGCTCGCCGCGGTTGTCGCTGCCGTCGTACTCGCTCCCGCCGATGCGCTGCTGGAGGCACTCGTGCCGCCGGCCGCGGTGGGCGCCGGCGTCCTGCTCGTCCTGTGGGAGCCACCGGACCCGGTCCAGGGCGTGGTCACGGGCGCGGGGTACACCCACGCCTTCGTCAGTGTTGCCGTCTACGTCCTCGCTGCCGGCTGGTACGCAGTCCTCGGCGTCCTCCGGGACTCCACCCGGCTGACCTACCTGGCGACCGCTGCACTGGTGCTTTTCACGACCGTGCAGAGCTTCGCGGTCTTCGCGCCGATCATCACCGGCGCCACACTGTTCCTGGTGCTCGGCGTGATCTTCCTGGGCAGCGGCTACCTGTTCGACCGTGGCCGCCGACAGCTCACCGCGAACCTCGAAGGAGCCTCGGCATGAACCCGCTCGCATCACGCACCGGCCGCGTCGCCCTCGCCACACTGGCGCAGCTCGCGCTCCTGCCGCTGGCGGTCGCCGGTCCGCTGTCTGCACGCGTCACCGGCGAGGAGTACCTGATGGAGGTCGCGCCACTGGACCCGGTCGACCCCTTCCGGGGCGCCTATGTCGCACTGTCCTACCCCGGTCTGCCGAGCAGCGACGAGCTCACGGACAGGCCGTACTCCACGGGCGGCGTGGCCTACGTCCCGCTCGTGCGCTCCGGTGAGTACTGGGTCGGCCGCGAGCCTGTCACCGAGCGCCCGGAGTCGGGCCCGTTCCTGCGGTGCGAGGACGAGCACTGGCGGCTGCGCTGTGGGATCGACAGCTACTTCCTCCCCCAGGACAAGGCCTTCGCGATGGAGCAGGCGGTGGGTGCCGGCCAGGCCGTGGCCAGGGTGCGGATCGATGCCCGCGGCAACGCGGCCCTCGTCGAGGTGGAGGTTGGCGAGGCTCGGACGCCACACACCTAGGATGTGCGCCATGTCCGACACCGCACCCGAGCACTCTGTCCTCCCCGACGGCGGGACCGTCCGGCCGATCACCCGCTGGGGTGAGCACGTCATGCACCGTACGCAGGAGCCCGTCACCGAGTTCGACGCGGACCTGCGGGAGCTGGCGGCGGACATGGTCGCGACCATGTACGCCGCCGACGGAGTCGGCCTCGCCGCCTGCCAGATCGGGGTGGACCGCTCGATCTTCGTGTTCGACTGCCCCGACGACGAGGGCGTGCGCCATCAGGGCGTGGTCTGCAACCCCGTGCTCATCCTCCCCGAGGGACGCGAGCGCAAGCTCGACGACGACGACGAGGGATGTCTCTCCCTGCCGGGCGCGTTCGTCCCCTGCGCGCGGCCGGACTTCGCGCGCGTGGAGGGGCACGACCTCGACGGGAACCGGGTCGGCTACAGCGGCCACGGGCTCCTCGCCCGGTGCCTCCAGCACGAGACCGACCACTGCCAGGGCACTGTGTTCGGTGACCGCCTCAACAAGCGTGCGCGCAAGAAGCTGTTCAAGCAGGCCGAGGAGTGCGAGGACAGCTTCCCGCCGGACTGGCCGGTGGTCAGCGTCGAGCAGTGACGTAGCAGGCGACGGCGGTCGCGGCTGCGACGTTGAGCGAGTCGATGTCCGCAGCCATCGGGATCACCGCTCGCCGGTCCGCGGACTCCATCCAGCGGCGGGAGAGCCCCGGACCCTCGGAGCCCATGAGCAGGGCGACCTTGTCGAGCCCGCACACCGCGTCCTCGATCTCCACGGCGTCCGCGGCAGGGGTGAGAGCCACCGTCGTGAACCCCGCACGCGACAGCGCGTCGGGGCCGTCGTACCACCCCTCCATCCGGGCGTAGGGCACCGAGAACACCGCCCCCATCGCGACCTTGACGGAGCGCCGGTAGAGCGGGTCTGCGCACCGGGGCGAGAGCACGATGGCGTCGACACCAAGCGCAGCGGCCGAACGGAAGATCGCGCCGACGTTCGTGTGGTCGACCACGTCCTCGAGCACCACCACGGTGCGCGCCTTGTCGAGCACGTCCGCCAGGGGAGGCAGGGGCGCCCGTTCGAGCGAGGCGAGCGCACCACGGTGGACGTGGAAGCCGGTCACCTCCTCGGCGAGGTCCTCGGTGACGACGTAGCAGGGCGCGTCGCTGCGGTCGAGCACGTCGGCGAGGCCGTCGAGCCACCGGGGCGCCATCAGGAACGACCGTGCGGGGAAGCCTGCCTCTACCGCGCGCCGTACCACCTTCTCCCCCTCGGCGAGGAAGAGCCCGTGCTCGGCCTCGAGGTGCTTGCGGAGCTCGACGTCGCGCAGGTCGCGGTAGTCGGACAGTCGTGGATCGCCAGGGTCCGACACCTCGATCAGGTCTGCCATCCGTACCTTTCCGGGTTGCCCACCGCGACCACCTCACCGACCACCACGATCGCAGGCGGCCGGATGTCCTCGCGCTCGACGTCGGCGGCGACCGTCTCGAGTGTCGAGAGTACGGTGCGCTCCCCCGGCATCGTGCCTTCCGCGATCACCGCGACAGGTGTGGACGCGGCCCGGCCCCCGGCGACCAGGCGCGCGGCGATCGCGGCGAGGTTCTGCACCGCCATCAGGAGTACGACGGTGCCGCGCATCCGCGCGAGTCCGTCCCAGTCGACGAGGGAGCTGTCGTGGTCGGGCGGGACATGGCCGGACACCACCGTGAACTCGTGGGCGACGCCGCGGTGCGTGACCGGGATCCCGGCCGCGGCGGGCACGGAGATCGCACTCGTGACGCCGGGAACGACCGTGCAGGGCACACCCGCCTCGGCGCAGGCGATCGCCTCCTCGTAGCCGCGGCCGAACACGAACGGGTCGCCGCCCTTGAAGCGGACCACGCGCTTGCCCTGTCGGGCCCGGTCGATGATCACCCGGTTGATCTCGTCCTGGGAGGCGGACCGCCCACGTGGCAGCTTGGCCACGTCGACGAGCTCCACGTCCGGGGAGAGCTCGCTCAGCAGCTCCCGGGGTGCGAGCCGGTCCGCCACCACCACGTCGGCCTCGCTGAGCGCACGCCGCGCTGCGACCGTCACCAGGTCCGGGTGCCCCGGCCCGCCACCGACCAGCACCACGCCAGGGGTCCGGTCGCGATGGGCGTCGGCGTGGATCACGCCGTCGCGCAGGGCGGAGACGATCTCGTCGCGCACGGCGGCAGAGCGCTGGGGCTGCCGGTTCCCGAGCACCGCGACGGTCACCCCGGCGTGGCGACCCACAGCGGGGGTCCACGCCGAGGCACGTGTGGCGTCGTCGCTCCGCACGCAGAAGACCCGCCGTTCCTCCGCGGCCCGGCCGACCTCCTCGTTGACCGCGCGGACGTCGGTCGCGGCGATGACGTACCACGCCTCGTCGAGGTCGGTCGGCTCGAAGCCGCGCTGGTGCCAGGTCACCTCGCCTGATCCGACAAGGCCCTCGATGGCCGGCGTGACGGCCGGGGAGACGACCACGACCTGTGCCCCTACGGCGAGGAGCGCGGGAACGCGCCGCTGTGCCACGTGGCCGCCGCCGACCACGACCACCCTGCGTCCCGCGAGACGCAGTCCGGCCGGGTAGGGCGGGAAGCCCTCCTCAGGCATCGCCGGTCTCCTTCCGCGCGACCCCCGCCGAGTCGAAGGTGGCCATCTCCCGGAGGGTCGCGCCGGCCGCTTCGACCAGCGGCAGGGCGAGGACGGCGCCGGTCCCCTCGCCCAGCCGAAGGTCGAGGTCGACCATCGGCCGCAGTCCCAGGGAGCCGAGCGCGACGGCGTGCCCGGGCTCCACGCTGCGATGCCCGGCGAAGCAGTACCCGATCGCGTCGGCCGCGAGGGCACGGGCGACGAGCGCCGCCGCCCCCGCGATGACGCCGTCGAGGATGACCGGGACCCGCCGTCGAGCGGCGCCGAGGACCAGGCCGGCGATCCCGGCGTGCTCGAACCCACCCAGCGAGGCCAGGGTCTCCACCGGGTCGTCGGTGACCGGCCGCTGCGCGAGCGCCTGGCTCACGACCCCGATCTTGCGGGCGAGGACGCTGTCGTCGGCGCCGGTCCCGCGGCCGGTGACCTCGGCGGGGGACGCACCGGTCAGGGCCGACACGAGCGCGGCGGAGGGCGTGGTGTTGGCGATCCCCATGTCCCCGGTGAGCAGCACGTCGTGACCGCGGTCGACGAGCGTGTCTGCGACCAGAGCGCCGGCGAGCAGCCCCTTGACCGCCTCCTGCCTGGTCATCGCGGGCCCGACTGCCAGGTCCGACGTACCTCGCCTGATCTTGAGGTCGAGCAGGTCGGGACCGGCCTCGAGGTCGGAGGCGACGCCCATGTCCACGACGACGACCTCAGCGCCTGCCTGCCGGGCCAGGACGTTGACCGCGGCGCCACCGGCCCGGAAGTTGGCCACCATGGAGGCGGTGACCTCCTGCGGCCACGGGCTCACCCCTTGGGCGTGGACCCCGTGGTCCCCGGCGAACACCGCCACCACAGGCAGTGCGAGCGGTCTGGGCGGACACTCCCCCTGGATGCCGCACAGCTTCACCGAGGCGTCCTCGAGCACCCCCAGCGCACCGGCGGGCTTGGTCAGCTGGGCCTGCCTCCGACGCGCCTCGGACATGGCCTCGGCGTCGACGGGCGCGACCGAGCTCACGATGTCGCGCAGCTGATCCTCAGGGTCCGGGGTCATGGGTCACATTCTCCCCGGCGCGCCGGGCACCCTGGCAGACGACCAGTCTGCGGACTAGGGTCGCAGCACGCACTCCCAGAGGAGGTATGGATGAGCCTGGACCGCCCGGTCAGCCCGAACCCCTACGACCTGCTTCCCGAGGTCCCGTCCTTCACGGTCACCAGCGCCGACGTGCAGGACGGCCAGCCCCTGAAGGACGACCAGGTCGCGGCCAAGGGCAACACCTCTCCGCAGCTGAGCTGGTCCGACGTGCCGGAGGGCACCAAGAGCTTCGTGGTCACCTGCTTCGACCCTGACGCCCCCACGCCCTCGGGCTTCTGGCACTGGGTCCTGGTCGACCTCCCGGCCGACGTGACCTCCCTGGACACCGGCGCTGCTTCGGGAACGCTCCCGGGCACGGCCTTCCACTGCCGCAACGACGGCGGCGACAAGGGGTTCATGGGTGCCGCTCCCCCGCCGGGCGACCAGGTGCACCGCTACTTCTTCGTGGTGCACGCGGTGAAGGAGGAGACCCTGGGCGTCGACTCGGACGCCTCACCTGCGGTCGTCTCCTTCAACCTCGCGTTCAAGACGCTGGGCCGCGCGATCGTCCACGGCACCTACCGGCACTGACCGGTCGCTTGCGCCGGTCGGTCAGAGCATCTCGCGATAGGTCGGCGAGTCGAGGAACAGCGGCAGCACGTGCTGGGCGGAGATCGCCAGGTCGAGCTCACCGGAGCGGATCCGCTCCGGGTCGACGAACACGATCTGCCGACCCTCGCCGAGCGCGATGTCGGCGTCGGTGGCGTCGGTGCGCTTGACGTAGATCTGCCACCGGTCGGCGAGGTGGGAGGAGATCTTCGGCGTGTGCTGGACGAGCTCGTCGAACCAGAGCTCGAACCCCCGCTCGGTGAGACCGGTCTCCTCCTCGAGCTCGCGGTGGAGCGCATCCTCCCAGCTCTCGCCTTCCTCGAGGTGCCCGCCCACGAGGCCCCACTGGTCGGGAGAGACGAGGGCGTGCTCGTCACGCTCCTGCAGCAGCACCCAGCCACGGCCGTCGACGAGCAGCGCACTCGCGACCCTGCAGTTCTGCTCCGCGCAGGGGGTGGCGTTCTCGTTCAGCGGTGCGGCGTTGCTGCGGGTCACAGGTCCTCCGGTTCCTGGATGGCTGACTGGTCCTGCACAGTAGCCCACCCGGCGACCAGACGGTGCACGCCTCGATCCGGGGGGTGGGCTGAACCGACCTGGGAAGTCCGCTGCTCTTTCCGGCCGGGGTACGACGAGCGCGGTTGCTGCCATGGGTGAGAATCTCGTCATGCCCAAGGAAGACACCGTGCACGAGGTCGACATCCTCGGTCACCCCTATGTCGCCGAGACCATCGAGCTGCCCGCGGACGAGGAGGGGGCCGTCGTCGCGACGCTGGTCTACCGCCGGACCGAGGTCGTCGAGCGCGCCGTAGGGGCGGTGCTCCACCTGCACGGCTTCTCCGACTACTTCTTCCAGACACCGGCCGCGGACTACTGGACCTCGCGCGGGTACGACTTCTACGCGCTCGACCTGCGCAAGTACGGCCGCTCGCTGCGGCCGCACCACACCCCGAACTTCGTGACCGACCTACGCCACTACTTCGAGGAGATCGACGCCGCGATGGAGCGGGTCCGCGAGCGCGACGGCCACTCCCACGTCATCATGACCGCGCACTCCACGGGTGGCCTGATCGCCCCGCTGTGGGCGCACTCCCGCAAACCCGCCCTCGCCGGGATGGTGCTCAACTCGCCCTGGCTCGACCTGCACGGGAGCTTCCTGCTCCGCACCGCCGGGACCGCCGCGATCGAGCAGGTGGGCGCTCGCCGCCCCTACCTCGCCATCCCGCGGAACGTGTCGGGTCTCTACGCGCAGAGCCTCCACAAGGACCATCGGGGCGAGTGGGAGTTCAACCTGGACTGGAAGCCCATCGACAGCTGGCCCGTCTATGCGGGGTGGCTGCGCGCCGTCCGGCGCGGCCACAGGACGGTGCACCGTGGCATCGAGGTCGGCGCGCCGGTCCTGGTGCTGACCTCCGGGGCGAGCTCGTTCCCTCGCGAGTGGGACGAGGACGTCGACCGCCACGACATCGTGCTCGACGTCGAGCAGATCCGCAGGTGGGCCCACAAGCTCGGCGCCCACGTGACCGTGACCCGCGTCGAGGGCGCGCTCCACGACGTCACCCTCTCCGCCGAGCCGGTCCGCACCCGGGTCTTCGACCAGATCAACCGGTGGCTCGACGCCTACGTCCGGGAGCCCTGAGCGCCCTGCGCGATGATCTCGAGCAGCGCGTCGGTGTCGACGTACTGCTCGACGGCGTCGGCGAGCGCCTCGATCCGCTCCTCGCGCCGCGACCCGAACTCCGCGCCCGGCTCGATGCCCCACCCGGGCAGGTTGGCGTCCGCGGCCACCTGGGTCAGGAAGGCGCGGCGGAACCCGTCGTTCTCGAACGCGCCGTGCCACAGGGTGCCCCAGGTGGCGCCGTCCCGGCAGCCGTCGAGGAACGGGGTGCCACCCCGGACGACGACCTCGCCGTGGTGGATCTCGTACCCCTCCACGTCGTGCCCCAGCGCGGTGCCCCGCGGCCGGAGCAGGACCTTGTCGGGGTGGAACCTCGTCCGCGCCGGCAGGAGCCCCAGTCCGCGCGCCGTGGTCGGCCGGCCGGTCTCCACGCCGTCCGGGTCGTCGACCCGCTCCCCCAGCATCTGGAAGCCACCGCAGATGCCGAGGACCGGCTGCCCGCCGCGGTGCCGCTGGACGAGCGGCCCCTCCATGCCTCGTTCGCGCAACCACGCCAGGTCGTCGAGCGTCGCCCGTGTGCCGGGCAGGACGACGAGGTCCGCGTCGGCCAGCGGCTCCGGGGAGTCCACGAAACGCGACGTCGACCCCGGGCTCCACCGCCAGAGCGTCGACGTCGGTGAAGTTCGAGATCCGCGGGAAGCGCACGACCGCCACCCTCAGCACGGGGGCCGTCGGGCCTCGCGGTTGCTCTCCTGCCCTCGAGGTCGATCGCGTCCTCCGAGTCCAGCCACAGGCCCGGCAGCCACGGCACGACACCGAGCACCGGCCGCTCGGTCGCCTCCTCGAGCATGCGCAGGCCGGGCGCCGAGCAGCGACTCGTCGCCGCGGAACTTGTTCACCACGAACCCCTCGAGCAGCCGCTGGTCGTGCTCGGGCATGAGCTTCAACGTGCCGTACATCGCCGCGAACACGCCGCCGCGGTCGATGTCCCCCACCACGATCGTCGGCACCTGGCCGTGCTGGGCGAGGCCCATGTTGACGAAGTCGTGCTCGCGAAGGTTGATCTCGGTCGGGCTGCCGGCCCCCTCGCAGACGACCACGTCGTACCTCGCCTTGAGGTCGTCGAAGGCGGCGTACGCCGCGTCTGCGAGCACTGTTCGTGCGTGCGCGAAGGAGGACGCGTCGAGCTCGCCGTAGGGCCGGCCCATGAGCACGACATGGCTCCTGCGGTCGGACCCGGGCTTGAGCAGCACCGGGTTCATCGCAGCCTCGGGCTCCGCACCGGCGGCGACCGCCTGGATCCACTGGGCGCGGCCGATCTCGGCGCCGTCGGCGGTGACCATCGAGTTGTTCGACATGTTCTGCGCCTTGAACGGCGCCACGTTCACGCCTCGCCGTCGCAGCCACCGGCACAGGCCTGTGGTGAGCACCGACTTGCCCGGCATCGGAGGTCGTGCCCGCGACCAGCAGGGCGCCGCGCAGGGGGCTCATGACGCGATGAAGGAGACGACCGCGACGACTCCCACGGTGACGATGACCATTCGCAGCGCAAGGGGCGGCAGGCGTCTACCGACGGTGGCGCCCACCTGGCCGCCCGATCACGGACCCCACCGCGATGAGTCCGGCGACAGCCCAGTCGACGTCGGCGACCACGATGAAGACCACCGCCGCGACGGCGTTCACGACGCCGGCCAGGACGTTCTTGGTGCCGTTGAGCCGCTGGAGGGTCTCCTGGTGGATGCCGATCCCGAGGACCGCCATCAGCAGCACCCCTTGCGCGGCGCCGAAGTAGCCGCCGTAGACACCGGTGAGCATCACCAGCACCCACACCCACGAGCCGCCGTGGTCGGCCACGTCGACGTGGCTCTCGTGCCTCACCGCGACCCAGCGGGAGATGCGGGGCTGGAGCACGACCAGCACGCAGCCCAGCAGGATGAGGGCTGGGACGATTGCTTCGAACGCCTCAGGCGGGAGGACGAGCAGGAGCACGGCTCCTGCGATCCCGCCGAGCAGGGAGGCGGAGGACAGTCGCAGGAGCCGTCCCCGCTGGCCCTCGAGCTCGCGGCGGTAGCCGACCGCCGCGGAGACCGATCCCGGGACGAGACCCACGGTGTTGCTGACGTTCGCGGTCACCGGCGGGACCCCGAACGCCAGGAGGGTCGGGAACGTGATCAACGTCCCCGACCCCACCACGGCGTTGATGGTGCCGGCCGCGGCCCCTGCGAGCAGGATCGCGGCGATCTCGATGCCGGTCACTGAGCGGGCGGCTCCCCGTCCTCCGGCACGACCGGGTCCGGCGAGGGTGCAACGGCTCCGGCAGCACCCGCGGCGCGGCGGGTCGGCTCGGCCGACTCCTCGGCGGCCGCGATCGCCTCGGCGACCGCCTCGTGCGCCTTGGAGAGCGTCCGGTCGGCCTGCGGGGCCTCGGGCACCTCGCCCAAGTCCATGCGACGGACCGGGCCCTCCACCTCGTCCGGGATGCCCTTGAGGCTGTTCATCGTCGACCCGAGGCCTTCGAGTGCCTTGCCGATCTCGCTGGGCACGATCCAGACCTTGTTGGCGTCGCCCGCGGCGATCTTCGGCATCATCTGGAGGTACTGGTAGGCCAGCAGCGACTGGTCGGGACGGCCGTCGTGGATCGCCTGGAAGACGGTCTGGATCGCCTGCCCCTCACCCTGCGCCTTGAGGATCTGCGCCTCCCGCTCCGCCTGGGCGCGCAGGATCCGCGCCTCGCGCTCACCCTCCGCGGTGAGGATCGCCGACTGCTTCGAGCCCTCCGCGGTGAGGATGGCGGCCTGGCGCGAACCCTCCGCGGTCAAGATCACGGCCCGCTTCTCACGGTCGGCCCGCATCTGCTTCTCCATCGAGTCCTTGATCGACGGCGGCGGGTCGATGCCCTTGAGCTCCACGCGGTTCACGCGGATCCCCCACTTGCCGGTCGCCTCGTCGAGGACCCCACGCAGGCGGCTGTTGATCGCGTCGCGGCTGGTGAGGGTCTCCTCGAGGTCCATGCCACCGACGATGTTGCGCAAGGTGGTCATGGTCAGCTGCTCGACGGCCTGGATGTAGTTGGCGATCTCGTAGGTCGCCGCAACCGGGTCGGTGACCTGGAAGTAGATGACGGTGTCGATGGAGACGACCAGGTTGTCCTCCGTGATCACCGGCTGCGGCGGGAAGGACACGACCTGCTCGCGCAGGTCGATCATGTAACGCACCTTGTCGACGAACGGGACGACGACGTTGAGTCCGGCGGACAGCGTGCCCTTGTACTTGCCGAAGCGCTCGACGATCCCCGCACGGGCTTGCGGCACGATGCGCACCGTCTTGGCCATGACGACCACGGCGAACAGCACCAGCAAGGCCAGCACGATCAGAACGGCTGCACCCTCCACAGTGATAACCCTCTTCCTAGTCTTGTCTTGTGTCTCAGGGGCCCAGGGTCGGGATCCGGTACACGTAGGCGGTGGCACCTCGGATCTCGAAGATGTCGACCGGAGCGCCGGGCTCGATCACCTCGGTCTCGTCGTACGGGCGAGCCGTCCACAGCTCGCCGTTGACGCGGATCTGGCCGCTCTGCAGCGACACCTCGTCCACCACCACGCCCTGCTTGCCGACGAGGGCGGCGTGGCCGAGGGTCAGCTCCGGGCCGGAGTGGAGCCGCTTGACGATGTTGGGCCGGACCAGGGCCAGCATGCCTGCGGCAGTGATGACGGCGACGATGACCTGGAGCGGCAGACCGACGCCGGGGATCAGCGCCACACCCATGCCGGCGAGCGCTCCGGTGGCCATCATCAGCAGCACGAGGTCGAGGCTGAACAGCTCGGCGAGACCGAGCGCGATCGCGATCGCGAGCCAGGCCTGCCAGTCCTGGAACCACTCCGGGAGGTTCATACCGCCAGCCTAGTCACTCTGTGCGGTGACGCACGCGACGCCGCGCGGCCCAACGACCGTCCTCGTGTGTCAGCTGCAGGGGCATCCCGAACGTCGTGGAGACGACCGCCTCGGTCAGCACCTGTTCCATGGGGCCGGCGGCGACGATGCGGCCCTTGCGAAGCAGCATCGCGTGGGTGAAGCCGGGTGGGATCTCCTCGACGTGGTGGGACACCAGCACCGTCGCCGGCGACATCTCGTCCATCGCGAGGACGGTCAGCGTGGAGACGAGGTCCTCTCGGCCACCGAGGTCGAGCCCGGCGGCCGGCTCGTCGAGGAGCAGCAGCTCGGGGTCGGTCATCAGGGCGCGGGCGATCTGCACGCGCTTGCGCTCGCCCTCGCTCAAGGTCCCGAAGGTGCGGTCCGTGAGGTGGCCGGCGCCGACCTCTACGAGCAGGTCGCGGGCACGCAGGTGGTCGAGCTCGTCGTAGTGCTCGCGCCACCGACCCAGGACGCTGTAGGAGGCCGAGACCACGACGTCGTGGACGATCTCGTGGCGCGGGATGCGCTCGGCGAGCGCGGCGCTGGTCAGGCCGATGCGCGGGCGCAGGTCGAACACGTCGACCGTGCCGAGCACCTCACCGAGGATGCCGGCGACCCCCGAGGTGGGGTGGATCTGCGCCGCCGCGACCTGCAGCAGCGTGGTCTTGCCGGCACCGTTCGGTCCGAGGATGACCCAGCGCTCGTCCTCCTCGACCGTCCAGTCGATCCCTTCGAGAAGGGTCGCCTGGCCCCGCTTGACCGTGACGTCGGCGAACTCGAGAACGGCGTCCATGCATCCCTCTGTGATCGGTGCGTGAGGCGGCGGGCGGCCGCGGTCCAAACCTACGGCACGAATCCCCACCCCCGCATACCGGTTGGAGGGACTGACCTACGCTCGTCACGTGCGTACGACGACCGCGCTTCCGCGCTCCGCCGAGCTCGCTGTGTGGTTCACGGCCTGGGCCGCGTCCGAGGTGAGCCTCGACGAGGCCCGCGACGCGATCGTGGGGGCCGACGCCGCCCACGACGTCGTGGGGATCCCCGGCGAGGCGGAGCCCGTGCCCCTGATCCTGGCCCTGGGACGTCTCCGTGCCGCCGGCGCGGTCGCGGCCGGACTCGCTCTCCCCGTCCCCGGCGACCCACTCGGCCTGGCCGGTCCGCCCTCCTTCAACGCCGACGCGCTCGAGATCGAGGAGGCGGTGGTCTTCGAAGGCCTCGACGCGGGCCTGGTGCCGCACGTGGCGGGCGCCGGCGTGGTCTGGGGCTACCACCCGGCGGTCTCGCAGCGGCAGGTGCCCGACCTCCCCGAGGCCGACACGTCCCTGCGGCAGTCCCTGGTGAGGGCCGCCGACTCGCTCGCGGACCTCGACGTCGCGCGGTGGCGGCCCGAGGTGGCCGACGAGCTGATCGCCCTGCGGCGGACCTCGGACGTGAGGCTCCCGCCCCACTGGGACGCACGCGCCGTCCGCCTGGCCTCGCTCTCCCTGCGCTGCCGGGCCATCGTCGACCTCGCGCTCGAGGACGAGGGGGGCGCCGTCTCGGCCACCGAGGCCGACAGACGGCGGGCAGCCCTCGCACCCCTGGACCACGCTGCGAGACGTGGCCTCGTCGCCGCCTGCACGCCGATGGCTGCCGGGTAGCCTGCCACGCGACATGGCAACTGGGAACGGCGCGGGCCAGACACCGCAGACACTTCTGATCACCCTGACCGGCAAGGACCGTCCGGGGGTCACCTCCACGGTGTTCGCCACGCTCGCCGCGTTCGGCGTCGAGGTGCTCGACATCGAGCAGATCGTGCTCAGGCGCCGCCTGGTTCTCGGCGTACTCGTGTCCGTGCCGCGCAACTGGAAGGCGCTGCGAGAGGCGATGGAGCGGGTCGCGGCCGACCTGGACATGCAGGTCGAGGTCGAGCGGGGCAAGGGCGACAACCGTGCCCGCTCGGAGGGGCGCAGCCACGTCACCGTGCTCGGGATGCCGTTGAAGCCGGCTGCCGTCGCCGCGATCGCCGGGCGGATCGCCGACACGGGCGCGAACATCGACCGCATCGAGCGGATGGCCCGCTACCCGGTCACCGCCGTCGACCTGCACGTCTCGGGCGCCGACCCCGACCGGCTGCGGGTCACTCTCTCGGAGGAGGCGGCCCGGCAGTCGGTCGACGTCGCGGTCCAGCCGGCGAGCCTGCTGCGCCACGGGATGCGCCTGATCGTCATGGACGTCGACTCGACGCTCATCCAGGGCGAGGTCATCGAGATGCTCGCCGACCACGCCGGCTGCCTGCAGCAGGTCGCCGAGGTGACCGAGGCGGCCATGCGAGGCGAGCTGGACTTCGAGCAGTCCCTGCGCGAGCGGGTCGCCCTGCTCGAGGGCCTCGACGCCTCGGCCCTCGACCTGGTCTACGAGTCGGTCGTGCTCGCCCCGGGTGCCCGGACGATGGTCCGAACGCTCAAGCGCCTCGGCTACCGCTTCGCCATCGTCTCCGGCGGCTTCAGCCAGATCACCGACCGGATCGCGGCCGATCTCGGCATCGACTTCGCCGCCGCCAACGAGCTCGAGGTGGTCGACGGGAAGCTCACCGGGCGGATCATCGGCCCCGTCGTCGACCGGGCCGGCAAGGCCGCGGCGCTTCGCCGGTTCGCCGCCGAGGCGGGCGTGACCACGGCCGCCACGATCGCGGTCGGCGACGGGGCCAACGACCTCGACATGCTCTCGGCCGCCGGCCTCGGGATCGCGTTCAACGCCAAGCCGGTCGTGCAGCAGGCCGCGGACACGTCGGTCAACGTGCCCTACCTCGACGCGATCATCTACCTGCTCGGCATCTCCCGCGAGGAGGTCGAGGCGGCCGACGCCGCGGCGGGCATCGTGACGCCGGCGCCGCCGCTCGGCTGATCCGTCTCAGGCCTGCCCGGAGCGGAAGTCCACGAGGCGCCCGGCCTCCGGGCCGAGCTCCTCCCAGCGCACCTCGACGGCGAAGATCGCCATCGACGCGGTCGGGAAGCCGTGGAGCATGGAGTGCAGCGCCTCGGGCTCACCCTCGCCGTCGTCGAGAAGGTGCGCCAGGTAGCCGATGGTCGGCTGGTGCCCGACGAAGACCACGACGTCGGCGTCCTCGGGGACGTAGCGCAAGGCGTCGAGCACGACGTCGGTGCTGCCGGAGTACACGCTGTCGTCGTAGACCACCTCGGCCGCCGAGCCCATCACCTGCTCCATCGCCTCCCACGTCGCGCGGGTGCGCACCGCCGGGGAGACCACGGCGTGGTCGGGCACGAGCGAGCGTTCACGGAGGTAGGCGCCGGCGGCCTCTGCCTCGCGACGGCCGCGGTCGGTCAGGTCGCGGGCGTGGTCGGTGGACGCGAACGGCTCGGCCTTCGCGTGGCGGACAACGACCAGCCGCCTCCCTGCAGTCACGGCTCGGATTCTCCCACCCCGTAGGCTGCCCTGCATGCCGAATGGACCTGCTGACCCAGACCCCGCCAGCCCGGGCCCGCTCCTCGCGATCGGTGGCGCCGAGGACAAGCTCGGCAAGCGCACCGTGCTGCATGAGTTCGTCCGGCTCGCCGGCGGCAAGGAGGCGCGGATCGCAGTGGTCCCGACGGCGTCCTCGCTGGGTCCCGAGATCATCGAGGTGTACGACGCCCTGTTCCGCCGTCTGGGGGCGCGCGAGGTCGTGGCTGCCCGGCCGGAGTCGCGCGAGGACGCCGACGACCCGCGTTCGTGGACCTGCTCGACGACGTGACCGGCATCTTCATGACCGGCGGCAACCAGCTCAAGCTGTCGGCGATCGTCAACGGCACGGCCTTCGGCGAGGCGATCCGGGCCGCCCATCTGCGAGGCGTGACGGTGGGCGGCACCTCCGCGGGGGCGAGCATCCAGTCCTCGCACATGGTGGCCTTCGGCTCGGGTGGTACCACGCCGAAGCAGCGGATGACCCAGCTCGCGGCCGGCCTGGGCCTCGTCGACGGCTGCGTCATCGACCAGCACTTCGGGCAGCGCAACCGCTACGGCCGGCTCCTGATGTGCGTGGCGCAGAGCCCGAGCCTGCTCGGCATCGGAGTCGACGAGGACACCGCCGCGATCGTCACGCGTGAGGACGGACAGGAGCGCATGCGCGTCGCCGGCAAGGGGCGTGGTGACGGTGTTCGACGGCCGCAACGTCGTGTCCAACGCCCACGAGGCACGCCACACCGCCCCGCTGCTCGCCTCGGGGGTCATGCTGCACGTCCTCCCGGCCGGGTCGGTGTTCGACCTCACGAAGCGTTGCCTGGTCGCCGGGAGCTCCGCGGTCGACGAGGAGGAGGCCGCCGAGCTCGCACTTGCGGGACGCGACCTGAGGCGCTTGGCTCGGGACATCGCGGCCGGCGACGTGTCCCCCTCACAGCTCCGCCGACGACTTTCCCGCCGCAACAACGAAGGAGACACCACTTCATGAGCCCCCGGCCGACCCCCGACCTTGCGATCCTCGAGACCCGGGTCTACCGCGGCGCGAACATCTGGTCCTACGACAAGGCGATCCACCTCGTCGTGGACCTCGGCTCGCTGGAGGACTTCCCCACGAACACGATTCCGGGGTTCACCGACAACGTCCTCCAGCTGCTCCCGGGCCTGCGTGAGCACACCTGCTCCCGTGGTCGGCGCGGCGGCTTCGTGGAGCGGCTGAACGAGGGCACCTGGCTCGGTCACGTCGCCGAGCACATCGCGCTCGCGCTGCAGCAGGTCGTCGGCCATGACATCCGCCGGGGCAAGACCCGCCAGGTCAAGGGCGTGCGGGGCCGCTACAACGTCATCTACGGCTACGTCGACGAGCAGGTCGGCCTCGCGGCGGCGCGCCTGTCCGTGCGGCTGGTGAACCACCTCGTCGAGGCTGACCCCGACTTCGACTTCGAGGCCGAGCTCGAGCAGTTCATCCTCCGCGCAGAGCGCACGGCGTTCGGGCCGTCCACACAGGCGATCCTCGACGAGGCGGTCTCACGCGACATCCCGTGGATCCGGCTGAACAAGTACTCCCTCGTCCAGCTCGGCCAGGGTGTCCACCAGAAGCGGATCCGCGCCACGATGACGTCCGCCACCAGCGCCATCGCGGTCGACGTCGCCTCCGACAAGGACCTCACCACGCGCCTGCTCGGCGCCGCAGGGCTGCCGGTCCCGAAGCAGGAGTCGGTGCGTACGGCGGAGCAGGCGGTCGCCGTGGCCGACCGGATCGGCTACCCCGTGGTGTGCAAGCCGCTCGACGGCAACCACGGTCGCGGCGTGTGCCTGGACCTGCAGAGCGCCGACGACGTGCGCGACGCGTTCCCGGTCGCCCAGGAGCAGTCGCGTCGCGGGTGGGTGATCGTCGAGTCGTTCATCACCGGTCGCGACTACCGTTGCCTGATCATCGACGGCAGGCTCGCGGCCGTCGCGGAGCGTGTCCCCGCCCATGTCGTGGGAGACGGGCAGAGCACGATCGAGCAGCTCGTCGAGCTCACCAACGCCGACCCGCGGCGAGGGGTCGGGCACGAGAAGGTGCTCACCCGGGTCAAGGTCGACGAGGCGGCGGTCGAGCTGCTCGCCGACCAGGGCTACAAGCTCGGGGACGTCCCGCCGGCCGGTGAGATGGTGAAGCTGACGCTGACCGGCAACATGTCGACCGGCGGCATCTCCATCGACCGGACCTTCGAGGCCCACCCGGAGAACGTCGAGATCGCCGAGGAGGCGGCCCGCGTCATCGGGCTCGACATCGCCGGCATCGACTTCATCTGCCCCGACATCACCGAGCCGGTGCGTGAGACCGGTGGCGCGATCTGCGAGGTCAACGCCGCCCCCGGCTTCCGGATGCACACCCACCCCACGATCGGCGAGCCGCAGTTCATCTCCAAGCCGGTGGTGGACATGCTCTTCCCGCCGGGCACGCCGAGCCGGATCCCGATCGTCGCGGTCACCGGCACGAACGGCAAGACCACGTCGGCGCGGATGATCTCGCACATCTTCAAGGGCATGGGACGCAAGGTCGGCATGACCTCGACCGACGGCGTGGTCATCGACGAGCGGCTGATGATCCGTGCCGACGCCTCGGGTCCCAAGTCCGCGCGGATGGTGCTCCAGAACCCGCGCGTCGACTTCGCGGTGTTCGAGGTTGCGCGCGGCGGCATCCTGCGCGAGGGGCTCGGCTACGAGCGCAACGACGTGGCCGTGGTGCTCAACGTGCAGCCCGACCACCTCGGCCTGCGCGGCATCGACACCGTCGAGCAGCTCGCGGACGTCAAGGCGGTCGTCGTGGAGGCGGTGCCGCGCGACGGCCACGCCGTGCTCAACGCCGACGACCCACTGGTACGCGAGATGCGACGCCGGTGCTCGGGCCAGGTCGTGTGGTTCAGCATGGCCGAGCCGGGCTCCGAGGCCCGCGAGATGATCGACGCGCACTGCCGCAGGGGTGGGAAGGCGCTGGTGCTCGAGCCCAGCGACCGCGGCGAGATGATCGTCGTGAAGCACGGCCGCCGGGAGATGCAGCTCGCCTGGACGCACCTGCTGCCGGCGACCTTCGGCGGCCGCGCCCGGATGAACGTCCAGAACACCCTCGCCGCCGCGGCTGCCGCCTTCGCGGCCGGCGCTCCCCTGCACGACATCCGGCAGGGGCTGCGGACCTTCTCCACCAACTACTACCTCTCCCCCGGCCGGCTCAACGAGGTCGAGGTCAACGGCGTCAACGTGATCGTCGACTACTGCCACAACGCGCCCGGCATGCGGATGCTCGGCGACTTCGTGGACCGGGTCGGCGAGAGCCTCGCCTCGACCAGCGAGCTCGGCAAGCCTCAGCGGATCGGTGTGATCGCCACTGCCGGCGACCGTCGCGACGCGGACATGCGCGAGCTCGGAGAGGTGGCAGCCCAGCACTTCGACGTGCTCGTCGTCCGCGAGGACGTCGCCCTGCGCGGCAGGGAGCGCGGCGAGACCGCGGCGCTGGTCGCCGACGGGGTGCGCGCAGCTGCCGCAGACGGCGCACGGTGCAAGCAGATCGAGGTGATCCTCGGCGAGATCGACGCGGTCCAGCACGCCATGGGACGCGCGAACCCCGGCGACCTCGTCGTGCTCTGCGTCGACAAGCACCCCTCGGTGATGGCCGAGCTCGAGAACTGGTCACAGCAGGCGCAGGCCGGTGCCGGCTCGAACGCGGGCTCGGTCGCCGACCCGGACTTCAGCCCGCCGGTCACCGCTCTCGACTAGCGAGCTCGACGAGACGACCGAGAACGAGCTCCCAGCCGCTGTCGTAGCCGTGGCGCGCGGCCTGCCCGTCGGCGCGGCCCTGCCAGCCGTCGTGGGTCAGCTCGACCTCGGTGCCGTCGGCGACCTCGCGGAAGCGGACCGCCACCCGGGTCGCCTGCGCGGCCTGTCGGCCCGGGTGCCACGTGAAGGCCACCACCACCGGGGGCTCCCAGTGGGTGACCGTGCCCCACACGTGCTCCCGCCCGTCCGCGGTGGTCTCGACGACGCTCGCGCCGACCTCGCGCCCGATCCGGACCGCGACAGCGTCACGGCCTCCGACCGAGTGGGTGGCTAGCGGCCACCACTCGCCGATCCGCTCGGTGAAGAGCTCGAAGGTAGGCGCAAGGCCGGTGCCGACGGTGACCGTCTTGACCAGTGGCTGCACCGCCGCTGCCTGGGTGCTTTCGTTCATGGCTCTCTCCTCGGACGTCGTTCCTGCCGCGTGTAGTCGGCGAAGCTGTCGAGCGCGCTGCCCCAGAACTGGTCGAGCCACTTCCGCAGCGCGAGCAGGCCGTCGGGGGCGACGCGGTAGACGTTGCGCGTCCCGACCGGGTCGTGCGTGACCAGGCCGCACTCCTCCAGGACGCGCAGGTGCTGGGAGACCGCCGGTCGGCTGATCGGCAGCCGCGCGGAGAGCTCGCCCACCGGTGCCGGCCCTTCGCGCAGCAGCTCCAGGATCTGCCGCCGGCTCGGGTCGCCCAGGGCGTCCAGCACATGGTCAGTGGCCACGAACGGTAAGTTACCGCTTACCAAGCCGCTCGGCCAGGGGTCCGCCCCCACTCGGGGGACGGCACCGGCTCAGCGGGCCTGGGCGGCCTTGACCTTGACCCGCAGGGTCTCGGGGTCGTCGACGGTGCCGCCGCCC
The DNA here is from genome assembly GCA_963739785.1 of uncultured Actinomycetota bacterium. Lineage (GTDB taxonomy): Bacteria > Actinomycetota > Actinomycetes > Propionibacteriales > Nocardioidaceae > Nocardioides_C. The sequence goes on along the minus strand of CAVUBO010000039.1, from coordinate 69,230 downwards.
GCCGCGAGCCAGTCGTAGACGCCCTGGCGGTCCTCGTGGCACATGAGCCCTACTACGTCACCTGGGCGTGCCTGCGCGACCAGCGCCTCGAGTCCCGAGACCTCGGTCGGGTACGACGGCAGCTCGGTGACACCGACCCGCTCGGCCCCTGCCCGGAACAGCGCGTCGAGCTCCTCGGTGGAGCGCCCGCGCAGGTACCTCGCCTTGTGGGCGATCACGACGACGTCAGCGTCGCGCGCACCCATCTCCGCGAGCTGCTCGACGAGGTCGTCGGTGCGGTCCCCCACGGCGCCGAGCCCGAGCAGGAGACGGCCGCCGGGCCGTCGTACCCCTCTCATGATCTCCAGCAGCGCCTCGAGCCCTGCCTCGTTGTGCGCGAGGTCGACCACGACGCTGACCTCGCCGACCGAGAAGAAGTTCATCCGGCCGGGGTTGTGCTCGGGGTCGGGGCGGAAGGACGTGAGCCCTTCGACGACCGCGTCTCGTGGCAGCCCGACCGCGAGGGCGGCCGACGCCGCAGCGAGGGCGTTCTCGACGTTGAACCGGGAGAGCCCCGCGAGCGTCATCGGGACGTCGACGATCTCGACGACGGGGTCGGGGTCCGCGTCGGGCAGCAGCACGGTCAGCCAGCCGTCCATCACGGTGGTGGCACGACCGCCGTCGCTGAGCACCTCGCGGAGCGCCGGGGAGTCGGGGTCACGGGAGAAGACCCAGGGGCGAGCACGGATCACCGTGCGCATCGACAGGACCCTCGGGTCGTCGGCGTTGAGGACTGCCCACCCGTCGGTCTTGGTGATCCGGGGCACCACGCTCTTGACCTCGGCGAGCTGGTCGAGGGTGTCGATGCCCTGGAGACCCAGGTGGTCGGCGGAGATGTTGGTGACCACCGACACGTGGTTGTGGACCAGGCCGATGCCCTTGAGCAGGATCCCGCCGCGAGCGGTCTCGGTGACGGCGAGCTGGACCTCCTTGTGCGCCAGCACGCGTCCGGCGCCACTCGGGCCGGAGTAGTCACCCGGCTCGACGAGGACCCCGTCGACGTAGATGCCGTCGGTGCTCGACCACCCGACGTGCATGCCGTGCGTGCGGGCGATGTGGGCGACCATCCGCGACGTGGTCGTCTTGCCGTTGGTGCCGGTGATCGCCACGACCGGGACACGCGGACGAAGCGTGGTCGGTCCGGCGCCGGGCTCGGACGCGCGGACGTCCGCAGCGGCCTGGTCGACGAGCGCGTCGAGGTCGGGCGCGGGCAGTGCGTCGAGGACAGCCGCGACCGCGCGGCCGAGCGCCTGTCCTCGCCCCCGGTTGCGCCAGGGGTAGGCGACCACGATCTGGTGCACGTCGTTGGTCGGTCGCACCCGGACCGCGAGCCGCGAGGTGCCCGCCTCCGTGGCGATCTGGCGCACCAGACGGGCGACGGCGCGCATCGCGAACCGCTGACGGAACCCGCTTCCCGCGGCACCGGGTCGCGCCTTCCGCAGCCCGATGCGGCTGGCGAAACGAACGGCAGGCTCCTCGTCTGCCTCGATCAAGCCGGTGAGGTCGAGCGTCAGCTTGATCGCTGCCCGGGGGAAGTAGAGGTTCGGCCCCTCGAGGACGCGGAGCTCGACGAGGGAGGACTGTGGGGGCTGCGACGGCACGCGCGCACGCTACCTGATGGTCATGCACCCATCGCGTGGTAGCCACCGTCGACGTGCACGATCTCGCCGGTCGTCGCCGGGAAGAAGTCCGACAGCAGCGCCACCACGGCCTTCGCGGTCGGCAGCTGGTCCTTCTCGTCCCAGCCGAGCGGCGAGCGGTCGCTCCACATCGACTCCAGGTCCTCGAAGCCCGGGATCGCCTTCGCCGCGAGCGTCTTGAGGGGGCCTGCGGACACGAGGTTCACCCGGATGCCCTGCGGCCCGAGGTCCCGGGCCAGGTAGCGCGAGCACGACTCCAGACCGGCCTTGGCCACGCCCATCCAGTCGTAGGCCGGCCACGCCACCGTCGCGTCGAAGGTCATCCCGACCACCGAGCCGCCCTGCCCCATGAGCGGCAGGCACGCGGTCGCAAGCGACTTCAAGGAGTACGCCGAGACCTGGACCGCCTGCGCGACGTCGGGCCACGGACCGTCGAGGAACTTGCCACCGAGAAGCGTCTCGGGGTTGCCGTAGGCGATGGAGTGGACCACCCCGTCGAGGCCGTCGACGTGCTCGCGCAGCTGCTCGGGCAACCGGTCGAGGTGCTCCTGGTCGGTCACGTCGAGCTCGATCACCGGCGCCTCCTGCGGCAGCCGCTTCACGATGCGTCGCGTGATGCCGAGCGCTCGGCCGAAGTTCGAGACCACGACGGTGGCGCCCTGCTCCTGCGCCACGCGTGCCACGGCGAACCCGATCGAGGAGTCCATCGTGACCCCGGCGACCAGGATCTTCTTGCCCTCGAGAATGCCCATCCCCGTCTACCCCTGTTCTGTGCGGTGCGTTCGGTCGGTCCTGCGAGTGGTGCTCAGTGCCCCATGCCGAGGCCGCCGTCGACGGGGATGACCGCCCCCGTGATGTAGGCGGCGCCGTCCGAGGCCAGCCAGTGCACCGTGGAGGCCACCTCGTCGAGGGTGGCGTAGCGCTGGAGCGGGATCTGCGCTTTGTACTCCGCCTTCTTCTCCTCAGGCAGGTCCTGCGTCATGTCGGTCTCGACGAAGCCCGGCGCGACCACGTTCGTGGTGATCGAGCGACTCCCGAGCTCGCGTGCAAGGGAGCGGGCGAGGCCCACCAGGCCGGCCTTGCTGGCGGCGTAGTTGACCTGGCCCGCGGAGCCGAGCAGGCCGACCACGGACGAGATGAGGATGATGCGCCCCCGGCGCAGGCGGAGCATGCCCTTCGCGGCGCGCTTGGTGACCCGGAACGTTCCGGTGAGGTTGGTGTCGAGGACGTCCGACCAGTCCTCCTCGCTCATCCGCAGCAACAGCGTGTCGCGGGTGATGCCGGCGTTGGCGACGAGCACCTCGACCGGGCCCTGCTTCTCCTCGACCTCGGCGAAGGCCGCCTCGACCGCCTCGGGCTCGGTGATGTCGCACCGGACGGCGAGGAAGCCCTCGGGCGGCTCGCCGCTGCGGTAGGTGATCGCCACGTCGTCGCCGGCTGCACGGAACGTCTCCGCGATGGCGCGGCCGATGCCGCGGTTGCCTCCCGTGACCAGGACCGATCTACCCACTGTGCCGTCCTCACTCGCTCTCGGGGCCCCCTCCCGGGGCGGTACCTCGCGACGCTAGCGGCTACCGATGGGTACCCGTAATCACACGCCGGTCACTCGTCCTCGAGGCGGAAGCCGAGCTTCAGGCCGACCTGGAAGTGCTCGACGGTCTCGTCCTTGATCTGGCCGCGGACCTGGGTGACCTCGAACCAGTCGAGGTGGCGCAGCGTGCGGGAGGCGCGCTCGATGCCGTTGCGGATGGCCTGGTCGATGCCCTCCGGGGAAGTGCCGACGATCTCGGTGACGCGGTACGTGCGGTCGCTCATGGTCTCTCCTGCGGGTGGGTCGGACAAGGACTCTGAGCCCGATGCTAGTGGGCCGAAGACTCCGCCGACCGGCGTGCGACACGCCACCAGGTCCGACGTACCTTTGAAGCATGCCCCGCAAGGATCCCGAGCCGATCCGGATCACCTCCGCAACCCAGGGCCACAGCGCGGACGTGGCCGTCCGCCAGCGTCGCTACCTCATCTCGATGGCGATCCGAACGGCCTGCTTCATCCTCGCCGTGGTGTTCGCCGGCGGGTTCTTGATGTGGGTGTTCATCGCCGCCTCCTTCCTGCTCCCGTACGTCGCCGTGGTCATGGCCAACGCCCAGGCGAAGACCGACCCCGACCCCGACCCGGAGACTGCCTTCAACCCCGGAAGGCCCGAGCTCGGCCCCCCTCGAGCAGGTTGACAGGGGCAACTGGTCCAGACCTTTCGACGACTTGGCGCGACGCGCCTTCGTGACGCTGGTCCACCCGTCGAACCGCGTGCAAGAATCAGCGCCGCGCCGCTCGGTCTCCCCCGTCCGAGCTGCGCCTCGCAGTGCCGGACGGCCTCCCCCGTGGTCGTCCGGCACTGCGCATTAGAGTCGGCCGCATGGACCTGATCTGCTCGGCCAAGGGGTGCACGTCCGAGGCGCAGTGGTCGCTGCTGTGGAACAACCCCAAGCTCCACACCGAGGACCGCCGCAAGACCTGGCTGGCGTGCGACGAGCACAAGGAGAGCCTCGGCGACTTCCTGAGGGCGCGGTCGTTCCTGCGCGAGATCGAGCCGGTCGACGCCGCCGGCGACCAGCAGTCAGCCGCCGATCGCTGACATCGGGCGGGTCGGCTGGAGGAAGCTGACGTCGTCGATGCCGTGGCCGGGCCGCTTGGTGATCATGGCGGCACGCCAGCGGTCGGCGATCTCCTCATCGCCCGCACCGCCTCGGAGGGCTGACCGGAGGTCGGACTCCTCCCGCGCGAACAGGCAGTTGCGGACCTGGCCGTCGGCGGTCAGGCGCACCCGGTCGCAGTCGCCACAGAACGGCCTGGTGACGGAGGCGATGACCCCGACGGTGGCCGGACCGCCGTCGACGAGGAACAGCTCGGCCGGGGCACTCCCCCGCGGCTCGTCGACCGGCTTGAGCACGAACTCGGCGTCGAGCGAGGCGAAGATCTCGTCGGCGGTGACCATGGTGTCGCGACGCCACACGTGCTGGGCGTCGAGCGGCATCTGCTCGATGAAACGCAGCTCGTAGCCCCGCTCGATGCACCAGCTGAGCAGCTCGGGAGCCTGGTCGTCGTTGACCCCGCGCAGCAGCACGGCGTTGACCTTGACCGGCCCCAGCCCCGCACGCTGTGCGGCATCGAGTCCCGCCACGACGTCGGCGAGGCGGTCGCGCCGGGTGATCTCGAGGAAGTCCTCGCGGCGGATCGTGTCGAGGCTGACGTTCACCCTGTCGAGCCCCGCTTCGGCCAGCGCCTGGGCGGTGCGCGCCAGCCCCAGCGCGTTGGTGGTCAGCGAGGTCTCGGGTCGCGGCGAGAGAGCAGCAGTCCGCCGGACGATGTCGACGAGCCCTCGGCGTACCAGCGGCTCACCGCCGGTGAACCGCACCTCGCGGACGCCGAGCTGCTCGACTCCGATCGTGACCAGACGCACCACCTCGTCGTCGGTGAGCGTCTCCTCGGTCGGCAGCCAGTCCAGGCCCTCAGCGGGCATGCAGTAGGAGCACCGCAGGTTGCAGCGATCGGTCAGGGAGACGCGCAGGTCGGTCGCAGCGCGTCCGAACGTGTCGACGAGTGGTCCGGTGCTCACCCGACCCAGTCTAGGCATCAACCAAGCGGATACTGTCGACCGCGTGAGATTCCTGCTCAGCCGACGCTGGATTCTGTTCTTCGTCGCGGTCGTGGCGCTGGCCTACCTCGCGTTCCGGCTCGGCGAGTGGCAGTTCCACCGCCTTCAGGACCGCGAGCAGAGCAACGCCATCATCGAGCGCAACCTGGCGGCCGACCCGGTGCCGGCGCAGAGTGTGCTGGCCGTGGACGAGCCGGTCTCGGCACAGGAGGAGTGGCGCCACGTCACCGTGAAGGGTGACTACGCCGACGAGCAGACCGTCGTGGTCCGCTACCAGACCCGGGACGGGAAGTCAGGGGTGGACGTCGTGACCCCGCTCGTCACCGCGGAGGGTCCGGCGTTGCTGGTCAACCGGGGATGGATGGCGACGGGCAACGTGGGCAGCACCCGACCCGAGGTTCCTCCCGCGCCTGCCGGCGAGGTGACCGTGAGCGGCTGGGTGCGCGCCGATGCCACCGGTGACTCCACCGCGGTGGAGGACGCCTCGACCCGGGCGATCTCGAGCCGAGCGATCGGCGCCGCGCTCCCCTTCCCGGTGTACGGCGGCTTCGTCGAGCTCGACGAGGAGACGCCGGCTCCGGCGCAGCCGCTGGAGAAGGTCGAGATGCCGGACCTCGGCAACGGCCCGCACTTCTTCTACGGGATCCAGTGGTGGTTCTTCGCCGCGCTGGCGCTGTTCGGCTTCCTCTACCTCGTCTGGGACGAGCGGAAGAAGCTCCGTCAGGCGAAACTGACGCCCTACCACCCGGACGAGGGCCGGGTCTCCGCCGACAGGGACGTGCACGCCTCGTAACGCCCTGTCCACGGGCACAGGTCGGCGTGTCGTCGTCTCCTCCCGGCACACCGTCAGCGTTCGGCCGGATCTCAGGACCGTTCCCACGGCTTCGATGTGATCACCGACCGCAGTCGCCACGAGGTTGATCTTGTACTCCACCAACAGGGAGACGGTCGGCCTGGCGCTCCACGATGGGCCGCCCGACACCCGTGCGCGGGCAGCGACCCCGCACCGCTACGGTGGCCTCCTGAACACAGGGCAACCTCATCTCGGGAGAGAGCCATGTTTGACCGGGCCACCGGCGGCAAGCGCCGCGCAAAGCCGCCCCCGAAGAGACGCCGCGGCCGCGAGCCGAGACCAGCGGGCCGGCGCGCGGACCGGCCCGAGAACCACGAGGGGATCACCCCCGAGTTCCTCCGGCAGATGCGCGAGCTCGAGACCGAGCCGGTCGCTGCACCTGTGCGGACCGGCCCCGGGGTACGCGCGCTCCTGGACGGGATCGACGCCGACCTGCGCGCCGACCAGGTCTACCAGCAGGCGCTGTCGCGGCTCGCCTACGGCCGGATGCCGTAGCTGCGACGACACCCGGCCGCGCCTCGACCGGTGGCCCGGATCCGATCAGGAATCGAGAAGCACCAAGGTCGCCTCGGGCCTAGCCTTCCTTCAGATGGCCGGTACCACGCCGAGCCTCGAGCCCAGGAAGGCAGTGTCGAGAATGTCCGTGAAAAGTTCCAAGACCGAGTCCGACGGCTTCAGCGCCGAGGAGCGTGCCGCGATGAAGGAGCGCGCCGCCGAGCTGCGCGCCGAGGGCAAGAAGGGCGCCAAGAAGGCGGATGGACTGCAGGCGGTCCTCGACAGGATCGCGGAGATGGCGCCGGAGGATCGTGCGCTCGCCGAGCGCGTGCACATGACGGTGACCGCCAACGCTCCGGAGCTGTCGCCGAAGACCTGGTACGGAATGCCCGCCTACGCGAACGCGGACGGCAAGGTCGTCGTCTTCTTCCAGGACTCGGGCAAGTTCAGCTACCGCTACTCGACCCTGGGCTTCCAGGACGCGGCCCACCTCGACGACGGGGACCTGTGGCCGGTGTCGTACGCACTCCAGAAGTGGAGCCCCGTGGTCGAGAAGAAGGTCGTCGAGCTGGTGAAGGCCGCAGTCTCCTGACGGTTGCCGCAAGTAGCCTGGCCGAGCTAGTGAAGCGACTGCTTGGATGCACAGGAGCTCCTCACCCAGGCACGTCCTCCGCGCTGACGTACCGCATCGATGCCACTGCGAATCCGGCGGCGAACAGGATCGCGGCAGCGCCGAGAACGGCCATCGGCGTCGACCAGCGAACCGCGAGCGGTACCACTGCGAGCGCTCCGAGCAGGAGGAGTGCGCCCCGGCCGTGCGGAGATCGCAGCAGACCCAGCGCAAGGACGACGGCGGCGAGCACCAGCGGCAGGGCTGGGCCCCGGACGCTGTCGGTGACGCCGAGCGCACCCTGCCCCACAAGCGCGGACGCCGCCGGGGCGGCGAGCGCGGCGAGAACAGCACCCACGAGGCCGACCGCCCCGACGGTCCACCAGCGACGCGGGGGTAGAGAGGTCCGCGCCCGACCCACGCGGACCCGGCCGCCGAGCAGGACGGCACCGGCAAGGCTCAGCACGAACCAGGTGGCCTCGGCGGCGCCGCCGGGGGCGGTCCAGTGCGGCCCGATGTCGCCCGGCCACGGCAGGTCCACCCTCGTGGCCGCAGTGACGACGAGGAGCCAGGCGTGCAGGACCGCCGCCGCCCAGGCGGACACCACCGCGAGGCGGTCCCGGCCGATCAGCAGCGCCAGCCCCGTCACGACCCAGAGCGCGTGCACGGGCCACCGAGGGTCGACCCACAAGACGTGCAGACCCCACTCGTCGGGATAGCCGTCGAGACCGAGTCCCCGCAGGCCGCCCGCGAGCAGCTGCTGGGCACCCAGGACCGCCAGAAGGCACACGAGCGAAGCACCTGCCAGGCCCAGCGACGGAGTTGCTCGCCCGCCGGCGAGCGGGAGGCGCAGTCGCAGGACAAGACCGTGTGTGACGAGCGACGCAGCCTCGGACAGCCCGGACCAGGACCCTCGCCGGCACTCGGTCGCAAGCAGCACGTCGAGCATCTCCTCTGCCCTCTCGGCGCGGTAGGAGCGGGGGTAGCAGCGCAGCAGCAGTCGGTAGCGACGCTCGGGGCTCATTGCACGGCTCCCGTTCCCAGGAGGGGCGCCCCGACAGGGCCTGTGCCACGCAGTCGGGCCCGGGCTTTCCTGGTCAGGGCAGTCATCCTCTCCACCTCCGCCGCGAGCACCTGCGCTCCGGCGGCGGTGACCCGGTAGGTCCGGCGGAGGCGACCGCGCACCACCTCCTCCGACTCCACCGCAACGAGTCCCTCGTCGGTGAGGCGGTCGAGCGCGGCGTACAGCGTGCCCACCCGCAGGCGGACCCGGCCACCGGAGATGCTCTCCACCTCGGCGAGCAGGGCGTAGCCGTGCAACGGCTCTCCCAGCAGGGCGGTGAGGATCAGGAACGTGGGCTCCTGCAGCGGTTTACTCATGTGACATGAATACTCCGTTGACCGGACTATCAGGCCACGACACGCCGGACCTGGGTCGAGCGGGACGTACGTCGGAGGGCGACGCGCTCAGGTGTGGGCGGCGAACTGCGTGCGGTAGAGGTCGGCGTACAGCCCGCCCTCGAGCAGCAGCTGGTCGTGCGTGCCGGATGCGACGATCCGGCCCTCGTCGACCACGAGGATGAGGTCGGCACTGCGGACCGTGGAGAGCCTGTGTGCGATGACGAGTGAGGTCCGCCCCTCCAACGCCTGGTCGAGGGCTCGCTGCACCGCGACCTCGGACTCGGAGTCCAGGTGCGCCGTGGCCTCGTCCAGGACCACGACCCCCGGTGCCTTGAGGAGCAGCCGGGCGATCGCGAGCCGCTGGCGCTCACCACCGGAGAGCCGGTAGCCGCGGTCCCCGACTACTGTGTCGAGCCCGTCCGGGAGGGAGCCCACGAGGGTGCGGACCTGCGCTGCGCCGAGCGCCTGCCAGATCTCCTCGTCCGAGGCACCTGGCTTGGCGTACTGGAGGTTCGCCCGGATCGTGTCGTGGAACATGTGCGCGTCCTGCGTGACGTAGCCGACCGCGTCCTCCAGGGACTGCAGCGTCACGTCGCGTACGTCGTGGCCCGCCACTCGCACGGCACCCGCCGACACGTCGTACAAGCGCGCCACGAGGTGCGTGATCGTCGTCTTGCCGGCACCCGACGGGCCGACGAGGGCGACCATCTGGCCGGGCAGCGCCGTGAACGTGACGTCCTTCAGCACGGGGCCGTGGTCGCGGGTCTCCTGACGCGCCACCGTCTCCAGGCTCGCCAGCGAGACCTCGTCCGCGCGCGGGTACGTGAACGCCACGTGGTCGAACTCGATGCTCGCCGCTTCCCGTGACAGCTCCACGGCGCCCGGTCGCTCCTGGATCATCGACGGGAGGTCGAGCACTTCGAAGACCCGCTCGAAGCTCACGAGCGCGGTCATCACGTCGACCCGGACGTTCGAGAGGCCCTGCAGTGGCCCGAGCAGGCGCATGAGGAGCGTGGCGAGGGCCAGGAGCGTGCCGACGCTGAGTGCGCCGCTGATGGCGAGACTGCCGCCGACGCCGTACACCAGCGCGGTGGCCAACGCCGGGATGAGCATCAGGCTCGCGCCGAACACCCGTGTCACGAAGGCGATCCGGACTCCGAGGTCACGGACGTAGGCGGCCTTCTCGGAGAACGTCTGGTCCTCCTCGTCGCGCCGGCCGAAGAGCTTCAGCAGCAGCGCACCGCCCACGTTGAAGCGCTCGGTCATGTTGTTGCCGAGGTCGGCGTTGCCCTGCATCTGTTCCCGGGTCAGTCCGGCGAGCTTGGCACCGACCCACCGGGAGGCCAGCAGCAGCACCGGGAACAGCGCCAGGCACAGCACGGTGACCTGCCAGCTGAGCGCCAGCATCGTGATCCCCACGACCACCACGCTGATCGAGTTGGAGACCGTGCTCGAGAGAGTGGAGGTGAACGCCCTCTGGGCCCCGATCACGTCGTTGTTCAGGCGCGACACCAACGCACCGGTCTGCGTCCTGGTGAAGAACGCCAGCGACATGCGCTGCACGTGGGCGAACACCTGCGTGCGCAGGTCGTAGATCAGGCCCTCCCCCACCCTGGACGACAGGTAGCCCTGTCCGAGCGTGAGAAGCGCGCTGAGGATCGCGACCCCGGCCATCGCCAGGGCAAGGAGTGTCACCAGCCCGCTGTTGTCCTTGAGGATGCCGTCGTCGATGATGCGCCTCACCAGCAGCGGTGTCACCACCACCATGGAGGCGTCGACGACCACGAGGCCGAGGAAGATCGCGATGAGTCGCCGGTGAGGTCTCGCGAACCCGACCACCCGTCGCACGGTCTCGCGCGCGAGCTTCTGGCGCGCGACACTGCGGTCGGTGCGCAGGTTGCGCCAAGCCGGCCCCATGCCGCCGTGCATAGACAACGGACGTCTCTCCGATCCCGCCCGGTCTCCCGGGCGCTGGTCCTACTCCCCCATCAAGGAGGCGAGCTCCCGGAAGCGCCGCACCTGAGCCTCACGCTCCACGCGCCGCTGTTCCTCCAGGTCGAGCTCTCGCGCGCTCTGGAGCAACGCCTTCGTCTCCGAGACCGCTCCGTACAGAGGTGCGGTCACAGCGGCGACGAGGTCGTCCACGGTCTGCTGCAGCTCCTCGCGCGGCACGACAGCGGTGGCGAGCCCGATCTCCCGGGCCTCCTCCGCACCCACGTTGCGGGCCGTCGCGCAGAGCTCCAGCGCTCGTGAGTAACCAACCAGCTCCACCAGTGGCTTTGTTCCCGTGAGGTCCGGAACCAGGCCCAGGAGCGGCTCGCGCATCGAGAAGGACACGTCGTCGGTGACCACGCGGAAGTCGCAGGAGAGCGCGAGCTGGAAACCCGCTCCGATCGCGTGGCCCTGAACGGCCGCGACGGAGATGATGTCGCTGCGCCGAAGCCAGGTGAAACCCTCCTGGTAGGCGCCGATCGTGTCGGCGAGCTCGCCGTCGGGCATGGCGAGCAGCGAGATCAACGAGGACTCCCCGTTCACCCCCTCGGGAGTGAGCATGCGACGGTCCAGGCCGGACGAGAACGACTCGCCGGCACCCCGTACGACGACCACACGGGTCTCCGGGGCGAGGTTCGCGCCGATCGCCCGGAGCGCGAGCCACGTGGCGGGGGTCTGGGAGTTCTTGGTCGCCGGACGGTCGAGGGTGATCGTCGTGACCATGCCGTTGACCTCCAGCCGGAGACCGGCGCGCTGGAGAACGTCGGGGTCGATGTCGAGGGCAGTCATGCCCGAAGCCTAGGCGAGCGCCACGAGGTCGGCGTACTCCTCGTTCCAGAGGTCCTCGACGCCGTCGGGGAGGATGAGCACCCGGTCCGGTTCCAGCGCCCGCACGGCGCCCTCGTCGTGGGTGACCAGGATGATCGCGCCCTCGTAGCTGCGGATCGCCGCCAGCACCTCCTCCCGGGAGGCCGGGTCGAGGTTGTTGGTCGGCTCGTCGAGCAGCAGGACGTTGGCACTCGAGACCACCAGGATGGCGAGCGCGAGCCGGGTCTTCTCCCCGCCCGACAACACTCCGGCCGGCTTGGTGGCATCGTCGCCGCTGAACAGGAAGGAACCGAGCACGCTGCGAGCCTCGGTGTCGGTGAGCTGGGGTGCCGTCGTACGAAGGTTCTCCAGCACCGAACGGCCGGTGTCGAGCGTCTCGTGCTCCTGGGCGTAGTAGCCGAGCTTGAGCCCGTGGCCCGGAAGCACCTTGCCCGTGTCCGCCTGGTCGACCCCGGCGAGGATCCGCAGCAACGTGGTCTTCCCGGCCCCGTTGAGCCCGAGGATGACCACGCGGCTCCCCTTGTCGATCGCGAGGTCGACGTCGGTGAACACCTCGAGGGACCCGTAGGACTTGGACAGCTCTGCGGCGGTGAGCGGGGTCTTCCCGCAGGCGGCCGGTGAGGGGAACTTGATCCGGGCGACCCGGTCGGACTTCCTCTCGGCCTCGATCCCCTCCATGAGCCGCTCGGCGCGCTTCATCATCGACTGCGCGGCCTGCGCCTTGGTGGCCTTCGCGCGCATCTTGTTCGCCTGGTCCATGAGGGTGCCGGCCTTGCGCTCGGCGTTCATCCGCTCGCGCTTGCGGCGGCGCTCGTCGGTCTCGCGCTGGGCGAGGTAGGCCTTCCAGCCCATGTTGTAGACGTCGATCTCGCCGCGGTTGGCGTCGAGGTGGAAGACCTTGTTCACGCATGCCTCGAGCAGGCCGACGTCGTGGCTGATCACGATCAGGCCGCCCTTGTGGGACTTCAAGAAGTCGCGCAGCCACACGATCGAGTCGGCGTCGAGGTGGTTCGTGGGCTCGTCGAGAAGCAACGTCTCGGCTCCGGAGAACAGGATCCGCGCGAGCTCCACCCGGCGCCGCTGTCCACCGGAGAGCGTGCGCAGCGGCTGCTTGAGGATGCGGTCCTCGATCCCGAGGCTCGAGGCGATCTGCGCGGCTTCGGCCTCCGCGGCGTAGCCACCGCCCGCGTGGAGCTCGGCGTCGGCACGCTCGTAGCGGCGCATCCCACGGTCGCGGGTGGCGGGGTCCTCGGACGCCATGTCGGCCTCGGCCTGGCGCAGCCGGCGGACCACGTCGTCGAGGCCGCGTGCGGACAGGATGCGGTCCTTCGCGATCACCTCGGGGTCACCGGTGCGGGGGTCCTGTGGCAGGTAGCCCACGTTCCCCGACGCGGTGACCTTGCCTGCGGCGGGGAGCCCCTCGCCGGCGAGGATCTTGGTGAGTGTGGTCTTGCCGGCGCCGTTGCGGCCGACGAGACCGACCTTGTCGCCCGCCGCGACGCGGAAGCTCACGTCCTCCATGAGCAGGCGTGCGCCCGCGCGGACCTCGAGCTGGTGAGCAGTGATCATGGAAGCGGTTACCTCGACGGGGTTAGGGGGTATAGCAGGCCAGGACGCTGGGTGGTGTCCGGCTCAGTCCGTCGCGCTCCTCACCCGTCTAGTCTACGAGACACGGTCACGTGTCCTCTCAGGCGGGAGGCACGGCCGACCGTCGTACGGAAGGAAGAGCATGCGCTTCAACCCGAAGGCCCGTCTGGACACCGGCCAGGTCCAGAACCGCCGCGGCAGCGGCGGCGGTGGGGGTGGCGGTCTCGGCTTTCCGGTGGGGGGCGGCGGTGGCGGCATGAAGGTCGGCGGCGGCCTCGGCGGCATCCTCGTCATCATCTTGATCGTCGTGCTGCAGCAGTACCTCAGCGGCGGCGGCGGCGGTGTCCCGGCCGGTCCCGTCAGCGACGACCGCCCGGTCTCCACCGACGGCCAGGCGCTCGAGCACTGCAAGACCGGTGCCGACGCGAACGAGGACCCCGACTGCGCGCGCGTGGCGATGGTCAACAGCATCCAGTCCTTCTGGGCAGAGCAGCTCCCGGCCCAGTCCGACCGGCAGTACGTCGAGGCCGACACCGTGATCTTCTCCGACCAGGTCGGCACCGGGTGCGGCGGAGCCACGTCCCAGGTCGGACCCTTCTACTGCCCGCCCGACCAACAGGTGTACCTCGACACGACGTTCTTCAAGGACATGCTCGAAGGACAGCTCGGCGGCACGGGCGGGGACTTCGCCGAGGCCTACGTCCTCGCCCACGAGTACGGTCACCACATCCAGAACCTCCTGGGCACCATGGGCCGGGTGCGCACCCAGCAGGGCGCGAGCAGCGACGCGGTCCGGCTCGAGCTCCAGGCCGACTGCTACGCCGGGATGTGGGCCAAGTACGCCACGGAGGCGGAGGACGCCAACGGTGAGGTGTTCATCGAGAACCTCACCCGACAAGACGTCGAGGAGGCCCTCGACGCCGCGCGCGCTGTGGGCGACGACCGGATCCAGCAACGGACTTCCGGGCGGGTGAACCCCGACGCCTGGACCCATGGCTCCGCCGAGCAGCGGATGCGGTGGTTCACCACCGGCCGTGAGAAGGGCAGCCTCCGCGCCTGCGACACCTTCGCCGCCCGCCGGCTCTGACGGCGTGTCCGTCCGGGGTCTGGACCGGGACGCCGGGTGCGACGCGCACTCCTAGACTCGGTCCCGCCCCCGAGTCCGGAATTGAAAGGCATCCCTGTGACCGCGTTCCGTCCGTCCAGCCCCGCCCGCGACGCTGCCCTCATCGCGGTCTTCGCCGGCTTCGTCGCGGCGCTCGGCGTCGTTCCCGCCTTCACACCGCCCGGCTTCGCGGTGCCGATCACCGCTCAGTCGCTCGGGGTGATCCTGGCCGGCGCGATTCTCGGCGCCCGCCGCGGCTTCGCCGCGCTCGCGCTCCTGCTGGCGCTGGTCGCCGTCGGTCTCCCGCTGCTGGCCGGCGGCCGAGGCGGGCTCGGAGTCTTCGTCACCCCCTCGGTCGGCTTCCTGCTGGCCTGGCCGGTCGCCGCTTTCGTCGTCGGCTGGATCACCGAGCGCGGCGGCACCCCTTACCGACTGCACTGGGGCATCGTGGCCAACATCACCGGCGGGATCGTCGTCCTCTACGCGGCGGGCATCGCAGGCATCGCGGCCGTCACAGGCATCCCGGTAGGCGAGGCCGCACTCGCCACGTGGATCTACCTCCCGGGCGACCTGGTCAAGGTCGTCCTCGCCGCTCTCATCGCGCGTGGCGTCCACGCCGCCTATCCCGGGCTCATCGCCGCTCGACGGGGACGCTCGAAGGAGCCGGCAGCTGCCTGACCGGGTCGTGGACGTGTCCGCGGCGGCCGACCCGGCCGCCGCGGTCCTCTCCGCCCGAGAGCGCGGCGACCTGCTGGCGCTGCGGACCTCCGGCACGTCCGGGCATCCGCGCTCTGTCGTGCGGACGACGGCCTCCTGGTTCGACTCCTTCGAACACGTCACGAGGCTGCTCGGCATGGACGCGACCTCGACGGTCTGGGTGCCCGGACCGATGTCGGCCACGATGAACCTCTTCACCGCGGTGCATGCCGCAGACCTCGGCGCAACGGCCCAGCACTCGCCTGATGGCGCCTCGCACGCGGTCCTGACACCCGCTGCGCTCTCCCGGGCCCTGGCGCAAGAGGTCGAGCTCTCCGGCGTACACCTGCTCGTCGCCGGTGACCGCCTCGGACGAGCGCTCCACGATGCTGCGCTCGCACGGGGAGCGGCCCGGGTCAGCCACTACTACGGTGCCGCCGAGCTGTCGTTCGTCGCGTGGGGCTCGCACGCAGACGACCTGCAGCCCTTCCCCGGTGTCGAGGTCGACTGCGCCGACGGCGTCGTGTGGGTCCGGTCCCCCTACGTGTGCGAGAGGTACGACGGTCCCGACGGCCCCATGACCCGCAGGGCGGACGGCTACGTCACCGTCGGAGACCGCGGCGGGATCGAGCAAGGGCTTCTGCGCGTCCTGGGCAGGGGCAGCGACGCCGTCGTGACAGCGGGCGCCACCGTCCTCGTGGCCGACGTCGAGGCGACGCTCGAGCAGGTCGCGGGCCACCCTGTCGCCGTCGTGGGGCTCCCCCACGCCGACCTCGGCCAGGTCCTGTGCGGCGTGGTGACCGACGTGGCGTCCGTCGACCGGCTGCGAGAACGTGCTCGCGTGCTGCTCGATCCCGCGCAGCGGCCTCGGAGGTGGTTCGAGGTGACCGACCTCCCGCTCACTGCCGCCGGCAAGCTGGACCGGGAGAGACTGAGCAGCATGCTGCAGGCCCGGGACGGCGCGCGTGCCGTCTGACGTACCGGTCGTCGTGGCCGCCTGTCGCACCCCGATCGGGACGGCCGGGCGGTCCCTTGCCGAGGTGGAGGCCGCCCGCCTGGCCGCTCCGGTGCTCCAGCGCCTCGCCGACCAGGTCGGCGGTCTCCCCCTGAACGACGTGGTCCTCGGAAACTGCATGGGCCCCGGCGGCGACGTCGCGCGCGTCGCGGCGCTGGCCGCCGGACTGCCGGTGGAGGTCCCCGCGATGACCGTGGACCGTCAGTGCGGCAGCGGGCTCGCGGCGATCACCACCGCCGCCGCGATGGTCCGGGCGACCCCGGGCCTCGTCCTCGCGGGAGGGACGGAGTCGGTGTCCACCGCCCCGTGGCGGTACTGGCCGCCGAGTGGAGCAGAGCCGCCGCAGCGCTACGAACGGGCCCCGTTCGCTCCGGCCCACCTGGGCGACCCCGACATGGGACTGGCCGCGGACCTTCTCGCCGCCGAGCGCGGTGTGACGCGTGAACGACAGGACGACTACGCCGCCCGGTCACACGCTCGTGCCCACGCGACCCAGCAGGCCGGAGGATTCGACGCCGAGGTCGTCTCGATCGACTCTGTCGGGAGAGATGAGCGGCCTCGCGCCGGCATGACCGCCGAGCGCCTCGCGCGCCTCCGGCCGGCCTTTCGCCCGGACGGCACGGTGACCGCGGGCAACTCGTGCGGCGTCAACGACGGGGCGGCCGCAGTGGCGGTCGCGGACACCCTGACCCACCAGCGCCTCGGGCTCCCGGGGCTGCGGATCCTGTCGACCGCGACAGCCGGCGTGGATCCCAACCGACCGGGCATCGGCATCGTCCCGGCGGTCCGGGCCGCGCTCGACCGGGCGGGGCTCAGCCTGGACGACATCGACGTGGTCGAGCTCAACGAGGCCTTCGCCGGCCAGGTGCTCGCCTGCTGCGACGAGCTCGCGCTCGACCCGCTTCGGGTCTGCCCCCAGGGTGGGGCACTCGCACTCGGCCATCCCTGGGGCGCGTCCGGTGCCGTGCTCGTCGTACGCCTGTTCAGCCAGATCGTGCGCGAGAATCGAGGCCGCTACGGGCTCGCCGCCATCGCCGTGGGCGGAGGTCAAGGCGTCGCGATGGTCGTGGAGCGCGCCGGAGCTCGGTGACTGTCGCCCCGTCGAGGGACAAGGTCTGTGTGACCCGACCACCGTCGTACCCGATCTCGATGAGACCCGCACCAGCCGAGACGGGTGGCGCCCCGGAGCCGAGGCATGGCCCGTCGGGGCCACGTCATACCGCGACAAGGACAACATCTCGGACATAACCTCTCCACGCCGGTCCTCGGGGAGTCGAACGCAAGCGAGGTCGGGAGCACCCGGCGTGGCCCTTTGGTGTCTCCCGCGACAACAGCCCCGGACAAACACTCAGTCCGGTGGATATCGGGACCCGGGGGAAACGGGGCCCTTATCCGAATCGCGACTGGGGGACTTCATGCATTCAGCTCCGCGCGCCGACACGGTGCCGCGACACAGGGCTGCGCCCGATCGACTGGCCGGCCGCCACCGCGCGAGCCTGCCGGCCCCGCGCCCTGGCCGGACCGGCGAGGTCGTCGCGCTGATCCCTGCTCACAACGAGGAGGCATCCATCGCCGCGGCGGTCGGCAGCCTGAGCGCGCAGACCCACCGGCCGGACCGCGTCGTCGTGGTCGCCGACAACTGCACAGACCAGACAGCGCGCGTGGCCGCGGGGTGCGGCGCGGAGGTCCTGGTCACCAGCGGGAACGTCGACAAGAAGGCCGGTGCTCTCAACCAGGCGCTCGAGCTCGTCCTGCCGACTCTTTCCGACGACGCCTACGTGTTGGTCACGGACGCCGACTCGACGCTCGTTCCCGACTTCTTGGAGGCGGCCCTCGAAGAGTTCGACGACCCGAACGTGGGTGCTGTCGGCGGCGTCTTCCAGGGCGAGCCGGGCGGTGGGCTGCTGGGCATTCTGCAGCGTATGGAGTACGCGCGATATGCACGCGACCTCAGGCGCACGGACCACGTCTGGGTGCTCACGGGCACAGCCACCGTGCACCGCGCCGGGGCCCTGCGCCTGGTCGCCGCGAGCCGCGGTGCGGCGTTGCCCGGCCTGCGCGGGGACACCTACGACCGGGCCGCTCTCACCGAGGACATGGAGATCACGCTCGCCGTCAAGGCGCTCGGGTACCGGATCTCCTCGCCCGACGCCTGCGTCGTCCTGACCGAGGTGATGCCCACGTGGACGGCCCTCTTCAGGCAGCGCGTCCGCTGGCAGCGCGGCGCGCTGGAGAACCTGCGCAGCTACGGCGTCAGCCGGATCACCGTGCCGTACCTGGGTCAGCAGGCTTTGATGGCAGTCGGCATGCTGGCGATGGGTCTGTACCTGGTCTACGCCCTGTGGTGGCTCGCGGGAGACGGTCTCCATGTCTCGGCCTTCTGGCTGGCCGTGGGACTGGTGTTCCTCACCGAGCGGGTCGTCACCGTCTGGGGCATGGGCTGGCGGCAACGGGCCGTAGCCGCGGTGATGCTCCTGGAGTGGGCCTACGACATCTTCCTGCAGTCGGTGCTCCTGCGCGCCGCGCTGGAGTCCGTTCTCCGCCGCCCTGAGGTGTGGCACCACGCGAGTGCCGAAGGGAGGTGACAAGCATGTATGGAGGACCAGCCAACCCGGCTGCCGTCGCAGGCATTCCCGGACTCGCCGCGTTCGGGGTGTCGACGACTGTCGGTCTCCTCGTCACGGCCCTGACGCTCGTGTTCGCGGGCGTGGCGCTGGCAAGGATCACGCCCGCGCACCTGAGGCCCGGTTCACGACGCTGAACGTCCGACCGGCCGCGAACCGCTGCGTGCGAAGATGGATCGTCCCGCCACGCTGATCGAAGGTTTCTTCCTCATGCCCGTGATCGACGTCCAGGGGGTTACGCACGCGTACGGGGAGGGTCCGGGCCGCCGCGTAGTTCTGCGCGAGGTCTCCGTGACCCTCTCCGAGCAGCGCATCGGCGTCATCGGCGCGAACGGCTCGGGGAAGTCAACCTTCGTCCGCCTGCTCAACGGCCTGGTGCTCCCCACCGAGGGCACCGTGCGCGTGGACGGGCTCGACTCCCGCAAGCAGGGCCGTGACCTGCGCAAGCGCGTCGGCTTCTGCTTCACCGACCCCGACGCCCAGATCGTGATGCCCACCGTGGCCGAGGACGTCGCCTTCGGTCTCCGTCGGCGCGGCCTGAGCAAGGCCGAGGTCGCGGCACGGGTGCACCAGACCTTGGCCGCCTACGGGCTCGCCGACCATGCCGACCACCCGGCGCACCTCCTGTCCGGTGGGCAGAAGCAGCTGCTGGCGCTCTCGTCGGTGCTCGTGACCGACCCCGACGTGCTCATCCTCGACGAGCCCACGACGCTGCTCGACCTGCGCAACGCAGCCGTCGTGCAGCGCGTGGTGCGCGACCTGCCGCACCAGGTCGTCCTGGTCACCCACCACCTCGACCTGCTCGAGGGCTTCGACCGGGTCCTCGTCTTCGACGGAGCCAGGATCGTGTACGACGGCCGGCCGGACGCCGCCGTCCGCCACTACCGGGAGCTGATGGCACGCGAGGTGCTGGGGTGAGCTCGCTCGGCCTGTACCTCCCCGGCGGCTCCCCGCTCCACCGGATGCCTGCGGGTGCGAAGCTGGTGCTGCTGCTCCTCGCGGGCGCGGCCTCGGTCTTCCTGGACCACCCGTGGCAGGCGGCCCTCGCGGTCGTCCTCTCCCTGGCCGCCTACCGTCTCGCCGGTCTCTCGCTGGGGCTCGCGCTCCGGCAGGTCCGTCCGCTGCTCTGGGTGGTCGGCATCGTCGCGGTCTTCCACGTCGTGGTCGACGGGTGGGAGCGCGCAGCCGTGTTCGCCGGGGCGATCGTCTCCCTCGTGCTGCTGGCGGCACTCGTCACGCTGACCACCCGCACCACCGACATGGTCGACGCGGTCGTGCGCGCTCTCGGCCCGCTGCGCCGCGTGGGCGTCGACCCCGAGCGCGTCGGCCTGCTCCTGTCTCTGGGGATCCGCTCCGTGCCGGTCGTGGTGGGCCTGGCGGAGGAGGTCCGCGACGCCCAGCGCGCTCGAGGCCTCACCGCGAGCCCACGCGCCTTCGCGGTGCCGCTGATCGTCCGGTCCCTGCGCCACGCCGACGCTCTCGGCGACGCCCTGGTCGCCCGAGGCGCCGACGACTAGCTCTCGGTGACCGTCACCGCCACCGACCACGCGTCGGCGACCGACTGGTCGAGCACGCTGCGTCGCGGGTCGGGCACGGCAAGCCAGGGTCCGCAGCGCCGGCCCGCCACCGACGCGAGACGCGGGTCGGCGAGGACCACCTCCACAGCAGCCCTGTCTCCCCCGCACACGAGTGCCTCCAGCCCTCCGGCCTCCTGCACCAGGATGCGGTGGGCGTGCTCTGCGGCAGCCTCGTAGGCCTGACGGGCCTGGTTCGCGCGACGGCGGGCGAACCGCTGCTGGCTCTGGCCGCCCGCCTTGGTGCGCCCCTGCACATGGCGCTGTCCGACCTTGGTCCACTGCGGCACGGGCGAGCGCCCCGCCGCCAGGGCGAAGCCGCCCTTGCGGACGAGGAGGACGCCCCAGCGGACTTCCCGCCCCGCCGCCTCGCGAAGACCCACGACCTCGGGCTTCCCGTCGTACCCCTGGCCGAACGGCAAGGCCGCCTCGGCGACTGCTCCGTCCGGAGCGGTCGCGACGAGGCGGCCTTCGCGCACTGCAAGGGTGGGGTCGCCGTGGCGGGTCCCGAAGTTCTCGAACCACCGCACGAGGCGCTCGGCAGGCACGAGCACCGTGCGGGAGGTGCTCACCTCAGACGTTGAAGCCCAGGGCGCGAAGCATCTCGCGGCCGTCGTCGGTGATCTTGTCCGGGCCCCACGGCGGCATCCAGACCCAGTTGATGCTCACGTCGTTGACGAGACCCTCGAGCGCCTGGGTCGTCTGGTCGGTGATCACGTCTGTCAGCGGGCACGCGGCCGAGGTGAGCGTCATGTCGATGACGGCGTTGCTGCCCTCGTCGAGGTGGACGTCGTACACGAGGCCGAGGTCGACGACGTTGATGCCGAGCTCGGGGTCGACGACGTCCTTCATGGCCTCGGTGACGTCGTCGACGGTCACGGTCGACCCGCCGGCTGCGGCTTCGAGGTCGACCTCGGGCAGGTCGCTTGTGTCGGTGTGGTCGGTCATGCTTGCTCCTTCGCTTCGGTCCCGAGGACCCGAGATGTCGCGTCCTTCCACGCCATCCATGACAGTAGTGCGCACTTCACCCGCGCCGGGAACTTCGCCACGCCGGCGAAGGCGATGCCGTCCTCGAGCACGTCCTCGTCGGGCTCGACGGTCCCGCGACCCTGCATCAGGGCCTGGAACACCTCCTGCACCGACATCGCCTCGGTGACGGACTTGCCGATGAGCAGCTCGGTCATCACCGACGTCGCCGCCTGGCTGATCGAGCAGCCTTCGGCGTCGTACGAGATGTCCTTCACGACTGCGCCCTCGCCGGTGCCCGACAGGTGCACGCGCAGGGTGATCTCGTCGCCGCAGGTCGGGTTGACGTGATGCACCTCGGCCTCGTAGGGCTCGCGCAACCCGGCGTTCAGCGGGTTCTTGTAGTGGTCCAGGATGATCTCCTGGTACAGCGAGTCAAGGTCCTGGGTCATGTCTCACTCCACCCGGAAGTACTTCTTGGTGTACTCCAACCCCTCGATGAGCGCGTCGATCTCCGCCGGCGTCGTGTAGAGGTACGACGACGCACGCGTGGAGCTCTGCACCCCGAACCTCTTGTGCGCGGGCTTGGCGCAGTGGTGCCCGGCCCGGACCGCGATCCCTCGCGAGTCGAGGACCTGGCTGATGTCGTGGGGGTGGATGCCCTCGATCTCGAAGGAGATCGCACCGCCACGGTGCTCGCTCGTCGTCGGCCCGAGCACCTTCAGTCCGCTGACCGTCGAGAGCCCCTCGAGGGCGTAGCGGGTGATCGCCTCCTCGTGCGCGCGGACCTGCTCCATCCCGATGGCCGAGAGGTAGTCGACCGCGGCACCGAGCCCGACTGCCTCGACGATCGGCGGCGTGCCGGCCTCGAACTTGTGCGGGATCCCGGCGTACGTCGACCGCTCCATCGACACGGTCGCGATCATCTCGCCACCGCCGAGGAACGGCGGCAGCTGCTCGAGCAGCTCCCGCTTGCCCCAGAGCACGCCGAGGCCCGTGGGCCCCACCACCTTGTGGGCCGTGAAGGCCAGGAAGTCAGCGCCGGAGGCGACGACGTCGACGGGCATCTGCGGCACTGCCTGAGAGGCGTCGACCACGACGACCGCACCCACCTGATGCGCGCGGTCGGCGATCTCGCGCACCGGGTTGACGGTGCCGAGCATGTTCGAGACCCAGGTGAGGGAGACCACCTTGGTGCGCTCGGTGATCAGCTCGTCGAGGTTCGACAGGTCGAGGTGGCCGTCGTCGGTCAGGCCGAACCAGCGCAGGGTCGCGCCCTTGCGCTCGGTCAGCAGCTGCCACGGGACGATGTTGGAGTGGTGCTCCATCTCGGTGATGAGGACCTCGTCGCCCTCACCGATCTCCAGCGGACCGCGGGCCCAGGCCATCGTGTTGGCGACGAGGTTGAGCGCCTCGGAGGCGTTCTTGGTGAAGATCACCTCGTCGCGGGAGGGCGCGCCGATGAACGCCGCGACCTTGTCCCGCGACTCCTCGAAGGCCGCCGACGCCTCGGCGCCCACCTGGTGCATGGCGCGTGCGACGTTGGCGTTGTGGCGCTCGAGGTGGTCGACCATGGCGTCGATGACCACCTGCGGCTTCTGCGAGGTGTTCGCGCTGTCGAGGTAGACCAGGGGGTACCCGTCCGCCAGGGTGCGCGACAGGATCGGGAAGTCCGCCCGGATCAGGTCGAGCCCGGGCAGGAGACCGGGGAGCGTGGTGATTGCTGTCATCTCCTCACCAATCTCCGAGCGAGCCGGCGCATCAGACGCCGGCGCGGACGTACTTGTCGTAGCCCTCGGCCTCGAGCTGCTCGGCGAGCTCCGGGCCGCCCTCCTCGGCGATCCGGCCGTTGACGAACACGTGCACGAAGTCGGGCTTGATGTAGCGCAGGATGCGCGTGTAGTGCGTGATCAGCAAGACGCCGCGGTCGCCCTGCTCGCGGAACCTGTTCACACCCTCGGAGACGATCTTCAACGCGTCGATGTCGAGGCCCGAGTCGGTCTCGTCGAGGACTGCGACCTTGGGGTTGAGCAGCTCGAGCTGGACGATCTCGTGGCGCTTCTTCTCACCGCCGGAGAAGCCCTCGTTCACGTTGCGCTGTGCCATGGCGGTGTCCATCGAGACCCGCTCCATGGCGGCGTTGACTTCCTTGATCCAGGTGCGCAGCTTCGGTGCCTCACCGTCGACCGCCGTCTTCGCGGTGCGCAGGAAGTTCGCCACCGAGACACCGGGCACCTCGACGGGGTACTGCATGGCCAGGAACAGGCCGGCGCGAGCACGCTCGTCGACGCTCATCTCGAGCACGTCGACACCGTCGAGGGTGACCGAGCCGCGGGTCACGGTGTACTTCGGGTGCCCGGCGATGGAGTAGGCCAGGGTCGACTTGCCCGAGCCGTTCGGCCCCATGATCGCGTGGGTCTCACCGTCCTTGATGGTCAGGTCGACACCCGTGAGGATCTCCTTCGGGCCGTTCTCGGTGTGGACGCTGACGTGCAGGTCGCGGATCTCCAGCGTGGCCATTCTTGTTCTCCGTCTCAGCTACTCGTTTGTCAGTTCAGGTCTGGCGTGGCGAAGCAGGGCGGCTCAGTAGGGAGCCTGTACGTCGACGAGGACGTCGTCGCCCTCGACTTTCACGGGGTAGATCGCCACCGGCTCGGTGGCGGGCAGGCCGGTCGGCTTGCCGGTGCGCAGGTCGAACCTCGAGCCGTGGAGCCAGCACTCGATCTGGTCGCCCTCGACGTCACCCTCCGAGAGCGCGATCGCGGCGTGCGAGCACTCGTCGTAGATGGCGTACCACTCGTCGCCGTCGCGGACGACCGCGACCGACACGCCGTCCACCTCGACGGCCAAGGCCGTCTCCGGCTGGACGTCACCGGTCCCGCAGGCACGCACGAAGCTCATGCCACCGACCCCGGGTTGGCGCCCACGTTCTTCTCGAGCTCGGCCTCCACCGTGGCCAGCAGCCCCTCCTCGATCGCCGGGACACCGACCTTCTTGATGATGTCGGCGAAGAACCCGTGGACGACGAGGCGCCGGGCCTCGTCCTCGGCGATCCCGCGGGACTGCAGGTAGAACAGCTGCTGGTCGTCGAACCTTCCCGTCGTGGACGCGTGGCCCGCGCCCTCGATCTCACCGGTCTCGATCTCCAGGTTCGGCACCGAGTCGGCCCGGCACCCGTCGGTGAGGACGAGGTTCCGGTTGGACTCGTAGGTCTCGATGCCCTCGGCGACCTTGCGGATCAGCACGTCGCCGATCCACACCGCGTGAGCGCCCTCGCCCTGCAGCGCGCCCTTGTAGTCGACGTTGCTGCGTGTCTTGGGCGCGTTGTGGTCCACGAAGAGTCGGTGCTCGAGGTGCTGGCCCGCGTCGGCGAAGTACAGCCCGAGCAGCTCAGCCTCGCCACCGGGGCCGTCGTACTCGACGGAGGTGTTCATGCGGACCAGGTCGCCACCGAAGGAGACGGCGGCGTGCCGGAGCACGGCGTCCCGCCCGACCTTGGCGTGGTGGTGCGTGTGGTGCACCGCGTCGTCGGCCCAGTCGTTGACGGCCACGACAGTCAGCTGGGCGCCGTCGCCGACCACGATCTCGACGTTCTCGGCCAGGGTCGCTGACCCGACGTATCGCAGCACGACGGTGGCCTTGCTGTGCGGCTCCGCGGTGATGACCGTGTGCGCCGCCGTGGCGCCCTCGATCCCGGTGCCGGTGTGCGTGACGACGACCGGCTCGTCGAGCTCGGCCTCCTTCGGGACGGTCACGGCCCGGGTCACCGGGTCGGCGTTCCAGGCACGCGCGCTGATCCGGTCGTTGGGCACGTAGCCGCTGGAGCCGCGGAGCGGGGAGTCCGCCTCCAGCCGCTCCACCGTGACGCCCTCGGGCCCCTCGGCCTCGGCGGTCACCGTGCGTGCGGAGAGGTCGGCATCCTTGTGCAGGTCACGCAGCCGCTTCAGGGGCGTGAACCGCCAGATCTCCTCGCGGCCCGTCGGCACCTCGAAGAAGTCGACGTCGAACGATCCTTCAGGGTGCAGGTGGCTGGCGACCTTGGTCTCCAGGGCGCTGGCGACGTTCGGCGTGTCGGTAACTGTCACAGTCTTCGCTTTCTTGGCAGTCGGGGGTCTTGCGGTGGGAGCGTGGCGGCGAAGCCGGCCGGCTAGCCCACGGCCCCTTCCATCTGCAGTTCGATCAGGCGGTTGAGCTCGAGGGCGTACTCCATCGGCAGCTCCTTGGCGATCGGCTCCACGAAGCCGCGGACGATCATCGCCATCGCCTCGTCCTCCTCCATGCCCCGGCTCATCAGGTAGAAGAGCTGGTCGTCGCTGACCTTGGAGACCGTCGCCTCGTGGGCCATCGACACGTCGTCCTCGCGGACGTCGACGTAGGGGTAGGTGTCGGAGCGGCTGATCTGGTCGACCAGGAGCGCGTCGCACTTGACGATGCTCTGGGAGTGCTCGGCGCCCTCGTTGACCTGGATCAGGCCGCGGTACGACGTACGGCCGCCGCCGCGCGCCACGGACTTGGAGATGATCGAGCTCGAGGTGTTCGGCGCCGCGTGCACCATCTTGGCGCCGGCGTCCTGGTGCTGGCCCTCGCCCGCGAACGCGATCGAGAGGGTCTCGCCCTTGGCGTGCTCGCCCATCAGGTAGACCGCGGGGTACTTCATGGTCAGCTTCGAGCCGATGTTGCCGTCGACCCACTCCATGGTCGCGCCGGCCTCGCACGTCGCACGCTTGGTGACGAGGTTGTAGACGTTGTTCGACCAGTTCTGGATGGTCGTGTAGCGG
Organism: uncultured Actinomycetota bacterium; assembly: GCA_963739785.1. Classification (GTDB taxonomy): domain Bacteria; phylum Actinomycetota; class Actinomycetes; order Propionibacteriales; family Nocardioidaceae; genus Nocardioides_C. The sequence goes on along the minus strand of CAVUBO010000039.1, from coordinate 43,378 downwards.
CAGCGGCCGCCCTTCTTCACGATGATCTCGACCACCGCGGAGTGCAGGGAGTCAGAGCTGTAGATCGGCGCGGTGCAGCCCTCGACGTAGTGCACGTAGGCGTCCTCGTCGACGATGATCAGCGTCCGCTCGAACTGACCCATGTTCTCGGTGTTGATCCGGAAGTAGGCCTGCAGCGGGATGTCGACGTGGACACCCTTCGGCACGTAGATGAACGAGCCGCCGGACCACACCGCGGTGTTCAGCGCGGCGAACTTGTTGTCGCCGACCGGGATCACCGTGCCGAAGTACTCCTGGAAGATCTCCGGGTGCTCCTTGAGCGCGGTGTCGGTGTCGAGGAAGAGGACGCCCTGCTCCTCCAGGTCCTCGCGGATCTTGTGGTAGACGACCTCGGACTCGTACTGCGCCGCGACACCGGCGACGAGACGCTGCTTCTCCGCCTCGGGGATGCCGAGCCTGTCGTAGGTGTTCTTGATGTCCTCGGGCAGGTCCTCCCAGCTGGTGGCCTGCTTCTCGGTGGACCGGACGAAGTACTTGATGTTGTCGAAGTCGATCGTGTCGAGCTCGCCGCCCCAGGTGGGCATGGGCTTGCGGTCGAAGAGCTTGAGGCCCTTCAGGCGAAGGTCGAGCATCCACTGCGGCTCGTCCTTCTTGCCCGAGATGTCACGCACGACCTCCTCGTTCAGGCCCCGCTTGGCGGTGGCGCCGGCCGTGTCGCGGTCGGCCCAGCCGAACTCGTAGCGACCGATGCCCTCGAGCTCGGGGTTGCGCTGGTCGATCGTGGTCATGTGATCCTCAACCTCTCGTTTGACGAGACAGATGTGCGGGGGACTTCGGGTTGCTGACAGTGGTGGTGCCGGGGATGCAGGTCGTGCAGACGCCGTCGCCGTGAGCGATGGTGGCCAGCCGCTGGACGTGACGTCCGAGGAGGTGGCTGATCGCCTCGGTCTCCGCCTCGCACAGCTGCGGGAACTCGTGGGCCACGTGGGCGACCGGACAGTGCTGCTGGCACAGCTGCTCCCCGACCGGGCCCTCCCGGACCGAGGCGGCGTAGCCGCCCTGGGTGAGAGCCTCGGCGAGGGCTTCAGCCGGGGTCAGCCCGGGGTTGCGGGCGAGCACCTCGGCGTAGTCGGACTCCAGGGTCGCGAAACGGCGGCGGGCGAACTCCTTGACCGCCGCCTCCCCACCGGTCTCGGCAAGGAAGCGCAGCGCCTGGGCGGCGAGGTCGTCGTACTGCTGGTCGAACCGGTCACGCCCGGCCTCGGTGAGCGCGAAGACCTTCGCGGGCCGGCCCCGGCCCCGCACGGCGTTCGCGCGCGGCTCACGCGCCTCCACGGCACCCTCGCCCATCAGGTGGTCGAGGTGCCGGCGTACAGCCGCAGGCGTCAGGTCGAGCCGCTCCGCGAGTGCGGCGGCGGTGCTGGGCCCGTTCTCGAGGATCGAGCGGGCCACCCGCTCGCGGGTCGGCGCGTCCCCGCCGCGTGCGGCGTCAAGGGTCGTGCCGTTGATTTCCACAACAACAGTGTGCCGTTATTGCCCCGGGGCTTTCAAATAAGGCAGACCTAACTACGCGGGTGGTGTTGGATCGCTCACCCGAGCGGGGGAAACGGCGCCGGGAAACCTAGAATCCAGGGGTGCCCCTCCCCTCCGTCGGCTCCCCGGCCGAAGACGAGCCCGCGGTCGTCGTCCGTGACCTCACGATGAGGTACGCCGGCACCCTCGCGGTCGACCGGCTCTCCCTCGAGGTCGCGCGCAACAGCATCACTGCCGTGCTCGGGCCGAACGGAGCCGGCAAGACCACGACCCTCGAGACGTGTGAGGGGTACCGCCGTCCGCAGCAGGGGTCGGTCCGCGTGCTCGGAGTGGACCCGCAGAGCCAGCGGCGAGCGCTCCTTCCGCGCATCGGCGTGATGCTCCAGAACGGTGGCGCCTGGTCGGGCGTCCGGGCCGTGGAGATGCTGCGCCACGTCGCCTCCCTCCATGCACACCCCCTCGACGTCGACATGCTCGTCGACCGGCTCGGCCTCGGGTCGTGCGGGCGGACGCCGTACCGCCGGCTCTCCGGCGGGCAGCAGCAGCGCCTGGCGCTCGCGATGGCGGTGGTCGGCAGGCCGGAGCTGGTCTTCGTCGACGAGCCCACCGCCGGCATGGACCCGCAGGCGCGCCGGGCCACGTGGGAGCTGCTGGAGGAGCTGCGTGCCGACGGCGTGACGATCGTGCTCACCACGCACTACATGGACGAGGCGGAGCGCCTCGCCGACACCATCCACGTGATCGACCACGGACGGCTGATCGCGTCCGGGAGCCCCTTCGAGCTCACCCGCGGCGGCGGGCACAGCACGATCCGGCTCGTGGTCACCGAACCCTTCCCGCCGGGTGCACCTGCGTCCCTGCGGGAGGCGCTCGGCCCGATGACCGAGGTGCACCCGGTCAACGACCAGAGCCTGCTCATCTCCGGCCCCGCCGACCCCTCCACCCTGGCGACGGTCTCCGCGTGGTGCGAGAGGCACGGCGTCCTCCCCGAGTCGATGTCCATGGGCCAGCGCACGCTCGAGGACGTCTTCCTCCAGCTGACCGGACGGGAGCTCACCCCATGACCGGCACCTCACGAGCCTCCGGCACGTTCGCACCCCGCCCGGGCGCGGCGCCGCTGCCCGCCCAGGTCCTCGCGCAGACCCGGATGGAGACCAAGCTGCTGCTGCGCAACGGCGAGCAGCTGCTCCTCGCCGTCGTGATCCCGGTCATCGTCCTGGTCGGCGGGGTGCTCGCCTCCGACCACATCGGCCTGGACTTCCCCGCAGGCGTCGTGGACACGCTCACGCCGGGCGTGCTCGCGCTGGCCGTGATGTCCACCAGCTTCACCTCCCTGGCGATCGCCACCGGCTTCGAGCGGCGGTACGGCGTCCTGAAGCGCCTCGGGGCCTCCCCGCTGCCGCGGTCGGGCCTGCTGATGGGCAAGGTCGGATCGCTGCTGGTGATCGAGACGATGCAGGTGCTGGTCATCGGGATCACGGCTGCGCTGCTGGGGTGGTCACCCTCCCCCGGTGTCGTCGGCGTCCTGGCCGCCCTCGTCGTCATCCTGCTGGGCACCGCGGCGTTCGCGTCCCTCGGCCTCTTCCTCGCAGGCGCCCTTCGCGCCGAGGCGACGCTCGCCGCCGCGAACCTGGCGTACCTCCTGCTGATGGTGGGTGGAGGTGTGGTGATCCCGTCGACGAGCTACGGCGCGGTCGCGCCCCTCGTCTCGCTGCTCCCCTCCGGCGCTCTCGGCAACGGGCTCCGGGCTGCTCTCATGGACGGGACCTTCCCCGTCCTGCCCCTGCTCGTGCTGGCCGCCTGGACGGCCGTAGGAACCGCGCTGACCTCGAGGACGTTCAAGTGGGAGTGACCCTGAAGAGCCCGCCGACCACGAAGCCGGCCGACGACTGGGCGCAGCGGTGGATGCGTCCGCTCGCGGTGGCCAGCCTGGCGGTCAACATCCTGATCGTCGTCACCGGCGGCGTGGTTCGCCTGACCGCCTCCGGGCTCGGCTGTCCGACCTGGCCGCGCTGCACCGACACCTCGTTCGTCCCCCACGGCGAGCTCGGTCTGCACGGCGCGATCGAGTTCGGCAACCGGATGGTCACGTTCCTCCTGGCGGCTGTGGCCATCGCCACCTTCGTGGCCGCATGGCGCTACGGCCGACGCTCCGTCGTCCGGCTGGCGTTCGTGCTGGCGCTCGGCGTCCCGGCTCAGGCGGTGGTGGGTGGGGTCACCGTGCTCACCGACCTCAACCCGTGGATCGTGGCCTTCCACCTGCTCGTCTCGATGGCGATGATCCAGGTGGCCGTCGTTCTCGTCCGTCGGCTGCGCGAGGGTGACGGAGCCGTCGTCGCCACCGTCCCCTCCGCCTTGTCGTGGCTGGTCCGTGGCACGTTCGCGGCCGGTTGGGTGGTCCTGTACCTCGGCACCGTCGTCACCGGCAGCGGCCCTCACGCAGGTGATCTCGACGCCCCCCGCAACGGCCTGGACCCGGCCGCGCTGAGCCAGCTCCACACCGACGCTGTCTTCCTGCTCCTGGGGCTCAGCATCGGCGCTGTCTTCGCACTCCAGGCGGTCCGGGCGCCCGCGCGGGCGGTCCGAGCGGCGGTCGTGCTGCTCGGCGTGGAGCTCTCTCAGGGGCTGGTCGGCTTCGTGCAGTACTTCACCGGCCTCCCGGTCCTGCTCGTCGGGCTACACCTGCTCGGGTCAGCGCTCGTGGCCGCTGCGCTGGCCTGGCTTCTCCTCGGCGTCCGCGACCGTCCCGCGGCCGAGGTCAGTGTCTGAGGCGCAGTCCGGCCGCCTCACGCAGCCGGGCGAACTCGCTCGCGAGCGCCGCGGCGGGCCAGTGTGCGTTGAGGCCCGACGGGTTCGGGAGCACCCACACCCGTGTCTCTCCGAGACGTTCCTCCTGGGGCCCGACCACCGCGCCTGGCCGCGCGAAACCGGTCCGGTAGGCGCCGATGCCGACGACGGCGAGCCATACGGGGCCTAGCCGCTCGACCTTCTCGCGCAGAGTCAGCGCACCCGCAACCATCTCCTCACGGGTCAGCTCGTCGGCGCGGGCCGTGGCCCTCGGCGCGACGTTCGTTATCCCGAGCCCGAGATCGAGAAGCTCGGCCTGCTCGTCGGGTCGCAGCTGTCTCGGAGTGAAGCCGGACCGGTGCAGGGTCGGCCAGAAGCGGTTGCCGGGACGGGCGAAGTGGCGGCCCGTCGCTGCCGACCAGAGACCAGGGTTGATCCCGCTGAAGAGGACCGACAGCCCGGGGCCGGCGACGTCGGGGATGGTGCGGTCGCGGGCAGCCTCGAGGTCGGCCGACGTCGGCTTCATCCCGCTTTGCGCTCCGACGTGATGTTCACTGCGGTTCGACGCTCTCGCGCACCCTGGGCCCGAAGGTCGTCTCCCGCCGCCCTCGGCGGACCTGAAGCCTGCGCCAGCCGACGATGACGGCCAGCGTGCCTCCGATGACGAAGCCATTCCAGATGTCCAGCCGGTTCCCTGCGAAGGTCACCGCCCCCATCACCCAGATCAGCCAGGCGCACTCCCACACGGTGGCCCAGAGGTCACTGCTCGTGAGTCCGCGGAGCAACCATGCGGCCACAGCGAGGGCGGGGAGGACAGCGAGCGGCGCCCATTGTGGCCACCCGAGCACGCTCCTGCCGACCTCGAGCAGTGCCACCGCTCCCCCGAAGGCGACAGCCATCGATACGAGGACGACGACAGGCTCTGGCCACTGCGCGGCTGTGCGGAGAGACATGGTCGAGAACCTGTGGGAGCGGTTGTCAGAAGGCGAGCAGCGGGTCGAGAGCCACGGAGACGAAGAGCAGCGAGAGGTACATGTTCGACCAGTGGAAGAGCCGCATCGGCTTCACGTCGCTGAGGTTGTCGCTGCGCGAGGTTCGGCCCAGCATCAGGTGCGCCTCCACCAGGAAGGCGGCACCGAGCACGGCGGCCGCGCTCGGATAGAACCATCCGGTGCCCGCCACCGGCCACAGCAGGAGCGAGGTGGCAACCATCACGTAGGAGTAGGCGACGATCTGCTTCGCCACCGAGCGGGCAGGCGCCACCACGGGCAGCATCGGCACGTCGACCTTGGCGTAGTCCTCGCGGTAGCGAAGGGCCAGTGCCCAGGTGTGCGGAGGGGTCCAGAAGAAGACGACCAGGAAGAGCACCACCGGCGCCCAGGCCAGCTCGTCGGTCACCGCGGTCCAGCCGATCAGAGCCGGGAAGCAGCCGGCCAGGCCGCCCCACACGATGTTCTGGGTGGTGCGCCGCTTGAGCACCATCGTGTAGACGAGGACGTAGAAGGCGTTCGCTGCGAGCGCCAACCAGGCCGAGAGCCAGTTCACGAAGACACCCAGCACGAGCGTCGACACCACCGCCAGCGCGAGGCCGAAGACGGTCGCGGCTCCCGGGCTCACGATGTGCCGGGGAAGTGCCCGGCGCCGGGTTCGGCGCATCTGCTCGTCGATGTCGCGGTCGTAGACGCAGTTCAGTGCGCTGGCGCTGCCGGCCGACAGGGTGCCGCCGACGACAGTCGCGACGACGAGGCCGAGCTCGGGCACGCCGCGAGCGGCGAAGAACATGACCGGGACGGTGGTGAGGAGGAGCAGCTCGATGACCCGCGGCTTCATCAGCCCTACGTAGGCGGCGACGACGTCACGCAACCCTGCACGCGCCGTCTCCGGCGTCTGCGCAGCGACGTGGGGTTCGACGGCCGTCACGAAAACCTCGAGTTCAACGATTGCAGGGCAGCCTCTCGGGCTACGAGGAGTCTAGTCGCAGGGCCCCCCAGGCGGCTCATCGGGCGAGGCGGGGAGGGTGTGCATCTCCTCACGCGCGCCCCGTTAGTAGGCTCGTCCCGGAACCCTGATGCGTCTGAGAGGAAACCCCTGCACGTGAGCACTGCCCGTAGCCCCCTCGAATGGACCGACCTGGACCGGCGGGCGGTGGACACGGCGAGGGTCCTCGCCATGGACTCGGTGCAGAAGGTCGGCAACGGCCATCCTGGCACGGCCATGGCACTCGCGCCGGTGGCCTACACGCTGTTCCAGAAGCGGATGCGCCACAACCCGGCGGACCCCGGCTGGAGCGGCCGTGACCGGTTCGTCCTCTCCGCGGGGCACAGCAGCATCACCCTCTACACCCAGCTCTTCCTTGGCGGCTTCGGCCTCGAGATCGAGGACCTCCAGTCGCTGCGCACCTGGGGCAGCAAGACTCCCGGCCACCCGGAGCAGGGCCACACCGCCGGTGTCGAGACCACGACCGGGCCGCTCGGTCAGGGCGTCGCGAACGCGGTCGGCATGGCCATGGCCGCCCGCCGCGAGCGCGGTCTCCTCGACCCGGACGCGGCCGAGGGACAGAGCCCGTTCGACCACCACATCTACGCGATCTGCAGCGACGGCGACCTCGAAGAGGGTGTGAGCGGTGAGGCCTCCTCCCTCGCCGGGCACCAGCAGCTGGGCAACCTGACCCTCATCTACGACGACAACGAGATCTCGATCGAGGGCGACACCGACATCGCGTTCAGCGAGGACGTCGCGAAGCGCTACGAGGCCTACGGTTGGCATGTCCAGACCGTCGACTGGACCAGCGGCGGCAAGGAGTACGTCGAGGACGTCGAGGCGCTCTGGGCCGCGCTCGACGCCGCGGAGCAGGTCACGGACAAGCCGAGCATCATCTGCCTCCGCACGATCATCGCCTGGCCCGCCCCCAACGCCCAGGGCACGGGCGCCTCTCACGGGTCGGCGCTCGGCGAGGACGAGGTCGCGGCGACGAAGAAGATCCTCGGCTTCGACCCCCAGCAGACCTTCGAGGTCCCCGACGAGGTCCTGGCCCACACCCGCGGCGCCGTGGAGCGCGGCAAGGCTGCGGCTGCCGCCTGGCAGGAGGCCTTCGAGGCCTGGGCGAGCACCAACCCCGAGCGCAAGGCACTGCTCGACAGAATGCGGACCCGCACCCTCCCCCAGGGTTGGGACGAGAGCCTCCCGGTGTTCGAGGCCGACCCGAAGGGGGTCGCCACGCGCAAGGCCTCCGGGGGCGTGCTGTCCGCGATCGCTCCGGCGCTGCCCGAGCTCTGGGGCGGCTCGGCCGACCTCGCCGAGTCGAACAACACCACCCCCAAGGGCGAGCCGTCGTTCATCCCCGAGGAGAGGTCGACCAAGGAGTTCGCCGGGGACAAGTACGGTCGCGTGCTGCACTTCGGCATCCGCGAGCACGCCATGGGCTCGATCATGAACGGCATCGCCCTGCACGGCGGCACCCGCGTGTACGGCGGCACGTTCCTCGTGTTCTCCGACTACATGCGCCCCGCGGTCCGCCTCGCCGCCCTCATGCAGCTGCCCGTGACCTACGTCTGGACCCACGACTCCATCGGCCTCGGCGAGGACGGCCCGACCCACCAGCCGGTCGAGCACCTCGCAGCGTTGCGCGCCATCCCGGGCCTCGACGTGGTCCGTCCCGCGGACGCGAACGAGACCGTGGCGGCGTGGAGGACCGTCCTCGAGCACAACGACCGCCCCGCCGGCCTCGCGCTGACCCGTCAGAACGTGCCGACCTTCCCGCGCGGCACCGAAGGCTTCGCGACCACCGACGGCGTCAGCAAGGGCGGCTACGTCCTGGTCGACGCCGAGGGTGGGACGCCGGACGTCGTGCTCGTCGCCACCGGGTCCGAGGTCCAGCTCGCCGTCGAGGCGCGCTCGGCGCTCGCCGAGAAGGGCATCCAGGCCCGGGTGGTGTCGATGCCGTGTCGCGAGTGGTTCGACGCACAGGACCAGTCTTACCGTGACAGTGTGATCCCGCCGATCGTGAAGGCACGGGTGAGCGTCGAGGCCGGCGTCGCGCAGGGATGGCGAGAGATCGTGGGAGACCACGGTCGGATCGTGTCCCTCGAGCACTTCGGCGCCTCGGCGGACTACGCCACGATCTTCAGGCAGTTCGGCATCACGGCGGAGGCCGTCGTGCTCGCCGCCGAGGAGAGTATCCGCGCAGCCAACGGGTAGCCCTCGGCAGCGCACCCTTCATCGCAAGCGAACCGGGAGGAACAGATGTCGGAACGACTCAAGGCACTAGCGGAGGCAGGCGTCTCCATCTGGCTCGACGACCTCTCGCGGGAGCGGATCGAGACCGGGAACCTCAACGACCTGGTCGCGCGCCGGTCGGTGGTCGGCGTGACGACGAACCCGACGATCTTCGCCGCAGCGCTCAGCAACGGGGAGCGGTACGACGAGCAGGTGCGCGACCTCGCACGGGCCGGGGTGCACCCCGACGACGCGGTCTTCGAGCTGACCACGCATGACGTGCGCCAGGCGTGCGACATCATGCTCGACACGTGGAAGCAGACCGACGGGGTCGACGGCCGGGTCTCGATCGAGGTTCCTCCGGGGCTCGCCTTCGACACCGACGGCACCGTCGAGGCGGCGAAGAGGCTCTGGACCAGCCGTGGACCGGCCGAACCTGCTGGTCAAGATCCCGGCGACCACCGAGGGTGCGCCGGCGATCTCGAGCGTGCTCGCCGAGGGCATCAACGTGAACGTGACGCTGATCTTCGGTCTCGAGCGCTACAAGGCCGTGATGAACGCGTACGCCGAAGGGCTGGAGCGGGCGGCGGCCAACGGCATCGACCTCTCCACCATCCACTCGGTCGCCTCCTTCTTCGTCAGCCGGGTCGACACCGAGGTGGACAAGCGGATCGACGCCGGGGCCGAGGGCGTGGACGACCTCAAGGGCCGGTCCGGGATCGCGAACGCCCGGCTGGCCTACCAGGAGTTCGAGGAGTTCTTCAGCAGCGACCGCTTCGTCGCCCTCAAGCAGCGCGGGGCCCGGGAACAGCGCCCGCTGTGGGCCTCGACCGGCGTGAAGAACCCGGACTACTCGGACACGATGTACGTCACCGAGCTGGTCGTCCCCAACACCGTGAACACGATGCCGGAGAAGACCATGGAGGCCTTCGCCGAGCACGGTGAGGTCCACGGCGACCGGATCACCACGATGTACGACGACGCGCAGCGGGTCATGGACCGGCTGGAGTCAGCCGGGATCCACTACGACGACGTGATCGCGACTCTCGAGCGCGAGGGCGTCGAGAAGTTCGTCGCCTCCTGGGACGAGCTCGTGGAGACGGTCCGCGCGAACCTCGAGGGCGCGGCCAAGTGAGCGAGGCGCTGGAGGTCGCGGCCACCGGCGCCGCGGCAGAAGCAGTCTCGTCCTGGGTCCCGAAGCTCGTGAGCAACCGCTTCGCGAGCCGCCTGTTCGGCAAGGACGCCACCTTGTGGGGCGAGGCGGCGGAGGCCGAGGCCTCGGTCCGGCTGGGCTGGGTCGGGCTGCACCGGACCTCCCGTCCACTCGTGGGCGCGATCTCCGCCCTGCGTAGCGAGCTGCTGGACGAGGGCATCACCCACGTCGCCCTTTGCGGCATGGGCGGTTCGTCGCTCGCACCCGAGGTCATCTGTGCCACGCACGGGGTCGACCTCACCGTCGTGGACTCCTCGCACCCCGACCAGGTCCGTGCCGCGATCGGCGACCGCCTCGCGAGCACGGTGGTGGTGGTCTCCAGCAAGTCCGGATCGACCGTCGAGACCGACTCGCAGCGCCGGGCCTTCGAGGAGGCGTTCCGGCGGGCCGGCCTGGACCCCACCCGGCACATCGTCATCGTCACCGACCCGGGCAGCCCTCTGGACAAGCAGTCCCGTGAGGGCGGCTACCGGGTGGTCAACGCCGACCCGAACGTCGGCGGGCGGTACTCCGCCCTCACTGCCTTCGGCCTCGTGCCCAGCGGCCTCGCCGGCGCGGACATCGAGGCGCTGCTCGACGAAGCGGACGCGGTTGCGGACCTGCTCGCCGAGGACGACGAGGCGAACCCTGGTCTCCGCCTCGGCGCCGCGCTCGCCGGCACCGAGCCGCTGCGCGACAAGCTCGTCCTCGTCGACGACGGCTCCGGTCTCGTCGGCTTCCCGGACTGGGCCGAACAGCTGGTCGCCGAGAGCACCGGCAAGGACGGCACCGGTCTGCTGCCGGTCGTCGTCGCCGACACGACCGCACCCGAGGTCACGCTGCCTCCCCCGGACGTCACTGTGGTGCGCCTCACCGGCGACGTCGACCGGGAGGAGGAGGACGAGCCCGACGGCGGAGGCTCGGACGTCTGGGTGAGCGGGAGCCTCGGCGCACAGCTGCTGCTCTGGGAGGTCGCCACGGCCGTCACCGGGCACATCCTCGGAATCGACCCGTTCAACCAGCCCGACGTCGAGAGCGCCAAGAAGGCAGCCCGCTCGCTGCTCGAGGGCACGCCCACGGCCGAGCCTCCGGTGCTCACCGACGGCCCGGTCGAGGTCCGCGTCCCGGGAGACGGCGGATGGCTCGCCGGCGCCACCGACCTGGACTCCGCGGTCACCGCCCTGCTCTCCCAGCTCGACGAGAGCCGTGGGTACGTCGCGGTGATGGCCTACCTCGACCGTCCCGCCCACCCCGAGCTCGAGGACGTCCGACGTACCCTCGCGGTCCGCACCCGTCGGCCGGCGACCTTCGGGTGGGGCCCGCGCTTCCTCCACTCGACCGGCCAGTTCCACAAGGGTGGTCCGGCGGTGGGCGTCTTCATCCAGATCACCGACGAGCCCCGCGAGGACCTCGCGGTCCCGGGCCGCGACTTCGGCTTCGGCACGCTGGTGTCCGCGCAGGCAGCCGGCGACGCGCAGGTGCTCGCCGACCACGGCCGTCCGGTGCTCCGGCTGCACCTCACGGACCCAGAGGCCGGAATCGAACGGCTCAGGGAGGCCCTCGCGTGACCAATCCCCTGCGCGACCCGCAGGACCGCCGCCTGCCGAAGATCGCCGGCCCGTGCAGCCTGGTGATCTTCGGGGTCACGGGCGACCTGGCACGCAAGAAGCTCATGCCCGCGGTCTACGACCTCGCCAACCGGGGGCTGCTCCCGCCGGGCTTCTCACTGGTCGGGTTCGCTCGGCGCGACTGGGCCGACCAGGACTTCGCGCAGATCGTGCACGACGCCGTCCGCGAGTACTCCCGCACCGAGTTCCGCGAGGAGGTCTGGCGTCAGCTCGCCGAGGGCTTCCGCTTCGTGCCGGGCGACTTCAACGACGACGGCGCCTTCGAGACGCTCAAGAAGACCGTGGAGGACCTCGACCGGGTCCGCGGCACCGGTGGGAACCACGCCTTCTACCTCTCGATCCCGCCGCGGTTCTTCGCCGACGTCATCGGCCAGCTCAAGGAGCACGGCCTCGCCTCGCCCAGCGAGGACTCGTGGCGGCGGGTCGTGGTCGAGAAGCCGTTCGGCTCGGACCTCGAGACCGCTCGAGAGCTCAACGCCGTCATCTCGGAGGTCTTCCCGCCCGAGTCGGTCTTCCGCATCGACCACTACCTGGGCAAGGAGACCGTCCAGAACATCTTGGCGATGCGCTTCTCGAACACGTTGTTCGAGCCGATCTGGAACAACAACTACGTCGACCACGTGCAGATCACGATGGCCGAGGACATCGGGATCGGCGGCCGCGCCGGGTACTACGACGGGATCGGCGCAGCCCGTGACGTGATCCAGAACCACCTCCTGCAGCTGATGGCCCTCACCGCGATGGAGGAGCCGACGTCCTTCGACGCGAAGAACCTGCGGCTGGAGAAGCAGAAGGTTCTGGAGTCCGTCGTGCTCCCCCGGCGCATGGACCTCGCCACCGCACGCGGCCAGTACACCGAGGGCTGGGCCGGCGGTGTGAAGGTGCCGGGCTACAAGCAGGAGCAGGACATCCCGCAGACCTCCCGGACCGAGACGTACGCCGCGATCAAGCTCCACATCGACTCGCGACGGTGGGCCGGGGTCCCGTTCTACATCCGGGCCGGGAAGCGGCTGGGCCGGCGGGTCACCGAGGTCGCGGTCGTCTTCAAGCGCGCGCCGCACCTGCCGTTCAGCGACACCTCGACCGAGGAGCTCACCCAGAACGCGCTGGTGATCCGGGTGCAGCCCGACGAGGGCGTCACCATGCGGTTCGGTTCGAAGGTGCCCGGCACCGCGATGGAGATCCGAGACGTGACGATGGACTTCGCCTACGGCGGCTCGTTCACCGAGTCGAGCCCCGAGGCGTACGAACGGCTGATCCTCGACGTCCTCCTCGGTGAGCCGCCGCTGTTCCCACGCCACGAGGAGGTCGAGCTCTCGTGGAAGATCCTCGACCCGATCGTCGACTACTGGGCGACCCACGGGAAACCCGACACCTACGCGTCCGGCACGTGGGGACCGCCGTCGGCGGACCGCATGCTCGCCCGTGACGGCAGGTCTTGGAGGCGTCCGTGACCCCACGACAGGCAACCGTTCGCTCCGCTCACGCAATCGCTGGGACCCCGAGATGATCGAGCTGACCGAGACCACCGCGAGTGCCATCGCCGCGGAGTTCGTTCGAGCTCGACGGCGCGCCGGCAGCCCGGCGATGGGCATGGTGATGACCCTGGTCTTCGTGGTCGACGAGGAGGACTCCGAGGCTGCGATGCAGGCGGCCCGCACCGCCTCCCGGGAGCACCCCGCCCGCGTGCTGGGTGTGATCCTCGGCGACGGACGGGGCGCCGCGCGGGTCGACGCCCAGGTCGGGATCGGCTCGGGCTGGACCGGCGAGTCGGCGATGATCCGGCTCCGCGGTGAGGTGACCAAGCACCCGGAGTCGGTGGTCCTGCCGCTCCTGCTCCCGGACTCCCCTGTCGTGGTCTGGTGGCCCACCCGAGCCCCGGACGACCCTGCCGTCGACGCGCTCGGCAAGCTGGCCCGTCGCCGCATCACCGACGCCGCTGCGGTGCCTCGCAACAAGGCGAAGGCGATGCTCACGCAGTGCGACAGCTACGCACCCGGCAACAGCGACCTGGCCTGGACCCGCATCACGCACTGGCGGGCGCTGCTGGCAGCCGCGCTCGACCAGCACCCGGCGAAGGTCGTCTCGGCCTCCGTCACGGGCGAGCGGATCAGCCCGAGCGCGGACCTGCTCTCCGCCTGGCTCGCCGACCGGCTGCACGTGAAGGTCGACCGGAGCACGTCGGAGGGCCCCGGCATCACCAGGGTCGTCCTCGAGACGAAGGAGGGCCCGATCTCCCTCGTCCGGCACGACGGGAAGCTGGCCAGCCTGTCCGTGCCCGGCGAGCCGGATCGACCCGTGGCACTCAAACGACGCGACATCGACGAGCTGCTCGCCGAGGAGCTGCGCCACCTCGACCCCGACGACGTCTACGCCGAGACGGTCAAGAAGATGGCCAGGCTGAACGCAGGCGGCACCTCCCGGGCGAAGGGCGTCCGCCGGACGAAAGCCTCCGCATGAGCGGCGGTGAGCGTCCCGAGACAGTGGTCTTCGCCGGAGCCGAGGAGCTCGCTCGGGCGGTGGCCGAGCGCCTGGTCAGAGTGCTGCACAGCCTCCAGGACGAGGGCCGGGTCCCGTCGGTGGTGCTCACCGGGGGCACGATCGCCGACAAGCTCCACCGGGCGGTGCTCGACGTGCCCGAGCAGGCCGAGGTCGACTGGTCACGTGTGGAGCTCTGGTGGGGCGACGAGCGGTTCGTCCCTGCCGGCGACCCAGACCGCAACGCCCTCCAGGCACGCGACGCGTTCCTCTCGGCGCTGCCGGTCGACCCGACCCGGGTGCACGAGATGCCCGCCTCGGACGGCGCGTACGCCGACGACGTCGATGCGGCCGCCGCCGGCTATGCGGACGAGGTCCGCCGGGTGCTCGGCGAGGACCCTCGCTTCGACGTACTCATGCTCGGTGTCGGTCCTGACGGACACTGCGCCTCACTCTTCCCCGGCCACGAGGCGGTGAGAGCGACTGGGGTGGCCGTGGCCGTGCGCGACTCCCCCAAGCCACCGCCGACCCGGATCTCGCTGACCATGGACATGCTGAACCGGGCCGACCAGGTCTGGTTCATCGCCTCCGGGGAGGGCAAGGCCCGGGCGGTGCACGACGCCGTCACCGGCTCGGACATCGACGCCTTGCCCGCCTCCGGCCCCAAGGGACGCAGGCGGACCCTGTGGCTGCTCGACGCCGCCGCGGCCCACGAGCTGCCGGCTGCGGCCCGCAGCACTACATGACAGAACGGCTCCCCGGGCGATGCCCGGAGAGCCGTTCTCTTGCTACGTGCGGTCGGTCAGAAGATGATCTCGCCGCGCTTGCGACGGTCGCGCAGGGTCTGGATCGCCTCGTCGAGGATGTCGGCCGCCTCCTTGTCGGAGCGACGCTCCTTCACGTACGCGAGGTGCGTCTTGTACGGCTCGATCTTCGGCGGCGGCGGCGGGTTGTCCGAGTCGAGGCTGGCCGGGAGGCCACATCGCGGGCAGTCCCACGAGTCGGGGATCTGCGCCTCGACGGCGAAGTTGATCACCGACTGGTGCTCGTTGGCACAGAAGTACACGACGCGCTGCCGGGGAGCGGCTTCACCCCGCTCCGCCTCCCCCATGGGTCCTGCGCCGACACGGCTGCCACGAATGGCACTTCCTCCACCAGCCACGCTAAGTACTCCTCGTTCGCGTCGTTGCGGATGCCGGTCAGGCGCCGCTCTTGAGCAGTAGTCCCAGGGCGACGACGCAGGCGAACCAGATGATGCCGGCGCCGATCGTGATCCGGTCCAGGTTGCGCTCGGCCACGGAGGAACCTCCGAGGCCGCTGGACACACCGCCGCCGAACATGTCGGACATGCCGCCGCCCCGGCCCTTGTGCAGGAGCACCAGCATGATCAGCAGCAGGCTCGTCAGGATGAGCAGTACGGTGAATGCGATAGTCACGGTGGGAAAGCCTAACTCACAGCTCGGGTCGTCAGATCACAGGCATGTCGTAAAACCGACAGATACCACCGAACTCCTCCGCCTGGAGGCTGGCGCCCCCGACGAGACAGCCGTCGACGTCGGCCTTCTCCATGATCCCGGCGACGTTCGCGGCCTTGACCGAGCCGCCGTACAGGATGCGTACCTTCGCGGCGGCCTCGTCGGAGAACGCCTCGGCGACCTTGCCGCGGATCGCCGCGCAGACTTCCTGTGCGTCGTCGGGCGTGGCCACCTCGCCGGTGCCGATCGCCCAGACGGGCTCGTAGGCGATGACGAGGTCCGCCACCTGCTCGGCGGTGAGGCCCGCGAGCGAGCCCTCCACCTGCTCGAGGGTGTACTCGACCTGGCGACCCTCCTTGCGGATCTCGAGCCCCTCGCCCACGCAGACGATCGGGGTCATGCCGGCCGCGATCGCCTTCTTCGTCTTCGCGTTGACGAGCGCGTCGCTCTCCGCGTGGTACTCACGACGCTCGGAGTGGCCCACGACGACGTAGGAGCAGCCGAGCTTGGCGAGCATGCCGGCCGAGATCTCGCCGGTGTAGGCGCCGCTGTCGTGCTGCGACACGTCCTGGGCGCCGTACTTGATCTTCAGCCGGTCCCCGTCGACGAGGGTCTGCACCGAACGGATGTCGGTGTACGGCGGGACGACCGCGACCTCGACCTTCGCGTAGTCGTGCTTCTTGTCCGACAGCGTCCAGGCGAGCTTCTGGACGAGCACCACCGCTTCCTGGTGGTTGAGGTTCATCTTCCAGTTACCGGCCATGAGGGGCACACGGGTGCTCCCCGACTTCGTGTCAGCCACGGTCGTCCTTGTCCTCGTGTCGTGTGGGGTCTGCAGTGCTCAGGATGGTTCAGTCGAGTACGTCGATGCCGGGCAGGTCCTTGCCCTCGAGGTACTCCAGGCTCGCGCCGCCACCGGTCGAGATGTGCCCGAAGGCCGCCTCGTCGAAGCCCAGGGTGCGCACCGCCGCGGCGGAGTCCCCGCCGCCGACGACCGAGAGCCCGTCGATCTTGGTCAGAGCCTCGGCGACGTCCCGGGTGCCGCCCGGCGAACGCCGCGAACTCGAACACGCCCATCGGGCCCGTTCCAGAACACGGTCCGCGCGTCGGCCAGCGCGGCCGCGAAGGCCTTGCCCGACTCCGGTCCGATGTCGAGGCCGATCTTGTCGGCCGGGATCTGGTCGGCGGGTACGACGGTCGCGGTCGCCGATCGCGTCCTCGGGAACTCGTCCGCGACACGGATGTCCGTGGGCAGCATGATCTGCACCCCGGACTCCTCGGCCCGCCGGAGGTACTCGCGGCAGGTCTCGACCTGGTCCTGCTCGAGCAGGCTCGTGCCGACCTCGTGGCCCTGGGCCTTGAGGAAGGTGAACACCATGCCGCCGCCGATGAGCAGCCGGTCCGCCTTGCCGAGCAGGTTGTCGATCACACCGAGCTTGTCGGAGACCTTCGAGCCGCCGAGCACCACGACATAGGGGCGCTCGGGGTCCTCGGTCAGCCGGCGGAGCACGTCGATCTCCGCGGCCACGAGGCCGCCCATGGCGTGCGGCAGCCGCTGGGCCACGTCGTACGACCGACGCCTGCTTGCGGTGCACGACGCCGAAGCCGTCGCTGACGAAGACGTCCGCGAGCGCGGCGAGCTGGTCGGCGAAGGCACCGCGCACCGCGTCGTCCTTGCTCGTCTCCCCCTCGTTGAACCGGACGTTCTCGAGCACGGCGACCTGGCCGTCCTCGAGCGCCTCGACCGTCGCGCGGGCGCTCTCGCCGACCGTGTCGGTGGCGAACGCGACGTCGCGGCCGAGCAGCTCACCGAGCCGGTGGGCGACCGGGGCCAGGGAGTACTTCGGGTCGGGGGCGCCCTTGGGCCGGCCGAGGTGCGCGGTCACGACGACCCGCGCACCCTTCTCGGCCAGCGTGGAGATGGTCGGGACGCTCGCCCTGATCCGGCCGTCGTCCGTGATGACGTCGCCCTCGAGGGGCACGTTCAGGTCGGAGCGGACCAGGACTCGCTTCCCCCGGAGGTCTCCGAGGTCGTCGATGTGCTTCATCGGGTCAGAGACTCTCGCCCACGTAGTTGACCAGGTCGACGAGGCGGTTGGAGTAGCCCCACTCGTTGTCGTACCAGCCGAGCACCTTGACCTGGTTGCCGAAGACCTTGGTCAGCGGGCGCGTCGAAGATGCAGGACGCCGGGTCGGTGACGATGTCGGAGGAGACGATCGGGTCCTCGGAGTAGCTCAGGTAGCCCTTGAGCGGACCCTCCTCGGCAGCCTTCTTGACCGCCGCGTTGACCTCCTCGACGGTGACCTCGCGACCGACCTCGACGGTCAGGTCGGTGGCGGAGCCGGTCGGCACCGGGACACGCATCGCGTAGCCGTCGAGCTTGCCCTTCAGCTCGGGCAGGACCAGGCCGATCGCCTTCGCGGCGCCCGTGGACGTCGGCACCATGTTGAGCGCGGCGGCGCGGGCACGGCGCAGGTCCTTGTGCGGTCCGTCCTGGAGGTTCTGGTCGGCGGTGTAGGCGTGGATGGTGGTCATCAGGCCCTTGACGATGCCGAACTCGTCGTTGATCGCCTTCGCCATCGGCGCGAGGCAGTTGGTCGTGCAGGAGGCGTTCGAGATCACGTGTGTGCCGAGGCCGGGTCGTAGTCGGTGTGGTTGACACCCATGACCACGGTGATGTCCTCGTTCTTCGCCGGGGCGGAGATGATGACCTTCTTGGCACCCGCGTCGACGTGGGCCTTGGCCTTGGTCGCGTCGGTGAAGAAGCCGGTGGACTCGACGACGACGTCGGCGCCGAGGTCCTTCCACGGAAGGTCGGCCGGGTCGCGCTCCTCGAGGGCCGCGAAGGACTTGCCGCCGACCGTGATCGAGTCATCCGAGTCGCCTGCACGTCGGCGTCGAGACGACCGAGGATCGAGTCGTACTTGAGCAGGTGCGCCAGCGACGTGTTGTCGGTCAGGTCGTTGACACCGACGATCTCGATGTCAGCGCCCGAAGCGAGCACGGCCCGGAAGAAGTTGCGGCCGATGCGGCCGAAGCCGTTGATACCTACGCGAACAGTCACGGAGGACACTCCCCTTAGCTCAGCAGTCAGTTTCGGAGGGCCACCTGCTCGGCGGCCACGACTCCGACCCTACCGCCTGTCTCCGCCCGCCCGTACAGGTCGTCCGACCTGCGTGCGAGCGCCCGAAAGACCCGGAGGTCCGGGACGTGGCTACTGCTGCTCGGCGAGCATCTCCGGGGTGAGGCGTGGACTCGGTGTCGGGGATGCCGAGCTCCTGGGCGCGCTTGTCGGCCATCGCGAGCAGCCGCCGGATCCGGCCGGCGATGGCATCCTTGGTCAGCGGCGGCTGGTGCAGCGCGCCGAGCTCCTCGAGGGAGGCCTGCTTGTGCTCGAGGCGCAGGTCGCCGGCCATCTTGAGATGGTCGGGAACCTCCTCGCCGAGGATCTCCAGCGCCCGCTCGACGCGTGCGCCCGCGGCGACGGCGGCACGCGCGGAGCGGCGCAGGTTGGCGTCGTCGAAGTTCGCGAGACGGTTCGCGGTGGCCCGGACCTCGCGGCGCATCCGCCGCTCCTCCCAGGCCATCAGCGACTCGTGGGCTCCCAGTCGGGTGAGCAGGGCGCCGATGGCGTCACCGTCACGGATGACGACCCGGTCGACGCCGCGCACCTCGCGCGCCTTCGCGGAGATGCCGAGACGGCGAGCGGCGCCGACGAGCGCGAGAGCGGCCTCCGGCCCGGGGCAGGTCACCTCGAGGGCCGAGGAGCGACCTGGCTCGGTGAGCGAGCCGTGCGCGAGGAAGGCACCGCGCCACGCGGCCACGGCGTCACAGCCGGCGCCGGAGACGACCTGCGGCGGGAGTCCCGCGCACGGGACGGCCGCGGCCGTCGAGCAGCCCGGTCTGGCGGGCCAGCGCCTCGCCGTCCCGCACCACCCGGACGACGTACCTGCTCCCCTTGCGGATGCCGTTGCCGGAGACCATCACCACGTCGGAGGTGTGCCCGTAGATCTCCGCGATGTCCTTGCGCAGCCGTCGGGCGGCCGCGCCGGTGTCGAGCTCGGCCTCGACCACGATGCGACCGCTGACGATGTGCAGCCCGCCGGCGAACCGCAGCATCGACGAGACCTCGGACTTTCGGCAGCACGACTTGGTCACCGTGGTGCTGGCGAGCTCTGCCTTGACCTGTGCCGTCATTGCCATATGTCCGATCCTGCCACTTCTGGGCCCTTTCAACGAATGCTCGCGACGCCGGCGGGCGACACGGCGGGGCCCGGCAGGCGCCCCCGTGCCAGCGTGGTCAACCGGACGGCGCAACCTTATGCCTCGCGCATGAACCCCGCATACGCATTCGCCAACTTGACAGGGTCGTGACGCGGGCTGCCGTCGTGCCGCAGCCACGTCGGCGAGCACGAGCTCGGCCCCGAACGACGACGCGACGGCTCGCAGGCCCGCGTGGTCGGTCACGGTCTGCTCGTCGGCGAGCACCACGTCGAGCTTCAGCTCCGGGAGCGTGTGAGGCGAGCACCTCGAGGTGGGCCTCCGGTGAGAACCCCTCGGTCTCGCCCGTCTGGGGCGCGAGGTTCAGTGTCACGGCGCGGCGGGCAGGCGCCGACACGAGCGCCTGGCGCAGGTCCGGCACGAGGAGGTGCGGGATGACACTCGTGAACCAGGAGCCGGGGCCGAGCACGATCCAGTCGGCCTCGGAGACGGCATCGAGCGCCTCGGGACAGGCCGGCGGGTTCGTCGGGGACAGGTCGACCGAGAGCACCTGCCCGCCGGTCGAGGCGACCTCGACCTGGCCGCACACGGTGCTCAGCTCGTCGGGCCTCCCCGGCTCGCGCCCTTGACCCTGGCTGTGATGTCGATCGGCGCGACCGACATGGGCAGCACGGTGCCGCGTGCGCCGAGCAGCCTGGCCACCCAGGCAAGCGCGTTCACGTGGTCGCCGAGCAGCTCCCACAGGCGACGATGAGCAGGTTGCCCACGGCGTGCTCGTGCATCGGGCCCGTGCTCTCGAACCGGTGCTGGAGAACCCTCGCCCAGGTCCGGCCCCAGTCGTCGTCGCCGCAGAGCGCTGCGAGCGCCTGACGCAGGTCGCCCGGCGGGAGCACGCCGAACTCCTCGCGCAGGCGCCCCGACGAGCCGCCGTTGTCGGCCACGGTCACGATCGCCGTCACCTGCTCGACCACCCTGCGCAGCGCCGAGAGGGACGCCGAGAGCCCGTGCCCGCCCCCGAGCGCCACCACGTTGAGGGGCGCCAGGTCGGGCAGGCTCATCTCACTCGCGGCCGAGGTCACGGTGCATCGGCTTCGCGTCCAGTCCCCGGTCCCGCATGCGGGCCGCGATCTCCTCGGTCATCGCCACACTGCGGTGCTTGCCGCCGGTGCAGCCGACCGCGATGGTCATGAAGCGCTTGCCCTCACGCAGGTAGCCCTCCACGACCGTCTCGATGAGTCCGACGTACTTCTCGATGAAGTCCTTGGCCTCCGGGCGCTCCTTGACGTAAGCCGCGACCTCGCGGTCCCGTCCGGACAGGTGGCGCAGCTCCGGCACCCAGTGCGGGTTCGGGCAGGAAGCGCATGTCGGCCACGAGGTCCGCGTCGACCGGGATGCCGTACTTGAAGCCGAAGCTGACAACGGTGGCCTTCAGCGAGGTCGGTGTGCTCGGTGCCGAACGCCTCGGCCACCTTGTCGGTGAGCTGGTGCGGGTTGAGGTTGGAGGTGTCGATCACCACATCGGCGTCGCCGCGCAGGGTGGCGATGGCGGCGCGCTCGCGGCGGAGCCCGTCGAGGAGACGCCCACCCTCCTGGAGCGGGTGGGGGCGGCGCGCGGCCTCCTGCCGGCGGACCAGTACCTCGTCGACCGCCTCGAGGAAGAGCAGCGTCGTACGCCGACCCGTCTTCCCCTGCGCGAGGACCTCCTGCAGCGACCCGAAGAACGAGCCGGAGCGGACGTCCACGACGACCGCGACGGGCTGCAGCTCGCCCTGGCTCTCGTCTACGAGACGCACGACGTCGGGGACGAGCTGGGGCGGCAGGTTGTCCACCACGAAGAAGCCGAGGTCCTCCAGCTCCTTGGCCGCCGTGCTTCGTCCGGCACCGGTCATCCCGGTGACCACGACGAGCTCGCCGCGTTGCTTGGGTTCGGCCCCCATCAGTCCTCCTCGATCTCACCGGTCGCGGTGTTCACGGACACGGTCGGTCTCCTCTGGTCCTCGCCGAGCGCAGCGACCACCGCCTCGGCGGTGCGCTGTGCCGAACCCCGGAACGGCGGCGATCTCCTCCACTGTGGCAGCCCGGAGCTTCTTCATCGAACCGAAGTGCCGCAGCAGGCTCTTGCGCCGTACCTCTCCCAGGCCCGGCACGCCGTCGAGCGCGCTCTCGACCATGCTCTTGGACCGGCGCGACCGGTGATGGGTGATCGCGAAGCGGTGCGCCTCGTCCCGGATCCGCTGGAGCAGGTAGAGGCCCTCACTCGTGCGGGGCAGGATGACCGGGTCCTCCTGGCCGGGCAGCCAGACCTCCTCGAGCCGCTTCGCGAGCCCGCACACCGGGACGTCGTCGATGCCGAGCTCGTCGAGGGCCCGTTGGGCGGCCGCGACCTGGGGCGGCCCGCCGTCGACGACGACCAGGCCCGGGACGTAGGCGAACTTGCGGGGTCGACCGGTCTCGGGATCGATCAGCATCGGTCCCTCCTCGCCCTCTCCCCCGTTGCCGAGGTCCGGCTCCTGGGCCCGGTCGTCGAGCAGGCGACGGAACCGCCGGGTGATGACCTCGTGCATGGACGCGACGTCGTTCTGCCCCTCGACACCGCGGATGACGAAGCGGCGGTACTCGCCCTTGCGGGCAAGCCCGTCCTCGAACACCACCATCGAGCCGACCACCTCGGTGCCCTGCAGGTTCGAGATGTCGTAGCACTCGATACGCAGCGGGGCGGTGGGCAGCTCGAGCGCGGCCTGGATCTCCTCGAGCGCACGGTTGCGGGTCGTGAGGTCGCTGGCCCGCTTGGTCTTGTGCAGGCCGAGTGCCTGGAGGGCGTTGCGAGCGACGGTCTCCTGGAGCGCCTTCTTGTCACCGCGCTGCGGCACCCTGACCGAGACGCGCGAGCCCCGCAGGTCGCTGAGCCACTGCTCGAGCGCGGGTGCGTCGTCGGGCACCGCCGGCACCAGCACCTCGCGCGGGATACCGTCGCCTGCCTCCCCGTCGTACAGCTGGAGCAGGAACCGCTCCACGAGCTCACCGGTGTCGACGTCCTCGGTCTTGTCCGCGACCCAGCCGCGCTGGCCGCGGATCCGGCCGCCCCTGACGTAGAAGATCTGGACCGCGACCTCGAGCGGGTCGTCGGCGAACGCGACCACGTCTGCGTCGGTGCCGTCGCCGAGCACCACCTGCTGCTTCTCCATCGCCCGCTTCAGGGCGCCGATGTCGTCGCGCAGACGGGCCGCACGCTCGAAGTCCATCTCCGCGGAGGCGGCGTACATCCTGCTCTCGAGCCGTTTCATGAAGCCGGTCGTCTGACCGGCCATGAAGTCGCAGAAGTCCTCGACGATCTCGCGGTGCTCCTCGGGACTGATGTCACCGACACACGGCGCGGCGCACTTGTCGATGTAGCCGAGCAGGCACGGACGGCCGATCTGCTGGGACCGCTTGAAGACGCCGTTGGAGCAGGAGCGCATCGGGAAGACCCGCAGCAGCAGGTCCACGGTCTCGCGGATCGCCCACGCGTGGGAGTACGGACCGAAGTAGCGCACACCCTTCTTCTTCGCGCCCCGGCCGACCATCACCCGGGGGAACTCCTCGTTCACCGTGACTGCCAGCCACGGGTAGGACTTGTCGTCGCGGTACTTGACGTTGAAGCGCGGGTCGTACTCCTTGATCCAGGAGTACTCGAGCTGGAGCGCCTCGACCTCGGTGTTGACGACAGTCCACTCGACCGAGGCCGCGCTGGTGACCATGGTCGCCGTGCGCGGGTGGAGGTTGGCGATGTCCTGGAAGTACGACGAGAGCCGCGCGCGAAGGTTCTTCGCCTTCCCGACGTACACGACGCGGCGATGCGCGTCACGGAAGCGGTAGACCCCCGGCGAGGTGGGGATGGAGCCCGGCGCGGGGCGGTAGGTCGACGGGTCTGCCACGGCTCAAACCCTACGTTGCACGACGGACAGTCAGCTCACCGTCACCTGGTCGCCCTCGACGCTCGCCTCGAGCGTCTCGAGGCGGGTTCGTGGCGGGGCCGTGGACGACCGACCCGTCCTTCACCGAGAACTGGCTGCCGTGGCACGGGCAGTTGATGGTGCCCTCGGAGATCGACTGGACCGGGCAGCCCTGGTGGGTGCACACGGCGCTGAACGCCTTGAACTCTCCTTCGGTCGGCTGGGTGACCACGACCATGTCCTCGGCGAGGATCGTCCCGCCGCCCACCGGTACGTCGGACGTCGGCACGCTGGCCTTCGCCCCACCGGACCCGCCCGGGGACGACTCGCCCCCACCGGACCCGGTCGGACGTCCCGGAGCCGGAGCCGGTGTCCTCGGAGGCACACGCGGCGAGCACCGGTGCCGCGACCCCGGTGACGGCTGCACCGCGCAGCAGGACCCGCCTGCTCATCTCCCGACTGTGCTCACCCATGACGCTCCTTCGGCTGTGGCAACTCAGGTGCCGCTCACGCTATCGGGGCCACGAAGCGCGACGGCCTCAGCCCTGCTTGACGGACTTGCGGGTCGACTTCTTGGCCGGGGCCTTCGGCGGCCGCAGTCTTCTTGGCCGCCTTCTTCACCGGGGCCTTGGCGGCCGCCTTCTTCGACGTGCGCTTCGCGCCCTTCCCTGCCGCGACCTGCGCGGCCCTGCCCTCGAGCAGCGGCGCGAGGAACTGCCCGGTGTAGGAGTCGGGGTTCGCCGCGACCTCCTCCGGAGTCCCCTCGGCAACGACCATGCCGCCGCGGCTGCCGCCCTCGGGACCCATGTCGACCAGCCAGTCGGCGGTCTTGATCACGTCGAGGTTGTGCTCGATCACCAGGACGGTGTTGCCCTGGTCGACCAGCCTGCCGAGCACGAGGAGCAGCTTGCGGATGTCCTCGAAGTGGAGACCGGTCGTCGGCTCGTCGAGCACGTAGACCGTCCGGCCCGTCGAGCGCTTCTGAAGCTCCGCCGCGAGCTTCACGCGCTGGGCCTCACCACCCGACAGCGTCGGGGCGGGCTGGCCGAGTCGGACGTAGCCGAGGCCCACGTCGACCAGCGTGCGCAGGTGGCGGGAGATCGCGGGGATCGCCTCGAAGAAGTCGACCGCCTCCTCGATCGGCATGTCGAGGACCTCGGCGATGGTCTTGCCCTTGTAGTGCACCTCGAGCGTCTCGCGGTTGTAGCGCGCTCCGTGGCAGACCTCGCACGGGACGTAGACGTCCGGCAGGAAGTTCATCTCGATCTTGATCGTGCCGTCTCCGGAGCACGCCTCGCAGCGCCCGCCCTTCACGTTGAAGGAGAACCGGCCCTGGAGGTAGCCGCGCATCTTCGCCTCGGGCGTGGACGCGAACAGCTTGCGAACGTGGTCGAACACTCCGGTGTAGGTCGCCGGGTTCGACCGCGGCGTCCGACCGATCGGCGACTGGTCGACGTGGATCACCTTGTCGACGTGGTCGAGGCCCTCGATCCGCTTGTGCCGGCCGGGAACCGTGCGCGCGTTGTAGATCTGCTTGGCCAGCGACGTGTAGAGGATGTCGTTGACCAGCGTCGACTTGCCCGACCCCGAGACACCCGTGACCGCGACGAACATCCCGAGCGGGAAGCTCACGTCGACGTTGCGCAGGTTGTGCTCCTTCGCGCCGACGACCGTGAGCTCACGTCCGGGGGTGCGCGGCCGGCGGAGGTCGGGGACCGGGATCTCCTTGCGACCGGAGAGGTACAGGCCGGTCTGGGAGTCGGCGTGGTTGTACAGCTCCTCGACCGTGCCGGAGACCACGACCTGACCGCCGTGCTCACCGGCGCCCGGGCCGATGTCGACCACCCAGTCGGCGGTGCGGATGGTGTCCTCGTCGTGCTCGACGACGATCAAGGTGTTGCCGAGGTCGCGCAGACGCACGAGGGTCTCGATCAGCCGGTGGTTGTCACGCTGGTGCAGGCCGATGGACGGCTCGTCGAGCACGTAGAGGACGCCCACGAGGCCCGCGCCGATCTGCGTGGCGAGCCTGATCCGCTGCGCCTCACCGCCCGACAGCGAGCCCGAGGGTCGGTCGAGCGAGAGGTAGTCCAGGCCGACGTCGAGCAGGAAGTTGAGCCGCTCCTGGATCTCCTTGAGGACCCGCTCGGCGATCTGCCTCTCGCGTGCGCTCAGCTCGAGCGAGCGCAGGAACTCCGCCGCCTCGTTGATCGGCAGCGAGGTGACCTCGGCGATGTTCTTGCCGCCCAGCGTGACGGCGACCGAGACCGGCTTGAGCCGGCTGCCCCTGCAGGTCGGGCAGGGCACCTCGCGCATGAAGCCCTCGAAGCGCTCTCGGCTGGTGTCGGACTCCGCCTCGCGGTGCCGGCGCTCGATGTAGGGGCGCACCCCCTCGAACGAGGTGTAGTAGGAGCGTTCGCGGCCGTAGCGGTTGCGGTGCCGCACGTGCACCTTGGTCGAGTGACCGTCGAGGATCGACCTGCGGGCCTTGGCGGAGAGGTCCTCCCACGGGGTGTTCAGGTCGAAGCCGAGCTCGTCACCGAGCGCACCGAGCAGCCGGGTGAAGTAGTCGAAGACGTGGGCGCCGGACCACGGACCGATGGCTCCCTCCCCCAGCGTCGCGGCGGGGTCGGAGACCACGAGCTCGGGGTCGACCTCCATCCGCGTGCCGAGTCCGTGGCACTCGCTGACAGGCACCGAAGGGCGAGTTGAACGAGAACGACCGAGGCTCGAGCTCCTCGAACGACAGGTCGTCGTAGAGGCAGGCGAGGTGCTCGGAGAAGGTCCGCTCCCGATGCTCGTGGTCGTCGGGCAGGTCCACGAAGTCGAGGGTCACCAGCCCGCTCGACAGGCCGAGCGCCGTCTCGACCGAGTCGGTCAGACGCCGCTTCGCCGACTCCTTGACCGAGAGGCGGTCGACGACCACCTCGATCGTGTGCTTCTTCTGCTTGTCGAGCTTCGGCGGGTCGGTGAGCATGTGGGTCTCGCCGTTGACCCGGACCCGCGAGAAGCCCTGGGTCTGCAGCTGCCGGAAGAGCTCGACGTACTCGCCCTTGCGTCCGCGGATGACCGGCGCGAGGACCTGGAACCGGCTGCCCTCCTCGAGCTCGAGCACCCGGTCGACGATCTGCTGCGGCGTCTGGCGGGCGATCGGTCGGCCGCACTTGGGGCAGTGCGGGCGACCGGCACGCGCGTAGAGCAGCCGGAGGTAGTCGTAGACCTCGGTGATCGTGCCGACCGTCGAGCGGGGGTTCTTCGAGGTCGACTTCTGGTCGATGGAGACCGCGGGCGAGAGGCCCTCGATGAAGTCGACGTCGGGCTTGTCCATCTGGCCGAGGAACTGCCGGGCATACGCGGAGAGCGACTCGACGTAGCGGCGCTGCCCCTCGGCGAAGATCGTGTCGAAGGCAAGGCTGGACTTGCCCGAGCCGGAGAGCCCGGTGAACACGATGAGCGCGTCCCGCGGCAGGTCGAGGGAGACGTCCTTGAGGTTGTGCTCCCGGGCACCGCGGATGATCAGCTGGTCGGCCACAGAGTCCCTCGTGAGGTCATGGTCAGTACCGGGGCGTTCCCGGCAAACCGGTTTCGAACAAGTGTTCGTCCATCTTATCCGCTGACACAAGCCGACACCCCGACGGATGATGGGCTCATGGAAACGAGCACCGGAGCACCTGCATCCACCGCGATCCCGAACCTGGTCGAGATGGTCGTCGCCACCACACGCTACCTCGGGGCACTCAGCGACCTCAGCGACGACGACATGCGCGCTCCATCGCTGCTGCCGGGCTGGTCCCGAGGGCACGTCGTCACCCATCTCGCGCGGAACGCGGACGCGTTCTGCAACCTGCTGCACTGGGCCGAGACGGGCCAGGAGCACTACATGTACGAGTCGCGTGAGAGGCGGGACGCCGACATCGAGGCCGGCGCCGGCCGGTCCGCCCACGACCTGCGCGTCGACGCCTCGGCCTCCGCGGGCCGCTTCATCCAGGCGATCAACGAGCTCGACGTGCACCACGAGGACGCGCTCGTCTCTCGGGAGCCCCTCGGACCGACCTTCCCCGCGCGCGACATCGCGAACAGGCGGCTCGTCGAGGTGGAGGTGCACCACGCCGACCTCGGCATCGGCTACTCAGCCGCGGACTGGACGCCCGCGTTCTGCGACCTGCTCCTCTCCCGGGTGATGGACGACCGTGCCGACGGCCCGGCGATGGTGCTCAAGGCGACCGACACGGAAGGCCTGTGGAAGTACGGCGTCCAGGGGCACGGCCCGACGATCGAGGGACGTGCCTGCGACCTGGCGTGGTGGGTGCTCGGTCGCGGTGACGGCTCTGGGCTAACGTCGGACCACATCCTGCCCGATCTGGGGAAATGGAGATGACCACCGGATGACCTACCACGGCAAGGTGAGGCCCGGAGGGCCCGCCGACACCCGCGAGCTCGCGAAGCTGATCATCAGCAAGCTCGCCGTCGACGACAAGATGGCCAACAACGTCTACCTGCTGCGATGCCGTGCAACCGACGAGCAGCTGCTGATCGACGCGGCCGACGACGCCGACGCCATCTTGAAGCTGGTCGGGCCGGACGGGCTCGCCTGCGTGGTGACCACCCACAAGCACTGGGACCACCACCGGGCGCTCGAGGCCGTCGTCGAGGCCACAGGCGCAGAGACCGTGGCCGGCAAGGCGGACGCATCCGAGCTTCCCGTGAAGGTCACCCGCGCGGTCTCCGACGGCGACAAGATCACCGTCGGCGAGTGCGAGCTCGAGGTGATCCACCTCGTCGGCCACACCCCCGGCTCGATCGCACTGTTGTACGACGACCCGGCGGGCACGCCGCACCTGTTCACCGGGGACTCCCTGTTCCCCGGGGGCGTCGGCAAGACCTGGTCCCCGCGAGGACTTCACCTCCCTGCTGAGCGACGTGACCGCCAAGGTGTTCGACCGGCTCCCGGACGAGACCTGGTTCTACCCCGGCCACGGCGACGACTCCACTCTCGGCGCCGAGCGCCGTCACCTCGCCGAGTGGCGCGAGCGTGGCTGGTAGGTCAGACATCACCCCCGGCATGGGCGTCCGCGGCTAGGCTGCTGAGCATGGCCAAGCACCGAGAGGGGCAGAGCGAACGAGCCGGCCAGCTCGTTCCCTCGGCGGTGTACGAGTCCGAGCTGTTCCGGCTCCAGGCGGAGCTGGTCAAGGTCCAGGAGTGGGTCAAGACGCACAAGCAGCGCGTCATCGTGGTCTTCGAGGGCCGGGACGCCGCCGGCAAGGGCGGCACCATCAAGCGGATCACGCAGTACCTCAGCCCTCGCGTGGCCCGCATCGCCGCGTTGCCGGCGCCGACCGAGCGCGAGAAGGGGCAGTGGTACTTCCAGCGCTACATCGAGCACCTGCCCAGCGCCGGCGAGATCGTGCTGTTCGACCGCTCCTGGTACAACCGGGCCGGGGTCGAGAAGGTGATGGGCTACTGCACCCCGGGGGAGTACCGCCGCTTCCTCCACCAGTGCCCCATCTTCGAGCGGCTGCTCGTCGAGGACGGGATCCTGCTGCGCAAGTACTGGTTCTCCGTGAGCGACCAGGAGCAGCAGCGGCGCTTCAAGTCCCGGCTCGAGGACCCGATGCGCCAGTGGAAGCTCTCCCCGATGGATCTCGAGTCGATCAGCCGCTGGGAGGACTACTCCCGCGCCAAGGACGAGATGATGGTCCACACCGACATCCCCGAGGCGCCGTGGTACCTCGTGGAGAGCGACGTGAAGAAGCGGGCCCGCCTCAACATGATGGCGCACCTGCTCTCGACCCTCCCGTACGTCGACGTACCGCCTCCGGCCCTGGCGCTGCCCTCGCGGCCCAAGCCCAAGGGCTACGAACGTCCTCCCCGGGAGCAGGCGACGTACGTCCCCGACCACTGCGCCACGCTCGCCGGTAGCTGACCCCCGTCGGCCTCGTCCGTCACATCCTGCTCACAGGTTTCCCAAATCGCCACGTAGCGGGCATCGACGGCCTTAGCGTTTGCCTCATGAGAAAGCTCCCGGCGCTGGCGGTCACTGCCGTTGTCGCGCTCGCTTTCGGCTTCCTCGGCGCGTTCGCGGCGGTGAGTGTCTTCGCCGAGGACCTCCGCGGCCCGCAGGGCGCCACCGGCATCCCCGGGCCACCGGGAGAGTCCGGTCGCGCCGGAGTCGACGGAGCCGACGGGGCGCCCGGACCACGGGGCCGGGCCGGCAAGGCGGCGAAGGTCGAGGTCGAGGCCCCGAAGACCTTCGATCTCGGCACCACGGGCTGCGCCGGCCAGCCGTTCCGCGTCGTCACCGACGCACGGGTCGTCGGGAAGCGTCTGCAGGTCGACCGGGAGCTCGTCTGCGTCACGCAGTGACCTCGCGAGAGTCGGTCAGATCTCCGACAGGGCTCGAGGAGCCAGGCCCTGGCCGCCACGCCCCGCGGCTACTCGTAGCTGATCTTCACCGAGTCGGTCACCGGGAGCGACTGGCAGGCGAGGCGGATCCCGTCTGCGAGGTCCTCCTCGTCGAGCACCTCGTTGTGCAGCATTCTGACCTCGCCCTCGAGGATCCGGCAGGCACACGCGCTGCACTGGCCCTCCCGGCAGGAGTAGGGGGCCTGCAGCCCCTTGTCCAGGAGGTGGTCGAGGATCGGCCTGTCCGCCGGCCAGTCGTCGAACTCGAACGCCTGGCCGTCGAGCGAGCCGACGAGGGTGGCCGGCGTCGTACGCCCTGTCGCCTCCGCTGCGGGCTCGTCGTCCTCCCCGGCCTCGGCCGTGGTGTCCTCGACCTGGTCGCCGAAGGGGTTCCCGCCGAGGGAGACGAACTTCTCCTGGTGCCGCCGCTCGCGGGGGAAGCCGAGTTCCTTGAGTGCCTGCACGACGCCGCTCATGAAGGGTCCTGGACCGCAGACGAACGCGTCGTGGGACGCGAAGTGCTCGGCGAAGGCGCGCATGTGCTCCGGTGTCGGCAGTCCCTGGACGCTCTCCAGCCAGTGCACGACGACGAAGCGGTCGGGGTGCTTCTCGGCGAGCTCGGTCAGCTCGCCGGCGAAGATGACCGACCGCTCGTCTCGGTTGGCGTAGAGCAGCACGACCTTGCCGGACCCCAGGGCCAGCGCTGACTTCGCGATGGAGATGACCGGCGTGATCCCACTGCCGCCCGCGAACAGGAGGAAGTCGGCGTCGAGGTCGGCCGGGGTGAAGATGCCGCTCGGAGGCAGAACCCGGAGCTCGTGCCCCTGCTCGATGTTGTCGCAGATCCAGTTCGAGCCGTAGCCCTCCACCGTGCGCTTGACGGTGATCTTGAGCAGGTCGGTCTCGTGGGGTGCGCTGGAGAGGGAGTAGCACCGAGCCACGGTGCCGGTGCGGTCGCTCGGGACGGCGACGGTGAGGAACTGACCGGGCTTGTAGGTGAACGTGTCCGCCTCTGCGACCTCGAGCACGACCGAGTGCGCGTCGTCGGTCTCGGGGATCACCTCGACCACGCGTGCGCTGTAGGACTCAGCCATGGGTCGCCTTCCTGCTGCCGTCGGGGTCGGCGTCATGTTCGGCCGGGTCGGTGTGGGCGACGTCGTCGGTGCCACCGCTGATCCGCAGCCTCCCCTCGCGCAGAGCGGCGTCGATGCTCGCTTTGAGCCGCGAGCACGACTCGTGCACCACCCGGTGGCCGGCCTCGGCGTTCTCGCGCGCGAACTCCGCGCAGGCGGCCTGCGCCTCGGCGGTCCACTGGATGCTGGTCTGGAACTCGCTGCTCTTCTTGACCCGCACTCGCGCGAGGCAGTCCAGGCAGCTCACCTCCTGCAGGCTCGCGTCGAGGTAGAGCCGCTGGTCGGCCGCCGTCTCGGGGCTCAGCGGGGTGAACGAGACCATGGGTCAGACACCGGTGGCCATCTGTGGGTCCTGGCCGGCCGCGATCCGCTCGTCCTCGGCCTTGCGCCGTGCGAGGTTCTCGCGGACCTCCTTCTCCCAGCTCTCGTTGGCGTGCGTGGTGTCCACCTCGAACTCGAAGCGCTGGGTCATCTCATCCGTCACGTCGGCCACGTCGACGTAGAACTGCTCGTACCAGCGGCGCAGCTGGTAGACGGGACCGTCCTCCTCGCACAGCAGCGGGTTCTGGATGGGGGCCTTGTTGCGCCAGATCTCGACGTCTTGCATGAAGCCCTCGCCGAACATGTCGGAGTACTTCTTGGCGATCTTGTTCGCGGTCTCGTCGTCGAGGCCGTCGAGCTTCTTGACGATGAGGCCGTACTGAAGCACGAAGGAGCTCTCCGTGACCGGGTAGTGGCAGTTGATGAGGATGACCTCGACCTCGATGCCCTTGTAGCTCGTGGTCAACGGGTTGATCATGTACGACGGCCCGTAGTACGACGCCTCCGAGGTGAGCAGCATCTCCTCACCGGCGTAGCCGCCGCCCGACATGTCCGGCCGCCCACGGGAGTTCATGTACTGCGTCGCGATGTGCCCCTCGAAGACGTTCTTGAAGTACGTCGGGAAGGCGTAGTGGATGTAGAAGAAGTGCGCCATGTCCACGACGTTGTCGATGATCTCGCGGCAGTTGGCGTTCTCGATGAACAGGGTGTTCCACGTCCAGTCGGTCCACTGGTCGTCGAAGGCGGCGTCGATCCTGGGGATGGCGATGTCGTCCGGGGGCGGGTTGCCCTCGGGGTCGTTGTAGACGAAGAGCTGCTGGTTCTCCTCCAGTGCACGCCAGGTGCGGGTCCTCGCCCGCAGCGGGATCCGCTTGGCGTACGGGATCCCCTTGCACCTTCCGTCGCCGCCCCAGCGCCAGTCGTGGAACGGGCAGGCCACCTCGTCACCCTTGACCGAGCCCTGGGTCAGGTCGCCGCCCATGTGACGGCAGTAGCCGTCCAGCACGTTGAGCTTGCCCTGGGAGTCGGCCCAGACCACGAGCTTGGTGCCGAACGCCTCGATGGCGTGGGGCTTCCCGTCACGGAACGTGTCCGCGAGGCCCAGGCAGTGCCAGCCACGCGCGAACCGCGTCGGCGGCACACCGGTGTCGATGTCGCGCACGGTCTCCGGGTTCATCCGATTCCTCCAGGTGGGCTCGCGACGGCCAGGTGTGTGTTTTCTGGAACAGGTTATAGTTTTGCCGCCAGATCCGCCAGCGTCTCGACAGTCCTCACCGGCGGCGGCTAGCCTCTGACTGAAACACGTTCCAGTTTTGAGGAGGCCCGATGCGGCTGGCCCTGACCGACGAGCACGAGCGCCTGCGCGCGGAGCTCCGTGCGTACTTCGCCGAGCTCGTCACCCCAGAGCGTAGAGCGGCGCTGGCTGCCTCGACCGGGGAGTTCGGCGAGGGCGGGGTCTACAAGGACGTCATCCGGCAGCTCGGGCGCGACCGCTGGCTCGGCATCGGCTGGCCCGAGGAGTACGGCGGCCAGAACCGGTCCATGGTCGAGCAGCTCATCTTCTCCGACGAGGCCGCCATCGCCGGCGTACCCGTCCCACACCTCACACTCAACACCGTGGGGCCCACGATCATGAGGTTCGGCACCGAGGAGCAGAAGCAGAAGCTCCTCCCCGCGATCCTCAAGGGCGAGATGCACTTCTCCATCGGCTACAGCGAGCCCGGCGCCGGGACCGACCTCGCCAACCTCAGGACGAGGGCCCGGCGCGACGGCGACGAGTGGGTCATCAACGGCCAGAAGATGTGGACCAGCCTGATCCAGTACGCCGACTACATCTGGCTCGCCTGCCGCACCGACCCCGAACTGCCCCGTCACAAGGGGCTCTCGATCATCCTGGTGCCGGCCGACGCCGCTGGCTTCTCCTACACTCCGGTGCACACGGTGGCCGGCGTCTCCACCTCGGCGACCTACTACGAGGACGTCCGGGTGCCGGTGGCGAACCTGGTCGGCGAGCTCAACGGCGGCTGGCCGTTGATGACGAACCAGCTCAACCACGAGCGCGTGGCGCTGACCTCGGCGGCTCCACTGGTGCACGCCGTGGCCGAGGTGCGTCGATGGGCGCAGGAGACCAAGGCACCCGATGGCAGCCGCGTCATCGACGCCGAGTGGGTGCAGATCCTGCTCGGCCGTGCTCACGCGAGGGTCGAGCTGCTCAGTCTGATGAACTGGAAGATCGCCTCCTCCAGGGGCGAGGACCTCAGCCCCGCCGACGCCTCGGCGACCAAGGTCTACGGCAGTGAGCTCGCCACCGAGGTCTACCGCGCGCTGATGGAGATCGTCGGCCCCAACGCGATCGTGCGCGGCGACTCCCCCGCCGCCGTGCTCGCAGGCCGCCTCGAGCGGTTCCACCGCACTTCGCTCGTGATGACCTTCGGCGGCGGGACGAACGAGATCCAGCGCGACATCATCGGCATGGTGGGGCTCGGCCTGCCTGCCGCCAAGCGATAGCAGGAGGCAGGCGGATGGACTTCACCCTCACCCCGGAGCAGGAGGACGCCTCGGCGCTCGCCCGGCGGATGTTCGCCGACCGGTGCACCCAGTCCCGCCTCCGCGAGATCGAGGCGGACGACGCGCGTCTCGACGCAGCGCTGTGGAAGGAGCTCGGTGCGGCAGGGCTGCTCGGCCTGCATCTCCCCGAGGAGGCCGGCGGGGCGGGCCTGAGCCTGCTCGAGCTGTGCAGCGTCGCCGTCGAGGCCGGTCGCGCGGTCGCCCCGGTCCCCCTCCCCTGGCATGCCGTCGCAGCCGAGGGGGTCGCTCGGTTCGGCACTCCGGAGCAGGTGGATGCCTGGGTGCCGGAGGCGGCCCGGGGCGAGAACGTGCTCACCGTCGCCCTGAGCGAGGACCAGGTCGACGTGCCGGTCCACCCCACGACGGTGGCCGAGCGTACGGCCGGCGGGTGGTCCGCGACAGGCACCAAGACCGTCGTACCCTCCGGGACCGTCGCGGACCTGTTCCTGGTTCCCGCCGACACCGCCGACGGTGGGGTGGTCCTGCTCGTGCGCAAGGACGATCCGGGGGTGCGTGTCGAAGGCCAGCGCATCAACGACGGCGACACCGCCGGGAGGCTCGAGCTCGACCGAGTCACGCTCGGTGACGACCGGGTCCTGGGCCCCGTCGGCACCGGGTCCGAGGTCACCCGCTGGCTCGCTGCCCGGCTGGCCGTCGTCTTGTGCGCGCAGCAGCTCGGCGTGGTCGAGGGAGCGCTGGAGCTCACGGCGGAGTACTCCCGAACCCGTGAGCAGTTCGGCCGCCCGATCGGCACCTTCCAAGCGGTCTCGCAGCGACTGGCCGACGGCTACATCGACGTCCACGGCGTGCGGCTCACGATGTGGCAGGCGGCGTGGCGCCTCAGCGAGGAGCTGCCGGCGGACATCGAGGTCGCCACCGCGAAGCTGTGGGCCGCCGACACCGGGCACAAGATCGCGCACACCACCGTGCACGTGCACGGTGGTGTCGGCATCGACCTCGACGGGGCCGCGCACCGCTACTTCACGGCGGCCAAGCGTCTCGAGCTCATGCTCGGCGGGACCACTCGCCAAGCGCTCACGGTGGGCCGCGCCCTTGCGGCAGAGCCTGTCTGATCGGGGCGGCGGCAGGCCGGGAGGGACCCACGCATGAGCGACACCGTCCAGAAGCTGCTCCGCGAGCGCGCCGACGACCCCCGCCCCGCCCTGCTGTTCGAGGAGCAGCGGTGGTCCTGGCGTGAGTACGTCGAGGAGTCCTCACGTCGCGCCGCGGCACTTGCCGCCCTGCGGGAGCCCGCTCGTCGGCTCCACGTCGGGCTGCTGCTCGACAACACCCCGGAGATGGCGATGGGGCTCGCCGCCGCCGCACTGGGCGGGTTCGTCGTCGCAGGCCTGAACACCACGCGTCGTGGAGAGGGCCTGGCGCGCGACGTCCGGCACGCGGACTGCCGGCTCGTGCTGACCGACGCCGAGCACCTTCGGCTTCTCGAGGGCCTCGACCTCGGCGGGGCGCGAGTGCTCGACGTCGAGAGCGTCGAGTGGAAGGAGCTTCTCTCGTCTGCGGACCCCGGTGCGGAGCCCCTCTCCGTTGTCGAGCCGGCCGACCTGTTCATGCTGATCTTCACCTCGGGCACCAGTGGCGAGCCGAAGGCGGTACGCGTCACGCACGAGAAGGTCGCCTTCCCCGGCGCCTACCTGTCGCAGATGTTCGGCCTCAGCGCCGAGGACCGCTTCTACCTGTCCATGCCCTTGTTCCACTCCAACGCTGTCATGGCCGGCTGGGGGCCCGGCGTCGCGTGCGGCGCCGCCATGGCGCTGGCGAGGCGGTTCTCGGCGAGCAGGTTCCTCGACGACGTCCGGCGGTACGGCGTGACGTACATGACCTACGTTGGCAAACCGCTGGCCTACATCCTCGCGACGCCCGAACGGCCCGACGACGCCGACAACCCCTTGAAGATCGCCTTCGGCAACGAGGCGAGCGACAGGGACATCGCGGCGTTCGCGCAGCGCTTCGGCTGCTGGGTGCAGGACGGGTTCGGGTCGACCGAGAATGCCGTGGTCATCTCGCGGGTGCCGGGAACTCCCCCTGGCTCACTCGGGCAGCCGCTGGATGGAGTGAAGGTACTCAACGCGACCACCGGGGAGGAGTGTCCGCCGGCCAGGTTCGGTCCTGACGGGGAGGTGCTCAACCTCGACGAGGCGACCGGTGAGCTCGTGAACACCACCGGCCCCGGACAGTTCGCCGGCTACTACAACGACGAGGCGGCGACCGCGGCGCGGATGCGCGAGGGCATGTACTGGAGCGGTGACCTCGCGTACCGCGACGAGGAGGGGTGGGTCTACTTCGCGGGCCGGACCAGCGACTGGCTGCGGGTTGACGGCGAGAACCTCGCCGCGGCTCCGATCGAGCGGATCCTGCTGCGGCTCCCCGGCGTGAACCGGGTGGCGGTCTACGCCGTGCCCGACGAGCAGGTCGGGGACCAGGTGATGGCGGCCCTGGTGCTGCACCCGGGAGCGGAGCTCGAACCGGATGACC
This sequence comes from uncultured Actinomycetota bacterium, assembly GCA_963739785.1. Taxonomy (GTDB): domain Bacteria; phylum Actinomycetota; class Actinomycetes; order Propionibacteriales; family Nocardioidaceae; genus Nocardioides_C. The sequence goes on along the minus strand of CAVUBO010000039.1, from coordinate 7,001 downwards.
TGACCGCGTTCCTCGAGGCCCAGCCGGACCTCGGGACGAAGATGTGGCCGCGTTACGTCCGGATCGCCTCGGAGCTGCCGGCCACCGCGACGAACAAGATCCTCAAGCGTGAGCTGGTGCGACAGGGGGTCGAGGGCGCGGGTGACCGGGTCTGGCGGCGCGACCCGCGCGGGACGACGTACACCCGGAGCTGATCCGGGTCAGTCCTGGCAGTGGGCGTCGGCCTCGGCCTTGGCGTCGCGGGCGGCGCTGGGGTGCTCCCACACGTGTCCGACACCGTCGCAGTCGACGCGCGAGCAGGTGAGGTTTCCTGAAGGCGATGTCTTACGGCACATCACGGCCTCCTCGATCAGTGCGGCTTCTGCCGCCGGTTCCTGGGATGTCTGCGCGCGTGACAACTAGTCCCATACCCCGGAGGGAAGCCTCCGTCCCGGTGGATTGGACCAGTAGATCTTTCGGGTTTGAGCGCGCGGGGGCGCAGGAACCACGCGCGGAACGTCCTACAGGTCCAGCACCGCCAGCACCGCGCGATGGTCGCTCGCCCTCGCCTGCAGCTGCGCGTCCACCCCCGGGTCCCCGTGATGGGCGGCAGTCGCGCCACCTCGCACGAGGAGCGCGTCGATGCGCTTCACCGGGTTCTCGGCCGGGAACGTCAGCCACTTCCGGGACCCATGGTCGACGAACCCGGCCTCCTCGAGCCGCTGCCAGCACGGTCCGCCGGGCTTCTCGTTCAGGTCGCCTCCGACCAGCACGGTGCCGTGGAGCCGGCTCGCGACCTCGACCACCTTCTCGACCTCTGCCGCACGACGTCCCGCGTCGAGGCTCAGGTGGCACGCGACCACGCCCACGGGAAGCCCGCGGATCAGCAGCTGGGCTGCAGCAATGCCTCGCCGGGGCTGGAAGAGGGGTTGCCGCAGGGTGGTGACGAACGTGGACGTGACCTCGACGCCCTCGCCCACGACGATCATGTTCGAGCCCGCGTCGCGTCCGCCGGCGACGTACCGCATCCCCCACTCCCCGGAGCGACGGCGGCACTTCCTACGCCACAGCAGCGGGGTCTTGGGGCTCTCGTTGACGAGGAGCACGTCGGGAGACACCTGGCGGACGCAGTCGCGCAGCCACGGCGCGCGGCGGCCGCCCATCCAGATGTTGTAGGTCATGACGCGGATCCGAGACATCCGACGATGTTGGCACACCCCCGTCGGGCCGCGCCGGGTGCTACGCGTCGCGGATGCCGTCCAACCGCGCGACCGCTGCCTCGAACTCGGCAACCAGGTCTGCCATCACCTCGGCGACCGGTCGCACCTCGTTCATCCGGCCCACGATCTGGCCCACGGGCATCGAGATGACGTCGGGGTCGCCGCTGGCGTTGATCCGGTTGTGCGCCTCGCTGACCAGGAGGTTCTGCAAAGGCATCGGGAGCGGCTCGGGGGCGCCCTTCTCCGCCCAGGCCTCGGTCCACCTGGTCTTGAGCAGCCGTGCCGGCTTACCCGTGTAGATGCGGGTGCGAACGGTGTCGGTGGAGCCGGCCTTGAGGAACGCCTCGGTCATCGCGGAGTTCGACGAGAGGTTGGAGTACTCCTCGACCGTCAGCCAGATGGAACCGGTCCACACGCCCTGGGCCCCGAGCGCCAGGGAGGCCGCCATCTGTCGTCCTGAGCCGATCCCGCCGGCGCCGAGCACCGGGACGTCCGGTCCGACCGCGTCGACGATCTCGGGGGTGAGCACCATGCTGGCGACCTCACCCGTGTGGCCGCCCGCCTCGTAGCCCTGGGCGACGATGATGTCGACGCCGTTGTCCACGTGGGACAGCGCGTGCTTCGCGGCACCCGCGAGCGCGGCGACCTTGACGCCCGCGGCGTGCGCCTGGTCGATGACGTCCTTCGGCGGCGAGCCGAGGGCGTTGGCGATCAGCACCGGCCGGTGGCTCAGCGCGACCTCCACGTGCGTGCGTGCAACGGAGTGCAGCCAGCCGAGCACGCCCTCGCGCCCCTCCCCCTCGGCCAGCGGCGGGACCCCGAGCTTGCGCAGGGTGTCGTCGACGAACTTGCGGTGCGCGTCGGGGATCATCGACTTCAAGTCGACCGCGCTGCCCTCGGTGGGAACCTTCATCGGCATGACCACGTCGACGCCGTACGGCTTGCCGTCGGTGTTCTCGTCCATCCAGGTGAGGGTCTTCTCGAGCTCCTCCGCGTCGTTGAACCGGACGCAGCCGAGGACGCCGAGCCCGCCTGCCCGGCTCACCGCCGCGGCGACGTGCTCGGACGGGGTGAAGGCGAAGATCGGGTGGTCGATCCCGAACTGGTCGCAGAGGGCGGTGCGCATGGAATGCCTTTCGAGGAGGGGGGTCGGCCGGATCAGGCGGGGACCGGCGGAGTGTTCGCCGCGGCGGTGGCCAGCTCGCGGGCCTTGGGGTAGTTGGCCTTGCCCGTGGCGCTGCGTGGTATCTCCGCCACGTAGGTGACCGACCGCGGCAGCTTGTAGCCCGAGAGCGACGAGCGCAGGAACGTTCGCAGCTCCTCGAGGGTGGGCCTGCTCCCGTCACGAGCCTGGACCACGGCCGAGACGGCCTGGCCGTAGTTCTCGTCGGCGACGCCGACCACGAGCACGTCGTACACCTCTGGGTGCGCCTTCAGCGCCATCTCCACCTCTTCGGGGTAGACCTTCTCCCCGCCGGTGTTGATGCAGTTGGACCCGCGACCGAGCAGGGTGACCTTGTTGCCCTCCTCGATGCGGGCGAAGTCACCGGGGACGGAGTAACGGACACCGTCGATCTCGATGAAGGTGCGCGCGGACTTCTCGGGGTCCTTGTAGTAGCCCAGAGGCACCGACCCGGACCGCGCGAGCCGCCCGACCGCACCGACCGCCTCGGTCATGTCGAGGATCTTGTTGTCCTCGTCGAGTACGACGGACTCGGGACCGAGGCTGACCACGCAACCCTCGCCCTTGATGTTCTCCGCATCCTGCAGGCCGGTGCCCTGGAAGCCGGTCTCAGAGCTGCCGACCGAGTCGGTGAAGAACGTGTTGGGGAAGGCCGCCATCCAGCGCTCCTTGACCGGCCGGCTGAAGATCGCGGCGCTGCTCGCGACGGCCACGAGGGACGATCCGTCGTAGTCGCCGCGCTCGTAGGCCTCGATCAGCGGACGCGCCATGGCGTCGCCGGTCATGAACATCAGCTGCACCTTGTCGGCCTCGACGATCCGCCACACCTCGTCCGCGTCGAACTTCGGGGCCAGGATGGTGAGGTGCCCGCCGAAGAGGTGCATCAGCATGGCCGCCTGGGCCCCGCCGTGCATGAGCGGGCTCAGCGGGAAGGTGACCATCGGGTCGCTCTCGAGTGCCTTCTTCGACTGGTCGTACTCCTCGAGGCGTTCACCGGTGTAGAAGTCGATGCCGCCGCCGAGGACACGCCAGAAGTCCTCGTGTCGCCACATGACGCCCTTGGGGAAGCCGGTCGTGCCGCCGGTGTAGACGATGTAGACGTCGTCGGGGCTGCGCTCGTCGAAGTCGCGCTCGGGGCTCTGACCCTCGAGCGCCTCGTCCCAGGTGATGCCGCCGAAGGCGCTGACGTCCAGCCGGCTCTCCGGGTCTGTCGGGTCAGGCATCGCCACGAGCGTGGTCAGCGTCTCGTGCTTGGGAGCGGTTGCGGCGACCAGCGGGGCGTAGGGCCGCTCGTGCAGCAGCGCCACCACGTCGGAGTTGTCGAAGAGGTAGTCCAGCTCGCCCTCGACGTAGCGGTAGTTCACGTTGATGGCCACCGCGCGGATCTTGAACACAGCCAGCAGCGCCACCACGTGCTCGATGCTGTTCTTGGCGTAGATGCCGACGTGGTCCCCGACGCCGATGCCGCGAGAGACCAGGTAGTGGGCGAGCCGGTTGGCGTCGGCCTCGAGCTCCGCATAGGTCACCGTGCGGTCACCGACCTTGATCACGGGCCGGTCCGGCACCACGTCGACAGCGTGCTCGAAGAGGTCTGCGATGTTGATAGCCACGAAGGAAGACTAGAACACGTTCTCGTTTCTGACTAGGGTGTGACCCAGCAGATCTCGACCTCCCACGGAAGGCCCGTCATGACCCAGCCGCACTGCCTCGTCGAGCAGGAGGGCCACACCCTCGTCGTCACGATGAACCGGCCTGAGGCCAAGAATGCCCTGTCCGGGGAGATGATGGACATCATGCGCGAGGCGTGGGACCGCGTGAACGCCGACGACTCGATCCGGGTCGCCATCCTGACCGGGGCGGGCGGAGCGTTCTGCGCCGGCGCGGACCTGAAGGCCATGACGAGCAGCCACCCCGGAGACTCCTTCGAGGGCGGCGGCTGGGACCTGTCCGTCATCAAGCCCCTGCTCAAGGGCTTCCGGCTCGCCAAGCCGCTGATCGCCGCCGTCGAGGGGCCGGCCATCGCCGGGGGCACCGAGATCCTCCAGGCCACCGACATCAGGGTCGCCGGCGAGAGCGCGAAGTTCGGCGTCTCGGAGCCGAGGTGGGGCCTCTACCCGCTCGGCGGCTCCGCCGTCCGGCTCCCCCGGCAGATCCCCTACACCGTCGCGGTGGACCTGCTCCTGACCGGCCGGCACGTCAAGGCTCCCGAGGCCAAGGAGATCGGACTGATCGGCCACGTCGTCCCCGACGGCACGGCCCTCGACAAGGCCCGGGAGCTCGCGGACATGATCGCAGCCAACGGCCCGCTCGCCGTCCAGGCGATCCTGCGCACGATCCGCGACACAGAGGGCATGCACGAGGAGGAGGCGTTCAAGCTCGACGCGAAGGTGGGTGCGCCGGTCTTCTCGAGCAACGACGCGAAGGAGGGGCCGCGAGCCTTCGCGGAGAAGCGGATGCCCGCCTTCACCGGCAGCTGACGTCGGCGGGCGCCGGACGCAGCACGTCGGCCACAAAGCCCGCAAGAACCCGCATCAGAGCAGGTAGCGTGAGCGCCGTGAGTGCGTCCGCATCCATGCCATGGGGAGACTTTTCGGCTGACCCTCGCGATCCGACGACCGCGTCGCTGCGCGCCTCGGACAGCGACCGAGAGGTCGTGCTCCGCCTGCTTGCGGACGCGTACGTCGACGGGCGGTTGACCCGCGAGGAGCACGACGAACGTGTCGACGCCGTGAGCAGGTCCCGGACCCTGGGTGAGCTCCCTTCCGCCGTCGCGGATCTCGTGCCTCAGTCGGCGCCGAACGGAGGCGCCCTGGCACAGGCCTCCCCCGAGGAGCTTCACTCACGCGCCGTGCGCGCCTACAAAGCCTCGAGATGGAGTGCCTTCTCCGGCTTGCTCACCATCACGCTGACGCTGTCGCTCATCTGGTTCGTCGTGAGCGGTGACGGCTTCTACTGGCCGATCTTCGTGATCCTCGCCGGAGGCGCCAACCTGCTGCGGATCCTGCTCAACAAGCGCGACCTCGTCGAGCAGGAAGAGCGACGCCTCGAGCGCCGCCAGCGCAAACGCCTCGAGCCCCCGGCTGACTCCTAGGTCCGACCGGGCTCCTTCCGAGCGTGATGCTCGCACGGCTGCGGCGAGACGGTATCGGGACCGTCGCTCCCGACCAGGCGGGCTCCACCGCGCCAGCCCCAAGCGCCTCGCCGTCGAGCTCGTTGTCGGCAGCCGTAGGTCGCACCTCGTACGTCCTCGTCACCAGGCCACGGGCAAATGCGCCCTTGACAAGCTTTCTTGTCAAGAGCATGGTGGCGTCATGCAGGACGTCGAGGTCATCGAGAGCGCGGAGGCAGCCGCCGCCGCGCTGGATCCGGTCCGGGCCCGGCTGCTCGGCGAGCTGGCCGTCCCGGCCTCCGCCGCCGGGCTCGCCGCCCGAGTCGGCATCGCGCGCCAGAAGGTCAACTACCACCTCAAGGCGCTCGAGGCGCACGGCCTGGTGGAGCTGTCCGAGGAGCGCCGGCACGGGGGCATCACCGAGCGGGTGCTGCAGGCGTCGGCGGCGTCGTACGTCGTGTCGCCGGCGGCCCTCAGCGAGTCCGCGGCCGACCCGGACGCCAACGCCGACCACCTGTCGGCGGGCTACCTCGTCGCGCTGGCCGGCCGGCTGGTGCGCGAGGTCGGCGCCCTGGCGCGCCGGGCCGGCGCGTCCGGCAAGCGCCTTCCGACGCTGACCATCGACACACAGATCGGCTTCCGGTCGGCAGCGGACCGGGCTGCCTTCGCGGACGACCTGACCGCCGCGGTGCTCGACCTGGCCGCTCGCTACCACCACGACGACGGGCGCCCGCACCGGCTCCTCGTCGCCGCCCACCCACTTCCTGAGGAGAACCCATGAGCACCACCCCGAACGTCCCGTACCGCCTGGAGTTCAGCGTCGAGGTCCCGGGCACCCCGGAGCAGGTCTGGCAAGCCATCGCCACCGCCAAGGGCATGAGCGCCTGGTTCGCGCCGACCGAGATGGAGGAGCGCGAAGGCGGCTCCGTGCACTTCACCATGGGCCCGGAGATGGGCTCGGACGGCCAGGTCACCGCATGGGAGCCGCCGCGCCGCCTCGTCTACGAGGAGGACTGGGCCGCCCTCATGGGCAAGGACCCCGATGCGCTCAGCCCGCTGACGTCGGAGTTCCTCGTCGAGGCACAGTCCGGCGGAACCTGCATCGTGCGCGTCACCAGCAGCGGCTTCGGGACCGGCGCCGCCTGGGAGTCGGAGTTCTGGGACACCATGGGCCCCGGCTGGATGCCGTTCTTCGACAACCTGCGCCTCTACCTGTCGCACTTCCCCGGCCAGGAGGCCACACACCTGGAGGCCACCGCCTCCCACCCCGGCGACGCGGAGGCGCTCTGGTCGACCCTGCACGACGCGCTCGGGCTGGGCGACGAGGGCGCGACGGTCGAGGTGCGCGGCGCCACCGGCACGGTCGAGCGCGTCGGTGAGCGGCAGACGCTGGTCCGGCTCACCGCGCCGGTGCCCGGAATGCTCAGCGTCTACGCGTGGGACGAGGGCGCCGGCAAGGCGACGGCGGGCGTACGGGCGTACCTGTTCTCCGCCGACGCCGCGGACTACG
>CAVUBO010000038.1:0-12070 GCA_963739785.1 uncultured Actinomycetota bacterium | reverse complement strand
TGCTGGTGCTCGGTATTGCCGAAGCGGAGGGCAGGTGAGCGATGGACACTGACGGCTCGCCGCGGGTGTCACCTGTCTTGCGGAGTCCGGTCCAGAAGTGACCAGTCCACTGGCGCCCGGCCGGCGGCGGCCAGGAGCTTGTTGGCTGTCGTGAACGGCTTCGACCCGGCGAGCGGGTTGCGCGCGTTTGCCCGAGCTTTCGGATGTGCAGCCTTGATCGGCGCTGGGTGGCGCGTCAGGTCGATCAGCTTTGCCTTCTTCTGTGCAGGGCCACCCCACAGGATGAACACGACCCCCTTGAGCTCGGCGCTGATGGCACTGATGACGGCGTCCGTGAATGTCTCCCAGCCCATCCCTTCGTGGGAGTTCGACTTCCCGCGGCGAACGGTCAGGGTTGTGTTGAGCAGCAGGACACCCTGCTCGGCCCACGCGGTCAGATCACCGTGGTCCGGCAGGTCAGACAGGCTGATTTCGAGGTCGGCGGCCAGTTCCTTGCGAATGTTCCGTAAGGACGGAGGGATGGCGATGCCGGTCGGTACGGAGAACGCCAGCCCGTGCGCCTGCCCAGGCTTGATATACGGATCCTGACCGAGAATGACGACCTTGACGTCGTCGTACGGCGTCAACTCGAACGCCTTGAAGGTCTGTGCCCACGGTGGGTACACCTCGTAGTTCTCGTGCTCGTCGGTGATGAATTCGAGCAGCTTGGACCAGTACGGCTTGTCCAGTTCGTCGCGAAGCAGTTCGTCCCAGCCGCCACCGAGGAGGACGCCGTTTGCGACGACGGCGGTATCGGCGGCGTCAGGGCCGCTCCCGGCGGTCGGCGAGCCGCCTTTGAGGAGGTACTCGTTGATGTCCTGGGAACCGACGTTCTCACCCTCCGGAGGCAAGAGGCCGCGGTCACGCAGATCGGCGTAGGCAGCTCATTGCTCTCGAAGAACTCCCGCTCGATCTCGGCGTCTTCGGCGGGATCCGGCGACACAGCCCGCGTCGAGGCGGGAGTTGCGATCGGTTCCGTTCTGCCGTCCGTGAAGTAGCGCTCCGCCTGCATGCCCGGGTGCCGGTGCTCCGAGAGGAAATCGAGGTAGGGCCGGCCGCGCTCGTCCTCGCCCCAGGCCCAACCGATGTGCATGCCCTGATGGAAGCTGTGGCCGCGTTCCTGACCGGCGACATCAGCTGCGTCCACCTTCCGGTAGTCCTCGGGCACCTGCCGAAGAGCTGACTCTGCGCACCGCAGCCGTTCATCGTTCATGGCGAGAGGTTACGCGCACACCGAGACTTCCTGTCAGGCGCAGGCTGAGGCGGGCAGAGGCGGCGAAGTGACGCACCGTCCGGACTCCCGCAGCCAACCGATGTTGCCGTGGGAAGGACCCGTCCCGTCGGGGGAGGACCTAAGCCTCTTTGGACCCCGGACGGCCCGGCGCACCCTGAGGTGAGGAATCGAGACCACGGGGAGGACCGTCATGGCCGAATCGAGCCCGCCACCATTACCGACCGCCTACCCGGCTCGCCTCGAGGTCGACTACTCGGCCGCAGTACAACCGGGTGACGACCGCGTTCCGGATCGTGCTGATCATTCCGATCGCCATCGTCTACGGGATACTCACCGCCGGCGAGACCCAGACGGTCTATGACCAGAGCGCCCAGGCGGTGAGCACGTCGAGCGGCGGGATCGCCGCCGGCCTGTTCGTGGCGACGTTGCTGATGATCCTGTTCCGGCAGCGCTACCCGCGCTGGTGGTTCGACTTCGCGCTCGAGCTCGCCCGGTTCGGCACCCGCATCGGCGCCTACTTCGCGCTGCTCACCGACCAGTACCCGTCGACGGTCGAGGAGCAGAACGTCCACCTCGAGCTCGACTACCCCGACGTCGAACGTGACCTGAACCGCTGGTTGCCGCTCGTGAAGTGGCTGCTCGCGATCCCGCACTACTTCGTGCTGTTCTTCCTGTCGATCGGCGCCTTCTTCGCGGTCGTCGTCGCATGGTTCGCGATCCTGTTCACCGGACGCTATCCGCGGGGGCTGTTCGACTACGTGGTCGGCGTCGGCCGGTGGTGGCTGCGCGTGGAGGCTTACGCGTTCCTCCTCATCACCGACCGGTATCCCCCTTCTCTCTCCGCTGAGTGCCGGGGTCTGCCTCCAGGCTGGGTCTGACCTGGAGATGCCGCGGCCTCCCGCCTGGGATGAGCTCGGCTGTTGCCACGGCAGCCGAGGCCGGAGCGGCGACCGCCGGAATCGTGGCGGGTGCCGGCAGCCGGTCGGCGCCCCGGCGGAGCGTGAGCAGGGCGAGCGCCGCGACGACCGCGCCGGCGGCGGCCACCACGAAGATGCTCCAGCCGGTGGCCGCCTCCGTGGAGTCGCCGGCACGCAGCCGTCCGACGTAGATGGTCTCCGCGGCGGCCAGGGCCAGCGCGCCACCCACCTGCCGACCGAGCAGGAGCGCGCCCATGGCCGCACCCAGGTCCATCGGCGCCACCGTGCGCTGCACGGCGATCTGCAGGCCGGACAGGTTCGGCCCCACACCCACGCCGATGAGCGCCATCAGCAGGAGGGGCAGCGCCGCCGGGGAGGACTGCGTCGAAGACGGTGAAGCCCAGGGCCCCGAGCGCGACGGCTCCGTTGGCGACGAGCAGGGTGCCGCGGAACGCGTTGCGTCGCGCGATCACGGCCGCTCCGAGGTTGACCGCGATCAGGAGGCCGAGCAGGAGCGGGTAGATGAACACACCGGATCGGGTGGCGCTGACCCCCTGCGTCTGCTGGTAGTAGCGCGGCAGGAGCATCACGCAGGCGTAGAGGCCGAAGGTGGCGGTGGCCCCGGTCACCAGCAGGCGCATCGTCAACGGCTGGGTCAGCAGCCGGAGCGGCAGGACCGGGGCCGCGGCACGACGCTCGACGAGCACCAGCAGCCCCACACCGACGAGCCCCGCCACGACCAACCCGCCGGTGCGGACGGCGAACCACGAGGACACGAGCAGGTGCTGGTTCAGCCCGACGAGCACCAATCCCAAGGAGGCGGTCAGCACGGCGATGCCCGCGAGGTCCAGCGGTGTCTCGCGACCCTGGCTGCGGCCCAGCTCGGCGGGCAGCACCCGGGCGACGACGGCGATCGCGAGCAGGCCGAGCGGGACGTTCACGAGGAACACCCACCGCCATCCGACGTGGTCGGTCAGGAGGCCGCCGATCATCGGTCCGGCGATGAAGCTGAACGCCATGATGCCGGCGAGCACGGCTTGGGCCGTGGCGTTGCGGCGCGGCCCCGACAGCTCGGCGACCAGCAGGAACGAGAGTGCCTCGAGTGCAGCCGCGCCGGCTCCCTGCACCGCCCGGAACGTGGCCACCTGCCCCATCGACTGCGCGATCGCGCAGAGCGCGGAGCCGAGCACGAACAGGCTCATCCCGACCAGCAGCATCCGCTGGCGGCCGTAGCGGTCGGAGAGGCGGGCGAACACCGGCAGCAGGACGGTGGCGGGCACGAGGTACGCCGTGATCCCCCAGACGTACCAGGACTCACCACCCAGGTCGCGGACGATCTGCGGCAGCGCGGTGCCGACGATGGTCTGGTCGAGCATGGCCAGGAGCAGGCCGGAGAGCACGGCCAGCCACAGCAGGGCGCGGCGCCGGCCGGAGAGGCTCGCAAGTTCGTTCATGTGTAGAAAATGACATGTCGAGTACGACATGTCAATCTCGACAAATTGGGGTAGACTCTCGCCATGTCCCTGCGCTACGCGATCCTCGGCCTGCTGGCCCGACGCCCGTCGACCGGCTACGAGCTGACCCAGACCTTCGACCGCTCGCTGCGCACGTCGTGGCACGCGAGCCACAGCCAGATCTATCCCGAGCTCGGCAAGCTCGAGCGCGCCGGACTGGTTGAGGTGGTCGGCCGCGGAGCACGCCGCAGCAAGACCTATGGGCTGACCGGCCCCGGCCGCGACGAGCTGCGTCGCTGGCTGGTCGAGGCCGAGCCCGACCGGTCCCAGCGCAACGAGAGCGGCGTACGACTCTTCCTCACGCCCCTCCTGGGCGACGCCGATCGGCGCACCGCCTACGAGCGCGACCTCTCCCACGTCGAGGACGAGCTCGACGAGCTCGGGGAGCTGCGCTCCCAGGTCCAGGGCTCGGAGGTACCGGAAGCGTTCGCCCCGCAGATCGAGCTCGGCATCCGAATCAACACCGTCATCCGCGACTGGCTACGAGAACAGATCGAAGACGCCGCCGACTGAGCCCGCCCGCGTACGTCCCGACCGACCACTCGACCTTGAACAGGCGGCCCTCCTCTTGGCCACGCACACGTTCCGTGTCACCGTCCGCGGCTTCTTCGACGCGCTGACCCAGGCCCAGCGCAGCGAGCTCCTCGCCGAGGCCGACCAGCACGACATTCTCCGGGCGACCTACACGCCCGAAGGGCACCTGAGCTACGACCTGTCCGCGCGCGAGGCGTTCGTGTTCCGCTTCCTGGAGACGGGAGAGGAGGAGGCCGACGTCATCGACGCCACCGAACGGGCCGAGACCGCAACGGTGACCTGGCTGACCGATCGGGGCTACGGGTTCAAGCACCTCCGCTCACAGGCCGTCGATCTCGCGCTCGCACCCCTCAGCAAGCGACAGCGCCAAGCCGCGGCGGGCGGCCGCTGACAGGCCTGTGCAGTACCTGGCCCGCGGCGAGGAACGAGAGTCGACATCAGTGCGCTCCGGAGCCGAGTAAGTGGGGCGGTATCTCGATGCGCTGCTCTCGGGTGACTCCTGCTCCGATTAGCCGACGCTGAACCCTTGGGCTAGTCGCGACGACCCGTCATCGCCGACAGCAGGGAGCGGCGGCCGAGAAGCTGGACATCCTCGTAGTGGGTCAGTCCTCGGCCGCAATTGGCTGCTCCTGCGTCGCGCCGGCGGCGATGAACTCGCGGAGCACGCGCGCGAAGCGGTCCGGGTCGTCGAGGTGCGGGAAGTGACCCGCGCCCTCGAACAGCTCGACGCGGCAATCGGGGACCGCGCGCTGGGCGCTGAGCGCATGCCAGGCCGGGATCATCCGATCCTTGGAGCCCCACACGATCAGGGTCGGGATCGGTAGCACGCCCTCCAGGTGGTCGTGGGCGCTGATGCTCTGGCCGCCGATGTCGATGACGGCTCGGGTGGTGGCGAGGAAGGCGCGTCGACTCTCGCGGTCCGCGAGCGAGCTGAATCCCCGCCAGATCGCGCCGATGTCTGCGCCGGGTCGCCAGCCGACCTTCGACGCGCCACGGCCCAGTGCCTCGACGCGCGAGAGGACGGGGGCGGAGGCGACGACGCTGAGCACCTGCTCGGCGCCGGGCAGGGTCGCGGAGCGCAGGATCAGGTTCACCTCACGTCCCAGGCCGCCACTGGCGACCAGGACGAGGCGATCGACCCGCTCGGGGAAGAGGTAGAAGAACTGCATCGCGATCCCACCTCCGAGCGAGTGCCCGACGAGCGTGACCCGCTCGATACCGAGGTGATCGAGGAGGTCGCGCATGGTAGCGGCGTGCGCGCTGAGCGAGTAGTCCCCCAGCGGCTTCGCCGACTCACCATGCCCGAAGAGGTCGGGCACGAGCACCCGGTGGTCGTCGTCCATCTTGTCGACGAGGTGGGCCCACTGCCGTTGCGACCCGAGGATCCCGTGGATGAAGAGCACCACCGGGCCGGAGCCGCTGTCGACGTAGGAGAGTTCGTGGCCGTGGAGCACGACCTTGTGTGGGGCCATGCGCGCCATGGTGGTCATCCTCGAAGTGGTCGTTGGACCGGGCAAGCCCAAGGTATCCCTGCCCGCGCCCGGAGCCCAACGGCGATCCAGGCTTCACTGGTGACGCCCCGACGCGGCGGAATGACGCGGATGTCGAGTGTGAGCAAGACGCGTCAGGTGGCGTGCGAGGGAGCTCAGGGCGCCGGCGCTACGAGGGTTCGACGATCTTCGAGACGACCCATCGGTGCTTCCCGATCTTGCGGGCGCGCGTGAACCCCAATTGCTCGTAGGTGGAGAGCGCTCCATGGAAGAGGAAACCCGCGGACACCGACGAGGCGTCCTCCGGGTAGCCCTCGACCCGGCCGCCACCGAGCCCGGCGATCAGGGCCAGCGCGCCAGACAGGCCGGCAGTGGCCGCACCCTGGCGACGGTGTCCCTTGCCGACGTAGCAGCACGCGATCCGCCAGTCCGGGAGGTCGGACAGCTCCTTCTCGTAGGCCGCCCGATTCTTGATGCGGGGCAGCTCGTCGGGGACGCCGAACTGGCACCAGCCGACGCACTCGTCACCCTCGAGAACGAGGGCCGCGTGCGTCGAGCCGTCGAGAACTCGCTTGAGCTTCCGATCGCGATTGACCTCGGCTGTCTCGGCACAACCTTCGGGATGGAAACCGATGCACCAGCAGCCACCAAAGATGCCGTTGTTGGCCTCCACGAGGGCTGCGAACGCCGGCCACGTCGACTCGTTGAGAGGCGCCACGTCGTACTGTCGGTCACCCATGCCGGCCAGCATGGCACCGGACACCGACAAGGGTGCCGCGAACTCCACGGCCGCCGTCTCACGTCTCCCGCGGCGCCACTGCGCCACCGTCCCGCGCCGGCTCGAGCGGGGAGACATCGCAGACGGACGCCCTCATGGGTGAGCTGCCACTGATCGGATCGCTCGGTGTCTGGCGCAGCACCAGGTTGAGGTTCGCACTGTCGGGCCCGAACGGCGGATAGCCGGGCAGTCCCAGCTCGTCGCAGGCCTCCCACCAGCCGTGCTGGGCGAAGACGACCTGCGGGTCGAGGTTGTGGTTGAGCTTCGCGCGGGCCCGGACCGCGCCGTGCGGGGTGTCCAGGGAGACCCAGTCTCCCGCGCTGATGCCGCGGGCCGCGGCGGTGGACGGGTGCAGCTCGACCTGGGGGTCGGGCGCGCTCTTGCGCAGGGCGGCGACCTGGCGGTGCTGGGTCTCGCAGAAGAACAGCGACTTCGCACAGCTGAGCACCAGGGGGTACCGGTCGGCGAGGTCCGGGCGGGAGCGAGGGCTCGTGAGCGGTTCCTCGAAGGTCGGGCAGCGGAGCGTAGCCATGGGCGGCCAGCTGGGCCGAGTACAGCTCCACCTTGTGCGACGGAGTCGCGAATCCGGTGTCGGCGTACTTGCGGTACCGCGTGGTGAGCGGCACCCGCACTCCCTCCGGGTGAGCCCGGAGCTCCTCCAGCGTGATCCCGCTCGGCGCCAGCTGATGACGGAACGCCGCCTCGATGTCGCCTTCCCAGAAGTGTGCGCCGAGGCCCAGCCGCGTCGCGAGATCGAACACGATCTGCAGGTCCGAGCGCGCCTCGCCGCGCGGCGCGACGAGCGGCTGTCGCAGCTGGACGAGCGACTGCGCCTCCTGGCTGTACTCGAAGCCGATCTTCAGCGCCTCGGACTCGAACGGTGTGGTCACGGGCAGCACGATGTCGGCGAGCTCGGCCGTCGGGGTCATGAACAGGTCGGCCTGGACGAAGAAGTCCAGGCTGCGCAGTGCCTCGCGGCCGCGGAGACTGTCTGCGTGGGCCAGCACCATGTTGCCGCCGAAGCTCACCAGCGCCTTGATGCGTCGGTCGAGCGCCGCGGTGTAGAAGTCCTCACCGGTGACGAACTCGAACCGGGCCGGGCCGAGCGGGCGCTGGTCGACGCCCACCGCAGGCGGGCGAGCCTTGGACAGGAACTCCATGCCGTCGATCGGGTTCGACGGCACCTCTTCGAACAGCACGTTCCCACCCGGGACGTCCAGGCAACCGGTCAGGGCGTAGAGGACGTTGATCGCGCGGATGGTCTGCGTCGTGCCGCTGTGCTGCTCGAGTCCGCTCCACGTGTAGAACGCGACCGGCCGAGCCTCCCAGAGAGTCTTCGCGGCGGCGACGATGTCGACAGCCGGCACGCCCGTGATTCTCCTCGGCCACCTCCGGCGGGAACTCCGCGCAACGCGAGGCGAGCAGGTCCCAGACCCTCTCACCGCCGACCTCGTCAGCCGCGTTGGTCCAGTCGCGCACGAAGTCGGCGTCGTACCAGCCGTTCTCGATCATCACGTGCGTCATGGACAGGGCGAGCGCGGCGTCGGTGCCGGGCCGTACCCGCAGCCAGTGGTCTGCCTTGGCGGCCAGGCCCGCCTTGCGCGGGTCGACCACGATCAGCTTCGCGCCGCGCGCGACCGCAGCGACGGTGCTCGTCGCGTGCGCGAGTCGGGCGACGGACGGGTTGTACCCCCAGAACAGGATGCAACCGGCGTTCTCGAGATCCGGCACGTAGACGCCGGGCACGGAGGCGCCGAAGGTGTAGAGGGGGGCGAGGTATCGGCCCCACCCGCACAGCTCCATGTAGGTGCAGTAGTTCGGGCTCCCGAACGCACGGATCAGCCGCTGGACCCAGTCAACGGCGTCGCTGATCGCCGACGTGGAGGGCGAGCTCGAGCTGAACCCGACCGACTCGGGTCCGTCTGCGGCTGCTGCCGTCGCGAGCCGCTCCGCAACCGTGTCCAGCGCCTCGTCCCAGGTGATTCGCTCCCACCCCGGGTCCGCATCCCCCTTGGGCCTCGTCCGCCGCAGCGGGTGAAGAAGCCTCGACGGGTGATAGACGATCTCGGGCGCCGCCTTGCCCTTCACACAGATGGCCTTGCCCGTCGGGTGGGACGGATCGGGGAGCAACGCCAGGAAGGCGCCGTCCTCGACCTCGGCGCGCGCCCCGCAGCGCGACACGCACAACGGGCAGTACGTCGGAACCGGGTCCGCACCCATCACCCGATTCTCGCGCGCACCCTCGGCCCAGGCAACGGCGTCGTCCACCACCAGCGACGGCGCGCCGGCAGGGTTCGGACCCTGAGAGAATGACGAGGTGGTGCCGTTCACGGTCAAGTACGTGGTCACCTCCCCGCTGTCCCTGGCGCGGGTCCTGTGGTGGTACGGCGAGGACGACCTGTGGGCTCCGGCGCTCGGGCTGGCACCGGCTGTGGTCGCCGACCTCGCCCCGCGGTTCGCTGAGCTCCGTGCCGCGCCCGAGGTGATGGAGCTTGTGTGGCCGGGGGCGCCCCTCGCGGATGCGCACCTCGTGCTGGGCACGATCGAGCACCTCGAGGGGCGCCCGCGCCCCGCGGCGCGTCGACACCGCCGCGGCGGACCGATGCCCGACGTACTCGATCTCAGCGAGCGCGAGCGCTGGCGGGACCCCGTCCTGGCGGAGGTCCTCCGGCTCGTCCAGGAGCGGACCGGGGCACCGGCGGACGGGCCGCAGCCCTGGCAACTACCGAGACTCCGCGGACGGTATGCCCCCAGGTGAGGTGAGGGCGACAGCGCAGCGCCACTGCTCAGTGGGTGTGCGGCGCCACGATCCGGCCCTCGCTGGCCTGGACGATGACGAAGCCCTGGCCGTTGAAGACGAGCTGGAACGCCTCACCTGAACCGCGACCGATCAGCGCGCTCGGCACCCGCCGTACGCCGCACGCTCGTGGTCAGCGACGTCGACCAGGCGACCGCCGCCTGGATGTCGGCGTACGTGGGGGCGTCGACGTTGAGAACGACGGGCGTGCCGTGCGAGGTGATCGCGACCGTCCCGGTGCCGGTGAACGTGGTGTTGAAGACGCCGCCGGCCATCATCGACGCACCCTCGACCCGCTTGATGTCCCACGTGAGCGTGGAGTCGAAGGCGAGGACGTTGCTGCCGTTGACCGTGAGCGAGTCGTCCTCGAGGTTCACCAGGTGAATCTCCATGGCGTCGTCGGCGAAGAAGACGTCGCCCCGACCGGAGACCTTCATCAGCGCCATGCCCTCACCGGTGAAGGCCTTCTTGAACAGCTTGCCCATGCCGCCGGAGCCTTGGTAGGCGAAGTCGACCTCGCCCTGGTAGGCGACCATCGCTCCCTGCCGCGCCATCACCTCCCCGTCGAGCGCGACCCGCAGCATGCGAGGGTTCTGCAACGTGAAGCGGTCGGTCGTGGCCGACTCGAGGTTCGTGCCGAACAGATCACTGCGCATGGGTCTCCTCGGGTGTTGCGTCCAATACCCGCCAGCGTAAGACCGCTGACCCGCCGGCAGCCACGGGCGCTGAGCCTCGATGCGTCCGCTGCGGCGGTAGGACTCCCTTGCGTACGCCGGGGATCGCGGCCCGAAACGCGGATCCGATCTGGTGGCCAGGCGAGATCTGCCCTGAAATGCTTCTGGGCGGCTGGTTCCCTGGTGAAGGAGCGCAACCTTGAGGCTCGAGCAGTTGTACCGGATCCGCTTCACCTATCCCGAGAGCTGGGAGGTCGGGCTCGAGGGCGGGTGGGAGCAGCACCTGTACCTCGCGGAGGGCCGCTGCGAGGGCTCCATCACCGGTCGCTTCCGCGGCGCGAACTTCCCCGCGCCGAACTGCGGCCGGCCCGTTTCGGTCCAGACATCCGCGCCGTCATCGAGACCGACGACGGCGCGACGATCATGTTCGAGTGGCACGGGTACGGCCGCGCCTACCCGCCGGGGCGGCGGCAGATCGTCGGCTCCGTCACGCACCTCAGCGACAGCGAGCGCTACCGACGACTCAACGACGTGGTGTGCGTGTGTGTGGGCGAGGTCCGCGCCACGGACGATCCGAACAGGGAGAGCCCTGACCTCGTGATCGACGTTGCCGAGCTCATCTGGGAGCCAGTCGCCGACTGACGATGACTCACGCGCTGTGGGCCGATCAGCCCTCACGACCCGCCTCCTTCGGGGAGGACGTAAGCCTCTCCGCAATCCGGACAGTCGGGCGCACCCTTGAGCTGAGGGATTGAGACCACGGGAGGCCCGTCATGTCCGCAACAAGTCCGTCACCTGTACCGACCGCCTATCCGGCGCGCCTCGAGGTCGACCACTCGGCCCAGTACAACCGGGTGACGACCCTGTTCCGGGTTGTGCTGATCATCCCGATAGGCATCGTCTACGGGGTGCTCACGGCCGGCGCGACCCAGACTGCCTATACCGAGAGCGGCAAGACGGTGACCACCACGAGCGGCGGGATCGCCGCCGGCTTGTTCCTGGCGACGTTGCTGATGATCCTGTTCCGGCAGCGCTACCCGCGCTGGTGGTTCGACTTCGCGCTCGAGCTGGCCCGGTTCGGCACCCGCATCGGCGCCTACCTCGCGCTGCTCACCGACCAGTACCCGTCGACGGTCGAGGAGCAGGACGTCCACCTCGAGATCGACTACCCCGACGTCGAACGCGACCTGAACCGCTGGTTGCCGCTGGTGAAGTGGCTGCTCGCGATCCCGCACTACTTCGTGCTGTTCTTCTTGACGGTGGGCGCCTTCTTCGCGGCGTCGTCGCCTGGTTCGCGATCCTGTTCACCGGACGCTATCCGCGGGGGCTGTTCGACTTCGTGGTCGGCGTCGGCCGGTGGTGGCTGCGCGTGGAGGCATATGCGTTCCTCCTCGTCACCGACCGGTATCCCCCCTTCTCACTCCGCTGAGTGCCGAGGACTGCCTCGAGCCTGGGTCTGCCCTGGAGATGCCCGCGGCCTCGGACTGCATCCCGACCTGGACAGGATGATCGGGCGGGTCGACGATGATCCCTAGAGCGCTCTCGCCCTCGGCTCCGGAAGCCTCGTGGGGGCAGGTCCTTTCCGCATCACCCCTGCGATCCGCCCCCGCAGAACCATCCACCAGGCCGGGCCCAGCGGGCAGGCCGAGACGCGAGGAGGACCCATGGAGCGTGTGGCGGCGATGAAGCGCCTCTACGAGCTGATCAACGCGGGGGACATCGACGGGTTCGGGGACCAGTTGGCAGACGGTTTCGTCGAGCACGAGGAGACTGCGGGCCTGGAGCCGACCAAGGAGGGGGTCAAGCAGCTCTTCCACATGTTCCGGGCGTCATTCCCGGACCTGCGCATCAGACGCGTGGAGGAGGTCCTCCCGAGCGCGGAGACAAGGTCGTCGGTCGCATCAGGGCGACGGGCACGCACACCGGCGAGGACTTCATGGGCGTGCCCGCAAGCGGCAAGAGCGTCGACGTGCCGCTGATCGACATCACCCGGTTCGATGACGACGGCCTTGCCCGCGAGCACTGGGGCATCCTCGACGCCCTCAGCATGCTGCAGCAGCTGGGTGCGATTCCGGCGATGGCACCGCCCACAT
>CAVUBO010000037.1:0-20972 GCA_963739785.1 uncultured Actinomycetota bacterium | reverse complement strand
CCGCGACGGCTGTCGCGGACGCACCCTCGCCGGCGACGGGGGACACCCAGCCGGGTGACACGGAGCGTGTGACAGAGGGCGGCACCCGCCGGCCGCTTCCGTGGTGGGTGCTCGCCGTGCTCGGGCTCGTGACCGCCGTAGCCGTCGCGGTCGCCGCCTTCCTGGTCGTCCGTGCGGACCGGGCGGAGGCGTACCAGGAGTCGCTCAACCGCGCCCCCGCGGCCGCGGAGAGCGCCGCAGCGGCCGTGCTGTCGTACAAGTACGACTCGCTCGAGTCCGACCGGGACGCCGCTGCGAAGTTCCTCACCGACGGCTACCGCAAGGACTACGTCAACACCTTCGACAAGCTCGTCAAGGAGAACGCGACGAAGTCGAAGGCGACGGTCGAGGCCCAGGTGCTCGCCTCGTCGGCGATGGTGGGTGGGGGAGACCGCGACCCCGACCAGGTGCCGGTGCTGCTCTTCGTCAACCAGACCACGACGAGCACCGCGAACT
Organism: uncultured Actinomycetota bacterium; assembly: GCA_963739785.1. Lineage (GTDB taxonomy): Bacteria > Actinomycetota > Actinomycetes > Propionibacteriales > Nocardioidaceae > Nocardioides_C. Next base: position 20,477 of record CAVUBO010000037.1, on the reverse strand, counting down.
CCGGGCAGCCGTCGGTGGCCCTGAACCGCGTGCGGTTCGACATGGTCAAGGTCGACGGGACGTGGCTGGTGGACGGCATCACCTCCTACTGAGGCCCCGTTTGCGGGCGGTTCGGAGGGGTACGACGCGACCGCCCGACGCTCGCGGGCCGACCGCCTCGGTGCTTGACTCGGAGACGGCTTCGGTCCATGCTCTTCGCAGTCCGCGAGAGTCAGGATGCGCTGGGTTGTGCCCGGCCGTCGTTTTGGCTATGATCGTTCGTTGCGTCTGCCCTCATATGCACTCCAGCCTGCCCGGTGGCTGGTTTGTGGTCGGCAGCCGCCTCTCCAGAGCGATCCTCGGAAGGACCCCTCTTGGCCGCCTCGCGCAGCACCAGCTCCACCAACGCCAGGACCAACCCGCGCCGTATCTCCTTCGCCAAGATCAAGGAACCTCTCGAGGTTCCGCAGCTCCTCGCCCTCCAGACCGACAGCTTCGACTGGCTGATCGGCAACGAGCGCTGGCAGCAGGACGTCGCACGACGTCTCGAGATCGGCGAGGACGTCAGCCAGAAGTCCGGCCTCCAGGAGATCTTCGAGGAGATCTCCCCGATCTCGGACTTCTCGGACACGATGTCTCTCTCGTTCGAGAACCCCGTCTTCTACGACCCGAAGTACTCCGTCGACGAGTGCAAGGAGAAGGACTTCACCTACTCCGCGCCGCTCTACGTCTCCGCGGAGTTCATGAACAACGAGACCGGTGAGATCAAGGGCCAGACGGTCTTCATGGGTGACTTCCCCCTGATGACCCCCAAGGGCACCTTCGTGATCAACGGCACCGAGCGTGTCGTGGTCTCCCAGCTCGTCCGCTCGCCCGGTGTGTACTTCGAGCGGTCGGCCGACAAGACGTCCGACAAGGACATCTTCACCGCGAAGGTGATCCCCTCGCGAGGCGCCTGGCTCGAGTTCGAGATCGACAAGCGCGACATGGTCGGCGTACGTCTCGACCGCAAGCGCAAGCAGAACGTCACGGTGCTGCTCAAGGCCCTCGGGTGGACCAACGAGCAGATCCGCGAGGAGTTCGGCGAGTACGAGTCGATGATGCTCACGCTCGAGAAGGACCACACCGCGGGCCAGGACGACGCCCTCCTCGACATCTACCGCAAGCTGCGTCCGGGCGAGCCCCCGACGCGCGAGGCCGCGCAGACGCTGCTGGAGAACTACTACTTCAACCCCAAGCGCTACGACCTCGCCAAGGTCGGCCGCTACAAGATCAACAAGAAGCTCGGCACGCACGAGGCGTTCGACCAGCAGACGCTGACCATCGACGACATCGTGTCGACCATCCGTTTCATCGTGCAGCTGCACGCCGGCAACGACACGCTCAAGGACGCCCAGGGCGGCGACATCCTCGACCGTGACGGTGACGCGATCGAGGTCCGTGCCGACGACATCGACCACTTCGGCAACCGCCGTATGCGCACGGTCGGCGAGCTGATCCAGAACCAGCTCCGCACCGGCCTGGCCCGCATGGAGCGCGTGGTCCGCGAGCGGATGACCACCCAGGACGTCGAGGCGATCACGCCGCAGAGCCTGATCAACATCCGCCCGGTCGTCGCGGCGCTGAAGGAGTTCTTCGGCACCTCGCAGCTGTCGCAGTTCATGGACCAGACCAACCCGATCGCCGGCCTGACGCACAAGCGTCGCCTCTCGGCGCTCGGCCCCGGTGGTCTCTCCCGTGACCGCGCGGGCTTCGAGGTCCGTGACGTGCACCCGTCCCACTACGGCCGCATGTGCCCGATCGAGACCCCTGAGGGTCCGAACATCGGTCTGATCGGCTCGCTCTCGACGTTCGGCCGGATCAACCCGTTCGGTTTCGTCGAGACGCCGTACCGCAAGGTCGAGAACGGCCGCGTCACCGACAAGGTCGAGTACCTCACCGCCGACGAGGAGGACCGCTTCGTCATCGCGCAGGCCAACGCTGCGCTGACCGAGGACGGCCGCTTCGCCGAGGAGCGGGTGCTCGTGCGCCAGCGCCACGGTGAGGTCGACGTGATCCCGGCCGGCGAGGTCGACTACATGGACGTCTCGCCGCGCCAGATGGTGTCGGTCGCGACGGCCCTGATCCCGTTCCTCGAGCACGACGACGCGAACCGCGCCCTCATGGGTGCGAACATGCAGCGCCAGGCGGTGCCGCTCATCAAGAGCGACGCCCCGCTCGTCGGCACCGGCATGGAGTACCGCGCAGCGGTCGACGCCGGCGACGTCGTGGTGGCGGAGAAGGCCGGTGTGGTCAAGGAGGTGTCCGCCGACTTCGTCGAGGTGATGAACGACGACGGCACCTACAAGACCTACCGGATGCAGAAGTTCACCCGCTCGAACCAGGGCACCTGCATCAACCAGCGTCCGCTGGTCGCCGAGGGCGCGCGCCTCGAGGTCGGCTCGCCGATCGCCGACGGTCCGTGCACCGACGACGCCGAGATGGCGCTCGGCACGAACCTGCTGGTCGCCTTCATGTCGTGGCAGGGCCACAACTACGAGGACGCGATCATCCTCTCCCAGCGTCTGGTGCAGGAGGACGTCCTCACCTCGATCCACATCGAGGAGCACGAGGTCGACGCCCGCGACACCAAGCTGGGCCCCGAGGAGATCACCCGCGACATCCCGAACGTCAGCGAGGAGATGCTCGCCGACCTCGACGAGCGCGGCATCATCCGGATCGGCGCGGAGGTCACCACCGGTGACATCCTCGTCGGCAAGGTGACCCCGAAGGGTGAGACCGAGCTGACCCCCGAGGAGCGCCTGCTCCGCGCGATCTTCGGTGAGAAGGCGCGCGAGGTCCGCGACACCTCGATGAAGGTCCCGCACGGTGAGTCCGGCACGGTCATCGGCGTCCGCGTCTTCGACCGCGAGGAGGGCGACGAGCTGCCCGCCGGGCGTCAACCAGCTCGTGCGCGTGTACGTCGCGCAGAAGCGCAAGATCTCCGTGGGTGACAAGCTCGCCGGCCGTCACGGCAACAAGGGCGTCATCTCGAAGATCCTGCCGGTCGAGGACATGCCGTTCCTCGAGGACGGCACCCCGGTCGACATCATCCTCAACCCGCTCGGTGTGCCCGGTCGTATGAACATCGGCCAGATCCTCGAGATCCACCTGGGCTGGCTGGCGAAGACCGGCTGGGACGTCGCCCAGAGCGAGGACACCGACCCGGACGCCGACTGGAAGCAGCGGCTGATCAAGATCCACGCCGAGGCTGCCGAGAAGGACTCCAAGGTCGCCACGCCGGTGTTCGACGGTGCGCGCGAGGACGAGATCACCGGTCTGCTCGCGTCGACCCTGCCCAACCGCGACGGCGTCCGCGTCGTCAAGGAGAACGGCAAGGCCCGGCTCTTCGACGGTCGCTCCGGCGAGCCGTTCCCGGACCCGGTCTCGGTCGGCTACATGTACATCCTGAAGCTGCACCACCTCGTCGACGACAAGATCCACGCTCGCTCGACGGGCCCGTACTCGATGATCACCCAGCAGCCGCTCGGTGGTAAGGCGCAGTTCGGTGGTCAGCGGTTCGGTGAGATGGAGGTCTGGGCCATGGAGGCGTACGGCGCCGCCTACGCCCTGCAGGAGCTCCTCACCATCAAGTCCGACGACGTGCCTGGTCGCGTCAAGGTCTACGAGGCGATCGTGAAGGGCGAGAACATCCCCGACTCCGGTATCCCCGAGTCGTTCAAGGTTCTCGTCAAGGAGATGCAGTCGCTCTGCTTGAACGTCGAGGTCCTCTCCCAGGACGGCACGGCGATCGAGATGCGCGACGCGGAGGAGGACGTCTTCCGCGCCGCCGAGGAGCTCGGCATCGACCTGTCCCGCCGCGAGCCCAGCAGCGTCGAGGAAGTGTGAGTCGCCGGCGGCCGCCCGGAGCCACCGTGACTCCGGCGGCCGCCCCGGCTCCCTTACTACTGACCAGCGATACAGACCTACATAACGAGGAAAGCAGCCACTGTGCTCGACGTTAACTTCTTCGACCAGCTGAAGATTGGTCTCGCCACCGCCGACGACATCCGTCAGTGGTCCCACGGCGAGGTCAAGAAGCCGGAGACGATCAACTACCGCACGCTCAAGCCCGAGCGTGACGGTCTCTTCTGCGAGAAGATCTTCGGTCCCACCCGGGACTGGGAGTGCTACTGCGGTAAGTACAAGCGAGTCCGCTTCAAGGGCATCATCTGCGAGCGCTGCGGCGTCGAGGTGACCCGTTCCAAGGTCCGCCGCGAGCGGATGGGCCACATCGAGCTCGCCGCCCCGGTGACGCACATCTGGTACTTCAAGGGTGTGCCGAGCCGTCTCGGCTACCTGCTCGACCTCGCCCCGAAGGACCTCGAGAAGGTCATCTACTTCGCGGCGTACATGATCACCCACGTCGACGAGGACGCACGTCACCGTGACCTGTCCTCGCTCGAGGCGAAGGTGGACCTCGAGCGCAAGCGCCTCGAGGGTCGCCGCGACACCTCGATCGACGACCGCGCCAAGAAGCTCGAGGAGGACCTCGCTGCTCTCGAGGCCGAGGGTGCGAAGGCCGACGCGCGTCGCAAGGTCAAGGACGGCGCCGAGCGGGAGATGAAGCAGCTGCGCGACCGTGCGCAGCGCGAGATCGACCGTCTCGACGAGGTCTGGAACCGGTTCAAGAACCTCAAGGTCCAGGACCTCGAGGGCGACGAGCTGCTCTACCGCGAGATGAAGAACTGGTTCGGCAAGTACTTCGAGGGCCACATGGGCGCCGCGGCGATCCAGAAGCGCCTCGAGAGCTTCGACCTCGACGCCGAGGTGGAGTCGCTGCGCGAGACCATCGCGACCGGCAAGGGCCAGCGCAAGGTCCGCGCTCTCAAGCGGCTCAAGGTGGTCGAGGCGTTCCGCAAGACCAACAACAGCCCGACGGGCATGGTCCTCGACGCCGTCCCGGTCATCCCGCCGGACCTGCGTCCGATGGTGCAGCTCGACGGTGGCCGCTTCGCGACCTCCGACCTGAACGACCTGTACCGCCGCGTGATCAACCGGAACAACCGGCTCAAGCGTCTGCTCGACCTCGGTGCGCCCGAGATCATCGTGAACAACGAGAAGCGGATGCTCCAGGAGGCCGTCGACTCGCTGTTCGACAACGGCCGTCGTGGCCGGCCGGTCACCGGTCCGGGCAACCGGCCGCTGAAGTCGCTCTCCGACATGCTCAAGGGCAAGCAGGGCCGGTTCCGCCAGAACCTGCTCGGTAAGCGCGTCGACTACTCCGGCCGTTCGGTCATCGTCGTCGGCCCGCAGCTGAAGCTGCACCAGTGCGGTCTGCCCAAGCAGATGGCGCTCGAGCTGTTCAAGCCGTTCGTGATGAAGCGCCTCGTGGACCTCAACCACGCGCAGAACATCAAGTCGGCCAAGCGCATGGTCGAGCGGGCTCGCCCGGTCGTGTGGGACGTGCTCGAAGAGGTCATCACCGAGCACCCGGTGCTGCTGAACCGTGCGCCCACGCTGCACCGTCTGGGCATCCAGGCGTTCGAGCCGCAGCTGATCGAGGGCAAGGCCATCCAGATCCACCCGCTGGTCTGCACCGCGTTCAACGCGGACTTCGACGGTGACCAGATGGCGGTGCACCTGCCGCTGTCGGCGGAGGCCCAGGCCGAGGCACGCATCCTGATGCTCTCGACCAACAACATCCTCAAGCCGTCCGACGGGCGTCCGGTCACCATGCCGACGCAGGACATGATCATCGGGCTGTACTTCCTGACCCACCGGCACGACGACCGGGAGATGCTCGGCGACGGCCGCGTCTTCTCCTCCACGGCCGAGGCGATCATGGCTCTCGACCGGCAGGAGATCGCGCTGCAGAGCAGGGTCCGGATCCGGCTGCCCGAGTTCGTGCCGTCGACCGGCGAGGCGATCCCCGAGGGCTGGGAGGCCGGGCAAGCCGACCATCGTCGAGACGACGCTCGGTCGTGCGCTGTTCAACGAGGCGCTCCCTGCGGACTACCCCTTCGTGAACTACGAGGTGGGCAAGAAGCAGCTCGGCGTCATCGTGAACGACCTGGCCGAGCGCTACACCAAGGTCGAGGTCGCCCGGGCGCTCGACGCTCTCAAGGACACCGGTTTCCACTGGGCCACCCGGTCCGGTGTGACCGTGTCCATCGAGGACGTCGTCACGCCGCCGCGCAAGGCCGAGATCCTCGAGGTGTTCGAGGGCCAGGCCAAGAAGGTGCAGCAGCAGTTCGAGCGTGGTCTGATCACCGACGACGAGCGCCGTCAGGAGCTCATCGAGATCTGGACCCAGGCGTCGAACAAGGTCGCCGAGGAGCTCGAGACCACCTTCGACAAGCGCAACCCGATCTACATGATGGTTCACTCGGGTGCTCGCGGAAACATGATGCAGGTCCGTCAGATCGCCGCTATGCGTGGTCTGGTGGCGAACCCGAAGGGCGACATCATCCCGCGGCCGATCAAGTCGAACTTCCGTGAGGGTCTGTCGGTGCTGGAGTACTTCATCGCCAGCCACGGTGCCCGTAAGGGTCTCGCCGACACCGCGCTGCGTACCGCCGACTCGGGTTACCTGACCCGTCGTCTGGTGGACGTCTCGCAGGACGTCATCATCCGTGAGGACGACTGCGGCACCGAGCGCGGCCTGCCCAAGCGGATCGGTGAGCGCCTGCCCGACGGTGTGGTGGTCAAGGCGGAGAACGCCGAGACGGCGGCCTACGCCCGCTCGGCTGCGGTCGAGGTGCTGCACCCGGAGACCGGCGAGAAGCTGGTGTCGGCCGGTGAGGACCTCGGCGACGTCAAGATCAACGAGCTCGTCGACGCGGGCATCGAGGAGGTCAAGGTCCGCTCGGTCCTGACCTGTGAGGCCCGCACCGGAACGTGCGCGAAGTGCTACGGCCGCTCGCTGGCCACCGGCAAGCTCGTCGACATCGGCGAGGCCGTCGGCATCATCGCGGCGCAGTCGATCGGTGAGCCCGGCACGCAGCTGACGATGCGTACCTTCCACACCGGTGGTGTGGCTTCGGCGGACGACATCACGCAGGGTCTGCCCCGTGTGGTCGAGCTGTTCGAGGCGCGTCAGCCCAAGGGCCGTGCGCCGATCACCGAGGCCGCCGGACGGGTCACGATCGAGGAGACCGACAAGGCCAAGAAGGTCCTCGTCACTCCCGACGACGGCTCGGAGGTCCAGGAGTACCCCGTCAGCAAGCGGGCGCGCATGCTCGTCGGCGACGGCGACCACGTCGAGGTCGGCCAGCAGCTGACCCAGGGCACGCCTGACCCGCAGGAGGTGCTGCGCATCCTCGGTGTCCGCAAGGCACAGGAGCACCTGGTGGACGAGGTCCAGGAGGTGTACCGCAGCCAGGGCGTGGCGATCCACGACAAGCACATCGAGATCATCGTGCGGCAGATGCTGCGCCGGGTCCTCGTGCTCGAGCAGGGTGACACGCGCCTGCTGCCGTCGGACCTCGTCGAGCGTGCGATCTTCGAGGAGGAGAACCGCCGCGTGCTGGCCGAGGGCGGCAAGCCCGCCGCCGGTCGTCCGCAGCTGATGGGTATCACCAAGGCGTCGCTGGCCACCGAGTCGTGGCTGTCGGCGGCGTCCTTCCAGGAGACCACGCGCGTCCTGACCGACGCGGCGATCAACGGCAAGTCCGACTCGCTGCTCGGCCTCAAGGAGAACGTGATCATCGGAAAGCTGATCCCGGCCGGCACCGGCCTGGAGCGGTACCGCAACATCCGGGTCGAGCCGACCGAGGAGGCGCGTGCGAACGCGTACTCCGTGACCGGCTACGACGAACTACGACTACGACTTCGGCAACACCGCCGGTGGTCAGGCCGTGGCGCTCGACGACTTCGACTTCGGTTCCTACCAGAACTAGAAGAGATGCTGCGCAGGGTTCTCGTGCTCGAGCAGGGCGACACGCGTCTCCTGCCGTCGGACCTCGTGGAGCGTGCCATCTTCGAGGAGGAGAACCGCCGGGTGCTGGCCGAGGGTGGCAAGCCCGCCGCCGGTCGTCCGCAGCTGATGGGTATCACCAAGGCGTCGCTGGCCACCGAGTCGTGGCTGTCGGCGGCGTCCTTCCAGGAGACCACGCGCGTCCTGACCGACGCGGCGATCAACGGCAAGTCCGACTCGCTGCTCGGCCTCAAGGAGAACGTGATCATCGGAAAGCTGATCCCGGCCGGCACCGGCCTGGAGCGGTACCGCAACATCCGGGTCGAGCCGACCGAGGAGGCGCGTGCGAACGCGTACTCCGTGACCGGCTACGAGAGCTACGACTACGACTTCGGCAACACCGCCGGTGGTCAGGCCGTTGCGCTCGACGACTTCGACTTCGGTTCCTACCAGAACTAGAAGCCGCAGCGGTCCAGCAAGTCAGCGACAAGGGCCCCCGACCTCTTCACGAGGTCGGGGGCCCTTGTGCATGTCCAGGGTGACGGCCGCCGATCAGCGGGCCTGAGCCTCCAGGCTGCGGTCCTCGCGTGAGGCCTCCGCGGCGGCACGACGACGCAGGTAGGCCGCCACCGGGTCGACGAGCACGTTGAGCCGGCGCGCCACCGGAGGAGCGGCGAGCGCCAGAGCGAGTACGACGGCCAGGGCGGAGGTCACGAGCAGCCCCTGGCGCGGGTGCGCGACGGTCCACTGACCCAGGTCGGCGTACTGCGCAGCCTTCACGAAGAACCCGTGGAAGAGGTACACCACCAGCGTCGCCGCACCGAGCCGGGAGAACCACGACGCACGGCGGGGGACCAGCGAGAGGAACGAGAGGGCCAGCACCGCGGCGGCGACGAGCAACCCGGCACGGATCAGCACGCCCTCGGTGAAGGAGACGTCGAGCTCGGCGTAGCTCGCGCGCCAGTAGAGCCACTCGATCCGGATCCGGTCCTCCACGAGCCCGGTGACCACCAAGGCGACGGCCAGGCTCACGACGGCACCGACCCGGACGACCGGACGGCGCAGCATCTCGATGTGCTCACGCCGGGCAAGCAGGCCGATCACGAAGAAGGGCAGCAGCCCCATCGCGCGGGCCGTGTCGAGCATGTCGCCCGAGGTCAGCCCGCCGAGGAGCGACACCGCCACCGCCACGGCGAGAGCCTTCGGGGACTTGAGGAGCGGAGTGGCGAGGCGCCACATGAAGAGCGCCGCGAGGTACCACATCGGCCAGTGCGGGTCGGCGAAGAGGTCCTCGAGGTGCTCACCGCCGAACTGGACCCGGAAGGCCGCCAGCGCCGCCTCGAAGGTGACATAGGGGAGCGCGACTCCGGTCACGAGCTTCCTCAGGTTGGTGCGGCTCCACGTGAAGGAGCGCGAGAGGTAGCCGGTGACCATCACGAAGGCGGGTACGTGCCACAGGTAGAGGTAGTCGTAGAACCAGGTGCTCGGCCAGGTGTGGGGAAACAGCGTCCACGAGTGACCCACGACCACGAGCGTCACGAGCAGCATCTTCGCGTTGTCGAACCAGGGATCCCGGCGCGACGTGGAACCGCCACGGCGCTCGCTCGCCGTGGTGGTCGTGGACGGACGGGTCAGCTCAAGAGTGCTCGACATCGCTCACAGAAAAATCGGAAACATGGCCTATTTCCTCCAAGTGCCCGCTGCGGCCGACGGGAAACGTGACCTGCGCGATGCATAGACTCGCCGGCATGGCTGTCGATGCTGCTCCACCGGAGCGTCAGCGGGTGGCTGCGTACGCGCTGCTCACCCGCGGCGGCGAGGTGCTGCTCACCCAGATGTCCTCGCGAACCCGCATCGAGGGCCGGTGGACCCTCCCGGGCGGCGGCATCGACCACGGGGAGGACCCACGGGACGCCCTGCGCCGCGAGGTCTACGAGGAGACCGGCCTGCGCGTGGAGCCCGGCCGCGTCGTCGACGTACACGCGACGCACTTCGTCGGTGCCCGTGCCGACGGCATGGTGGAGGACTACCACGGCATCCACCTGATCTTCGAGGCCGACATCGACGAGGCCTCCCTCGACGTCGAGCCGCACGTGGTGGAGGAGGACGGCTCCACCGCACGAGCCGCCTGGATGCCCATCTGTGACGCCCTCCGCCTCGACCTGCTGAGCGCGGCAAGGCATGCCCTGACCCTGGAGGAAGGAGAACGCCCGTGACCAGGGAGACCGTGTTCACCTACGGCGCGCCCGCCCTGAAGTTCGGGCCCGGCGCCGCCGACGAGATCGGCTACGACCTCCAGCAGTACGACGTACGCCGGGTGCTCGTGGTGACCGACCCGGGTGTCGCGGCCACCGGCCACCCCGAGCGCGTCGCGGAGCAGATCAGGAAGTTCGACATCGAGGCCGTGGTCACCGACCTCGCGCACGTGGAGCCGACCGACGAGAGCCTCGCCGCCGCGATCGAGTACGCCAGGGACAACGGGCCCTGGGACGCCTTCGTCGCGGTCGGCGGAGGGACGGCGATCGACACGGCGAAGGCGGTCAACCTGCTCACCACCAACCCCGGTGAGCTCATGGACTACGTCAACCTCCCCGTCGGCAAGGGCAAGGCGCCCACCGAACCGCTCAAGCCGCTCGTCGCAGTACCGACCACGACGGGCACCGGCAGCGAGAGCACCACGATCTGCGTCCTCGACGTGCTCGCGCAGAAGGTGAAGACCGGGATCAGCCACGCCCGGCTCCGCCCCACCCTCGCCGTGGTCGACCCGCGGCTCACGGCCACCCAGCCGTCGGGGGTCACCGCCGCAGCGGGGATGGACATCCTCTGTCACGCGCTGGAGAGCTACACCGCCCGGCCCTACGACTCCTACGAGGCGAAACGGCCGGAGCAGCGGGTCCCGTACTGCGGGTCAAACCCGATCGCGGACATGTGGTCGGAGAAGGCCCTCTCGCTCCTGGCCGGGTCCTTCCGGCGTGCCGTGCGAAACGGCGACGACGAGCAGGCCAGGGGCGAGATGGCGCTCGCGGCGACGTTCGCCGGCCTCGGCTTCGGCAACGCCGGGGTGCACATCCCGCACGCGAACGCCTACCCGATCGCGGGCCGGGTCCGCGACTTCCACCCGGACGGCTACCCGAAGGACCACCCGATGGTCCCCCACGGGATGGCCGTGGCCCTGACCGCGCCCGAGGCGTTCCGGTTCACCTTCGAGGCCGCCCCCGAACGACACCTCAGGGCGGCGGAGCTGCTCGCGCCCGGCTCCTCCCGGCCGGCGGAGGCCCGGGACCACCTGCCGACGGTGCTCATCGAGCTGATGCGGGACATCGACCTCCCCAACGGCATCGGCGCCGTGGGCTACACCGAGGCGGACGTCGACGACCTCGTCGAAGGCACGATGAAGCAGCAGCGGCTCCTCGCCACGGCACCTCTCGAGGTGACCGAGGACGACGCCGCGGCGATCCTGCGTGCGTCGATAGAGCTGTGGTGAGCGATCTGCTCGCCGCCCTGCGCCGCCAGGGTGTCGCAGACGCCGACGACTCCTCGCTCGTGAGGGCGATGTACGCGACGGACGCTTCGCTCTACCGCGTGGTGCCGAGCGCCGTGGTCAGGCCCCGGCACGTCGACGAGATCGTCGCCACGCTGGCCGTGGCGCGTGAGCACTCCGTGCCGGTGACCATGCGCGGTGCGGGTACGTCGATCGCGGGGAACGCCGTGGGCACCGGCATCGTGGTCGACACCAGCCACCACCTCAACCGGGTGCTCGAGCTCGACCCGGAGAGCCGCACGGCCCTCATCGAGCCCGGCGCCGTGCATGCCTCGCTCCAGACGAAGGCCCTCGCGCAGGGGCTCCGCTTCGGTCCCGACCCGTCCACGCACTCGCGCTGCACCATCGGCGGCATGATCGGCAACAACGCCTGCGGCTCCAGGGCACTCGGCTACGGCAGGACGGTCGACAACGTGGTCGGGCTCGACGTGCTGACCGGCACGGGGGAGCGGCTGTCGCTCGGACCGGGTGCGCCCGGGAACGACTCCGAGACGGCCCGGCGGCTCGCCGCGGTGGTCGACTCGGACCTCGGCACCGTGCGCACGGAGTTCGGCCGGTTCGGACGGCAGGTCTCGGGCTACTCCCTGGAGCACCTGCTCCCCGAGAACGGCCGGCGGCTCGACCACCTCCTGGTCGGCAGCGAGGGCACGCTGGGCCTCGTGCTCGGCGCCCGGGTGGCGCTCGTGGAGGACGCCCCGCACCGTGCCCTCGCCGTGCTGGCCTACCCCTCCATGGTGGAGGCGGCCGACGCCGTCCCGGCGCTGCTGGGCCACCCCCTCGTCGCGTGCGAGGGCCTCGACCAGCGGATCGTCGACGTCGTCGCGAGCCGGAGGGGAGCGTCCGCCGTACCTCCGCTGCCGCGTGGTGCCGGGTGGCTGTTCGCCGAGGTCACCGGGGCTACCGAGGCAGAGGTCCGGGCCGCGGCGACCGCCGTGGCAGCGGGGTCCGGCGCGGTGGACCACCGGGTGGTCACCGACCCGCTCGAGCAGGCGGCCCTGTGGCGGATCCGCGAGGACGGCGCCGGGCTGGCCGCGAGAAGCCTCGCCCGGCCGGCGCACGCAGGATGGGAGGACGCCGCTGTCCCGCCCGAGCGTCTCGGCGACTACCTGCGCGGCTTCGACGCCCTGCTCAGGGAGTACTCCTACGACGGCGTGCCCTACGGACACTTCGGCGAGGGCTGCGTGCACGTCCGGATCGACTTCGAGCTCGACGGCAGCGACACCGGGCGGAGACGGTTCCGCACCTTCCTCGAGGACGCGGCGGCACTCGTCGCCTCCCACGGTGGCACGCTGTCCGGGGAGCACGGCGACGGCAGGGCACGGTCGGAGCTCCTCCCGGCGATGTACTCCCCGGCAGCGCTCGCGCTCTTCGGCCAGGTCAAGGCCGTGCTGGACCCCGACGACGTGCTGAACCCAGGCGTTCTCGTCGCCCCTCGGCCGGTGGATGCCGACCTGCGGCTGGCCACCAGGCTGAGGGAGCCTCGCACGACGCTCCGCATGGTCGAGGACGGCGGCTCGATGCTCAGCGCGGTGCACCGCTGCACCGGCGTGGGACGTTGCATCGCGGACAACACCGGAACCGGCGGGGTGATGTGCCCGTCCTACGTCGCCACGCGCAACGAGAAGGACTCCACTCGGGGGCGCGCCAGGGTGCTGCAGGAGATGGTCAACGGCGAGGTGGTCCGCGACGGGTGGCGCTCGCCGGAGGTGCACGAGGCGCTCGACCTCTGCCTGGCGTGCAAGGGCTGCTCGAAGGACTGTCCGACCGGTGTCGACATGGCGACGTACAAGGCCGAGGCGCTGCACCAGACCTACCGGGGCCGGCTGCGGCCGCGCAGCCACTACGCACTCGGCCGCCTGCCGAGGTGGGCGCGGCTCGCGCGTCCCGTGGTCCCGGTCGTCAACCGTGCCATGCGGCTCTCGCTCGTGCATCGTGCGGCGAAGGCCGCGGCCGGCATCGACCAGCGACGAGGCGTGCCGGCGTTCGCCGCCCGGTCGTTCTCCCGCTGGGCCCGCGCCCGAGGCGCCGTGGACCGCCCCGAGCAGGACTGGCCGGACGTGGTGGTGTGGGCTGACTCGTTCACCGAGCACTTCGCCACCGGGCCCGGGCAGGCTGCCGTGACCCTGCTCGAGCGCGCGGGGCTCCGCGTGGCGGTCGTGGGGCAGGGCGCGTGCTGTGGCCTGACCTGGATCAGCACCGGCCAGCTCGACGCGGCCCGGCGGATCGTCGGGCACACGGTGGACGTGCTCCACCCGTACGCTGCCATGGGCATCCCGATCGTGGGCCTCGAGCCGTCCTGCACCGCGGCGCTCCGCGCGGAGCTGGTGCAGCTCAGCGACGACCCCCGAGCGGGCGAGCTCGCCCGCGGCGTCCGAACCCTCGCCGAGCACCTCGAGTCGCTACCCGACTGGTCGCCTCCGGACCTCGGTGGTACGACGGTCGTGGCGCAGCCGCACTGCCACCACGCGTCGGTCCTGGGGTGGGAGGCCGACGCGCGGCTGCTCGCCCGGGCCGGTGCGGCGGTGACCCGGGTCGGCGGCTGCTGCGGTCTGGCCGGCAACTTCGGCGTCGAGAAGGGCCACTACGAGGTCTCCGTCGCGATCGCCGAGCACAGCCTGCTGCCCGCCGTACGCGCCGCAGGGCCCGACGCGGTCGTGCTCGCCGACGGCTTCTCCTGCCGCACCCAGCTCGACGACCTCGCCGGGGTGCGGGCGGTTCACATGGCCGAGCTGCTGCTCGGACCCGGGTCGCCGTAGAGGGCCATCGAGAGCCCGGCCCTGGAGGAGATGCCCAGCTTGCGATAGGCGTTCGAGAGGTGCCACTCGACGGCCTTCACCGTCACGAACAGCTTCTGGGCGATCTGCCGGTTCGTCTCGCCGGACGCGGCGAGCTCGGCGACCCTGCGCTCACCAGGGGTCAGCCTGCTCGCGGGGTTCCCGTCGGGGTCGTCGACCGGCTCACCGGCCTGCACCAGCAGCCGGGTCGCCCGGCGGAGCTGGGGCGTGACGTCGGTCGCCCGGCCGTACTCGAACGCCCGTCGCAGGAAGGCCACACCCTGGTCCCGCTCCTCGCGGCTGCCGCGAAGCAGCAGCTGCCCGAGGTCGAGCCAGGCGCGCGCGAGGTAGTCGACGGAGTCCACCGACTCGAGCTCCGCGACCGCCTCGTGCAGCAGCTCGATGCTCTGGTCACGCGCCGTCAGCTGGGCCAGCGTCCTCAGGGCGAAGCCGAGCGCACGCGGGGCGCCCCAGACCCTGGCGTGGCCGACCGCCTCCTCGGCGACCTGCCGAGCCTCGTCCTTGCGTCCGAGAGCCATCAGTGACCAGGCCGAGAGCTCGCGCCACTCGACGATCGAGGCGTTGTCGGCGTGCGCGCCCATCATCCTCGCCGCAGCGCGGTAGTCGGCCAGCGCCTGCTCGTGGTCGCCGTGGACGGCGCGGACGATCCCGGCCACGGCCAGCGGCTGGGCGCTGGCGAACTGCCTGCGCTCGGCGGCCGCGCGCAGGGTCCGCTCGAGTGCGTGTGCCTCCTCGTGCTGACCGAGCCCGATGTGGGTCAGCGCGGCGCCGGCCACGGCGTTGTCGGCGAAGTCGCTCCACCCGCGGCCACGCAGGTCGAGGGCCGGCTGGAGGTCGGCGATGGCGGCTCGCAGGTGGCCCTGCCGGTAGTAGACCAGCCCGCGGCAGTACGACGCGGTGGCGAACCCGAGGACCGAGCCGCGCCGGCGCGCGTCGTCGATGGCGGCCTCGAGCTCGCGCAGGTTCTCGTCGTAGGCGTCGGCCCACGACAGCACCGCCGAGGCCACGTAGAAGCCGATCCCGTCCGAGGTCTCCTCCGCGAGGAGCGCGCCGTCGCCGAGGGCTCGCAGGGCGAAGTCGCGCGCGGCGTCACGGTTCCGCGCGCGTACGGCGAGGTCGGATCCCGCGAGCGCGAACAGCAGCCGGTCGGCGTGGGTGTCCTGCTCCACCGGCTGCGCGAGCGCGTCCTGCACCGCGTTCACGATCTCCGCGCGCGCCCCCTCGTACAGCGCCCGGGTCAGCCCCATGCGCACCAGCAGCCGTCGCATCACGGGGGAGGAGGAGTCGTGGCCGGCCTCGCTGAGCGCCGCGATGGCCTGCTGGTAGGCCTGGGAGGCCTCTGCTCGCTCGCCCATCGTCATCTGGACGTCGCCGATGTCGGCGAGCAGACCGGCCCGCACCGTCGCGTCCTCCGCCCGGTCGAGCGCCCGGGTCCACAGGTCGAACGCCTCGCTCCTGCGTCCCGCCTGGAGGTGCGCCGAGGCGGCGAGGGCGAGCAGGTCGCAGTCGGTCTCCTCCGGCCGGGTCTCTCCCACGGCGCGGAGCAGCTGGCGGGCCGCGACCTCGGGGGAGCCGGCCTGCAGCGACTCCTCGCCGGCAGCCCGGAGCAGCGCGACCACCGCCGGGTCCTCGCCGGGGAGGGTGTGCAGGAGGTGGCTCGCCACGACCTGCCGTGGCCGCTCGAGCCGGGTCAGGTGCTCGGCGGCGGCGCCGTGCAGGTCCGAGCGCTCCGACGGGCTCATCGAGGAGAGGATCGCCTCTGTGACGAGCGGGTGCGCCGGCCAGGCCCGCCACATGCCGAGGTGCAGGATGCCGGCGTCGGCGAGCACCTCGATCGGGTCGGCCAGGTCGGCGACGCTCATCCCCGTCAGCTCGGCGAGGTCGTCGAAGCCCGCGTCGTCGCCCAGGACGGCCGAGATCCTCGCCACCGTGACGGCGTCGCTGGTGAGCCGGGCCAGCCGCTCCCTCATCCACTCGACGACGCTGCACGGCGCGTGGTCGGCGGCTCCGGCGCGAAGCATCTCGTGGAGCAGGAACGGCACACCGCCGGTGAGCCCGTGCAGCTCCTGTGTCGAGACCTCCGCCAGCTCCGGGTTCGCCGGGAGCTCGCGCCTCATCTGCTCGACACCGACCAGCGAGAGCGGTGCCGGCTCGACCCTTGTGGCGCGGGAGGTGAGCCGGTCCACGACGTGCGGAGCAGTCGAGGGCTCACCCGTCCGCAGCGCGAGCAGCAGTGCGACGGGCAGCTGCGGCAGGCGGGCGGAGAGCAGGTCGAGGAGCTGGAGCGTGGCGACGTCGGCCCACTGCACGTCGTCGACCACGAGCAGCAGCGGCTGCGCTTCCGCCAGGCTCTCGAGCGCCCAGGTCAGGGCGTAGTCGAGGCTGGCGAGGTTCCAGACCGGATGCGTCGAGGACGAGCCGGACAG
This sequence comes from uncultured Actinomycetota bacterium, assembly GCA_963739785.1. Classification (GTDB taxonomy): domain Bacteria; phylum Actinomycetota; class Actinomycetes; order Propionibacteriales; family Nocardioidaceae; genus Nocardioides_C. The sequence continues at coordinate 3,839 of CAVUBO010000037.1, read as the reverse complement.
TGCCTCCGCGAGGTCACCGGCCGGGCCGTCGAACGGCGGCTCACCCACCCGGCCACCACGGGCCAGGGCGCCGAGCCAGTCGCGGACCACGCCGTGGGAGAGCGCCGCCGACGCGGGTGTGGGGCACGAGGACAGGACCGTGAAACCGGCGGCGCGCGCGGCCCTTGCGGTGTGCGCCAGGAGCGCCGACTTCCCGATCCCGGCAGGCCCGGCGAACAGCAACGACCGTCCGGCACCGGCGCGGGCCGAGGCCAGCACGTCCTGCGCTGCCGCCACCTCCTCAGAGCGCTCGATAAGTTCCCCCACGGTAATATCGTCTGCGCAACGCCGCTCCCGGTCCCGAAAACACCGGAAATCGGGCCGAACGGCCCTTCCACGTCCCCTGCAGGGTGCTGTCGGGCCCCATACCGCACGGGGCGGTTCCCCGTTTTGACCCTGCTCCGGCGAGCCGGTAATCTTTTTCAGCGTGCCTGGCTCGACCCAGGCCATCGCGTGTGCTCCGAAGCGGAACCAGCGCCCAGACCAGCACGACGGGCAGGTTTCACCGCGAGCCACGTGGCTGCGATCGCAGCGTTCAACCGAAGTGCTTCTCTGCCGCGGCGAGTTCCGCGGCGAGTCGCGGAGTGGGCGACACGCCCGACCGCGGGGGGAGCGCCCAGGGAGGACGGGGGCCTCGGTCCCGAGCAGTCGCCGGCGCAGCACGACCTAGACAGCATCACCGAAGAGGAAAGAGAACCGCGCGGTGCCCACCATCCAGCAGTTGGTCCGTAAGGGCCGCCAGGACAAGGTGTCGAAGAACAAGACGCCCGCTCTGAAGGGTTCGCCCCAGCGACGTGGCGTGTGCACGCGTGTCTACACGACCACCCCGAAGAAGCCGAACTCCGCACTCCGCAAGGTCGCCCGTGTGCGTCTCTCCAGCGGCGTCGAGGTCACGGCCTACATCCCGGGTGTCGGCCACAACCTGCAGGAGCACTCGATCGTGCTCGTGCGTGGCGGTCGTGTGAAGGACCTCCCCGGTGTCCGCTACAAGATCATCCGCGGCTCTCTCGACACCCAGGGTGTGAAGAACCGCAAGCAGGCTCGCAGCCGCTACGGCGCGAAGAAGGAGAAGAGCTAATGCCGCGCAAGGGTCCCGCCCCGAAGCGTCCGGTCGTCGTCGACCCGGTCTACGGCAGCCCGGTCGTCACCCAGCTGGTCAGCAAGATCCTCCAGGACGGCAAGAAGCAGGTTGCCCAGCGCATCGTCTACACCGCGCTCGAGGGAGCTCGCGAGAAGACCGGCACCGACCCGGTCGTGACGCTCAAGCGAGCGCTCGACAACGTCCGTCCGTCCCTCGAGGTCCGCAGCCGCCGTGTCGGTGGCGCGACCTACCAGGTCCCGGTCGAGGTCCGTGCGAGCCGTCAGACCACGCTCGCGCTGCGCTGGCTGGTCCAGTACTCCCAGGCCCGCCGCGAGAAGACGATGGCCGAGCGTCTGATGAACGAGATCCTCGACGCCTCCAACGGCCTCGGTGCCGCTGTGAAGCGCCGCGAGGACACCCACAAGATGGCCGAGTCCAACAAGGCCTTCGCGCACTACCGCTGGTGATCCGGCGGTACGACGGGCGGCCGAGTCCCACAAGGACAGCCCGTCCGTCGTACCCCTCATCAACGCAGTGGTCCACCTGACCTGAGCACCAAACCGAGGGAACTGACAAGTGGCCGTCGACATCACCACGGACCTGAACAAGGTCCGCAACATCGGCATCATGGCGCACATCGACGCCGGCAAGACCACCACCACCGAGCGGATCCTGTTCTACACCGGCATCACGTACAAGATCGGTGAGGTCCACGAGGGCGCTGCCGTCATGGACTGGATGGAGCAGGAGCAGGAGCGCGGCATCACGATCACGTCCGCCGCGACGACCTGCTGGTGGAAGGACCACCAGATCAACATCATCGACACGCCCGGCCACGTGGACTTCACGGTCGAGGTGGAGCGGTCGCTGCGCGTCCTCGACGGCGCGGTCGCGGTGTTCGACGGTGTCGCCGGCGTCGAGCCGCAGAGCATGACGGTGTGGCGTCAGGCCAACAAGTACTCCGTCCCGCGGATGTGCTTCGTCAACAAGCTCGACCGCACGGGCGCCGACTTCTTCCGCTGCGTCGACATGATCGTGGACCGCCTCAACGCCACCCCGCTGGTGCTGCAGATCCCGATCGGTGCCGAGTCCGACTTCATCGGCGTCGTCGACCTCGTCGGCATGCGCGCGCTCACCTGGCGCGGCGAGACCAAGATGGGCGAGGACTACGACATCGAGGAGATCCCCGCGGAGCTGGCCGACCAGGCCGCCGAGTGGCGCGAGAAGCTCCTCGAGACCCTCGCCGAGGCCGACGACGAGATCATGGAGATGTACCTCGAGGGCGAGACCCCCTCGGTGGAGCAGCTCGAGGCCGCGATCCGTCGCGCCACCCTCGCCGACAAGCTGAACCCGGTGCTGACCGGCACGGCGTTCAAGAACAAGGGCGTCCAGCCGCTTCTCGACGCGATCGTGAAGTACCTCCCCTCGCCGCTCGACATCGAGGCGGTCGAGGGCCACAAGGTCGGCGACGAAGAGACCATCATCAAGCGCAAGCCGAGCGACGACGAGCCGTTCTCCGGCCTGGCGTACAAGATCGCCGCGGACCCGCACCTCGGCAAGCTGACCTACGTCCGGGTGTACTCCGGCAAGCTCGAGGCCGGCCAGACCGTGCTCAACTCGGTCAAGGGCCGCAAGGAGCGGATCGGCAAGATCTACCAGATGCACGCGAACAAGCGTGAGGAGATCGCGTCGGTCGGCGCCGGCCAGATCGTCGCCGTGATGGGTCTGAAGGACACCACCACCGGCGAGACCCTCTGCGTGCAGAGCGACCCGGTCGTGCTCGAGTCGATGACCTTCCCCGCCCCGGTGATCGAGGTCGCGATCGAGCCCAAGACCAAGGGCGACCAGGAGAAGCTCGGCGTCGCGATCCAGCGGCTCTCCGACGAGGACCCCACCTTCACCGTGAAGACGGACGAGGAGACCGGCCAGACGATCATCGCCGGTATGGGCGAGCTCCACCTGGAGATCCTCGTCGACCGGATGAGGCGCGAGTTCCGCGTGGAGGCGACCGTCGGCAAGCCGCAGGTCGCCTACCGCGAGACCATCCGCCGCGAGGTCAAGAACCACTCGTACACCCACAAGAAGCAGACGGGTGGGTCCGGCCAGTTCGCGAAGGTCGTCGTGTCGCTCGCCCCGAGCATCGACCCGGAGACCGGCGCGGGCGCCGGCTACGAGTTCGTGAACAACGTGACCGGTGGTCGCGTGCCGCGCGAGTACATCCCGTCGGTCGACCAGGGTGGCCAGGAGGCCATGGAGTTCGGTGTCCTCGCCGGCTACCCGATGGTGGACGTCAGGTTCAGCCTCGAGGACGGCGCCTACCACGACGTGGACTCCTCGGAGCTCGCGTTCAAGATCGCCGGCAACCAGGCCTTCAAGGAGGCCGCGCGTCAGGCCAAGCCGGTCCTGCTCGAGCCCATGTTCAAGGTCGAGGTCACCACGCCCGAGAACTTCCTCGGCGACGTGATCGGCGACATCAACTCGCGGCGTGGGCAGGTGCAGTCGATGTTCGAGCGCTCGGGCGACCGGGTGGTCGAGGCCCTTGTTCCGCTGTCAGAGATGTTCGGGTACGTTGGCGACCTGCGTTCCAAGACTTCGGGTCAGGCTTCGTACTCGATGGAGTTCGACTCGTACGCCGAGGTTCCCCAGAACGTCGCCGACGAGATCATCAAGAAGGTCCGCGGCGAGTAACTGTCGGTAGGCAGAGCCCGGCGCCCAAAAT
>CAVUBO010000036.1:0-10369 GCA_963739785.1 uncultured Actinomycetota bacterium | reverse complement strand
CCCAAGCTGCTCGTCGCGAACGGGTCTCCGTCTCGAGCGGCCTCGGTGATCAGCGGCCCGGTGATCTTGCCGGGGTCGCCGCCGGCCCGGTCCAGCAGGCCGCGGGCCAGCAGCGAGCCGCCCCCGGCCGCGGCGCGCGCCTCGCGCACGAGCGCCGACCCGGAGGCGTACTGCTCGAAGCAGCCGTGGTTGCCACAGCCGCACAGGATGCCGTCCGGGACGACGCGCATGTGGCCGATCTCGGCGCCGACGCCGAAGGCGCCGCGGTAGAGCTCACCGTCGAGGACCAGACCGCCGCCGACACCGGTGCCGACGGTCACGAGCAGCAGGTCCTCGGCGTCCGCGCCCGCGCCGTAGCGGAACTCGCCCCAGGCCGCCGCGTTGGCGTCGTTCTCGACGACGACCGGGAGCTGCACCCGCTCCTCGAGCTCGGCCTTCAGGTTCACGTCGCGCCAGGCGATGTTGGGGGCGAACATCACGACCGAGCGGGACTTGTCCACGTAGCCCGCTGCCCCCACCCCGACCGCTCCGATCTCGTGCCGGGTGGCGAGCTGGGCCACCAGCCCCGCGATCGCCTCCTCGATGGCCTCGGAGTCGGTGGCCGGGCTCTCCACACGGAGCTCCTCGAGGATGTTGCCGTCCTCGTCGATCACCCCGCCGGCGATCTTCGTACCTCCGACGTCGACTCCACATGCGAGCGTCATCAATCCTCCTCGGGCCAGTCAGCGTCAGGGGTCTCGTCCAGGTCGATGTGCTCGACACCGGCGCCACGTCCCTCGGTCGATGCGTCGCGCGCGGCCGCCGTCGCCAGTGCCCCGGCCGCGGCCTGGAGCAGCGAGGAGGCAGCGGACGCCAGGTGGGCGCGCACCTCCGGGCTGGCCTGGCGTACGACGTGCACGGTGCGGCAGATCGGGCACCAGGTGCACTCGGCCGCACCCGTGTCGACGTGGTCGCTGACCTCCTGGACGGCGTGTGCGGCCTGGTCGGCGAGGCCGGACAGGCCCTGGCCCAGGTCTGGCCCGCGGTCACGGGCCCAGTCCGAGAGGGCTCCGAAGAGCTTCAGCGCCTCCTCGGAGACGCTGCCGGTCGGGTCGCCGGGGTCGCCGTTGCGCCCCGGGCCGTCGGTCGGCTCGCTCACGTCGTCCCCTCCTGGGCGTTCTCCACGACCCGTTCCTCGAACCTCACCTGCAGCTCACCGGCGTCCACCCGGGCGCCCGCGATCCGGAATCGCGCGAGCCCGGAGGGCAGGGTGAGGAGACGACGATACGACCCCACGGTCAGGACGAGCTCGTCGCCGTTGCGCGCGAGATCGACCTCGGCCCGCGAGACGAACGGCAGCGAGAGCCGGAGCAGGGCCCCGGAGGTGGTCCGGGTGATCCGGAACGGTCCCTCTCCGCGGGGCGCGGCCAGCGGGTCGTCCGCGCCGTAGACGTCGCGGGCCAGCTCGGCCAGCGCGGCCACTCCGACCGGCTCCCCGCTGCGGTAGACCGAACGCCAGACCGGCAGCCCCACGAAGGACTGCTCGACCTGGGCGAGCACGTCGTCCTGGGCCATGACCCAGCCCGCCCGCCAGTCGTCGGCCCCCTCGGCGGGGAACACGCGGTTCGCCACGACGCCGTCGACCCGGTACCCGTAGAGGGACAGCGTCGTGTACGAACGGCGGGCCTCGGCCAGGACGACGCTCTCGGGGGTCAGCACCAGCCGCACGCTCGCGTCCGGGCCGGACAGCATCGCCCGGACCTCGTCGAGCTCGGCGTGCAGGCGCTCGACGGCGTCGAACACGGTGTCTCCGGGCATCGGCGCCCCGGCGGCCTTCTGGAGCACCGGCCGGAAGGCCTTCACGACGCGGCGCTGAACGGGAAGCACCCGCTGCATGTACCACCCCAGGGCCTCGGGCAGGGCCAGCAGCCGCAGGGTCTCCGCGGTGGGTGCGCAGTCCACCACGACGACGTCCCACTCCTCGGAGAGCACGTGCAGCCGCAGCTCGAGCAGCGCGAGGACCTCCTCCGCGCCGGGGATGACGGTCAGCTCCTCGGCCGCCACCGGGTCCACGCCGGCCACGTCGAGGACCGTCAGCAGGTAGCGCTGGATCTCCGCCCACGACTGCTCGAAGCGGAGCTGGGCGTCGACCTGCTGCACGAAGAGGCGCTCGGCCACCTCGGTGGGCTCGGCGCCGACCGTGGCGCCGAACGCGTCCGCGAGCGAGTGGGCGGCGTCGGTGGACAGCACCAGGGTCCGGAGGCCCCCCGCCGCGGCGAGGGCGGCCGTCCCGGCGGCGACCGTCGACTTGCCGACGCCACCCTTGCCGGTGAACAGGAGGATCCGCACGGGACCGGTCGTCGCCCGGCTCAGCCGAGCGACTCGACGCGCTTCTTCAGGCCCTTCAGCGCGGTGTCGATCAGGATCTTCTCGCCCTTGCGCTTCAGCATTCCGATGAGCGGGATCGAGACGTCGAGGGCGAGACGGTAGGTCACCTCGGTCAGGCCGGAGCCGACCTCGCGCAGGACGTAGGCGCCGTCCAGGGCACGCAGCATCTTGCCCTCGACCAGGGTCCAGGTGACCTGGCACTCCCCGCTCCAGTCGTAGGCGAGGGTGTACTCGTCCTTGATCGGGGACACGTCGAGCACGAAGAAGACCCGCTCGGCCACGCCGTTGTCGAACGACGAGACGACGTCGGCCGTGGTGACGCCCTTGGCCCAGTGGGGGTAGGCCGGGAAGTCCGCGATCACGGCCATGATGTCCGCGGGGTCTGCCTCGATGACGATCGAGGACGTCGTCTGCTCGGCCATGGGAGCCCCCTCTGCGCGGCGATGGTCGTGGGTGTCGAACCTTCCGGTTCGCGAGCGTACCGGATGTCAGCCCCGCGCCCGGCAGCGGTAACCTGCCCGGGAATCCCGGCCCGCAGTGCCCCTGAGGAGGCGACGTGCGTGAGTTCTCCACGCCCCTGACGATCGAGGTGCCGGCCACCGGCAACCTCACCGACGACGTGGTGACCAACGCCCGTGAAGCCGCCGACACCGCTGTCTTCAGCCGGGCTCGTTCCGGCACGTGGGAGGACGTCACCGCGGCCACGTTCCTGGCCGAGGTGAGCGCCGTCGCCAAGGGCCTGATCGCGGCCGGCCTCGAGCCCGGCGACCGCGTCGCGCTGATCTCCAAGACCCGCTACGAGTGGACGCTGCTCGACTACGCCATCTGGTTCGCCGGGGCCGTGACCGTGCCGATCTACGAGACCTCCTCGGCCGAGCAGATCGCCTGGATCCTCCAGGACTCCGGCGCCCGGGCGGTGGTCGCCGAGGGTGCGGACCACATGGCGCGGGTGTCCGAGGTGCGTGGCGGGCTCGACCAGCTCAACCACGTGTGGTCGATCACCGACAACGCGGTCGACGTGCTGAACCGGCTCGGCGAGGACATCAGCGACGAGCAGCTCGAGCAGCGGCGTACGTCCGCCACGCCGCTCGACCTCGCGACGCTCATCTACACGTCGGGGACGACCGGGCGCCCCAAGGGCTGCATGCTCACCCACGGCAACTTCATGTTCGAGCTGGGGGTGGCCGTCGACGAGCTCGAGGAGCTGTTCGCCACCCCGAACGCCTCCACCCTGCTCTTCCTGCCCCTGGCGCACGTCTTCGCGCGGATCATCCAGGTCGGCTGCGTGAAGTCGCGGACCCGGATGGGGCACAGCTCCGACATCAAGAACCTGGTCCGGGACCTCCAGGAGTTCAAGCCGACCTTCGTGCTGGCCGTCCCGCGCGTCTTCGAGAAGGTCTTCAACACCGCGTCCCAGCGCGCCACCGCCGACGGCAAGGGCAAGATCTTCGACCGCGCCGCCGAGACCGCCATCGCCTACTCGCGGGGGCTGGACAGGGGCCGGCCCTCGCTGGTCGTCCGCGTCCAGCACGCCGTGTTCAGCCGCCTGGTCTACGGCCGGCTGCGCGAGGCTCTCGGCGGTGCGTGCGTGTACGCCGTGTCCGGCGGTGCGCCCCTCGGCGAGCGGCTCGGCCACTTCTACCGCGGGATCGGACTGCACGTGCTCGAGGGCTACGGCCTGACCGAGACCACCGCCGCCCTCACCGCGAACGTGCCCGAGGCCACCAGGATCGGCACCGTGGGCCGGCCGCTGCCGGGGACCACCGTGCGCGTCGCCGACGACGGCGAGCTGTTGTTCCGGGGCGGCCAGGTGTTCGCCGGCTACTGGCAGAACGAGGAGGCCACGGCCGAGGCGCTCGAGCGCGACGGGTGGTTCCACACCGGCGACGTGGGCGAGGTCGACGACGAGGGCTTCGTGCGGATCACCGGCCGCAAGAAGGAGATCATCGTGACCGCCGGCGGCAAGAACGTCGCCCCCGCGGTCCTCGAGGACCGGCTGCGCGCGCACGCCCTGGTGAGCCAGTGCATGGTCGTGGGCGACGGGCAGCCCTTCATCGCCGCGCTGGTGACCATCGACCCGGAGTCGTTCCCGGACTGGGCCGCGGCCCACGGGAAGTCCGGGAGCGTCGCCGACCACGTGGACGACCCGGACCTCCGCGCCGAGATCGAGGCTGCGGTCGAGGACGCCAACAAGGCCGTCTCCAAGGCCGAGGCGATCCGGAAGTTCACCATCCTCCCCGAGGACTGGACCGAGGACGGCGGGCAGCTGACGCCGAGCCTGAAGCTCAAGCGCAACGTGGTGATGCGGGAGTTCCGCGACGAGGTCTCGTCGCTCTACGGGTCCTGATCACGCACTCGACTCGACGACATCGTCCAATTGGGGTGAATTTCGCCCCCGACGCGCCGTCTGTCTCCTAGAGTGACGCGTGGTGCGACCGTTGGGGGCGGTGCGCCGCCACTTGGGTTGAGTGGTTGGACCGGCAGATCGGGATGCTGGCGGTTCGAGGGGATACCGGAAAGGTGCCGTCCATGGGCCGACGCAGGATCCTTCTCGTCGCGGCAGTCCTCGTCGCCGCGCTCGGCACGGCGCTCGTCTTCCTCTACGTCCGGGGTGCCGACACCCGGGCAGCAGAGCAGTACGACACGGTCGAGGTGCTGCGCGCGACCGCCGCGATCCAGCCCGGCGAGACCATCGAGTCCGCCGCGGCCAACGGCAAGCTCGCGCTCCAGCCCGTGCCCCAGGCGCAGCTGCTGCCCGACTACCAGACCACGCATCGACGGGCTGAAGGGCCAGGTGGCGCTCACCACGGTCTACCCGGGCGAGCAGATCATCTCCGACAAGTTCGGCGGCGAGGCCGAGGCCGACTCGCCGCTGCAGATCCCCAAGGGGCAGCTCGCGATCTCGGTGAACCTCACCGACCCGGCCCGGGTGGCCGGGTTCGTCAACCCGGGCTCGCAGGTCGCGATCTTCCTCAACGGGTCCGACCAGACCGCCGGCCAGCCGTTCACCCGCCTGCTGCTGGACCGCGTCACGGTGCTCGGCGTCGGGTCGACCACTCCGGTCTCGACGACGACCACCGACCCGGCCGGCCAGCAGACCACCGAGCAGCTGCCCCGGACCCTGCTGACCCTGGCGGTCGACCAGAACGACGCGCAGCGGGTGCTGTACGCCTCCGGCAACGGTGAGCTCTCGTTCGCCCTCCTGACACCCGACAGCCGGGTGAAGCCGGGTCCCGGTGTCACCGCCCAGAATCTCTTCGAGTGAGGCCCGATGCCCGTCCTCGCAGACCCTGACAACGCGACGGTCACGTCGCTGCTGACGGCCATGCCCAGCGGCGCCCACGGACTCGACTCGATCGACCGCCTGCTCGCCTGGCTCTCGGACCACACCGAGGAGTACGTCGTCGTGCTCGGCCCCCACCTCGACTTCGAGGAGGCCGTGGCGCTCTGCGAGAGCCTGCGGGTGGCCCGCCCGACGATCAGCGTCGTCCTCGTCCGGGAGGCGCTGGACACCCACGTGCTGACCCGGGCGATGCAGGCCGGCGCCCGGGACGTGGTGCCCGACGACGACCTCGACGCCGTCGCGGCCGCGGTCAGCCGGGCCCACCAGCTCTACGTCGCACTGCGCGGGCCGTCGGGCGCCGTGCACCTGGGGAAGGTGGTGACGGTCTTCTCCCCCAAGGGCGGCGTCGGCAAGACCACCATGGCGGTGAACCTCGCCCTCGCGCTCACCGACCGGGGCGCGCGGAAGGTCTGCCTGGTCGACCTCGACCTCGCCTTCGGCGACGTGGCCATCACCATGCAGCTCTTCCCGACCCACTCGATCGAGCACGCGATCGGCTCCGACGACTCCCTCGACGCCGACCAGCTGCACGGGCTGCTGACCCGGCACCACGGCTCCCTGATGGTGCTCGCGGCGCCCAGCCACCCCGACGTACGCGACCGGATCTCCCCCGCGCTCATCTCGCGGGTGCTGCGCACGCTCAAGGAGAGCTTCGACTACGTCATCGTCGACACGGCGCCGGCCTTCGACGAGCAGACCCTGACCGCGCTCGACGAGACCGACGAGTGCGTGATCGTCGCGACCTTGGACGTGCCGACGCTGAAGAACGTGAAGGTGGCGCTCGAGACCCTCGAGATGCTGAACATCGCCCGCGGCCACCGCCACCTGCTGCTGAACCGCGCCGACGACGCCGTGGGCATCAGCGCGGACAAGGTCGAGGCGATCCTCGGCATGAGCGTGACGGCCCAAGTGTCCACCTCGATGGAGATCGCCGCGGCCACCAACGCCGGCAACCCGATCGTGATCGGCAACCCCGACCACGCGTCGAGCGCCGCGATCCGCGAGCTCGCGACCGGGCTCGCCGGAGAACCAGTCGCGCCCGTCCCGAGGCGGCGCGCCCACGTCGCCGAGGCCGAGCCGGACAAGGGCCGCCGCTTCAGGATCCGGAGATGACCCGATGAGCAGCCTCGCCGACCGGCTGGCCCGGGCCCGACGTGCGGCCGAGCAGGCAGCCGTCGAACCCGCGGACGCCCCCGCCACCCAGACCGACCCACCCTCCGGTCCCCCGACCGACCCGTCCCACGACCCGCACAGAGACCCGCTCAGCGACCCCCTCGGCGACCTGCTCACCGGCCCGCTCGACGACCCGCTCGGCGACCCCCTCGTCGGGGAGCCGCCCGCGGGGCCGCCCGCTCCGCCGGTCCAGCCCGAGGCGAGCGCCCGGGCCGCGGCGGCGGCCGCCTCGGTGGCCGCATCGCAGCCCCGGTACCACGGGCACTGAGCACGGGCACGGGCAGTCAACCGTCGGCCGGGATGCGCCGCGCGTCCGCGTCCCAGCACGACCGCCTCGAGGAGCTCAAGAGCAACGTGCACGTGGAGCTGCTCAAGCAGCTCGGCCCGCACCTGTACGACGCGGACATGGACCAGAACGAGCTCGACAAGCGGGTGCGAGCCGTGCTCGCGGACGTGCTGTCGGCCCAGGACCACCCGCTCAGCTCGAGCGACCGCGCGCAGGTCACGCAGGAGATCAGCGACGACATCCTGGGCTACGGCCCGATCGAGCCCTTCCTGCGCGACCCCGACGTGTCCGAGGTGATGGTCAACGGTCCCTCCAGCATCTGGCTGGAGAAGAACGGCCGGCTGATGCCTGCGGCCGCCCAGTTCGCGGACGAGGCGCACCTGCGACGCACCATCGACAAGATCGTGTCCCGCATCGGACGCCGGGTCGACGAGTCCAGCCCGATGGTCGACGCCCGCCTCCCCGACGGCAGCCGCGTCAACGCAGTCGTCCCGCCGCTGGCCGTGGACGGCTCGGCGCTCACCATCCGCAAGTTCGCGACCGACCCGCTGACCTCGGCCGACCTGGTCCGGTTCGGGTCGCTGACCCCGCAGACCCGCGACTTCCTCGAGGCCTGCGTGCGGGGCCGGCTCAACATCATCGTGTCCGGCAGCACCGGAGCGGGCAAGACCACCACCCTCAACGTGCTGTCGTCCTTCATCCCCGACGACGAGCGCATCGTCACGATCGAGGACGCCGCGGAGCTCCAGCTCAAGCAGGACCACGTGGTGAGGCTGGAGTCGCGGCCCTCCAACATCGAGGGCAAGGGTGCCGTCTCGATCCGCGACCTCGTGAAGAACAGCCTGCGCATGCGTCCCGACCGGATCATCGTCGGCGAGGTCCGTGACGCCTCCGCGCTGGACATGCTCCAGGCCATGAACACCGGTCACGACGGCTCGATCTGCACGCTGCACTCCAACGGCCCTCGCGACACCCTCGCCCGCATGGAGACCATGGTGCTGATGGCGGGCATGGACCTGCCGGTCCGCGCGATCCGGGAGCAGGTCGCCTCCGCGGTCGACCTCATCGTCCACCAGACCCGCTTCAAGGACGGCAGCCGGCGGATCACCCACATCACCGAGGTGGAGCGGATGGAGGGTGACGTCATCACCCTCCAGGACGTCTTCGTCTACGACCACACCGCCGGCTTCGACCTCGAGGGCCGGGCACTCGGACGCCTGCGGACCACCGGCCTGCGACCGAAGTTCCTCGAGAAGATGCAGTACGCCAACGTGAGTGTCGACCCGATGCTGTTCGCGCCGGACAGCCGCTGAGGTGGCCCCGATGCACCGCACCAGCCGCCTCGGGCTGCGCGCTGGGATCCTCGCGACTGCGCTGGTCCTCGGACTCGGTGGTGCCGCGACCGCGGACGACCAGGCGACGGTCGCCCACGTCGAGACCACGTCCAAGGGACTCCAGGTGCTCGTGTCGGTGCCCGCCGACACGCAGGTCGACCTCTCCGGCGTCAGCGCGACGATCGACGGCACCGTCGCCACGGCCACGGCCGCGCCGGCCGCGTCCACCGACGTACGCCGGACCGCGGTGCTCGCGATCGACACCAGCAGCTCGATGCAGGGTGCCCGCTTCGCCGCCGCCAAGGCCGCCGCCGAGACGTTCCTGGAGACCGTCCCCGATGACGTCTACGTCGGGATCGTCCAGTTCTCCGACCAGGTCGTGGCCACGCTCCCACCCACGCAGGACCGGGGACGGGCACGCGCCATCGTCGAAGGCCTCCAGCTGAGTCGTCAGACGCGGCTCTACGACGGCATCCTCGCGGGGCTCGAGATGGCCGGCACCGAGGGCCAGCGGACGCTGGTCGTCCTGTCCGACGGCGCCGACACCAGCGACACCCCGGTCGCGGACGTGACCAGCGCGCTCTCCGACGCCGACGTGCTCGTCGACGTCGTCGCCCTCGACCAGTCCGGCGCCGCGGTCACGTCGCTGCGCCGGCTCGCCGACGCCGGGTCGGGCGAGGTGATCCAGGCCGACCCCGCGGCGCTGCGCCGCACCTTCTCGAGCGAGGCCGCGGTCCTCGCCCGCCAGGTCGTGGTCACCGTCCAGGTGCCCGACTCGGTGACCGCCTCCGACGCCACGCTGTCCGTGACGCTGCCGACCGACGGCGGGTCCCTGACGGCTCAGGCCTTCACGACGATCCAGCAGGCACCGCATTCGGCTGCGGGCGCGACCCCCGCGGCACCGGCCCCGGCCGACCGGCAGTGGACGGCCCCGCCCTGGGCGAAGTACGCCGGCATCGGCGCGGTCGGCTTCGGGCTGCTCGTCCTGCTGGTGCTGCTGGTGCCCTCCTCGCGTCCGCCCCGGATGACCGCCGAGGACCGCGTGTCGACGTACACCCACCGGCTCAGCCCGGGATCCTCCTCGACCGGACCGCGGGTCGACAGCGACCAGGCGCTCGCCCAGGCCACCGAGGCCGCGGCCCAGGTGCTGCACCGCAGCAAGTCGCTCGAGGAACGGATCGCCCACCGCCTCGAGGCGGCCGGGAGTGACCTCAAGCCGGCCGAGTGGCTGCTCATCCACGTCGCGGTCTTCGTGGGGTCCGGCGTCCTGGGCCTGCTCCTGGGCAGCGGCAACCTCGTCGTCGGCGTGCTGTTCCTGGTCCTCGGCGTCGTCGGTCCGTGGATCTACCTCGGCATGCGGGCGTCTCGTCGGCGCAAGGCCTTCAGCTCCGGGCTCCCCGACACGCTCCAGCTCATGTCCGGCTCCCTGGCGGCCGGTCTCTCGCTCGCCCAGTCGGTCGACACGATCGTGCGGGAAGGCGTGGAGCCCATCGCCTCGGAGTTCAAGCGGGTCCTCATCGAGGCGCGCCTCGGCGTCCCCCTCGAGGACGCCCTCGAGGGCGTGGCCGAGCGCTTCGCCAGCAAGGACTTCGCGTGGGTGGTCATGGCGATCAAGATCCAACGCCAGGTGGGTGGCAACCTCGCCGAGCTGCTCAACACCGTCGCCGCGACGATGCGCGAGCGCGAGTACATGCGCCGCCAGGTCGCCGCGCTCGCCGCGGAGGGCAAGCTGTCGGCGTGGGTGCTGGGCGGCCTGCCACCGGCGTTCCTTCTCTACCTCGTGGTCTCCAACCCTGACTACGTCATGCCGCTCTTCACCCAGCCGATCGGCTGGCTGATGCTGCTCGGGGCCGCGACGCTGCTCAC
>CAVUBO010000035.1:0-9880 GCA_963739785.1 uncultured Actinomycetota bacterium | reverse complement strand
CTCGCCTCCTGGGCAGCCTCGGAGGAGAACCTGCCCACCGAGGCACCGGTCACCACCCCCTAAGCCCTCGCGAGCGGCCATGAAGAGGTCAGGGCACTGCGCCGCGCCCCAGCGAGCGCATCGCCCACAGGTCACCCTGCCACTGTGAAACCTCGACCCCCGCCCGCCGGGGCTGCGAGCAGTCGGTCACCGATCCGCAACCTTCGGGGGACGGTGGTCGCCGAGCGCTCTGAACGAGGATCGACGGACACCAGGTACTCGACGGATCCGCGGTCGGCGGCCGACGTGACGACCTCCAGCCCCATCGCTCGGACCAGACCGAGCGCAGCCGTGTTGTCGACCGACATCAACAGCCGGAACCGTCGCACGCCGACGTCGTGGGCGCGCTGGGCCAGAGCGGCCGAGAGCCTGGTGCCGATCCCCCGTCCCTGCCAGTCATCGACGACCGCCACGGCCACCTCGGCGACCTCCGGGTCCTCGCGCTCCCGCACGAAGCGGCCGATCCCGATCGGCCGGCCCTCGTGTCGGGAGACCGCGAGCACGGCGACGTGAGTGTCGTGGTCGACCGCTGTGAGCGCTCGGAGCTCCCTCGACGTGAGTCTCTGCTTGGGCGCCAGGAAGCGCAGTGCCCGCGAGCGCAGGCTCAGCCCCGTGAACACCGCGAGGACGGCCTCGGTGTCTCCAGGGGCCAGGGGCAGGATGTCTACCCCGTCGCCGCCCCGGGACGGCCCGCCCTCGTCGGATCTGTCGACGCGCCGGTCGACCCTGGCCCTGTGCGCCACCCGGGCTCCTCGCGCTCGGGCGGCGATCCGCTCTGCGCGCTGAGCGGCGAGTCTGCTCACGACGTACTCGTTCATCATGGGTCCTTCTCCCGTCTGCCCGGCCACCTGCCGGACGGGACAAACGGTGCGGCCGGAACACTCCCCCGCACATCGGGGCCGACCACCGATCCGGTGATTCCGTGGTGCGCTCCGTGGTTGCCACGGATGTGCTGACAGGGCGCGGCAGAGACGGTGGGACGACCGCCGAACACGGCGGACCGACGTCGTCCCCAGCTGGACGACAGACCCCTAGGAGAAAGCATGACCACGATCGACCCACCCCGCCTCGACGAGGCAGCGCTGGAGCTCTTCGTCAACCAGGCCGTCGGCGACCTCGCCGCCGCGGTCTCGGGCCTGATGGTGCATCTCGGCGACCGCCTCGGCCTCTACCGGGCGATGGCGTCCGCCGGGCCGTTGTCGCCGGCGTCCCTGGCCGAGCGGTCCGGGACCCACGAGCGCTACGTCCGCGAGTGGCTCGCCAACCAGGCGGCCGGCGGCTATGTCGCCTACGACCCGGACACCGACACCTTCGAGCTGCGCGACGAGCACGCGCTCGTGCTCGCCGACGAGCGGAGCCCGGTCTTCCTCGGCGGAGCAGCCGAGACGATCGCCTCCGTCTACGTCGACCACGACGCGTTCGCCCGGATGTTCGTCACGGGTGAGGGCGTCGCCTGGGCCGAGCACGACGAGCGTCTGTTCTCCGGCTGCCTGAGGC
The DNA here is from genome assembly GCA_963739785.1 of uncultured Actinomycetota bacterium. Taxonomy (GTDB): domain Bacteria; phylum Actinomycetota; class Actinomycetes; order Propionibacteriales; family Nocardioidaceae; genus Nocardioides_C. The sequence continues at coordinate 8,344 of CAVUBO010000035.1, read as the reverse complement.
TCTTCCGGCCCAACTACGAGGCGAACCTGGTGCAGTCGTGGCTCCCCGCGCTGGACGGCGTGGTGGACAAGCTCCAGGCCGGTGCCAGCGTGGCCGACGTCGGCTGCGGGTACGGCGCCTCCACGGTCATCATGGCGCGGGCCTTCGAGCGGTCCACGTTCCTCGGCGTCGACAGTCACGCCCCCTCCGTCGACGAGGCCCGGGTGGCTGCGGCGGAGGCCGGGGTCGACCGCCGGACCCGGTTCGAGGTCGCGGCCGCGGCACAGGTCCCCGGCAGGGGCTACGACCTGGTGACGATGTTCGACTGCCTGCACGACATGGGCGACCCGGTGGGCGTGGCCCGGCACCTGCGGGAGTCGTTGGCCTCCGACGGGACCCTGCTGCTGGTCGAGCCCGCGGCGGGTGACGACCTGGTGGACAATCTCAACCCGGTCGGCCGGCTGTACTACGGGCTGTCCACGGTCATCTGCACGCCGTCCTCGCTGTCGCAGGACGTCGCCCTCGGGCTGGGCGCCCAGGCGGGACCCCGCCGGCTCGAGGACGTGCTGCGCGAGGCCGGCTTCTCGAGTGTGCGCGTCGCTGCGCGCACGCCGTTCAACCTGGTGGTGGAGGCCAGGCCATAGCGGTCGCGCCCAACGCGGCCAGCTCGGCGAGACCACGTTCCTGATCGTCCCCGTCGAGCATCGCCAGGGTCCGCGCCCACTGGTAGCGAGCCCCCTGGGACCGCAAGGCCGCGGCCGCGGCGACCATGTCGTCGCGGCCAAGGCCCGGCTCCCCGGCGAGCTGCCGTGCCAGCCCCGCTGCCCGCCGGACGACCGCCTGGGCGATCGGGTTGCCGACCGTCGCCGTCTCGGCGCGGCGCAGCCGGTCCCCCGCGTCGGGCAGGCCGGCCAGGACGGCCGCCTCGGCCCAGACGGAGGCGTACCAGGCGCGCCACATCCCGCCTGCGTCACCGAGAAGGCTCTCCGGTGGCTCCGCCAACTCCTCCACCACCTCGATCGCCGACCCGCGGTGCAGCAGCACCAGCGCGTCGAAGAAGCGCCCGAACGGCACGGCCCAGCGTTCACGGATCGGCTTCTCCAGCGTGGCGACCACCGTCATCCAGCTCGCGCGAGCCTCCTCGTCGCCCCGCAGCGCGCAGATCGTCGCGGCGGCGTGCGGCGCGGTGCGCAGGTTGCCCTGTAGGGGTCGTCCGGCCCGCTCCCATCCCATGCGGAAGAGCTCCGACTGCTCCAGCGCCTCGTCCCAGGTGCCTGCGAGCAACCCCACCACGATCAGACGTGAAGTGGCAAGGTGGTACTCCTCGCGGTAGATGGGCAGGTCCAGCAGCCCCTCGCCGAGCCGACGCGCCTCGCCGAGGTCACCGGCGGCCACCGCACACTGCGAGCCCATCTGGTAGGCGTCGAAGAACTCCAGCGCCGACTCCGCACTCACTGGCACCGGTGCGAGCAGCTCCGTGCGGCGTACGGCGCTCTCCAGGGCGTCGGCGAGCTGGCCGCTCGCGAGCTGCGTGGCGGTCAGCACGTCCAGGGCCGCGCTCTCGGCCAGCGGGTCACCCGCCTCCCTGGCCAGCACCAGCGCTCGATCGGCGAGCGAACGGACCTCCGGACCATCGACGTCGACCCGTGAGAACGCCTCGGCGGTCAGGATCCGGCTCTCCGCTGCCGGATCACCACCCGCCAGCGGGCGAGCTCGGGCGAGCAGTCGCTCCACCTCGGTCGGCGGCGGCAGGACGGCCATGATCCCCGGACCCCGCCCCACGAGCTCCGCGGCTCGCGCGAGATCGATGGCAGCACCGACAGGGTCACCGGCGCTCAGGGCAGAGTCGGCGGCCAGCTCCCGCAGCCGGAGCGACTCGTTCCCGAACTGGCGCCCGTCTGCCGCGCCCGCCGCGTGGCGCAGCGCGAGAGTCCTCGACATGTCGTCGGGTGCCAGATGCGCGGCCAGCTCGAAGCGCCGCTGTGCCTCACCCGGTCGACCGCGGTCGAGGCTCAGCCGGGCCATCAGCAGTGAGAGCCGATACGCCGGCTCCCGCTGGTCGGCGACGTGGCGCGCCCACGGCAGGCTGAGGCGGGTCTCGACGGAGATCTCGTCGAACCCGGCGCGCCAGCGCTCACCCGCAGGGCCGGCCATGGTGGGCTCGCCGAGCCGCTCCGCCGCGGCCAGGCACCAGCCAAGGTGGCGTGCGTGGGCGGTGTCGCCCTCCCCCACGTCGTCGACCAGGGTGGTGGCGTACTGCTTGATGGTCTCGAGCATCCGGTAGCGCGTGCCCAGCAGGGTGGAGGTGGTGACGAGCAGGCTCTGGTCGGCCAGCCGCGCCAGGACGGCGGCCACCTCGTCGGCGCCGACGGGCGCCCACCCACCGCTCATCTCCTCGGCGGCCTGTGCCGAGAACGGGCCACCGAAGACCGACATCCGTCGCCACAGGGCTCGTTCCGGCTCGCTGAGCAGGGCGTAGCTCCAGTCCAGCGCCGATCGGAGCGAACGATGCCGGTGGTCGAGACGGGATCCACCCGTCAGGAGGAGCAGCCGGTCGGCAAGTCCCGCCTCGAGACCGTCGAGTCCAAGGGCCGGCAGCCGGGCGGCCGCGAGCTCGATGGCCAGGGCCATCCCGTCGAGCCCGCGACACAGGGCGCCGATCCGGTCCAGGTCCCCGGAGCCGACCGCCGTCCCGCTGGTGGTGGCCCGGCTCAGGAACAGCGCCACGGCGTCGGCATGCTCACCGTCGGTCGCTGCGAGCGACATCCCGGGGACGGGGTAGGCCCACTCGAACGGGAGCAGCAGACGCGACCTGCTCGTGGCGAGCACCCTGAGCCTGGGGCATGCGATGAGCAGTCGCTCGAGCAGCACGCTGACCGAGTCCAGCACGTGCTCGCAGTTGTCGAGTACCAGCAGCAGGTCACGGGAGCCGAGCCAGCCCGTGAGCACCTCCTCGACGGTCCGCTCCTGGCTCTCGCCGAGGCCGAGGACCGCCGCCACGGCGGGGGCCACCGACGGCTCGTCGGTCACCGCCACCAGGTCGACGAAGCACGCCCCGTCCGGGAATCGGTCCCGGACGTCCTCGGCGACCTGGATCGCCAGGCGGGTCTTGCCGATCCCACCCGGGCCGACCGCCGTGACCAACCGGTGCTCGGCCAGCGCCCCGGCGAGATCCTCACGCTCCTGCTCCCGGCCGACGAACGACGTGAGCGGCGTGGGCAGGGGTCCGGGCGGTCGGGACTCCGGCCAGGCCCCCGCCGGGGAGTCCAGGATCCGGGCGGCGGCCCGCGCGAGCTCACGACGGTCGACGACCTGCAGCTTGCGCAGGAGCGAGGAGACGTGGCTCTCGACCGTGCGGACGGAGATGAACAGTCGCTCGGCGATCTCGGCGTTGGTGAGATGCTCCGCCACCGCCGCGAGGACCTCGGCCTCACGCGCGGACACGACGGCCTCAGACGAGGCGCGAGCCGATCCCACAGGGTGATTGTGCCCGCTCCCCGCCGCCCACGGCGAGAGCGGTCGGGCCGGTGCTTTCCGCTGTGAACTGCTCAGTCGACGGTGGTGACCGCTGGCCTCGCCCTCCCGTTGTCGACGTTCATCTGGATCACATCAGGACCCGATGTCCTGCTGATCGCAGGGCTCGGTGATCCACAGGGGTCGCCGCGCCCCAATCTCCGAACCGGTCACCGCCGATAGCCGGCCGGTCTGCCGCAGCGGTCAGGGCCGCGAGCGGCGGCGCGCAGCGATGACGACTCTGGTCTTGGCATTGAAGGTGGCCTTGAGCGCCTTGTCGGCCACTGAGCCGTCGGGCGGCAGCAGGCCCACCTGGCGGGCGAACTTCATCTGGTCGAAGACAACGGTGTTGACGGCGACCTTGCCGTCACGCAGGACGAAGTGGTCGATTCCGTCGAGTTCGATCTCTTTGCCGGTGCCCGCGATCCCGAGCAACGTGCCCATATGGCGCCCCGTCATCCGCCAATGAACCAGCGCATCGTCCCCCGACTCGGCTAGTGCCAGAACTTCGAGACGGAACCCCCTGATCGCGGCGAACTTGTCGGCGAAGTAGGCGGCGACCTCGTCGGCGCCACGGCAGGTGGCGTCGGGGAAGTGCTCGACGGTGTCGGCGGTCCACAGCTGACGCATGCTCGGAAGGTCGTGGTCATTGATGCGGTCGAACATCCAGCGGAGAAGTTCCGTGGTCGTGAGTCCGCTGGGAGGAACAAGCGCAGGCATACGGCGACCTTGTCACCCGAGGGGCACGGGGGCAAGCGGGGGCGGCGAGGCCGGGGGCCGCTGCCCTCGTGCAACGCGGGCCTTCGGGTGGGAGCATCGGGTATGCGTGAGGTTCGCATCGACCCGGTGTCGCTGGAACGGCTGGCACGACTTCTGGACGCGGAGCGTGCTGAGCGGCTCGAGAGCAACGTGGTCCTCGCACGGCGCATCCTGGACGGTCGGGTCGTGTGGAACGTGAACGCGACGGCCTCCGGTGGTGGGGTCGCGGAGATGCTCACGACGCTGTTGGCCTACAGCCGCGGGGCAGGTGTCGACGCGCGGTGGCTGGTCCTGGAGGGGAACCCGAGGTTCTTCCGGATCACCAAGCGACTGCACAACGTCCTGCACGGGGTACCCGGTGACGGTGGCCCACTGGGTGACGCGGAGCGAGACGAGTACGAGTCGGTCCTCGCCGGCAACCTCGACACCATGAGGTCGACGGGTGCGGGCTGGTGACATCGTGCTCCTGCACGACCCTCAGGCCGCAGGGCTGGCCGAGGGACTGCGTGCGATGGGCGCTCACGTGGTGTGGCGCTGTCACATCGGCCGGGACACACCGACCGAGCTCACCGACGTCGGCTGGGACTTCTTGGAGCCCTACGTCAGTCAGGCGGACGCCACGATCTTCTCGCGCGAAGCCTACGGCCCCCGATGGTTGGATCGGCGCCGCTCGCGGATCATCCCTCCGTCGCTGGACCCGTTCAGCACCAAGAATGTCGCGCTGCCACCAGCCGATGTCGACGCGACGCTGCTCCATGCCGGCCTCGTGGCCAGGCCTGGAGAGCAGGGCAGTCTGGCCTTCGGCCGACGCGACGGCTCCACCGGGACGGTGCGGGCCCACGGCAACCTCGTCGTCGCCGGCGACATGGTGCCCGGGGACGTGCGCGTCGTCCTCCAGGTCAGCCGTTGGGACCGGCTCAAGGACATGGCCGGGGTCCTGACCGCCTTCGCCACCAGCCTGTCCCGGCTGCCGAGCGATGCGCACCTGATGCTGGTGGGGCCTGATGTGCTGGGGGTGAGCGACGACCCCGAGGGCGCCGAAGTGCTCTTCGAGTGCGTCGACCTGTGGAAGGCGCTGCCCATCCAGGCGAGACAACGGGTGCATCTGATCTCCTTGCCGATGGACGACGTGGACGAGAACGCCCACCTCGTCAACGCCTTGCAGCGGCACGCCACCGTCGTGGTGCAGAAGAGCCTGGTCGAGGGCTTCGGGCTGACGGTGACCGAGCCGATGTGGAAGAACCGTCCCGTGATCGCCTCCGCCGTCGGTGGCATCCAGGACCAGATCGTCGACGGGGAGAGTGGCCTGATGCTGCCCGACCCGGCCGACCTGGGTGGCTTCGCGGATCTGATCGCCGCCGTGCTCGAGGATGACAACCTCGCCCAGCGGCTGGGTGACGCCGCCGGCAAGCGGGTGCGCGACCAGTACCTCGGCGACCGGCACCTGATCCAGTACGCCGAACTGTTCAACGAGCTACTGCAGGAGTAGCCACCGGATCTCGTACTCCAGCTGCCCAGCTCCTCGCGCCCTCGCCACCAGCCCACATCCAGCCACGAGGCGCGGATCTGCCAGAGACGAAGCTCCCGCGATGAGCTGCACGGCGCCGCAGGGAGGAGCGGCGCCTCAGCCATGGCCTCCGCGATCGGGCGACAGCCGCTACTTACCGGCCCTGCGGTAGTGGCGTGGGCCTGGTAGACCTACCTTGCTGCGGGCGAGGGCCCCCCAGAATCACGAGCAGTGCTGTCTTGGTCGGCCAGTGCCGTATCTAGCTCTTCCAACAGTTGTTGCTTGCGACGTGAATCAGCGAACGACGCCTCAATCGAATTGCGGGCCAGCTTGGCCAAGTCCGCGGGCTCAAGACAGCCAGCTTCGATCAACGCCTCAAAGTTGTCATCGACGTATCCACCGAAGTACGCGGGATCATCCGAGTTGACCGTCACCTTGAGGCCACGCTCCAGCATCGTCGCAAGAGGGTGCGAGGAAAGCTCGTTGACGACCTGCAAGCTGACATTCGAAAGCGGGCATACTGTGAGCGGCACTTGATCCGTGACGAGACGTCGGACGAGCTGTTCATCCTCGAGGCAGCGGTTCCCATGGTCAATCCGATTGACGGCCAACACGTCGAGCGCCTCCCAGATGTACTCGGGCGGGCCCTCCTCGCCCGCGTGAGCGACGCGATGGAGGCCCTCAGCTTGCGCCCGCTCGAAAACACGCGCGAACTTCGATGGTGGGTGGCCTACCTCTGCGGAGTCGAGGCCAACCCCGATGAACGGCACGTTGAGGGCCAGAACTGCCTCAAGGGTTGCCATCGCCGACTCCTCACTCTCGTCGCGAAGGAACGCCACGATCAGGCCACTGCTCATGCCGTGAGTCCGCAGCGACTCCGACAGGGCACCTGTCACTCCTTCCATGACTTCTTGCAGCGGGATGCCCCGCGCTGTGTGAGCCTGGGGGTTGAGGAAGACTTCAGCGTGCCGGACCCCCGCAGCGCGTGCGCGATCCAGATACGCGGTCGTCATGTCCGAGAAGTCTTGAGCAGCCCGCAGCACGGCGACGTTCGCATAGCAGAGATCCAAGAAGGACTGCAGGTCGGTGAAGGCATACCGCGACCTGAGTTCGTCGAGGTCTTCGTAGGGCAGGCTGACCCCATTCCGTTCGGCAATCGCGAAGATGGTTTCTGGTTCGAGAGTGCCCTCAAGGTGAAGATGGAGCTCTGCGATCGGCAACATGCAGGCTTTCATACCACCTTCTTCAGCTGCCACGCCGCAGTGGGCCGCTCGACCAAGCCTCGGGCGGTGAGTCGGTATGGGCGCGCTTCGACATCTGCCCCTCGACGGGCTGTGAACAAGTGACGGCGAAGGCTCGCCGGGCGACAATCGAGGGATGATGATCCGGGTGTGGGAGTACGACGTCAGGGAGGCCGCCGCGGCGGACTTCGAGCGGATCTACGGTGCGAACGGCGCGTGGGCACAGCTGTTCTCGTCCTCCGAAGGCTTCGAGGGAACCGAGCTCTTCGCCTCGGTGAGCAACACGGGGCGGTACCTGACCGTCGACCGGTTCCGCGACGAGACATCGTGGCGGCGCTTCCAGGACGAGCACCGCGAGGCATACCTGGCCCTCGATGCCGAGAGCGAGGGGCTGACGGTGGCGGAGCGAGAGCTGGCCGGCCCTGACGCCGACTGATCCGAGACCCCGACGTCACAGCCGAGTGGCCGAGCCGGTGACGTCGATGCCGCCCTGCTCGGGGATATCGACCAGCAGCAGGCTCGAGCGGCCCATGTCCTCGCCCTGATGGATGGTGACGCGCCGCGAGTGCGGCACGAGGCCCAGCGCCCGCAGGTAGCCACCGAGCGCCGCCGCAGCCGCCCCAGTCGCCGGGTCCTCGACCACACCGCCCGGCGGGAAGGGGTCGCGGGCGTGGAAGAGGTCCGGGCGTTCGCGGTGGACGAGCTGCATCGTCGTCCAACCGTGCTCTGCCATGAGTGCTCCGAGCGCCGCGTAGTCGTAGTCGAGGCCCGCGAGCACCTGCCGGCTGCTGACTGCCAGCACCGGGTGGTAGTTGCCCGCGAAGGCGACGTACGGCGGCAGCGCCCGGTCCAGCACGTCCGTTGACCAGCCCAGGGCCTCCAGCGTCGCCGCCAGCGTGTCTAGCGACATGGGCTTGACCGAAGGCGCGACGCTGGTCAGCGTGGCCACCAGCCGACCACCCTCGTCACGGGTGTGAACCGGCACCAGTCCCCCGCGGGTGACCAGGTCGAGGCGTCCGGCGCCGTGGCGCTCGGCGTGAGCGACCGCGGCGGCGATCGTGGCGTGACCGCAGAACGGCACCTCGGCGAGGGGGCTGAAGTAGCGCACCTGCGCCTCGCTGGCGTCCTCCATGCGGTCCGCCGAGGACTCTGCGGGGAACAGGAACGCCGTCTCGGAGAATCCAACCTCCGCAGCGACCGCGAGCATTGCTTCGTCGGTCATGCCGCGGGCGTCGAGGACCACACCGGCGGGGTTTCCGCCCGCGTGGCCCGCGGGGAAGGCGGCGTACCGCAGGACCTCCACGCTCATGAACAGCCCGTCCCGGTTGACTGGTCGCACCGGTCC
>CAVUBO010000034.1:0-182129 GCA_963739785.1 uncultured Actinomycetota bacterium | reverse complement strand
GCGTCGAGGTCGGCGAGGAGCGTCCGCGACGCCGTCGCGGCATCGGTCACATGGACGCCGGCAAGTCGGTGAAGGAGCCAGGTGTCGGTCGTCGTGACCACGCCGGCTTTCGTCACCTGCTCGCGGAGCCAGCGCATCTTCGGCGCCGCGAAGTACGGGTCGAGCGGCAGGCCCGTCAGGTGGCGGAGTCGCTCGGCACGGCCGGCGAGCGCGCCGCAGACCGCCGTCGCGCGCCGGTCCTGCCATGAGATCGCCGCCGAGAGCGGCCGGCCCGTCGTGCGGATCCCAGGCGAGGACCGTCTCCCCCTGGTTGGCCAGGCCGATGGCCACGACGGGGACGCCGGCGCGTGCCAAGCGCCGCCGCGCCCGGCGTCGCGCACCGAAGCGAGGAGCGCCTCGGGATCCTGCTCGACGCCGCCGTCGCCGAGCGCCGTCGGCCCGACCGGGACCTCGGCCGTCGCCGAGCACCTCGTGGTCGGGCGAGACGACCAGCGCCTTGGTGGCCGAGGTCCCCTGGTCGATGGCGAGGACGTTCACGGCCGCGCGACGCGCTCCCTCACTCCCCGAGGAGCTTCGAGAAGCTCGGCTGCCCGGTGGCCGCCGTGACGCCGCCGTCGACGACGAGGCCGCGCCGGTGACGTAGGACGCGTCGTCGGAGGCGAGGAAGGCGACCGCCGCGGCCACCTCGTCGGCGCGGCCGACGCGGCCCATGGGGATCAGCCTCGCGTACTCCTCGACCGCCCCGTGGAGCCCGAGGAGCGGCGCGCGAGGAGCGCCGTGTCGATCGGCCCCGGGCAGACGCGTTCACGCGGATCCGTTCTCGCGCGCGTGGTCGATGGCGAGCGTGCGCGTGTAGTTGACGACCGCGCCCTTGGCGGCGTTGTACGCGGCGAGGCCGTAGTCGCCGAAGAGGCCCGAGATCGACGCGGTGTTGACGATGGCGCCGCCGCCGGCGCGCCGGAGGTGCGGGATCGCGGCGCGGCAGCCGTAGAAGACCGAGTGCAGGTCGACGGCGATCACCTGGTGCCAGACGCTCGGGGTCGAGGTCGGGCGTCTTCGCCGTAGGCCCCGATGCCGGCGTTGTTGAAGACGACGTCGAGGCGCCCGTGGCGGTCGACGGCCGCCTGCATGAGCGCCTCGACCTGCGCGAGGTCGGTGACGTCGGTCCGCTGGAAGAGCGCTCCGAGCTCGGTCGCCACCGCGCGGCCGCCGTCCTCGTTCAGGTCGGCGAGGACCAGGCGTGCACCCTCGCGAGCGAAGCGGCGGGCGGTGGCGAGCGCCGATGCCCGACGCCGCGCCGGTGATCACCGCGACCTTCTCTGCGAGCGACCCTGGCATGCGATCGTCCTCCGGCGCCCGGCGTAGCGCCCGGCCGTCGCCACTGCAAGCCACGCTGCGGCAGCCAGCACGGTCCCTGCCCGAGCGCGCGGCGATGACGCAGAGTCATCCGACCGCCGAGCCCGCCGGCGTCGACGCAGGCACACTGCGGGCTCTCGCCATGGCCTGCGCCTTGCTCCGATCGAGCCCGCCACGCCGATCCGGCGCCGGGGAGGGGAGGAGGAGACGCCCATGACGGCCAAGCCCGCCACTGCCTTCGTCCAGCCGCTCGAGGAGCCTTCGCCCCCAGCCGTCCCCGCCGGCGGACGCTGGCTCGTCGACCCCGTCGGCTCGAGCCCGCAGTTCACCGGGGCCGAGTTCAGCGACGAGGACCTCCTCTACGCGACCACGGCCGAGGACTTCGTCCGAAACGAGGTGCTGCCACGGCTCGACGACATCGAGCGGAAGCAGGAGGGGCTCATGGAGAGCCTCCTCCGGCGTGCCGGCGAGCTCGGGCTCCTCATGATCGACGTCCCGGAGCGCTTCGGCGGCCTCGGGCTCTCGAAGGCGACCTCGATGCTCGTCTGCGAGCGGAGCGCCCTCTGCGGCTCGTTCAGTGTCTCCTGGGGCGCGCACACCGGGATCGGCTCGCTGCCGCTCGTCTACTACGGGACCGACGCGCAGCGGGAGCGCTACCTGCCGCGCCTCGCGACCGGCGAGTGGCTCGCCGCCTACGCGCTCACCGAGCCGGGCGCGGGCTCGGACGCGCTCGCCGCCAAGACGCGCGCCGTCCCGGTCGCGGGTGGCTTCCGCCTGACCGGCACGAAGCAGTTCATCACCAACGCCGGCTTCGCCGACCTGTTCACGGTCTTCGCCAAGGTCGGCGGCGAGCACTTCACCGCGTTCCTCGTCGAGCGCGGGAGCCAGGGGCTCTCGACGGGCCCCGAGGAGCACAAGCTCGGCATCCGCGGCTCCTCGACCCGACAGCTCATCCTCGAGGACGTTTTCGTTCCCGCCGACCTGGTGCTCGGCACCGTCGGCCAGGGGCACAAGATCGCCTTCAACATCCTGAACGTCGGCCGCTTCAAGCTGGGCGCCGGGGCGGTGGGCGCCGCCAAGGACTGCCTCACGCATGCGCTCGCCTACGCGCTCGAGCGCCGCCAGTTCGACCGCCCCATCGCCAGCTTCGGCATGATCCAGCGGAAGCTCGCCGACATGGCGGTACGCATCTACGTCGCCGACAGCATGAGCTACCGGACCGCTGGCCTGATGGACGCCGCGGCCGCGGCGATCCCGCCCTTCGCGGCCGATGCCGACATGCGGATGGTCCGCGAGGTGATCGAGGAGTACACGATCGAGGACTCGATCCTGAAGGTCTTCGGCACCGAGACCCTCGACCTGGTCGCCGACGAGTCGCTCCAGGTGCTCGGCGGCTACGGCTTCACCGCCGAGTATCCCGTCGAGCGCCACTACCGCGACTCGCGCATCAACCGCATCTTCGAGGGGACGAACGAGGTGAACCGCCTCATCATCCCCGCGACGCTCATGAAGCGCATGAGCCAGGGGCGGCTTCCCTACGGGGACTTCCTGGCGCAGCTCGAGAGCGAGCTCGGGAACCCCGCCCGCCGGCCGACGCCGGGGCCCGGGCCGCTCGCCCTCGAGACGCACGCGACCGAGATGGCGAAGCGCGTGATCGCCTACGTGCTCCGCGTCCTCATGGAGCACGATCTCGCCTCGCTGGCGAACCAGCAGCAGCACCTCGAGATCCTGAGCAACATGATCATCGACGTCTTCGCCATGGACAGCGTCGTGAACCGGACGCGCCTCCTCCTCGGCGCGGGACCAGGCGGCGAACGCGCTCCGCCTGGCGCTGACCCACGTCTTCGTCGCCTCGGCCAACGCGCGCGTGCTCGGCGGCGCACGCCGGCTCATCGCGAACGAGGTGGACGGCGAGGAGCTGCGTGCACACGGCGCGGTGCTCGACGGGCTCGTCCCCGAGTTCCCGATCCGCACCATTGCGATGAAGACGCAGATCGCCGAGCGCCTCGCGGCGTGCGGTCTCGGACCGGTGTTCCTCCGCTGACGCGCCCGCTGTCCTCAAAGCGGCGAACCCGGTAGAGACCTCGGCATGTGGATCGCCGAGCTCTGGCGCTACCCGGTCAAGTCGATGGCCGGCGAGCGGCTCGAGCGCGCCACCCTCGGGAACGACGGCATCGCCGGCGATCGCGTCGTGCACGTGGTGAGCGCACACGGCCGCGTGGTCACGGCGCGGACCCGCCCCCGGCTCCTCGGCCATCACGCGGTGCTCGGACCCGACGGCGAGCCGCTCGTCGACGGCCGCCCGTGGCGCTCGCCCGAGGTGGCACGCGACGTCGAGGCCGCCGCCGACCCGGGTGCGCGTCTCGTGCGCGACGACGGCCTCGAGCGCTTCGACGTCCTGCCGCTCCTCGTCGCCACCGACGGCGCCGTCGCCGCCTTCGGCCACGACGGCCGCCGCCTCCGGCCGAACATCGTCATCGGCGGCGTCCCGGGGCTCGCCGAGCGCGACTGGGAGAACCACGTGCTCCGCGCGGGCGAGACGCGGATCGGCGTCCACTCGCTCCGCCAGCGCTGCGTCATGACCACCTTCGACCCGGACACGCTCGCGCAGGACGTCGACGTTCTCCGCAGCATCCATCGCGACTTCGGGGGGAAGATCGCGCTCAACTGCTACGTGGTCCGGGGTGGGACGCTCGCCGTCGGCGATCCGGTGGAGCTCCTGCCCGAGTGAACCTCTGGGCACGCCGCCACTGGATCTTCGACCTCGACGGCACGCTCACCGTCGCCGCGCACGACTTCGCGGCGATCCGCCGCGAGCTGGGGATCACCGAGGGACGACCGATCCTCGAGGCGCTCGCCGCGCTCCCCGCCGCCGAGGCCGCGCCGCTCCTCGTCCGGCTCGATGCGATCGAGCTCGAGATCGCGGCCCGCGCCCGCGCGCAGGCCGGCGCCGACCCGCTCCTCGCCGCCCTCGCCCTGCGTGGCGCCCGCCTCGGCATCCTCACGCGGAACAGCTGGCAGAACGCTCGCGAGACGCTCCGCGTGTGCGGCCTCGATGGCTTCTTCACGCCGGCCTGCATCGTCGGCCGCGAAGCAGCGGCGCCGAAGCCGAGCGCCGACGGCATTCACCGCCTCCTCGTCCACTGGGGTGCCCGCGCCGAGGACGCGGTCATGGTGGGCGACTACCTCTACGACCTCCAGGCGGGACGCGCGGCGGGGACGGCGACCGTCCACGTCGACGCGAGCGGGCGCTTCGCCTTCAGCGAGCACGCGGACGTCTGCGTGCGCGCGCTCGACGAGCTCCTGGCGCTCGCGCCGCCCGCCTAGCGCGCGAGGAAGCGCCCCGGGTCCACTTCGCGCACGCGCCCGGCCGCGAGCAGACGGTCGACGTGCTGGCGCATGCTCCGGCGCTCGACGTCGTCGGCGAAGGCGACCGGGTCGCCCGGGCGGTAGACGAAGCGGTGGGCGACGATCTCGTCGAGCGTCCGCGGCTCGGCGAGGTAGGCGAGCAGGCGCGCCTCGCGGGCGGCGATGACCGCGGTGAAGCGATCGAGGCGCTCGAGGAACGCCGCGCGGCCCGTCGACCACCCCGATGTGGTGGAAGGTCGCGTACCAGCGCGCGTCCATCGCGCGCACGCGCGCGAGCGTCCGCTCGAAGTCCTCGAGCGACGACCACGCGTCCCCGTAGTACGGCCCGAAGCTCGAGAGGTCGATGTCGCCGAGGTAGAGCACGTCGTCGGGCTCGACGTGGAAGAGCGAGTGCCCGCGCGTGTGACCCGGGGCGTGGATCGCGCGGAGCCGGACGCCGCCGAGGTCGAAGAGGTCGCCGTCGCCGAATCCCACCGCATCTGCCCGCGGCGTGAAGTGGAACTGGTCGACGACCACCCGGCGGAAGGCCGCGTCGATCGCCGGCGTCATGCCGTAGATCGCCATCATCGCCTCGATGCGAGCGGATGCCCGGCAGGTCCGCGTCGGGCAGGTGCCACGGCACCTCCGGGAAGAGATGGTTCCCGGCCACGTGGTCCTCGTGGCAGTGGCTGTTGAGGACGCGGTCGACGCGTGGTCGCTCCGCCCGCCCCACGAGCGAGAGCGACGGGTCGACGACGACCGTCTCCGCGGTGCCGACGACGAGGAGCGAGTTCCCGTGCGGGTACTTCCCGCCCCGCTCGCCCTCGAGGACCGTCGTGTGCCCGAGCGTCCTCACTTCCCCGCCGCGAGCTTCCACCCGTCGTCCTGGTGCTTCAGGATCTTCGTCAGGCGCACGGACACCTGCATCGGCCGCCCGGTCTTGGCGTCGGCGAAGTGGTCGGCGCGCGTGTAGCTGACGACGGCCTCGTCACCCACGACGGCGACGTCGACGTTGTCGATCGCCACCTTCAGGTCCTTCACGTTGTCGAAGTAGCGCTGCTGCGCCGCCTGCTGCTCGGGCGGGAACTCGAGGTAGACCTTGGCGAGCGCCTCGAGATCGCGCGCCTCGGTCGCCTGGCGGTAGCGCTCGAGAACGGCGAGGATCTCGGCCTTCGCGGCGTCCGGCGACTCCTCGGCGAGCGCGGGCGCCGGCTCGAGCAGGCGCAGGATCGAATCCGGGCCCGGCGGTCCGCGGCGGTGCGGCCCCGCCCTCGGCCTCGAGCAGGAGCTTCATCGCATCGACGTCGGTGTTCCGCCGCGCGACGAGGAGCTTCCGCTCGCTCTCGGTGATCGGCAGGTTGAGCCGCGCGATCACGTCCATCACCATCTGGGTCTGCAGCTCGATGAAGTCCTGCTGGCGGCCGACGGTGCTCGCCGACGCCTCGAGGACGCCCGTCGTCACGTCCACCACGTGCGTCTCGATCCGGACCTTGTCCCCGACTTTGACGAAGCTCCCCGAGAGCATCTTCCTGATGCCGAGCTTGGTCGCCGCCTCGATCTCGCTGAGCCCCTGGCGCGTGATGAGGAAGTCGATGAACTCCTTCGAGTAGACCTTGAGCTGCGAGAGCTCGCTCAGCTGCGTGTTCAAGCCGTCGCGGATCGCCTCGCGCATCCACGCAGTGTCCGCGTCGTCGCCAAGGGGCTTGAAGAGCATGACGCCGAGCGCGACCTTCTCCGGCACCGCTCCCGGGGCGGGTACGCTCGGCGGCGGCGACTCGAACGCGGGCTCGACCGCGAGGATGGGGTGGGCGGGTCGCGGCGCGGGGCGCTGCCGCGTGTACATGACGGCCACCACCGCGAGCACGGCGAGCAGCGCCGCGGCCGGTGCGACGCCGCGACGGAGCCAGCGCCTGGCCCGCGGCGCGCGCTTCTTGCCGAGGCCCTCGGGCACGATCAGGTAGGCGTGGACCGGGTCCGAGATGTTCTTCAGGCGCTGGCGCCCGAGGTCCTCGAAGCGCTCGTCGAAACGCCGGCGCACCTGGCGGTAGACGCCTTCCGAGATGCAGATCGTCCCGGGCCGGGCGAGCGCCTGCAGGCGGGCGCCCACGTTGATCGCGTCGCCGAAGGCGCTCCCTTCGCGCAGCAGGACGTCGCCCAGGTGGACGCCGATGCGGACCCGGAGCCGGCGGCCCGCGAACTCCTGCTCCGCGACGCTCCGCTGGATATTGAGGGCTGCGTCGACGGCGGCGACCACGCTGTCGAAGGTGGCGAAGAAGGCGTCCCCCGCCACGGGCTCGACGCTTCCCTGCGTGTCGGCGACGATCCCCTGGACCACCTTCCGGAGCGCGTCGACGGCACGGGCGGCGCGCTCGTCGTCCTCGCCCATGAAGGCGCTGAACCCGCTCACGTCGGCGAGGAGGACGGCGCAGACGCGCCGCGTGTAGGTCTCGCCTGGGGGGTCCACGGCCAAGTTGTAGCCAATCGGCCAGGCAACCGCCAAAGGGCGTCCTGGGCGGTCCGTGTCGGAGCTGCTGTTCTCGGTCCGCTCGCGCGTACGCCCATGTGCGACAAGTACGCGACCGGCACGGCTCCGTCCGGCTCGGTGATGCGGCCGCGCGCATCCGTGAGCGCGCCTCGACGGCGTGCCACACGCGATCGCGGTCGGCATCCCGCTCGCCGCGTTCGTCGGCCGTGGCCGCAAGGGGAGGCCTCGCCGGGCGCGGGTCGTGCGCGCGGGCTTCCCGCGTGCCATTGTTGCCAAGGGGCCTTACAAGGTAAAAGGGCGACCTTCGTGCGCCGGCCCTGCATGCTCGCCTGCTAGCGAGTCTCGTACTGATCTGTCTCCATCGCGCTCGCGAGGCTCGATGCTGCCAACCTCGCGGATCTGCTCCGCGACCCGAACTTCGACCGCCTCGAGCTGGCGCCCATCGCCCCGGTCCTCGCGAGCACGGTCGCCTCGACCTACCCGATCGCCTCGGCCAGCTCGAGCGTCACCTACGCGTACAACCCCGCGCTCGAGGCGTTCGAGCGCCAGACGCGCGTGGGCGGCCCGATCCTCGGCGAGCGCGCCGAGACGATCGGCCGGGGCCAGCTGAACATCGCCACGAGCTTCTCCTACGTCCACCTGACGACGATCAACGGCGACGACCTCGACTCGCTCGCTGAACCGGCCCGGTGGTGAACGGCCGCGTCGATCGTCTTCCCGGTCGAGGGCGGCGTCACCCTCGCGGACGGCCGCTTCACGAACTTCCTTCCCGTGCCAAGTGGTGGCCGACCTCGACGTCGACGCCTACATCCTTTCGCCGAGCATCACGTATGGCGTGACGCCCGACCTCGACGTGAACCTGACCCTGCCCCTCATCCACACCTCGCTCGACGTCTCCGCCGACACGCTGGTGCCCGATCCGCGCTTTCGGCAGTTCGCCCTCCCGCCGGGCGACCCGCGCGCGGGGAGTGGGCACCGCGAGGCCTCCGACGGCGCCACCGGCATCGGCGACCTCCTGCTGCGCGCCAAGTACGTCCTCCTCCGCAAGGAGATCGCTCGACCTGGCGGCGGGACTCGGTCTCAGCCTCCCCACCGGCGACGAGGACGACTTCCAGGGAACCGGCAACACGCTCGTCGCCGCCGGCGCTCATCCTCTCGCACGTCTTCGCCGACCGCTTCGAGCCGCTCCTGAACGTCGGCATCGACCTGAACGCCGACGACGTCTCGCGGAGCGTCGTCCGCTGGGCGATCGGCGGCACCGCCGAGTTCATCGACCGGCTCACGCTCGCGGTCGTCGTCCTCGGCCGCCACGAGCTCTCGGCGCAGGCGGATCCCATCGCCAACCCTTTCTTCTTCCAGATCGAGCGGAACGACATCTTCGACGGGTCGGTCGGTCTCCGTTGGCGCTTCGCCGACTCCGGCTTCCTCGCCGCGAACGCCGTCGTGCCGCTGAACGCCGAGGGCCTCCGCCCGAACGTGATCCCGACCCTCGAGGTCGAGTATGCGTTCTCCGTCCAGTAGGACGAGCCGACCGCTCCAGATACTCGCCCAGTGACCGCGGGGTGTCGCTGGTATGGGCGCCGGGAGCGCCCGAGAGGTTCAGAGGGCCCGACCGCCCTGGAGCGACGAGTACGCCACGGGCCCCGGAAGCTCCACAGACACGGCGCCATCCGCCTCCCTCACCATCCCGCGTGTCGCCGAGAGCTGGCGGAGCTTCGTGCCATCCGGGCGCATGGCGAACACCTGGCCACCGTTGATTCCGGTGCCGAAGGGATCGCAGGCCGAGTAGAAGACGATCGTCTTGGTCACCTCGTCCTGGAAGATCGGGCCGATCGCACATCCCCCGAAGACGCCGAAGCCGCATCCGTTGAGCGCCCGATCGACCTCTTGGAAATGCGTCAGCTGTCGCAACCCCCGGCCGAGGGTGTCGATGGAGAAGAGCTGGCAGTTCGCCGATGGATTCTGCCCGAGCGGATCAGCCGAGGCCGTGAAGTAGCCCCGCCGCGCACGCCGATCGAGGAGCTTTCCCCCGAAGCCCGTGTCCGTATGACGAAAGTTAGTGAGCTGGAGAAGGCGCGTGCCGTCCAAGACGAAAATCTCCGAAAACGATGACGCGGCCGGGCGGTCGATGGGGACCCCCGGAAGCTCGATCCGGAGGAGGTTCGTCCCCCCGCCGCCGATGTCGAACGTCGCGCCGAGCCGGCTGCCCGGAATCGCAATCGGCGTGGCGGCCGCTTCGAGCCCCCTGCCATCGGGGTGGATCCTGAACCAGCCGCCGTCCGGGTGTCCGCCGTCGAGGTCGGCGTAGCTGAAGAACACGATCGTATCGCCGTCGACGAAGAGTGGCGTCGTGGTGACGGGCAGCGCGGGGTCGGGATCCTCGGCAGCCGAGAGGTGAGTCACCTGCGTGCGCCGGCCGTTCGCCACGTCGAGCGTCGCGATCTGGATTGCATCCTCGCCGGCAGGCCCCGGGCCCCGGTCTGTGAAGACGATCGTGCGGCCATCCGGGCTGAAGTGGAAGAGCACGTCGAACGACGACGTCCCCCCGAGACGAGGATTGCGAAACGAGGCGGCGCGGCTCGGTGCGCCGAGCCGCCGGAGGCCTTGGCCGTCTGCCCCGACGCGGTATATCCCTTCCTCCAGGGGTGGCGGCGCGGCGCCGGGCGCGATGGAAAAGTCGTCCGTCAGCTCGAACACGACCACCGACCCGTCGGGGCTGACGCCGACGCGGACGAACGCCCCGGCGAACACCGAGCGGTAGCCGGCGCGTCCAACGCCGAAGAGGCCGCAGGCCCCGCGGTAGGCGGGATCGAGCGGCACCGGCGCGGGCGACTCGAGCGCGGCGACGGTGACCGGCTCGCAGTTGCCACGCCGGATGCGGAGCGCCTGACGCGCGGAGTAGTAACCGCGCGCGTCCTCCCGGCACTCGGTCACCACGTAGGCCAGCGTCCGGATCGCCGCACAGCCGACGAGCCCGCGGCATCGTTCGACGCAGACTCGCCGCGCACCGCCATCGAGCCCGCGGCACTCGGTCCGGCGGCAGGCGGCCACCGTCTGCTTGCACCGCTGGGTGCAGGGCGCCTCGGCGAACGCGCGCGCGACGCCGGGGCCGGCGAGGAGCACGAGGAGGAGACTCAGGGCGGTCGTCGGCGTCGCGCGAAGGGGGCATCCCCGCGCTGCGCCCGCAGGAGGCGCCATCCGCGATGCGAGCGGCATCACCGGTTCGAGAACGCCGCCCGAGCCACCGTCCCTGTCCATGGCCGCAGAGCCCTCGCCGCTCATGCGCGATTCACGCGGCCGCGTCACGACTCGACGGTCGACGAACGTCTTCCGATCGACCGTCCCGGCTTCCCTCACGGGGGGCCTGCGCGGTCAACGGCCTGATCCAGAACCCGGTGACCGGGAGTGGTCGGGTTCGTCTCCAGGTGCCCCCTCGGGGGAGAACCTCTACAGATTCCAAAGTCTTCGCCATGAGTCGGCAACCGGCTTCCCTCCGAAGATCGACACTAGCAAGCCTGTTGCTCTTGCAGCAAGTAGATTCACCGGGAGGACAGGGGCCCTGGGCGGAATCTCACCTGCCCGGCGCCCCACGATTCCGTCACCTCTTGTCGCGAAGTCCCCGTAAGCGCTATGGGCTTGCCTCGTGAGCCGTCTCCTCGGCCTCCCGCTTCGAGCCCCCTACTGGGTGCTCGCCGTGATGCTGGCGCTGACCGCGTGGTTCGGCTGGGTCGCGCGCGACATCAAGGTCGACAGCTCGGTCGAGAACCTCCTCCCCTCGGGTGACCCGGACCGCGTCTTCTACGAGGCTGCCGCCGCGCGCTACGGCGACGAGGAGGTCACGCTGGTCGGCATCTTCGCCGACGACATCTTCGCGCCGGCGACGCTCGCCAAGATCCGCACCCTCTCCGACCGCGTGGCCGCCATCGACGGCGTACACGAGGTCCTGAGCCTCGCGACGGTGAAAGCCGCGACGCTCGACGACTTCGGCCTCAGCACGGGCCGGGTGATGCGCGACGTGCCGAAGACCGCCGAGGAGGCCGCGGCACTCCGCGCCCGCGTGCTCGCCGAGCCCCTCTACGTGGGGAACGTCGTCTCGGCCGACGGGCGCGCCGCCGGCTTGACCGTCGTCTACGACGCCATGAGCGACGACGAGTTCATGGCGAAGGACATCGAGGGCAAGATCCGCGCGGCCGCGGCCGAGCTGACGGGTCCCGAGCGCTTCGCCGTGACCGGGGTCCCCACGGTCAAGCTACACGGCGCGCGCCTCATGGAGGCCGACACGGCGCGCTTCACGCCGCTGGCGCTCCTCCTCGTCATCGTCGTGCTCACGGTGATGTTCCGCACCGCCCGCGGCGTAGTCGTGCCCGTCGTCACGGTACTGATCGCCGTCGCCTGGACGACCGGGACCATGGTGCTCCTCGGGAGCGCCATCAACATGGGCACGCTCGTGCTGACACCGCTCCTGATCGTGATCGGGGTCGCATCGGGCATCCATCTGGTGAGTCAGTACTATCTGGAGCTCCGGCCCGAGCGCTCGGCACGCGAGGTCGTCCACGCTGTGCTGGAGCACGTGCGGGCGCCGATCGCCATCGCCGCACTCACGACGCTCATCGGCTTCGCCGCGCTCATCCCCACTCCCATCCAGTCGATCCGCGACTTCGGCATCTACTCCGTGATCGGCATCCTCGTCGTCCTCCTCGCCTCGTTCACCGTCGCGCCGGCGCTCCTCGTCCTCATGCCCCTGCCGCGCGGCTTCGCCGCGTGGCGCGACGAGAGCCCCTGGCTCACGGAGCGCCTGCAGCGGATCGGGCGCTTCTCGGTCCGGCACAGCCGCGCGATCCTCGTCGGGCTCTTCCTCGTCGGTCTCTGGAGCCTCTGGGGCATCACGCGGCTCCGCGTCGAGACCGACTATCTCTCGTTCTTCCACTCGCAGAGCATCGTCCGTACCGACAACGCGCTCGTCACCGAGGGGCTCGGGGGCACGCAGCCCTTCTACGTGGTGGTGAGCGGCGAGGGCCCCGGAGCGGTCACCAAGCTCGAGGCGCTCGCCGCGATCCAGGACCTCGAGGCGTTCATCCGGCAGCAGCCCGGCGTCGACAAGACGATCACGATCCTCGACTACCTCCACCTCCTCCGCCGCACGCTGCGCCCGGAGACGGGCACGAGCCTCCCCGACACGCAGGCCGAGGTCGGGCAGCTCCTCCTCCTGATCAGCCCCGAGGACGTGCGCGGCGTCGTCGCCCCCGACCACTCGCAGGCGAACATCCTGGTGCGCACCCGTCTCACGCGCTCGGGCGACTTCGGCACGCTCGTCGACCGCATCCAGGCGTACGCCGACGAGCACCTGCCGCGCGGGCTCACCGCACGCGCCACCGGCACCGTGGTCCTCCTGAACCGCTCCGCCGACGAGCTCGCCTGGGGGCAGGTCGCGGGGCTCTGGCAGGAGCTGCTCGTCCTCCTGATCCTCCTCGCGGTCCTCTTCCTCTCCATCCGCGTCGGGGTGCTCGCGCTCATCCCGAACGTCTACCCGACGCTCGTCCTCTTCGGGATCATGGGGTGGACGGGCATCCCGCTCAACGTCTCCACCTGCATGATCGCCGCGATCGCGATCGGCATCGCGATCGACGACACCATCCACCTCCTCAGCACCTTCAACGAAGGGCTCCGCGAGACCGGCTCGCAGGAAGAGGCGATCATCCGCTCGATGTCGTCGGCGGGGCGGGCAGCGGTCTTCATCACCATGGCGCTCGCGGCCGGCTTCCTCATCGTCTGCCTGTCGAACTTCCAGCCCATCCGGCACTTCGGCATCCTCTCGGCCACCACCATGGGCGTCGCGCTCGCGACCGAGCTCCTGCTGACGCCCGCGCTCCTCACCAGCGTCCGCATCATCACGCTCTGGGACCTCCTCTTCCTGAAGCTCGGTCCCGCGCCGCAGGAGCAGATCCCCCTCTTCGCCGGCCTCCGGCCCTTCCAGGCGAAGATCGCCGTCCTGATGGCGCGGCTCGCCTCGGCGGCGCGCGGCGTGTTCATCGCACGGCACGGCGAGGCGGCGCCGGAGATGTACGTCCTCCTCGAAGGCCGCGCCGAGGTGCGCCGGCCGGTCACCGGCCGCGTGGTCCGGACGCTCGCGCGCGGGGACGTGATCGGCGAGATGGGGCTCGTCCGCCGCCAGCCACGAACCGCGGACGTGGTGGCGGTCGAGGACAGCGAGTACCTCGTCGTCGACGAGCGCTTCCTCGGGCGCCTGCGGAGCCGCTACCCGCGCATCGGCGCGACCGTGTTCTTCAACCTGGCCCGCATCCTGAGCGACCGCCTCGAGAAGACGACCGGCGACCTCGATGCCAAGCCCGAGCCGGCCGCGGCCGCCGAGGCCGCCGCACCTGCCGAGGCCGGCGCCGTCACCTGAACGGGACCGAGAGGAGAGAGCGATGCGGAGGACGTACGTGTGCCTGCTGGCGGCCGCGCTCGGCGCCCTTTCCGCCGGCGCGAGCGCCGCGGCCGAGGAGGACGAGGCGCGCGCCCTCGTGAAGAGCATGCTCGAGGCGACGCCCTCGGTGACCTTCTCCGCACGCGCCAGGCTCCTGGCCCCGGGCGGCTGGACCCGCGACCTCATCCTCCTCCACAAGCCGATGCCGAACGGCGAGACCGCCACCTTCATGGAGGTGACCGCCCCCGAGGACGTGCGCGACACCCGGTTCCTCTTCCTCGAGCGCACCGAGGGCCGCGACCGTCAGTTCATGTACCTGCCCGCGGTCCGCCGCGCCATCGAGGTGATGGACGACTCCCGCGCCGAGGGCTTCCTCGGCTCCGATTTCTCGGTCTCCGACCTCGTGTCGCCGGACCTGAACGCCTACACCTACAAGTTCGTCGGCGAGGAGCAGGTGCAGGGCCGCGCGTGCCGGCTCGTCGAGCTGACGCCGAAGGACGCCGCGGCCGAGATCTACGGCCGCGCGATCCTCGCCATCGACCCCACCGACAAGCTCCTCGTGCGAACGCAGTTCTTCGACAAGAAGGGCGCGCCGTACAAGGTGTGGACGCTGACCAAGGCGGAGAAGATCGACGGCATCTGGACCCCGCGCCGGCAGCAGATGGAGAACGTCCAGAAGAAGACCACGTCGACGATCGAGCTCGACGAGGTCAAGTACAACGTCGACCTTCCGGACAAGTTCTTCGGCCGCGAGCACCTGACGCGCTAGCGACGCCGCCGGGGTCAGCGCCGGAGCTTGGCGCCCGGGCAGGTTGCCGCGGCCTGGGCCTCGATCTCGACCTGGAGCCGCTCCGCCTCGCGGACGAGCGCGTCGTCCCCCCCGAGCCGCCGGATGCGGGCGGCGAGGCTGCGCGCCGCCCGCGCGGCCTGCTTCAGGCGCTGGCGGCAGCGCCCGGCGCCCGCCGCGCCGGCACGCTCGACCTTCTTCAGGTCCCGCGCCATGGCACGCGCGCAGCGTGTGCCGCACCCCGGCACGGCCTCGACCATCGTCCGCAGGTTGACCACGACGCAATCCACGTCGGGGCTGGCCACCGAGACGCAGCCGACGGCTGGATCGCAGCGGTCGTCGGTGCAGGCGTCGCCGTCGTCGCAGGTCGAGGGGTCGCTCGGATCGCAGCTGAGGCGGCGCGACGGTGCTCGTCGTCGTGGAGGTGGCGCGGGGCGCCGTCGAGGAGGACGACGTCGTCGTCACCGTGGAGGACGAGGTCGTGGGCGTGGTCGAGCTCGTGGTGGAGGAGGTCGTCGTGCTCGTCGTCGACGGGACGGTCGAGGTGGTCGTCGTGTTGAGCCCGCTCGCCGTCGTGGTCGAGCTCGTGGAGGTCGAGGTCGTCGACGGCGCCGTCGGGTCCGTCGTGGAGGTGGTGGACGTCGAGGTCGTGAGCGCCGTCGAGTTGGTAGACGTCGTCGTCGCGGTGGTCGAGGTCGTCGTCTGGAACTCGGTCGAGGTCGTGCTCGAGCTGGTCGTCGTGGTGCTGGCGTCGTGGGAGCGGCGCCGGGCGGAACGACCGTCAGGCTGAACTCACCGGCGCGGGCCTGGAACCCATCGACGACGATGAAGTAGGTCGTCCCCGCGCTCACGGTGAGACCCACCTGCGAGCCGTGGGTCGCGCCGCTCGTCGTCGCGCAGCCCACCGTGTCGTCGTTGCAGCCGACCTGGGTGCCCGTGCAGGACGCCTCTCGGACGAAGAGCACCGTGTCGTACTCGGTGCCCGCGCCGCAGGTCTCGATCGTGGCCGTCCCCGAGGCGGACGGCGTCCAGCTGAAGACCTTCTCGGGCGCCGTCCCGCCGCCGCAGGTCCCCGAGAGGCCGCTGTTCCCGGCGGTCGTCCCGGTGACCACCCCGCCGTCCGCGGGGATCACGGTGGGCGAGGCGCAGGGATCGGTGAAGCTCGCCGTGTAGGTCGTCGGCGCCGCGGGCGACGCAATCGTGTGCGTCGCGGCCCCGCCGTCGGACCAGCCGAGGAACCCGGTGGCCGAGGGAACGCCGATGGTGCGCTCGAAGCCGACCACGCCCTCGATGGTGAACGGCGTGGTCCGTGGCTGGCCGTCGAGCGTCACCACGCGCCCGGACGGGTTCGAGGCGAGGGTGAACTCGCCGAGGATCGGCAGGACCGTGCGCCGGGCCTCGCCGACGAGACCGTTCGCCGCCGTGGCACGGAGGATGATCTCGTAGCCGACGTCGGCCGCGGCCTCGCCGTTCGTCGCCCAGACGAAGCTCTGGGCGCCGCCGGGGAGCCCGTTCAGGAAGGGATGGATGTGCGTGTTGTGGTGGAAGATCACCTCCCACGCGAGGGTGGCGCCGGCATCGTCGGCGCTGCCGGTGAGCGTGACCGTGTCGCCGGCCGCGAACTGCTGGCCCTCGCTGGGCGCGGTGATGGTGACCGCGGGCGCCTGGCCGACCGTGATCTCCACCGTGTCCACACCGGGCGGCGTGGCTCCGTCGGCGTCGTCCACGGTGAGCGTCACCGTGTAGAGGCCCTCGGCGGTGAAGGTGTGGAGCGGGTTGGCCTCGGTCGAGGTCGCGCCGTCGTCGAAGTCCCAGAGGAAGCTCGGCGAGCCCGCCGGCACCGTCGATTGGTCGCCAGAGAATTGCACGGCGAGATCCGGGAGGCCCGACGTCGGCGTCGCCCCCGCCACCGCGACCGGCGACGCGGTGGCCGAGATGCGGTGCACCTCGTTCGCGCTGTAGTCCGCGTAGTAGAGGCTCCCGTCCGGCCCGGCGACGAGATCCGTCACCGAGTTGCTCCCGAGCCCCGTCGCGAAGCTCTCGACATCGACCACGAGCGAGCCGGTCTCGTCGAGGATCGCCCGCCGGATGAAGCCGACGACGAAGTCGGCGTAGAAGTAGCTCTGCTGGTGGTCGCCGGGGAAGTTGGTCCGCGCGCCGAAGTCGCCACCGGTGATCGAGCCCCCAACGCCGTGGCTGTACCAGTCGATGGGATGCGCGTACGCGAAGTCGTTCTGGTCGAAGGGGCCTTCGGTGACGGGCCAGCCGTAGTTCTCGCCCGGCTCGACGATGTCGACCTCCTCCCAGGTGCTCTGGCCGACGTCGGCGCAGAAGAGGCGGCCGCTCAGCGGCTGGAAGCGGCAGCGCCACGGGTTCCGGAAGCCGGACGCCCAGATCTCCTCGCGCACACCCGGCAGGCCGACGAACGGGTTGTCCGCCGGGATGGAGCCGTCGGTGTCGATGCGGAGGAGCTTTCCGTTGAGCGTCCCCAGGTCCTGCGCCTTCGTGTTGGTCTGCCCGCCGTCGCCGACGGCCACGTAGAGCTTCCCGTCGGGCCCGAAGTCGATCCAGCCGGCGTTGTGGTTGCCGGCGTCCGAGTCGATGTCGTCGAGGATGACGAGCTCGCTCCCGGCGACGGCCGTGCTGCCGCTCGCCGTGAAGCGTGCGACGCGGTTCTTCGCCGACGCGCACGAGCCCCCGCCCGCCGGCACCTTGCAGATCGTGTAGTAGACGTAGACGAAGCCGTTGCTCGCGAAGCTCGGGTCGAAGGTGATGCCGAGGAGCCCGCGCTCGAAGAAGGTATCGAAGAAGGCGGGCGGCGCGACGACGTCGTCGAGATCGAGGAAGGGCGTCGTGAGCAGCGTGCCCTCCTGGATGACGTGGATCCGGCCGGTCCCCTTCTCGCCGACGAAGAGCCGTCCGTCGGGGGCGAACGCGAGGACCGAGGGGCCGGAGACCGCGGACGTGACCACGGTGTCCTGGAACCCCAGCGGCACGGTTGCCCATGCCTCACTCGACCCCGCAGCGAGGACGGCCAGGACGAGCGCGGGGGCGAAGAGACGGCGAGCGACCCGCAACGCGACAATGACTAGTGAGTCTCCCCCCGAGGGTCAAGCCGATTGTGCGAGCAGCGCGCAAAACCCGCAACGATGCAAGCAGGATTTCCGCCGCAGAGCGGCCAAACCGCCGAGCGGACACGCATCCGACGCAACGATCCGGAGGACGTTGGACGCGCGCCCCGGAGCCGTCCGCGCGCGGCGGGGCGCACGGCGCGCGCTGTGTGCCGGGCACACGGCCGTGGGGACGGGCGGCTCGACTTCCGGCGTCGCGTCCTCCATCCTGCGGCGCCCGGGAGGGACGCATGCCGACTCGCTACCCGTCTCGCGCCGTGGCCCTGGTGCTCGTCGGCGCCGCGCTCGCGCTCGCCTGCGCCGCGCGGCGCGAGAAAAGCCCGTGGACGCCGGCCGCGGACGCCGGCAGCGTGCGCCAGACGCGCTCCGGCACCGTCATCGGGAGCGCCGGCCGCTACGGCGGCCACGCCTGGCTCGGCATCCCCTTCGCGAAGCCGCCCGTCGGCGAGCGCCGCTGGCGCGCCCCGGAGCCGCCCGAGCCCTGGACCGGGACGCGAGAGGCGCTCGCCGTCGCGTCCCCGTGCCCGCAGCTCGCGACGCGCATCGGCGGCCTCGAACGACACGCCGCCCGGGCAGCCCACCGGCAACGAGGACTGCCTCGCGCTCAACGTGTGGGCGCCCGCCTACCCCGCCGGCCAGGTGCCGACCGGGTCGGCGCGCCTTCCGGTCATGCTCTGGATCCACGGCGGCGGGAACTCGGTCGGGCACGGGGGCTTCAACGACGGGAGCCAGCTCGCCACGGCGCGAGAACGTCGTCGTGGTCACCATCAACTACCGCCTCGGGCCGCTTCGGCTGGTTCCGGCACGAAGCGCTCCGCGCCGACGCCGCGAGCGACGCGGACCGCTCCGGGCAACTTCGGCACGCTCGACCAGATCCGCGCGCTCGAGTGGGTGCGCGACAACGTCGAGGCCTTCGGCGGCGATCCCGGGAACGTGACCATCTTCGGCGAGTCGGCCGGGGGCCACGACGTGTTCATGCTCCTCGTCTCGCCCCCCGCCGGTGGCCTCTTCCATCGGGCGATCGCGCAGAGCGGCGGGACCGACGCGACGCCCGTCGAGAAGGCGGAGCACCTGCGCGACGACCCGGTCCCGGGACACGCCCGCAGCTCGGGCGAGATCGTCCTCGAGCTCCTCGTGCGCGACAAGACCGCCACGAACCGCGAGGCTGCGAAGGCTGCGCTCGCGCGCATGTCCGCCGCCGACGTGGCGCGCTACCTGCGCGGCAAGTCGAGCGTCGAGATCCTCGAGGCGTCCTCGGGCGGGAACTTCGACGGCCTCCTCGACCTGCCCATGGTCTTCTCCGACGGCGCGGTCCTGCCGCTCGAGAAGCCCGGCGATCTCCTCGGACGCCCCGGGCGCTACCACGCGGTGCCGGTCATGCTCGGCACCACCCGCGACGAGACGAAGCTCTTCCAGCTCATGGACCCCGCTCAGGTGCGCCGTTGGCTCTGGCTCGTCCCGGTGGCGCGCGACCCGGAGCGCTACGACCTCGCCGCCGAGTACGGCAGCAAGCTCTGGAAAGCGGCCGCGGCCGACGAGCCCGCGATGCGCATGCGTCCCGCCCAGGGGCCGAGCGTCTTCGTCTACCGCTTCGACTGGGACGAGGAGCCCACCATTCTCGGGAGCGACCTCGGGCGCCTGCTGGGCGCCGCCCACGCGCTGGAGATCCCGTTCATCTTCGGTCATTTCGATCTCGGCCGCGACGCGGACGTCATCTGGACGGCGGCGAACGAGCCGGGGCGGCAGACGCTCTCCGCCGCGATGATGTCGTACTGGGCCGCGTTCGCGTACTCGGGTGACCCGGGCACCGGTCGCCGCGGTGAGCTGCCGCGCTGGAGCGCATGGGACGCGACGACCGAGGCGAGCCCCAAGTTCGTCGTCCTCGACACGCCGGCCGGGGGCGGCATCCGCATGGCGTCGGACTACGTCACCAAGGAGCGCGTGGTGGCGCAGATCGAGGCCGACCCGCGGCTCGCGACGCCGGCGGCGAAGTGCGAGCGGCTCCGCGATCTGGCGCTCTACTCGAACCGCTTCACGCGGGACGAGTACGCGCTGGCCTGCGCGAAGTACCCGCTCGACGGCTACCCGTGGGGCGGCTGAGCCGGCTCAGCGGAAGCTGAAGGAGCGGACGACCAGCTCGCGCCCGCCGGTCCCGACCGGCGGGCCCAGGAAGAGCCACAGGTTGAAGTACATGCGCTCGCCGCCCGCCGGCGGCACGTCCGGCCCCGCGTAGGCGAAGCTGCCGAGCACCGCGTCCGCGGGCGGCGGGAAGTCGTCCCATCCCCGCCAGCTCGTGAACTCGACGGCATCGGCCCGCCAGGCGAAGCGGTGCGTCGACTCCGGGTCCGGCGACACGGCGAAGCGGCGGACGTTCCCGGGGCGAAGGGCGGGCTGCACGACGAACTGCGCGTTGTTCGGCGGCAGGATGAAGGCGCGCGTGAACTCGACGTCGATCTCGCGCGTGTCGCTCTCGTAGGTGAAGCCGGCGGCGACGAGGCGCGGATCGAGGTCGTCGACACGGCTCGCGAGCTGGAAGCGGTAGTCGCCGAAGCCGAGCGAATGGTCGAGGGTGACGCTCGCGCAGGTGAAGCGTCCGTCCTGCTCGACGAGGCGGAGGTGGAGCTGGCCGCCGTCGTCGACGAACACGTTCTCCTCGCTGTCGGAGAAGTAGTTCCGGCCGGGATTCACCGGGACGTCGGCCCGGCCGACGCGCCAGCGGTAGCCGCTCCACTCGAGTGCGCGCTCGCAGAAGCCGGCCGCCTGTCGCGTGGCGCACGCCTCGGCGCTCGCCTCGGCCGAGCAGCGCACGCGTCCCCGCCGCGCGCGGCGGCAGCACGGCACCGGGGCCGCGTCGCAGCGTACCCGGCGGGTGCAGCGACGGACGACGGGGAGGCAGGCGCGGGCGAGCGCCCCGGCGGCCACCGCGGCACGGGCCGTCTCGCGGGCGCACGTCGTGTAGACGGCGGGATCGGCCGCGGGATCGCACGGGCAGGTCCGCGAAACCCGGAGGTGATAGGCCGCGACCCCCGGACCGTCGGTGCAGGCCGCCGTCCCGAGCCGGGTCGCGGCGAGGAGCAGCGCGGCCACGGCCGCGCCAGCGGCGCGGTCGGGTCTCGGCACCGACGCGCGCCTCAGGCGTCGTCCTCGGAGTCGGAGCCTTCGACGCCGGTCCGGAGGCTGTAGGAGGGCCGGCCGGCGGCCTCCCACTCCTGGAAGAACGTGAAGAACTCCGGCCCGAAGGGATCCCCGCCGCGGAGCGGCATCGTGCCCCGCCGGATCGTCCAGTCCATGGGCGCGAGCTGCCCGGCGCGGTCGAAGTGGCGGGCCGCCGCGGCGTCGTGCCCGGCACGGTGGAGCCATGCGCCGAGCCGGCGCTCCGCCCGCGCCAGCTGCTCCGCCGGGCTCGGGCGGAGCTGGTGCACGCGCACCGCCGCGTCGTCGAGGGGCCGCACGCCCTCCCGCACCCACGCGCGGAGCTGCCCGTGGTGCACCTCGGAGTCGATGTGGGTGAAGCTCCGGTAGCGGTCGTCCGCGGGTGCGATGTCGGCCGGGCGCACGATGCGGTCGTCCTCGTCGATCCAGACGGTCGAGGGGATGTTCACGAGACCGTAGCGCTCGGCGACGACGTGATCGCGGTCGACGACCGCGGGATACGTCGCCCCGGCCGCCTCAACCCATTCACGGGCCGCCTCGGCCTCGTCGAGCGCGACCGCGACCACGGTGAAGCCGGCCGGGGCGAGCTCAGTGTGCAGGGCCTGCCACACGGGCAGGTCGTAGCGGCAGCCTCACCACGAGGCCCAGGCGACGAGCAGCTTCTTTCGTCGCCCGAGCGAGGAGAACGTGAAGGGCTGGCCCGCCATGTCGGGGAGCGTGAAATCCGGGGCGCGCAGCGAGGTCATCGCGGCGCCGCGCTCGCCGGCGGCAGTCCCGAGCACGGCCACCGCGTGCTCGACGTCGAGGGCGAGCGGCCGTCCGACGAGATCGGCGAAGGTGCGGAGATCGACCCGGTCCTCCGCGACGAGCTCCGGCCGGCTCCGCGTCGGCACGCAGACGGCGCCGCGGCAGAGGCCCTGCGGCTCGAGATGCCATCCAGTGGCGGCCGTCAGATCGGCCGGCGCGAGGAGAAACGAATCCCCGCGCGGAGACACCGGCACGGAGCGCTCCGCCTCGTCGTCGAGGAGCGTCAGGATGATCTCGTCCATGTCCGCGGCTTACGCCCGCGCTGCGAAGCTGGTCAAGCCCGCGACCCCGGCCCGTGGGCGCGCCCGCTCCGGGCTGCTATGGTCGCGGCGCGGCATGACGACTCCCACCGAGGCACCCGCCCCGCGGCTGCCTGCGTCGCTCGGCGGCTACCGCACCATCGACGCGCGGCGCTACGAGCGCCGTCGCTACGGCGGCGCCATCCGCGGGCTCAACTTCTGGCTCCTCGAGCGGGCGCTCGGGCGCGCCCTCGCCGGCGTGCCCGCGGGCGGGCTCGTGCTCGACGTGCCGTGCGGCACCGGCATCCTCCACGACATGCTCCGCGCACGCGGCCTCCGGGTCGTCGCCGCCGATCTCTCGCCGGCGATGCTCGGCGTGGCGCGGGATCGCGAGGAGGCACTCGGCTATCTCCGCGCCGACGTCCAGCACGCGCCCTTCCGGCCCGCCACCTTCGACGCGGTCCTCTGCGTCCGCTTCCTCATGCACCTGGACGCGCCGGCACGGGTAGCGACGCTCCGCGCCCTGACCGGCCTGACCCACGGCCCCGTCATCGCCACCGTGTGCCACCCGTACACCGTGAAGAGCGGCCTCCGCGGGCTCCGCCGCATCCTCGGCCGGCGCGTGAAGACGAGCCGGCGTCTCACCCGCCCGGAGCTCGTGGCCGAGCTCGAGGGCGGCGGGCTCCGGCTCGTGGACCTCATCTCGGTCGCCCCGGCCCTCTCCGAGGTGTGGGTCGCGGTCGTGGCGCGCGCCGCGACCGCCCCTCGTTGACCTGCACGCCGCCGGTCTGGCAATCACCCGCGCACAAGGAGGATCCCATGAGCCGAGGACCGATTGCCGCGCTCCTGACTGTCCTGCTCGCGACCGCTGGCGTCGCCCTGGCCGAGACCGCACCACCGGCGGAGAGCCACGATGACCACCCGCAGAAGGTGATCTCGCTCGGCGCGAGCCGCATCTCCCCGACCCGGCTCACCATGAGCACGAGCGACGTGCTCGCCTTCCAGAACTACTCGGCGAACATCATGCAGGTGATCTTCCTCGAGCCGCGCGACCTCGCCGGGAAGGTGCAGTGCAAGCAGATCGAGCGCGTCGCGCCGGACGCGGCGGTCACCCCGGGCGCGTTGTTCAAGCGGCGCGGCGATCAGGTCGTCGCCCTCATCGCCCCCGGCGCCTTCGTCAGCGTGTGCGGCCTGCCGCGCGGGAACTACGTCTTCTCGGCGGCACCGTTCACCCCGCAGATGGCGGGCGAGCGGCAGGGCCAGCGGGGGCAGATCGTCGTCGAGTGAACGGCGCGCCGGCGCACGCGCCCTCGGCGATTGTCTTCGGCCCGCGGACCGCGGTATCCGAGCGCATGCCATATCGCGTGATCCAGTGGAGCACCGGAAACGTGGGGCGGCTCGCGCTCCGCGCCATCATCAATCATCCAGACCTCGAGCTCGTGGGCCTCTGGGTTTCCAGCGACAAGAAGGCCGGGCGCGATGCCGGAGAGCTCTGCGGGCTCCGGCCCGTGGGCGTCAAGGCGACGAACGACGCCGACGCGCTCCTCGCCATGAAGGCGGACTGTGTCTCGTACACGGCGACCGGCGACCTCCGGCCCGCCGAGGCGGTCGCCGACATGTGCCGCATCCTCGAGTCGGGGAAGAACGTCGTCGCGACCTCGGTCGTGTCGCTCATCTACCCGCCGGCCGCCAACCCGACGCTCGTCGAGCGCCTCGAGGCGGCCTGCCGGAAGGGCGGCACGTCGTGCTTCACCTCCGGCATCGACCCGGGCTTCGCCAACGACGCGGTGCCGCTCGTGCTGCTGAGCGCCTGCGAGCGCGTCGACTCGGTCCGCGTCATGGAGGTCGTCAACTACGACACCTACAACCAGCCCGAGGTGCTCTTCGAGACCATGGGCTTCGCGAAGCCCATCGACCACACGCCGCTCATCCTCGTCCCCGGCGTCCTCTCCATGGGATGGGGATCGGTCGTCCACGTCCTGGCGGCGGGCCTCGGGGTCAAAATCGACGAGCTGCGGGAGACGCACGAGCGCCAGGTGGCACCGGAATCGTTCAGCATCCCCGCCGGGCCGGTGCCGAAGGGCACCGTCGCCGCGCTCCGCTTCGAGGTGCAGGGGATGGTCCGCGGCCGACCCGCGATCGTCCTCGAGCACGTGACGCGGCTCCGCGACGACCTGGCGCCCGACTGGCCGCAGCCGACGGGCTCGGGCTCGCTACCGCATCATCGTCAAGGGCTCGCCGTCGCTCACCTGCGAGCTGACGCTTCGCGGGCGAGGACGGCGATCACAACACCGGCGGGCTCGTGGCGACCGCCATGCGCATCCTGAACGCCATCCCGGCGGTGTGCGCGGCCAAGCCCGGCCTCCTCTCGGTCCTGGACCTCCCGCTGGTCACGGCCCGGCACCTCGTGTCCTGACCTCGGTCGGGCCGGTTCGAATCTTTCCCCGCCGTCCAGCATCCAATGGCGTGACGGGGGTTGCATGACACCGGCATTCCGCATTTCCTCTGGGCTCATGCGCCCCATCCGGTGCCTCGCGGTCCTCGCGGGCCTCGTGATGCTCGCCGCGGCGGGGTGCACGAGCGAGCCAGCCGCCACGGGGGCGGAGCAGGAGAAAACAGCCATGACGACGACCAACGCGAAGCCATCGGACGAAGAGCTCAAGCGGCGCCTGACGCCCGAGCAGTACAACGTCACCCAGCACGAGGGCACGGAGCCGCCCTTCCGGAACGAGTACTGGGACAACAAGAAGCCCGGCATCTACGTCGACGTGGTCTCCGGCGAGCCGCTCTTCAGCTCGCTCGACAAGTTCGACTCGGGGACGGGCTGGCCGAGCTTCACGCGCCCGCTCGACGAGACGAACGTCGTCACGCGCGAGGATCGGAAGCTCTTCATGCGCCGGACGGAGGTGCGCTCCAAGGAGGGCGACTCGCACCTGGGCCACGTCTTCGACGACGGCCCCGCGCCCACGGGTCTGCGCTACTGCATCAACTCGGCGGCGCTCCGCTTCGTCCCCGCCGACCGGCTCGAGGCCGAGGGCTACGGCCGCTACGCGCGCGCTCTTCGGCAGCGCGGCCGAGCGAGGAGAAGGCAAGCACCGAGGAGGTCGCGACCCTCGCCGGCGGCTGCTTCTGGGGGATGGAGGACATCCTCCGCCAGCTCCCGGGCGTCCTCTCGACGCGCGTCGGCTACACCGGCGGCACCACGCCGAACGCGACCTACGAGAAGGTGAAGCGCGGCGACACGGGCCACGCCGAGGCGATCGAGGTCGTCTTCGACCCCGCGAAGGTCAGCTACGCCGACCTCCTCGGCGTCTTCTTCCGCATGCACGACCCGACGACGCTCGAACCGCCAGGGGAACGACATCGGCACGTCCTACCGCTCGGCGATCTTCTACCACGACGACGAGCAGCGCCGGACCGCCGAGCGGGTGAAGGCCGAGGTGGACGCGTCGGGGAAGTGGAAGCGGCCCGATCGTCACCGAGATCGTCGCCGCGCGGGAGTTCTGGCCGGCCGAGGAGTACCACCAGGACTACCTGGTGAAGAACCCCGGCGGCTACACCTGCCACTATCTGCGGGACTGAGCGCGGGCGATCGCACCCCGCCCACGCGCTGTCGCCAAGCTGCCTCGTCGTACCCGTCGACCCGAAGACCTCGGGGCTACGAGTCGGCCCGCCGCAGCGCTCCTACGGTACGAACTCGTCGGCCCCGATGTCGCACCCGGAGCCGCTGGGCCGTGGGTCACCATCGACGTCGAGCGGCGGTGCGCCGACGCAGGTGCCGCTGTCCACGAGCGGAGAGCCAGGCGTGAGCGCGAACCCGGCAAGCCCGGGATCGACGTCGAGGTTGCCTCCGAGATCGTTCACGACCCCGACACCTGGATTCACGCTACCGACGTCGGAATGATCGACGTTCACCGTCGCCGGCCCGAGCGTGAGGTCGGCGCCGAACATAGCCGGCGAGAGGTCGTTCCCCCAGAGGATCGTGTTCGTCAGGTTGGCGACCGCGCCGGTGCCAACGACGATCGCGCCCTCCGGATATTCGTAGGGCTCGGTGTGGCCGTGGTTGGCCGTGATCGTCGTGTTCACGAGGTCGAGGTTCACGCCCGTGCCGAGGGCATGTATCGCCGCGCTCCCCTCCGCCTCGTTGCCGATCACGACGCAGTTGGTCATCGTGAGCGCGGCGTTGCACGAGGGCCCGCCGCACGACAGCAGCTCGAGCGCGCCCGCATAGTCGGCTTCATTGCCGCTCAGGACCACGCGATCGAAGTTGGCGACCACGCTACTGTTGCCGCCCGACGCACCGATGAAGACGCCACCTCCCGCCACCAGCGCCGAGCGGTTGAAGCTGATCGCGGAGCGACGTACGTCCAGCGTGATCGAGCCCTCTGGTCCTGCGAGGGCGGCGAGACCGCCGCCTCCGTCCTGGCCGATCGCGAACGTGTCGAAGGTGTCGATGATTCTCTTCGCCCTGCCGTTCATGAGGGTGAGCCCGTCGATCGTGATGGCGATCGCGTCCCCATCGCTCGCGACGATGGTGAAGGCCCGCCTGTCTGCTCCGAACGGCGTCCGTCGACTGCGGGCGCGAAACAGGGTGGGGTACACCGCCGGGTCACGCGTCGTGAACGTCGGATCCCACCCCCCGAGGAACGTGAGGTCGGTCGACGAGTCGACGAGGATTCTCGATCGGTGTTTGCCGCCGGCGACGTTGATGACGTCGCCCGGTTCCGCGACGACGAGCGCTCGATCGAGGCTCTTGCAGGGCGTCGCGACATCGGCGCAGCCGTTCGGTGCGCCCCCAGCCGCCCTATCGCGCCCGTGTCGCGCCACGTAACGATCGGTGGCGAAGGCAGCGCTGGACGCGATGCCGGCGAGAGCAAGCACGATGGTGAACGACTTGGCACGGGTCGACATGGGTTCCCGGATATCCCCGATTCGTCGGGAGCATAGGTGACGGCCTCGTCGGATTGTCAAGACAAATCTCCGGCCAGATCGGGAGCTTCAGCGCAACGCTCGGTCCCGACGACCGGTTGCAAGGGGCCTACACGCCGCGCGGCGGGGGCGGCGGGCGCGGGAGTGGCTCAGCGGAGGGCATGCCCGTCCGCGGGCCGCGCCGTCTCGGGCGCTGACGCCGCCCGATCGGGGGGTCGGCGTGCCGAACGCCTCGACGTTCGCTCAGTCCGTGCAGAAGGCGCCGTGGACGAAGTCCACGATCGCCGTCACGTCGCCCGGGCTGAGCGCCGGGAAGGCGGGCATGCCGTCGTCGCCCTGCTGCACCTTCTCCTGGTAGTCGTTCGCCCCGGTGCACTGGATCTCCGGACCGGGCTCGCCGAGCCCGTTCCGCCCGCCGTTCGCGGTGGCGCCGTGGCACGTCGCGCAGTTGCCTGCGTAGAGGTCGGCCCCCGTGCGGCCGTGCGCGGTGCAGAGCCCGTCGAGGAAGCCGGTGACGGCTGCAAGATCCGCGCTCGCGAGCGCCGGGAAGCTCGGCATGAGCGCCCCGCGCCCTTCCTGCACCGCGTCGCCCACGCGCGTGGCGCAGCGGATGCTCACCGTGTCGCCATCGCCACCCGCGTCGGCACCGTGGCAGGACACGCAGTTGCCGGCATACAGATCATCGCCGCTCGCGCTCCCCGGCGGACAGAGCCCGACGAGGTGGCCCTGGACCCGCGCGATCTCCGCGTCCGACATCGCCGTGAAGGCCGGCATCGTGCCGAGCGTTCCCGTCCGGCCGTCGCGGACCGCGTCGTGGATGCCGCGATTGCACCGGATGTTGGGGAGGCCGTCGATCCCGCGGGCGTCGGCACCGTGGCATGAGACGCAGTTGCCCGCGTAGAGGTCCGCGCCGGTCGCGTTCGCGGGGCAGGCGCTCGTCGCGAGATACTGCTGGATGCGCGCGATGTCGGCGATCCGAGAGCCCGGGGAAGGCCGGCATGTCGTCGTTGCCGTCGCGGACCGGCCCGTGGATCGCGCGATTGCAGCGGATGTCCGGCCCATCGACGCCGAGCGCGCTCCGCCCACCCCCGGCGCCCGCGCCGTGGCAGGTGGCGCAGTTCCCGAGGTAGAGGTCCGCTCCCGGCCGCCCCGCCTGCATGCACAGGTCGACGAGGTAGGCATCGAGCAGCGCGATCTCGGAGTCGGGGAGCGCGGGGAAGCTCGGCATGGACGCGCCCCGTCCCTTGCGAATCGCGTCGGGCGCGCGCGTCGCGCAGCGGATGTTCGGCGCCGGGGGCGCGCCGATCGCGGCCGCCCCGTGGCACGAGGCGCAGTTGCTCGCGTAGAGCTCGGACCCCGTCACGCTGGTCGTCGGGCAGAGGCCGAGGAGGAACGACTGGATGGTCGCGATGTCCGCATCGCCGAGATTCGGGAACGCCGGCATCTCGCCGGCCGGACCCTTGCGGCCGTTCCGGACGACGTCGTGGATGCTGCGGCTGCAGTGGATGTCGGGGCGCCCCTCGAGACCGCGGGCGTCCGCGCCGTGACACGAAGCGCAGTTGTCGAGGTAGAGATCGCCCGTTCCACCTCCGCCGCCACCGCCGGCGGCCCCGCATGCCGCCACCAGCGTGATCCACTCGAGCAGCGCCTGATCCTCCGGGCTTCCGGCGACGAGGCGACGCCCGCCCCCGTGCGGCAGCTCGCCGCGCGGCTTCAGCAGGAGCCAGGACTGTCCGGGGTTGTCCAGGTCGACGAGGGTGATCGCGCTCCCTGCCGTGGCCGCAGGGTCGCCCGCGATCACGTGCAGGCGTGTCGCCTGGGCCACCCCGCCCGGCACGTGACACTGCGCGCAGATGGCGCCGAAGACCTTCGGCATCAGCTCCCGCGCGAAGAGGTCGGCGCCGCACTCGGTGGCTGGTCCGCCGCCACGCGTGAACGTCAGCCGTCCACGCATCGTGTGCCCGCCCTCACGGACGCGGACTCGCCCGCGCCACGCCTGGTGCCTGGGACGCCAGTGCCCTCTCCATAGCAAGCGCCGTCCGCCGAGCACGCCCGTCAGACGCGCCTGGCCCGCGCCCGAGGACCCGGTCACCGCGAAGGTCTGCGAGCCGTCGTCCCCGGTCAGCGACACGACGCCACTGACACCGGCGCCCACCTGCCCGAGCGTTGCGGCGGCCGTCATCGGCCGGCGCCGGTGGCCGACGACCACCCGCCCCGTCCAGCTGCCATCCAGGCCCGCCGTGCGCGGCGCGCCAGGCGCCCGCGACGCGATGACGAGCGGCGACAAAGCAAGCAACAGAGCAACGCCCAGGCGCGACGTGATTGGCACGCGACCTCGATCTATCGGTTCACTCTCGTACGCCTAGCGCGGAGCGCTCGCATCATCAACTGCCCGCATCCTTCTTTTCAAGCAACGCTCGTACCTCGGGCGTCACGCAAGTGACGCGGCGGATGCCTCTAGTCATCGTCCTCGGCCCGGCCCGGGTCGTACCGATCTCCGACCTCGGCGGAGACGGCGCCCGAGAGCCCGCTCAGGCTCCCCGGGCCGTACACCAGCGCACCCCCGGCGCGTCCCCGGGTCCGGGAGTCGGCGATCGAGCGCCACGAGGAGCTTGCCGAGCGCTTCGTCTGGGCTGCGGTGATGGACGACGGGCTCGTGCTGACCGACCTCCTGCCCGGCATGGTCGTGAAGGTCGTCCTCGACGGCAGCAAGCTTCCCGCGCTGGTGGCGAAGGAGCTCGAGCGCGAGGACGGCGACTCGGACGGCACGCCGGACGACCACGCGAAGGACTAGGGGCGATGTTCCCTCGTCGCGGGGGCCGGCCGGTCGGATCGGCCCCCGCGACCCCGGCAGTCACCGGGGCCCCCCTCAGAGGTCCCGCGCGGAGAGGTCCGGGAGCCGGACGTCGTGCTCGCACCAGCTCCGTTCCGCGAACTCGGCTCGCCCGCCCCGCCGCTTCACCTTCTCGCCCGGCGGGTACTTCTCGACGCAGAAGGCGGCCGCCACGAGCTTCGACCTCGGCATGCAGACGAATGCCGAGGTCTTCTCGCGCGTGTAGTAGCCGTAGACCGAGATCCGCCGCGCCGCGAACCGCTCGACGTGCAGGTAGTTGAAGAGCTCGTAGAAGTTGAACGGGATGAAGTAGTTCCGCTTTCCCGACCCGTGGTAGTAGAGGAACGAGGCGTCCAGGTCGACGACCGTCGGGAAGGCGTACTGGACGCGGGCGCTGAAGATGACGCGCTTCCGGGCGACGCGGAACATCTCGGCGAGGAACCGGCGGTACCGGGGCTGGTGGTTGAGCACCTGGAAGGCGCACACCGTGTCGAAGGCGCCCGCCTTGAAGCGATTCCCGAGGAAGTCGCCGATGGCAAACCTCGCTTCGGGGTAGGCCTTCCTCGCGTGGCGAATCTCCACGCCGCTGACGTCGAGGCCGGTGTAGGAAAGCCGCCCGTACTTCGCGCGCATGATTTCGTACATCCCGCCGTCCGCGCAGCCGACGTCCAGAATCTTCTCGCCGCCGAGGTCGTTCGTCTCGAGCACCCACCGCATCGACGCGAAGAGGTCCTCCCATCGTCGCCGCCCCTGCCGGATGTAGTAGTCCGTCTTCGACTTGTGCTGGTAGAACGCGAGCTCGCTCCGCTTCACCGGCGCCTCCGCGGACCGATGGTCCGCCCCTGCTTGACCGCGAGTAGTCCGACCCAGTTGTACCACCGGAAGAAGGGATCGACGCTGCCAAAGCCGGCCTCCCGGAGGAGCGCGACGTTCTCGCCCACCGTGCACGGCAGGAGCACGTTCTCGAGCGCCTCCCGCTTCTTCGCGATCTCCAGCTCCGAGTAGGCGTTCCGCCGCTTGAACTCGTGGTAGAAGCGTATGTAGAGCCGGTTCAGGTCCTCGGGCTCGCCGAGGACCTTCTCGCAGAGGATCAGCGCGCCACCGTCGACGAGGGCGGCATGGATCTTCTCGAGGAGCGCCTCGCGATAGATGGGCCGAACGAACTGGAGCGTCCAGTTCATCGTCACCACGCTGGCCTGGCGCAGCGGGAACGTCGGCTTGCCGAGGTCACCCAGGACGAACGTCACGCTCCGCCGATCCCGGAACTTCCCGACGCTGACCCGTGCCCGCTCGAGCATCGGCGCCGAGTTGTCGAGCCCGATGAAGCGCGCGCGGGGATCCCGGATCGAGCGCATCATCGAGACGAGCGTCGTCCCGGTCGAGCAGCCCAGGTCGTACACGCAGGTCCTCCGGCGATAGAACGCCGCCGCCAGCTCGCCGATCATCCGCTGGAGCTCCGGGTAGAACGGGACGCTGCGCGCCACCATGTCGTCGAAGACGCCCGCCACCCTGCGATCGAAGCGGAACCCGGGCACCTCGCGGGCGGTCCTGAAGAGGCGGTCTTTGCTGGCCATGCGCTCCGGCGACGTCGCACGACAGGTTGCCGCGGCCGCTGCGACGCCGTCAAGGCGCGCGCGCGACGGGTTGACGGGCTCCGATCGCGCCTGCGAGAGAGGGCCGGTGCGACGCCGCCGGACCGCCCTCCTCGTCCTCCTGCTCCCGGCGTTCGCACGTGCTCAGGCCCAGTTCACGCTCGGCACCTTCCCGATCGGGGAGCCGGGCGCCCACGCGTACAACGCGCCGGTGATCGCCGCGCTCGACCACCACGGGCGCTTCTACACGAACTGCTGCGGCGACGAGATCGTCGCCTTCACCGGCGAGACCGCCCGCCGCACCGACGGCGCGGTGACGTGCCCCGTCGCCGCCGACGACGCCCCGACCTGCTTCGTCGCCCCCGGGTGCATCTGCTCGTACGCCCACCCCGCCGGCGGCACGTTCGTCGTGAACGGGAACTACGTGGGCTCCGTCTTCGGGACGGGCTACCTGCTCTACGACGGCCACGCAGGGTACGACTACGCGTATGGCTTCGGCGTCCCCATCGTCGCACCACGGGGTGGGATGCTCTGCAAGGCGCAGGAGGACTTCATCAACGGACACTTCGGGTTCGCCACCGCCTGGGACAAGTTCCACACCTTCTACATCGACCACGGGACGACGAGTGGGAACGGCTACGCGAGCTGGTTCCTCCACGCGACCGACCTCGAGACGCAGGCCCTCCGGGACCTCGCGCCCGGAGGTTGCGCGGCCGTCGTCGAAGGGGAGACCGTGGCGCGCGTCGGGAACACGGGGACGTTCGCGCCACACCTCCACTTCGAGACGCGCGTCTACGAGCCTCTCGACGGCCCGGAGGCACCGACGAGCCGCGGCTTCGATCCCTACGGCTGGGCCGGCGCGGCGCCCGACCCGTGGAGCGATCCCCTGGAGAACCCGCAGGCGGTGGCCCGCACGACGCCGGTATGGGTCGGCTGCGGGAACGGCATCCTCGAGCCCGGCGAGGGCTGCGACCCCGGCCCGCTGCCGGGCGCCTGCTGTGCCGCGGACTGCCAGCCGGTACCCGACGGCGCCGCGTGCGCGACCGGCGACACCTGCTGGCCGAGCGGCACCTGTGGCGCAGGGGCCTGCACTCCGGGCGCGCCCGCGCCCACGGGCACGCCGTGCCCAGCCGACGCGGACCCGTGCACCGTGGATGCGTGCGACGGCGCCGGCACGTGCGTCGCGGGCGGCCCACCCGCGTGTGCACCGTGCGAGCGCTGCGTGGCCGGGCTCGGCTGCACCGTGGCGCCGGCCCAGAGCTGCAAGGCCGGTGCGGCGCGCACGGCTCGTCGTCCGCAACCACGACGACGACGCCCGCGACCGCCTCGTCTGGCGGTGGACCCGCGGCGCGAGCACGTCGCCAGAAGAGCTCGGCGATCCCACGACCACGCACGACGTCGACGTCTGCGTCTATGGCACCACCAGCCCGCCGACGCTCCTCGCGTCTGCCCGCGCTCCCGCGGCGGGCCTGTGCGCCGGCTCCCCGTGCTGGACGGCGCTCGGGAATCCGCCGGGCCAGAAGGGCTATCGCTATCGCGACGCCGAGCGCACGCCGAACGGCCTCGAGGCGCTGGGGCTCCGGCCCGGTCCGCCCGGGAGCCCGCGCCTGCTCGTGAAGGGCCGCGGCCAGCGCCTCGGCCCGCCCGCCCTGCCCCTGCCGCTGCCCGCGCTCGTCCAGGTGCAGGACGCGAGCGGAGCCTGCTGGGAGGCGACCTATTCCTCGGGCGGCGTCGAGACGAACGGCGACACCCGGTTCGTCGGACGGAGCGACTGAGGCGATCCCCGATGGCCCGCACCCGCGTCGTCGCCACCGTCGGCCCAGCGAGCAGCTCCGAGGCGATGCTCGCCGCGCTCATCGAGGCGGGCGCCGACGTCTTCCGCCTGAACTTCTCGCACGGGACGCAGGCCGAGCACGGGCGGACGCTCGCGACCATCCGTCGTCTCGCCGCCGAACGGCCGGTCGCCGATCATGCAGGACCTCGGCGGGCCGAAGCTCCGTCTCGCGCACCCCGTCGCAGGCCATCCGGGCGACGTCGTCGGCGATCGCGCTCCCGGCGACGGTGCGAGGCCGGCGACCCGGTGCTCCTCGCCGACGGGCTCATGCAGCTCGAGGTGGTCGACGCGGGCCACGCGCGCATCGTCGTCGGCGGCGACATCCCGGCCGGCAAGGGCATCAACCTGCCCTCGTCGCGCCTCGACATCCCCTCGCTCACGGACAAGGACCGCGAGGACCTCGCCTTCGGCGTCGCGCACGGCGTCGACTTCGTCGCGCTCTCCTTCGTGCGGCGCGCCTCCGACCTGGACGAGGTGAAGGCGACCGGCGTCCCGGTGATCGCCAAGATCGAGAAGGCCGAGGCGGTGGCGAACCTCGAGTCGATCGTGCGCGGCCGCGGACGGCGTCATGGTGGCGCGCGGCGACCTCGGCGTCGAGATCCCGATCGAGCGCGTGCCCGATCGTCCAGAAGGAGCTGATCGCGCTCGCCAACCGCTGCGCCAAGCCGGTCATCACGGCGACCCAGCTCCTGCGCTCGATGGTCGAGAGCCCGCTCCCGACGCGGGCCGAGGCGACCGACGTCGCGAACGCGGTCCTCGACGGCACCGACGCCGTCATGCTGAGCGAGGAGACGGCGATCGGCCGCTACCCGCTCGACGCGGTGCGCGTCATGCACCGCATCGCCGTCGAGGCGGAGAAGCTCCTCGCGCCGCGGCGCGGCGACGCCGGCGCCGAGGTGGCCGACATGATCGCGCGAGGCGGCGTGCGCGATGGCGGAGCGCGTCGGCGCGCGGGCGATCGTCGTCCCCACGCGCTCGGGGTTCACGGCGCGGCAGGTCGCCCGCCGCCGCCCGCGCATGCCGATCTTCGCGCTCACGCCGGAAGAGGTGGTGCGGCGCCGGCTCTCCCTCGTCTGGGGCGTCACGGCGTTCACCGTGCCCTGGTGGCCCGACACCGACGCCATGCTCGCCGGGTTTCGCGAGCCGCTCCGGAGCGTCGTCCCCGCGGGCGCGCCGGTCGTGGTCACCGCCGGCTACCCCTTCGGGCACGGCGAGACGACGAACCTGGTGCACGTGACCCGCGTCTAGCGGGGGCCGCCACGGCCGTATAGCGTCGCCCTCCTCATGCTGCGGCTCGCGCTGCTCGTTCTCGTGCTGCTACCTGCGATCGCGGGAGCGCGTCCCCTGCGCTTCGGCGTGCAGATCCCACCCGAGGGCGCCACCTACGAGGAGATCGCCGCCACCTTCAAGCTCGTCGAGTCGCTCGGCTACGACACCGCCTGGGTGAACGACCACTTCATCCCGCCACTCGGCAACCGCGACGCCGCGCAGCTCGAGGCCTGGACGCTCCTCGCCGCGCTCGCCGCGGAGACGAGCCGCATCCGGCTCGGTGTCCTCGTCTCGGGGAACACGTATCGGCACCCCGCCGTGCTCGCGAAGATGGCCGCCACCGTCGACCACGCGAGCGCCGGCCGTCTGAACTTCGGGCTCGGCGCGGGCTGGGAGGAGCTCGAACATCGCGCCTACGGCTTTCCGTTCTACACCGCGCGCGAGCGCGCGGCGCGGCTCGCGGAGGCGCTCGATCTCCTGACGCGCCTGTGGACGACGGAGCCCGCGAGCTTCCAGGGAAAGTACTACCGGCTGGTCGACGCGCCGTTCGCGCCGCCTTTCGTGCAGAAGCCCCATCCGCCGATCGTCCTCGGCGGCCAGGGGAAGCAGTGGATCATGCCCATCGTCGCCCGCTACGCCGACGAGTGGAACGTGCCCGTCGGCGTCGACCTCGCGGGCATCCGCGAGCGGCTCGCGTGGCTCCGTGCCGAGTGCACCCGCATCGGCCGTTCGCCGTGCGTTCCCGAGGTCTCGGTCTTCCTGCCGCTCGCGAACATGAGCGAGGTGCCGCTCGTCGGTCCCGCCACCCGCCTCGGTGCGCGCCTCCTCTACGGCAAACCCGCCGCGGTCTCGGTGCTCGCGGGCAGCGTGGCCTCCACCATCGCGCGCATCCGCGAGTACGCGGACGCGGGCGCGACGAGCGTCATCATCACCACGCGGCCGGGCCTGAACCACGACCTCATGCGCCGCTTCGCGGCCGAGGTCATTCCCGCCGCCCGCGGCTCCTGACGGCGCTTCCCGCGCCGTCAAGAAAGTGCCGCAGCCGACCGGCCGGCGGCGCCGGCTGTCGAGCCGCCCTCCACTCCGCCCATGCAGCCGGCGCGGCACTCGCCTTGCATGGGGATTCGGACGCGAGCCCGCTCTCCCGGGGAGAAGCGCTCGTCCGCGGTGTTCGAGGCACCCTCGACGTAGATGGCGTCCGCGGGGCAGGCCCACGCGCACAGCTCACAGCCGATGCACTTCTCCAGACCGTCCGGCCAGCGGTTGAGCTGGTGACGCCCGTGGAAGCGGGGCGCGGTGGGCCGCTTCTCGAACGGGTACTGGTAGGTGACGGTCTTCTTGAACATGGTGCGGAACGTGACCCCGAACCCCGCGATGGGGTCCCAGAGCTGTTCCTTGAGGGTGGGCATTACTCGTTCTCCCCTGAGTTGTTCGGGCTGCTCGAGCTGACCGTGGTGGCCGAGGAGCGGGGTCCGTTCGTCGGGCCTGCGCCGGGCATGGGGGGCACGGGG
Source organism: uncultured Actinomycetota bacterium (assembly GCA_963739785.1). Classification (GTDB taxonomy): domain Bacteria; phylum Actinomycetota; class Actinomycetes; order Propionibacteriales; family Nocardioidaceae; genus Nocardioides_C. Next base: position 146,428 of record CAVUBO010000034.1, on the reverse strand, counting down.
TATCCGCCGGCGAACGCGTCGAACTCGCGGGCCTCCCCGGCGCCTCCGGCGGTCTCCGGCTCCTCCTCGCCGCCACCGACGAAGAAGAGGGCTGCGAAGACGACCGCGAGGACCGCCAGTCCGATCAAGAGGTAGTTGCGGTCGACGCCGCCGCTGATGCTCATCCAGCGGATCACGGCGACCGCGAACACCCAGGCGAGGGAGATCGGGATCAGCCGCTTCCAGCCGAAGCTCATGAACTGGTCGTACCGCAGGCGCGGCAGGGTGCCTCGCAGCCAGACGAACATGAAGATGAACAGCATCACCTTGCCGAGGAACCACAGCACCGGCCAGTAGCCCTCGTTGAACATGCCGTCGTTGACCGCCGAGAGCGGCCACGGGGCGCGCCAGCCGCCGAGGAACAGCGTGGTCGCGAGCGCGGAGACGGTCGCCATGTTGACGTACTCGGCGAGGAAGAACAGTGCGAACTTCAGCGAGGAGTACTCCGTGTGGAAGCCGCCGACGAGCTCACCCTCGGCCTCGGGGAGGTCGAAGGGCGCACGGTTGGTCTCCCCCACCATCGAGATCACGTAGATCACGAACGACGGCAGCAGGATCAGTCCGAACCACAGCCGCTCCTGGGCGTCGACGATGCCCGAGGTCGACAGCGAGCCGGCGTAGATGAAGACCGCCACGAAGGACAGACCCATCGCGACCTCGTAGGAGATCATCTGCGCCGAGCTGCGGAGACCACCGAGGAGGGGGTACGTCGAACCGGAGGACCAGCCGGCCAGCACGATGCCGTAGATGCCGATCGACGCGATCGCGAGCCGAACAGCACGGCCACGGGCATGTCCGTCAGCTGCAGCGGAGTCTTGTGCCCGAACATGTTCACGACCGGGCCGAACGGGATCACCGCCCACGTCAGGAACGCCGGGACCACCATGATGATCGGCGCGAGCAGGTAGACGACCTTGTCGGCGGCCTTGGGGACGATGTCCTCCTTCAGCGCCAGCTTCACGCCGTCCGCGAGGCTCTGCAGGAGGCCGAAGGGGCCGTGCACGTTCGGGCCCGGACGGTGCTGCATCCGGCCGACCACACGACGCTCGAACCAGATGTTGAACAGCGTCAGCAGGACCAGGATCAAGAAGATCAGCACGGCCTTGACGATGACCAGCCACCAGGGGTCCAGGCCGAAGGCCGACAGGTCGTCGGCAGCGACGATCCGGTCGCCCAGCTGCGGGCTCATCAGCGCGATGCTCATGCTCGGCCTTCCTTGGTGAGGCTCGGGACGACGCCCTCGAGACGTACGACGGCGCCGGAGGCCGTGACTCCCAGCTCCCGGCCGAGTGAGACCCCGCCGGAGCTCGTGGGCGCCCACACGACGTGGTCGGGCAGGTCCGCGACCGCCACCGGCAGCTCCACGGAGCCCCGGTCCGTCGCCACGGCGACCAGCTGACCCTCGTGGACACCCAGGTGGGCAAGGGTCGCCGCCGAGACGAGAAGCACCGGCCTGCGAGCCGTCGCCTTCAGGTACTCGTCGCCGTCGAGCATCCGCCCGTCGTCGATCAGCTGCTTCCACGTGGCCAGGAGGTAGTGGCCAGGGGCGAGCGAGTCCGCCGCGTGGTGGCAGGAGCGCCGGTAGCGGAGCCCCGGGCGCGACCGTGGACGGGTCTGGCGGGAGGGCCGAGCCCGCGAGGCCCGGATGGTTGGGCGCGCCGGGGTTGCCGGACGGCGCGAAGCGACCGACGAAGCGACCCCACGCCCTCCCAGGCCCCGAACGACTGCATCTCGGCCAGCGCCTGCTCGGTGGTGCGGATGCCGAACCGCACACCCATCTCCTCCGCGATCCCGGCGAGGATGCGGACCTCGCTCAGCCGGCTCGGCTCCGAGAAGACCTGCTGGAACGGACGGACCCGTCCCTCCCAGTCCACGAAGGACCCGGCCTTCTCTGTCACCGCGGCGACCGGGAGGACGACGTCGGCGTAGGGCGAGACGTCGCTGGCGCGGACCTCGAGGGAGACCACGAACTCCGCGGTCGCGAGCGCCTGCTCGGCGAGCTGCGGGTCGGAGAGGTCGCCGAGCTCGACGCCGGCGACGACGAGGCCCTTGAGATCGCCCGACGCCGTGGCGGCGATGATCTGGTTCCCGTCGCGTCCGGGCCGGTCCGGCAGGGACGCGACGCCCCAGGCCGCACCCGCGTCGACGCGGGCGTCTGCCACCGCGACGGGACGGCCGCCGGGAAGCAGGTTCGGGAGACAGCCGGTCTCGACCGCGCCACGGTCGCCCGCACGGCGCGGGATCCAGGCGAGCTTCGCGCCCGTCGTACCGGCCAGCGTCGCCACCGCGGACAGCGCACCGGGGACGGCGGCCATGCGCTCGCCGACCAGGATGACGCCGCCTCCGTCGAGGGCGACCTCGCCGTCGTGGGCGAGGCCCTCGATCACGCGCGGCTCGTCACCAGGAGCGGCCTGGATCAGGGTGCCGCGCATCTTGGCGAGGCCGCGCGTGGTGAACGGCGCGACCGAGAACACCTGCGTGCCCTTGAGCGCGGCCTTGCGCAGCCGGAGGAAGACGATCGGCGACTCGTCCTCGGGCTCGAAGCCGACGAGGACGACCTTGCGCGCCTTCTCGAGGTCGGCGTAGGTCACCTCCAGCGAGCGAGCGACCACGTGGGAGGCGAGGAAGTCGGCCTCCTCGGCGGAGTGCGCGCGGGCGCGGAAGTCGATGTCGTTGGTGCCCAGCGCCACCCGCGCGAACTTCGAGTAGGCGTAGGCGTCCTCGGCGGTCAGCCGCCCGCCGGTGAGCACCCCGACAGAGCCGGCCGCCTGCAGGCCACGGGCCGCGACCGCGAAGGCCTCGGTCCAGGAGGCCGGGCGCAGCTCGCCGTCCTCCTCGTCACGGACGAGCGGGTGTGTGAGCCGGTCCGGCTGCCGGGAGTACATGAACCCGAAGCGACCGCGGTCGCAGTTCCACTCCTCGTTGACCTCCGGCGCGAAGCCTGCGAGCCGGCGGGTGACCTTGCCGCGACGGTGGTCGGTGCGCAGCCCGCACCCGGAGGCGCAGTGCTCGCAGACCGACTCGCTGGAGACCAGGTCGAAGGGGCGGGCCCGGAAGCGGTACGACGCAGAGGTCAGCGCGCCCACGGGGCAGATCTGGATGGTGTTGCCCGAGAAGTAGGACTCGAAGGGCTCCTTCTCGTAGATGCCGACCTGCTGGAGGGCGCCGCGCTCGATCAGCGCGATGAACGGGTCACCGGCGATCTGCTCGGAGAAGCGGGTGCAGCGAGCACACAGGACGCAGCGCTCGCGGTCGAGGAGCACCTGGGCCGAGATGCTGATCGGCTTGGGGTAGGTGCGCTTGGCCTCGACGTACCGGCTCTCACCGCGCCCGTTCGACATCGCCTGGTTCTGCAGGGGGCACTCGCCGCCCTTGTCGCACATGGGGCAGTCGAGCGGGTGGTTGATCAGCAGGAACTCCATGATCCCCTGCTGCGCCTTGTCGGCGACCGGGGAGCTGGCCTGGGTGCGAACCTTCATGCCGTCGGCCACCGCGAGCGTGCAGGACGCCTGCGGCTTGGGGATCGGGCGGCCGTTGCCGGCGTCCTCGACCTCGACGAGGCACTGGCGGCAGGCGCCCACCGGCGCGAGCAGCGGGTGGTCGCAGAACCTCGGGATCTGCACGCCGATCTCCTCGGCGGCGCGGATCACCAAGGTGTCCTTGGGGACGCTGACCTCGACGTCGTCGATGGTCACCGTCACGAGGTCGGCCTTCTCGACGGCGCCCGGCCGGCCGGACCCTGCCGAGGGGGTGGTGGAGACGCTCATGCGTGTGCTCCCGCAGGTGCGAAGAGGGTGGAGGCGGCGTGGTCGAAGGGACACCCGCCCTTCTCGAAGTGCGCGATGTACTCCTCGCGGAAGTACTGGATCGACGAGGTGATCGGGCTGGTCGCGCCGTCGCCGAGAGCGCAGAACGCGCGACCGAGGATGTTGTCGCACTGGTCGAGCAGGAGCTCGAGGTCTGCCTCGGTGCCCTGGCCGCGCTCGAGACGCGTCAAGGTCTGCGCCAGCCACCACGTGCCCTCGCGGCACGGGGTGCACTTGCCGCAGGACTCGTGCTTGTAGAACTCCGTCCAGCGCAGCACCGCGCGGACCACGCAGGTGCTGTCGTCGAAGATCTGCAGTGCGCGGGTGCCGAGCATCGACCCGGCGGAGCCGACGGCCTCGTAGTCGAGGGGTACGTCGAGGTGCTCGGCGGTCAGGATCGGGGTCGACGACCCGCCCGGCGTCCAGAACTTCAGCTCGTGCCCCTCGCGCATCCCGCCGGCGAGGTCGATCAGCTGGCGCAGGGTGATCCCGAGGGGGGCTTCGTACTGTCCCGGGCGCTTCACGTGGCCCGAGAGCGAGTAGATGACGAAGCCCTTGCTCTTCTCGGTGCCCAGGGACGCGAACCACTCGGGCCCGTTCTGGATGATGGCGGGCACCGAGGCGATCGACTCGACGTTGTTGATGACCGTCGGCGCGGCGTACAGACCGGCGACGGCCGGGAACGGCGGGCGCAGGCGGGGTTGACCGCGGCGGCCCTCGAGCGAGTCGAGCAGCGCCGTCTCCTCACCGCAGATGTAGGCGCCGGCACCCGCGTGCACGACGAGCTCGAGGTCGTAGCCAGAGCCGTGGATGTTCTTGCCGAGGTGTCCGGCGAGGTAGGCCTCCTGGACGGCCCGCTGGAGCCTGCGGACCACGTGGAGCACCTCACCGCGCACGTAGATGAAGGCGTGGTGGGCGCGGATCGCGTAGGCGGAGATGATCACGCCCTCGACCAGCGTGTGCGGAGAGGCCATCATCAGCGGGATGTCCTTGCACGTGCCCGGCTCGGACTCGTCCGCGTTGACCACGAGGTACTTCGGGTTCGGGTTGTCCTGCGGGATGAAGCCCCACTTCATGCCCGTGGGGAAGCCCGCGCCACCGCGTCCGCGCAGGCCGGAGTCCTTGACCGCCGTGATCACGGCGTCCGGCTCCATGCCCATGGCGGTCTTCACGGCGGCGTACCCGCCCCGGGACTCGTAGGACTCCAGGGTCCAGGACCGGTCGGCGTCCCAGTTGTCGGTGAGGACCGGGGTCAGCATGTCGGTCATTCGTCGGTGCCCTTCCCGTCAGCCTCGGGGTTCGAACCCTTGCCGCCCTCGACGTTCGTCGGGGACTCGGCCAGCTTCGTCTCCGACTCGGCGCGACTGGTGTCGGCCGTCTTGACGGCGGCCTCCGCGCTGCCCACCGGTCGGGGACGAGGTGAGCGGCTTGCGCCCGGCCTCGGGCGCGGTCCAGCCGTTCTCGCGAGCGATCTGCAGACCGACCAGGGACGCGGGCCCGGCGGCCGGACCCTCGTCGGCGCGGTCGTCGGGGAAGCCGGCCAGCACCCGCTCGGCCTCGCGCCAGGTGCAGACGCGAGGACCGCGGGTGGAGTGGACCTCCTTGCCCTCACGCAGGTCGTCGACGAGCTGGGTGGCGGACTCGGGAGTCATGTTGTCCATGAACTCCCAGTTGACCATCATCACCGGCGCGTAGTCGCAGGCCGCGTTGCACTCGACGTGCTCGAGCGTGATCTTGCCGTCCTCGGTGGTCTCGTCGTTCCCGACGTCGAGGTGGTCCTTGAGCCGCTCGAAGATCGCGTCGCCGCCCATGACCGCGCACAGCGTGTTGGTGCAGACGCCGACGTGGTAGTCGCCGACCGGGCGGCGCTTGTACATCGTGTAGAAGGTCGCCACACCCGAGACCTCCGCGGCGGAGATGCCGAGGATGTCGGCGCACGCCTCGATCCCTCGCGCGGTCACGCGGCCCTCGACGCTCTGCACGAGGTGCAGCATCGGCAGCAGCGCGGAGCGGGCCTGCGGGTAGCGCGTGGTGATCTGGCGAAGCTCGTCCAGCGTCTCCGCGGGCAGACTGCCCGCGCTGGTCGAGCCTGTCGAAACCATGTCCGTCATCGGTCAACTCCACCCATCACGGGATCGAGGGATGCAATCGCCACGATGACGTCGGCGACCATGCCGCCCTCGCTCATCACCGAGGTTGCCTGCAGGTTCGTGAACGACGGGTCGCGGAAGTGCGCCCGGAAGGGACGGGTGCCGCCGTCGGACACCACGTGCGCGCCGAGCTCGCCACGCGGCGACTCGACCGGCACGTAGGCCTGTCCCGGCGGCACACGGAAGCCCTCGGTCACCAGCTTGAAGTGGTGGATCAGGGCCTCCATGGACTCGCCCATGATGTGCCGGATGTGGTCGAGGCTGTTGCCCATGCCGTCGGCGCCGATCGCGAGCTGGCTCGGCCAGGCGATCTTCTTGTCGGCGACCATCACGGGTGCGCCCTCGAGACCGGCGAGCCGGTCGGCGCACTGCTCGACGATCTTCAGCGACTGGTGCATCTCCTCGAGGCGGATGCGGAACCGGCCGTAGGAGTCGCTGGTGTCCCAGGTGACCACGTCGAAGTCGTAGTCCTCGTAGCCGGAGTACGGCTGGGTCTTGCGAAGGTCCCACGGGTAGCCGGTCGAGCGCAGCACCGGGCCGGTGATGCCGAGCGCCATGCAGCCGGCGAGGTCGAGGTGGCCGACCCCCTCGAGACGTCCCTTGAAGATCGGGTTCGCGTTGCAGAGCGCGGCGTACTCGGGGAGCCTCTTCTTCATCAGGGCGATGAAGTCACGGATCTCGTCGAGGGCGCCGGGCGGCATGTCCTGCGCGACGCCGCCCGGACGGATGAACGCGTGGTTCATGCGCAGTCCGGTGATCAGCTCGAACAGGTCGAGGACGAGCTCGCGCTCGCGGAAGCCGATCGTCATCACGGTCAGCGCGCCGATCTCCATGCCGCCGGTCGCGATCGCGACGAGGTGGGAGGAGATGCGGTTGAGCTCCATCAGGAGGACGCGCATGACCTGCGCCTTCTCCGGGATGTCGTCCTCGATGTCGAGCAGCCGCTCGACGCCGAGGCTGTAGGTCATCTCGTTGTAGAACGGGGAGAGGTAGTCCATCCGGGTGCAGAACGTGACGCCCTGCGTCCAGGAGCGGAACTCCATGTTCTTCTCGATGCCGGTGTGGAGGTAGCCGATGCCGCAACGGGCCTCGGTCACCGTCTCGCCGTCGAGCTCGAGGATGAGCCGGAGCACGCCGTGGGTCGACGGGTGCTGCGGACCCATGTTGACGACGATCCGCTCCTCGCCCTCCTCGGCGGCGCCGGAGACGACGGTGTCCCAGTCCTGCCCGGTGACGGTGAAGACCTTGCCGGAGCTCGTGTCGCTCGTCCCCGCTGTGGGCGGTGCGAAGGGGTCGTTCTGTGTCTGTGTCATCAGCTGTAAGACCTCCGCGTGTCCGGCGGTGGGATGGTGGCGCCCTTGTACTCGACGGGGATGCCGCCGAGCGGGTAGTCCTTGCGCTGCGGGTGGCCCGGCCAGTCGTCGGGCATCTCGATCCGGGTCAGCGACGGGTGGCCGTCGAAGATGATCCCGAAGAAGTCGTAGGTCTCCCGCTCGTGCCAGTCGTTGGTCGGGTAGACCGCGACCACCGACGGGATGTGCGGGTCCGCGTCGGGGCAGGTGACCTCGAGCCGGATCCGGCGGTTGTGGGTCATCGAGAGCAGGTGGTAGACCGCGTGCAGCTCGCGACCCTCGTCGTCGGGGTAGTGCACGCCGGAGACGCCGGAGCAGAACTCGAAGCGCAGTGCCGGGTCGTCGCGAAGCGTGCGGGCGACCTGCAGCAGGTCGCCGCGACGGATGAAGAAGGTGATCTCGCCGCGGTGCACGACGACCTTCTCGACGGCGCTGGTGATGCCGGCGGTGGTCAGCGCGGACTCGAAGGCGTCGGCGACCTCGTCGAACCAGTCGCCGTAGGGGCGCGGCGTACCGCTGGGCATGACCACCGGCCGGACGATGCCGCCGTAGCCGGAGGTGTCGCCGGAGCCGTGCACGCCGAACATGCCCTTGCGGACGCCGATCACCTCGGGCTCGAGAGCGCCGGGCTCGACGGGAAGGGTGTTCTCGGGCAGCGAGCCCGTGGCGTCGTCCTCGGTGCCCGGAGTCACCTCGTCGAACTCACCTGGTTCCTTGGGGGTCAACGCAGCAGACCCTTCATCTCGGAGGTGGGCAGGGCGTTGAGCAGCTCGGTCTCGTTCTCGACGATCTGCGCCTGGCGGTTCGCGCCGAGCTTGCTGTGCTGGATCTGGTCGTGCAGCTTGAGGATCGCGTCGATGAGCATCTCGGGCCGCGGCGGGCAGCCGGGGAGGTACATGTCGACGGGCACCACGTGGTCGACGCCCTGGACGATCGCGTAGTTGTTGAACATGCCGCCCGACGAGGCGCAGACACCCATGGCGAGCACCCACTTGGGCTCGGGCATCTGGTCGTAGATCTGCCGCAGCACCGGGGCCATCTTCTGGCTGACCCGGCCCGCGACGATCATCAGGTCGGCCTGGCGCGGCGAGGCACGGAAGACCTCCATGCCGAAGCGGCCGAGGTCGTACTTCGGCGCACCGGTGGTCATCATCTCGATGGCGCAGCAGGCCAGACCGAAGGTGGCCGGCCAGAACGACGCCTTGCGGAAGTAGCCGGCGACGGTCTCGACCGTCGTCAGGAGCACGCCGCTGGGGAGCTTCTCTTCAAGACCCATCAGAGGTTCACCTCGGCAGTCGCCATGGTCGGAGTCGTGTCGCGGGAGATCGGGATGCCTCGGGTCATGGTCAGTCCCATTCCAGGCCGCCTCGGCGCCACACGTAGGCGTAGACGACGAAGAGGGTCACGATGAACAGGCCCATCTCGACCAGACCGAAGCCGCCCATGCTGTCGAAGCGGACCGCCCACGGGTAGAGGAAGACGATCTCGATGTCGAAGATGATGAAGAGCATCGCGGTGATGTAGTACTTCACCGGGAACCGGCCACCGCCGACGGGCTGGGGCGTCGGGTCGATGCCGCACTCGTAGGAGTCGAGCTTGGACGCGGTTGTAGCGCTTCGGGCCGACGACGGCGCTCATGATGACCGAGAACACCGCGAAGCCTGCCGCGATCAACGCGAGCGCGAGAACCGGTGTGTAGATCTCCACCGCTCGTGCCCTCCTGTCTCTAAGTCTGTCTGGACTGTGGTGATGCTGCTAGGCCGCGGGAGCGACCCTGCTCAAGGCGTTGATGATGCGGTCCGAGAGTCGCCGCCACGCGGGTCGGTGAGGTTCGCCATCAGCTTGAGCATGAACTTCATGAGCGCCTCACGCGGCAGGCCGTACTTGGTGGCCTGCTTCATGAACGTGGGGTTCCCGATCATCTTTGCGAAGACGCGACCGAGCGTGAAGTAGCCGCCGTAGGCCGCGTCGAGCGCTTCGGCGTACCCCTCGAGCACGCGCTCGCGACCGGCGGCGTCAGGCCGGGCGAGCGCCTGCAGCACGGTGTGCGCCGCGATCTCGCCGGACTCGAGCGCGTAGTCGATGCCCTCGCCGTTGAAGGGGTTGACCATGCCGCCGGAGTCGCCGACCAGGAGCACGCCGCGGGTGTAGTGCGGCTTGCGGTTGAAGCCCATCGGCAGCGCGGCCGAGCCGATCCGGCCGACCATGTTCTCGTCGCGGAAGCCCCACTCCTGCGGGGTGTTGGCGAGCCAGCGGCGCAGGATGTCCTTGTAGTCGACCTGCTGGAAGGCCTTGGAGGTGTTGAGGATGCCGAGGCCCACGTTGGCGGTGCCGTCGCCGACGCCGAAGATCCAGCCGTAGCCGGGGAGCAGGTTGCTGCGCCCGGGGGTGCCGTCCCAGAGCTCGAGCCACGACTCCATCCACGGGTCGTCGTGCCGGGGGGTCTCGTAGTAGGCGCGGACCGCGACGCCCATCGGGCGGTTCTCGCGGCGCTCGAGGCCGAGCGAGACGGCGATGCGGGCCGAGACGCCGTCGGCGGCGATCACGACGGGCGCTCGGTAGACAAGGTCCTCATCCGCGGCGCCCACCCGGCGACCGCGGTCGTCGACCGGCTTGGCGCGGACGCCCGTGACCCGGCCGGTGCGCTCGTCGAGCACGGGGCCGATGACCGAGGTGCGCTCCTGGAGGCGTGCGCCGGACTTCTCCGCGTGGCGGGCGAGGATCTCGTCGAGGTCCATGCGGGTGCGGACCATGCCGTACGGCGGGTAGGAGGCGAGCTCGGGCCACGGGAGCTCGAGGCGGTGGCCGGCGCCGACGATGCGGAGTCCGAGGTTGCGCTGCCAGCCGGGAGCGTCGAGGTCGAGGCCCAGGCCGATCAGCTGCTTGACCGCGCGGGGGGTGAGCCCGTCGCCGCACACCTTGTCGCGGGGGAACGCGCTCTTCTCGAGGAGCAGCACGTCGGCACCTGCGTTGGCGAGGTGGTAGGCGGCACTCGACCCGGCCGGGCCGGCGCCGACGACGATGACGTCGGCCTGCCGCTCGTCCGCGGTGGTCCGGCTCATCTCGTTCCCTCGTCCTCGGCTTCGGAGCATCCGTTTTGTGACTTAGTGAATTCCTTCACTAACTCCACGTCGGGACAGTCTAGAGGCCTGGGTCACATCATGCGAACGCGGCCCTACCCCTTCTGAGACGGGGCGAAACCGTGACGTGCGCTGCGCATTTCGGCAACGAGAACATGCACTAATTCACGGTGCCGTTGCGTGGTGCAGGGCGACGACGCCGCCCGAGAGGTTGCGCCACTTCGACGACGCCCAGCCCGCCTCTGCGATGCGCGCGGCGAGCCCCTCCTGGTCCGGCCAGGCGCGGATCGACTCGGCGAGGTAGACGTAGGCGTCCGGGCTCGAGGAGACGGCACGGGCGATCGGCGGCAGCGCCTTCATGAGGTACTCGATGTAGACCGTGCGGAACGGCGCCCAGGTCGGGTGGCTGAACTCGCAGACGACCAGTCGCCCGCCGGGCCGGGTGACCCGGAGCATCTCCCGGAGCCCCGCCTGCGGGTCGACGATGTTGCGCAGGCCGAAGGAGATCGTGACCGCGTCGAAGGTGTCGTCCGCGAACGGCAGGCGCGTCCCGTCGCCGGCGGTGAAGGAGAGGTCCGGCTTGGCGCTCTTGCCGACCCTCAGCATGCCGAGCGAGAAGTCGCAGGGGACCACCTCGGCGCCCCGGTCCGCGAACGGCTGGCTGGAGGTCCCGGTGCCGGCGGCGAGGTCGAGGACCCGCTCACCGGGTCGCGCGTCGACCGCCTCGACGACCGCCTTGCGCCAGCGACGGTCCTGGCCGAGGGACAAGACGTCGTTGGTGATGTCGTAGCGCTTGGCCACGTCGTCGAACATCGCGCGTACGTCTGCGGGCTTCTTGTCCAGATCGGCTCGGGTCACGGGGCAACCTTAGTCACGCCGTAGTCTTGCTCCCCGTGACCACCGTTGCATCGAGCTCCCGCGAGGCGGCGCCTCTCGTCGTCCGGACCGTGCCGCTCGACGATCCCGGTCCCCTCCTCTCCTTGCTTCCGCCCGGCGACTCGGTCGCGTGGTTGCGGCGCGGCGAGGGCCTGGTCGGCTGGGGCGTGGCCGCGATCATCCGTACGACGGGCAGCGACCGCTTCGAGCGGGCCCGCGACTGGTGGCACGAGCTTGCCCGCTCCGCGGTCGTCCGCGACGAGGTACGCCGACCGGGCACCGGCCTCGTGTGCTTCGGCTCCTTCGCCTTCGCCGACGAGCCCGGTGACAGCGTCCTCGTCGTGCCGGAGGTGGTCGTCGGCCGTCGCGGAGAGACGACCTGGCTCACCACGGTCAGCGCGGCCGGCATCACGGCCGCGCCCGACGTCGAGGCCACCTCCTCGCCCGAGGCCCCCGAGGGTGTGACGTTCGTCGACGGCGCCCTGAGCGGCACCGAGTGGGAGGGCGTCGTCGCCGAGGCCGTCCGCCGGATCACCGCAGGAGACCTCGAGAAGGTGGTGCTCGCGCGCGACCTCCTCGCCACCGCCGACCACGAGATCGACGTGCGCTGGCCCCTCCGGCGACTCTCCGAGCAGTACCCGACGACCTGGACCTTCCACGTCGACGGCCTCTTCGGCGCCACCCCGGAGATGCTGGTCCGTCGCGAGCGCGGACTCGTCACCTCCCGCGTGCTAGCCGGGACCATCCGGCGTACCGGTGACGACGAGCGCGACCTCGCACTCGCCGCCGCGCTCGCACGCTCGTCGAAGGACCTCGAGGAGCACGAGTACGCCGTGCGCTCGGTCGCCGAGTCGCTCGAGCCGCACTGCACCTCGATGAACGTGCCCGAGGCGCCGTTCGTGCTGCACCTGCCCAACGTGATGCACCTGGCCACGGATGTCGCGGGCGTCGTCCACGACTCCGAGGACGAGTCCGCGACCTCGCTCGACCTCGCGGCCGCCCTTCACCCGTCGGCCGCGGTCGGAGGCACCCCGACCGAGGCCGCGAAGGACGTGATCGCCGAGATCGAGGGCATGGACCGCGGCCGTTACGCGGGCCCGGTCGGCTGGATGGACACCTCGGGGGACGGCGAGTGGGGCATCGCGCTGCGCTCGGCCGAGATCGACGGCAACACGGTCCGTCTGTTCGCCGGCTGCGGCGTGGTCGCCAGCTCCGACCCGGCGGCCGAGCTCGCGGAGGCCCAGGCCAAGTTCGTCCCGGTGCGCGACGCCATCTCCGGCGTCTGACGTTGCGGTGGGGGCTCAGGCGAGCGGGATCTCCTCGCCGGGGTCGACCCGGAGGTACTCCTGCTCGCGCTCGCCGAGCATCCCCGACAGCTGCCGCTGAGCGAGCGCGAGGCCGCGCTCGTTGAGCAGCCCGTCGTGGATCGCCACGGACAGGGGCGCGCCGACGGCACGGCCGTAGTCGACCACCTCGCTGATCTTGTTCCACGGCGCGTGCACCGGGAGCAGCAGGAGATCCAGGTCCTCGGGCTGCTCGGTGAGCGCGTCGCCCGGGTGGAAGATGCGTCGCCCCTCCGCCTCGATCAGGTAGCCCGAGTTGTCGAAGTGCTGGAGCTCGGGGTGGATCACCGCGTGCTTCTCCCCCACGACCGTGACCGGCACGCCCACGTCGAGCGCGTCCCCCGGAGCCACGACGGTGACCCGCTCGGCTACGTCGGGCGCCTGCTCCTTGATCTGCCTGGCGACCGCGCCGATCGTGTAGACCGGCGCGTCGGTCGCCCGCAGGTTGCCGGGGTCCAGGTGGTCGGGATGCTCGTGGGTCACGAGGACGATGCTCGCGCCGTCCACGGCCTCCCGCTCGCTCCACCCGCCGGGGTCGACCACGATCGTCGTACTCCCGGTCTCGATGCGCACACAGGCGTGCCCGAACTTGGTGATCCTCATCCCGCCAGCCAACAACGAAGCCCGGTTCCTGGCAACCGGCGTACGTCGAAGGGTCAGCCGACGAGCTGGTCGACGAAGCACCACCGCCAGGTCTCGCCCGGCTCGGCGGAGCGGACCACCGGATGGCCGGTGGCCTGGTGGTGCGCGGTCGCGTGCCGTCTCGGCGAGGAGTCGCAGCACCCCACGTGGCCGCAGGCGAGGCAGAGCCGCAGGTGCACCCAGGTCGTCCCCTCGGCGACGCAGTCCACGCAGACGTTGGCCTCGGGGACCACGACGTCGTCTCGAGCCTTGGCGAGGTGCATGCAGCCGTCGTGCGTCGTCACGGCCGCCACGTCGGAGAGGTACTCCCGCAGCTCGTCGCGCCTCGCCGTGGCGCTGTCGAGCATCGACTCCTCGACGTCGAGGCTGCCGAGGACGTCGGCGACGACCTCGTGGGGCACCTTCCCGGTGCTGCGGATCTCGAGCACCCGCCTGCGCTCGGCCTGGAGCATCTCGCGTCGGAGCCGGGCATAGGCCTCGCTCGGCGCCTCGCTCTCAGGACCCACCCGCCCGAGGCGCTCCCAGGCGGCGAAGTCCCGCTGCTCGACGCGACGGCGCAGCGCTGCAACCGTGTCGTACGGGTCGTCCTCGTCGAGGTGCTTCTCGAGCTCGACGAGGCCCGCGGTCGAGGCGTCCTGGAACAGGGTCGCCCGGGCCAGGGCGTCCTGACGCGGGTCGGGTCCTGCCACGTCGAGCCTGCGTGCGAGCCACGGCAGGGTGAGCCCCTGGCCGAAGAGCGTCGCGGCGGTCACGGTGAAGGCCACGAGGAGCAGGACCTCGCGATGCTCGAAGGTCGGCGGGATGGCGAACGCCGCGGCAAGAGTGACCACACCGCGCATCCCGGCCCAGGAGATGATCGTCGAGGTCTTCCACGTGGCGCCCTTCCGATGGTGCTTGCGCGAGCCGAGCAGCAGCACGTGGAACGCGAAGACCCAGATCGGTCGCAGCAGCACGGTCGCCGCGAGGGCCGCGGCGCAGACCGCGACGATGCGTCCGGTGGACAAGGGGCTGTGGCTGACCTCCTCCAGGATCCAGCTGGTCTGGAGGCCGATGAGCAGGAACACGGTGTTCTCGAGCAGGAACGAGATCGTGCGCCAGTTGAGCCGTTCGGAGATGCGCGAGGACGCGGTCTGGAGGACAGGCGCGCGGTGGCCGAGAAGGAGACCCGCCACCACCACCGCGAGTACGCCGGAGGCGTGGATCTCCTCGGCCGCCACGTAGGCGACGAACGGCGTCAGGAGCGAGACACTCGTGTCGATCACCGGGTCGGTGACGTGGCGACGCATCCACCCGACGACGGCGTAGACGGCCAGCCCGACCAGGAGGCCACCCCCGGCGGCGAGCCCGAACTCGAGCCCGATCGCCACCACGCCGGTGGCACCGACGATCGCGGTGCGCAGCGCGACCAGCGCAGTCGCGTCGTTGAGCAGCGACTCCCCCTCGAGCACGGTGACGATCCGCCTGGGCAGGCCGATCCTCCGCGCGATCGCGGTGGCCGCGACGGCGTCCGGGGGCGCGACGACGGCGCCGATGGCGAACGCCGCAGGCCAGGAGGCCCCCGGCAGCACCGCGTGCACGACGATCCCCACACCGAGGGCCGTGAAGGCGATGAGGCCGATGGACAGCAGCAGGATCGGCTTGCGGTTGGCCGTGAAGTCGACGAGGGACGTCTGGAGCGCCGCGGCGTACAGCAGGGGCGGCAGCAGGCCGACGAGCACGACCTGCTCGGTCAGCCGGACCTCACTCGCGAAGGGCAGGAACGAACCGGCCATGCCCACGGCGATGAGCACCAGCGGGGTCAGCAGGTCGAAGCGCCGGCTGAGGGCCGAGACCGCGACGACGACGGCGAGGAGCGTGACGAGCGAGAGCGCGATGTGCACCCCGCCATTCAAGCGGGTGTGGCCACCCACCTCATCGGGTCGCCCCAGCCGAGGTCCTTGATGCCCGCGGCGTCGAGCGCGAGGGCCACGAGCGTGCGACGGTGCGCGGCGAACGTGAGGACGTGCGCGATCATCCCGCCGTAGGTGAACACCTCGGCGGGCTGGCAGAGCGCGTCGACGAAGGTCTCGTCGAGCCGCCCCTGCTCACAGACCTCCCGGACGTGGGCCAGGTACACCGGCCCCTCGACGGCGAGCCTCCGGCGCAGCGAGTCGATCGACTCGTGGTCCTCGAGGGACCAGTCGTACTCCCGGTCGGCCAGTGCGGCGTTCCACATGCCCATCTGGCCGACGAGCCGCGACAGCAGCGAGCGGATCGTCTGCTCGTCATCATCGACGGAGAGCACGATGCGCTCGTCGAGCTGCTCGTCGTCCAGGCGGGCGGCGCACTCGATCATCTCGCCGACCAGCCAGATGTGGTGCTCGACCATCTTCGTGAGGAGGTCCATGGCGGTCACCTTCTTCTCTGCAGGCAGGCGCAGGCTGCCGGGTGGGTGGAAGTGCACGTCGCTGGGTGCGTCGATCCGGATCGCCGTCGGCCTCGCACGCCACGCACTCGGCCCGACGCCGTACGCCCTGGTGAACGCGCGGGTGAAGGCCTCGTGCGACCCGTAGCCCGCCTCCACCGCGACGTCGAGGATGCTGCGCCGGGTGGTGAGCAGGCGGTACGCCGCGCGCTCGAGCAAGATGCGCCGACGGAACCTGCGAGGTGGCTCCCCCGCGGCGGACGAGACGATCCGGTCGAGGTGGAACCGCGACACGAACAGTCGGGCAGCCAGGTCAT
This sequence comes from uncultured Actinomycetota bacterium, assembly GCA_963739785.1. Classification (GTDB taxonomy): domain Bacteria; phylum Actinomycetota; class Actinomycetes; order Propionibacteriales; family Nocardioidaceae; genus Nocardioides_C. The sequence goes on along the minus strand of CAVUBO010000034.1, from coordinate 130,419 downwards.
CGCCGTTCGCGTCGTGCTCGTCCAGCGCTCCGGACAGCAGGTCCACGAAGGCGGCGAACGTGTCGGCTGCTCTCGTCATGTCCCTGATCCTGCCGCCTGGCGCCCGCGCGCCGCTTGATCGATCTTGCGGTTCGCTCCTTCAGCCGCCGCCGACGAGCGCTCTGATGGCGGCGTCGACGGCACGGCGGTTGTCCCGGCGTACGACGGCCTCGACCACCTCGACACCTCCGTGCGGGGAGCCGAGCGCCTCCTCGAGCTCGGCCGGCGTGGTGGCGCGCCGGTGCGGGGTGCGGCTCGCGGCGCACAGGGCGGCGAGGTCGACCCCGTGCGGGGTGCCGAAGAGCTTCTCGAAGGAGGCGGCGTACGACGGCCCGCCCTGCTCGAGCACGGAGAAGATCGAGCCGCCGTCGTCGTTGACCACCACGATCGTCAGGTCCGGCCGATCCTCCGCGGGCCCGACCACCAGGCCGTTGGCGTCGTGGAGGAACGTCACGTCACCCATCAGCGCGAGCGCGCGGCTGCTCCGGGGGCGTCCGAGCGCCGCGCCGATCGCGGTGGAGACCGACCCGTCGATGCCGGCCAGGCCGCGGTTGGCCATGACGAGCCTGCGCTCCCCGACCGTCGAGGGCACCGCCATCAGGTCGAGGTCGCGGACCGGGTTGGACGCGCCGACGAACAGCAGCCCGCCGGGAGGCAGCGAGGCACTGACGGCCGCGGCGACGTGATGGGGCGTGAGGCCCGGCTCCGCGCCGACGAGCTTGTCGAGGGCGGCCGACACCTCGGCGTCGCGCTCCTGCCACTCCTCGAGCCAGGGGGTGCTCCGACGCGGCGACCGTGGCTTCGCGTCGTCGGCCCGCCAGGAGCCGAAGGGGTCCTGGTCGTCGGGGTAGGCACCGCTCACGATCCGCGAGACCCGATGGCCCGGGTCGGTCCACCCCGACGGCCCCGGGACCGCGACGATCTCGATGTCGTCACGGGAGAGCAGGCGCATCACCGGGCGGGACAGCGTGGGATGGCCGTAGACGACGACCTGCTCGACCCTCGACGTGAGCGACTCCTCGGACAGCAGGAGCCGGTAGGCGCGGATCGCGTTCGTGCCTGTCCGGGCTCCGCTCGAGGGCTCCGCCAGCAGCGGCCAGCCGGCCCGTTCGGCGAGGATCCGCGCGGGAGGGCCCGCGTCGTCACCGGCGACGACGACGGTGCGAGCCGTCGCGCTGACGGGCTCGGGCTGCAGCGCGGAGCGGTCGGGTCGCTGGATCCACGGTTGTCCGTAGGGGCGTCCGTCGACCGGGGCGGTCCATCCGCCGTCGACGTCGGGGGTGAGCGGCTCGGCGAGCTGCATGTTGAGGTGGACCGGGCCGGGCCTGCCCGAGGCGCCACCTGTCGCAGCCACGACGAGCCGGGCCACGAGGGAGCGCCAGGAGGCGACCTGGGCGGACTCGCTGTGCCCTGCCGAGCCGGGCGGCACGTCGGCGAAGGCACGCACGGCGTCGCCGAAGATCTTCACCTGGTCGGTGGTCTGGTTGGCGTTCGTCCCGCGCAGGCCCGCCGGCCGGTCGGCGCTCACCACGACCAGCGGCACACCGGCGTGCGAGGCCTCCAGCAGCGCCGGGTGCAGGTTCGCCACGGCGGTGCCCGAGGTGGTCACCACCGGGACCGGACGCCGTGAGGTCTTGGCCAGCCCGAGGGCGAGGAACGCCGCCGAGCGCTCGTCGATCCGCACGTGCAGGCGCACGCGTCCCGCCTCGGCGGCCGCGTGCGCGGCGAAGGCGAGGGGCGCGGAGCGGGAGCCCGGGGAGAGCACGATGTCGCGGACACCGCACCGGACCAGCTCGTCGACCAACGTCGTGGCCGTCGCGGTGGCGGCGTTCGGTGGTGTCGTCACGAGGTCCGATCCTGCCGCATGTCCGCGGTCAGCGCGTCGATCTCCGCAAGGCGCGCGGCCCAGGCGGCCTCCCGCTCCGGCGCGGCACGCAGGCGCGCCAGGGCCTCGGCGTCCACCTCCGGGCGTACGACGGGGAGGGCGCCGTCGCGGGGCAGCAGCGGGTGCGTCGCGACGTCGTCGGTCAGCAGCTGGACCGTCGCGAGGCCGCACGCGAACGGCAGGGACGGGAGCGCGGCCGCGAGCGCGACACCTGCCGCGATGCCGACCGAGCTCTCCAGCGCCGAGGAGACCACGACCGGGAGGCCGATGTCCTCGGCGATGCGGAGGCAGGCGCGCACTCCCCCGAGCGGCTGCACCTTCAGCACCGCGACGTCGGCCGCCTCGAGGTCACGCACCCGGTAGGGGTCCTCGGCCCGCCTGATGGACTCGTCGGCCGCGACCGGGACGTCGACCCGACGGCGTACGAGAGCCAGCTCCTCCACCGAGGCGCACGGCTGCTCGACGTACTCCAGGCCGCCGGCCGCGCGGTCGAGGATGCCGATCGCGGCGACCGCCTCGTCGACCGCCCAGCCCCCGTTGACGTCGATCCGGATCCGGCCGCCGGGGCCGAGGGCGTCGCGCACCGCCTCGAGCCGCGCCTGCTCATCGGCCCGGGACTGCCCCGGCTCGGCGACCTTCACCTTCGCGGTGCCGCAGCCGAAGCTCCCGCGGACGATGGCAGCCGCCTCCTCGGGCCCGACCGCCGGGACGGTGACGTTCACGGGGACCGCGTCGCGCAGGGGCGAGGGCCAGCCCTCGAAGGCTGCCTCCCGCGCACAGCGCAGCCAGGGCGCTGCCACCTGTGCGTCGTACTCCAGGAACGGGCTGAACTCGCCCCACCCGGCCGGCCCGCGCAGCAGCATCCCCTCGCGGACCGTGATGCCGCGAAAGCGCGTCCGCATCGGGATCGAGAAGACGTGGGTCTCAAGCATCTGCGGCCACCAGCTCCTGGAGCGTCAGGCGGTCCACCTTCCCGTTGGGCAGCAGCGGGATCCCGGCCACGCGGATGAGCTGCCGGGGCGCCCACTCGCGGGGGTGCACCTGTGAGACCCAGTTGCGCAGGTCGTCCAGCGGCGGCACGTTCCGTGCGGCCACCCCGGCCTGCGACACGACCACCGCCACGACCCGCTGGCCCCACTCGGCGTCCGGGACGCCGACCACCTCCGCGGACTCCACGCGCGGGTGCTCGCGCAGCCGGCGCGCGACCGCGAGCGGCGGGGACCTTCACTCCCCCGGAGACGATGACGTCGTCGGCGCGGCCCAGGACCTCCAGCCGGCCGTCGTCGTCGAGGCGGCCGAGGTCGGAGGTCACGAACCAGCCGTCCCGCAGGACCGTGGCCGTCTCGGCGGGCTGCCCGTCGTACTCGTCGAAGAGCACCGGGCCCGCGATCCGCACGCGTCCGTCCGTGCCCACCTTGACCGCGACCCCGTCGAGCGGCACCCCGTCGTACACGCAGCCGCCGCACGTCTCGCTCATGCCGTAGGTGGCGACGACGTGCACGCCCGCGTCGGCGGCCCGGCGTCGTAGCGAGGACTCCACAGCGGCTCCGCCGACGAGGACGGTGTCGAACGTGCGGAGCGCCGCGACATCACGGGGCGAGCCGAGCATGCGGGTCAGCTGGGTCGGCACCAGCGAGACGTAACGGCGCGGGCCTTCCATGGCGTCCGCGGCGGCCGCGAAGTCCCGGTGGTCGTCGAGGAGGACCGGTGTGGTGCCGGCGAGCACCGAGCGGAAGAGCACCTGGACACCGGCCACGTAGTTCGCGGGAAGGTTGAGCAGCCACTGGCCCGGCCCGCCGAGCCTCGTCTGCGTCGCCGAGGCCGAGGCGCGCATCGCGGCGCGCGAGAGCACCACCCGCTTCGGGGTCCCCGTGGACCCCGAGGTCTCGATCACGAGGGGGTCGGGCTCGAGCGGGGCGGCGGACTGCCAGTCGCGCAGCAGTGAGAGCACCTCGAGCGGGGCTCCCTGGACGGGGCGCAGGCTGGTCACGGAGCACAACGCTATGCCTGCGAGAATTGCGAGCTATGGCAACCCCTGCACAGTGGCTCGAGGGCGCACGCCCGCGCACCCTGCCCGCGGCCGTCTCCCCCGTCCTCGCCGGCACCGGCGTGGCTGCGTACCTCGACCAGGCCGTGTGGTGGAAGGCGCTGACGGCCCTCGTCGTCGCGCTCGCGCTCCAGGTGGGGGTCAACTACGCCAACGACTACTCCGACGGAATCCGCGGCACCGACGAGGACCGGGTCGGTCCGCTGCGCCTCGTCGGGTCCGGGGCCGCCACCGCCTCGTCGGTGAAGGAGGCGGCGATGATCAGCTTCGGCGTCGCGGCCCTGGCCGGTCTGGTCCTCGCGATCACGACCTCCTGGTGGCTGGTCGTCGTCGGTCTCGTGTGCATCGTCGCGGCCTGGTACTACACCGGTGGGCGGAGGCCGTACGGCTACAACGCCCTCGGCGAGGTCATGGTCTTCGTCTTCTTCGGTCTCGTCGCGGTCATGGGCACGACGTACGTGCAGACCGAGTCCTTCCCGCTCGCCTCCTTCTTCGCCGCGGTCGGCGTGGGCGCGCTGGCGTGCGCGATCCTCGTCGCGAACAACCTCCGCGACATCCCCACCGACCGCGAGGTGGGCAAGCGGACGCTCGCGGTGGTGCTCGGCGAGGAGCAGACCCGCTACCTCTACGCCTTCCTCGTCGCCGTCGCCGTGATCGCCCTCGTCGGGATCGCGCTTCAGACCAGCCTGCTGGCCCTGGTCGCCCTGGTCTTCCTGCTGCCCGCCGTGCCGGCGCTGCGCCTGGTCCTGGGCGGTACGACGGGCAGGGCGCTGGTGCCCGTGCTGCAGCGCACCGGCACCGCCGAGCTCGTCTACGCCGCCGCGCTCTTCCTCGCCCTCCTGGTCGCGTGAGCCGCGGGGCGAATTACCAAGGTATGCCGGCGAACTGGCTCTTCCCATGGGAAATTCGCCATGGGAAGAGCCAGTTTGCCGACATCCCCTGGTAATTGACCGGGCGGCTCAGTCGCGACGTCGCACCACCTTGTGGGTCCCGTCGCACCACGGCATCCGCTGGGACTTGTCGCAGGTGCACACGGCCACCACCGGGCGAGTCGTGGGGTGCAGCTCTCCGTGCTCGTCACGCACGGCGTCCGCGCCCCGCACGAGCAGGGGGCCGTCCGGGCACAGCGTGACCTCGACGTCCTCGACGCCGTAGGACACGGGCTCGGGGACCTCGCCGACCAGCCTCATGACGCCACCGCCTCGAGCCTCGCGGCGACACGTGACGCCTCGCCGCGAAGCGTGCTGCGCCCCGCCTCCCAGTCCGAGAGCATGATCTCCCCCGCGACCGCGTCCATGAGCAGGCAGATGGTCGCCCCGAGCACGACATCCTCCTCCTCGGCCTGCCCGGAGCCCACCAGGCCCGCGCAGATGTCGCGGAAGGCGAGCTGCTCGTGCACCGCGTCGGCCTCGACGTGCTCGTCGAAGTACGTCGCGACGACCTCCGGCAGCCCGAGGCGCCGGACGCCTCCGGCGTACTTCCGGCACGGGATCGAGCTGGTCGCCTCGAACGCCCCCAGGTGGCCCATCGCGGCACCGCGGAGGCGGCGATGGAGACCGAGGAGGCTCATCGCGTTGTTGACCGCGAGCGTGTAGCCGGGGACCTGGTCGACGTAGGCGCCGTAGTCCCGCTCGAGGCCGCAGCCCTCCAGGCTGTCCCCGAACATGGTGGCGTGCAGCCGCTCGGGGCGGCCCCCGCCGTACTCGTCGTACTGCAGCTCGACCAGCGCCGTCTTCGGGCCACCGGCGATGCGCGGGATGACCCAGGAGTGCGGGTCGGACTCCTTGAGGTGGTAGATGCTGCGGTGGACCATGAGCTCGAGGAACTGCTCGAGCGTGGCCTCGCGGTGGACGTACCGTGCGACCGCGGGGCCCTCGAACGTCGCCGTCAGGTCGAACAGGCGCTGCGCGAGGTCACCGTCGGCGGTCAGGGTCCGCACCACGTGGGGCTCCGCACGGTGGCGCAGCTCCGCCTCGAAGACCCTCTCCAGCTCCCGGCGAACCCGGATCAGGTCCGGGTCCCACTCGAGCTCCGGGTCGACATCGTCGAAGCCGCGGTAGTGCAGCTCGTAGAGCACCCACAGGGCCAGGTGCAGGTCGTCGTCGGTGAGCAGGTCGGTGTGCTCGGGGAGGTTGTCCACCGCCCGGGCCAGCGCCTCGGCATCGAGAGCGGCATGCCCGGCCAGTGCGTCGATCACGCCTGCGCTGAGCAGGCCCCTCGCCTCGGGAAGCTGCATCAGGTCTCCTGTCGCCACGTGCCGCTGCGGCGAGAGGTACCCCCGGGTCAGGGGTCCATGCTCGGGCCTGCCGCGGGCAGTCGTGGCAGGCGCCTCAGCGGCGGTCTTCGCCCTCGACGGCCCCCCGCTCGTCCTCGACTGCCCGCCGCTCGCCTTCGAGGGCCTCGGCCTCGGCCGCTCCCCTCTCGCGGTCGGCCTCGTCCTCCTTGGCCCGCATCTCCTCGAACCGCGCCGAGGCCCGCTCCGCTCGCCCCTGGACGACCAGTGCGAACCGCTCGCGCAGGCCACGGAGCAGGTAGGCCGACGCGATCGCCGAGATGACGATGGCGAGCAGGAACGGCCACAGCAACGGAACCTGTGCATCCCCGCTGACGAGGAGGTAGACCCCGACGACGACGGCGTAGGACACCACGAACAGCCCGAGCCGGGCGGCGGTGTAGATCGCGAACTCCTTCACCCCACCAGCGTAGGCGTCGCCCCCACACGCCCCGGCCCGCACCGCTGTCCCGGACACTTGGCACCCTGCTTACTCTGGATACGTGGGAAAGATTCTGCTCGTGGTCGTGCTGTTCGCGGCGGTTGTGTACGGCTTCTTCTGGCTGCTCGAACGGCGCAGGAACAAGACCTCGCCGGCCCGACCCACCGCGACGCCGAAGCGTGCCGCGGCGCCCGATGACGACGAGGAGTTCCTTCGCGAGCTCGAGCGTCGGAGGCGCCGCGCGGCGCGAGAGGCCAAGCCCGAGAAGCCCTCGCAGCCTGCGCCGGGCCCGGAGGCCGCCGGCACCGAGCCGGGACCCGCCCCGAGCCAGGAGGAGGGCCCCGCCGACAAGGACGGCTCCAAGCCCGAGGGGCCGGCCGACAAGGGCCGCTCAAAACCCGAGTAGCCCCCGCCTGCGCGCCAGGGCGCCAGGCGGCAAGAGACGCCGCGCCGCGCCGCACGCTCAGTGCGCCGCGCCCACGCTCAGTGCGCCGCGCCCACGCTCAGTGCGCCGCGCCCACGCTCGCGTGACCCGCCGATCTCTGCCGCACTTGCCACGTTCGGCACCATTTCGACTGGAGAAATGGTGCGTTTCGTTGCAAGTGAGCTGCGGCCCTGCCATGGGACCAGTTCGTCGCGTTCGACCGATCCGGCGAGCCACGCCCCGGTCGCCACGACCAGCGCGGCGGCCCGCGGCCCGTCCGGCCCGTGGACGGTCCGGCGCAGCTGTCTAGTCGAGCCCGGAGTAGGAGTGAAGGCCCGACCCGAACAGGTTGATCCCGACGAAGTTGAACAGCACCGTCGCGAACCCGACCAGGGCGATGATCGCCGCTCCCTTGCCCTTCCAGCCGGCCGTCGCCCGGGCGTGCAGGTAGGCGGCATAGACCACCCACGTGATGAACGCCCAGACCTCCTTGGGGTCCCAGCCCCAGTAGCGGCCCCAGGCGTACTCCGCCCAGATCGGGCCGGCCACCAGCGCGGCGAAGGTCCAGACGGGGAAGCCGAAGGCGTGCACCCGGTAGGCGACGCGGTCGAGCACCGAGGCCTTCGGCAGCCGGGCGACGTACCCGGTGGTGGGCGCGTCGGCCCTGCGTTCGGCCCGGGCCTTCACGAGGTACAGCGCCGAGGCCATCGCCCCGACGGCGAACGCGCCGGCGCCGATGACCGCCGCGACGACGTGGATCACCAGCCAGTAGGAGTGCAGCGCGGGCACGAGCGGGCCCGCGGGCACGTAGAGGAGGAGCACCGCGAGCATCAGCACCACGACGGCGAACCCGGTCACGAAGATCCCGAGCCAGCGCAGGGAGTACTTCCTCAGCAGGGCGAGGTAGATCAGCGTCACGCCGAAGGCGCCGGCGATCGAGAACTCGTACATGTTGCCCCACGGCACCCGCGCCGGGTCCGCACCCAGGCCCCGGGTGACGAGGCCCGCGAGGTGCAGGGCCGCTGCCACGACGGTCAGCGCAACGCCGATCCGGCCGAACTTCTCGACGTTGTGCACCTTCGAGGCCAGGTCGTCGTCGAGGCCGCCGTCGGCGGGTGCGGTCGCCGCGGCAGCGGGACCGTCGTACGACGCTGCGGCGTCCGCCGTGACCGCGACCGCGACCGGCTGCTCCACAGCGGACGCCTCGGCCACGGCTGCGTCGGCCGGGACCGACCGCCCGAACGCCCACTCGGCGATGTGGCTGAGGAACGCCAGGACGTAGACGACCGAGGCGAAGGCGATCGCGTTGTTGCTGAACGAGGCAAAGTCCGCGGGGGTCACGGCTTCTCCTTCTGGGGGATGTCGTGGTGCCGGATCTGGGTCTCGAGCTCGTCGATCTCGTCCGCGAGGTCGCCACCCGAGCTGCGGTCGAGCCCTGCCAGCTCCACCACGGTACGCCCGCCCTCACGGCGCACCCGCACCCAGGCACGTCGTGGACGGATGAACAGCGACCCGAGCAGGCCGGTGATCGCGAGGAGGACGCCGCCGAGCGCGAGACCCTTGCCGGGCTTGTCGCTGACCTGCAGCTTCACCCACCGCTGCACGCCGTCGAAGGTGATCGAGGCGCCACCGGGGAGCTGCTTGGTCTGGCCGAGGGCGATGTCCACGCGCGACGGCTTGCCGTCCTCGCGCTTCATCACCTCGAGCTGGTCCTTGTCGAGCTCGTAGACCGACTGGGCCTCGCCCGTGTCGAGGCCGAGGTCACCGTGGTAGGGCAGCAGCGACATGACCGGGTCGAGGGCGTCGGGGAACCGGGAGTAGGGGCCGGTGTCCATCGTGAAGCCGTACGTCGGCAGGAAGAGCCCCTCGAAACCGAGCTGCTCGGGCATCGCGTCGGGCACCTTGATGACGCCGAAGGAGGAGAACGTCGAGTCCTGGGGCAGGAACACCGCGGGCCCCTTGTAGGCGACGTTGCCGTCACCGTCTCGCACCGTCACCAGCGGCGCGTAGCCGTGGCCGACCAGGAAGACCGACCCGCCGTCGAGCTCGAGCGGGTGGTTCACGGCGAGCTTCTGGCTCTTCTCGGGCTCGCCCGGCGCCTCGGTGTAGGTGACGTCGGCCGAGAAGTCGGTGGGCATGCCCGCCTGCTGCCCGCTGCGCAGGAAGTCGACCCTGAAGTCGTCGATGGTGAAGTTGAAGGGCTTCAGGTCGTCGGGCCCGAAGAGCGCTCCCGGGTTGAAGTCGTCGTACTGGCTCAGGGAGTTCGAGAACCCCTGCCCCTTCACGACGATCACCCCGCCCGTGTAGCCGTAGAGGCTGCCGAGGGCGAAGCCGACGAGCACGACGAGCAGCGAGACGTGGAACAGCAGGTTCCCGGCCTCACGCAGGTAGCCGCGCTCGGCCGCGACCTCCGCCTCGGCGACGTCCCCCTCGGTGAGGTCCCCCTCGGCGACGTCCACGCGGTAGCGACGACGGCGAAGCACCTCCCGCGCCCGGTCGAGCACGACCGAGGGCTCCTCGTCGAGGGTGAAGGTGCGCGACTCGGGCAGGCGCGAGAGGTTGCGCGGCGCCTTGGGCGGCCGGGCCCGCATCGCGCGCCAGTAGATCCGCGTCCGCGGCAGGACGCAGCCGACCAGCGAGATCATCAGCAGGATGTAGATCGCGCTGAACCACACCGAGTCGTAGACCGAGAACAGCCCGAGCGCGTCGTAGACCGGCGTCAGCTTCGGGTGCGACTCCTGCCAGCGGCTCACCGCGACGGCGTCGATGTTGCGCTGCGGGATGATCGAGCCCGGGACCGCCGCGAGCGCGAGCATGAACAGCAGGATCAGCGCGGTGCGCATGGAGGTGAGCTGCCGCCACGCCCACCGCGCCAGCTCCTTCGGGGTCAGCGCTGGAGGGACCGGTGGCGGCGCCGGGCGGACCCGGGTGTCGGTGGGTGCGCTCATGCGCGGTCCCCCGGGAAGGCGTGGATGGTCATACGACCACCGCGAACGTGCCGACCCAGCCGCGGAGGTAGGCCACCCACAGGTCCCAGACCCCGGTGACGAGGAGCAGCCCGACGGCGATCAGCATGATCCCGCCGATGCGCGTGACCCACACCTGGTGTCGGCGTACCCAGCGCACCGCACCGAGCATCCGCCGGAAGGCGAGCGCGGCCACGACGAACGGCAGACCGAGCCCGATGCTGTAGGCGAGGCTGAGCAGCGCTCCACGGCCTGCGGTTCCCTCCTGGAAGGCGAGGACCTGTACGGCGGACAGGGTCGGCCCGATGCACGGCGTCCAGCCGAGGCCGAACAGCACGCCGAGGAGCGGCGCCGCCGTGAGTCCCACGGCCGGGACCTTGTGCACCCGCACGTCGCGCTGCAGCCACGGCACGAGGCCGAGGAACGCGATGCCGACGAGGATCGTGAAGACGCCGAGGACCACGCTGATCTGGCGTGAGTAGACGATCAGCCAGTCACCGAGCGCGCCGGAGGCGGTGCCCATGGCGACGAAGACGGCCGAGAAGCCGAGGACGAAGAGCGAGCTGCCCATGACCATCCGGCCGCGCCTGGCCGACTCGAGATCGGCTCCGGAGAGACCCGTGGCATAGGACAGGTAGCCCGGGAGCAGGGGCACCACGCAGGGCGAGAAGAACGACACGAGGCCCGCGACGAGGGCGACCGGCACCGCGAGCAGCAGCGAGCCGGACAGGGCCGTGCCGGCGAACCAGTCGCCGATCTCCATCGCGGCCATCACCCCTCCTCCGCCAGGACGTCCTCGACCAGGCCCACCAGGGTGGACTTGCTGACCTCGCCGATGACGCTCGCGGCCACGCGGCCCTGCTCGTCGATGACGACCGTGCTCGGGATCGCGTTGGGGCTCAGGGTGCCGCGGAAGGCGAGCAGGGTCTTGCCCTGCTGGTCGTAGATGCTCGGGTAGGGCACCTCGAAGCGTCGCGTGAACGCCTGCGCGGCCGCCCGGTCGAGATCGCGAGAGTTGATGCCGAGGAACTCCACCCCGTCGTCCGCGAGCTCCTCGGAGGCAGCGGTCAGGTCGGGCGCCTCGGCACGGCACGGGGCACACCACGACCCCCAGACGTTGACCACCACGGTCTTGCCCTCGTAGTCGTCGAGCGACAGCGGCTCGCCCTCGAGGCTGTCGCCCGCGACCTCGCCGGGCTCCTTGCGCTCCGACACGGGAAGGCGGGTGATGATGCCCTTGCCCGAGACGAACCCGGAGTCTCCGGAGCTGCCCACGTCGTCGTTGGAGCAGGCGCTCAGCACCGTGCCCGCGAGCAGCACGGCGGCAAGAGCGGCGGTCCGGCGGCGCACCGCCGGGACAGGCAGGAGTGGCAAGTCAGGCCCCGGCGGCAGGTGGTTTGTCCTCTTCGCGCGCCCCACCCGCGGAGAACGGCGCCTTGCGGTCCTTGACCGGGATCAGGTCGGCGGCCGGCTCGGAGTAGCGCACGGTGGTGAGCTTCTCGTCCTCGAAGGTGAACGAGGTGAGGCTGCACAGCGTGCACTGCCGCCGGCGGGGGTCGTGCAGGAACGACCGGCCCTCGACGTGCAGCCTGGTGATCCAGATCGGCAGCTGGTGGGAGACCACGACCGCCTCGTGGCCGAGCGCGGCGTCGCGGGCGTCGTAGACCCCGGCCAGCATGCGTGCCGCGACCTCCTTGTACGGCTCGCCCCACGACGGCCGGAAGGGGTTCCACAGATGCTTCCACGCGCGCGGCTGCTTGAGCACGCCGTCGCCGACGCCGAAGGCCTCGCCCTCGAAGACGTTCGTGGACTCGATGACGCGCTCGTCGGTGACGATCGCGACCCCTCGGGCCTCGGCCAGCGGCGCGGCGGTCTCCTGTGCACGCTCGAGCGGCGAGGAGACGACGTGGGTGATGTCGCGGTCCCCGACCGAGTCGGCGACGCGCTGCGCCATCTTCCTGCCGAGGTCGGAAAGGTGGTAGCCCGACCTCCGGCCGTACAGGATGCCGGAGGGGTTGTGCACCTCACCGTGGCGCAGCAGGTGGACGACTGTTCTCACTCGGGGCCCCCTCGAAGGTGCGAGCGGAGCGAGCAGTCTCGTGGGGTGGTCATCGAGCTCCCTCGGAGTCGGGGACGGTCTTTGCGGCACGAACCGCCGCGGGCAGCGCGGCGACGATCCGGTCGAGAGCGGCGTCGTCGTGCGCCGAGGACAGGAACCACGCCTCGAACGCGCTGGGCGGGAGGTAGACGCCCTGGTCGAGCATCGCGTGGAAGAACGCCTTGAACCGGTCGGTTCGCTGGGTCGACGCGACCTCGAAGTCCGGCACCTCACTCACGCCTTCCTCGACGAAGAAGACGCTGAACATATTCCCGGTGCTCTGGATCAGGTACGGCAGCCCGCCGGCCTCGAACGCGTCTGCGACCGCCGCCTGGAGGCTCCGCGATGCCTCGTCGATGTGCTTGTAGACGTCGTCGGTGGCCAGCCGCAGCGTGGCCAGGCCGGCGGTCGTGGCGACCGGGTTCCCCGACAGCGTGCCGGCCTGGTAGACCGGCCCTTCGGGCGAGAGACGCGACATCACGTCGGCGCGGCCTCCGAACGCCGCGGCGGGGAAGCCGCCGCCCATGACCTTGCCGAAGGTCATCAGGTCCGGCACCCAGCCTTCGACGGCGCCGTCGAGGCCCCACTGCCCTGCACGGGTGACCCGGAAGCCGGTCATCACCTCGTCGCTCACGAACAGCGCGCCGTGCCTGCGGCAGATCTCTGCGAGGAAGGCGTTGAAGCCGGGAGCGGGCGGGACCACGCCCATGTTCCCGGGAGCGGCCTCGGTGATGAGGCACGCGATGCGGTCACCGTGCTCGGCGAAGGCCGCCTCCACCGCCGCCGGGTCGTTGTAGGGCAGCACGAGCGTGGCCGCCGTCGAGGCAGCCGGCACCCCCGGCGTACCGGGGACGGCGAAGGTCGCCAGACCGGAACCGGCCGAGGCCAGCAGGGAGTCGACGTGGCCGTGGTAGCAGCCGGCGAACTTCACGACGAGCTCGCGGCCTGTGAACCCGCGCGCCAGGCGGATCGCGGACATCGTGGCCTCGGTGCCCGAGGAGACGAAGCGGAGCTTCTCGACGGGTGTCCGGCCGACGATCTCCTCGGCCAGCTCGACCTCGGGCCGGGTCGGGGTGCCGTACGACGTACCGCGCATCGTCGCCTCCGACACGGCGGCGAGGACCTCGGGGTGGGCGTGGCCCAGGAGCATCGGGCCCCAGCTCGCCACGAGGTCGACGTACTCGTTCCCGTCGACGTCGGTGAGGTAGGCGCCGCGGGCGCTCTCGATGAACCGGGGGGTCCCGCCGACCGCGTTGAACGCGCGCACCGGCGAGTTGACCCCGCCCGGCGTCACTTCCCGGGCGCGGTCGAACAGGGCTGCCGACGCAGTGGTGTCGAGGTGACTCACCCGGCCATTCTCCCCGAGCGTCCGAGCGCAGACGAACCCAGCCCCCGCCGGGCCGATGTGAGACTCGTCAAGCCGACGGGTTCCACCGCGGCATAGAACGTGTTCTACTGGGCCGCGGCGCTCCGGCGAACCATGACAGACAGGAGATCCCACGTCATAGCGTCCGGTCTCGCCCGTTTCACTGGAAGAGGGGCGTGCCACGAGCCGGGCGAAGCGACCGATCGCATGACAGATCGGGGGCGAGAAGTAAAGGCCTACCCGCGCGTAACCTTGCGCGCTCCCGGTCGTTGATGTGTGAAGAGGGACATCTCGGGTATTCGTCATGGGGGACCCGGGCGGGAACACAAAGGGGAGAGGGACACATGTCTCACAAGCGACTGACCACCTGGCAGAAGGCGACCGCCCTGGTGCCACTGGCACTGCTCTCCGGGGCCTGGACCACCAGCCTCGCCATCTCCTCCTCCGCGAGTGCGACCACCAAGGACACCCGGCTGCCGGACGGCACCACGGTGCCGAACAGAGCGCTCGACTCGCCCGCGAGCATGTCCCAGCCGGGCTCGATCGCGCCGGGCGTCCCCGAGGGTGCGCGCGACAGCGTGATCGCCAGTGCATCCACCAACGGCATCCCCGCGGCCGCCCTCGCCGCCTACCAGCGCGCCGAGCAGGTCATCAACTCCGCCGACACCTCCTGCAACCTGCCCTGGCAGCTCGTCGCCGCGATCGGCAGGGTGGAGTCCGACCACGGCCGCTACGGCGGCAACGTGCTCGGCGAGGACGGCAAGAGCCGCCCCGGCATCTTCGGCATCCCGCTGGACGGCACCAACGGCACCGCGGAGATCAGCGACTCCGACGCGGGCCAGTACGACGACGACCAGGTCTACGACCGCGCCGTGGGCCCGATGCAGTTCATCCCCCAGACCTGGAGCATCGTCGGCGTCGACGGTGACGGTGACGGCGAGCGGGACCCGCAGGACATCGACGACGCCGCGCTGGCCACGGCGGTCTACCTCTGCTCCGGAGACGAGGACCTCTCGAACTACGGCGGCCAGAAGGCGACTGTCTACCGCTACAACCACAGCCAGGAGTACGTCGACCTGGTCATCTCGATCATGAACGCCTACCTCGAGGGCGACTACTCCCCCGTCCCCAACGGGATCGCCACCTCACCGGTGATCACGCCGGTCGGCGGCGAGGCCGGCAGCAGGACTGCCGCCGAGAAGCGCAAGGCCGACGCCAAGCGTGACAAGCGCACACGCGACGGTCGCGGCGGCGGCGCCTCCGACGGCTCCGGGAGCGGCAACGGCTCCAAGGGCGACGGGCCCGACGGCGCCGCGCCCGAGGTCCCGCAGGACCCGCCGTCCGAAGACCCCGCCAAGAAGGTCACGGACACCGTGACGAACACCGGCGGGGCCGCCAAGGACACGGTCGACAACACCGTCTCGGCGCTCGACAAGGCCAAGACGACCTGTCAGGAGAACTTCACCGCCGAGGAGATCGACGCGCTCGGAGGCCTGACCGCGTGCGCCAACGCGGTGCTCGAGGACGGCCTGGGATCGGTCAAGGACAGCCTCGAGGGCATCCTCGGCGGCGCCACCGGCGGCCTGCTCGACTGACCTCGTCCCTCTCGAACAGAGGCCCTCGCACACAAGTGCGGGGGCCTCTGTCGCGCTGCGGGTCCGGTGGGTCAGCGGCGCAGGAGGTGCGCCGCCTCGACGGCCCAGTAGGTCAGCACGATGTCCGCACCCGCTCGGCGGATCGAGGTCAGCGACTCCAGGATCGCGGCCTCGCGGTCGATCCAGCCGTTCGCGGCGGCTGCCTCGACCATGGCGTACTCGCCGGAGACGTTGTACGCCGCGACGGGCACGTCCACCGCCTCGGAGACCGCGCGCAGCACGTCGAGGTAGCCCATCGCCGGCTTGACCATCACCATGTCGGCACCCTCGGCGACGTCGAGCAGCGCCTCCCGGACGCCCTCGAGGCTGTTCGCCGGGTCCTGCTGGTAGGTCCGCCGGTCGCCCTGCAGGGATGAGTCCACCGCCTCGCGGAACGGGCCGTAGAAGGCGGAGGCGTACTTCGCGGAGTAGGCGAGGATCGCGACGTCCTGGTGTCCCGCGGCGTCGAGGGCCTCGCGGATCACGGCGACCTGGCCGTCCATCATCCCGCTGGGTCCCACGACGTCCACACCGGCGGAGGCCTGCGCCACCGCCATGTCGGCGTAGATCTCGAGCGTCGCGTCGTTGTCGACCGCGCCGGACTCCGTCAGCACTCCGCAGTGGCCGTGGTCGGTGAACTCGTCGAGGCACAGGTCGGCCATCACCGGGAGCGCGTCACCGACCTCGGAGACGACGTCGCGGATCGCCGTGTTCAGGATGCCCTCGGGGTCGACGCCGCAGCTGCCCGTGGCGTCCTTCGTCTCGGGGATCCCGAAGAGCATGATGCCGCCCAGGCCGGCCTCGGCCGCCTCCTTGGCGGCGCGGCGCAGCGAGTCCCGGCTGTGCTGCACGACGCCGGGCATGCTGCTGATCGGCGTCGGCTCGGTGGCGCCCTCACGCACGAAGACGGGCAGCACCAGCTGCCTCGCCTCCACGGAGGTCTCCGCGACGAGCCGCCGCAGTGCCGGCGTACGACGCAGCCGCCGCGGCCTGACCTCGGGGTAGCCCACGATCAGGTGGCCTTCCGACGCGCCGAGGGACGGCGCTCGGACGGCTTCGTGACGGGCTGGCCCTCCTCGATCAGGGCGGCACGCCGGGCAGCGCCGAAGTCGGCGAGGGCGTCGGCGAGCACCTCGACCGACGGCGAGGGCGCCATCACGTCGACCCGCAGCCCGTGCTCCTCCGCCGTCTTGGCGGTCGCGGGGCCGATCACGGCGATCACCGTCGAGGCGTGGGGCTTGCCGGCGATGCCCACGAGGTTGCGCACCGTGGACGAGGAGGTGAAGACCACCGCGTCGAACTTGCCGGTCTTGATCGCCTCGCGGGTGGGCGCCGGCGGCGGTGTCGCGCGCACGGTGCGGTAGGCCGTCACGTCGTCGACCTCCCAGCCGAGCTCGACCAGGCCCGCGACGAGCGTCTCGGTGGCGATGTCGGCCCGAGGCAGGAAGACCCGGTTGATCGGGTCCAGCACCTCGTCGTACGGCGGCCAGTCCTCGAGCAGGCCACGGGCGGACTGCTCACCGCTGGGCATGAGGTCGGCGCGCAGGCCCCACGCGGCGATCGCGGCGGCGGTCTTCTCGCCGACGGCAGCGATCTTGAGTCCGGAGAAGGCGCGGGCGTCGAGGCCGTACTCGTCGAACTTCTCCCGGACCGCACGCACCGCGTTGACCGAGGTGAAGGCGATCCACTCGTAGCGACCCTCGACGAGGCCACGCACCGCCTTGTCCATCTGCTGGGGGTTGCGCGGAGGCTCCACCGAGATGGTCGGGACCTCCTCCGGCACGGCGCCGTAGCCGCGGAGCCGGGTGGAGAGCGAGCCGGCCTGCTCCTTGGTGCGGGGGACGAGCACCCGCCAGCCGAACAGCGGCTTGGTCTCGAACCACGACAGCGCGCCGCGCAGGTCGACCACGTCGCCGACCACGGTGATCGCGGGCGGCGCCATCTTCGCCGCACGCGCGTCCGCCGCGATGCGCTCGAGCGTCGACACGACGGTCGACTGCTCGGTGGTGGTGCCCACCCGGGTCATGGAGACGGGGGTGGTCGCCTCGCGGCCGGCGGCGATGAGAGCCTTCGCGGTCTCGTCGATCGAGTTCACCGCGGAGAGGAGCACCAGGGTCCGGTCGTCGGCGTACTGGGACCAGTCGATCTTGGCCTCGCCACAGGTGACGACCGCGACCTCGCGGTTGTTCTTGGTCGTCAGCGGGATGCCGGCGTAGGCCGGGACTGCCGTGACCGACGAGACGCCGGGCACGATCTCGAAGGCGACGCCCGCCTTGACGCAGGCCTGTGCCTCCTCGGGGCCGGACGCGTAGACGAAGGGGTCACCGGCCATGAGGCGCACGACGCGGCGGCCGGTCTTGGCCTGCTTGACCACGACCTTCGCGCGGGACGCGTGGGTGAGCGGCTGGCCGTCCTGGCCGAAGCCGCCGTCGACGATCTCCGGCCCGCCGATGTTCTCCACCGTCTCGTTGCCGTCCTCGTCCACGACGACCCGCGGCTCGGGGAGACCGAGGCAGGACCGGACCAGCTCGGCGTGCGAGGGCACCTCGGTGATCACGACCTCGGCGGAGCGGAGCAGCTCCGCGGCTCGTACGGTGAGCAGCTCGGGGTCACCGGGGCCGCTGCCGACGAACGACACGTAGCCGACGGGGGCCGACGGCTTCGGAGCGATCGTCTCGGACTGCTCCGCCGGGGCGGGCGACGTACTGGCAACAGACTTCTTGGGCACGGACTTTGCCTTCGTGGTCGAGCGCTTGGTGGCTGCGGTCTTCGTCGGGGTCTTGCTCACAGTCGCCTTCTTGGAGTTCGTGATCGGCCGTGCGGTCATGACACCTGCTCGGTGATGAGCGTGTCTGCGCCTTCTTCGAGCATCTCTGCTGCGAGGCGCTGGCCCACTCCGACAGCGTCGTCGGGTGTGCCGGTGGCAGAGCGTCGTACGGCGACCACGCCGTCGTACGACAGAGCGATCGCCCGCACCCAGAGCTCGTCGCCGTCGTCGCCCTCGGCGACCTCGGCGAGTGCGCCGACGGGGGCGGAGCAGCCCGCCTCCAGCGCGTTGAGCACGGTCCGCTCAGCCGTGACGGCTGCGCGGGTGCGTTCGTCGTCGAGAGCGAGACGGACCTGGTCGACCAGGAACTCCTCGTCATCACGACACTCCACTGCCAGTGCACCCTGCCCGGGTGCGGGAAGCATCTGCAAAGGGTCGAGCACCTCGGTCACGTCGTCGAGGCGGCCGATCCGGGCCAGTCCGGCGCGGGCCAGCACGACGGCGTCGAGCTCGCCCGAGGTCACCTTCTTGATCCTGGTGTCCACGTTGCCGCGAATGTCCACGATCTCCAAACCGAGGCCGAGAGCGCCGAGCTGGGCCGCGCGCCGGGGTGAGCCGGTGCCCACCCTCGACCCGGGGGGCAGCTCGCCGAGGGTCAGGTTGTCCCGTGCGACGAGGACGTCGCGCGGGTCCTCCCGCAGGGGTACGGCGGCCAGGGCGACTCCCTCACAGGGGTCGGTCGGGAGGTCCTTGAGCGAGTGGACCGCGATGTCGACGTCGCCGCGCAGCAGCGCCTCGCGCAGTGCGCTGACGAACACCCCGGCACCGCCCATCGAGGCCAGCGGAGCGGCGGACACGTCGCCCTCGGTGGTGACCTCGACGAGGACCACCTCACGGTCGAGGGCCTCGCGCAGCGCCGCGGCGACAGTCTCGCTCTGGGTCCGGGCGAGCAGGGAGGCGCGCGTGCCGACACGCAGCGGCTTCACGTCGACAGGCTCCTCGAGCCGATCCATCTCTTCGATGTTCCCGGTCATCACACCCCCTCCGCTCGGGTCACGGCGTCCACTGCTTCGGAGTCCAGCGCGAAGAGCTCGGCGAGCGCGGCGGCGTACGAGACCGCGCCGGCCTCGTTCGCCAGCTCCTTGACCCTCACGGTCGGCTGGTGCAGGAGCTTGTCCGCGACCCGGCGGACCGCGAGCTCCACCTCGGCGCGGATCTGCGGGTCCAGGTCCGGCAGCCGCGTCAGAAGCCGCTCCACCTCGGCCTCCACCACGCCGGTCGCCATCGTGCGCAGGGCCACCACGGTCGGGGTGACGCTGGCCGACCGGCGGGCGGCGAGGAAGGCGCTGATCTCCTCGGCGACGATCTCCTTGACGGCGACGATGTCCGAACCCGTCTGCCCCTGCTGCAGCTCCTCGGCCAGCCGGGCCAGGCCGATCAGCGAGATGCCGGGGAGCTCGGCGACCGCAGGGTCCACGTCGTGGGGAAGCGCGAGGTCGAGGACGGCGAGGGGATCTGTCGCGTGGTTGCGCGCGGCCGCGATCTGGCCGAGCGGGAGCACCACACCGGCCGCGCCCGTGCAGGAGATGAGGATGTCGGCGGCGGCGATCTCGCGGTCGATGTCGGACAGCGCGGCCACCCGGCCGCCGTACTGCTCGGCCAGCCGGGCAGCGTGTGCGTCGGTGCGGTTGGCGATGACCACGTCGACGGCGCCGAGCCTCGAGACCGTGGAGACCGCGAGCGAGGCCATGGCGCCGGCGCCGACCACGACCACGCGTTTGCCCGGAACGGACCCCACGTGCTCGGTGGCGCGGTCGAGCGCTGCGGTGACCAGTGACGGCGCGGCACGGTCGATGTCGGTCTCCGCGTGGGCACGCTTCCCGACCCGCAGGGCCTGCTGGAAGAGCAGGTTCAGGGCCGGGCCGAGAGCGCCGGTCTCCTGGCCGAGCCGGAGCGCGTCGCGGGCCTGGCCGAGGATCTGCCCCTCGCCGACGACCATGGAGTCGAGGCCGGCGGCGACGTTGAACAGGTGCGAGACCGCGCCGTCGTCGTAGTGGACGTACAGGTGCGGGACGACCTCCTCGCGAGCCTGCCCCGCCCGTTCACACAGGAGCCTGGACACGGTCTCCACGCTGCCGTGGAACCGGTCCACCTCGGCGTAGACCTCGACCCGGTTGCACGTGGCGAGGGCGGTGGCCTCCAGCACGTGCTCGCACTCGGCCACCTCGTGGACGAGCTTGACGACGGCGTCGCCGTCGAGCGCGAGCTGCTCGAGGACGGAGACGGGGGCAGTCTTGTGGGACACCCCGACGACGAGGACGCTCACGCCGGCTCCACCATCCTCTCGAGACGCCGGCTGCTGTCGGGGTCGGCCATCGCCTTGCGTTGCTCGTGGTAGGCGAGGATCTGCAGCTCGATGGACAGGTCGACCTTGCGGACGTCGACGCCGTCGGGGACCGACAACACGGTCGGGGCGAAGTTCAGGATGCTGGTGACACCGGCCGCGACGAACCGGTCACAGACCCCCTGAGCGGCGCCGGCCGGGGTGGCGATCACGCCGATCGCGACCTCCTGCTCGGCGACGACCGTCTCGAGCTCGTCGGCCGACCGGATCCGCATGTCGCCGACGAGCTCGCCGAACCGCGCGGGGTCGCTGTCGAGGAGGGCCACGATGCCGAAGCCGCGCGAGGTGAACCCGGAGTAGTTCGCCAGCGCGTGGCCGAGGTTACCGATACCGACGATGACGACCGGCCAGTCCTGGGTCACCCCGATCTCGCGGGCGATCTGGTAGCGGAGGTACTCGACGTCGTACCCCACTCCACGGGTGCCGTAGGAGCCGAGGTAGGAGAGGTCCTTGCGCAGCTTGGCGCTGTTCACGCCGGCAGCGGTGGCGAGCTCTTCGCTCGAGCAGGTCGCGATGTCCCGCTCCGCCAGGGTGATCAGTGCACGCAGGTAGATCGGCAGGCGGGCCACGGTCGCCTCGGGGATCCCCCGCTCCGGCGCTCTGGTCGGCGACGCAGCCGGACCGGGCGGAGCCACCGTGGGGGACGTCGCCGTCGACTCGGACGTACGACCGTCGGCACCCACTGCTGCGGCGGTGCCGTTGCGGTTGCTACGCGCTGAGGTCACGACTCTCCTGAACCCACCGGCGCGCGGAAACACCCGTCTCTCGGGGCGCGCTGTCCGGCGGCGAGGCTCACTTTAGGAGTTTGTGAACGCGGGAACAAACTGGAGAAGCCCGACCACTAGCACACGTGACTTGTCTCACCCGGATCGGGGGTCCGCTCAGGGGACGAGGTCTAGACGAGGGCCGCTCTCAGCCGAGCGGCGTCGACCCGCCAGAAGTCGTGCTGCTCGCCGTCCACGAAGGTCACCGGGATCTGCTCCCCGAACTCGTGGACGAGCTCGTCGGAGGTGGTGATGTCGACCTCGTCGAAGCTCTCGCCGAGCTCGTCGCACACGGCGGCGATGACCACCCGCGCGTCGTCGCACAGGTGACAGCCCGGCTTGGAGTAGAGCACCACGCGGGGCGGGGTCTCCCCCAGCTCCGTGTGGCCGAGCTCCGTGTGGCCGGGCTCCCCGTTGCCGCTCACTCGAGCAGCCCCACGTTGCGGCGGCGCTGGGCCGCGCGCAGCCGACCCTTGGCGACCTTGCCGGTGACGGTGTGCGGGAGCTCGTCGACGACGTGGACGGCACTCGGCTGCTTGAACCTGGCGAGCCGCACAGCACAGTGCTCACGGACCCGCTCGACGACCTCGTCGGCGGTGAGCGTCGACCGCTGCGACTGCTTCACGTAGGCCACGACGGCCTCCCCGGTCCGCGCGTCGGGAACGCCGATGACCGCTGCCTCCGCGACGACGTCGAGCTCGGCGAGCACCTCCTCGACCTCGACCGGGTACACGTTGAAGCCGGAGACGATCACGACCTCCTTGAGGCGGTCGACGAGGAACAGGTCGCCATCGGGGTCGAGGAAGCCGACGTCACCGGTGGCCCACCAGCCGTCGGGGCCCGGCCCGTCGGCGCCGTCGGGCCAGTAGCCCGAGAACAGGTTGGCGCCCTCGATCTGGATCTCGCCCGGGTCCTCGCCCTCGGGCGTGAGGCCGGCGTCGTCGACCAGCCGGAGCGATATGCCCGGCAGAGCCGCCCCGACCGACCCCCGTTTCGGAGACGCGCTGCGCTGTGTCGAGGTGACCACCGGCGCCGCCTCGGTCAGGCCGTAGCCCTGGTGCACGGTGACCCCTGAGCGCTCCTCGAACTCCGCGATGAGCGACGGCGCGAGAGGCGCGGAGCCCGAGATCGCCACACGCACGCTGCGGAGCCGCTGTCGGAGGTCCTCGACGTCACGCCAGTAGGCGAACACCGGAGGAGCGACCGGTACGACGGTCACGGCCTCGCGCTCGATGACGTCGAGGGTGCCCTGGACGTCGAACCCGTCGACGAGCACGAGTCGCGCCTGCTGCCGGACGACCTGGCCGAGGACCGCGTTGAGGCCGTAGACGTGGAACAGCGGCAGCACACCGAGCACGACGTCGTCGGCGACGATGAGGGGCGGGTCGATCGCCGCGGCCTGCTCGATGTTGGCCACGAGGGCCCGGTGGCTCAGCATCGCCGCACGCGGCCGCCCCGACGTACCGCTGGTGTAGAGGAGCACCGCGAGCGCCTCCGGGTCCTCCGGGGTGGGAGGCACGCGGCCGTCGTGCGAGACCAGCTCGGCGTACGGCGTCTCGCCGGGAAGGGCTGGCGCGGCCACGGTCACGATGCGCGGGACGTGCGTGCGGGCACGCAGCTCCTCCTCCGCGCCCACGAGGGCGTCCTCGAGCCCGGCGGCCGCGGAACGGACGGTGGTGACCGTGGTGAGGCCCGCGACGACGACGCGGGCGCCGCAGTCGGCCATCATGCGGACCATCTCGCCGGTCGCCGAGCGCGGGTTGACCGGCACCACCACGAGACGGGCGCGAAGGGCGCCGAAGTAGGCCGCGACGAACTCGAGCCGGTTGGAGAGGACGAGCATCACGCGATAGCCGGCCACCATCCCGAGGCCGGAGAGTCCCTTCGCGACCCGGTCGGCCTCGGCGTCGAGCTCGGCCCACGTCATCCGGCGGCCACTGTCGGCCTCCACGAGTGCCACTTCGTCGGGACTCTGCCGGGCCGCCTGCGCCAACAGGTCCGCGAGGTTGGAGGCTGGTCTCACGTCTCCGAGTCTTCCACACGAGCACCGGAGGCCACGCGGCCACGCAGGGTGACCACTCCCACGCTCCGGACACTAGGGTGAGCGCTGTGAACGCTGCGCACCCGAGCAAGAGGCATCGGAACCGTCATCCACGACCGGCCGACCTGCGCAGCCGGTCCGTGCTCGCCGGGGAGGCCGCCGCGTCGGCCGCGGAGGTCGAGTCGGCTCTCGCCGTCGCACCCGACCCGACCGCAGCCGCCTTCTTCGACGTGGACAACACGATCATGCAGGGCGCCTCGATCTTCCACCTGGCCAAGGGCCTGCACCGGCGGAAGTTCTTCACCACGAGGGAGATCCTCGGCGCGGCCTGGAAACAGGCCTACTTCCGGGTCGTCGGAGTCGAGGACCCCGAACACGTCGCGGAGGCGCGTGCGTCCGCGCTCAACTTCATCAAGGGCCACCGGGTGGAGGAGCTCGAAGAGCTCGGCGAGGAGATCTTCGACGAGGCGATGGCCCACCGGATCTGGCCCGGCACCCGCGCACTGGCGCAGCTCCACCTCGACCAGGGCCAGCGGGTGTGGCTCGTGACGGCGGCCCCGATCGAGATCGCCACGATCATCGCGAGACGGCTCGGGCTCACCGGCGCCCTGGGCACGGTCTCCGAGCACGTCGACGGGGTGTACACCGGCCGCCTGGTCGGCGACATGCTCCACGGGCCGGCCAAGGCCGAGGCGGTCCGGGCGATCGCCGACCGCGAGGGTCTGGACCTCTCCCGGTGCGCGGCCTACTCCGACTCGTTCAACGACCTGCCGATGCTCTCGTTGGTGGGCGACCCGTGTGTCATCAACCCCGACTCCAAGCTGCGCGACCACGCGCGCGCCAACGGCTGGCGGATCCGCGACTACCGCACGGGCCGGAAGGCCGCGCGAGCGGGGCTTTTCGCGGCCGGCGTGACGGGTGCGGTGAGCGGGAGCATCGCTGCGGGGATCGCGATCCGGCGCAAGGTGCGCTGAAGGCGGACTCGTCGAGGTTTGGTCCGCTATGTGACGGGGAACACTTTCTCGACTGCAACTCTGAGTTACAGGCGGGTTCACAAACCGGACAACCGCCTCTAACCTGGGGCGTACGGGGAGCCCGGCTGCGGAGCCGACGAGGGAGATCAATCGATGTACACGCGCAGTGCCGACCTCGCGCGCGGCCTGACCGCGCTGCGCATGGCCCTGGCCGCTGCCCTGTACCCCGTTCCCGCGACAGCATGCGCCGGGGTGACCGAGGCCGCACAGGGTCCCGCCTGGCTCATGTCGGAGGCCGTCGACTACAGCCCGCCCAGCTCCAGCCTCGACCCCGGTGGACCCGACTCGGACCTGGCCTGCTCCTCGGAGACCGACGAGCACGAGGCGTCGAGGCTCATCGCGCTCGTGGAGCTCGCACGCAGGGGTGACTCCGAGGCGTTCGGGATGCTGTACGACCACTACAACGCCTCGGTCTACCGCTTCGTCTACTACCGGGTCGGCTCGGTCGCCCTCGCCGAGGACCTCACCTCCGAGACCTTCTTCCGCGCGTTGCGGAGCATGAGCTCGTTCAAGTGGCAGGGCAAGGACTTCGGCGCCTGGCTGATGACCATCGCGCGCAACCTGACCGCCGACCACTACAAGGCGGGCCGGACCCGTCTGGAGTTCGCCACCGAGGACATGGGCGCCCACGACTCCGCCACGGACGGACCCGAGAACGCCGTCCTCGCCTCGCTCACGAACGAGGCTCTGCTCGAAGCCCTCGGCCAGCTGCCGAGCGAGCAGCAGGAGTGCCTGATCATGCGCTTCCTCCAGGGCCTCTCCATCGCAGAGACCGCCAAGGTCCTCGGTCGCAGCGACGGCGCCGTCAAACAGCTCCAGCTGCGGGGCGTCAGGAACCTCGCCAAGCTGCTCCCGGAGGGGCTGCGATGACCCCCTTCGCCACGACCTCGCGCCTCGGGCTTTACCCGGACTGTCAAGCGTGGGCTTCGTCACGCACCGTAACCTTGCCGTTCACTAGGTCGTTAGACGTCGTGACAGGCCACCACGGCCACGGACACGACCCAAGGACAGGACGAGCTCGATGACCTCGGTATTCCAGGCGCGACGACGCGCCGAGGAGTTCGCCGCAGCCGCCGACGGTGATGCGGGGAACGGCCCCGCGAGTGGTCAGGAGCTCACGACGCTGCTCGGGCTCGTGGCCGCCCTCCGTGAGCAGCCGGCACCCGAGCCGCGTGCGGAGTTCGCCGGCGACCTGCGCCGCCGACTGATGCTCGAGGCCGAGTCCGCTCTCAGTCCCGCCCCCAGCCTGGTGCTACCGCCTCGGGCACGGGGTCGCCGCGAGCGCCGCCTGGTCGCGGCCGCTTCGGCGTTCGTCCTCGTCGGCGGTACGACGACCATGGCCGCTGCCGCCCAAGGCGCCCTGCCCGGCGACGCGCTCTACCCGATCAAGCGGACCATCGAGCGGGCCGAGGCGCAGCTGAGCACGAGCACCGCCGGCAAGGGCAGGGACCTGCTCGACCAGGCCTCCGACCGCCTGGGCGAGGTCTCGAGCATCGTCGACGGTGCCGGCTCCGACGCAGTCCAGCGCGCGCCGCGGGTCCCCGAGACGCTCCAGGCGTTCTCCGACTCTGCCTCCGAGGGCTCGAGCCTCCTGTTCGAGTCGTACCGCGAGACCGGCGACCCCGAGTCGATCGTGTCCGTGCGGAGCTTCACGACCGACGGCATCGCCAGCCTCGAGGCCCTCGCGGACTCCGTTCCCGACGACGCTCAGGACGAGCTGGCGGCCGCGGCGATCCTCCTGCACGACATCGACCGCGAGGCGACGGCCCTCTGCGGCGGCTGCGCGACGGAGCTCCCCCTGGTCGAGGTGCCGGGCATCTTCCTCGCTCGCGCCGACGTCGACCGGGCCCTCGCCCTGGCGGCGACTCGCCGGCTCGACAACAACCACCCGGTCGAGATCCAGAAGGGCACCCTCGAGAGCGCCGGGAAGCTCACCTCCGGGCCCACCCCCGCCTCGGCAGACCCGACCGACGCTCCCTCCGCGCCCGTGACGCCGAACTCCCTGCCCTCCCCGACCTGGGAGCCAGGCGCCTTGCCTTCGCTCCTCCCGGGTCTCGACGGCAGCACCGGCAAGACCTCGCAGGACCCGAGCCTGACCGGCGACCTCGCGAAAGACCTCGAGGACGGGCTCAACGGCGTCGTGAAGACGCTTCTGCCCGACGCCGACGGCCTGCTCGACTGACGACCGGCGTCTTCACCGCCCGCTGCTCCCGCCGCATCCGGCCCGCTCGACCGACGGCTCGGCGACCCGAGCCGTCCTGGGGTGCGGTCGCTCAGTAGAAGACCGAGCGGCGCTGCATCAGCAGGGAGTACAGCGTCTGCTGGATGGTCTCGCGGACCTGGTCGGTCACGTTGAACACCAGCATCGGGTCGTCGGCGGCGCCGTCGTCGTACGAGTCCGTGCGGATGGGCTCACCGAACTCGATCAGCCACTTCGAGGGGAGCGGCACGAGGCCGAGGGGGCCGAGCAGCGGGAAGAACGGCGTGATCGGGATGTAGGGCACACCGAGCAGCCTGGCGAGCGCCGGGACGTTGCCGACGAGCGGGTAGATCTCTTCGGCCCCCACCACCGAGCACGGGACGATCGGGACCCCGGTGCGCAGCGCCGCCGACACGAAGCCGCCTCGCCCGAAGCGCTGGAGCTTGTAGCGGTCGGAGTAGGGCTTGCCGATGCCCTTGAAGCCCTCGGGCCACACTCCGACGAGCTCGCCACCACGGAGCATGCGCTCGGCGTCCTCGTTGCAGGCCAGGGTGGCACCGCCCTTGCGAGCGAGCTCACCGACGATCGGAAGCCGGAAGACCAGGTCGGCGCCGAGCGGGCGGAGGTGTCTGCCGGTGTGGTCGTGGATGCTGACCCCGGTCACGAGACCGTCGACGGGGACCGTCCCGGAGTGGTTCGAGACGACGAGGGCTCCGCCCTCTGCCGGGATGTTGTCGGCGCCCCGGACCTCGACGCGGAACCACTTGTCGGCGATCGGCCGGACCGCGGCGTAGAAGAAGCGTTCGGTGACCTCGCGGTCGAAGCCGTACTCGTCGACCGCGTAGTCACCGGTGATCCGGCGTCGCAGAAAGGCGAGGAACTCCGCCAGCTTCGGCTCCCAGTTGTCCCCGAAGACCTCCTTGGACGCGCTCGAGAAGGCCTGCATCCAGTCCGTGACCGGGATTCCGGCGTCAGGAGCGCGGTCGTTCGTCGTCGTGCTCGACGTCGCCCGAGGAGGAGCGTCCTGCGTCGGTGTCGAGTCCGCGGGTTGCTCGGGGGCGGTCGGCGTACTGGCCTCGCCGACCGGCGGCGCGACCTTCCGGGGCTTCTTCGGCGTCCCAGCCGCGGCGGGCGGCACCTCGATGGGCGGCACCTCGGCAGCCGGATTCGACCGACACGGGCGGCTTCACGGGCCCCTTGCGCGCCGGCTTCTTGCCGGCGCCGGCGAGGCTGCGTGCCGACGCCGAAGGCTTGGCGCTGCCGGAGCCACGGCCGGGACGGCCACGGGTGCCGAGCGGGATGATCTCTGCGTCAGCCACGGTCGACTCCCAACGCCTGGGTCATGAGGCCTTCCACCGTTGCGACGCGGTCGGCGGAGATGGGGCCTGCCCCGATCGCCCGGCGGAGGTCTTCGAAGGCGGACGCGGTGCTGTGCTCGGGCACGAACCCGAGCACTTCACGCATCCGCGTGGTGTCCACGCCGCGGCCGTAGGTCAGGTAGGCCATCTGCTCGGGCGAGAAGTCGGCTACGCGGGACTGTCGCACGAACGAGCCGACCTGGCTGGCCGCGAACGACGGCATCGGCAACGACGGCTTGCCGAGACGACGCACCGCCTGCGAGAGCATCAAGATGCCGTCGCCGGCGACGTTGAACGTGCCGTGGACGCCGTCGGTCGCCGCGTGCTTGAGGGCCTCCAAGAGGTCGTTCTCGTGAAGGAACTGCAGACGGGCGTCGAAGCCGAGGATCGTCGGCACGAAGGGCAGCCGGAAGTACTGGGACATCGGCGAGCTGACCGTCGGTCCGATCGTGTTCGCCGCGCGCAGCATCGTCACCTCGATGTCGGGTCGACGCCGGGCGAAGCCTCGGACGTACCCCTCGACCTCCACCACGTCCTTGGCGAAGCCGGAGCGCGGCAGGCGCTTGGGCGCCATGTCCTCGGTGAACATGGCGGGGTCGCGCGAGGAGGAGCCGTACACCGCGGTCGAGGAGCGCACGACGAGCCGCTTCAGAGAGCTCGCCTTCTGGCAGGCAGCGAGGAGCTGCATCGTGCCGATGACGTTGAGCTCTTTCATCGATGAACGGCCGCCGGCCGTGCCGGGCGTCGCGATGACGCTCATGTGCACGACCGTGTCGACGTCCTCGCCGGCGATGACCTTGGCGATCACCGGGTTGCGGATGTCCGCGCGGACGAAGCGCACGTCGCCCATGTCACCGCGCGGTGGCACGACGTCGACGCCGATCACGCGCTCGACTGCGGGGTCGCCTGAGAGAAGGCGGGCAAAGCGGCCACCGAGGTCTCCAGAGACCCCGGTGACGAGAACGATGCGCCCCATCAGTCGACCACCCGTGGGTGTGGCTTACTTGCCCTGACGACGACGCTGGATACGCGTCTTCTTGAGCAGCTTGCGGTGCTTCTTCTTCGCCATACGCTTCCGGCGCTTCTTGATGACAGAACCCACTGTGGACCTTTCGAGCCTCGAATCGATCGCGCTCGCTCGTCCGCGGGCGCGACACCAAGGGCCCAGCCTACTTGCCGCGTACTCCCGGCCGGTAATCGGCCGTCCGCGACGTGCTCACAGCACCGGACCCGTCGGCCGGCTCATCTGCCCCATCTCCACCTGGACATGTCTGAGGCATCGTGGGCATCTTTTTTCGCAGTTTGCCCACGAGCCCCGGCTATCTGCGCATACTGGAACTGCCTGACATATCGGCCCAGGACAGGGCCAGGCACCACGTTTATCCGGCAGTCAGACAGGGACACTGCAAAGAGACAGTTACCTAGCTTTTCGTGACTGACGTCGCATCGCCGCACAGACCGGCGCGCGACCGCGGCCACGCTCATGAGGCCTTGGGAGGGGCCTTAGCGATGAACAAACAAGGCCTTGGCGCACTGCGCCCGAAAACACTCACCCGGACCGCCACCCGGCTCGCCGTCGGCGCGGTCGCGACCTCGATGGTCGCGCTCGGCCTCTCGAGCCTGGCACTCGCCCCGGCCGGCGCAGCCCAGGCCCAGACGGCCACGGCGGCCACGAAGACGCTGAGCGTCCCTGACTCGTACGAGCGGCGGGTGCAGCGCGCGGTCAACGTCCGGCGCGTGAACCACGGCCTGCCCAAGCTGCGCGGGGCGGTCTGCCCGACGGCACCGCAGAGGCCTGGAGCCGCTACCTGGCCCTGAACGGCGAGTTCTTCCACCAGTCGATGGGCAGCGTGCTCGACAAGTGCAACGCGCAGTACGCCGGAGAGACGCTCGGCCGCGGCTCGATGAGCCCCCGCAAGCTGGTCCGGATGTGGATGCACTCGCCCGGCCACCGCGAGATCCTGCTGACGCCCAAGGCTCGCCGGATCGGCATCGGCGCCACCCCCGACTCGTCCGGCGGC
The DNA here is from genome assembly GCA_963739785.1 of uncultured Actinomycetota bacterium. GTDB lineage: Bacteria > Actinomycetota > Actinomycetes > Propionibacteriales > Nocardioidaceae > Nocardioides_C. The sequence continues at coordinate 100,657 of CAVUBO010000034.1, read as the reverse complement.
TGGGTCGTCGCCGCGAACTTCGTACGGTTCTGACCTGACACACGTCGAGTGACCCTCGGCGATCTGTCTACCTATCTGCGGACAAAGCGCCTCACGACGACGGTGGCGGCCCCATCAGGGACCGCCACCGCCGTCGTACGCTGCTTGCTGTGAGCTCAGCCGGTCTGGAAGAAGCTCTTGCGCAGGTAGTCGTTCACAGCGTCCTCGGGCACCCGGAACGAGCGCCCCACCCGCACGGCCGGCAGTTCGCCGGAGTGCACGAGGCGGTACACCGTCATCTTGGATACGCGCATGACCGAGGCCACTTCGGCAACGGTCAGGAACTTCACCTCGGAGATGTCTCCGGAGTTGTTTGGGGCCATCATGCACCGCACTTTCACCGCACACCACGTCCCCGGCTTCCCCACCGGAGACTCGACGTATGTGCTCAGGTGAGAATAGAGCCTAGAGTGACCCCTGGGAAAGGGGTGACTTTTCGGACACTTTTTACCCATACCCCCGCGTGTCCGGACAGAACCGCACCCAAACGCATGCTAATTCTCACCACGGCTGATGGTCGAGGCCGTTGAGGGGGAACGTCGCCTCGCGGGTCGCGTGGATCGCCCTGTCCAGCCAGGTCGCCGGGTCGTAGCCGCCCGACCAGTCGCGGTAGCTCGGTGTCCTGCCGTCGGTGAGCCGGAACGGAGCGACCCGGCCGAGCAGTGTCTGCACGTGGTCGCGCCAGCCCTCCGGCGTCGGCGTATGGGGGTCGAGCGGTGCCCCGCCGGCGATCGCAAGCAGGTGGGCCCAGGCCCGCGGCACCACGTCCACGATCGCGTAGCCGCCGCCGCCGGTTGCCACCCACTTCCCGTCACAGACCTCGTGCGCGAGGTCGTGGAGGGCGATGTAGGACTCACGCTGTCCGTCCACGGTGAGCATGAGGTGGGCGAGCGGGTCCTCGATGTGCGAGTCGCAGCCGTGCTGCGTGACGAGTACGTCGGGCGCGAACTCCCGCACCAGCGGCGGTACGACGGCGTGGAAGGCACGCAGCCAGCCGGCGTCCGCCGTACCCGGGGGAAGGGCGACGTTCACGGCACTGCCCGGGGCCTCGCGGCCGCCGGTGTCCTGCGGGAAGCCGGTGCCCGGGAAGAGCATCTGGCCGGTCTCGTGGAGGCTGATCGTGAGCACCCGCGGGTCGTCCCAGAAGACCCGCTCGACCCCGTCGCCGTGATGGACGTCCACGTCGACGTACGCGATCTTCTTGGCGCCGTTGGCGAGGAGCCACTTGATGGCGACAGCGACGTCGTTGTAGATGCAGAAACCGCTCGACTTGCCGGGCATCGCGTGGTGGAGGCCGCCGGTGATGTTCGCGGCGTGCAGGACCTCACCGGTCCAGACCCGTCTGGCCGCCTCGACCGAGGCGCCGACGATGTGCGCGGCCGCGCCGTGCATCCCCTCGAAGGTGGGGTTGTCGTCGGAGCCGAGCCCGTGCACCTCGTCGACCTGGTAGGGATCGCGGCTCATCCGCTGCACGGCCTCGATCAGGTCGCCGGAGTGGACGGTGGCGATCAGGTCGTCGGGCGCGATGGGCGCAGGCGTCTGGTGCAGGCCGGTGCCGGCTGCGCCGGGCGACGTGAACACGCCGAGCTCGTCGGCGAGCCGCATGGTCAGGTCGACCCGGACCGGCGACATCGGGTGCGTCGGACCGAAGTCGTAGTCGGTGAGCGTCTTGTCGAACACCACGCACGCACGGCCAGCCATGCAGCCACGCTACTACCCTGCGCCTCGACGGTCGGCGAGACTCCCACTGATGGACGCCAACTGCGGATTCAGTGGACAGACAGCCTCCCATACGTAGGATTGCTCCGTGACGACTCGTATTTCACACTGGATCAGTGGCAGCAGGTCGATGCTCGGATCCTCAAGGACGGCGCCGGTCCACAACCCGGCCACCGGGCGGGTGACCGGCGAGGTGCTGCTCGCCTCCCCTGACGACGTGAAGGCGGCCGTGGCGAGCGCCCGCGACGCTGCGGTCGGGTGGCGGGAGTCCTCCCTGTCACGCCGGGCCGCCGTGCTCTTCGCCTTCCGCGAGCTGCTGCACGACCGGTCGGACGACCTGGCCGCGATCGTGACGGCCGAGCACGGCAAGGTGCTCGCCGACGCCGCGGGCGAGGTGGCGCGCGGCCTCGAGAACGTCGAGTTCGCAACCGGTGTCCCGGCGCTGCTCAAGGGCGGGTACTCCGAGCAGGTCTCCACCGGCGTCGACGTCTACTCCATCCGTCAGCCGCTGGGAGTGGTCGCGGGCATCACCCCGTTCAACTTCCCGGTCATGGTGCCGTTGTGGATGTGCGCGAACGCCATCGCCGCGGGCAACGCGTTCGTGCTGAAGCCCAGCGAGAAGGACCCCTCCGCCTCGCTCTTCCTGGCCGAGCTGTGGCAGGAGGCGGGGCTGCCCGACGGCGTCTTCACCGTGCTCCAGGGCGACCGCGACGCCGTGGACGGGCTGCTCACCCACCCCGACGTGGCGGCGGTCAGCTTCGTGGGGTCGACCCCGGTGGCCAGGCACATCTACGAGACGGGCACCGCACACGGCAAGCGGGTGCAGGCCCTCGGCGGTGCGAAGAACCACATGGTCGTCCTCCCCGACGCAGACGTCGACCTCGCCGCGGACTCCGCGGTCTCGGCCGCCTACGGCGCCGCCGGTGAGAGGTGCATGGCGATCTCGGTGGTGGTCGCCGTGGGGTCGGTCGGCGACCCTCTCGTGGAGGCCATCGCGACCCGGCTGCCGAAGCTGACCGTCGGCGACGGGGCCGAGCAGGGCACGGACATGGGGCCGCTCATCACCGCCGAGCACCGCGACCGGGTCGCCTCCTACGTGGGAGCGGGCGCGGACGCCGGCGCCACCCTCGTGGTCGACGGCCGCGACGCGACCCTGCCGGCTGAGGGCTTCTTCCTCGGTACGACGCTGCTGGACAACGTGACCCCGGACATGACCGTCTACACCGACGAGATCTTCGGGCCGGTGCTGTGCGTGGTCCGCGCATCGACGTACGAGGACGCCCTGGCGGTCGTCAACGCCAACCCGTACGCGAACGGAACCGCGATCTTCACCCGCGACGGCGGCGCCGCACGGCGCTACCAGCACGACGTGGAGGTCGGCATGGTCGGCGTCAACGTGCCGATCCCGGTGCCCGTCGCCTCCTACTCCTTCGGCGGATGGAAGGCCTCCCTCTTCGGCGACAGCCACATGTACGGCCAGGAGGGGCTCGACTTCTACACCCGGGCGAAGGTGGTCACGTCCCGCTGGCCCGACCCGGCCACGTCCGAGGTCGACCTCGGCTTCCCCCGGACCCGCTAGGGCCTCCCGGCTGCTGGCAGATTCCCAAGGTATGCAGGGAAATTGCCTCTTCCCATGGTGATATCACCATGGGAAGAGGCAGAACGCCTACATACCTTGGTAATTCTCCCCGGGCTCAGGAGCCTTCGGCGAGGGCGCGGGAGCGGTCGCGGGCGGCCTCGAGGGCGGCGAGGAAGGCGGCCCGCACCTTGTGGTCCTCGAGCTCGCGCATCGCTGCGGCCGTCGTACCCGCGGGCGAGGTGACCTGCTCCCGGAGCACCGTCGGGTGCTCCCCGGTCTCGCGGAGCAGCTTTGCGGACCCGACCACGGTCTGTACGACGAGCTCGGCCGCCGTCGCGCGCGGGAGGCCGAGGTGCACGCCGGCCTCGATCATCGCCTCGACGACGAAGAAGATGTACGCCGGACCCGAGCCCGAGACCGCCGTGACGGCGTCCTGCTGCTTCTCGGGGACCCGGATCACCTTGCCGATGGAGTCCATCAGCGACTCGGCCTCGAGCAGGTGCTGCTCGTCGCAGTGGGAGCCGCGGGAGATCGCGGCCATACCCTCGTCGACGAGCGCGGGGGTGTTCGGCATGACGCGGACGACGGCGACGCCCTCGGGCAGGTGGGCCTCGAGGAACGCCGTGGTGATGCCTGCGGCGAGCGAGACGACGAGCTGCCCGGGGCGCACGGCGGGCGCGATCTCCGTGAGGAGGTCACCCATGTCCTGGGGCTTCACGACGAGGGCGAGCGTGTCGGCCTTCTGCGCGGCCTCGACGTTGCCGACCACCGAGACGCCGTACCGCTCCTCGAGCTCGCGGGCGCGCTCGGGTCGCTTCTCGCCGACCAGCAGGTCGTCGACGCGGCGGCCCGCGCGGATCAGGCCGGACAGCAGGGTCTCCCCCATGACTCCGGCGCCGATGATCGCCACCTGTGGCATCAGCGAGCCTCCTTACTTCTTCGAGACCAACGACCTCAGGAAGAGCGCCAGGTTCGAGGGGCGCTCGGCCATCCGTCGCATGAGGTAGCCGTACCACTCCGTGCCGTAGGGGAGGTACACGCGGACCTTCTCGCCCGCCTCGGCGAGCCGCTGCTGCTCGTCGGGCCGGATCCCGAAGAGCATCTGGAACTCGTAGGAGCCCTGGACCCGCTCGTAGCGGGTGGCGAGCGCACCGGCGATGTCGACCAGCCGCGGGTCGTGCGTGGCGAGCATCGGGTAGCCGTGGCCGCTCATGAGCACCTTCATGCAGCGCACGTAGGACTTGTCGACGTCGGCGCGGTCCTGGAAGGCGACCGACTCGGGCTCCTTGTAGGCGCCCTTGCACAGCCTCACCCGCGAGCCCTCGTAGGCGAGGTCGCGGCAGTCCGCCTCGGTGCGGTGGAGGTAGGCCTGGAGCACCGCGCCGGTCTCCGGGAAGTCCTTGCGCAGCTCCTGGAGGATGCCGAGCGTGGAGTCGGTGGTGGTGTGGTCCTCCATGTCGAGGGTGACCGTGGTGCCGGCGTTGCGCGCCGCGTGGCAGATGGTGCGGGCGTTCTCGAGCGCGATCTTCTCGCCCTCGCCGGGAAGCGCCTGGCCGACGGCCGACAGCTTCACCGAGACCTCGGCGTTGCGGGCGAGGTTGTTCTCGCTGAGCGAGGCCAGCAGGTCGAGGTAGGCGGCGACCGTGTGGTCGGCCTGCTCACGGTCGAGGGTGTCCTCGCCGAGGAAGTCCAGGGTCACGTGCAGCCCGTCCTGGATCAGCCCTCGGGTGGCCTCGACGGCCGACTCCGTGGTCTCGCCAGGGACGTACCTGTGGACGATGCCGCTCGACACAGGCATCGTGCTGGCCAGGTTCTTCATCCTCGTGCTGCGCGCGAGCAACAGCAACGGCTGCCGTAACACTCGATCTCCTCCCGTCGTCGCCCGCCGCGGCTCTGCGGCATCGGGGCAGTCCCAGGCTACGCGGTACGGCGACGGAGCGTCGCGGCCCCCAGAGCGAGCGCGGCCACGGCGAAGGCCGCGATCACGGCCAGGTCGCCCCAGACCGCGGTGTCGACGCCACCGAAGGAGTCCGACGTCGTCGTCGAGACCGCGGTCATCGCGTCGACGGCGTAGGACAGCGGGAGTACGTCGGAGATGGCGCCGAGCACGGGCGGCATCAGGTCGCGGTCGATGAACAGGCCGCACAGCAGGATCTGCGGGATCACGATCAGCGGCATGAACTGCACGGCCTGGAACTCGGTGCGGGCGAAGGCGGAGACGAAGAGCCCCAGCGCTGTTCCGAGCACGGCGTTCGCGACCGCGACCACGGACAGCATCCATACCGGACCCGCGACGTCGAGCCCGAGGACCAAGACACACAGCAGCACGGTGATCGCGGACTGCACCGCCGCGACGACGCCGAAGGCCAGCGCGTACCCGCCGAGCAGGTCGAGCTTGCCCGTGGGCATGGCGAGGAGCCGCTCGAGGGTCCCCGAGGAGCGCTCCCTCAGCGTCGTGACGGAGGTGACCAGGAACATCACGATGAACGGGATCAGCGCGAGCAGCGGCGGCCCCAGGCTGTCGAAGCCCGGCCCCCTGTCCTCGAACATCCACCACAGCAGCGTGAGGATGACCGCAGGGACCACCAGGAGCATCGCCGTGGTCCGGTGGTCGTGACGCAGCTGGGCGAACACGCGCCTGGCGATGGCCCCGGTGATCCGGGGGCTCATCGCGCGACCGCCGGAGGTGTGGGGGCGGAGGTGGCTCATGAGGCGACCTCTACGAGCGAGAGGAAGGCCTGCTCGATGCTGAGGGCGCCGGTCCGCTCGAGCAGACCGGTGGGGGTGTCGTCCGCGAGCAGCCGGCCCTCCCGCATGAGGAGCAGCCGGTCACAGCGCTCGGCCTCGTCCATGACGTGGCTCGAGACCAGCACTGCGGCGCCGTCGTCGGCGAGCCGGTGGAAGAGGTCCCACAGGTCGCGCCGCAGGACCGGGTCGAGCCCTACCGTCGGCTCGTCCAGCACGAGGATGTCCGGGTTGCCGAGCAGGGCCACCGCGAGGGAGACCCGCGAGAGCTGGCCCCCGGAGAGCCTGCTCGCCAGGCGGCCTCGTTGATCGCCGAGGTCCACGGCTGCCACGCAGCGGTCCACCTCCGCACCGTCGAGGCCGAGCACACGGGCGAAGAACCGCAGGTTCTCCTCGACGGTGAGGTCGACGTACACGCTGGGCGCCTGGGTCACGTAGCCGATCCGATGCCGGAGGGCCGGGTCGCCGCCGGGCAGGCCCGCGACCGTGATCGTCCCCGACCTCACGATCTGCACCCCGACGACCGATCGCATCAGGCTGGTCTTGCCGCACCCGGACGGCCCGAGCAGCCCGGTCACCTGGCCGCGCGGGACGGAGAAGGTCACGCCGTCGACGGCTCGGGCCCCGAAGCGCACGACGTGCAGGTCGCTGACCTCGACGGCGTTGGTGGTCATGCCTCGAATTCTGCCCTGCGTGTCGGCACACCGGACGAGTTTGCGTGTCGAACGCCGCCGACTTTCGACTCCTACCGAACGCCCCGTTTGGGCGGCCTCATCCTGGGTACCGGCGGTCCGCCGACGCGGGGTGTCCCGCGCTCCGCGAGAGGAGTACGCATGTCCGCAACGCCGACGTACGACAACGTCGTGGAGGAGCTCCAGATAGACCCGGAGCGGATCGCCGCCCGGCCCGCCTGGTCGCTCCAGGCTGCGGAGGGGCGCCGCGAGCACCGGCAGGAGGTTGTGCCCACGGCGAGCAAGCCGCCAGTGCCGCAGCCGCGGGCTCGGCAGACCCCGACGAGGCAGACCCTTTCGAGGCAGACGCACGCCGAGCAGAGCCGGTCGGCACAGGCCGCCGCGGCGACGTAGGACCGAGCGTCAGCGTTGGGCGCCCGAGGCGCCGAGCTCGGGGGAGGCGAAGTTGAGCCGGACGAACGCCAGTGACTCCATCAGGTCGAGCTCGCGGACCTCGCGGCTGCCCGACCGCCGGGTGTTGATCTCCACCACGATGTGGCCGCGGAACTCCGACTCCGCAAGGTGCTCGAGCAGCTCCACACAGGGCTGGTCGCCACGCCCCGGCACGAGGTGCTCGTCCTTGGCCGACCGGGTGCCGTCGGTCATGTGGATGTGGCGCAGCCGGTCGCCGAGGGCCCGGGCCATCTCCACGGGGTCGGACTTCGAGGTCGCGGAGTGCGACAGGTCGATCGTCGTGTTGGCGTACTCGTGGTGCGAGGGGTTCCAGTGCGGGACGTAGACCTGCATCTCGCGCTTCGACGCCCGCCACGGGTACATGTTCTCCACCGCGAAGGCGATCCCGGTGCGCTCCTCGAGCTCGGCGATGCCCTCCACGAAGTTGCGGGCGTAGTCGCGCTGCCACCGGAACGGCGGGTGTACGACGACCACGTCGGCGCCGACCTCGTGCGCCATCTCGGCGCTGCGCTCGAGCTTGCCCCAGGGCTCGGTGCCCCACACCCGCTGCGTGATCAGCAGGCACGGTGCGTGCACAGCGCAGACGGGGATCTCGTGGTACTCCGAGAGGTGCTTGACCGCCTTCACGTCCTGGCTGACCGGGTCGATGCCGACCATCACCTCGACAGCGTCGTAGCCCAGCCGGCTCCCGATCGCGAAGCCGTTGGCGGTCGACTCGGGGTAGACCGAGGCGGTGGACAGGGCGACGAGGGGGCCGTCGCGGTCGTCGATGGACTGCATCTTCCCGGCGAGGGGGGACCGGGACGTCGGGTCGGACGCCGGGTCCGACCGGCCGTCGGCGGGTGCACCAGCCACGTCGCTCACCTCCTCAGGGTATGCGGGGCTCACCCGAGGACGCTGATCTGGTCGAGACGCTCGAGGATCACGCCCTCGCGCAGCGCCCACGGGCAGATCTCGAGCTCCTTCAGCCCGAAGAGGTCCATCACGGCGTCCGCGACGAGCGCGCCCGCGAGCAGCTGATGGGCCCGGTTGGCCGAGACCCCCGGCAGGTCGGCCTTCTCGGTGTTGGGCATCGCGACGAGGTCGGGGAGTTTCTCCGCGAGCACGTCCGCGGGGAGCACCCGGCGTACCAGCAGCCCCTCCCCCGACGGCGCGGCGCCGCAGACGCGCGCCAGCGAGCGGAACGTCTTCGAGGTGCCGACGGCGTGGTCCGGCGCTCCACCGCGCAGCACCGCGCCGGCGTCGCGGGCGATCTCGGCCCGGATCCGGCGACGCACCTCCCGCACGGTCTCGGGCGAGGGCGGGTCCTCGCGCAGCCACTCACGGGTCACGCGCCCGGCGCCCAGCGGGAGGGACTGTGCGATGTCGGGGGCCTCGTCGGAGCCGGTGGCGATCTCGAGCGAGCCGCCGCCGATGTCGAACACCGCGAGGCGCCCTGAGGACCAGCCGAACCAACGGCGTACGGCGAGGAAGGTCAGCCGCGCCTCGTCCTCACCTGACAGGACGCCGATGTCGACGCCGGTCACGTCGGCGAGGTGCTTGAGGACCTCGTCGGTGTTGACCGCGTCGCGGACCGCGGAGGTGGCGAAACCGAGGATCTCCTCGCAGCCCTTGTCCTCGGCGACGAGCAGCGCCTGCGACACGAACCCCGTCAGCGCCTCCACACCCTGGTCGGTCACCGCACCGCGCTCGTCGAGGTGCTCGGCGAGGCGAAGCGGCTCCTTGTAGGAGAACGCGGGCATCGGCGCCGCACCGCCATGGGCGTCGACCACCAGGAGGTGCCCGGTGTTGGAACCGATGTCGAGGACTCCGAGTCGCATAGGTCTCCCAGCCTCCCACACAGCACGTAGGGTTGGCCCGTGCCAGAGGTAGATCTCGTTTTCCCCCGCGCCTGGGTGGAGTTCCCGGACCCCGCCGACGAGAGCCAGGTCTTCCGCTGCGACCTGACCTGGCTGACGTCCAACTGGATGTGCATCTTCGGCCAGGGGTGCCAGGGCATCTACGCCGACCGGCCGCTCGACGGCTGCTGCACGCTGGGCGCGCACTTCTCCGACGAGGACGACGAGAAGCGGGTCCGGAAGTTCGTGAAGATGCTCGAGCCCGAGCACTGGCAGTTCCACGACGCCGGGCGCAAGGGCGGCTGGATCGAGACCGACGACGACGGCGACCGCAAGACCGCCGTCCACGAGGGCGCCTGCATCTTCCTCAACCGTCCTGGGTTCGAGGGCGGTGAGGGCTGCGCGCTCCACGGCCTCGCGCTCCGCCAGGGCAGGCACCCCCTCGAGACGAAGCCCGACGTGTGCTGGCAGCTCCCGATCCGGCGTACCTTCCGCGACGTGGAGCTGCCCGACGGTACGTCGTACACCGAGGTGAGCATCGGCGAGTACGACCGCCGCGGCTGGGGTCCGGGCGGTCACGACCTGGACTGGTACTGCAGCGGCAACACCGAGGCGCACGTGGGCGCCGAGCCCGTCTACGTCTCCAACGGCCCCGAGCTCGTCGAGCTGATGGGACGCAAGGCCTACGACGAGCTCGTGCGGCTGTGCGAGGCTCACCTGCGCTCGCGCTCGGCCCTGGCCATCCACCCGGCCGACCCGCACTGAGCGGCTACGCCGGGCCGTCGAACACGAACCCGCCGTCCGCCTTGGTTGCGGTCGCGGCGACGACCACGGTGATCTCGTCCGACCCGGACGCCGCATCGTCGTCGGTCACGGTGACCTTGACGTCGTAGCTGCCGATCGCGGCGTAGGCGTGCTTCCCGGAGCAGACCCCGTCGGCCAGTACGCCGGGGGTGACGCTCCTGTCCCCCCAGGAGATCGAGCACGTGCGGGCGTCGTTCCCGCCGGGGTCGGACACCGCCGCGGTGACCTCGACTGCTCCACCGCTCACCGCACCCGTGTCGGCCGGTCTCGTGACGGACACCCGAGGCGGCGCGTTGCCGACCTCCAGGTTGATGGCCGAGGTCCCCGCGACCTCACCGTCGTGGGAGGCGGACAGGGTCAGGGTGTAGACGCCGTCGTCCGTGCAGCTGACCGTCGTGGTCAGCGCGGTGGGGTCGGCGTAGACGCAGGCGGCACCCGGGTCGACCCCGGGACCGGGGCTGTAGGACCAGCGCGTCGTGAGCGGGCGACCCTCGGGCCCGGTCGCACTGCCGTGGACCGTGACCGCCGCCCCCTCGTCGGCGCGCCCGCCGACCTCCGGCCCCCCAGAGCGCGGCTGGCCCTGGACGTCAGGCTGGCCATCGGAGGCCGACGGGTGCTGTCCGTTGGTGTTCCCGGTGGTGTGCTCGGTGGTGGCGAGGGAGCCGGCCTGCAGGAACACCCACGAGTTGAGGAGACCGTCACCCACGTCGGCGATCGCGAGCTTCAGCCGGTTCGGCTCGTGCGGGGTGACCGAGGCGACGCATCGCAGGACCTTCGTGAAGCCGTCCGGCTCGGCCGCGATCCCCTTGCCGTGCCCGCGGTTGGGGCGGAAGAGGGCGGGGTTCCTCGCGTTGGCGTCACCGAGGGGGTTGCCCCCGTTGACGGTGTCGATCGAGACCGGGTCGGGATCGCTGCCGGGGTCGGGGCCGTCCGCGACGACGGCACAGTTCTGCGGGGTGGTCGCACCGTGCTTGGTGACGAAGAGGCCGAGCACGTCGCTGACGTCCTGGTAGACGTACTCGTTGTACTCCTCGGAGGCGAAGACGTAGTTCAGGTACAACGTGTCCCGGTCGGGCGTGACGTCGAAGGCGAGCACGGTCGAGTCACGTGTCGAGCCGGCACCGAGCCGGTCCAGGTCCGGGTCTCCTGCCCTGGAGGAGTAGCCGTTCGCGTCCTCGTAGGCGTTGTGGTCCCCGATCTGGGCCGAGCCGGTCGACAGGACCACGCCGGAGTCGAAGCCGACCACTTCGCCGAGACCGGAGCCGCCGGTGAGGGCGCCGGCGGAGGTCGCCGAGCCGGTGTAGGTGACGTCGCCGACGCGTACGCCGGGCCCGGCAAGGCTGCGGGCCAGGCCGACGGCGTCGACCGAGCCGTCGAGGTCGGCGACCCGCGCTCCCCCGGAGGCCGCCTCGGCGGGCCCGGACAAGAGGGCGAGGCCCAGCGTCGCTGTCGCCGCTGCGGTCAGGCCTGCCCGGCGCCGGGCGCGCCGTCGTGTGTGCATGCGCTTCCCCCTGGATCATCACGCAACCGGCGCCGCTCCGGCCTCGTGAGACCCATTGAACGGAGCACCGACCAGGGGGCACAACCTCCCGGGGGACGGGTCCGCGCACGCGGACGGGCCATGGAAACCGGTCAAACAGACCCGAACCCCCACGGCCCGTCCGCGCTGCCTCAGTCCTTGAGGTAGCGCTGCGCCACGTTCTCGGGCATCGGCTCGTAGCGGGCGAACCTCCGTGTGAAGGCGGCGGAGCCGTGTGAGAACGAGCGCAGGTCCACCGCGTAGCGCACGATCTCCACCTGCGGCACCTCCGCGCGCACGACCGTCCGCTCCTGGCCGGCCGGCTCGCTGCCGAGGACTCGTCCCCGGCGCCCCGAGAGGTCGCTCATCACCGTGCCGACCAGGTCGTCGGGGACGATGACCGCGACCTCGTCGACCGGCTCGAGCATGGTGATCCTCGTGGCCGCGGCCGCCTCGCGGAGCGCGAGCGCCCCGGCGGTCTGGAAGGCCATGTCGGAGGAGTCGACGCTGTGCGCCTTGCCGTCGGTCAGGGTCACCCGGATGTTCACCACGGGGTAGCCGTTCGAGACGCCCTTCTCCATCTGTGCCCGCACGCCCTTCTCCACGCTGGGGATGAACTGGCGCGGCACGGCGCCGCCGACGACCTTGTCGACGAACTCGAAGCCGGCGCCCCCGTGCAACGGCTCCACCTCGATGTCGCAGACGGCGAACTGTCCATGGCCGCCGGACTGCTTCACGTGACGCCCGTGCCCCTTGGCGAGCCCGACGAAGGTCTCCCTCAGCGGCACGCGCAGCGGCACCTGGTCGACCGTGGCGCCGTAGCGGTTGGCCAGCCGGTCGAGCGCCACGTCGGCGTGTGCCTCTCCCAGGCACCACAGCACGAGCTGGTGGGTCTCGGGGTTCTGCTCCACGCGCAGCGTCGGGTCCTCGGCGGCGAGCCGCTGGAGGCCGGAGGAGAGCTTGTCCTCGTCCGCCTTCGCGTGCGCCTCGACCGCGACCGGCAGCAGCGGCTCCGGCATCGACCACGGCTTGAGCACCAGGGGCCGGTCCTTGTCCGAGAGGGTGTCCCCGGTCTCGGCGCGGCTCAGCCGGCCGATGGTGCACAGGTCGCCCGCGACGACGAGGTCGGCCGGCCGCTGCTGCTTGCCGAGCGGCACGGAGAGCACGCCGATCCGCTCGTCCTCGTCGTGGTCCTCGTGGCTGCTCTGCTCCCCGAAGAACGAGCTGAAGTGGCCGGAGACGTGCACGGTCATGTCGGGGCGGACGGTCCCGGAGAAGACCCGCACGAGGCTGACACGTCCGACGTACGGGTCGGTCGTGGTCTTCACGACCTCCGCCACCAGCGGGCCCTCCGGGTCGCAGCCGATCTCCGGTCCGCGCTTGCCCTCGGGCGTGAACACCTCGGGGCAGGTGTGCTCGGGCGGCGACGGGAAACCCGCGACGACGAGGTCGAGGAGCTCTGTCGTGCCGAGCCCAGTCGACGAGCAGACGGGCACCACAGGAAAGAACGAACCTCGGGCGACAGCGCGCTCGAGGTCCTTGACGAGGAGGTCCCGGTCGACGGCTTCGCCGCCGAGGAAGCGCTCCATGAGGGTCTCGTCCTCCGACTCCTCGATCACCCCTTCGATGAGAGCGCCTCGCTGCTCCTCGTGGGCCGGGTCGTCACCGGTGAGGAGTCCGACCATCTGGCCGTCCTCGTGGAGATAGACCGGGAGGACCTTCTCGCCGAAGACCGCCTGGGCGCCGGCCACGACGCCGTCGTAGTCGGCACGGGCGTGGTCGAGCTTGGTCACGACGACCACGCGGGGCATGTCGACCGAGGCGCACTCCCGCCACAGCTCGCGGGTGGGCTCGTCCACGCCCTCGTTGGCCGCGATCACGAACATCGCGCAGTCGGCCGCCCGCAGGCCTGCCCGCACCTCGCCCACGAAGTCGGCGTAGCCGGGGGTGTCGAGCAGGTTGATCTTCACCCCCTCGTGGACCAGCGGCGCCAGGGACAGGGAGACCGACCGCTGCTGGCGGACCTCTGCCTCGTCGAAGTCGCTGACCGTCGTACCTTCCTCCACCCGCCCCGCACGGTTGAGGACGCCCGCCGCGACGAGCAGGGCCTCGACCAGGGTCGTCTTCCCGGAGCCGGCTGGTCCGACGAGGACCACGTTGCGGATGGAGCCGGGCCGGTCGGTCGTGGGGACCGGGTCGGCGCCGACCTGTGTAGATGTCTTTCCTGCCACGTCTGCCTCCTCGTGCCGGTGCGAGTCCACAATTCACCTCGTCGATTCGGATGCGCAAGGGGTCTAAGGTCAGTCGCTTGCGGGTACAACAGCGGGTTCAACCAGACCCCGCTGTCATCGTGTGGAAGATCAATGGCGAGAATGCTTGACATGCGCCTCGACCACATCTCGTACGCAGCCGGCCCCGACGGACTCCAGAGCACCGCGCACCGTATCGGCGAGCTGCTCGGCGAGGAGTTCCGTGACGGGGGCATCCATCCCCGCTTCGGCACGCGCAACATGGTCCTGCCGCTCAGCGCCGGCACTTACATGGAGGTCGTCGAGGTGCTCGACCACCCTGCCTCCGACAAGGCGCCCTTCGGCCAGGCCGTCCGCGCCCGCTCGGAGTGCGGCGGCGGTTGGATGGGCTGGGTCGTCTCGGTCGAGGACATCGCGCCCCACGAGGCGCGGCTCGGCCGTGAGGCGGTCGCCGGCAACCGGCACCGGCCCGACGGGTTCGAGCTGAAGTGGCGCCAGCTCGGCGTGAAGGGCCTCCAGTCCGACCCGCAGCTGCCGTTCTTCGTCCAGTGGGAGCCGGGCGCCGAGCACCCGAGCACCGGTGCGAGCGGTGACCTGCACCTCGACTGCCTCGAGATCGCCGGTGACCCCGAGCGGGTGCGCGAGTGGCTCGGCGACGCCGACGTCGACCCCCTCGAGGACGTCAAGGTCGAGTGGGTGGCCCGCCACGGCACCCCCGGCATCGTGGCCGCGCAGTTCATGACCCCCAAGGGCGTTGTCCGGATCTGACGGGGCGATCCCGAGCCCGAACATCTGGAACCACCCCGAGACCTACGAGCTCGAGAACCGCGCGGTCGACCCCGACCAGCGCATCGAGACGGCCATGCGCTCGGTCCTCGACTGGAGCGGCCGGGACCTGCTCGACCTCGGGTGCGGCACCGGCTTCCACCTTCCCCGATGGGCGTACGACGCCCGCTCCGTGACCGGGGTGGAGCCCAACCCGGCCCTCGCCGGGATCGCCCGGCGGCGGACCTCCCGCCTCCCGAACGTGAAGGTGCTCGTGGGTACGGCGCAGGCGGCGCCCCTTCCCGACGCGAGCGTGGACGTCGTGCACGCACGGTGGGCCTACTTCTTCGGCCCCGGGTGCGAGCCGGGTCTGGCCGAGCTCTCCCGGGTGGTGCGCCGGGGCGGGGCGGCGTTCGTGATCGACAACGACGCGACGCGGAGCACCTTCGGAGGCTGGTTCCGGCGCGGGTACCCGACCGTGGACCCCTCGTCGGTGGAGCGGTTCTGGTCGTCCCACGGCTGGACCCGGATGCCGCTGGACGTCGAGTGGAGGTTCGAGCGGCGGGAGCACCTCGAGGCGGTCGTGGGCATCGAGTTCGACCCCGCTCTCGCCCGGCAGATCGTCGCGGAGCACGAGGGCCTCGTCGTCGACTACGCGGTGAACCTCTGGTGGCGCCGGTTCTGACCCGGGCCGGCGCAGGACGCCTGGCGAGAGCGCAGGGAGCGGTCCTGCGCGGGCTAGGAGGAGCCGCGCACGGAGAGGGTCGGCGCGAGGAGCAGCCCCGGCTCGTCGATCGGCTTGTGGGCCAGCAGCTTCCCGAGCAGGCTCACGATCTCCACGGCGACCTGCTCCAGAGGCTGCCGCACCGAGGTGAGCCCCGGCGGCACGACCTGCGCCGCGATCGAGTCGTCGAACCCCACCACGGCGATGTCGCGGCCGGCGGTCGAGCCCCCGCTCAGCCAAGGCGTGGAGCACGCCCATCGCGACGGTGTCGCTGACGCACACGAACGCGGTCGGCCGCTCGTTCTCCAGCAGCGCGAGAGCCGCGCGGCGTCCGAAGTCGACGGTGTCGTCGCCCCGCGCGCTGAGCCGGCTCGTGGAGAGGCCGTGTCCGTGCATCGCGTCGGCCCAGCCGGTCCTGCGGTCCTCGCCGATGAACGAGCTCTTCTGCCAACCCACCCACGCGATCCGCTCGTGTCCCCGCTCGACGAGGTGGTCGACGGCGAACATGACACCGGTGCGCCCGTCGACGTCCACCCACGAATGCGTGGCGGACGGCTCGTCCCAGGGACGACCGAACGCCACGAACGGCGCGCCCCTGCCCTCGAGCCAGCCTGCCTGCGGGTTGCCGCGGTAGGTGTCGGTGATGACGAACGCGTCCACTGCGGTCGAGCGCAGCAGGTCGTCGTACCCCGCGACCGCCCGTGCCTCGTCGAGCGGCCAGTCCTCGGCGGCTCCCTCGCCGGCCGCCACACCTGAGGAGAACAGCAGCACGTGGTAGCCGGCGTCCTTGGAGCTCTCCACGAGCGAGTGGAGGAACCGGTCCATCGTCGCGTTGGCGGTGCCTTCGACGACACGGTCGATGCGGAGGCCGATGAGGTGGGAGGACCGCGTTCGCAGGTTGCGGGCGGCCCGGTTCGGGGAGTACCCGAGGGCGTCGACGGCACGTCGTACCCGCTCCAGGGTCTCCGGGCGGAGCAGGTGCGGGCTGTTCAGCGCGTTCGACACCGTCTGCCGCGAGACGCCTGCCTCCCGGGCGACGGTCGCCAGGGTCGGCGCGCGGCCGTCACGGCGCACGCCGCCGGTCGAAGCTCGTGACATCTGACTCCCGACTCCCCCGAGACGAATCTGCGTCTGGATCGTTCCAATTCTGCCAGGCATGATCACCCGCCACACCCGTCTCGTCAACCGAGACGGTGTTTGCCGCCGTCCCGGTGCGGCCTGTCCGGGTTTGTCGGTGCCGTGTCATAGCGTCCCCGGCATGAGCAGGACGACAGGACGAACCCGCCCCTCCTACCGGTGCAGCGAGTGCGGCTGGGAGACCGCGAAGTGGGTCGGCAGGTGCGGTGAGTGCCAGGCCTGGGGAAGCGTGGCCGAGGCCGGAGCACCGCAAGGGCGTACGACGGCGGGCCCGGTCACCTCGCCCGCGGTCCCGATCGGCCAGGTCGCGGTGGAGGAGTCGAGGGCCGGCACGAGCGGCGTGCCGGAGCTCGACCGGGTCCTCGGCGGAGGCCTCGTGCCGGGCGCGGCAGTGCTCCTGGCCGGAGAGCCGGGGGTCGGCAAGTCGACGCTGCTGCTCGAGGTCGCGGCCCAGCACGCGCGCGCCGGCGCTCGCACGCTCTACGTCACCGGCGAGGAGAGCGCCTCGCAGGTGCGGCTGCGCGCCGACCGCACCCGCAGCGTCCACGACGAGCTCTTCCTCGCGGCCGAGACCGACCTCGGCGCCGTGCTCAGCCACATCGACGCGGTGAAGCCCCAGCTGCTGGTGGTGGACTCGGTCCAGACCATCAGCGCCGCCGACGTCGACGGTGTCCCCGGAGGAGTGACGCAGGTCAAGGAGGTCTCCGCGGCGCTGATCCGGGTGGCGAAGGCCCGCAACATCGCGACCCTGCTCGTCGGCCACGTCACCAAGGACGGCTCCATCGCCGGCCCCCGGGTGCTCGAGCACCTCGTCGACGTGGTGCTGCACTTCGAGGGCGAGCGGAGCTCACGGCTGCGCATGGTCCGGGCGGTCAAGAACCGCTTCGGCCCCGTCGACGAGGTGGGCTGCTTCGACCTCTCCGCCGACGGGATCGTCGCCGTCACCGACCCCACCGGCCTCTTCGTCGCACGGCACCACGCGGCCGTGCCCGGCACCTGCGTCGCGGTCACCCTGGAGGGCCGCCGGCCGATCCTCGCCGAGGTGCAGGCGCTCGTGACCCCCTCGGCTGCCGAGCGCCCCAGGCGGACGACCTCCGGGCTCGACAACGCCCGGATCGCGATGACGGTCGCGGTGCTGCAGCAGCGCGCCAGGATCCGCCTCCACGCCCACGACGTGTTCGCCTCGACGATCGGCGGGGCCCGGGTCGCCGAGCCCGCCGGAGACCTCGCGGTCGCGATGGCCATCGCCTCGGCGTGGAAGGACCGCGAGGTCCCCACCGACGTCGTCGCGATCGGGGAGCTCGGCCTGGCCGGGGAGCTGCGCCGGGTCCGCGACCTGCCCCAGCGCCTCGCCGAGGCCGCCCGCCTCGGGTTCCGGTCGGCGATCGTGCCGAGCGAGTCGACCGACGCACGCGGCTCGGTCCGGAAGGTCAACGGCATGCAGGTCGTCAGCGTCCCCGACATCGGGTCCGCGTTGCGGGTCCTCGACCTCGGCAAGGGCGACGTCACACCGCTGATCGCTCCGGATGCCGCCTCGCCGCAGAGGCCGGCGCTCGGCGTCGTCTAGCCTCCGGGCGCCGCTCACACGGGCCCGCGGCATCTCGCGGGCAGGGCGCTCGGCTTATTACGCCGCCTGGGTCTCGCAATCCCTTACACTGACGCGTCAGAGGCACTTGAGCAGGGGAGCATCGTGGTAGCCACCGACCGGTCGGACAACACGCTCCGGCTGCGGGCGACCCTGGCGAGCATCGCCCCGGGCATGTCGCTGCGCGACGGCCTCGAGCGGGTGCTCCGCGGCCGCACGGGCGCGCTGATCGTGCTCGGCAACGACAAGGTCGTCGAGTCGATCTCGACCGGCGGCTTCACCCTCGACGTGCCCTTCACCGCCACCGGGCTCCGCGAGCTGGCCAAGATGGACGGCGCGATCATCCTGGACCACGAGGCGACCCGCATCCTCCGGGCCGCGGTGCACCTGATGCCCGACCCCTCGATCTACAGCGAGGAGACCGGCACCCGCCACCGGACCGCGGACCGGGTGGCCCGGCAGACCGGCTTCCCCGTGATCTCGGTGTCCCAGTCGATGCAGATCATCGCGGTGTACGTCGGCGACATCCGCTACGTGCTCGAGGACTCCGGCCAGATCCTCTCGCGTGCCAACCAGGCCCTCGCGACCCTCGAGCGCTACAAGCTCCGGCTCGACGAGGTCTCCAGCACGCTCTCCGCCCTCGAGATCGAGGACCTCGTGACCGTCCGGGACGTCGCGGTGGTCGCCCAGCGTCTCGAGATGGTGACGCGGATCGCGCGCGAGATCGAGGACTACGTGCTCGAGCTCGGCAGCGACGGCCGGCTCCTCTCGCTCCAGCTCGACGAGCTCGTCACGGGCGTGGACATGGAGCGCGAGCTCGTCGTACGCGACTACCTGCCCAACGGGCGCAGGCCCCGCAAGGCAGAGGACATCCTGACCGAGCTCGAGGAGCTGAGCGCGTCGGACCTGGTCGACATCGCCTCGGTCGCCCGCGCTCTCGGGCTCGGCGCGAACGAGCACCTCGACGGCGCGGTGACGCCGAAGGGCTACCGCCTGCTCGCCAAGGTCCCCCGCCTGCCCGGCAGCGTGGTGGACCGTCTGGTCGACCACTTCGGCAGCCTCCAGAAGCTCCTCTCGGCCGGCATCGACGATCTGCAGGCGGTCGACGGCGTGGGCGAGCTCCGTGCGCGCAGCGTGCGGGAGGGACTCTCGCGACTCGCCGAGTCGAGCATCCTCGAGCGCTACGTCTGACCGTCGAGCCGCGGCGCTCAGTCGTTCGCGGGCGGTGGCGTCGCCGGCCGTTCCTTCTTGTCCCCCTTGGGCTTCGGGGTGGGCGTGGGGGTGATGGTCACAGGTGCCGGGGCGAGCAGCTCGAACTGCTCCGACTCCGGCTCCGACCCCATCGCGGCCGCGGAGACGTGGTAGTAGCCCGGCTCGGCCCACAGCGTGGTGCGTGAGCAGTCGGAGTCGGAGCGACGGCCCGACCAGGTGACGTCGACCAGGACGGCCTGGCGGTTGCGCAGCACGACCGGCTCCTCGGGCACGGCGCTCGGGCAGTCCTGTGAGGACCAGACCCGGTCGCTCCCGGAGGTCAGCTTCACCGCGATCGTGTCCGCGGAGACCTCCCAGTTGCAGGCGGGCGACGCGAACGTGCTCAGCTCGAGCGTGAGCGCGACGTCGTCACCGGCATAGGCGTTGCCGTCCATGGCGGGCACCACCCGGACGTCACTGTCCTGACACGGTCCGCTGGGCGTCGCGAGCGGCACCGTCACCTTCGACCGCTTCTTGCTCTTGGGGGTCTCGGCCTTGCCGGGCGCCTGCGCGTCCGAGGTGGACAGCGCAGAGGGCGTGCCGGAGGCGGACTCCACGGCCGCTGCCGGTTGCGCCGACGGCTTCGCCTCACTGTCGGAGCCACCGCCGAGCAGCCTGCTGATACCGAACACGAGGGCGAACGCGACGACGAGCACGAGCACGCGGCGCGTCCAGTACACGCGCGGGGGCAGTGGCCCACGAGGTCTGGTCACCGACATGGGCACACCGTAACTTTCCGCGCGCCCGCCTCGAGGTAGCCACACCGGCGGGCGCCCCGTCGACGGGTGTTCCCGACCGGCTCCGGCCTCTGGTTACGATCAGCGGACCATGACCGACCTCCATGAGCGCGTGCTCGACTGGTACGACGAGCACGCACGTGTCCTCCCCTGGCGGGAGCCGAGCGCATCGCCGTGGGCGGTCATGGTCAGCGAGTTCATGCTCCAGCAGACGCCGGTGAGCCGGGTGCTCCCGGTGTTCGAGCAGTGGATGCTCACCTGGCCGTCACCGGCCGACCTGGCCGCGGCCGGCACGGGCGACGCGGTCCGTGCCTGGGGCCGCCTCGGCTACCCCCGGCGCGCCCTTCGCCTGCACGCAGCCGCAACGGCGATCGTGTCCGAGCACGACGGGGAGGTGCCCTCCTCGCACGCCGCGCTGCTCGCCCTTCCGGGGGTCGGCGACTACACCGCCGCGGCGATCGCGTCCTTCGCCTTCGGACAGCGGCACGTCGTGCTCGACACCAACGTGCGACGGGTGCTCGGACGGGTGGTGCGCGGCGAGGAGCTGCCGCCGACGTCGGTGACCCGGGCCGAGCGCGAGGTCGCCGCCGACCTGCTGCCCGGCGACGACGCCACCGCGGCGACCTGGGCGGTGGCCGTCATGGAGCTCGGGGCGCTGGTGTGCACCTCGACGAACCCGCGCTGCACGGCGTGCCCGGTGCAGGACCTGTGCCTGTGGGTGCAGTCCGGGCGACCGCCGTACGACGGGCCCCCGCGACGCGGTCAGACCTACGCCGGCACCGACCGCCAGTGCCGCGGGCGGCTGCTCGCGGTGCTGCGCGACGCCGAGGGGCCGGTGCACCGCTCGCGGCTGGACGCGGTGTGGAGCGACGACGTGCAGCGGGCGAGGTGCCTGGCCTCGCTCGTCGACGACGGGCTCGTCGCCATCAGGTCCGAGGACACCTTCGCCCTGCCCTGAGACACGTTCTCCCTGCCGGAGCTGCCGGAGGCCGTCTCCGCTGCGGAGGCCCGCGTCCCGTGCCGCTAGACACGGGTGACCCGGCGTTGACGTCTCCGCCCGGCCAGCTCTAGCGTGAGCCGGCGCGGCGTATGGGCCGCTCATGGTTTTTCTCGGGAGTTGCTGTGAGTCGTGTCATTCGTCCGGTTCTGCTCGCTCTCTTGGCCGGGTTGCTGCCCCTGGCCCTCTGGCCGACGGCGGCACAGGCGGAGCAGCAGCTCACGCTGACCGGCCCGGCCGAAGTCGCTCCCGAAATGGACATCACCGTCGAGGGCACGCTGACCGACAACGGCACCGCGGTCAAGCACGCCGACGTCGAGATGTCCTGGAAGTGCTTGAACCAGTGGGAGGCGGCATTCACGCCTCTGGGCACCTTCACCACGAACCCAGCCGGGACGTTCGACGTGACCACGACTGCCGGCGTCTGCAGTGAGTACCTCTTCCACGCAGAGACTCAAGGAAGTGACGGGTACCTGTACAGCGCGGACCTCAGGGTGCGCGTCGCACGCGTCGAGCCGACCCTGCGGATCAGCTCCCCTGACACCGCGGTCGCCGGTGACTCGGTCCCGTTGACGGTGACGCTGACCATGCCGGACGGCGGACCCGTCCCGGATGCAGAGGTGGAGGTGGAGCTCGACGATCCGGAGGACACCGAGGTCCGGCGTACCGTCACCACAGGAGCGGACGGCACGGCCGTCGTCGAGAACACGCTGACGCTCGAAGGCACGTACTACTACCGGGCGGTCTTCCCGGGCACGACGAGCCTGGCCTGGACCGTCGCGAACGTCGAGCAGGTCAGCGTGGCGAAGCTGGGGCCCACCCTCACGCTCGAGGGGCCCGACTCCGCCCAGCTCGACGAGACGTTCACCCTGTCCGGGAGCATCACGGGCCCGACGTCGCCGCTGGACCTCACGCTGACCGACCCCGAGGGCAACACGCGGACGGTCACCACGAGTGCCGACGGGACCTACGAGGTCGCCGTGACCGCCACGACCGGCGGGAAACGCTACTGGCGGATCCGCTACCCCGGCGACGTGCGCTACGAGGCGACCACGGCCACCCACGTCGTCACGGTCCCCAAGCAGGTGACCGACCTGACCGTCTCAGGTCCCACCAGCGTGGAGCTCTACGACGAGTTCACCGTGACCGGACGGCTCTCAGGAGTCGACGCACCCGCCGAGGTCCTCATGGAAGGGCCCTACGACTTCTCTCACACGATCACCACAGCGGCCGACGGCACGTTCGATGTCACCACCACTGCCTACTACCCGCTGCTGCCGGGGCCGAAGACCTGGAAGTTCACCTACGCGGGCGACTCCCGTCACGAACCGTCCTCCGCCACCCACGAGATCGAGGTGCTGCCCCTGGCGACCACGCTGACCGTCGACGCACCGGCGAGCGCGCCTCTCGACGTACCGATCACCCTGACCGGCCGGCTCACCGGCGCCGACAACCCGGCACGGATCCTGCTGACCGACTCCTTGGGCTACCGGCGGGCGACCGACACCGCCGCCGACGGCACGTTCTCGCTCCAGACCAGCCCGCAGTGGGTGGGTGGGCCGGCGACCTGGACGGTTTCCTACGAGGGCGACGCCGCCACCGCGCCCGCCTCGACGAAGGTCACCGTCGAGATCGAGAAGATCCAGCCGGCCATCACGCTCCGCACCGACCGGGCGACCTACACCGCCGGGGAGCGGGCGCGCATCTTTGTGACCATGCCGGACAGCGACGGCGAGTGGGTCATCGTGACCGCCAAGCGCGAGTCTCGGAAGAGCGTGGTGCTGTTCAAGGGTCCCTACCCCGAAGGCGGCCTCAGCCTCACCCGCGAGATGCGGCACACCGAGGTGATCAAGGCCGTGTCGCCGGAGTCCGAGCGGCGAGAACGAGCGGTCTCCGCGGTCACCCGCGGCGTGCGCCTGGTCCTCCGCACCCGGGCGACGGAACGCCTGGCGACGTCGGGCCGCTACGCGATCTACTCCCGGAGCACCAACCCGCTGTTCGAGAGCACCTCGGAGCCCGCACGACCCGGGACCTGCCTGCGGCACGAGGTCCAGCAGTACCGCTCGGGAAGCTGGCGCACCGTGATGACCTCCTCGTGCAAGGAGCAGTCCGACCTCGGGCAGGTCCGTTGGCGCCTCCGCGGCACACACCCGGCGCGTGTCGGTCACCGTGTCAGGGCCGTGTACGCCGGGGACGGCCTGAACCTCGCGTCGAAGGGCCGCTGGAGCTACGTCCGGTTCCGCTAGGCCCCGAGGCGCAGCGGCCGCGCGGTCAGCTCGCTCTCACTGCCGCAGCAGCGGGAGGAACGCCCTGCTCGCCCACCCCGTGCCCGAGTGCGCCGGGACCCGCGGCAGCGGCCTTCCGCCGTACACGACCGCGCCGCTGTCGTCGGCGTAGGTCAGCCAGGTCTCGGCCGGGCCCTGTCCCTGGCCGGGCCGGCTCCAGTCACAGACGCCGTCCGGGAAGGTCGCCTCGAGGGTTGCCCACTGCTCGTCGGTGAACGGGACGACCATGAAGTCGTAGTCGGACCGCGCGGGCGGGCGGAGCCGGCAGGCGACCCGGTCGTTGGCCGTGTCGTCCCCGGCCACCTCACGCGGCGTGCTGAGCCGGGTCTGCAGGGCGGGCTGGGCGCAGACCTGCTCACCTCCGGGCAGGGTCGTCATCTCGACGCCGGGCACGTTCTGGCACCGGTCTGTGATGTCGGCCGGCTTGTCCTCCACGATCTTGGAGCTCAGCGGCACGCTGCGGCGATCGGCCTCGACCGCGGCCAGCCAGCGGTCCATCGCCAGGAACGCCTCGGTGGCCCAGCGAAGGTCACCGATCAGCGGGGTGTCCCCGAACCACATCACGCGGTTGTCGGTGTGCCCCTGGGCGCGCTGCAGGCGCTCCTCGGTCCAGAAGGCGTGTGCGTAGTCGTGCGCGATGCCCGGGTCCGGGCCGCCGTGGTTGATCATCGCCACCCCGTCGAGGTGGTTCGTCTCGTTGACCAGACCCGTGCGGTAGACGTTGGCGATGGCGCCGGGGTCCCCTTGGATGCGGGCCTCGGAGGGATCGGCGTTGATGTCGAGGCCGCCCACCTTCACGTTGAGGTCGATGAACTGGGCGGGCGTGATGAGCCCGTCCTCCAGTGCGCCGAGGCCGTACTGCACGCCGACGTTGGCGAACGGCACGCCGGCGAACCCGTGGCCCGCCGCCTGCTCCTGCCTCGCTCCACACGTTCTGAGGACGGGTGCCGAGAGCGTTGACCATCATGTCCAGGATCGAGCACCGGACCCCGGCGGGGTTGGTCTCGGAGTCGAACCGGGTGCTCGTGTCGCCGGGGACGGGGTCCTTCGTGCCGGAGCAGGCGTTCTCCGGGTTGATCGCGTCCTTGAACAGCCCCTCGTCCGCGGTGACGGCGTTGATGTGGGTCAGGTGTCCCTCGACCTGCGCCATCTGGGTCGGCGACCACAGCACGCCCTCGCCCCACCGGGACCGGTCCTCGAAGTACTTGCGCAGCAGGTGGTAGTCGGCGAACTGGGCCCCCGCGGTGAGCACGTCGGGGTAGGAGCACGTGGTGACCAGGCCCTGGTACACGCCGGGGTAGGCGTTGGCGATGGTGTGCTGGGCGATCGAGCCGCCGGAGCAGCCCGTGCCGATGGTGTAGCGGATCGGGCCGTAACGCTCGACGAGCCGCTCCTTGGCCATCATCATCGACTCGGCCTGGCGGGGCAGGCTGCAGTTGTGCCCGGTGTTGTTGAGCGCCGTCGACATCACCGCGAAGCCCCTCCCCAGCGCGGTGACGTAGCTGTTCTCGATACCGGGCACGGCCGGGATGGTGCCCGAGTAGTCGTCGAGTCGCGGGCTCCCCGGGGAGTACGACGCACCGCACCCACCGCCGTGGGTGGCGAGCACCTTGTGGTTCCACTGCTCCTGCGGCTTCCACGGCCGCCACGACCTGCCCGGCCGGAACAGCGTGAGGATCGCGTAGCGGTCACGTGCCTGGTAGCCGTCCTCCCGCCTGACGATGAAGGGCAGGGTCACGCCCTGGTCGGTGGTCGTCGTCGCGACGTCCGACGGCGGGTTCTCGGGGTCGTAGGACTGGAGGCCGGACTTGGTCGGGTCGGTCGACTTGTAGAGCAGCGAGTAGGAGGCCGGCTCGTTGCACTGGGCGTCGCGAGCGGTCGACTGACACTGGTAGGGGCCGTGCTGCGGACCCGAGAAGACCGGTCCGCCGTTGGGGTGGTTGACGATCACCTGGCGTCCGGCGTACCCCGGCGCGGTGACCCGTACGACGTTATCGCCGACGCGAAGACCGACCAGGAGCCCCTGGAACCTGCCGTCGGGCCGGACGCGGAACCGCCGCGTCACGTCACGGTCGCCCACCAGGACGCGCACGCGGCGGGCATCCACCCCGCGCGGCAGCCGGACCGACACCAGCGCGTCGCCGCCGGAGACCAGGTCAGCGCGGTTGGACGCCACCTCGACGACGAGCTGTCGCCTCGGAGCCTGCAGCACAGGAGACCCGGCCGCGGCTTCGGAGGTCGCGACCTGCGACGTCGGCAGGGCGAGGGCGGCAGCGACGAGCAGCGCAGCGAGGGGACGGACGCGCACGGGACCTCCTGGGGTAGTTGCATCCCCAACGACGGCACGGGCGTCCGGCTACGGTCTCGGGCCCCCGGCGCGGGTAAAGGATCCGGCGACCGGCGGCGGCTTCGGGTCACCGGCGTCGGCACCGTCGGGCTCGTGAGCCACCGGCCGCCTGAGCCTCATCGCCCCTCCTGCGCAAGCGTCTCGACCGCGTCGGCGAGGTCCTGCACCGCCTGGTCGACGGCGTCGCGGTCCTCGACCGGCAGGTCGAGCTGGAACCCCATGAAGGCGGCGTCCAGGAGCATCACGGCCCGGGCGACCCGGTCGCGAGGGACCCCGGCGGCGGCCAGCCGGTCAGCGAGTGCCGCGGCCCAGGCCGCGTTCGCGTCTCGGATGACAGAGGCGTAGGGCTCGCGGCCCAGCAGCCCGAGCGCGGCGGCCTCCACGTAGACGCGTTGGCATCGGTCCAGGTCAGGCGCGTTCATGGCCGCCCAGAGGCCGAGCACCTCGTCCCTCACCGAGTCCCCGGGCGGCGCGAGGGCGCGGATGTGGGCGACGGACCTGTCGTTGGACTCGCGCAGGACGGCCGCGACCAGGTCGTCCTTGCTCGCGAAGTGGTACAGCAGCATCCGGTCGCTGGTGCCGAGTGCCCCCGCCAGCGGACGAAGGCTCAGCCCGATCAGCCCGCGCTCGAGGACGAAGTCGGTCGCGGCGGCGACGATCCGGTCGCGGCGGGAGGTCCCGCTGGAAGGTGTGGTCCCGACCGACATCGCAGCCTCCTCGCAACGCGGTTGCCTCAGGATGTAGCGAGCGCTACATTCGAGTGATCGTTGTAGCAGATGCTACAGAAGGGTTCTCGACCATGGCCGGCGCATTCGTCCTGCTGCTCCTCGCGATCGCGGCCGAGGTGGCCTCGACCGCGCTGCTGCCCCGCGCGGACGGGTTCCGCGACCCCGGTTGGACCGCCGCCGTCCTCGGTGGCTACGCCCTGTCCATCTGGCTGCTCGCCCTCGTGGTGCGGGTGATGCCCGTGTCGATCGCCTACGCGGTCTGGTCGGGGGTAGGCACCGCCGCGATCGCTCTCATCGGCGCGACCTTCCTCGGCGAGAGGTGGGACCTGGTCAAGGCGGGCGCGCTCGGGATGATCATCGTCGGGGTCGTCGTACTCAACCTCCAGTCCGCGCACTGACCGAGGCGATGGGGCGGTGGTGGCACCCAGAGGAAGTGCCCCGACATGCAGAGAGGGCCCCCGCCGAAGCGGGAGCCCTCTGTGAGCTGCGGTCTGCCTACTCGGAGTCGCCGGTGCCGGCGATCTCGATGGGCGGCATGTCCGGGAGCTCGGACTTCGCCGTCCCGTGGAACGTGAACGTCGCCTCCGTGTCCTCGCCCTCGACGTCGACCAGCACGATCTGGCCCGGGCCGACCTCGCCGTACAGCATCTTCTCGGCGAGCACGTCCTCGATCTCGCGCTGGACCGTACGACGCAGCGGGCGGGCGCCGAGCACCGGGTCGAACCCGCGCTTGGCGAGCAGGCCCTTGGCCGCCGTGGTCAGCTCGATCGACATGTCGCGGTCGCGGAGCCGGCGCTCGACCGCGCCGATCATGTTGTCGACCATCGAGACGATCTGCTCCTGCGACAGCGGCGGGAACACGATGATCTCGTCGACACGGTTGAGGAACTCGGGACGGAAGTGCTGCTTGAGCTCCTCCGACACCTTGGCCTTCATCCGGTCGTAGGAGCCCTGGATGTCGCCGGTCTGCTGGAAGCCGAGGTTGACGCCCTTGGCGATGTCGCGGGTACCGAGGTTCGTGGTCATGATGATCACGGTGTTCTTGAAGTCCACGACCCGGCCCTGGGAGTCGGTCAGGCGACCCTCCTCCAGGATCTGCAGCAGCGAGTTGAAGATGTCCGGGTGCGCCTTCTCGACCTCGTCGAAGAGCACGACCGAGAACGGCTTGCGGCGCACCTTCTCGGTGAGCTGGCCGCCCTCTTCGTAGCCGACGTAGCCCGGGGGCGAGCCGAACAGCCGCGACACGGTGTGCTTCTCGCTGAACTCGGACATGTCGAGCTGGATCAGCGCGTCCTCGTCGCCGAAGAGGAACTCCGCGAGCGTCTTGGACAGCCACGTCTTACCGACACCGGAGGGGCCGGCGAAGATGAACGAGCCGCCGGGGCGCTTCGGGTCCTTCAGGCCTGCGCGGGTACGACGGATCGCCCGGGAGAGTGCCTTGACGGCCTCCTCCTGACCGATCACGCGCTTGTGGAGCTCGTCCTCCATCTTGAGCAGACGGGTGGACTCCTCCTCCGACAGCTTCACGATCGGGATGCCCGTGGCCACGGCGAGGACCTCGGCGATGAGCTCCTCGTCGACCTCGGCGACGACGTCCATGTCGCCGGCCTTCCACTGCTTCTCGCGCTCGCTCTTGGCGAGGATCAGCTTCTTCTCCTCGTCACGCAGCGACGCGGCAGCCTCGAAGTCCTGGCTGTCGATGGCGCCTTCCTTGCGGCGGCGGACGTCGGCGATCTTGTCGTCGAACTCGCGCAGGTCCGGCGGCGCGGTCATCCGGCGGATCCGCAGCCGCGACCCGGCCTCGTCGATCAGGTCGATGGCCTTGTCGGGCAGGAAGCGGTCGGAGACGTAGCGGTCGGCCAGGGTCGCTGCCGCGACGAGTGCCTCGTCGGTGATCGTCACGCGGTGGTGGGCCTCGTAGCGGTCGCGCAGACCCTTGAGGATCTCGATCGTGTGCGCGATCGAGGGCTCCTGGACCTGGATCGGCTGGAAGCGGCGCTCGAGTGCGGCGTCCTTCTCGAGGTGCTTGCGGTACTCGTCGAGGGTCGTCGCACCGATCGTCTGGAGCTCACCGCGGGCGAGCATCGGCTTGAGGATCGAGGCGGCGTCGATCGCGCCCTCGGCGGCACCGGCGCCCACGAGCGTGTGGAGCTCGTCGATGAACAAGATGATGTCGCCACGGGTCTTGATCTCCTTGAGCACCTTCTTCAGGCGCTCCTCGAAGTCACCGCGGTAGCGGGAGCCGGCGACCAGGGAGCCCAGGTCGAGGCTGTAGATCTGCTTGTCCTTGAGCGTCTCCGGCACGTCGCCGCGCACGATCGACTGGGCGAGCCCCTCGACGCAGGCGGTCTTTCCGACGCCGGGCTCACCGATCAGCACGGGGTTGTTCTTGGTGCGGCGCGAGAGCACCTGCATCACGCGCTCGATCTCCTTCTCGCGCCCGATGACCGGGTCGAGCTTTCCTTCGCGCGCGGCCTGCGTGTAGTTGCGGCCGAACTGGTCGAGCACCAGCGACGAGGACGGCGCGCCCTCCGGCGCGGTGCCGGCCGTGGCCGTCTCCTTGCCCTGGAAGCCCGAGAGCAGCTGGATCACCTGCTGGCGGACCCGGTTGAGGTCGGCGCCGAGCTTGACCAGCACCTGGGCGGCGACGCCCTCGCCCTCGCGGATGAGGCCGAGCAGGATGTGCTCGGTCCCGATGTAGTTGTGGCCGAGCTGGAGGGCCTCGCGCAGCGAGAGCTCGAGGACCTTCTTCGCCCGGGGGGTGAAGGGGATGTGGCCGCTCGGAGCCTGCTGCCCCTGGCCGATGATCTCCTCGACCTGCGCGCGCACGGCCTCCAGCGAGATGCCGAGACTCTCGAGCGCCTTGGCGGCGACGCCCTCACCCTCGTGGATCAGGCCCAGGAGGATGTGCTCGGTTCCGATGTAGTTGTGGCTGAGCATCCGGGCCTCTTCCTGGGCCAGGACGACCACCCGACGGGCTCGGTCTGTAAACCGCTCGAACATAGCTCTCATCGCTCCTTGGTGCTCACCGCCGACGGTGCGACGGGGCTGCTTCCGTGCACTCTAGCCCTGCAGGGAAGCAGACTGTCTGGACCCGACCACCGACAGGGGCCGGCTGTCCACCGGCCCCTGGATCGGCTCTGACAAGGACAACTCCCCGTTCAGCCTATGTGTTCCCCGTACGGGCCCGTCCACGCTTCGCTCAGAGCGAACGAGGCTGTCTAGTGGGCCGCGGCGTAGGCCTCACGGACCTCGGCCGACACCCGGCCACGCTCCGGGACGTCCCACCCGTTCTCACGGGCCCACGCCCGGATGTCCGACGCGCTCGGGCCGCTGTCGCCACCGGCGGCCACGCGCTGCCCCTTGCGGCGACGGCCGCCCACACGGCGCCCGGCGTCGACGTAGCGCGTGAGCGCTTCGCGCAGCGCCTGGGCGTTCGCCTCGTTGAGGTCGATCTCGTAGTCCACGCCGTCGAGCGCGAACGAAACCGTCTCCGCGGCCTCGTCCCCCTCGAGATCGTCGACCAGGACCACATTCACGCGCTGTGCCATATCCCTCAGCCTTTCAAGGCATTCCCCGTATGGATCATTCCTGGGACGCAATGTGAGCCCCACCCGCGAATAACATAGCCGCTCGCCGTTCCCTTTACACGCCGACCCCTGCTATCGGTGGACGACGAGATGAATTTCGTGCCGCTGTAACGAATTCGGTCGCCTTTTCGATGCGGTGCATTGAAACGGCCGGTGGTTCCGCGGCGCACCGCCTGGTCTCGGGGCCTCGAAGAACCTCCACAGTGGCCGTCACGAGATGACCGAATTCGCGCATATGCGTGGATATGAGGATGCCGCGACGAAAACAGCTCCGCACCGGAACACACGGCGAAGGCGACCCGGTTCCGAAGCCCGGGGATGCGCGACCGTGGACAACGACCGGGATAAGGAGAAGATGGCACGCACGTCGGCCATAACCGCCGCCCTGCCCGCGAATACGGTCAGCCGCAGGGCATTAGGAGGAGGCGAGGCGCGGCGCCGGCGCCTATTCGGGACGCAGCAACGGGAACAGAATCGACTCGCGGATTCCGACACCGGTCAGCAGCATCACGAGCCGGTCGATTCCCATTCCCATACCGCCGGCCGGGGGCATGCCGAACTCCATGGCCTTCAAGAAAGCCTCGTCGAGCTCCATCGCCTCAGGATCACCCTGCGCGGCGAGCAGGGACTGCTCCACCAGGCGCTCACGCTGGATCACCGGGTCGTTGAGCTCGGAGTACGCCGGAGCCAGCTCGATGCCGTTGATGATCAGGTCCCAGGCCTCGACCAGCCCGGCGTGCTCGCGGTGCGGCTTGGCGAGCGGGCGGACCGCCTCGGGGTAGTCCCGGACGAACGTCGGCTCGATCAGCGTGTGCTCGACCAGCTTCTCGTACAGCTCGAGGGCGACCTCACCGGCGTTCCAGTGCGGCTGCAGCTCGACCTCGTGCTGGGCGGCGTACTTCTTGAGGGTGTCCGCCGGGGTGTCGACGTCGACCTCGTCACCGAGCTTCTCGGAGATCAGCTCGAACAGCGTGGCCTGCCGCCAGGGCTTCTCGAGGTCGATGTAGGACCCGTCGCGCGCAGGGATGACGGTGCGGCCCACGGCGCGCGCCGACTCGAGCACGAGCGTGCGGGTCAGGTCGGCCATCGTGTTGTAGTCGCCGTAGGCCTGGTACGCCTCGAGCATCGAGAACTCGGCGGCGTGGGTGGAGTCGAGGCCCTCGTTGCGGAAGGTCCGGCCGATCTCGTAGACCCGGTCGACGCCGCCGATCATCGCCTTCTTCAGGTCGAGCTCGAGCGCGATGCGCAGCAGCATGGGCTGGTCGAAGGCGTTGAGGTGCGTGCGGAACGGCCGGGCGGCGGCACCGCCGTTGGTGAGCTGGAGGACCGGCGTCTCCACCTCGACGAACTCCTGCGCGTCGAGGACCGAGCGCAGCGTGCGCAGGACGGTCGCCTTGGTCCGGACGATCGATCGCGACTCGGGGCTGACGATCATGTCGACGTAGCGCAGCCGGACCCGGGCCTCGTCCGAGAGCGGCTTGTGCTCGTTGGGCAGCGGGCGCAGCGTCTTCGCGACCATCCGCCAGGACGTGGCCTGCACGGACAGCTCGCCGCGGCGGCTGGTGATCACCTCGCCCGTCACCGCGACCAGGTCGCCGATGTCGACGAGGTGCTTGAACTCGTCGAGCTGCTCCTGGCCGAGGTCGGCGAGCGAGAGCATCACCTGGAGCTCGGTGCCGTCGCCCTCACGCAGCCGGACGAAGCAGAGCTTGCCGGTGTTGCGCAGGAAGATCGCACGGCCGGCGACGGCCACCTGGTCGCCGGTCCGGGTGTCGGGCTCGAGCTCCCCGGCCTCCATCAGCGGGTCGAACTTCTCGCGGATCTCCTTGAGGGTGTGGGTCCGCTCGACGGTCAGCGGGTACGCCGGACGCCCCGACCCCAGCAGACGCTCCCGCTTCTCGCGGCGCACACGCATCTGCTCGGGGAGGGACTCCTCCTCGGCGGCGGCTGCTGGCGTCGTCTGGTCCGTCATGCGCCCAAGCCTATTCGCCCGCGCGGGACGTCATGCATCCCGGTCGCCATGGCGGCCGAACGTATGACGTTGCGCGGGAGGGGAGGTCAGGGGTGGTTGCGCTGGAACACGAGCTCCAGCCCGCGCAGGGTCAGCCAGGGCTGGTGGTCGGTCACCGTCGTGCACTCGTCGACGACCAGGGGCGCCAGGCCGCCGGTGGCGATCACGTTCACGCCGTCGGCAGGCTTGAGCTCGCCGAGCATCCGCGTGACGATCCCGTCGACCTGGCTGGCGAAGCCGTAGAGCACACCGGACTGCAGCGCCTCGACGGTGTTCTTCGCGATGACGTGGCGCGGCGGGAGCAGCTCGACCTTGCGCAGCTGCGCGCCACGCCGCCCCAGTGCCTCGAGGGAGATCTCGATTCCCGGCGAGATCGCGCCGCCGATGTACTCCCCCTTCGCGCTGACCACGTCGAACGTGGTGGCGGTGCCGAA
The DNA here is from genome assembly GCA_963739785.1 of uncultured Actinomycetota bacterium. Lineage (GTDB taxonomy): Bacteria > Actinomycetota > Actinomycetes > Propionibacteriales > Nocardioidaceae > Nocardioides_C. The sequence continues at coordinate 68,429 of CAVUBO010000034.1, read as the reverse complement.
GTCCACGACGATCGACGGGCCGTCGTACAGCGTCGCCGCGGCGAGCGCGTTGATGATCCGGTCCGAGCCGACCTCCCTGGGGTTGTCCATGAGGATCGGCACGCCCGTGCGTACGCCCGGCTCCACCACGACGTGCGGGATGTGGCCGTAGTAGGCGCGCAGCATCTCCCGCCACTCGTGCAGGACCGAGGGCACCGTCGAGCACACCGCGACTCCGGCAGGGTGGGTGTCCGAGTCGGCGACCAGGTTGCGGATCAGCACGGCCCACTCGTCGGCGGTACGACGCTCGTCGGTCGCCACGCGCCAGTGCAGGTAGACCTCACCCTCCGCGACGATGCCCATGGTCGTGTGGCTGTTGCCGATGTCGGCACACAGCAGGGGCGAGGTCGAGCCACCCCGGGCCGGGGTCATGACGGGTCGCCGGAGGGACGCAGGTCCATCGCGATGTCGAGGACCGGGGCGGAGTGGGTCAACGCGCCGACCGCGAGGTAGTCCACCCCGGTCTCGGCGACCTGGCGGGCGCGCTCCAGGGAGAGTCCTCCGGACGCCTCGAGCCTGGCGCGGCCGGCGTTGATCTCCACCGCCTCGCGCATCGTCGGGATGTCCATGTTGTCCAGCAGGATCTGGTCGGCGCCGACGGTGAGCAGGTCGGTCAGCTGCTCGAGCGTGGTCACCTCGACCTGCACGGGCACCTCGGGGAAGTGGCGACGCACCGCCTCGTAGGCCTCGACGACTCCGCCGGCGGCGAGCACGTGGTTGTCCTTCACCAGCGCCTGGTCGGAGAGGGTCGCCCGATGGTTGAGTCCGCCGCCGCAGCGCACGGCGTACTTCTCCAGCGCGCGGAAGTGCGGGATGGTCTTGCGGGTGTCGCGGACGCGAGCGCCGGTGCCCTCGAGCGCCTCGACCCAGCGTTGCGTGGTCGTCGCGACTCCGGAGAGGTGGCCAAGGAAGTTCAGGGCCGTCCGCTCTGCGGTGAGAAGCCCGCGGACGGGGCCGTGCACGCTCATCACGACGTCGCCGCGTGCGACCGTGCTGCCGTCGGCCACCTTGCGGGTGACCTCCACGCTGCTGCCGACGACGAAACGGAAGACCAGCTCGGCCACGGCGCCTCCCGCGACCACCCCGCCGGCGCGCGCTGTGAGGTCCGCCCAGGCCGTCGCGTCGGCCGGGATCGTCGCCTCGGTCGTCACGTCGGGCCCCGGGAGGTCCTCGTCCACGGCGTCGACGACCGCGTCGTACACCGCTCGCGGGTCGAGCCCCGCGTCGTCGAGCTCGGTGACCAGCGAGGTAGGAAGGTCGGCGAAGGGGGTGCGGACGGTGCTCACTGGCTGTCTCCTGTCGTGGCAGCGGGGGGTGCGGGCTCCGCTGACGGCCCTGTGGAGGGAACGTAGTCCAGGAGCAGCCGTCCGCCCTCGACCATTCGCGCGTCGACGTGCCCGAACCACCGGGCGTCGTCCCTGTCGGGGAAGTCCTCGCGCCAGTGCGAGCCACGGGTCTCCTGCCGCAGGCGTGCCGCCTCGACCAGCACGCTCGCCACGGTCAGCAGGTTCGTGGCCTCCCAGGAGTGGGTGTCCGGTGTGGCCCTGGTGCCGCCGGGGGCACCGGCGATCTCTGCGAGCTCGTGGGCGGCCTCGGCGAGCCCTGCGTCGGAGCGGAGGACGCCGGCGTGCTCGGTCATCACACGCTGCACGGCCGCGACGGTGTCGGCAGGCACGAGCCCGGGGGTACGACGGTCGGCGACAGGCTCCTGGGCCGGCGGGAGGTCACTCGTCACGGCGGCGGCGATCCGGCGCGAGAACACGAGGCCCTCGAGGAGGGAGTTGGAGGCGAGCCGGTTGGCGCCGTGCACGCCGGAGCAGGCCGCCTCGCCGCAGGCGTAGAGACCGGGGACCGTCGAGCGGCCGTCGATGTCGGTCGCGACACCGCCCGAGGCGTAGTGGCAGGCGGGAGCGACCGGGATGAGCTGGGTGACCGGGTCGATCCCGTGGCTGCGGCAGGACGCGAGGATCGTGGGGAAGCGCCGCTCCCACATCTCGGCCCCGAAGTCGCGGGCGTCGAGCCACATGTGGTCGGTGCCGGTCTCGCGCATCCTGCGCATGATGGCCTTCGCCACGACGTCTCGCGGCGCGAGGTCCTCGAGGGGGTGGACACCCGGCATGAGCCGTGCGCCCTCGTGGTCGACGAGGACGGCGCCCTCTCCTCGGACCGCTTCGGAGATCAGCGGCAGCTGTCCCCGCGACTCCTCGCCGAGCCACATCACGGTGGGGTGGAACTGCACGAACTCGATGTCGCGGAGCACCGCCCCTGCACGCAGCGCCAGCGCCATGCCGTCCCCGGTCGAGACGGGCGGGTTGGTCGTCGCGGAGAAGACCTGTCCCATGCCGCCGCTGGCGACCACGACGGCGCGGCACAGGACCGCGCCGACGCCGCTCTCCTCGCCCTCGCCGATGACGTGCAGGGTGACCCCGGCGATGCCGCCCTCGGCTCCCGGGATCAGGTCGAGCGCGACAGCGTGCTCGATGACCGCGATGTCCGGTGCGGCGGCGACGGCCGCGACGAGCGCCCGCTGGATCTCGGCACCGGTCGCGTCGCCCCCGGCGTGCGCGATGCGGTTGCGGAGGTGGCCGCCCTCGCGGGTCAACGACAGCTCGCCCGCGGGCGTCTGGTCGAACTGGGTGCCGAGTGCGATCAGCTCGCGCACGGCGGCCGGCCCCTCGGTGACGAGGATGCGCACCGCCTCCTCGTCGCACACGCCCACGCCCGCGACCAGCGTGTCGTGCAGGTGCTCCTCGGGCGTGTCCCCTGGGCCGAGCGCGGCGGCGATGCCACCTTGTGCCCACTTCGTCGAGCCCGCGGAGAGGAGGTCCTTCGTGACCACCATGACCTGCCCGCCGGGCAGCCCTTCACGGATCCGCAGTGCGGCGGTCAGGCCCGCGATGCCCGAGCCGATGACGACGACGTCTGCGTGCGTGGTCCAACCGGGAGGCGGTGCCTCGAGGCGTTGTGGAAGGACCGGCCCCGTCACCACGCGCCGGGCCGGCTCACCGGGTGCCCGAGTACGTGAGGTCTCCGCGCAGCAGGCCGGTGCCGGGCAGCGCCTCGGCCGGGTCCGCGCCGGTGGCGACGACCTTGTTGTCCGCGTCGACGAAGACCACGCTCGGCTTGTACTCCCGCGCCTCGGCGGTCTCCATCTGGCCGTAGGCGATCAGGATCACCAGGTCGCCGGGCTGGACGAGGCGGGCGGCCGCGCCGTTGATGCCGATCACGCCGGAGCCGCGCTCACCTGCGATCGTGTAGGTCTCCAGCCGGGCGCCGTTGGTGATGTCGACGATGTGCACCAGCTCGCCGGGCAGCAGGTCCGCTGCGTCGAGCAGGTCCTCGTCGACGGTCACCGAGCCGACGTAGTGCAGGTCGGCCTGCGTCACCGTCGCGCGGTGGATCTTGCTCTTCATCATCGTGCGCAGCATCAGATGCTCCCTGCTCGTTCGCCCAGGGTCAGGGCGGTGTTGTCGATCAGACGGGTGGTGCCGACCCGAGCGGCGATGAGCATCCGCGCGGGTCCTTCGGCCGGTGCCGGACCCAGCTCGGGTCCGGTCACCTCCAGGTAGTCCAGGTCGACGCCGTGCGCGTCGCGGAGAACCGCTCGGGCAGCGGCGAGAGCCCGGTCCACGGGCGAGGTGGCGCTGTCCTCGACGGGCTCGCTCGCAGCCTCGGCGCCGGCGGTGAGCGCCTGCGACAGCATGAGCGCCGCAGGGCGCTGGCCCTCGTCGAGGTAGCGGTTGCGCGAGGACAGGGCGAGTCCGCCCTCTTCCCGGACGGTCGGCACGCCGACCACCTCGACGCCCATGCAGAGGTCGGCCACCATGCGCCGGATCAGGACGAGCTGCTGGTAGTCCTTCTGGCCGAAGAAGGCCAGGTCTGGCCGCACGAGGCCGAACAGCTTCGCGACCACGGTGAGCACGCCCCGGAAGTGGGTCGGCCGGCTCGCTCCCTCGAGGATCGTGGCGAGCGGGCCCGGCTCGACGGTCACCTGAGGCTCGCCTCCCGGGTACACCTCGTCGACCGACGGCGCGAACACCACGTCGGCCCCTCCGGCCGCGCAGACCTCGAGGTCGGCGTCGAAGGTGCGTGGGTAGCGGTCGAGGTCCTCGCCGGGCGCGAACTGCATCGGGTTGACGAAGATCGAGACGACGACGGCGTCAGCCTCGGCCGGTGCGCTCTCGAGCGGCCGCGATCAACGACGCGTGGCCCTCGTGCAGCGCGCCCATGGTCGGGACCAGGGCGACACGGCCCCCTCCGGCGCGGACGTCGGCGAGGGCCCGGGCCAGCTCGTCACGGGTCTCGGCGACGAGGGGGCGTCGTACGTCGGACCTGCTCAGACCTGGGGCAGCGGCGCTCACGCGTCGGTTCCGGGGGTCGAGCCGCTGGGCGACTGCAAGACCGAGCGCACCTCTGTGGCCGAGCCTGCCGAGACCAGCGCGTCGTCGAGGATGCGGATGATCTTGGCCGCGCGGATCGGCAGCAGCCTCCCGTCGAGCACGGCCCGGTTGGCGGTGGCACGGGCCATCACGACGTACGACTCGAGCGTCGAGGGCGAGCTCTCCGCGATGTCCGCGAGGTGGGCGCGGACGGTGTTCACGTCGCCGCGGACGATCGGGCCCGTCAGCGCGGCGTCGCCGTACGACAGCGCGTTGTCGAGGGCCGCGGTCAGCAGCGGACGGAGCGTTGCGGCGGGGTCGTCGGCGCCGGAGGCGCGCAGCAGGTCCATCGCCTGCGTGACCAGCGTGACGAGGTGGTTGGCGCCGTGGGCGAGGCCGGCGTGGTAGAGCGCGCGCTTCTCCTCGGGGACCCAGATCGGGGTGCCGCCGAGATCCGCGACGAGCCCTTCGGCGAGGGTCGCGGTGTCGCCGTTCGCGGTGACCCCGAACACGCAGCCGGAGAGCCGGTCCAGGTCGACGTCGGTGCCGGTGAAGGTCATCGCCGGGTGCATGGCCAGCACGTGGGCGCCGCGCTCGGCCGCCGGGGCGAGCGCCGCGAGGCCGTGCTTGCCGGAGGTGTGCACGACGTACTGGCCGCGGCGGATGGCCCCGGCCGCGCTGAGCATGTTGACGACGTTCTCGAGCATGTCGTCGGGAACGGTCAGCAGCAGGAGGTCACAGGCCCGCGCGACAGCGGTGGGCTTGTCGACGTGGACGCCCGGAAGCAGCGTCTCGATACGTGTGCGGGAAGCCGGAGACTCACCGGCCACGGCCACGATCTCGTGACCGGCGGTGCGCAGGGCGGCCGCGAGAACGGCGCCGACACGACCGGCGCCCACAACCCCGATTCGGGTCATCGAACTCACCTTTCGTTCCAGTCCCCAATGCGGGGTACCGGACGTTTTGCTGGGCTCGTGCAGATCGAGGGTACGCCGAGAGCGACCCTTGCGACAGGTGGCCTCCGTCACAGCGTCACGTGCTGTTGGTCCCCACGTAACCTGACCCGCATGACCGGCCCCACCTCCCTGGGCATGCCCCCGATGCCTCCTCCGACCACCGACCCGCCCTGGAAGAACGCCTGGGACGCGGCGTTGTACGGGTCGGGCGGGTTCTTCCGCCGGGAGTCACCGGCAGCGCACTTCCGGACCTCCGTCCACGCCTCGCCCCTGTTCGCGCAGGCAGTGGTGCGGCTGGCCCGGGACGCCGGTCTCGACACCATCGTCGACGTCGGGGCCGGTCGCGGCGAGCTCCTCGCCGAGGCACACCGCGTCGACCCGTCCCTGACCCTGCTGGGCGTGGAGGTCGCTCAGCGCCCGGCCGACCTGCCCGATGCCGTCGACTGGACCTCGGCCCTCCCCGACTCCGTGGACGGCCTCGTAGTCGCGAACGAGTGGCTCGACAACATCCCCTGCCACGTCGTCGAGGTGGACCCCACCGGGACTCCGAGGGTCGTCCACGTCGACCCCACGACCGGGCGCGAGACCCTGGGCGCACCACTCCGCGACCGGGTCGTCCCCGCGGCGCTCGCCGCCTGGTGTGAACGGTGGTGGCCGGTCGCCGGCCGCGAGCCGGGCACCCGCGCGGAGGTGGGCACCACCCGAGACGCCGCGTGGGCGGACGTCGTACGCCGGGTCACCCGAGGGATCGCGCTGGCGGTGGACTACGGGCACACCGCCGAGGGCCGGCCGCCGTTCGGGACGATGCGCTCCTACCTGCACGGACAGGAGGTCGACGTACTCGCCGACGGTTCGCGCGACGTGACCGCCGACGTGGCCGTGGACGCCGTGGCCGACCGGGTCGGGGGGACCGTGGTCCCGCAGCGCGACGCGCTCCGCACGCTAGGGGTCTCGGGTGCTCGACCGGAGCTGGCGATGGCGAACAGCGACCCCGGGGGCTACGTCCGGGCGCTCTCCCGGGCGGGCGAGGCGGCCGAGCTCACCGACCCTGCCGGTCTCGGCGGGTTCTGGTGGGTGCTCAGCACAGCGGGGGTCGCCCCGCCCTTCGACGGCTGAACCCTCACATCCGAGGCTCGGGCTCGAGTGCCTGCTCGAGCCGTCTGATGCGCTCCTCGTACTGGGTCACCACGCCGAAACGCGCCTTGACCTGCCGGTGCTCGTCCCTCACCTCGTCGAGCAGGTTGCGGGCCTCGGCACGTTCGGGCTCGGTGGACTCGGGTGCCTTCTCGAGCCGTGCCTCGAGGTCCTCCAGGCGCATCTCCATGGTGGACTGCTGCGACGCGAGGATCGGCTGGGCCATCACCACGTCGCTGTCCTCGATCACCTTGATCCGCTCGGACTGCCGCTGGAGCCGCTCCGCCTGCTTCTGGAGCCGCTCCGCCTGCTCGTCGATGCGCTTCCGCTGCCGGGCCTGGACCTTGCGCTGCTCGGCGAGCTGCTCGCCCAGCGCCTCGACCCGCTGCTCCAGCGCCTCGGCCCGCGAGCGCGAGCTCCTGCGGCCGAACAGGCTGCGTCTTGAGTCTGAAAGGGACATCTCTTCCTCGATCTCGATGCGGTGTGACGTGGGAAGGGGCGGCGGCTACTCGAGGAACACGGCGCTGCCCTCGTCGACCCAGGACTGCAGGAGCGCTCCCTCGCGGTCGAGCTGGTGGGCCGAGTGCACCTGGTCGGTGCTCCCCCACTGGTGGGACCACGCCGTCTGCTCGCGGTCGTGCAGGTAGGAGAAGCCCGTGAGGACCAGCTCCGCCTCGGGGAACAGCTCGTGGGCGACGTAGGCCGACATCGTGCCCGTCGTCGGCACGACACCCACGCCGTCCGACTCGGGCCGCATGTAGACCCGCAGGGGCCGTCCGAACAGCCGGTTCGGGATCGGCCAGGCCACCAGGTCCTCGGGCCACCACGCCGGGTACGCGCGAGGGCGGGCTCGCATCATGGTGCCGGCATCCATCATCAGGTAGGCGCGCCGTCGGTACCCCTGGAAGAAGCACGGGCTGATCCTCGCCTGCCTCGCGGCCACGACCACGTCCGTCTTCGTCCCGAGCCGCGGCTCGTCACCGGGCTGGTCGAGCACGAACGAGTTGCAGCGGAAGACCAGGTCCGCCGAGTCGATGGCCTGCTGCCGCTCGGCGCTGACCTCCAGCGGCGCGTTCCCGACCACCGCCACCCGCCGGACGGGAAGGTGCGAGGCGAACGACGCCAGGTAGGCCTTCATGGCCGTGAACAGGTCGGCGTCGACCTCAGCCAGGGACTTCGGGCTGGCGGTGTCCATGGCCCTCCTCGCGCTCCTCGTCGGGCGCGACGTTAGCGCACGTCGTTCGCACACTGCCGGGAGGTCCCGCCTGGCGGCGGGCCCAGGCCGTCGTGGCCACCTCGACGTCGAAGAGGCGTCGAGCCTCGGCCACGTCGCGGTGACGGGCACGCACCGTCGTCGGCCCGGGCGGGCTGTCGGCGTGGACGTCCGCGAGACCGAGGCGGCGCTGCCAGGGGCCCTGGCTGATCCGGAGCGACTGGACCCGGACCTGGGGAGCGGCATGCGTACGCCGGTTGAACCAGCCCTCGCGGGAGACCACGAGCTGCTCGTCGGTGCCGACCAGCAGGAAGCGATGGGTCACGGGGGCGGCCCACCGCGCACGTCTCGGGACGGGCCGCAGCTGCACGCTCTCGAGGTCGAGCCCTCGCAGGACGTACCGCGCGAGCTGGTGGACCGCGCGCCGGTCGGCCACCGGCAGCACGGTCGAGGGGGCGGGCCCGTCGTTCTCCCCGGTCCCGTACCCGGCGATCGACACGTCCAGCCGGGCCCACCCGAGCGCACGCCACAGCCGCGGCTCGCTGACCACCACCCCCTGGACCCGGGCCAGGGCGATGGTCTGGGCGTTGAGGTCGAACAGGCCCCTGCGGACCTGCATCCCGGCGGCGGTCTCGGACACCGTGAAGCCGTAGTTGACCGAGAACCTGCGGAACATCGCCACACCGAAGCCGAGGAGCACCGGCAGGATCGCCCCGAAGCCGACCCACTGCCCACTCGCCGCGACCACGGCGAACGTGCCGGCCGAGACCAGGACGAGGGCCACCGTCTCCCCCGACAGCAGGATCGAGAGCAGCAAGGTGGAGAGGTCGACCCGAGCAAGCAGCCGCCCCTGCTCCGGCGGTCGGCCAACCTCCGCCGGTCGAGACCCGCCCTCCGCCGGTCGAGACCCGTCCTCCGCCGGCCGAGACCCGTCCTCCTTCGGTCGAGACCCGTCCTCCGTCGGCCGGGCCGGTTCCTGCGGCGTGCGCACCTGGCCCGGCCCGCCGAGCTCGTCACGCCGGGCGAGCAGGAGGTCCCTGAGCCGCCGGGCCTCGCCGACCGGGAGGTAGGCGAGGGACCCCTCCCGTGAGCTTCCCCCGGCGACGTCCATGCGGAGCTCGGCGAGGCCGAGGATCCGGGCGACGAAGGGCTGGACGATGTCGACGCCCTGCAGCCGGTCGATGCGGATGCGCCGCGACTGACGGCTGAGGACACCGGTGTCGACCCGCAGCTCGTCGGCCTCGATCCAGAACGTCGTGCGCAGCCAGGACGCGAAGCCGAAGACCCCGCCGCCGAGGAGCAGGAGACCGAAGAGCGCGGCTGTGGGGCCGAGGTCCCCCCGCGTGACGTCGCGGATGACCGTCATGCCGGCGGCGACCAGCACGATGAAGCTGCGCACCAGCGGGGTCAGCGGCGAGAGCCGCCGGGGTGGCCGGTCGGTCACAGGCCGGCCGCCTGGGACTCCCCGAGCTCGGTCAGCCGGTCGCGCAGCCTCGCGGCCTCGTCGGCGGGAAGGCCGGGGATCCGGGCGTCCGTCCGCGGGCTCGCCGTGTGCAGCCGAACGCTGGCTATGCCGTAGAGCTGCTCGAGCGGCCCGGCCGTGATGTCGACGAACTGCATCCGGCCGTACGGCACGGCCACGAGCTCGCGGAAGAGCGCACCGTGCTTGATGTAGAGGTCGTCGTCACGCTCGGCGTACCCCCACGCGCGGGCGTTGCGGCCGATCAGCCGCCAGCCGAGACCTGCTGCGAGCAGGAGCGCGACGGCCAGGGCGACCACCAAGGCGAGCGGCAGTGCGAGCACGATCGCCGCGACCACGAGGCCTACCAGGACGGCGGCGGTGACCCCGGCCAGCACGGCGCGACGGAGTCGGCCCAGCTGGGGCGAGACCGGGCGCCACGCGTTGCCCGGAGGCGCGAAGAGGTCGTCCATGCGACAAGGCTAGCCGCGGGAACCAGCACCGGTCGCCGTGCGCAAAGGCGCAGTCGGTGACGAACGCCACGCCGGTCTGTCTGATCCGCTATGTCACGATTTGGGCCGTATGTTCGGCCGCAGGTAGCGTCCCGCCGCGTGTCCTGGACCTACCACCCTGCCCTCGACGGCCTCCGAACGGTGGCGGTCTACCTCGTCCTCCTGTTCCACACCGGGATGGCCGCAGCCGGCGGCGGCTTCATCGGCGTCGACCTGTTCTTCGTCCTCTCGGGCTTCCTGGTCAGCAACGTCATCCTCAGTGAGATCGACGTCACGGGCGAGCTGAGCCTCGGCCGCTTCTACGCACGCCGGGTGCGGCGCCTGCTGCCGGCTGCGGTCGTCGTGGTGGTCGCCACGTCGGCGATGTTCGTCCTGGTCGCCTCCGTCGTACGGCGCATCCCCCTGGTGCTCGACGCACAGAGCGCCCTGCTCTACGTCGCCAACTGGCGCTTCCTGCTCCAGCAGAACGACTACTTCGCCACCGGGGTCGACGAGAGCCCGTTCCTGCACTTCTGGTCCCTGGCCATCGAGGAGCAGTTCTACCTGGTCTTCCCCCTGGTGCTGCTCCTGCTCGCTCGGGGCTCCGCGAACCGCCGGGCCTGGCTGATGCCGACCGTGGTCGCCGGGCTCTTCACGCTCTCCCTCGGTGCGCAGCTCTTCTGGGCGCTCCGGGACCCGAACTGGGCCTACTACGGCACGGACGCCCGTCTCTACCAGCTCCTCGGCGGGGTCCTGGTCGCCTTGGCGCTGCGGGGCACCGTCCGTCGACCGTCGCCGGGAGCCGCCGGTGTGGGAGCCGTGTTCGCGCTCGCGGCGATGCTGGTGCTCGGCAGCGGCCTGGTCGACGTGAGCCCGTCGCTGCGGGGCATCGGTGCCACCGTCGCGTCCATGCTGCTGATCGCCGCCTTGATGACGTCCGAGTCCGCACCCCTGGGACGCCTGCTCTCCCGGCCCACGCCGGTCTTCCTCGGCAAGGTGTCCTACGGCACGTACCTCTGGCACTGGCCCGTGATCCTCGTCATCGAGGAGGTCCTGTCAGTACGTCCCCTGGTGCTGGCGGTGCTCGCGACGGCACTGAGCACCGGCCTTGCCGCACTGTCCTTCCAGCTGTTGGAGACGCCGATCCGGAGCTCGGACCTGCTGCGCCGGTTCCGGTGGAGCACAGTCGTCGTGGGCGTCGTCGCAAGTGCGCTGGTCGCGCTCACCGTGGTCCCGACCGCTCTGGAGAGCGGACGCCGCCCGCGGCTGGTCGCCGCCCAGGCGGCACCGGCGGCCCAGGCCGGCCGGCCCCCCACCACGGGCAGCGGCGGCGTGAGCGCCGAGGAGCGCAACGCGCCGGTGCCCCAGGACATCGACTGGCAATCCATCCTCCAGAGCGGGACCGGTCCCCAGCCCTACTGCACGGTCGACGACCCGGACGCCTGCGTGCTGGCGAAGGGCGAGGGTCCCCACATCCTCCTCGCGGGCGACAGCCACGCCACCATGCTCACCCCGGTGTTCTCGAAGCTGGCCGAGGAGCACGACCTCACCCTGTCGGTGAACGCGATGGCGGCATGCCCGTGGCAGTCGCAGCTGGTGAACAAGCGCCAGGCCCCCACCCAGAACGACGCGTGCCGCGAGGTGCGCGAGGACTGGTACGAGCAGGTGCTGCCCGAGCTCGACCCGGACCTGGTGATCCTGGCGACCCGGTCGCGAGACGAGAGCTTCTGGACCAAGCGGCTGGTGCGGGAAGGCGGCTCCGACGAGAGCCTGCCCGAGCTGCTCGAGTCCACGACCCTCGACACGGTCGACGCGATCAAGGCCAAGGGCCCCCGCGTGCTCATCCTCGACAGCCTGCCGACCGGTGACCGCGACCCCCTCGACTGCCTGGCAACAGCCCAGCGGATGTACGAGTGCGAGGTCGATCTGCCGTCCTCTCCCCCGGCCAGCGACGGGTACTACGAGGAGGCTGCAGCGCGGTCGAAGAAGGTGTTCCGGACCAGCTTCAACGACGTGTTGTGCGTGGGCGCTCCTCACTGCATGCCGATCGTCGACGGGACAGTGGTGTGGCACGACAACGCCCACTTCTCCTCCGACTTCCTGCTCAGCCGGGCCGACCAGCTCTGGAGGAAGGTGAAGAGGTCCGGGGCCCTGAGGCGTCACTGACCCTCCTCTCGGGAAGGACCAGGCACGCGCGCTCCTGGCCGGGACCGGAGCCGCGCTGCCGCTGAGCGGTGGCCGCACGTGCCACGATGGGTCCGTGAGCGGTCACCAGCAGGAGCAGATCACCGTCGGGATGGGGGCCGGCGCCGCCGGCTTCGCCGGGCACGAGCGCGGCGGTGGCCCGGGGATGGCCACTCAGGACATGGTCCTCAACATCGGCCCGCAACATCCGGCCACGCACGGCGTACTCCGTCTCAAGCTCACGCTCGACGGTGAGCGGATCGTGCACTGCGAGCCGGTGATCGGCTACATGCACCGCGGCGCCGAGAAGCTCTTCGAGGTGCGCGACTACCGGCAGATCATCGTGCTCGCGAACCGCCACGACTGGCTCTCCGCCTTCTCGAACGAGCTCGGCGTCGTGCTGGCCGTGGAGCGGATGCTCGGCATGGAGGTGCCCACCCGCGCCGTCTGGCTGCGGACCCTGCTCGCGGAGCTCAACCGGGTGCTCAACCACCTGATGTTCATGGGCTCCTACCCGATCGAGCTCGGCGCGATCACGCCGATGTTCTACGCCTTCCGCGAGCGGGAGACGATCCAGCAGGTCATGGAGGAGCTCTCCGGCGGCCGGATGCACTACATGTTCAACCGGGTCGGCGGGCTCAAGGAGGACGTCCCGGCCGGCTGGCTCGACCGGTGCGCGGCGGCCGTCCGCGCGGTGCGGTCGCGCATGCCCGAGATCGAGGACCTGATCTTCGGCAACGAGATCTTCAAGGCCCGCACCCAGAACGTCGGCGTCCTGTCGCGGGAGCTCATCGACGCGTACGGCGTCTCCGGGCCCATCGCACGCGCCTCCGGTGTGGACTTCGACCTGCGTCGCGACGACCCCTACCTTGCCTACCCCGAGCTCCTCGCCGACGGTGTCATGCAGGTCACCACGCGCTCCGCGGGCGACTGCTACTCACGCTTCGGGCTGCTCCTCGACCAGGTCGCGGTGTCCCTCGACATCGCCGAGGCGTGCCTCGAACGGCTGCGCTCACTCGACCGCGGGCCGATCAACGTGCGGCTGCCGAAGATCCTCAAGGCCCCTGAGGGTTCGACGTACGCCTGGACCGAGAACCCGCTCGGCATCAACGGCTACTACCTCGTCTCGCGCGGCGAGAAGACCCCCTGGCGCATGAAGCTGCGCACCGCCTCCTTCAACAACGTCGCCGTGCTCCCCGAGGTGCTCACCGGCTGCGTCGTCGCCGACATGGTCGCGATACTAGGCTCGATGTTCTTCGTGGTCGGGGACATCGACAAGTAGGGAGTCCGTTGTGACGGTCCGCGTGCAGCCCACCGCTCAGGTCGCGGACTCGGCGACGGTCGGGGAAGGCTCGTCGGTGTGGGACCTCGCGCAGATACGCGAGGACGCGCGGCTGGGCAGCGGGTGCAGGATCGGCCGCGGCGCGTACGTCGGACCCGGTGTCGTCATGGGCGACAACGTGAAGCTGCAGAACTACGCCCTGGTCTACGAGCCCGCGGAGCTCGCCGACGGGGTCTTCGTGGGGCCGGCCGCGGTGCTCACGAACGACGAGTACCCCCGCTCCGTCGACCCCGAGGGGAGGCTCAGGCAGCGTGACGACTGGGAGCCCGTCGGGGTGAAGGTCGGCAAGGGCGCGTCGCTCGGGGCCCACGCGGTCTGCGTCGCCCCGCTCCGGGTCGGCGAGTGGGCGATGGTCGCGGCCGGGGCGGTGGTGACCCACGACGTCCCGGACTTCGCCCTGGTGGTGGGTGTTCCCGCCAGGCAGGTCGGCTGGGTCGGTCGTGCCGGCCGCAGGCTCGAGGCCGTGGACGGCGAGGGCACCTGGAGCTGTCCCAAGACCGGCGACCTCTACCGCGAGGGGCGCGCCACCGACGGCTCGGTGCAGCTCACCCTGGCCGTGCAGTAACCCTTCCCCGCCCGCTGCGGTGGTCGCCCGCGCGCAGACACCCGGCATCCTCGCGATGGTCGCCCTGGCACCGGCGTCCACCCCGGCGGCCTGAGGACCCCGGGCACACGTGTGCCCCCGGCGGGCGGCGCCGGGGGCACACGTCTTTTCGTCCGCGTGTCAGGGGGTCACGGACGGTTCTCCGAGCCAGCGGCACTGTGGCCCTCGCTGGACTCGTCGGCCTTCTCGGTGCCGGCCGTGGACTTCGCGTCGGCCTTGGCGGTGGTGGCGTCATCGGCGGTGCCGGTGCCGCCGCTGTTGGGTCGCTCCACCGGCGCCTTGCCGGCGGCGGGCTGCTCCGGGGACTGCGCCTTCGCAGCGTGGCCGTTCTCGGCGCCCTTGCCCTTCTCGGCCTGTCCTCGGACTTCGGGCCGTGCACGCCGGCCTTGCTCTTGCCGCCGGATGCGTAGCCGGAGACGGCCGCGCCCTTCTCGACGCCGGACAGGTCGCTCTTCGCGATCTCCGAGACCACCGCGCCCTTGCCCTTCGAGCCCGGCTCTGCCTTCTCGGAGTCCTTCGCCCCGGCCGCGTCAGAGGTTCCGCGCTGGTCGGCGTGGCCGGCGGAGTGCGCGTTCGCGCCCGGCACGGTGACCCCGACCTTGCCGAGCAGCTCGCTCGCGGTGTCCTGTGCTGCACCGGGCAACGATCCGGCTGCGGCGGCTGCGCCGACCCCACCGGTGAGGACGAGGCCGCTCAGGGCAGCGGCGAGGGTGACTTTGGCTGTTGCGAGGGACGAGATCATGGATGGCCTCCGAGTGGCGCTCTGGGACGCTCGGAAGGCTGCGAGTGCGTCGACCTCGCCGGGCAGGGGTCCGGGCTCGGTGGGGGCGGCGGCAGCCTCCAGCAGCGACGTCAGGCGCTTGTCGGGCGTGGCGTCGAGTGCTTCGCGTCGGTAGTTGTTCAACATCTCACCTCAGTAACCGATGGACGCGTCGATGCCGTTACACCCGGGGGCGGCGGGCTTCTCGTCGCGAGGAGCGAGCATCTCCGACAGGCGGCGGAGACCGCGGTGGGCGGCCACCCTGACCGTGCCGGGGCGCTTCCCCAGGACCTTTGCGGTGCGGGCGACGTCGAGCCCGGCGACGTGCCGCAGGAGCACCACCTCCGCCTGCTCGGCGGGAAGCCTCCCGATCAGGGCGAGGGCTGCCTCGGTCGAGAAGATCTCCTCCACGTGGGCGGCCACGTCGATGCCGTCGGGCAGCCCTTCGAGGGCCTCTTCCGCGTCGACGGTGTCCGGTGTTCTCGATGCCTTGCGTTGCGCGTCGACCAGCCGCGCACGGGCGATGGTGAAGACCCAGGCACGCCAGCCCGCCTCGTCACCGGAGAAACGGTCGAGGCCGCGGACCACACTCAGCCAGGTCTCGCTGGCCACGTCCTCGGCGAGCGAGCCGCCGATCGTGGTCAGGTACCGCAGGAGCGCCGGCTGGATCGAGCGGAACAGCTCCACGAAGCTGTGCTCGTCACCGGCCTTGGCAGCAGCCAGCCGCTCCTCGAACGAGGTCACCACATTCATCTCCCTACCACCGAAGGTGGCAAATCTCCCGGGCGGGGACACTACCCCCCAAAGCCACCCGCACAAACCACGCCGACCATGGCTCGGGCCGGGCCGCGCTGCGGCGGGATCCTGGGCCCCGCATGTGGTCTGGACCAGGTCTTGTCGAGGGGCGACGGAGCTGACGGTCCCTCAGGCGCCGGAGGCTCGACCGCGCAGGAGCACGTCGACGACCCGCTCCGACGCGTGCCCGTCGTCCCAGGGCGCGTACTCGGCCCGGAACCGCTTGCGTGCCTCGCCGTACCGGTCCGGCGCGACGAGCGCGTCGACCACCTGCTGTGTCGTGACCGCGACCGGCCCGGGGACCGTCTCGTGGTAGTCGAGGTAGAAGCCGCGGGTCTCGTCCCGGTACTCCTCCAGGTCCGGCGCGAGGAAGAACATCGGCTTGTCGGTCACGGCGAAGTCGAAGAACACCGAGGAGTAGTCGGTCAGCAGCGCGTCGGCGGCGAGGTAGAGGTCGGCGATGTCCGGGTAGCGGGTGACGTCCACGATGCGCCGGTCCTCCGGCCGGAGCTCGGCACCGCCCATCGAGCTGTAGTGCCCCCGGACGAGGACCACCGTGTCGGGCAGCTGCCTCACCAGCTCGGCGGTGTCGAGGTAGACGACCTTCTCGAAGACCCCTCCGGTCCGGAGGTTGTCCCGCCACGTCGGCGCGTAGAGGACCACGCGGGCGTCGGGAGGTACGCCGAGGCGCTCACGCGTACGACGACCGATGGCATCCGCCTCGGGGGAGAGCAGCACGTCGTTGCGGGGGTACCCGAGCTCGAGCACGTCGCCGTCGTACAGGAAGGCGCTGCGGAGCGCCTCGGTGCAGAACGGGCTCTGGCTGACCAGGTGGTCCCAGCCGTGTCGCGCCTCGAGCAGCTGCCTGCGGTGGCGCCAGTCGGGGAAGTCCTGGTGCACGCGGTCGTGGCCGATCCGCTTGAGAGGGGTGCCGTGCCAGGTGTGCAGGAACGTCTGCTCGGGGCGCTTGCGGAAGAACGGCGGCAGCACCGCGTTCGTCACGAGGTACCTCGCTCGGCCGAGCAGCTCGATCCACTCAGCCGACCAGCGCACCACGCTTCGAGCCCCATCGGGAACACGCACCGAGCGGTCGACGACGGAGAACACGAGGTCGAGCCCGGTCTCCCGCCGGGCCAGCTCCTGGCAGAGCGCGCCGGGGTGGTCGCCGGCCGCGCGACCGGCGAACGTCTCGAAGAGGACTGCGTCGAGCAGTGGCAGCTCTCGCGCGGCCGGGTACTGCTCGTCGCGCAACCGCCGCCGGACGTAGGGCCCGCCGCCGTCGCGGTGCTCGCCCGGGGCGACCCGGAGCTGGAGGCTCCCGTCTGCGAGCACGTCCGGTCGCAGCCAGTGGGTCCCGGAGTCGAGGAACGGCGGCAGCTCGCGCCACAGTCGCGGGTCCACCACGACCGGGGTCTCGGCACCGTCCGCCGTACGCGCCGTCACCACGTAGTCGTCGGTGGGAAGCGAGGCGAGGCCGCTCCCCCACTCGTCGACGAGAAGGCTGACCGTGGTCCGGTATCCGTCGCCGTCCGGCTCCGACGCGACCCATGGCGTGCGGCTGCGCCTTCCCACCAGCGCCAGCTCGAAGGGCCCGTCCGCGGTGCTGCTGAACCCGACCGAGTCGGCGCCTGTTGTGACAGCGGTGACCATCGGCCGCCCGGGGTCGGTCTGCCCGGCGTCGGTCTGCCCGGGGTCGGTCTGCCCGGGGTCGGTCTGCTCGGCGGCGTCGCGCACCGGCTCGACCCGAAGAGCGAGCCCCCGGGCTGGTTCCCACACCGGTGTCGCAAGCACCCCGTCGCCGGTGGACGACTCGAGCAACCCCGCTGAGCCCGTCGTTCGCCGGCTCTGGAACCCGGCCTCTCGCAGCCGGCCCTCCCTCTCGAGCCGCACCACCACGTCGTACGTCGTCCGCGCGTCTTCGAACGAGCCGAGGGCCGCGACGTCGACCTCGCACCGGAAGGCGGCGTCGCTGTGGTCCTCGAACGCCCGCGACGCCCACCGGTTCACGAGCTCGTCGTGGACCGGGACCGCAGGGAACTCCGTCTCCGCGCGACTCGAGCGCTCCCGGAGGACCACGGTGACCCGGCCCGGCTCTGCGCTCTCCACGTAGTCGGTCAGGGCCGCGCCTTCCAGGAGCAGCACCCCCGGACGCACCCACCTCATCGCGTTCAGCCGGGTGCGGTGGCGCAGGTCGACGTCGGCCACGCGAGTCACGGCGGGCTCGGTCGCGGGGAGCCCCGGGATCGCCGGCAACGCGACGTGGGGGCGCCCGTGGACCACCTGGACGGGGTAGCCGTCCGGGTTGTCGTAGGCGTACTCGAGGAACTCCTCCATCACTCCACGCTCAGCGCGCGCGAAGAGCCAGGCGGTGATCCGGTCGCCCACCGGGACGGTCTCGAGGTCCTCGTCGGGCACACGCTCCATCAGCCGTCGCAGCTGGACCTGCAGGGAGGACCAGTAGTCGTCGTCGCGGGTGGCCGCTGCCTGGATCAGCTCCGGAGCCATCGTGTGCAGGACCCCGGCGAAGTACTGGCGCTGGACCTCGAGCGACCCTTCCGCGAGCACGTGCTCGCCGGCCTCCAGGACGTGCGCCATCTTGCACCGCACCCGGTCGGCCTCTCGCAGATCACGCTGAAGGAGCGACGAACCCGACTCGCGGCGGCCCCACCGGTACGTCACACCGACCAGCACGTCCAGGGCGTCCGCGGCGAGGACCGCCCGCACCATCGTGACGAGGTCGCCGTGGTCGTCCTCGCCGAAGGTCAGTCGCTGCCGGTCCCAGAAGCTCCTCCGGAACACCCGTGTGCCCGGCAGGAGGTTGGCCATCACCTCTGGGACCTGGTCGAGGCTCGCCCCGAGCCGGCGGTCGTGGTTCGAGCGCCGGGCCCACTCCGGCTGCCGGAACACGCCCCTGTCCTCGAGCACCACGGAACCCACGGCGAGGTCCGACCCGCTCTGTCGCAGAGCGGCGACCAGCCTCTCGTAGGCGCCCGGCGGGACCTCGTCGTCGCTGTCGCAGAAGGCGAGGTACTCCCCTGACGCCACCCGGACACCGGCGTCTCGTGCGGGCCCGACACCACGGTGGCTCTGCGACACGAGACGCGCCCGGTCGTGCTTGTCCGCGAAGGCACGAGCGACGTCCGCGGACCCGTCCCGCGACCCGTCGTCGACCAGCACGACCTCGAGTCCGTCGAGGGTCTGGCCCGCGAGACTCTCCAGACACCGATGCAGCCTCGGTCCGGAGTCGAAGACGGGTACGACGACACTCAGCACCGGAGCCTCTGCGCCCCGCCTCCTCGACGAGAGCAGGCGCCCGACGACCTCGGGCGCACGACGGCGAAGCCTCCGCCCCAGCGGCAGGTCGGTCACATGCAGGTCCTTTGCTCCGGCTGGCGCCACGTTGCAGCCGCGGCCGCCCGTCGTACGGAGGCCGCCTGGGTCGCACGAACGCTAACAGCCGGCCCGAGGCAGGGGCACCTGGTCCGGGACTAGATGAGGCCCTTCTCGGTGAGGTACTCCTCGGCGACGTCGGAGGCGAGCTGACGCTCGGCGTCGACCTTCGCGTTGAGCGTCATCAGATCCTCGGTGGTCAGGACCTCCGAGAGCTTGTCGAGAGCCTTCTCCACCTCGGGGTTGGCGTCGAGGAACTCGGTGCTCACGACCGGAACGAGGTTCTCGGCGTTCTGCCAGTCCTTGTCGTCCTCGAGCACGACGAGCTTCAGCTGGGCGATCTGACCGTCGCTGGTGCCGACCTGGCCCACCTGCACCTCGCCGTCGGTCAGCGCGCTCTTGGTCTGCGGCGTGCCGAAACCCAGCGGCTCGAACTTGCTGACCTTGATGCCGTAGACCGACTCGAGGCCCTTCTGGCAGTCCGGACGCTCCGGGCAGTCGGGGGCAGCGGCGAGAGCGACGCCCTCACCGAGCTTCCCGAGGTCGCTCAGGGTCGTGACGCCGTTGTCGTCGGAGAACTTCTGCGTGACCGCGAAAGCGTTGGCGTCCTCGGCCTGAGCAGGCTCGAGCGGGGTCATGTTCTTCTGCTTCGCGAGCTCCTCGAGCTGCGTCATCGTCTCGTCCACGTCGGGCGACGCGACCGGCTTCGCGTCGGCGCCGTTGATGTCGCGGTTGAGGAACTCGGTCATCGAGGAGACGTACTCAGGTGCGACGTCGACCTTGGCGCTCTCGAGCTGACCGGCGTAGATGGCACGGTCACCGACCCCCTTGAGGCTCGGGTCGTAGCCGGCGTCCTTCAACAGCGCCGCGTACATCTCGGCCATGATCGACATCTCGGTGTAGTCCTGGTAGGCGATGACGACCTCGCCGCCTCCTTCACCACCGGAACCGCCCGAGCCGCCACCGAGCGCGTCGTCGCCGCCGTTGCCGCAGGCGGCCGCGACGAGCAGCAGCGGAAGCGTCAGGGCAGCTGCCGTCGTCCGACGTACCCAGTGGCTCTTGGGAAGCGAAGCTCGTGCCATCGGCGCTCTCCTTCTGTGTCCCGCGGCCTTCGCCGCGCGTGTCCGGTGGGCACCGTGATGCACCCGCGGGAATCACTGTACCGACGCTTCAAGCGCTTCGCGGGTCACGATTGCGACGCTCCCTGCGGCGTGGGCCGCCTTCGCGGCACGTCGCAAAGCCACTTTTCGTCCACAGCGGACGGTTCGGTGGCTCGGTCCACGGTCTTCGAACTGGTGTTCGAGTCCGGGGTTGATCGGGCCTAGGTTCGTGGTGTGAGTACGACGGACCAGCGCACTGCGGACACGGAGGCCTCCCCGGCCGACCGTGCCGGGTGGGCCGTGCCCGGCGTCGAGCACGACGGTGGCGCCCCGGCCGACGGAGTCTCTGAGCGGGATGCCGCAGCGGAGCTGGCCGGCGGAACTGGCGGCTGCCGGAGCCGATGGCCGGCGGCTGGTCCGGGCGGGGGTCATCCGGTGGTGGCCGCGTTGTGGACCTGTCTGGAGGCGCTGGAGTCGGTCCGCGGCGCCGGGATGAGCACGCTCAACGCCCGCGAGATCCGGCTGCTGCTGCTCGCGGTGACCCAGGTGCTCGCGGCGGCGTTCGCGTTGAAGCTGCGGCTGCTGGTGGCCGGCGAGGCCCAGCGGGTCGCGGACCTGACCGGGGCGACCTCGACCGCGGCGTTCGTGGCGCACCTGACCCAGATGCGTCGCGCGGACGCCACCGCGGAGGTCCGGCTGGCCAAGGACCTCGACCGCCGCTACCCCCATCTCGCCGACGCGCTCGCCCGGGGCCTGGTCAGCCCCGAGCAGGTGCGGGTGTGCGTGGCCGCGCTGCGCCGGCTGCCCACGGACCTCGACCCCGGACAGCTGCAGGCCTGCCAGCAGCTGCTGATCGACGCCGCCCAGCAGATGACCCCGGCCCAGCTGAAGGTCGTGGGCCGCAAGCTGTGGGAGGTGATCGACCCCGACGGCGCCGAGGCCAAGGAGGGCAAGGCGCTGCGCGAGGAGGAGGAGCTGGCCCGGGCCAAGGCGTTCTTCAAGTCCTGGGACAACGGCGACGGCACCACCGGGTTCCGCGGCAAGCTGCCGCACCTGCAGGCCGCGATGCTGCTCAAGGCGATCCAGGCGTTCGCCTCACCCCGACGCCGCTCGAACCCGAACATCCCCACCAGCCAACCCGACGACATCCGCCACCCCGACCCGAACTCCCCACCCGGACCGGACACCCCAAGCCCACCGGACGACGGGCACAAAGGGGACGACCAGCCGTCGAGCGACGACGACAGCCCGCCGGGCGACGACAGGCCCCACCCCGGGCGAGGCCGAGGAGGAGGCCGAGGAGGAGGCCGAGACCGGACCGGCGGGACGGTTCCGTACCCGGTCCGGCTCGGGCACGGGCTGATGGACCTGATCGAGCACCTGCCCCGGGAGATCCTGCCCAGCTCCGGCGGCGTGGCCGCCACGATCGTGGTCACCATGCGCCTGGACCAGCTCCTCGACGGCCTGGGCGCGGCCACCCTCGACACCGGCGGTGTCGTCTCCGCCGCCCAGGCCCGCCGGCTGGCGTGTGAGGCCGGGATCATCCCGATGGTCCTCGGCGGCGACTCCGAGCCCCTCGACGTCGGCCGGGAACAGCGCCTGCACACCAAGCCCATGCGCCAGGCCATGGCGGTCCGCGACGGCGGCTGCGTCATCGACGGCTGCGGCCGCCCCGCCGCCTTCTGCGAGGCCCACCACCCCATCTCCTGGGAAGACGGCGGCGACACGAGCCTCGAGAACGGCGCCCTGCTCTGCCCCTACCACCACCACCTGGCCCACCACCCCGACTGGACACTCACCCGGGTCGACGGCACGTTCCGGCTACGCCGCGTCACCCGATGACGAACGAGCCGACTCCACCCGCGCAGCGGTCACCGGGGCCTCGTCACCAGGGGATGGCCGACCTCCGGAAGCGCGACGGGCTCGGGCGACGGGGTCGAGGTAGCGCTGCAGCACCACCATCACCGCTTCGAGGACGAGTGCGATGACCGCCACGACGAGCGCGCCGGCCACCACCTCGGCGACGTCCTGGCGCCGGAACCCGAGCGTGATGATCCGCCCGAGCCCGGGGCCCGCCACGAGGGCGGCAATGGTCGCCGTGGCCCACACCTGGACGACGGCGAGCCGGACGCCGGTGAGGATGAGCGGCAGGGCCAGCGGCAGCTCGACGCGCCTCAGCACCTGCCTGCCCTGCATGCCCATCCCTCTCGCGGCCTCGACGGTGTCACGGTCGACCTCGCGCATCCCGACGTAGGCGTTGGTGATGATCGGCGGCAGGGCGAAGAGGACCAGTGCGATGAGCGTGGCCAGGCCGGCCCGGCCGTACGGCCCGAGCTCCTCGCTCCCCACCGGGCCGATGGAGAGCAGCAACAGCACCGCGAAGGTGGGCACCGCCCGGCCCACGTTCGAGACGTTCACGGCGAGCAGACCGCCCCGTCCGACGTGACCGAGCCACACCGCGAGCGGCAGGCCCAGGAGTACGGCGGCCATGGTGGCTGTCCCGGTCAGGAGGAGGTGCTCCACGAGCCGGTTCACCAGGCCCTCCTCGCCTTGCCAGTTCGCGGAGTCCTGGAACCATGCGAGGACTCCGCGCAGGACGTCGATCATCGGCCTACCCCGCCCGGGTCCGAGTCCATGGGGTCATCACTCTCTGCGCCCCGACGAGCAGGAGGTCGAAGGTCACCGCGAGGAGCACGCAGAGGACGCTCGCCGTGAGCACCTGCGGACGGAACTGGGTGTTCACGGCCTCCAGCAGGAGGTTGCCGAGGCCCCCGTAGTTCACGATGGCGCCGACCGTGGTGAGGGCGACCGTGGAGACCGTCGCGACACGCAGCCCGGCCATCACGGAGGGAAGTGCGAGCGGGAGCTCGACGGTGAACAGCAGCCGCCCCCCGCCGTACCCCATCCCTCGTGCCGCCTCGACCACGTCGGAGGGCACGCCGTTGAGACCCTCGATGATGTTGCGGACCAGGATCGTGAGGGAGTACAGGACGAGGCCGGTGACCACCGTCGCGGGGCTGAGCCCGGTCAGCGGCAGCAGCAGGGCGAACAGCGCCAGCGAGGGGATCGTGTACAGCGCCGTCGTCGCCCCGACGACCATCCACTCGAGCTTTCGGTAGCGTCGAGCCAGCAACGCCAGGGGAAGCGCGACCACGAGCCCGATGAGGACGGAGACCACCGTGATCCACACGTGCTGCACGAGTGCGTCGGTGAGCAGCTCGGCTCGGCTGGTCAGGAACTCCCCGCATATCCAGTCATTGCGGACCATGCAGTTGTCCCCGACCGGCGCTCCCTCGGACAGGACCATCCATGCAACCTAGCGAAGAAACCATGATCCGGCTCGACGGCGTGGGCAAGACCTACCCGGACGGGACGGTGGCCGTGCGAGACCTCGACCTCGACGTCCCGCGCGGGTCCGTGGTCTGCCTCGTCGGCCCGTCGGGGTGCGGGAAGTCCACGACGCTGAAGATGGTCAACCGCCTGATCGAGCCGACCAGCGGGACCATCACGATGGAAGGGCGCGACGTCACCCACGTCGACCCGGTGGAGCTGCGCCGGCACATGGGGTACGTCATCCAGCAGGTCGGCCTCTTCCCCCACCAGACGATCCGCTCGAACGTCGCCACCGTCCCGTCGCTCCTCGGCTGGGACCGCCGCCGCGCCATCTCCCGCGCGGAGGAGCTCATGACGCTCGTCGGGCTCGAGCCGGCTGTGTACGCCGGCCGCTACCCCCACCAGCTCTCCGGCGGCCAGCGGCAGCGCGTCGGGGTGGCCCGCGCCCTCGCGGCCGATCCGCCGGTGCTGCTCATGGACGAGCCCTTCGGAGCGGTCGACCCGGTGATCCGCGGCCACCTCCAGGAGGAGTTCCTCAACCTCCAGCGGAGCCTGCACAAGACGGTCATGCTCGTCACCCACGACATCGACGAGGCCGTGAAGCTCGGTGACCGCGTGGCGGTGTTCGCCGACGGTGGGCGGCTCGCGCAGTACGACGTACCTGCGGAGGTGCTGGGGCGGCCCGCGGACGACTTCGTGGCGGAGTTCGTCGGTGCATCCCGAGGGCTACGACGGCTGTCGGTGACACCGATCCGCGGCGAGGACCTCGAGCCCGTCGCACCCGGCTCGACCGCCGAGGGCGCCGTGGACGTCTCGGCGTCGTTGGAGGACGCGCTCGCGGCGATGATGCGCCAGGACGAGCCGGAGGTCGCGGTCACCGAGAACGGTCAGGTCGTCGGCGTGCTCACCCCGAACGCGATCCATGCCGCACTTCGCCGATCGGTCACGCACGACGAGGCGGAGCCCGAGACCGCCCGTTAGCCCGGGGTCCGGCCCTCGGGCAGGCTCGCCCTCATGACGAGCACGTCGCCGTGGGTGCCGTAGCCGAGAGTCCGCCTCGCGTACGGGGTCCCGTCGAAGGTCACGACGACCCTCTCCCCGTCGGGCAGGTCGATGACCTGAGGGTGGGGGAGGTTCGTGCCGTAGTGCGCGTCGAGGTCACCGACCCGGCGCATCGCAAGGTCGAAGACCCGGTACCTCCGAGCGCGGCCGTCGCTCGCGAGCAGCCGCCACTCCCCCTCCGGCCCGTCCGGGCGCGCGAGGATCGGGCCTTCGCAGAACGTCAGGTCGCTCGCCTCGCCGACACGCACGAGCCCCTCGGTCCAGTCGTCCGCCCCCACCGGCCCGACCGCGAGCGCAGGGTGGAACCGGCTCGGCTGGTGCGAGACGCTCTCGACGTACGACACGTGCCACCGCCCGTCGATGCGGGTCATGCCGGGGTCGTAGCTGCCGCGGGCGGTCGGCATCGCCACGGGTTCGGTGTCGAGCACGTGCACGCCGCTCAGCAGGTCGTCGGAGGTGGTCGCGTGGCGGACGTACACCCCCGGTGCGGCGCGAAGTCACCCATGAGCTCACCGCCACCAGCCATCGGTCCCCGTCGCGCACGAGCTGGCCGGCGTGGTCGCCGAGCAACATCCCGTCCCGGTGGCTGAACAGGTGGGCGGTCTGCTCGAGCTCCGGTCCCCCTCCGCCGCTCCCGAGTCCGGCCGGGTCGAAGGCGAAGACGCCCCAGTGCGCCTGCCGGAAGAACCCGAGGCCGGCGCAGGTGGCGGTGAGGAACATCCGGCCGTCTCGGATGTACGGCGTCCCGTCGGCATGCTGGACGAGGTGCAGGTCGCGGAGGCCGGCCATGCCGAAGAGGCCGGCCCGGACGAGTCCCACGTCCGACGTACGACCCCGAAGGCCCCACGTCGCGGTGAACCGGGCCAGCGTCGCGGGCACACGGAAGTCCACGCGAGGAGCGACACGATGCCGGTCGGTGGCGACGGGGTCCCAGCCGCCCTTGGTCTCGACGAGGACGGTGGGCTGGTTCTCGCAGAGCACGAACGCCATCCGGCGTACCCGTCCTCGGACCCGTGCGCGGTCCAGGACGGTCGTCGTGCCACCGGTGCTCAGCTCGATCCGGACCTCGCCCGAGGAGGCGTCGTGGAAGCCGAGCAGCTGGTCGCCGTTCTCGGCTGACAGGCCGGCGAGGACCGTGCCGCCGGCGTCGCTGGTCGTGACCTCGACCGTCGTGAAGGGTGCGGGAGGCGAGTAGGTGCTGCGCACGTGCGCCTCGGCCGGGCCGAGCGCCTCGCGAACCGCGACGTGACGCGGCGAGAGGAGCTCGAACGGCCGGAGCCGGTCGACCACTCGAAGCGTGGTCCCACCGTCCGAGGCCGCCGCGCGAAGAGCCGGCGGACGACGAGACGGCGGCGGGCCAGGAGGCGGCGGAGACCGGCGGTCACCGGGACGCCGTCACTCGACGGGGACGTCCTTGTGCCACGACTCGGTGACGTACTTGGTCTTCCAGCCCATGGAGACGTAGAGCGAGTCCGCACCGGTCGGCGAGTCGGCGTCCACCTCGAGCCCGACACGGTTGCGCCCGCGGGCAGCCGCGTCGGCGATGATCATGTTGAGCAGACCCTTCGCGACCCCGCGACCCCGCGCGGACTGGAGCACGCCGAGGTACGACACGTAGCTGCCGTCCGGCTCCGGCTCACCGTTCTCGTCCAAGCCGCCCTCGAGCATCGTGCCGACGAGGGTGCCGGCCGGCTCGGGCTCCGCCTTGCCGTCGACGATCTCGGCGATCCACCAGTGGTCCCAGCGGTGCCCAGGGTCCTCGCGGAGACGGAAGATGAACTCGTCGAAGGTCTCCTCGCGCGAGTTGAAGTGGTCGGTGAACGCGGTCTCGAGGATGTCGTGCACCGTGCGCAGGTCGTCCTCGTCGGGCATGCCGCCGCCCTGGCGCATCACGGGACGGATCACGACGCCCTGGTCGGGCTCGGGGGCGAGGTCCTCGTCCTCCGGGACGACCGGGCGGCTCATCTGCCACCAGCTGCGAACCTTCTCGTACCCCGCCTTCGCCAGCCACCGGTGCTGGCGAGGGTCGTCGGCGAACGCTCCGCTGTCGATCTGCTGCACCTCGAGCTCGCGCCCACGCCCCACGCGCTTCGCTGCGCCGTCCGCCCAGCTGAAGAGGGCTGCGGCGACCTGGTCGGCCGTCTCGTCGTCGAGGTCGCGGTCGACCATGAGCTGCATGAGCATGCGGCCCGCGGCTCGGTCGTGCGCCGTGGCCCACCCGCGGAGCACCCCGTCGGCGTCACGCACCGCGACGTTCTCCCGGACCATCGCGCCCTTCGCCCCGACCTCGACGAGCACGTCGTCCTCGGTGGAGCCGGCCCAGCCTCGGGCGACCTCCTCGTGCCGGCGGAGCAGCGCGGTCAGCTCGGCCGCGTCGGCCTCGTCCGGGACCGCGGCCGACCAGCCGTCAGGCAGGTCGAGGTCGTCGTGGTTCGCGCCTTTACGGTCCTCGCCGGTTGAGATCACCGAGGCATTCTCCCGCATCGGGCGTGCACCGCCCCCACCGGGTGCGGAATCAGGCGTGCTTGCGGTCGTCCTTCGACTCGCCGGCGCCGGCCTGCACCTTCTCCTCCCAGGCGAGCAGGTCGACCACGGTCTCGACGTCCATGGCGCCGTCCCAGCCCTCCCAGGTGGCGAGCTCGTCGGCCTGCTCGGCCTTGCGGATCTCGAGCTGCTCCTGCAGCTTGGCGACCAGCTCCTGGGCCTCGTTGGCGCGCCGGGACTCCCGCTTGACCCGGGTCTCCGCCTCGATGGCCCGCGTCTCGGCCAGCACGATGGTGCTCTCGAGCTCCTGGATCGACTTGTCGCGCGCGGCGAGCCGGTCGGTCATCGCGGTGGTGAACTCGGCGTGCTCGGCTGCGCGCTCGTTGAACATGGTCTTGTACGCCTGTGCCTGGGCGGCGCGGTCTGCCGCCGCCTCCTGGCGGCTCTGGAGCAGCTCGGTGTACACGATGCGCGAGGAGGTGGCGCCGCACACCAGCGCGAAGACCGAGGAGAAGCTCAGCCAGACCGGCGACTGTGTCGGAAGGGCGAGCACGACGACGAGGGTCGCGAGAGCGAGCAGGGCGACAGCGACGGTGACCCGGACACTGCGCTGGCGTCGGCGAGCGGGCGTCCGAGCGGGCGTGCGACCGGTGGTGAGATCCGAGGACCGCGAGGGGGAAGGGGCAGCCATGGGATCAGCCTATGTCCGTGTCGTCCCCGCCACGGACCCGACACGCTCGCTCGAGAAGCAGTGATCCTGCGACGATCAACACACCCGCCACGCCCGCGACCAGCGACTGGACGATCCGCTCGCGCCGCCAGGGCCGCCTCGCTGACCCGCCACCAGCTCAGGGCGTAGCCGAAGTAGCCACCTGCGACCAGGGCGCCGACCAGCGCGCACGACTTTGCGAGGACGAGACGGTTGACCGCCTTGTGCGGCTCCAGACGCTGCCCGCGGCGGTGGAGGTCGCGGTAGGTGAACCACGCGACCGAGCCGAGGATGGCGGCGACGAGCAGGAGCGCGAGCACGGGGGCCCACCCCACGAGCGGCGCCTTCCCCCTGATCTCGATGCTCGCAGGGCGCAGGAGCCATCCCAGGACGAGCCCGGTCAGGCCGAAGCCGACGAGAGCCCCCACCCCCGTCGTACGCACATGGCCGGCCGGGCGCTCCGGGGGCTCGGTGTCCTTGTCGCCCTCCGGAGGCAGGTCACGGGTCACGCGGCCCTCACAGCTCGAGCGAGAGGTCCTCGCGCTTGGCGATGCCCTGGTCGCCGACCTGCTCGAGAAGCTTGGCGACAGGGCCGAAGTCGGGAAGCTCGGCGTCGGGTTCGACGTCGTGCCAGGGGGCGAGCACGAAGGCCCGCTCGTGGGCCTGGGGGTGCGGGAGCTTGAGGTCCTCGTCGTTGGCACGACGGTCGCCGACCACGATGAGGTCCACGTCGAGCGTGCGCGGCTCGCCCCGGGTGCCGGTGCGCTCGCGGCCGAACGCGTCCTCGATGGCCAGGGCGCGGTCGAGCAGGGTCCGGGCCGAGAGCGTCGTGTCGATCATGATGACCGCGTTGAGGAACTTCTTGGAGCCCTCCGGGGCATCCACGGGCTCGGTCTCGTAGACCGGGGACACTGCGGTGAGCCAGACCTCCGGCGTGTCCGCAAGGGAGTTGACCGCCCCCTGGAGGCTTCCGAGCCGGTCGCCGAGGTTGGAGCCGACGGCGAGCACGCAGCGGCGGATGGGGTGCATCTCACCGGTCAGCGTGTCGGCGTCAACGATGTGGGGGTTCGGGGTCTCAGTCACGATCGGCTCCGAGATATCGTCAGTGCGACGTCCTGGAACGTCGCCTCTATGGGGGCTTCCGGCTTGTGCACTGTCACTTCTGTCCACTGCACACGCGTGTCGGTCAGGCACACATCGGCGATGCGCTGGGCGAGGGTCTCGATCAGGTCAACCGGGTCGTTCTCCACTGCCTTCTTGACCGCCGCCACGAGGGTTCCGTAGTCGACGGTGTCCTGCAAGTCGTCACTACGCGCAGCGGGACGAGAATCCATCCCGAGCACGAGGTCGACCTTGAAGATCTGGCCCTCTCGACGCTCGAAGTCGAAGACGCCGTGATGGCCGTACGCCTCGATCCCGAGCACCGCGAGCCGGTCCGCGCCCCCACCGGGGTCCTGGTCAGTCCTCATGGTGTTCTCCCGAGATTACCGGGGATGAGTGGTGGATCCACAACCGCCATGTGTCTCCGGTGCGGACGAACACGTTGGTCGCCACCGCCCGGCCACCTTGGAACGAGCTCTCGTCGGTCGACTCGTCGGCGGTCAGGACGTTCTCCATGCAGGTCACCGACGCCACGTCCTCGTGGACGCTGACGCGCACGTCGGTGAGGAAGAACTGGATGTAGGGGACGTTGGCCATGATCAGTGCCCACGACCGCGTGATCGCGGACGCCCCACGCAACGGCTCCGCACCCGGGTGGGTGCACAGCGTGTCCGGGTCGTCGAGCCAGATCGCGGTCATCGCGTCGAGGTCGCCGCGCTCGAAGGCCGCGTAGAAGTCGGCGTTGACCTCCGTCGACGGCCGCGACGTCCTTGTCTAGTCGGGCGTCGGTCATGAGGTGCCTCCTGCGGTGGCGCGAGTTCCCGGTCCGGGTGCGGGCGTGACGAGGCGTTGCGGCGGACGTGCGGAGGCTGCCCAGCGGGCGGCGACGCGTACGGCGTCCGCGGTGGGGCGTACGGCGTGCGCGCGGATGCACCAGGCCCCCGCCGCCGCCGCGAGGGCGGTGGTCGCCGTGGTGGCGTCGTCGCGCTCCAGCGCGGGACGCAACGTGCCGTCGGCGTCGCCGAGCAGGGCGCCGAGGAAGCGCTTGCGGCTCGTCGCGACCAGCAGCGGGTGGCCCAGCTCGTGGAGCTCCTCGGTCGCGGCGAGCACCTCCCAGTTCTGGTCCGCGGTCTTGGAGAACCCGATGCCCGGGTCGAGTGCGATCCGCTGGGGGGCGATGCCCGCGCCGAGCGCCAGGTCGAGCTGTTCGCGCAGCTCGGCCGCCACGTCTGTGACCACGTCGGCGTAGTGGGTCGCCTGCTGCATCGTCGCCGAGTGGGCCCGCCAGTGCATCAGGACGTAGGGCGCCTCGAGGCGGGCGACGGTCTCGAACATGGCAGGGTCCGCGCGCCCGCCGGAGACGTCGTTGACGAGCACGGCGCCGGCGTCGACCGCTGCGGCTGCGACCTCGGCGCGCATCGTGTCGACCGAGATGGTCGCGCCCTCGGCCGACAGCGCCGCGATGACGGGCAGGACGCGGTCCATCTCCTCCTGCGCGCTGGGCCGGACGGCGCCGGGACGGGTGGACTCACCGCCGACGTCGACCAGGTCCGCCCCCTCGGCGACCAGCTGCCGACCGTGCTCGACGGCGCGCTCGGTGTCGAACCAGCGGCCGCCGTCGGAGAAGCTGTCCGGGGTCACGTTCAGGACACCCATGACGAGCGCGCGGTCGACCTCAGGCAGGCCCGCGACGCGGCTCGGCGGTCCGACGTACATGTCTCGACCCTATCCGCCTGCGCGACGGCCGATCGCAGCCCGCCGCTCCCGCCGTGGCGTCGGGAGGAGTCGGCCCAGCGACCACGCGCGGATACGCCGGGCTTCCCATCGAGACACGACAGAGCCCCGGAGGACCGCGTGGTCATCCGGGGCTCTGGTGGACCGGGTCAGGAAGGCCGACCCTGGCCGTCCGGGGTGCCGGGACGGCGTTCAGCCGAGGAGGTCACTCAGGGACGTCCGCGCAGGTCACCCAGGCGCGCACGATCTGGTCCGTGTTGCCGTTGTTGTAGCCCCGGACGACCCACTCGGTCGGCCGGAAGTTACCAGCCGGGTCGACCGGCTTGTACTCGCCCTCGAAATAGGGTGCCGAGACGGTGACCTGGATGTCCTTGTTGTCCCCACCGAGGTCCTTGCTGTCTCCGCCCCAGGTGGAGAAGCCGCCACCAAGGGCGTACTGACCGGCAGGGCACTCCTCACGGGACTCTGCATGGTCGTGCCGTTGTCGCCCTCCCAGGTCTCGGGCTGTATCCCGCCCCGGCGATCAGGTTCGAGATCCGGGCTACGCCACGGTCGCCCTTCGGACCCTGCTCACCCTGGGGACCCTGGCTCGCCCTTGTCGCCCTTGTCACCCTTGGGGCCGGCGGGTCCTTGCGGTCCGGCGGGACCCTGGGGACCGGTGTCGCCCTTCTCGCCCTTCTCGCCCTTCAGGTTCTTCTCCGCGGAGTCGTTGATGTCACGAAGGCCGAGAGTGCCGTCCTTGACGTCGATGGAACGGACGCTGTCGTTCTTGATGTCCCGCGAGCCGATGGTGTTGGCAGCGACAGCGCCGCCTACTCCACCGAGCGTCACGAGGACGGCAGCCCCGCCAGCGACTGCGGCGGTGCGGTTGTTGGCAATACGCATTACGGATTACCCCCTGTGTGAATCCGTGGGGCGCGACCTGTTGTCACACCCGCCTCATGCGACTCCTACCCACTTGGGGGATTTCAAACACGATGTCCTTTTCGACCCGGAAATGACGTTCATGGAATTCCGAGCCTATTTCGAAGAATCAGGCGGGAGCGGCTGAGCACATCTCAGAAAAGGGACGTCGAGAATGCTGAGACGACAAGAACTCCTGCGACAGATCCTCAGCGGTGTCCGGCTCATGATGAGGCTCATCGCCTCCGAGCGGGTGGCGGCGTTGTGCATCACGCCTCGCACCGCGGAGGTGACGGTCTTGGACCCGGGCTTGCGCACTCCGCGCATGGTCATGCACAGGTGCTCCGCCTCGATCACCACGATCGCGCCGCGCGCCTCGAGGATCTCCATGAGCGCGTCGGCGACCTGGGTGGTGAGGCGCTCCTGGACCTGCGGGCGACGGGCGTAGACGTCGACGAGCCGGGCCAGCTTGGAGAGGCCGGTGATCCGGCCGTTCTCGTTGGGGATGTACCCGACGTGCGCCACACCCGTGAAGGGCACGAGGTGGTGCTCGCACATCGACCAGAGCTCGATGTCCTTGACCAGGATCATCTCGTCGTGGCCGAGGTCGAAGGTGGTGGTGAGCACCTCCTCCGGCCGGATCCGCATGCCACTGAGCAGCTCGCGGTAGGCGCGCGCGACCCGGGCCAGGCGTGTCGAGCAGCCCCTCGCGGTCAGGGTCCTCCCCGACCGCGATGAGCAGCTCCCGGACGGCGGCCTCGGCCCGCTCCTGGTCGAAGGGCGGGACGTGGGCGCGCTCGACCTGCGTGATCCTGTTCACCGACATCAGGGACCGACATCAGACGTGCGGGTCGCCGTGGACGTCCCCGCCGCTGCCCGGCGGGGTGAGGATCACGCCGCTCTCGGAGCCGTCCGGGCTCGCGCCGTTCGCGGCTGACTTCGGAACCTCGACCGGCGGGATCTGCGACGGCTCGCGGTGCGGCGAACCGGTCCACGCGGGGCGGATCGGCCTGCGGCGCAGCGGCTCGAAGATCGCTGCGACCTCACCCTTGTCGAGCGTCTCGTGCTCCATCAGCGCGAGGACGAGGGAGTCGAGGACGTCGCGGTTCTCCTCCAGGATGTCGAAGGCCTCCTGGTGCGCGGTGCTGAGGAGCTTCTTGGTCTCCTCGTCGACGATGGCGGCGACGTCCTCGGAGTAGTTCCGGGTGTGCCCCATGTCGCGGCCGAGGAACGGCTCGCCCTGCGCCTCGCCGAGCTTGATCGCGCCCAGGCGCTCGGTCATGCCGTACTGCGTGACCATGGCCCGGGCCAGCGAGGTGGCCTTGTCGATGTCGTTGCCGGCACCCGTGGTCGGGTCGTGGAAGACCATCTCCTCGGCGGCGCGGCCACCGAGCATGTACGCGAGCTTGTCGAGCATCTCCGCGCGGGTCTGGGAGTACTTGTCCTCGTCGGGCAGCACCATGGTGTAGCCCAGCGCCCGCCCGCGCGGCAGGATCGTCACCTTGTGCACCGGGTCGGTGCCGGGCAGCGCCGCCGCGACGAGAGCGTGGCCGCCCTCGTGGTAGGCGGTGATCAGCTTCTCCTTCTCGCTCATCAGGCGGGTGCGCTTCTGCGGGCCGGCGATGACGCGGTCGATCGCCTCGTCGAGCGCCTCGTCGTCGATGAGCTTGCTGTTCTGGCGTGCGGTGAGCAGTGCGGCCTCGTTGAGGACGTTCGC
Organism: uncultured Actinomycetota bacterium; assembly: GCA_963739785.1. Classification (GTDB taxonomy): domain Bacteria; phylum Actinomycetota; class Actinomycetes; order Propionibacteriales; family Nocardioidaceae; genus Nocardioides_C. The sequence continues at coordinate 35,540 of CAVUBO010000034.1, read as the reverse complement.
GAGGTCGGCGCCGGTGAAGCCGGGGGTACGACGGGCGACGGACAGGAGGTCGACGTCCTGGGCCATCGGCTTGCCGCGGGAGTGCACCTTGAGGATCTGGTGACGGCCCGCGAGGTCGGGGGCCTCCACGCCGATCTGCCGGTCGAAACGGCCGGGGCGCAGCAGCGCGGGGTCGAGGATGTCGGGGCGGTTCGTGGCCGCGATCAGGATGACCCCGCCGCGGACGTCGAAGCCGTCCATCTCCACGAGCAGCTGGTTCAGGGTCTGCTCACGCTCGTCGTGGCCGCCGCCCATGCCGGCGCCGCGGTGGCGGCCGACGGCGTCGATCTCGTCGATGAAGACGATCGCGGGGGCGTTCTCCTTCGCCTGCTCGAAGAGGTCGCGGACGCGGGAGGCGCCGACACCGACGAACATCTCGACGAAGTCGGAGCCGGAGATGGAGTAGAACGGCACGCCGGCCTCACCGGCGACCGCACGGGCGAGCAGGGTCTTGCCGGTGCCGGGCGGGCCGTAGAGCAGGACGCCCTTGGGGATCTTCGCGCCGACGGCCTGGAACTTCGCCGGCTCCTGGAGGAACTCCTTGATCTCGCCGAGCTCCTCGATCGCCTCCTGGCAACCGGCCACGTCGGAGAACGTGGTCTTCGGCATGTCCTTGCTGATCAGCTTCGCCTTGGACTTGGCGAACTGCATGACCCGGCCGCCGCCGCCCTGCACCTGGTTCATCAGGAACAGGAAGAGCAGGATGATCAGCGCGAACGGGAGCAGGGTGGCGAGGATGGAGCCGAGCAGGCTGGGCTTGGGCACCTCGACGGTGTAGTCCTCGATCTCGCCCGCGGTCACCTGCTTCTGGACCGCGTTGACGAGGTCACGCTGCTGGCCGGTGACCCACGACGACATGACCTCCTTGCCGTCGTCCAGGGTCGCCCGGATCTCCTGGTCGCCGTCGACGAAGGTGACCTTCTCGACCTTGCCGTCTTGGATGTAGGAGACCATCTGGGAGGTGTTGACCTCCTGGTAGCCACCGTTGGGGGCGAGGTACTGCAGGGCCAGGAGCACGCCGACAACCGCGACGACGATCCAGATCCATGGACCTCGGAATATGCGCTTCACGTTTCTGTACCGGGACTCGAAGTCCCGTCCTCCTGCCCGATCACACTGTTGAGACCACCGACGGTACACGTCAGAGCCAATGCGCCGCCCGCGTCCGCGGAAGGTCGCGGCGACGCCTGAGACACCTATTGTTCCGCGCAACGGACGCGGGTGCTAATCGGTCCAGAAGTGACGGCCCGGAAGTCGCGCGAGCAGCGGGACGGGAGCCGCTCAGGAGTAGACGTGCGGCGCGAGGGTGCCGATGCAGCGCAGGTTGCGGTACTTCTCGGCGTAGTCGAGGCCGTACCCGATGACGAACTCGTTGGGGATGTCGTAGCCGACGTACTTCACGTCGACCGACATCCGCTGTGCCTCCGGCTTGCGAAGCAGGGTGCAGATCTCCACCGACGCGGGACCGCGCGAGGCGAGGTTCGAGACCAGCCACGAGAGCGTGAGACCGGTGTCGATGATGTCCTCGACCACGATCACGTGCCGGCCGTTGATGTCGGTGTCGAGGTCCTTCAGGATCCGCACGACGCCGGAGGACTTGGTGCCCGACCCGTACGACGAGATCGCCATCCAGTCCATCTCGATGTGCCGGCTGAAGTGGCGGGCGAGGTCGGCCATGACCATGACCGCGCCCTTGAGGACGCCGACGAGCAGGATCTCCTTGCCCTCGTAGTCCACCTCGATCTCGGCGGCCATCTCGGCCAGCCGGTTCTGGATCTGCTCCTCGGTGTAGAGGACGTTGACCAGATCGCCCTCGACGTGCTTCGCGTCCATGGGCGTCAGCCTGCCACAGGGCCCGGGCCGATCGAGAGTCTGCCCCCCTGCCGCACGCACCGCAGCCCGCCGGGCAGGTCGACGCCGGCCTGGCCGCGCCAGTCGGTGAGAAGCGTGTCCATCGCGTCGACGTGGACCGCGAACAGCTCGGTGCCCGGACAGCCGGCCTCGAGAGCGGTACGCCGGAGGACGCGGCGCCGGATCGCGGCGGGCTCACGTCGCAGGCGGCCGGCGTCGAGCCCGCCCTCCGGCGAGGTCGCCGCGGCGCGAGCCTCGTCGGCGAGGGCGTCGAGCGCGTCGGCGTCGTCGCGGAGCAGGCGCGCCGTCCGCGCGAGAGCCTCGGTCACCCCGGGCCCGAGCTCGCGCTCGAGGACGGGAAGCACCTCGTGGCGCACCCGGACGCGCGTGTAGGCCGGGTCGTCGTTGTGGGGGTCCTCCCACGGCGTGAGCTGCTCGGCGGCGCAGGCCGCTCGGGTGTCCTCGCGGGTGAGGTCGAGCAGCGGCCTGCGGTAGCGGCCCTGTCGCGGGGCCATCCCGGAGAGCGAGCGGGCGCCGGAGCCCCGGGCGAGCCCCAGCAGCACGGTCTCGGCCTGGTCGTCGCGGGTGTGCCCGAGGAGGACCGTGTCGGCGCGATGCTCCTCCGCGGCCTCGTCGAGCGCGGCGTAGCGGGCGGCGCGGGCAGCGGCCTCCGGGCCCCCCGTCGTACCGACCTCGACCGCGACGGCGCACGCCTCGGCGCCCAGGGCGGCCATCTGCTCGACGACCGCCTTCGCCCGGTCGGCCGAGCCCGGCTGGAGGCCGTGGTCGACGGTGACACCGACGACGGTGTGGGCGGGCCTGCGCGCCTCGAAGAGGGTCGCGGCGAGGAGTGCGAGGGAGTCCGCGCCGCCGGAGCAGGCGACCATCACACGGGCGCCGGGGTCGAGGTCGGCGAGGGCGCGACGTACCGCGAGGCGGACCGCCGCGACGGAGGGATGGGGCCCCATCGTCGGGCTGGTCAGCCGTGCACGCGGCGCACCCAGGCGTCCGGGTCGCCGATCTCGTCCCTCGAGGGGAGGTACTCCGGCGAGGCCCAGACCTGGTTGAAGCCCTCCATGCCGACCTTGTCGATCGCGCCGCGGACGAAGACGTGCGCCGTCGCGGTACTGCGCCATCTTGGCGTCGAAGCCGAGCAGCTTGCGGATCACCCGGTCGAAGCCGCTGGCGCCCTTGCGGCGACGGTTGAACTTGCGGCGGATGTCGGCGACCGACGGGATGACCTCGGGACCCACGCCGTCCATCACCACGTCGGCGTGCCCCTCGAGCAGCGACATCACCGCGGTGATCCGGTCGAGCACCACCTTCTGCTCCGGGGTCTGGATGAGGTCGAGCAGGCTCACCTCGTCGTCCCCGCGGAACAGGTCGCCGAGGCGTTTGATGCCCTCGCCGAACATGCCTGCGAGCTTGGCGGGGTCCACCTCGACCGAGTCGATGAGCGCCGCGATCTCGCCGTGGATGTGGTCACGCATCCACGGGACCGCGGTGAACTGCACGCGGTGGGTCTCCTCGTGGAGGCAGACCCAGAGCCGGAAGTCGGCGGGGTCCACGTCGAGCTCACCCTCGACGTGGACGATGTTCGGGGCGACCAGGAGCAGGCGGCCGGCGGTGTTCTCGCCGCCCGGCCCCTCGGGAGCGTGGAAGGGATCGAACTGGCCGAGCACCTTCGTGGACATGAACCCCAGCAGGCCGCCGAGCTCGAGGCCGGTGACGCGGGAGCCGACGGCCTCGGCGATCGGTGAGGACGCGCCCCGCTTCTCGCGCATCTTGTCGACGAGCGGGGAGATGATCGTGGCGAAGCCGTCCACGTTGGCCTGGATCCAGCCGGGCCGGTCGACGACGAGGACCGGGGCGGTGCGCTCCTCGGCGACCAGGCCGGTGTACTCGCGCGACCAGCGGCGTGGAGCGGTGGGCGCCCTCGCGCAGCTCCTCGACGGCGGCCTGCGCCTCCGCGCGGCTGACCATCGGCCCGGGGCCGGACATCTTCGACGCAGCGAGGACGGCGAGGTCCCAGTCGATCATCGTGGAGCGGTTGGACATGCTCAGACCCTACGCCGCACGCCTCAACCTTCTCGCGGCTTCTGAGAGGCAGGATGTCGACCCATGGAGCGGCCGGGTCGGCCGGCCGGCGTCAGGCCGGCCGCGTCAGGCCGCGCAGGCGCAGGCGGCGAGTGCCGCGGCGACCTGGTCGATGCGCTCCCGGGCGTCGAGGGTGTTCACCGGCTTGACCCGGTCGGCGATCGCGACGAACGCCAGCTCCGTCCCGTCCTGGGTGGTGACCACCCCGGCGAGGCCGTGCACGCCGGTCAGGGTGCCGGTCTTCGCGCGCACCAGGCCGAGTCCCTCCTCGTCGCCCTTGTCGAAGCGGTAGGTCAAGGAGCCCGTGAAGCCGGCGACCGGCAGTCCCGCCACGACCGGGCGGAGCTCCGGGTGCTCGTCGCCCGCGGCCACCTCGAGCACCGACAGCAGCGTCTGGGGTGCGAGCCGGTCCTCGCGGGAGAGGCCGCTGCCGTCGTAGATCCGGGCACCCGTCATGTCCACGCCGAGACCGGAGAGCACGGCCTCGACCGCCTCCGCGGCCTCGGTGGACGACCCGGGACGGTCCTCGGCGACCGCCACGTGTCGGGCGAGCACCTCGGCCGCCTCGTTGTCACTGACCTCGAGCACCCACTGCACGATCTGGGCCAGGGGTGCGCTGCTCACGGAGGCGTACTCGGTGGCATCGGGCTCCGCGGTCGCAGGTCGTGGCTTCCCCTTGACCTCGATGCCCTGCTTCTCGAGCACCTGCGCGAACTCGGCCGCCGCCGCCAGCGCCGGGTCCGCCGACCTCTGCGACGTGTTCTCGCGCTCACGGCCTTCGTCGACCCACAGCGGTGAGATCGGGCTGACGACGTCGTCGGGGATGTACGACGGGGGCCAGGCGGGGTTCACCGACGGGCCGCTGAAGAGCGAGGTGTCGTAGCCGAGCCGCACGCGTGTGCGCTGGAGCTTCTGGAGCGAGCGCGCCGTCGCCTTGGCCAGGGTCACGATGTCTGCCCGTCCCGGGTAGGCGCCCTCCTGCGGCGCGCGTGCCAGGAGGGGGTCGCCGCCTCCGACGAGCACCACGTCGCGGGGGGACCGACCGGCCACGACCGTCGTACGGAAGGTGTGGTCGGGACCGAGCGCCGCCATGGCCGCGGTCGTGGTCAGCAGCTTCATGGTCGACGCCGGCGTGATCAGGGCCGGCCCCGCCTCGAAGACGGTCTCGTCGTCGGAGAGCTGGCCGACCGCGACCGCCACGCGAGGTCCGAGGTCCTTGTCGCGGAGCATCCGCGCGACCGCCCGTCGTACCTTCGCCGGGTCCGCGCCCACCTCTTCCGAGGCATCCGCGACCGTGGCCGCACGGGACGGGGACGGCAGGGTCAGACCCGGCGGAGGCGCGACCTCGGCGGGCTGGGTCACCGGTGAGGGGTAGTTCCAGCCGAGGACGCGTGGCCCGAGCTCGAAGACGTAGGAGGCGGCTGCGAGGACGAGCACGAACGCGACGAGCCCGCTGCTCCACCGACGGACACGACGTCCTGACGGCACGACGGAGTGGCGTACGTCACCTCCGGCCATCTGACACCCCTCTCGAATGCGCATTTTCGACGCGCGTGCGCGACACTAGCCAAACCGCATTGGAAGACTGTGAGTGGAGGAACTGTGGAGTTCGACGTCCTGGTTGAGATTCCCAAGGGTCAGCGCAACAAGTATGAGGTCGACCACGAGTCCGGCCGCATCCGACTCGACCGGACGCTGTTCACCTCCACGCAGTACCCCGCGGACTACGGCTTCATCGAGAACACCCTCGGCCTCGACGGCGACCCGCTCGACGCTCTCGTGCTCCTCCAGGAGCCGACCTTCCCGGGCTGCCTCATCAAGTGCCGCGCGATCGGCATGTTCCGGATGACCGACGAGGCCGGCGGCGACGACAAGGTGCTGTGCGTTCCCTCGCACGACCCGCGCCTGGAGCACCTGCGCGACATCAACCACGTGTCGAAGTTCGACCGCCTCGAGATCCAGCACTTCTTCGAGGTCTACAAGGACCTCGAGCCCGGCAAGTCCGTCGAGGGCGCCAACTGGGTCGGCCGCGTCGAGGCCGAGGCCGAGGTCGTCGCCTCGTTCGACCGCTTCAAGGAGAACGGCGGCCACTGAGCCCCGTTCTCCGCGTGGACAGATTCCCAAGGTATGCAGGCAAATCGTCGCTCCCCATGGTGAATTCACCATCGGGGAGCGACGGTTTTCCGTGGGAAGTACGCCGGCCGGCAGGCTGAGCTGTACGCCGACCGGCGCCCCTCTAGCGCGTCGGCTGGATGATCTCCGCCCTCAGCATCTCCGGCGGGATGTCGAACGCGTCCACGAGCTGGTCGGCGATGGGGCGTACCCGCCGGCACAGCTCGTTCACCATCGCGGTCACGGCCTTCGACTTGGCGCTGGAAAGCCGACCGTGCTCCATGAACCACGCCCGGTCGGCCTCGATCGTGGAGAGCGCGAAGAGGTCGCACACGAGCTGCATCGCGAGCTTGTTCTGACCGTCGGGCATCGCCTCGACCTTGTCGGCGAACGCCTCGAGGAGGAGCCGCTCGACGTGTGCGTTGGCGGAGCCGATCACGTGGTCCTGCACCATGCTGAAGACCACGGCCGGGTCGCCGCCGCCGTCCATGCCGCGCTTGAGCCGCCGCGCGACGCCGGCGAGCATGTGCTCCTCGCGCCAGCGCAGCAGGTTCAGGTGCCAGGAGGTGTCGAGGATCCCCGAGTCCGGGTCGGTGTCGTTGTCGCCGGGCGGCAACACGTCGCGCATCCGGTCGAGCAGCTTGTGGACCGACGTCCGCTCGATCACCGTCTCCACCGCGACGGAGGCGACGAAGCGCATCATCCCGAGCTGGTCGAGGTCGCCGAACTCGCTCGCGTAGTCGGTGAGCAGGCCCTTCGCGACGAGCTGCAGGAGGATCGTGTTGTCGCCCTCGAAGGTGGTGAACACGTCGGTGTCCGCGCGCAGCGCGTCGAACCGGTTCACCGACAGGTAGCCCGCGCCGCCGCAGGCCTCGCGGCACTCCTGGATCGTGCGGGAGGCGTGCCACGTGCCGAGCGCCTTGGTGCCCGCGGCCCGGGACTCGAGCGCACGCCGCTCACGCTCCGGCGTGCCCTCGTTCGAGAACACCTCGTGGAGGCCGGTGCGCACGCGTTCCTGGGCGAAGTGCAGCGCATAGGTCCGCGCGAGCAGCGGCAGCAGCCTGCGCTGGTGCATCCCGTAGTCGAGGAGCAGCTCCTCGCGGTCCGAGCCGGGCGAGCCGAACTGGCGGCGGACGAGGCCGTACTTCACCGCCACGGACAGGGCGACCTTGCTGGCGTTGATCGCCGCGCCACCGACGCTCACCCGGCCCTGCACGAGGGTGCCGAGCATCGTGAAGAAGCGGCGGTCGGGGTTCTCGATGTCCGAGTGGTAGGTGCCGTCCTCGCGCACCTCGGCGTAGCGGTTGAGCATCGCCGAGCGCGGCACCCGCACGCCGTCGAACCAGATCCGGCCGTTGTCGACCCCGTTGAGGCCGATCTTCTGGCCGCAGTCCTCGATCCGCACGCCCGGCACGACCTTGCCGTCGGCGTCCCGGACGGGTACGACGAACGCGTGGACGCCGTGAGAGGTGCCGTCGACCTCGAGCTGGGCGAAGACGACCGCGAGCCGCGCGTGCCTGGCGGCGTTGCCGATGTAGTCCTTGCGGGCGGAGTCGTCAGGGGTCGCGAGGACGAACTCCCCGGCCTCCGCGTCGTAGGTCGCGGTCGTCCCGAGCGCCTGGACGTTCGAACCGTGGCCGGTCTCGGTCATCGCGAAGCAGCCGAGGAGCTCGCCGGTGATCGTGTCCTGGAGGTAGGCGTCGTGGTGCTCCTTCGTGCCGAGCTGGAGGATCGCGCCGCCGAAGAGGCCGAACTGCACGCCGGCCTTGACCAGCACGGACAGGTCGCCGTAGGCCAGGGTCTCGAAGGCCGCGATGGAGGCGCCGATGTCCCCGCCCCCGCCGTACTCCTTCGGGAAGCCCATGCCGGTCTGCCCGGACTCGGCCATCGTCAGCAGGACCTCGAGAACGCGTTCCCGGAAGTCGTCGCGGCTCATCTGCTCGGCGTCCTCTAGCACCCCGGCGTGCTCCGCGAGGTTCTTGCGCACGAGCTGCCGGACGTCGGCGTACTCCCCGTCGAGCAGCTCGATCAGCGCGGGCACGTCGACGGCAGGGGTCACGTACGAGGTCTGGGTGGGCGACATGGCCCTAGCCTGTCAGCCCCGTCCACCGGCGGGAAGGTGACCTGTCACACCCTCGCGAAGAAGTTCGGCGGCGTCCAGTAGTACATGCTGTCGATCTCGACCGGACGCCCCGTGCGCGGTGCGTGGATGATCATGCCGTCGCCGATGTACATCGCGACGTGGTGGATCGAGTCCGGGCTGCTCGACGTACCCCAGAAGACCAGGTCACCGGGCCGCAGGCTGCCTGCGGAGATCGGCGTGCCGGCGTAGTACTGCGCGACCGAGTAGTGCGGCAGGTACACCCCCGCCTGTCCCCACGCGGCGAGCATCAGGCCCGAGCAGTCCCACGAGTCGGGTCCCGCGGCACCCCAGACGTAGGGGTCGCCGAGCTGCGCCTTCGCGAATGCGATGGCCCGTTCGGCTCCGCCACTGCCGCTCGGGGGTGAGGGCGGCGGTGGCGGAGCCGGAGCCGGCGGGGGGACTGCCGGCCGGGGTGCTGCCGCATTCTGGTCCTGGTCGTCGCGACGGTTCTCACGGGCCTGCCGACGGCGCTCGTCCTCCGCGCGCGCCCGCGCCTCACGTCGAGCCTCGGCACGGGCACGGGCCTCCTTGGCTGCCTGCTGCCGCGCCGCCTCCTCTGCCTCGGCGCGAGCACGAGCCGCGGCACGCTCCCGGGCGATCTCCTCGAGGGCCGCCTGCCGCTTGCGGGCGAGCGAGACCGAGATGTCCTGCGCGCGAGCGAGCTCGCGGATCAGGTGGTCCTTCTCGGCCGCTATCTGGCTCGCGGCGGCCTGTGCGGCCGCGGCTGCCTGAGTGGCGACCTCCTTGGCCTGGCGAGCCTCGTCGGCGAGGCGGTCCGCCTTCAGCCGCGCCTCCTCGGCTCGCTCCTCGAAGGCCTGCGCCAGAGCATCCGACGCCGCGAACCGGTCGTAGTCGGCCTGGAGCGAGTCGGAGGCGCCCTGGAAGGTGGCGTACTGGTCCATCACGCCCTCGGGGCCGTCGGCGCCCATCAAGGCGCTCAGCGCGGTGATCTGGCCGCCCTGCTGGTACGACGAGGCGACGAGGGCGCCGATCGCCGTGCGCTGCTCCTGGACGGTACGGCGCGCCTCGGCTGCCTCGGCTCTCGCGTCGGCGAGCTCCTTCTTGGCCGTCTGGAGGCGCCACATCGCGCCGTTGTAGGCCTCGGAGGCCTTCTCGGCCTCCAGCGCAGCAGCCTCGAGCCGCTGGTTGGCCATCAGCAGCGAAGCCTTGATCGCGCCGACGTCACGAGCCGTCTCCTCGACGTGTCGCTTCGCGGCGGCGACCTGGTCGCGGGACGGGAACGCCCGGTCGGACTTGTCGGCGAGCGCCGAAGGGACGACTGTCACGACGAGCGCGCCGGCCATGACCGTGGGGACCAGGACGCGGAGGCCGCTCCGCACGGCGGAGGTGGCACGGACGTGCCCGGCCCGCATGCTGCGCTGACCGCGGCTGGTGCCCATGTGGCTTCCCCTTCGACTGGTGGCCCGCGAGCCCTATCCCCGCGGGCTCGCGGACCGCTGTTCCCGGTCCCGTCTCGCACCGGCCGCCGACCCTCCCAAGTCGACCGCCGACGAGAGCTACGGGCCGCCCGAGCAGCGCCGTCGAAGAGACGCTAGTGCTCATTCGTCACACATGGAACACTTTTCACATTAAAAACTCCAGTAACACGGCGTGTCGGCTTGACGAACTACAACGTTGTAATTCTCGACCGCATCGACGTTGAGGCTGCGTCGCCTGGCCCGCTCCCTCGCGCAAGTGGGCAAAAACGACGCATTTCGGTGCCGGGGATCTGTCGTCTCTGCCCACTTACCGCTCATTCCTCGGCTCCGACCCGGACACGCCCGGACACGACGACAGCCACAACGGAGCTGGGACCCGTTGTGGCTGTCGTCGTTCTCGGCGCTTGCGCGAGAACGGTGGCTGCCCCTTCCCTGGGAGGAGAGACTAGGGCATGCCATCGGCGCCGTCCCGCTGGGAGGAGGGGACGGCGCCGGGCTGGTGCCGGTCGAGGCCGGCTGTCGCGACTTCTCAGCCGCGACGGCTGTGTGATGTCAGTAGTCGCTCTCGCGGCGCCGACCCACGAGGCTCAGACCTCCGAAGAGGACGAGGATGAGACCGGCACCTGCCTCGAGCGCCAGGCTGTCCCCGGCACCCGTCTCGGGCAGAACCACCGCCGCGGGACGGTTCCGGCGATGCGGCCGCGGGTAGCAGCTCCACCGACTCGGAGGGCCGGCCCGCGCTGTAGAGCGGGCGCGCCGTCCTTGCGGTCGGGCCGCTCGACGTTCTCGCCGAGGATGTCGTCGTGGTCCTGACCCTTGCCGGGCTTGCTCTCACCGCCGGGCTTGGTGGTCCCACCCGGCTTCGTGTCATCGGCCGGCGGCGTGCTCGTGTCATCGACCGGCGGCGTCGTCGTGTCATCCACCGGAGGCGTGCGTCGTGTCGTCCACCGGAGGCGGCGTGGTCGTGTCGTCCACCGGAGGCGGCGTCGTCGTGTCGTCCACCGGCGGCGTCGTCGTGTCATCCACCGGCGGCGGCGTCGTGTCGTCCACCGGCGGCGTCGTCGAGTCATCAGCCGGCGGCATCGTGTCGTCCACCGGCGGCGTCGTCGTGTCGTCCACCGGCGGCGTGCGTCGAGTCATCCACCGGCGGCGCCGTCGTGTCGTCCACCGGCGGCGTCGTCGTGTCATCGCACCGGCGGCGCGGTCGGAGTGCAGGTCTCGAGCTGGTCGACCTTGTCCCCGTGGGCGCGGTGAGCCGGGAGGCTCGCCTTGTCGACCACGATGATCTTGCCCTCGTGACAGATCGGGGTCGCCCTGGTGTCCGTCGCCGCCGTTCGGGACGCCACCCTGGTCGGCCTGGGCGGCCCCGGCGAAGCCGAAGGTCAGGAAGACCGTGAGGCCTGCCGCCGCGAGACGGGACGCGTTGGCGCGCGAGCGCGCGCCGATGTGCTTGGTCATGATGTCTGAGCTCCCCCCAGCCCTGCCGGGCCAGATTGTGGGACCGGCCCCCCGCCGGCTGTGGAGCTTCCCCAAGCTCCACATTTCCCTTGTGCACAGACTAAACGGATAGTCGCCGAAAACGGACAAAACCACTGCAATGGCGTGACCATCTTCGGGTCACTTGCGCGTAGCCCGGAAGGACTAGCCGTGGCTCAGAGCCCTGCGGTGGCCTCCTCGACCGGCACCTCTGCGGTGCTGGTCGTGGGATGGGACGCCAGTCCGTGTCGCTCGAACTTCTGCCCGGTGGCGAGACCACCGATGTAGACCGAGACGATCGCGATGAGCGCGCCGGCGACGTCGTCGGCGATGTAGTGCCAGCCGAAGTAGATCGTCGCGACGACGGTGAGCCCGAAGAAGACCCACATGCCCCAGCGGATCCAGGCGTGCCGGACCGTGTAGTGCGCGACCAGTGCCGCGAGCAGGGTGACGGCGACGTGCAGCGAGGCGAACCCGGCGACGCTCTGCACCCCGTCGGTGCTGAACGGGTTGAAGACCACGTCGACGCGACCGTAGAACAAGGAGTCCTGCAGCTGCGTGACACCCGTGTTGTCCAGCCCTGCGTACAGCCACACGTAGTAGAAGGCGGGGCCGAGCGACGGGATCGCGTAGTAGCTCGCCGTCCCCAGCGCCCAGGCGAGGCACTGCGCGGTGACGTACCAGTACCCGAAGCTGATGTTGCGCGACCACACCAGCCAGGCGGTCACCGAGACCGGCACGAACGGCAGGAAGATCAGGTAGACGAACGACAGGATGTGGGCGGTGAACCCCTCCCCCAGGACCGTGTGGAGGAAGATCGCCGGATCACCCCCGAAGAAGAGCGCCTCGTCGATCGCCTTGAGCAGCGGGTCCTGGGTGCCCTCGCGGATGAAGGGCAGGTAGTTCTTGAGGTTCCGGTAGCCGACGTAGGTGACGTAGAAGCTCGCCAGGCCGATCACGACCAGGGTCATGCGCTCCCGCGTCCAGTGCTCGCGGACGATCGTCCTGGCCTCGGCCCGGAACTGCGAGAGCCTTCCCCGGGACCGCCAGAGGGCGCGCGGCACGACATCGGCCAGGAAGGCACCGAGGACCAGCAGCGGCAGCCGGATCCATGCGGGGCCGAGGAATCCCTCGGGGTCACGCATCGGCAGCCCGAGCGACTGACCGACGACGACGGCGAGCAGGCCCGTCATGACTGCGACCCCTACCAGGAGTCCGTATGCCCGCCGCTTCACAAGCGCGGAGTCTAACGAACGGGGGACACCGTCCTTTGGGCAGGAGCGGACCCCGGCAGTACGGCGGTGCGCGCCATGTCCACGCGGAGAAGCACGTCGTGGTCGATGCGGACGTCCGCGTCGTGCGAGGCGACCGCGTGCATGTCGCCGAGGCCGTCGACCAGCACGTGCAGGCGTACGACGTCCGGGGTCAGCGTCGCGGAGAGCACCCGGCCGCCGAGCCGTCCCGACGGGTCCACCCGGAGCGCCGAGCGCCGCAGTGCGATCGCGCCGACCGAGCCGGGGGCTTCGTGGTCCCCCGCTCGGGCGAGCAGCTGCGCCGCGCTCCCCTCGAGGATCGTGGGATACCCGAGGAGCAGTGCCGCCTCGCCACTCACCGGAGCCCGCCACACCTCTTCGAGCGTCCCTGCCTGGAGGATCCGCCCGGACTGCATGACGGCCACCCGGTCCGCGACCGTCCACACCTCGTCGTGGTCGTGGGTGACCAGGAGCGCGGTGGTCCCGGCTGCCTCGAGGATGGCGCGTAGGTCTCCCGCGAGGCGTTCTCGGAGCTCGCGGTCGAGCGCCGACAACGGCTCGTCGAGCAGGAGCATCCGCGGGTCGGCGGCGAGGGAGCGAGCCAGGGCGACGCGCTGCCGCTCACCGCCCGAGAGCTGCACGGGCAGCCGGTCCGCGTGCTGCGGCAGCCCGACGAGCGAGAGCAGCTCGGCCACGCGTCGTCCGGCCTCGGCCCGGGCGACGCCGCGAAGCCGCATGGGGTAACCGACGTTGGCGGCCACGCTCTGGTTGGGGAAGAGCTGACCGTCTTGGAACATGAGCGCGAAGCCGCGCTTGTGCGTGGGGACGCCCGCGAGGTCCTGTCCGTCGAAGGAGACCGTGCCGGAGCTCAGCACCTCCAGCCCGGCGATCGCGCGCAGCAGCGTGGACTTGCCGCAGCCGGAGGGCCCGAGCACGGCGAGCACCTGGCCGGTGGGAAGGTCGAGCGACACCTCGTCCACGGCGGTCACGCCGTCGAAGCGGACAGTCAGGTCGCGCACGGTGAGCATGTCAGAACGATCCCATCGACCCGATGCGCAGGCGCTCGACGGCTCCCATGACGAGGACCGTCACCACGCCCAGGACGACCGATGCGGCCAGTGCCATGCCGAAGTTCTCGGCGCCCGGCCGCGAGATCAGCTGGTAGATCACGACCGGCAGCGTCGGCCGGTCCGGGCGGGCGAGGAAGCTCGTCGCGCCGAACTCCCCCAGCGACACCGCGAAGGCCAGTCCCGCCGCTGCCAGGGCGGGACGCCACGCCGCAGGGAGGTCGACGGCGAGCAGCGCCCGGAGCGGCGAGGCCCCCAGGGTGGCGGCCGCCTGTCGCTGTCGCGGGTCGATGGAGCGCAGGACCGGCACGAGAGTGCGGACGACGAGCGGCAGCGCCACCATCGCCTGGGCGACGGGGACGAGCAGCGGCGAGGAGCGCAGGTCCAGCGGCGGCTCGTCGAGAGTGATGAGGAAACCGAAGCCGATGGTCACCGCGGAGACACCGAGCGGCAGCATGAACAGTCCGTCGAGGAACGCCCGGCCGCGTCGCTGCGCGCGACCACGCGCGGGACGCGAGACGAGGAAGGCGACCATCAGGCCGAGGGTCAGCGACAGCACGGTCGCGTCCACGGCGATGCGCAGGGAGTTCTCGAGCGCGGTCCACACCGGCACGAGCAGCGCGGTCGCCCCGCCCGTCGTACCGAGGTTCTCGTAGTTGCCGAGGCCCCACCCGTCCCCGGTGCGCAGGGACCGGACGACCAGCGTGAGAAGCGGGGCTGCGAGCAGCGCCACCACGAGCGCCGTGGCGGTCAGCGCCGGCAGGTCACGCCGACCGGGCCGGCGCAGCGCCGACCGCTCCCCCGTCCGCTCCAGCGCGTGGACCCGCCTGCCGCGTGCGCGCCCCGCGAGAAGCAGGAGTACGACGACCGCGAGGAGCTGTACGACGGAGAGGACCGCTGCCGCGCGGAGGTCGAGGAACTGGGTCGTGAGGATGTAGATCTCGGTCTCGACGGTCCCGTAGCGGAGACCGCCGAGGGTCAGCACGACGCCGAACGCCGTGGAGCAGAAGAGGAACACGACCGTGGCGGCGGAGACGATCCCCGGCTTGAGGGCGGGCAGCGTGACCGTGCGAAGCACCTGCCACGGGGAGGCCCCGAGCGCGGCAGCGGCATCCTCGCGCCGACGGTCGAGTCCTTCCCACAGCCCGCCGACCGTGCGCACCACGACGGCGAGGTTGAAGAAGACCATCGCGGCGAGGATCGCCGTCGCGCTCCCGTCGAGGCCGAGGAAGCCGAACGGGCCCGACGGCGCGAGCAGGGTCCGGAACGCGACGCCGACCACGACCGTCGGCAGCACGAACGGCATCACCACGAGGGCACGCAGCGCCTGCCGACCCGGGAACTCCAGCCGGTACAACGCGTAGGCGACCGGGACGCCGAAGGCCGTGGTGACCGCGGTCGCGGTGAGCGACGCCCACGCCGTGAACCACAGCACCCGGTGCACCCGCGGGCGAGCGAGGGTCTCGGTCACCCCCGAGAGGTCGAGCCGGCCGTCGACCCAGAACCCCTCGGCGAGCATGCCGGTGAGGGGAAGCAGGAAGAAGACGCAGAGGAACGCGACCGGAACCGCCGCCAGCGCGACGGTCCCCAGCCGCAGACCCCAGGTCCCTCTCACCGGGTGGTGATCTCCCCCCACGCGGTCAGCCACGCGTCACGGTTCGCGGCGATCGTCGCCGGGTCGACGCTCAACGGCTGGTCCGGCCTCTTGGCCCAGCGCGTCCAGAGGTCGGGCAGCTTCAGGGAGTCGTCCGCCGGGAAGACGTACATGTTCTCCGGGAGCGCCTCCTGGAAGCTCTCACCGACCATGAAGTCCACCAGCGCGCGAGCGCCCTCCGGGTTCGACGCACCGTCGAGGACGCCGGCGTACTCGACCTGCCGGAAGCAGGTGTCGAGCAGCGCGCTCGTGGTCGGCTTCTGGGCGCCCTCGGGGATCGTGAACGGCGGTGACGTGTCGTAGGAGAGCACGATCGGCCGGTCGCCGTCGCCGCCTCCCGCGGTGAAGTCGACCGTGTAGGCGTCCGTCCAGCCCGAGGTGACCTTGGTGCCGTTGGCCATCAGTTCGGTCCAGTACTTCTTCCAGCCGCCATCCCCGAACTCCGCGATCGTGGCGAGGAGGAACGCGAGCCCCGGCGAGGACGTGCTCGCACCGGGCGTGACGAACAGGTCCTTGTACTTCGGGTCGGTCAGGTCCCGGAGGGTCCGGGGCGGCTCGATGTCGTGGTCCTCGAACCACACGTCGTCGACGTTGACGCACACGTCTGCGTAGTCGACCGGGGTGAGCGCGGCCGCCTCGGCGTCGTCGTCGAGCTCGAGACGCTCGGCCGAGGACGGCGCGTCCTTCGGCTCGTAGTCGTCGAACACGCCCTCGTCCACGGCACGGGAGGCGAACGTGTTGTCCACCCCGTAGGCCGCATCGGCGATCGGCGAGCCCTTGGTCAGCACGAGCTTGTTCGTCAGGGCACCGGCATCACCGGAGGCCTCGACCTTCACGCGGTAGCCGGTCTCGCGGGTGAACTCCGCGAGCACCTCCTTCGGCACCGACCAGGAGTCGTGGGTCGCGAGGACGACCTGCTTGTTCCCGGCTGCGCTCCCGGCCGAGCCGTCGTCGCCCGTCGTACCGCCGAGCGAGCAGGCGGTCGCGCCGAGGGAAAGGCCGAGACACAGCACCGTGCCGGTGGCCAGACGCGAGGCCCTCGGGCGACGCGCCATGGGTGTGATGGACATTCAGATCTCCCACGAGTTTCAGGGAGGGGATCGCGCATGCGATCGAGACTCGACTTCCTTCGCCGGTATGAGCCGGATCAGGTTCGAGGGTCTGCGGCCGTTCCGCACTCTCAGCGCCGGGTGGCGCTCCCCTGTCGTTCTGCGGCCAGGCTACACCGGACGGGCGACCCTGCCGCCCGCCGTCCGATCCGGGCCACCGGCCGCCTAGGTTGGACGTCCGAGAACCTGGAGGACGACGTGACCAGCGTGCAGCATCGAATCCTCGCGGCCCTGATCCCGCTCGTGCGGCGGAGCAGCGAGGTCGTGGACCCGGAGCAGCTGCGTGCGGAGAAGCTGGCCGACCACGCGGCCGCGGCGCCGTCGCCCCCGTCCTGGCTGCTGCGCGGCATCGACGTCACCGCCGTCGACGGCTACGGGTTCCCGGTGTACGACCTCCGGGTCGCCGGGGAGACCCCGTCGAGGACGCTGCTCTACGTCCATGGCGGAGGCTACGTGTCGCACACGGACACGATGCACTGGCGCTACGCCGCACGGCTCGCCCGACGCTTCGGCCTCCGGGTCGTGGTCCCGGTCTACCCGCTCGCTCCCGAGCACACGTGGCGCGACTCCCGCGAGGAGATGCTGCGGTTGTTCGAGCAGGTCGCGATCGAGTCGTCGGGCGGCGTCGTCCTCGCCGGTGACTCCGCGGGAGGCGGCTTCGCGCTCGCGCTCGCGCAGCAGATCGCCGCGAGGCCCGGCCCCCAGCCCACGCAGCTCGTGCTCATCTCCCCTTGGGTCGACCTGACCGACGCCACCCCGGGCACGAAGGAGGCGGCCGCACGCGACCCTTGGCTGAAGCTGTCCAAGCTGCGGCTGTTCGGGCAGTGGTGGGCAGGCGACGACGACGTGGACCGGCCCGAGGTCAGCCCGCTCAACGGTGACCTGTCGAAGCTGCCGAGGGCGCTGATGTGGTGCGGGACCCGCGACCTGCTCCAACCGCAGTGCCGGTTGCTCTCGGAGCGTGCGTCGGCCCAGGGCTGGGACCTGACGTACGTCGAGGAGCCGGGACTGATCCACGTCTACCCGATCCTTCCGGTCCCCGAGGCTCGTCGGGCGCTGGCGGAGCTGACCGACTTTCTGGCCTAGCTTCTGCGCCCACCCACCGAAGCGGCTCCGAGCCAGGTGTGCGGGTTGCCGGCCCAGCACCACCCGAGCCGTGGAGCGCCCTTGCTGACCCAGAAGCTCGGAACCCGCTTGTTCTGCGCGCGTGACCCGAGGGCCTGGAAGGCGTTGCGAGTCCTGAAGACCTCGGGATGGTGCGTCACCAGCGCGACCCCCTCGTCGATCGTGAGCGGGGTCCGCCCGGCGTCACGGATCATCGGCAGTGCGTCGTCCGGCCGGACGTTGAGGGTGTCGGGACCGGTGTCGACGTCGAGGAGGAGGTAGACCGGCTGCTCGGGAACCTCGACCCCCTCGATCGGTCGGTAGTCGGCGAGCTCGGCGGCCATGTCGGTCCAGCCGCCCTTGCCCCGGACCGACCAGCGCTCGACGGCCCCGACCGTGGGGACGAGGCCGGCCGAGACCACCAGGACGAACGGGATCCTCTGCCCCGCGGAGTCGAGGTCTTCGGCAACCTCGCGGAGCGGCTCGAGGAGTGCGTCGAAGTCGTCCGGGGCCAGCCCGGCCAGTGCCGGGTAGCCGAGGTCGTGGAGCCGCTGTGCCTGTCGATCGATCTCGGCCATCTGCTGGTGCGATGCACCCACCGCCCTTCGTCCTCCCCCTCAACGACGCGCGACCTGCGATCGTTCCGGCGCCCCGGGGGTACGGCACTACAAGGAATCCTGACAAGGGTCACTCCCCGCCGTGGAGTCACGACGGGGGGTGACGCTCTCTCCAGGTACCTCGGAGAACCGCCTACTGGGTGCGGCTCTGGACGTCCTCGCGGACGGTCTGGGCAGAGGACTGCCCCTCGGACCTGACCGTCTCGGCGGAGGACCGGCCCTCCTCCTTCACGGTCTGCGCGGACTCCTGTGCAGTTCCCTTGACCTCCTGGGCCGCCTGGGTGGCGGACTCCTTGAGACTCTCGCCCATCTCCTGGCCGACCGACCTGGCCTCGGCCATCAGCGGCTGGCCGTGCTCCTTCGCACGCTCCACGACCTGCTGCGCCGCTCTGGCCTCCTTCTCGCCGGCCGGCAGCAGTGACGAGGCGAGCCACCCGGCGCCGAAGGCGATCAGGCCCGCGGCGAGGGGGTTGCCCTCGGTCCGGCTACCGATGGTGCCGACCGCGCTCTGGGCGGTGCCCGTGACGGAGCCGCCTGCGCTCGACGCCGCATCGGTGACCGAGCCACCGGCCGACGACATGCCCTGCCTGGTGTCCTGTGCGGTGCCCATCACCTTGTCGCGCATCGAGCGGAAGCCGTGCTTGGTCGCCTCCTTGCGGCGCTCCACGATCTGGCTCGGGCTGATCTTGTCGGTGAGGGCATCGAGGTCGCGGGACAGGTCCTCACGGGTTCCCTCGATGTTCCTGGTCAGCTGTTCTTCTGTTCCTTGGCCCATTGCACGTCCTCCTTGATCGTCCTCTGAGTGGTCTCGAGCTTCGGGTTGAGCTCCTGCAGCTCCTTGCGGCCTCGCGCGCCGAGCACTGCCGCGACGATGGCCCACAGGACCGTCACGATCAGCGCGGCCAGCGCTGTGTGCATCCACGTGTCGAGCAGGAACATCAGCGCCAGCGAGGCGAACAGGAGGGCGAGGTGGCCGGTGACCCCAGCGCCGCCGAGGAGCCCGGCCCCCTTCCCGGCCTTTGCCGCCTCCTGCTTCGCCTCGGTCTTGGCCAGGTCGAGCTCCTGCTTGACCAGGGTGGTGAAGTTGTCGGCGATGTCGCCGAGGAGCTCGCCGAGCGAACGCTCGTCGCTGCCCGGTGGGGCCTGGTTGCTACCGGGGATGGTCATGCCGTCCCCCTCGCGCGCGGCTCGTCGAGCCACGCCGAGTCGGCTGGAGCCGCACCCGGCGTACCGGGGGGCGCGCTCAGAGGCTGGTCCATAGTGGTCCCCGGCTCACCGACGCCCGATCCTGCCGGATAGGCGGCCGGCGGGGCCTCGGGCGAGCCGATGCCTGCAGTCGGGGCTCCGGCGGCCGTGCCACGTACGTCGTCGTAGAGAGGCGTCTCGCTGCTCGCGGTCTCCTGGTTCTGACTGTCCTTGGCGCCCCTGGTGAGGCGGCCGGCGACCACCCCGGCCGCCAGGGCTCCGAGCAGGAACGTTCCGGGGCGCCGCCGCGCGAACGACCGCACCTCGTCGAGCAGCTCGACCGGCTCCCGGCCCTCGATGTGGCCGCTGATGTCGCGAGCCCGCTCTGCCGCCTGCCGGGCGAGGTCCTGGGCCATCCCGCCACTGACCTGCTCGCCGTTGGCCATCTTCTCGATGTCGTCACCGAAGGTGCGCAGCGTCCCGACCAGCCGGTCGCGCTGCGTGCGCGACTGCTCGTCGACCTGCGACCTCGCCTCCTCCAGGAGGTCCTGGGCCTGCGCCTTGGACTCCTCCATGACGTTCCTGGCCTCGTCCTTGGCCACGCCCGCGACATGCCTGCCCTCGTCAGCCGCGGTGCCGGCGGTCTGCTTCGCCTGGTCCGCCGCGGTGCCGGCGGCCTGCCTGGCCTCGTCCTTCATGTCTGCGTCGCCACCCGACTCGGCGCCGGCGCCTCCGGCGGTCGTGGTGGCCCACGGGTCTGTCCCCGGGGTCATCGGTGTGCTCATGTTTCCCTCCCTTTCTCGGTCCAGGGGGCGTACCCCTCGGATGTGAGGACACACACAGCTGTCCCCCGCCCGACAATGGGTGGGTGACTCCGATCCGTACCGCATCCTTCGCCGACCTCGACGCACGCACGGCCTACCTGCTCTGGCAGCTGCGGGAGAGCGTCTTCGTGGTCGAGCAGGAGTGTCCGTACCTCGACCTCGACGGGCGCGACCTCGAGCCCGAGACCCGTCACCTGTGGGCCGAGGAGGACGGTCGGCCCGTCGCCTACCTTCGGATTCTCGCGGACGCCGGTCGCGGAGCCGGGATCGTCGGCCGTCGCGCAGTCGGATCGGTGCGACCCGGCATCCAGGACGGCATGCGGATCGGCAGAGTGGTCGTCGCCGAGAGCCACCGCCGCCAGGGGCCTCGCGGAGCAGCTGATGCGCACCGCGCTGGAGGTGGTCGACGGCCGGCCGTGCCGCCTGGACGCGCAGTCCTACCTCGTGAGATGGTACCGCAGGCTCGGCTTCGAGCCGTGCGGCGAGGAGTTCCTCGACGACGGCATCCCGCACGTGCCGATGCGGAGGGCGACCTGACCCGGCCGCCGGGCGAACTCAGTCGTCGCGGAGTCGCGCGTAGACCTGCTGGAGCACGTCGGAGACGCCGGTCACCGCGAAGACCGCGGCCCAGGCCCTCGTGGTCCGGGGCGCCATGCTGAGACCTGCGACGTAGCCGGTGCCGACCCACTGGCCGAGGCAGAACGGACAGGTCAGGAGCTCGCCGATGGTGTGCCGGACCCGGCCGCCCGGGCCCGCTCGTTGAGCTCCGCGGACCCGGCCGGCTCGTCGAACTCCGTGAAGGGCGCCCGCAACGGGCTGGTGACCGACCCCTTCGAGACCAGCCGCGTGAACTTGTGCGTCGCGAGCGCGCCGAGCGCGAGGTCGGAGAGGTCGTAGCGCTCGGGGAGGCCACGTCCGGACGCCCGACCGGCGACCGCCACGCCGGCGACCGCGACCGCGAAGGCGGCGAGACTCCCGGCGTACCCGGGCAGGGGAACCTCCCCCTGGTCGTCGTACTCCTCGGCCTGTTCCGAAAGGCGCTCACGTGTGTGCTCGGCGTGCCTCTTGGCCAGGCTGCGCAGGGATTCGCTCATCCGGGACGGTTACCCGGGTCAGGTGGACGGCAATCCCTCGTAGCGGAAGGCGCCGTCGACCTCGGTGCGGACGAGGCGCGTCTGCGCGGCCAGGAGGTCGAGGTGTGCCGCGGTCTCCAGGGTGGCGAGCGTGGCGTTGAACACGTCGAGGTCGCTCATCCTGCGCTGATGGCGTGTCCAGGGCAGCACCTGCGCGACGTCGTACGCCGTCGCCGGCCCGGACCCCACCGCGTCGAGGCACATCTGGAGGCGCTCGTCGTGGTGGACGAGCAGCTCGTCGACGCGGGTGTGCGAGCTCTCGGTGACGGGGCCGTGCGCGGGCAGCAGCCGCAGGTCCGGAAGCGCACGCACCTTGGCCAGCGAGGCCAGGAAGTCTCCGAGCGGCAGCTCGGCGTAGACCGGCTCGAAGCCGACCGACGGCGTGATCGTGGGCAGCACGTGGTCGCCGGCGAACAGCAGCCCGCCGGCGAGGTCGGCGAAGACGTAGTGGCCCTGGGTGTGGCCAGGTGTCGAGACGGCCTCGAGCGCCCGTCCGGCGATGTCGAGGGTGTGGTCCGAGGAGAGCCACTCGTCGGGGTAGTCCCACATGGCCAGGTCGGGCCGTGCGCCGTGCATCACCCGGCTCCAGTCCTCACCCAGCGTCGAGGCACCGGCCCGCCTGAGCTGAACGACGGTCGGATCCTCGGTGACGTCGGGGTCGCGCATCAGGTCGAGCGTGGGCTTGTCCCCCACGCCGAGGCTGACATGTGAGCCGAGCTCCCGGCGGATCACCGAGGCCTGGGTGTAGTGGTCGCGGTGCACGTGCGTGACGAGGAAGCGCGTGATGTCGCCGACCTGGTAGCCGATGGACGACAGCGAGCTCTCGAGCTGCTTGCGCGAGTCCTCGACCGCCCAGCCACCGTCGATGAGCACCAGGCCACCCTCGGTCTCGAGGGCGTACACGTTCACCGCGCGCAAGCCGTCCATCGGCAGCGGCAGCGGCAAGCGGTGGATCCCGGGCGCGACCTCGTGGGCGCCCGGCTCGGTCCAGTGGGGTGCGTCGTGGCTCTCCGTCACCCGGTCAGCCTCGCACCAGGCCGCGGCCGGTGACCATCGGGAGGTCCGCCGCCGTGACCAGCCCCGGGGCCGCGGCGACCACCGCCTCGACCGCGTTCACGAGCCGCATGGCCGTCATGATCATCCCCGAGTCGTTGTGGTCGCCGTGCTCGCCGTGGTGCACGAGGTCGAGCACCATCTCGGGCTCGCCGCTGATCTTCACCCGGTAGGACCCCTCGCCGTCGGACGGCTGGGGCCAGCCCGGCATCTGTTCGGGAGAGGTGCGCGTGACGTGCTCGAGCACCACGCGTGGCACGCCCGCGACCTGTCCGACGACCTCGAACCGGACCGCGGCCGTCGTGCCCTTCTCGATGCGGACCGAGGCGGTCTCGATGTCCCGGTCGGCCGGCACGCGCTCGACCTGCTCCACCAGGGGCTCGTCGAGGGTCACGTCCAGCGACGCGGCGATCTGGCGCACGACGCTCCCCCAGGCCATCGAGAGGATCCCCGGCTGGAACAGCACGGGCACCTCGTCCAAGGGCTTGCCGAACCCGAAGATGTCTCGCATCACCACGGGCTGGTAGTACGTCGAGTAGTCGGCGATCTCGTAGCACCGAACCTCGTCGATGCGCTGGCACACGCTCGTGAGCGCGAGCGGCAGCACGTCGTTGGCGAAGCCCGGGTCGATGCCGTTCACGTGCAGCGACGCCCCACCGCGCACACCCGCGTCGTGGATGCGCTCGACCATCTCGGGAGGCAGGATGCCGTGGGGGTACTGCAGCACCACCGGCCCGCTCGAGACCACGTCGACGCCGTGCTCGAGGAACATGACCAGGTCGTCGATCGCCTCGAAGATCCGGTCGTCCGTCATCGCCGTGTGCACGATGCAGTCGGGCTTCAGCCCCAGCAGGGCCTGCTTGTCGTCGGTCGCGACGACGCCGAGGTCCCGGCCGAGACCGGCGAGCTCACCGGCGTCCTTGCCGACCTTGTCAGGGTTCGACACCCACACCCCGACGAGCTCGAGCTCGGGACGGGCGTCGATGCCGGCGATCGCGTGCCGGCCGACGGTCCCGGTCGACCAGGCCACGACGCGGAGGCTCACAGCGCGCGCTCCAGGTCGGGCAGGCCGAGGTCGAGGTTCGGCTGCTCCAGCCCGCCGTCGACCTCGAGGACCTTGCCGGTGACGTATCCGCCCGCGCGTGACGAGAGGTACAGCACCGCTGCCGCGACGTCCTCCGCCTCGCCGATGCGACCCAGCGGCGTCTGCGCCTCCATCCGGGCACGGGTCTCGTCGTCGGAGGCGACGAACTCCAGTGCCGAGGTCATCACCGACCCCACCGCGACCGCGTTCACGCGGATGCTCGGGCAGAGGTCCACGGCGGCGAGCCGCGTGTAGTGCGCCAGGGCGGCCTTCGCGGTGCCGTAGGCGAGGTAGCCGCGCCCCGAGACCCTGCCGACCACCGAGGTGATGTTGACGATCGAGCCCCCGTCGTTCCTCAGCATGTGGGGCACGGCGGCCCGCACGAGCGTGTGGGCGGTGCTGACGTTGAAGTGGAAGGCCTCCTCCAGGTAGGCCGCGTCGGTGTCGAGGAGCGCGTTGGGGATCGTCCCCCCGACGTTGTTCACGACGATGTCGATGCGGCCGAGCTCGTCGTACGCCGCGTCCGCGAGGGAGGCGACCGCATCGAGGTCCGACAGGTCGGCGGGTACGACGACCGCGCGGCGACCGGCCTCCGCGACCCGGGCGGCGACCTTCTCGAGCTGGTCGCGGCTGCGGGCGGAGAGGACGACGTCGGCACCGGCCTCGGCCAGCGCGACGGCACTCGCCGCCCCGATGCCACGGCCCGCACCCGTCACGACGGCGACCTGGCCGTCCACCCTGAAACGATCAAGAATCACAGCATCTCCAGCCCTGAGCACCAAGGCCAGAAATGTAACAGGTTCTAGTTCGCGGGCACAGGTCCCCTCTCGAGGTCCGGGCTCGCGCCCCGGACGCCCCGGTCAGGCGAAGGCCGCGAGCCGCACCGTGAAGCCTGCGGGGGTCTGCTCGTAGTCGAGCACGTCGACGAGCTGGCGGGTGGCCCACAGACCGAGTCCCTCGGAGGGGCGACGCGGGCGGTCGTAGCCGGCGAGGGGGTCCCCGATGCCCGGGCCCTGGTCGGTGACGGTGCACACCACCGTGGCATCGGCGGCCCACAGCTTCAGGACCACCGGCTCGCCACCGTGCTTGTGGGCGTTCGCCACCACCTCGCCGACGGCCTTCACGAAGTCGTCGATCCCGAGCCGGTCAAGGGCGGTGAACATCGTCGCCGAGTAGATCTCCATCCGCAGCTCGGTCATGTCACCAGTGGGCTCGAGCACCATCCGGGGCGCCGTCTCCTGCAGCGGATGAGGCGGGGTGACCAGCCCGTCGGCGACCACGAGCTTCTCGGGCGCGACGTAGTTGCCGTTCTCCCGCCACCCGTCGCGCTCGACCAGCCCGGTGTGCGCGCGCATGATCGCGTCGGTGACCTCGCCCGGCAGGGTCGAGGTGTCGTAGGGACAGAGCGTCCGGAACGGGTAGTCGGCGAAGACACGGTTCACGGCGGCCTCGTAGCGCAGCCACTCCTGCCACGGCAGGGGACCGGTGTCGAAGTCGATGAAGCCCATGGCGCGGTAGCCCTTGACGCCTGAGGCGAGGCCGCGGTCCATGATGCGGCGGTACCCGTCGATCGCGCCGGCAGGGGTGCCGTAGACCGCCCGGTCGGCGAACACGACCTGCTCGTCACCGGCGAACATCGCGCGCAGCAGGCCCGTGATCGGGTGGGCCCCCGTGTTGACCATCACGACCTCGTCGCGCCCGACGCCCTCCCGGACGAACGACACCGCGGCACCGGCGAAGGCGCTCTCGTCGTCGTAGAAGATCGCGTCGTGCCGTAGCTGCCGATGCTCGTCGTTGAACACAGACGTCTCCCGGGGTCTCAGGAAGGGCCAAGTGGGCAAGGATCCAGTGTTACCCGATTCGAGACGCCGCAGTCGGATGAAGATCAAACGGTCTGGACAACACTCTGCGACTCCTCGACCACCGGGCAGTGTGTGCGCGAGTAGATCGTGGGCATGCAGCGGTTGCAGTGGATGCACACGCCTGCGCGGGCGCGCCCGTCGCTCATGCGGTTGACCAGGTCGGGCTCCCTCAGCAGGGCACGGGCCATCGCGACGTACTGGAAGCCCTCCGCCATGGCGAGGTCCAGGGTCTCCCGCTTGTTGATCCCCCCGAGCAGGATCAGCGGCATGTCGAGCCGTTCGCGGAAGCGACGTGCCATCGGCAGCATGTACGCCTCCTCGAAGGGGTAGTAGCGGAAGAACTTGCGGCCGACCGCCTTGATCCCCCAGCGCTGCAGCGGGGGCATCGCGTCGGCGAACTCCTTGAGCGGCACGTCACCGCGGAACAGGAACATCGGGTTGGTCAGCGAGCTGCCCGAGGTCAGCTGGAGAGCGTCCAGCGCGCGGTCGGACTCGAGCATCGACGCGAAGTCCAGGCTCTCCTCGATCCTGAACCCGGTGCGCACGCCGTCGACCATGTTCAGCTTCGCGGTGATCGCGACCTCGTCGCCCACGGCCTCACGCACCGCCACCACGACCTGCCGGGCGAAGCGGGCGCGGTTCTCGAGCGTGCCGCCCCAGCGGTCCTTGCGCCGGTTGAGGTTGGGGCTCAGGAAGGAGCTCAGCAGGTAGTTGTGACCGAGGTGCATCTCGAGGCAGTCGAAACCGGCCTGCACCGCCAGCTTCGCACCCTCGACGTAGTCGCGGGTCACGCGCGTGATGTCGGCCTCGGTCGCGGTGCGCACCATCTGCATGCTGAGCGGGCTGGGCATGCGGTACGACGAGAGGGCCTGGGCGCCGTTGGACCGGCCGTTCGCCACGGGCCCGGCATGACCGAGCTGCCCCGCGACGGCCGCACCCTCGGCGTGGACGGCGTCGGTGAGTCGACGCAGCCCGGGGACCGCCTCGGGTCGCAGGTAGATCTGGTGCCGGTCGGTGCGCCCCTCGGGCGAGACCGCGAGGTAGGCGACCGTGGTCATCCCGGCGCCGCCCCGGGCCACCGCGAGGTGGTACTCGACCAGGTCCTCGGTGACGAGAGCGTCGGGCGTCATGCCCTCGAACGTCGCGGCCTTCACGACACGGTTCCGCAACCGCACCGGACCGAGCGACGCCGGTGCGAACACATCAGGGGCGTGGGTCACGACGTCGAACGATAACAGGTTCTACCTGGCGGAGGCGGGCTGCGCGACAGCGGCAGCCAGCTGCTCCCCCCACGCCCGTGCGCGCTCGAGCTCCCCGTCCACCAGCGGCCCGGAGACATCGTCCACGAAGAAGCTCTCCGGCTTCGCCACCGTGCTGTAGCCGTGTCGGCGCAGGCCCTTCGCCGCGGACTTCGCAGCCGAGCCCGGTAGGTGCCGGACCTTCGTCACACGCGTGTCGAAGGTCGCCACCTTCTCGGCATGCGGCCCCTCCTGCAGCTTGTCGATCCACTCCCGGATCCCGAAGCCCGCGTCGCCGGACGCGGCCCCCTGGCGCTTGGCGTCCTCACGGGTGTTCTGCCGCGTCATCGAGAACGCGTGGGTGGGGCCTCCCACGACGACGAGGTCCACCGGCTCCCACAGCGGCGAGGGCGCCTTGCCCACCTCGACGACGTCGACGTCCAGGTGGCCGCCCAGCCCGTCCGCGACGGCGCGCGCCACCTTCTCGGTGTTGCCGAACATCGACTCGTAGACGACGAGCGCCTTCAGGGTTCGAGGGCTGGGCATCGGCAGGGTCCCTTCTCAGGTCTGGGTGTCTTGCGTCGGCCCGCCCTGAGGCCGGCGCCTCGGCCTGACCGGGCCCACCCTGGGCGGGTCGCGTTCCCCTCGGATCTCGGGACTCCTGCGGCCCACGGTCAGCGCGAGGATCACGAGGACGATCGAGAGCATCAGCAGGATGCCGCCGGCAACGAGGAGCCCGATGAACAGGCCCCGCAGGACCGGCACCTCGGCACCGACCGACATGTCGGCCGTGACGTTCGCGGCACCGTCGGTGTTCATGACCACGACGGTCCAGTCACCCGACTCCGGTGCCCAGCGCAGCTCCTGCTCGCCGGCCCCTGTCGCGGTGGCCACCCAGACATCGGAGTCGGCGGGCAGGACGGTCGGGGCGGACCCAGGGGTCTCACGGAAGACCGGGTTCACGCCGGCGCCGTCGGCGTCGGTGAAGTCGACGAGCGTGGCGTGCTCGACACCCGCCAGGTAGTCCGCGGCGTCGGCGCTCTGCGCGACCCCGATGAACACGTCGTCCGCGCCCGCGTCCGCGTGCACCGACACGTCCCCGACCAGCGACTGCGGCACGTAGTCACCGGTGGTCCCGCTGTCGATCGTGAACGGCTCGGAGGCGATGGCGTAGGTCGTGGTGCTCAAGGTCTCGGTCGGGCTCATCAGGAACCCCTGGTCGTCGCGGAGGTTCTGGTCGGCCACCGCGAGCGTCGTACCTCCGAGCAGGAAGCCGCCCCCGACCAGGAAGAGCAGGCGGCGAGCACCACCGTGACGACCCGCCCTGCGCCCCAGTGGATGCGCCCCCCACCACCCGACGAGGGGGCCTGCTCCCGGAACGGCCGTGGCCCCGGGGCCTGCGGTGTGCCTCCCGCCGTCCGGCTCCGCCCCGGAGCCTCGGTACCGTGACCGTGCCCGCGACGGGGTCAGGGCCGCCCATGTCCAGCCGGAAGGGCGGGTACTCGTCGGTCATCAGCGTCGCGTACGCGGCGACCCGGAGCACCCAGCGGTTCAGCCCGAGCACGAGGTCGAAGATCTGCTGCGGGTAGCGGCCGGTGAACAGCAGCGCGAAGGCGGCGATGATCGCCAGGAGGCCGATCAGGCCGCCGCTCCAGGTCCAGGTCCCCCCGTCACCGTTTCCCTGCGAGGTCCCCCAGGCGACGTACAGGCCGCTGCCGGCGAGGAACGCCACGACCAGGTAGTGCGGGATGGCGAGCAGCCACCACTTCACGAGCACGAGGCCGCGCGAGAGGTGCTCGGGGTAGTCCACGGTGAGATGCGCCGGGTAGTCGGCCACCTCGTTCAGCGTGAACGGTGGGTACCGGTCGGTGCCGAGCGCGCCGTACGCGTAGTAGGCGACCCGCCAGCTCCACCTCAGCACCCCGACGTTGAAGTCGAAGATCGCGTCGCGGGTAGCGACCCGTGAACAGGATCGCGAAGAAGGCGACCACGCTGAGGAAGAAGAACGCGATCCACAAGAACGCCAGGACGATGTAGTGCGGGATCGCGAGCAGCCACTTGACCAGCCACAACGCCCGGCTCAGGTGGCCGGTGTCGAGCGTGGCATCGACGTGGACTGGATAGACGGCTGTACTCACGTTGATCTCCTCCAAGGCACACGGCTCCTGCTACCAGACCAACGCAAGGGCGGACCTGCAGAAAGGTGCGGAGGTCCCGAAACAGACAGCCGTTCCGGACTATGCCCGCAATACCCCCCGGGGTAGGGACCTTCGGCACTCACCCACGACCTCGCGGCTTCCTAACGTTGAAGTCGAGAGAAGTCAGCCGGAGGAGGAGCCGTGAGAAGACTGCTGATCCTTGGAGCCGGGACCGCCGGCACGATGATCGCGAACAAGCTGCGGAAGCGCCTGGACCGCCGCGACTGGGAGATCACGGTCGTCGACCAGGACGACCGGCACCACTACCAGCCCGGCTACCTCTTCCTTCCCTTCGGCACCTACACCGAGGATCAGGTCGTCCGCTCCCGGCACGCCTTCCTTCCCGACGGCGTCGACTACGTGATCGCAGAGGTCGACCGGGTCGACCCGGAGGCGAGCACCGTCACGCTCACCGACGGCCGAAGCCTCGGCTACGACTACCTGGTCATCGCGAGCGGAACCACGCCGCGCCCCGACCAGACACCCGGGATGCTGGGCCCGGAGTGGCGCAAGAGCATCTTCGACTTCTACTCCCTCGAGGGCGCGAAGGCGCTGGCCGAGGCGCTGAAGGAGTTCGACCACGGCCGGCTGGTCGTCCACGTGACCGAGATGCCGATCAAGTGCCCGGTCGCCCCGCTGGAGTTCGCCTTCCTGGCCGAGGCCTGGCTGCGCGAGCGCGGCATCCGGGACCGGGTCGAGATGACCTACGTGACCCCGCTGCCCGGTGCGTTCACGAAGCCCGCCGCCTCGGAGCACCTCGGGTCGATGCTCGACGAGCGCAAGATCGCCCTCGAGCCGGACTTCATGGTCGAGAGCATCGACAACGAGAAGAAGGCACTGGTCTCGTACGACGAGCGTGAGGTCCCCTTCGACCTCCTGGTCACCGTCCCGCTGAACATGGGCGCCGACTTCGTGGCCCGCTCGGGCATGGGCGACGAGCTGAACTACGTGCCGGTCGACAAGCACACGCTCCAGTCGAAGAAGTACGACAACGTCTTCGCCGTGGGCGACGCCGGCGACATCCCCGCCTCGAAGGCGGGCTCGGTCGCCCACTTCGCCGTCGAGGTCTTCGTCGACAACTTCCTCGAGCTGATCGAGGGCCGGCCGATGACCGGGTCCTTCGACGGCCACGCGAACTGCTTCATCGAGTCCGGCGACGGCAAGGGCCTGCTGATCGACTTCAACTACGACACCGAACCGCTGCCCGGGAAGTTCCCGCTGCCCAAGGTCGGCCCGCTCGACCTGCTCAAGGAGTCGCGCGCCAACCACCTCGGCAAGCTCGCGTTCCGCCACATCTACTGGAACGTGCTGCTTCCCGGACGCCGCATGCCGCTCCCGACCCACATGTCGATGGCCGGGAAGGTCACCAACGAGAACCAGGAGAAGTAGCCATGCCCGTCACCACCATCGAGGGTCACGACATCCACGTCGACGACGAAGGCTTCATGACGGAGTACGACGAGTGGACCGAGGACCTGGGCAAGACCCTGGCCGCCCAGATCGGCATCGACATGACCGACGAGCACTGGAAGGCCATCCGGTTCCTCCGCTCGGACTTCACCGAGCAAGGGCGAGACCCCGACCCTTCGCCGCGTGACCGTCGCCGGCGGGATCCCCACCAAGGAGCTCTTCAAGCTCTTCCCCCAGAAGCCGGCCAAGAAGATGGCCTACATCGCCGGCCTGCCCAAGCCCCAGGGCTGCGTGTGAGCACCGGCCGGACACAGGAGAGAACCGTCATGACCGACACCGTCAACGAGACCAAGGCCGCCCCGATCATCCCGTCCTTCGGCGAGGAGAAGTCCGGCCGGAAGCTCGCGATCATCTGCTCCAAGGGCAGCCTCGACATGGCCTACCCGGGCCTGATCCTCGCCAACGCCGCGCTCGGTGAGGGCGTGGAGGTCAACCTGTTCTTCACGTTCTGGGGCTTCGACATGATCAACAAGAAGACCATGGGCGACCTGAAGTTCACCCCGCTCGGGAACACCGCGACCCACATGCCGCAGGGCCTCGGCGGGCTCCCCGGGATCACCCACATGGCTACGTCGAGGCTCAAGAAGTCGATCGCCGAGCTCGACGTGCCGGAGGTCCCCGAGTTCCTCGAGCAGATCGTCGCCTCCGGTGGCCACCTGTGGGCCTGCCGGATGTCCGCGGACATGAACCACCTGACCGAGGAGGACCTCTACGACGAGGTCGAGGGCATCATCAGCGCCGCCGACTTCATCGAGCTGACCGAGGGCGCCCAGCTGCTCTTCATCTGAGCCTCGCGCGCAACCCCAGACACCCGGACCGGGACGCTGCCACCCCTGACGGCGGCTCGGTCCGGGGACGTTTTGTTGCTCATGACCGCCATGTCGACAATTTGATTCACCGCCGGTGCCGCGCGGGCTACCGTCCCGACACCGGGGAAAGGCCATGGGGGCGCTTCCGGGCGGGCATGATGGACGCGGTGTCAACGGGGGTGCACCGCGTCCATCGTCATTTTCCGCCCGTTCGTCCAGGAGTCTCCGGTGGTTGCCAACCAGCGCCGACGCGGCCGGCCGCCAGGGCTTGTGTCCCCTGCGGCCCCTCCTGACAGCCTGGCCTTCGACGCGAACCTCCGGGCCGGCTGGCTGCTGCGGAGCTGGCGGCTCCATCTCGCTCCCGAGAGCAACGCACGCAGCTTCGCGGTGACGCTCAACGACCTCGGACGCTCCGCCGACGCCAGCCGGGTGAGTCGGTGGGAGACCGGCCGGCTCCCGGTCCCCTTCGACGTGGTCGCCGCCTACGAGGAGGCCCTCGACCTGCCGCGCGGCGCCCTGGTGGCCCTGACGATCGTCATGCGCCAGCTCGCCCACCCGCGCGGGGGCCTCTCCGAGGTGCTCGACCCGCGCCACGTGAGCACCGCTCGCTTCCAGGCGGCCCTCGACGTCGCCGTGGACGGGGAGCCTCAGGGTGGTCACTGGCTGGACGTCGCGAGCTTCGTGGCCTGCCACCCGCAACGAGCGATCCTGCCGACGACGGTGTGGCGACGGCTCGTGGGCCGCCTGGTGCACGAGCTCGCCTTCTCGGTCGGCGCCGCCTACGCGACG
The DNA here is from genome assembly GCA_963739785.1 of uncultured Actinomycetota bacterium. Taxonomy (GTDB): domain Bacteria; phylum Actinomycetota; class Actinomycetes; order Propionibacteriales; family Nocardioidaceae; genus Nocardioides_C. The sequence goes on along the minus strand of CAVUBO010000034.1, from coordinate 3,934 downwards.
CGCAGCCAGGCGGCGCTGCTGCTCAGCCTCCACGACGTCGCCGGTCGCACACTCGTGGCCGCGGTCGGGGAGCACGTGACCGGGAGCCGCTCGCTCATCGTGGCCGACGCGATCGCGCTGCTCCAGCAGATCGAGGACCCTCGCGCCGGCGACCTGGTCATCCGGCTGCTCGAGCACCCGGACGAGGCGACCCGCAACGGCGCCATCTTCGCGGCCACGGCGAAGCTCTCCGCGGGGGCAGTTCGACCCCGGCCAGCTCGCGGCCCTCGAGCGGACGGTGGTGGGTCTGGCCCGCCGGGGCGGCCTCGGCTCCGGCGGGCTCTTCGGTCGCATCGCCGACATCGTGGAGCTGCTGCCCGACGACGTCGCCGAGCGGGTACGCCGGGCCGCTCCCCACGTCCCGCCGCGAGCGCGCGCGGCCTCCGCCCCGTCGACCCACCGCTGGGCCTTCGTCGCACAGGCCGCCCGTGGCGGTCGCCCGCCCCGAGGGCCAGCCCGAGGAACCGATGCTCGAACGGCTCGTCGAGGAGGCGCTGGCCCACAAGGTGGCCGAGCGGAGGCTCCAGGCCGGTCTCGGCATCGCGCTCTCGCCCTACCGCTCCCGGGTCGCTCGGGGCGCGGCGACGCTGCTGTGCGAACAGGTGGGCGACCCGGTCTTCACCGAGCGCGTGATGGTGCTGCTCACCCTGGTCGCGACCGAGTCGGAGCAGAAGCTCATGCGCTCCCTCGCCGAGGACCGCTCCTCACCGCTTCGGGTGGGCGCGCTGCTCGCGCTCGCGCACATCCCGCCCTCCGGCGTACCGGCGGACGTGGACCTGTGGGCGCTCACGTCCCCGGGAGAGGCCGACGACGCGACGGTCCGGGCGTCGGTCTACTGCGCGGGGATGACCGGCAACCCGGTGCTGGCGTTGGTGAAGGACGACCCTCGCCACCCGGAGTGGGTCCGGTTGGCTGCGGGCTGGTGGCTGCGCGAGGGGCCAGCCATCCACGAGCAGCCGCCGATCGTGTGAGCGACCTCGTGACCCGCGACGCTCAGACGAGCTCGGGCACGTCCAGGTGCGCGATCGCCAGCTCGAACTCGGCCACGTCGAGGAACACCACGTCGACCTCCTGGGTGCTCTTGGCCCTCAGGTAGTCGGCCTCGTCGCGCGTCTGCTCCAGCGCCTCGCGACTGTCGTAGGCCACGGAGAGGACACTCTCTCCGGTACCGCGGTCGATCAGGAGGCTCGCGCTGGCGAAGCCCTGAAGCTTCTCCATGTGCGGCAGGAGGGTGGTCCTGTAGAAGTCGAGGGCGCGCTGCACGTTGTCGGAGTTGACCCGCGACCACGCCGTGCGGACGTGGGTGCCGGGTTGCGTCGCGTGGCTGCGGTGCATCGAGGCGATCTCCCACTCCTGGACGCTCGGCGGCTCCGCCTGCATCATCTCGACGGCGCGGTCCCGCAGCCCCAGGACCTTCTCTCGGCTGACGGCGAGCGCTTCCTCCGTCTCCCATGCGGTGGCGACGATCGAGCGCCCGCTCTCTCGGTCGACGAGCATGGACAGTCCCAGGAAACCCTGCATCTCGCGAACGGCCGGCCAGGTCTCGTCGCGGACCTGTGCGATGCCCTGGTCGGCGACGGCCGGGTTGGCGGTCACGGTGGTGGTGCGTGCGTACACGGAAACCTCCCTCCAGGTGGCACCCTGCTGGCACCACCCTCGTCTCAAGGTCCTACGGCGGGTCGACCACGGGCAATGCTGTCCAGACGTGCGTCCCCCGGATGCCGGACACCGTCCCCGGGTCACCACCTCCAAGAAAGCCGACGAGCGCCGGCCCGGTGCGGAACCGGACCGGCGCTCGTCGCGTCGCGTCAGCTGACGTTCACTGCCGTGTCGTCGATGACGAAGCTCGTCTGCGCCGACGAGTCCTCGGTGCCGGTGAACTTCACCGTCACGGTCTTGCCCTTGTAGCCGGTGAGGCTGAAGGACCGCTGCGTGTAGGTCGAGTTCGCGTTCAGGTTCGAGTACGTCGCCAGGGTGGAGGTGACCCCGTCGGCGATGACCTGGACCTTCAGCGTGTCGTACGCCGTCGACGTCGTGGTCTCCGCCGTGTCGATGCGGACGTAGAACGAGAGGCTCGCACTGCTCGCCGTGGACGGGATCGTGACCGACTGGGAGAGCGTGTCGGTGTGGGAGGACCCGTAGCCGTCGAGCCAGGCCTTCCACGAGCCGGAGCGCGAGGGTCGGCCGGTCGAGCTGTCGATCACACCGGTGCTGGCCGCCCACACGGTGTTGCCCGACTCGAAGCCGGCGTTGCCGAGGAGGTTGCCGCTCGGGGGCGGGGTGCTGCCACCGCCGAGGAGCGAGTAGAGCAGCTTGTTCGGCGAGCCGGTCCCCACGTTGCTGAGCACGCCGCTCGTCGCACCGTTGACGATCGCGGAGCGCGACCGTGGCCGGCGAGGCGCTCGGGCTGCCCTGGAGGTAGAGCGCGGCCACGCCGGTGACGTGCGGTGTCGCCATCGACGTACCGCTGATGGTGTTCGTGGCCGTGTTGCTCGTGTACCAGTCCGAGGTGATGCTCGAGCCGGGCGCGAACAGGTCGAGGCAGGAGCCGAAGTTGGAGAAGCTCGACCGGGCGTCGGAGCTGGTCGTGGAGCCGACGGTGAGGGCAGGACCGACCCGGGACGGCGAGCCGTTGCAGGCGTTCGCGCCGCTGTCGTTGCCGGCCGCGACCGCGTACGTGACGCCGGCGTTGATCGAGTTCTGCACCGCGGTGTCGAGGGCGCTGGAGACGCCGCCGCCGAGGCTCATGTTCGCCACCGCGGGACCGGTCTTGTTGCCGGTGACCCAGTCGATGCCCGCGATCACGCCGGAGTCCGTGCCGCTGCCGCTGCAGTCGAGCACGCGGACCGGCTTCAGCGTCACGCACTTCGCGACGCCGTAGGTCGCGCCGCCGACCGTGCCGGCGACGTGGGTGCCGTGGCCGTTGCAGTCGGTGGTGCCGTTGCCGTCGCTGATCGCGGTGTAGCCGCTCGCGACCCGGCCGCCGAAGTCGCTGTGCGAGGAGCGGATGCCGGTGTCGATGATGTAGGCGGTGACGCCGCTGCCGGTCGCGTTGTAGGTGTAGCTGCTGCTCAGCGGCAGGTTCCGCTGGTCGATCCGGTCGAGGCCCCAGGTCGGGTTGGACTGGGTCGCGCTGAGACTGACCCGCTGGTCGGCCTCGATGTAGTCGACGTTGCGGTTGTTGCGCAGCGCCTCGAGCGCCCGGTCCGGCAGGGTCGCGGAGAAGCCGGAGATCGCGGAGTCGTAGCTGAAGTGGACCTGTCCGCCCCGGCCCCGCGCCTGCTGCTTCGCGTCCTGCACCGCGCCCTTCGGGGCGTTCTGCTTCATCACGACGATGTACTCGCCGCGGATGGCGTCGGCCTGGCCGGCTCCACGCACAGGAGCGGGCGCGTCCGCCGGCGCCGCTTGTGCCGCTGTCGCGGCGAACGGCAGCACGAGCGCGGCGACGGATACGGCCGCCAGCCGCGCAGTGTGGTTCTTCCTCATAGGGGTCTCCCGTTGTTCCGAGAACACGCGGCCTGCTGGACGCGTGCCCGCCGGACCGGCTGTGGCCGTACGGCGGTGGAGAGGAACGTAGGTTCCAGAGACCCCGACCTGCTATGGGTAGGTATGTGCGTGTTTGAGCAGTGCAACTTCCTGCAACGTCGGCCGCGCTCGTGTGCAGCCTCGGCTGCCCGCCACCTGCGGCCTCAGCCGGGCTCGCCGCGGAGCTGTCGGCGCCGGGCCGCGCGCTCGCGGCGCAGGCGGGAGGTACGCCGCGAACGCCTCGCGGCCGACCGTGCCATGTCGGCGGCGCCGATGAACCCGGCGTCCGGACCGAGCGCGGCGGCCAGGATGGGCGGCTCCGCGCGGTAGCCCCTTCCGACGAGCTGACGCGAGAAGGCCTCACGCGTGG
>CAVUBO010000033.1:0-5315 GCA_963739785.1 uncultured Actinomycetota bacterium | reverse complement strand
ACCGCACCCGGACCCACGTTCGCGAACGCCCGGGCCGCGCTGCGGGAGGTGCGCCGCCGCGAGCAGCATCTCGAGGACCGGCTCGTCGACTCCTCCGTGGCCGCCCGCAGCGGCGCCCTGGCCCGGCTGCTGGCCTCCATGTCGGCCGGGGTCGCCCAGCACCTCGCCGTCCTGCCGCGGACGGTGGGCTCGTGAGCACCCTCGACGCCCTGCAGACCACGCTGGCGGCCGAGCACGCCGCGGTCTACGTCTACGGCGTGCTCGGCGGCCAGACCTCCCGCACCTCGGACCCGGCGCTGTTCACCGCGGTCTCGGCGGCCTACGGCGAGCACCGCGCGCGGCGCGACGCGCTGACCAGGTTCGTCACCGACGTCGGGGGGACGCCGGTCGCGGCACAGGCGTCGTACGAGCTCCCCGCGGCGCTCGGCACCGCCGCCGCCGTGTCCCGCACGGCCCTGGGCCTGGAGGTCTCCTGCGCGTCGACGTACGCCTTCCTCGTCGCGAGCACCGTCGGGCCGCGCCGACGCTGGGCCGTCACCGCCCTGCGGGACGCGGCGGTCCGTGAGCTCGGCTTCGGCGGCGCGCCCGCACCGTTCCCCGGGAGGTGAGCCGGGGCGCGCAGGGTCCGGACATGGCAGCGGTCCGCGAACTCGTCTTCCGGGGAACTCCCGAGATGCTCCCCGGAAGAGACGAGTACGCGGACCGCTGGGGCCTGGACAACGAGGCCGATGGGGGAACTTCCGCCTGAAGTGGGGGGGACTGACGTGGGCTCCCTCGTGCAAAATCATGCAACACGGCTGCGCCCACCGCGACGTTTGCCGTTCCTCACGTTTCTGCATTGCACAAACCTGCAATCGGACCGTGGTGGCCCTCTCATCCCCGCGGGGTGATCCACGCTTCCCCGGACGTGCCGTACCAAGAGTGGGCGGGGCCCGCGGCGACAGGTGGAGGTACGAGATGAAGACCGTGATCGTCGGAGGAGTGGCTGCCGGTGCTTCGACGGGAGCGCGCCTGCGACGGCTCGACGAGTCGGCCGAGATCGTCATCCTCGAGCGGGACCACTACGTCTCGTTCGCGAACTGCGGCCTGCCCTACCACGTCGGCGGTGAGATCCCGGACCGGAACAGCCTGCTGCTGCAGACGCCCGAGAGCCTCGGCAGGAGCCTCGCGCTCGACGTGCGCATCGGGCAGGAGGTCCTCCGGATCGACCGCGACGCCAAGGAGGTCGAGGTCCGCGACGAGAAGCAGGGGCGCACCTACCGGGAGTCCTACGACAGGCTCGTGCTGTGCACCGGCGCCGAGCCGATCCGGCCTCCCATCCCGGGCGCCGACGACCCGCGGGTCGACGTGCTGCGCAACATCCCGGACATGGACCACATCATCGCCCAGCTCGAGAAGGGCGCCACGACCGCCGTGGTCGTCGGTGGCAGCTACATCGGCCTCGAGCTCACCGAGGCCTTCCGGGCGCGGGGGCTGCGGACCACCGTCGTCGAGCGGACCGAGCGGCTGATGCCGTGGCTCGACCCCGAGATGACCCGGATCCTGGACCACCACGTCCGCAGCCACGACGTGGACCTGCGGCTCGGCACCTCTGCCACCGCCGTGCGCCGGACCGAGGACGACCGGCTCGTGCTCGACCTCTCCGACGGCACCTCGCTCGAGGCCGACGTCGTCGTCATGGCGGCCGGGGCCCGCCCCAAGGTGGACCTCGCCCGGGACGCCGGTCTCGAGATCGGGCCGCGCGGCGGGATCGTGGTCGACGCACACATGCGCACCTCGGCGCCCGACATCCTCGCCGCCGGAGACGCGGTGGAGACCACCCACCTCATGACCGCGGAGCCGGTGCTCTCGATGCTGGCCGGCCCCGCGAACCGGGAGGGGCGGATCGCCGCGGACACCATCGCGGGCCGCGAGAGCGCCTACCGCGGCACCCAGGGCACCGCCGTGGTCAAGGTCTTCGACATGACCGCCGGGGGCACCGGCAGGACCGAGACCGAGCTGCGCGCGGCGGGCATCGACTTCCGCAAGGTCTACACGCACCAGAACGGCCACGCGGCGTACTACCCGGGCACGGCCCCGCTGTTCCTCAAGGTGCTGTTCGCCCCGGACGACGGCACGTTGCTCGGCGGGCAGGTGCTCGGCTGGGACGGCGTCGACAAGCGCATCGACGTCCTCGCCGTCGCGCTCCGTGCGGAGATGACGATCTACGACCTCGAGCACCTCGAGCTCGCCTACGCCCCGCCGTACGGCTCGGCCAAGGACCCGGTCAACATGGTGGGCTTCCTCGGCTCCAACCTGCTGCGCGGCGACATCGACCTCTGCTACCCCGAGGACTACCCGGACTGCGCCGACAGGGTCACGACCCTCGACGTGCGGACCCAGGCGGAGTACGACGCGTGGCACATCCCCGGGGCGATCCTCGTCCCGTACACGGAGCTGCGGCAGCGGCTGGACGAGGTGCCGCGCGACAAGCCCGTGTACATCTACTGCCGCTCGGGCTTCCGCAGCTACATCGCCTACTGCGTGCTGAAGCAGAACGGCTGGGACGAGGTGAAGTTCCTCTCCGGCGGGACGATGACCTACCACGGCTACCACCGGACGCCGCTGGCCATCGGCCTGGGCGGCATGCCGATGGTGTCCCACGCCGAGGACGAGCTGGCCCAGCATCCCGAGGCGCTCGCCCATGTCTGACCGGTCCGTCGAGGTCGCGGCCCGGCGACCTGAGGGTCAGTACCAGGCGCTGACCACGGCGTGGACCTCCGAGAGCCGGTGCACCACCGCGTCCGGGTCGCCCTCGGTGTGGCCGACCTGGTCGGCCGGGATCGAGCTGAGCGGGATGTGGATCGCGCGCAGGCCCGCGTTGTGCGCGCCCCAGACGTCGTCGAAGAGCCGGTCACCGACATAGACGCAGCGCGCGGGATCGGTTGCTCCCACGGCGTCCATGGCCGCACCGAACGCCTTCGGCGACGGCTTCGTCCACGGGATCTCGCTGGTGTAGACGTCGCCGTCGATCAGGTGCCGCACCCCGTCGCGGTCGAAGAAGCCCTCGTGCCAGGCCCGCGGCCAGATGGTGTTCGACAGCACGCCGACCCTGACCCCGTCGGCTCGCAGCGCCTCGAACAGCGGCCCGACCTCGGGGTCGGTCCAGGTGTGCGGCTCCCAGAACTCGTAGTAGGCGCTCAGCAGCTCGGGGTCGTGGTCGAGGCCGGCCTCGGCGAAGAGGTCCTCGACGGTCGCGCTCTGCTGGTGGTCGCGCGAGCGGCCCCAGATGGTGGTGCCGGCCTGGTGCAGCCGGGCCGTGATCTCGTGATGGTCGTGATCGGCGTTGACCACGGCCTGCGAGAGCGCGAGCGTCTCGGCGTGGAAGTCCACGTCGTGCCAGCGGGTCAGGGTGCCGCCCCAGTCGAAGATGACGGCGTCCACGCCGGTCATCTCACATCTCCCCGGTCTCGAGGTAGCGGGAGTGCCAGCTCAGCGCCTCGTCGAGCAGGTGCGGGGTGTGCCGGGCCTCCGGCCGGGCCGCGCGCGCCCGCTCCACGTAGTCCGTGAGCCGGTCCCGGAAGCGCGGGTGCACGCAGTTCGCGATGATCCGCTCGGCGCGGTCGTTCGGCGAGAGCCCGCGGAGGTCGGCCAGTCCCTGCTCGGTCACCACGACGTGGACGTCGTGCTCGGTGTGGTCGACGTGGCTGACCATGGGCACGATCGACGAGATCCGTCCCCCCTTGGCGGTGGAGGGCGAGACGAAGAAGTTGAGGTAGGCGTTGCGGGCGAAGTCCCCGCTGCCCCCGATCCCGTTCATGATGGCCGAGCCCATGACGTGGGTGGAGTTCACGTTGCCGTAGATGTCGGCCTCGATCATCCCGTTGACGGCGATGACGCCCAGCCGGCGCACCACCTCGGGATGGTTGGAGATCTCCTCGCTGCGCAGCAGGATCCGGCCCTTGTAGCTGCCGACGTTGTCCATGAAGCGGCGTACGCCGCTCGGCGACAGGCCGAACGACGTCGCCGAGGCGCCGACCATCTTGCCGCTGTCGAGCAGGTCCAGCAGGCCGTCCTGGATCACCTCGGTGTAGGCGACCATGCCCTCGAACTCGCTGTGCAGCAGGCCGTTCATCACCGCGTTGGCGACGTTGCCGACACCGGACTGCAGCGGCAGCAGGCTGGGCGGTATCCGGCCGGCCGCGACCTCGTGCCGCAGGAAGTCCACGAGCAGCGCGGCCATGGCCTCGGAGTTCTCGTCGGCCGGTGCCAGCGGGGAGTTCCGGTCCGGGCTGTCGGTCTCCACCACCGCGACCACCTTCGCGGGGTCGACCCGCAGGTAGGGGTCGCCGATCCGCTGCATCGCCGAGGTCAGCTGGATCGGTGCCCGCTGCGGCGGCAGCCGGGTGCCGTAGTAGATGTCGTGGAAGCCCTCGAGGTCGCGCGGCTGCCAGTGGTTGACCTCGAGGATCACCCGGTCGGCCTGGTCGAGCCAGGTCTTGTTGTTGCCCACCGAGCTGCCCGGGACGAGCAGCCCGTTGGGGAGGACCGCCGCGACCTCGACGACCGCGACGTCGAGGGGCCCGTAGAACCCGAACCACATGTGCTGCGCCGAGTGGCTGAGGTGGGTGTCGACGTAGTCGACCTCGCCGGTGTTGATCAGGGCCCGCATCGTCGGGTCGGAGTTGTACGGCAGCCGCTGGTGCACGCCGTGCACCGACGCCAGCGCACCGTCGACCTCGGGGGCGGTCGAGGCGCCGGACCACAGCGCGATGCTGAACTCCTCGCCGCGCTCGTGGGCCTCGGCGATGCGCCGGGTCAGCGCGCCGGGCACCGCCTTGGGGTAGCCCGCCCCGGTGAAGCCGCTGATCCCCACGGAGTCGCCGTGGTGGATGTGCGCGGTGGCCTCCTCCGCGGTCGTGACCTTCCCGGCGAGGACGGGACAGGTGATGCGCGGCATCGAGGTCAGGCGCGCACGCGGCGGACGACGTGGTCCACGACGTGCGCGGCCGCGACCTCCTCGCGGTGGCCGGTCCGGCGGTCCTTGACCTCGACCGTGCCCGTGGCCAGGCCCTTGCCGACCACCACGATCGTCGGGATCCCGATGAGCTCGGCGTCCTTGAACTTCACGCCGGGGCTGACCTTGCCGGTGCGGTCGTCGTAGAGCACCTCGATGCCCTGCCGGGACAGCTCGTGCGCGATCCGCTCGGCGGCCGCGAACACGTGCTCGTCCTTGCCGGCGGCGACCAGGTGGACGTCGGCCGGGGCGACCTCGCGGGGCCAGGCGAGCCCCAGCTCGTCGAGGGTGCCCTCGGCGATGGCGGCGACGGCCCGGG
>CAVUBO010000032.1:0-12391 GCA_963739785.1 uncultured Actinomycetota bacterium | reverse complement strand
CCAACCGCAGGTAGTCGTCGGGATGCAGTCGGGTCGTGAGCTTCGCCCCCGCCTCGCGGACCCGTCCCCACGGAATGCTCGCTGCCAACACGTGTCCCCCTGCCATGACGTGACCAGTACCCGAAGGCATTGAGTGAACACTTGTTCTTCCAAATCGTCAACCGGTCCGGGACCGCTTCTCGACCGGCGACACGTGGCGCCCGAACGCCCGGGTAGGCTGCCGGTGACCTGCCCTGCCGACCCATCTCCGGAGATCCTCCATGCCAGACACGTCCGCGCGGCACGCCGACGCCGGCCGCAAGCTCGTGATCGTCAGTGGCTCCGGCAGGAGCGGCACGAGCACGGTGGCCGGCACCCTGAAGCTCCTCGGACTGACGGTGCCTCCCCCCGAGGTGAAGGCGGACTCGACCAACCCCCGCGGCTTCTTCGAGCCCCGTTGGGTCGTCGACTTCCACAAGCAGTGGCTCAAGCGGGCCGGAGTCCAGACGCTCGACGCCCGGCCCGAGGCGGTCGACATCGCGGCCGAGGTGGGGGCCCGGCCGAAGCCCCGCGCAACGCTGACCGAGTGGCTCGGCGCCCAGTTCACCGAGCCCCAGGTCGTGGTCAAGGACCCGCGCACGTTCTGGTTCCGGGACCTCTGGCGCGACGCCGCCGAGTCGGCGCAGGCCGAGGTCACCTACCTCACGATGCTGCGGCATCCCGCCGAGGTGATCGGCAGCCGCGACACCCACTACCTGAAGAACATGTCCGCCGACAAGCGGCTCGCGCGCGAGACCGGCCACCTGGCCGGCTGGATCAACGTGGTCCTGGTCAACGAGCTCGCCACCCGCGGCCGGAGGCGAGCCTTCATCGAGTACCCCGCGCTGATCGAGTCGTGGCGGGACGCCATGGGCGTCGCCGCGGACCGCCTCGAGCTGCGCTTCAACACCGACCTGGCTGACGGCTCGCCGCACCCGGTCGACGACTTCATCGACAGCGACCTGCGCCGGGTGCGCCTGACCTGGGACGACCTTCATGTTCCCGGCGACCTCCGTGACCTGGCCGACCACGTCTGGCAGGGCCTGTTGGCGCTCGCGAAGGACCCCGACGACGTCGCCAGCCTGCAGCTGCTGGACGAGGCTCGTGCGACCTATCACGAGATCCACAGCCAGGCGATGGCGCTGACCCACGATGCGAGGGCCGCTGCCGTTCGTCAGGCCCGCATGGAGGCTCGCCAGGCCACCCGCCGGAAGCTGGCGGCCCAGGCCCGGCCCGAGGTGCGCCCCTCGTCACTTCCCGATCGCCTGCGGCGTCGTGCCGCCCGGACCCTGCGCCGGCTGCCGGGCGCTCGGTAGGCGGTCCGGGCACCGGCTCGACGGACCGGGCCGGCGCTCAGCCTGGATCCAGGCTCAGGCGAAGAAGGCGGACACCGCGTCGATGACCCGGGCCTGGTCCGCGTCCGACAGCTCGGTCGAGCACGGGAGCGACACCCCGCGCCGGAACAGCTCGTCGGCCACCGCTCCGCCCACGGTGGGCAGGCCGACGTGCGGTGGCTGCTCGTGCAGGGGACGCCAGAGCGGACGCGCGCCGATCCCGGCCTCCTGCAGGTGGGCCAGCAACCGGTCCCGCAAACCCGGCGGGCCTTCGGGAACGAGCACCGAGTAGAGCCAGTACGTCGACGTGAAGCCCTCGACGCGCGGCGGCAGGACGAGTCCGGTGTGGGCGAGCGCGGCGTCGTAGGTGCGCGCGATCTCCCGCTTGCGGGCCACGAAGCCGGGCAGCCGCTCGAGCTGCGCGAGCCCGAGCGCGGCGGCCACGTTGGTCAGCCGGTAGTTGTAGCCGATCTGATCGTGCAGGTAGCCGGTGCCCTCCACCTTCGCCTGGGTGGTGAGGTGGCGCGCGTGCTGGGCCAGCCCTTCGTCATCGGTGACGAGCATCCCCCCGCCCCCGGTCGTCGCGATCTTGTTGCCGTTGAACGAGAACGCACCGACACGGCCCACGGTCCCGGTGTGTCGGCCCGCGAGCGGGCCGGAGCTCCAGCCCGCTCCGAGGGACTCGGCCGCGTCCTCCAGGATCTCGATCCCGTGGGTCCGGCAGGTCTCGACCACCGGGGCGAGGTCCGCCGGTTGACCGAGCGCGTGGACGACCTCGACCACCTTGGGAATCCGCTCGCCGGAGGCGGCCCGCCGGTCGATCTCGTCGGCGAAGAGCGTCGGGTCGAAGTTCCACGACGCGCGGTCGGAGTCGACCAGCAGGGCGTCGGCGCCGGTGTAGGCGACCGGGTTGATCGAGCCGACGAAGGTGAAGTCCGAGACGGCGACGAGGTCCTCCGCCCGCACGCCGAGCACCAGGAGGCCGACGTGGATCGCCGCGGTCCCGGACGCGCACGCCACGGCATGCCGGGCGCCCACCGTGTCGGCGAAGGCGGCCTCGAACCGGGAGACGAACGGCCCGATCGAGGACACGTACCCCGAGTCGATCGCCTCGAGGACGTAGCGACGCTCCCGCTCACCGATGCTGGGAACGGCGAGCGGGATCACCTCGCTCACCGGTGGTACCTGCCCGCGGCCTCCACGTCGACGCGAGGCCGCAGCCACTCGGCGGTACGACGGACCCCGTCCCTCAGGTCGACCGTCGGCGACCAGCCGAGCCGGTCGCGGGCGTTGGACGGATCCGAGAGCAGGACCTCGACCTCCGAGTCGGGGGGGCGCACTCGTTGGTCGTCGGTGACGACCTCGGCCGCCGATCCGGTGACCTCGCGGCACAGGTCCACGACATCCGCGATCGAGAACGACGTCCCGGTCCCGAGCTGCACCGTCTCGCCCGGCTCGAGATCGGCCGCCGCGGCGCGCACGAAACCCTCGCACGTGTCCTCCACGAACGTGAAGTCACGTCGGGGCGTCAGCGCGCCCAGCCTGATCTCCTCGACCCCGGCCAGCATCTGCGACAGCACCGTCGGGAGGACGGCGCGGGCCGACTGGCGAGGACCGTAGGTGTTGAACGGCCGGAGCGTCACGACGGGAGTCCCGAAGGAGAGGGCGTAGGACTCGCACATCTTGTCGGCGCCGATCTTGCTCGCGCTGTAGGGAGACTGCCCACGAAGGGCGTGGGTCTCCGTGATCGGGACCGTGTCCGGGGTCCCGTAGACCTCCGAGGTGGAGGTGTGCACCATCCGCGGCACGTCGTGTCGGCGTACCGCCTCCACGACGTTCAGGGTGCCCGCGATGTTGGTCTCGACGTAGGACCGCGGCGCGGCGTAGGAGTAGGGGATCGCGATCAGCGCCGCGAGGTGGAGGACGCAGTCCATCCCTCGGACCGCGGCGGAGACGAACTCGGGATCGCGGACGTCCCCCAGCACCAGCTCGGCCTGGCCGGACGCCCGGGCGGCCCGGAAAGCCGGCGAGTCGTCGAGCCAGCCGGCCGTGCCGAAGGAGTTGTACAGGCAGAACGCGCGCACCTCGGCGCCGGCGACGAGGAGTCGCTCGACGAGATGGCTGCCGATGAAGCCGTCGGCACCGGTGACCATCACCTTGGTCCCGGGCGCCAGGGCCTGATCGACGTTCTTCTCGCTGCTCACGTGGCTGCTCACACGTGCCCCTTCGCGCGTGCCAGGTCGGTGGGTGTCCCGACGTCGATCCAGTCGGACGGAAGTGGCCAGGCGACCACCTTCTCCCCGGCGTCCAGGACCTCCCGGACGACATCGGGCATGGTCGTGGGCGTGTCCGGGGGGATCCGGTCCAGGACCGGAGGACTGCACGGCGTAGACCCCGGCACTGACGTCGACGGAGAAGCTCGGCTTCTCCTCGATGGAGACCACGTCCGTGGTGTCCTCGGCGGTCGTGACGACGCCGAACGGCACCTCGTGCTGGTAGGGGCGGGTCGAGACGGTGAGCGCCGCACCGCGAACGCGGTGGTAGTCGAGCAGCTGCTGAGGGTCGAACTGGACCATGAGGTCACCGTTCATCACGAGGACCGGCACGTCCAGGTCCGGACGCATCCGACGGAAGATGCTGAGCGAACCGGCGGTGCCCAGGGGCCTCTCGGGTCGCTCCCTGAGGTAGGTCACCGAGCAGCCGAGCTGCTCCCCCGCCCCGAGGTGCTCCTCGATCTGGTCGCCCATGTGGTTCAGGCTCACGTACACGTCGCGGATTCCGCCGCCGACGAGGGTCAGCACGATCCACTCGATGATGCTTCGGCCGGCGACCTGCATCAGGGGCTTGGGAGTGTCGCGGGTCAGCCTGCCGAGGCGCGACCCCTGGCCCCCGGCCATGATCACCGCGGGATGGGGAAGCGGGTCGGTGCCGATGACGTCCGCCATGGTGTGCAGTGCGACGAGCCGACCACTCTCGTCGGTCTCCGGGACGGCGGCGATGCGTCGTGCCCGCATCAGGTCCAGGACGAGGGCCCGGGGCGACCCGGCGCTGACCCGGTGTGGCTGCGTCGTGGCGTACGGCAGGGCGCGATCCTCGAGGCTCGCGCCCTTGAGCAGGGCGCGGCGTACGTCGCCGTCGGTGAGCAGGCCGACCAGGACATCCCGCTCGTCCACCAGCACCGCCACCGAGGTGGCTGAGCGGTCGACCACCTCGAGAACCGTCCTCAGGCTGGCATCGGGAGACGCCTTGACCAGCTCCAGGTCGTACTTGCTCACCGCGACCTACCCTTCCCTGGGAGCTGCGAGCGGCCGGGCCGGCACTCCCACGACCGTCGACCCCGGAGCAACGTCCCTCGTGACCACGGCGCCCGCGCCGACGACGGCGCCGTCGCCGATCGTGAGACCCTGCAAGATCGTCGCCCCACTTCCTATCAGGACACCGTCCCCGATGGTCACCGACCCGGAGACGTTGGCTCCCGGGTTCAGCACGCAGCATCGTCCCAGGGTGGAGTCGTGACCGACGCCCGACCGCGGGTTGAGCAAGCTCCCGGCCCCGATCCGGACGTCGGTCGTCACGACACATCCGGCCGACACCACGACCCCGTGAGCCAGCTCGCAGCCGCCGCCGACGACCGCCGACGGATGGACCAGGACGGGGAACTCGAAGCGGTCCTCGAAGCGCGAGAGCACGCTCCCCCGCACGTCCGGGAAGCCGAAGCCCAGCGCCAACAGGTCGGAGCCCGGCGACAACCCGTCCTCGTCGTCGCGACCGACCAGGCCGGCACAACGCAACGCCCGCCCGTCGGCATCGGCGCTCGCCTGGGAGATCAGGTCACGGGTCTCACGCGCCTGGCCGGAGGTGCCCAGCACCCACACCTGTGCCGTCACCGGGCGTGGCTCCCCGGTGCCGGGTCGACGAACGGCTTGCGTTCGAGCCCGCCACGGACGGCCTGCCGGATCGCGTCGACCACCCGTGCCGCCGCGCGACCGTCGCCATAGATGTTCACTGCCCGGGCGGCCTGCTCGCGATAGTCGGGCTGGAGGCACCGCCGGATGCCGTCGGCGATCGCCTCCTTGGCTTCGGCGACGCGGAGCACGTTCGGGCCGGCCACGCGGCCGCGCTGTCGGTCGCCGACGTCCACGACCGGGACACCGAAGCTGGCTGCCTCGAGGATGCCGCTCGAGCTGTTGCCGACCACCACGTCGGCGGCGGCCAGGACCGAGAGGTACCTGGCCCCGAGACCCTTCACCGCGACCACCGGGAGCCCGTCGGCGACGAAGCGGTCGATCTCCTCGAGCACCTGCTCCCGTCCCGCATCCAGTCCGGGATGGGTCACGATCGCCGAGGCGACCGTCTCCACGACGGCCTCCAGCACGGCGCGGGCACCGACGCCGGGGGGTGGTCCGCCCGCGGTGGCGGGGTGGTAGGTGACGAGTGCCAGCGGCCGGCGCACCGCTCCGCCGAGCACGTCCGCCAGCATCGCGTCCGTGGCCGGCGCGACGTTGCTCACCCGATCGAGCGACGGGGCGCCCGTGACGTGGATCCGTTCCTCCGGCTCACCGAGGCGGCGCAGCCGCGCGGCGGACTCCTGGGTGCTCACGCAGTGCACGTCGGCCAGCTTGGTGACAGCGTGGCGCACGCGGTCGTCGATCGCACCTTCGGTCACCTCTCCCCCGTGCAGGTGCACCAGCGGGATGCCGGCGAGGACGACGGGCGGGACGGCGTACAGCAGCTCCCAGCGGTCACCCAGCACCACCACGGCGGCGGGCCTCATCGCCGCCAGCGTGAGCGCCATCTCCCGGGCAAGGTGCGCGCCTCCCTCCGTCACCGAGGCGTAGTCGCTGGACCCCAGGTCGCCGGCGACCCGTACGACCTCCACGCCGGTGAGATCGACCTCGGCCAGCGGATCGTCGAACGCGGGATGGTGGAGGGTGCCGGACGTGAGCAGGGACACGGTCAGGTCGCTCGCGGCGGCGAGCTCGGCGAGGACGGAGGACAGGGGGAAGAGGTCGGCACGGGTCGCCGCGAAGACGGCGACATGTGCCGTCTCAGGCATCCGCGAGGTCCTCGTGGGTGATCGGCGAGCCGCTGGGCACGGGGCGGCGCAGCCGCCTTCCCACGACGTCCACCGACGGGGCGAGCCCGACCGCGGGTCGGAGCAGGGCCACGTCGTCCGCCGTCACGGGGCTCCCGACCTCGAGATCCCGGCGGGCGTGCCAGCTGCGCCGCACGACCGGCACGTTCTCCAGCTCGGCGGCGGTGGCGCGCTTCCGGCCGTCGCCCAGCGTGCTGCTGGCCTGCCTGACGCTCTCGACGTAGCACCGGAACGACTCCGGGTCGGCGCTGGCGGCGTGGTCGGGGCCGGGGCGAGCGGTGTCGCGGGTGATGTGCTTCTCGAGGATCCGCGCGCCGAGGGCGACCGCGGCCACCGCCGACACCTCCCCCACGGTGTGGTCGGACCAGCCGACCGGGACGTCGAAACGGCGTCGCATCGCCGGGATCGCCAGGAGGTTGGCCTGGTCGAGGGGTGCGGGATAGCTGGAGACGCAGTGCATGAGCGCGAGGTGCGGTGCAGCCGAGAGCCACTGCACGGCGTCGACCACCTCGCGCTCGTCGCCCATGCCCGTCGAGCAGATGACGGGGAGCCCACGGGAGGCCGCATCCTCGAGAAGCGGCTTGTTGGTCAGCTCGCCGGACCCCAGCTTCAGGGCGGTGACACCCAGCTCGCAGACCAGGTCGAGGCTCGCGTGGTCGAAGGCGGTGGACATGAACGCGAGGCCCCGCTCCTCGGCGTGGGCGAGCAGCTCCGCCCAAGCACCTCGGGGCAGCACGTAGCGCCGCAACAGCTCCAGCTGGGTGATGGCCTCGGTGGACGCCGTCTGGTAGCGCGCCGTCCGCGCCTCGGCCGAGACGAGGGCCTCGGGCTCGAAGGTCTGGAACTTCACCGCGTCGGCGCCGGCGTCGGCGGCGAGATCGACGAGTGCGTGGGCCTCCGTCACGTCGCCGTCGTGGTTGACCCCGGCTTCTGCGATGATGCACAGGCTGTGGGCGTCCGACTCGTCGAAGACGGACCGGAGGCTGCTCACCGGCTCATCATAGTCAGGGCGGGCATCGGGCCAGCATGACGGTCGCCTGCTCGAACGCCGAGACCACCAGATTGTCGGGAGATCATGTCGGACACCCCCCGGGTCCTCGCGGTAGTGCCCGCACGCGGCGGTTCGAAGGGCCTCCCCGGCAAGAACATCCGGTCCCTGGCCGGGCTGCCGCTGGTCGGTCACAGCCTGCGGGCGGCCGAGCTGGTCCCGTCCGTCGACCGCGTCGTCGTCAGCACCGACTCGCCGGAGATCGCCGCCGTCGCCCTCGACCTGGGCGGCGACGTGCCCTTCCTCAGGCCGTCAGAGCTGGCGGAGGACGCCACGCCGATGATGCCCGTCCTCGCGCATGCGCTGGACTTCGTCGAGCGCGAGGAGGGGACGGCCTACGACTTCCTGGTCCTGCTTGATCCCACCAGCCCCGCCCGCGATCCGGCCGACGTCGAAGCGGCGATCGGGATGCTGCTCGACCGCGAGGACTGGGATGGCGTCGTCAGCGTCTCCGAGCCGGGTTTCAACCCACTGTGGGTCGGGGTGCGGACATCGCCGGACGATCCGGCACGCATGGAGCCGTACCTGCCGGAGGGATCCGGCGCCACCCGCCGTCAGGACCTGGCCCGGTTCCTGCGGATCAACGGCAACTTCTACGTCTGGCGGACCGCGTTCATCCGGCGCGGAGAGGCGTCGTGGATCGAGCAGGGCGTGCACGGGATGCTGGAGATCCCGGAGTCCCGCGCGTTCGCGATCGACTACCTCTACCAGTTCGAGATGCTGGAGGCGCTCCTCGCGCACGGCGTCGTACGGCTGCCCTGGCTCCCCGGCCCCGGCTGATCGATCCCGCCGACGGGGACGTCAGAGCGGGTGGCGCAGGTCGCCGTCGTACATGGTGGTGACCGCGGCCTCGAGGCGTCGCAACCGCTCCTCGTAGGCGGAGATGATCTGGAAGCGCACCCGCACCTGGTCGTGTTCCCGGCGCACCGTGTCGACGAGGCTCCGGGCCTCCCGCAACGAGTCGTCATCGGTCTCGTAGCTGTTGGACTCGAGCGCCTCCTCGATCCTGCCGACCCGCTCCTCCAGGGCTGCGAGCTGCTGCATCGCGCGGCCGTGGTCGACCTCGCGCAGGTTCTGGGCCCGGATGATCGGCGCGATCGACTCCTTGAGCTCCTTCACCGTCCCCTGGAGCGCCGTCAGCCGGCCGTCCTGCCGCTCGGCGCGTTCGCGCAGCTTGTGGTTGGCGCCGGCGACGCGTTCCAGCCGCACGCGCAGCTCTGCGAACCGCGTGGACAGCTTCTCCAGCTGGCGCTCCTGCTGGTTCAGCCGGCGCGTGGCCGCCTGCATCTCCTCGGGTGCAACGCCCCACCGCCGGGTCACCCGGTCACGGATGCTCATTCCTGTCCTTCCACCTTCACTTCAGGAGCTTCATGCTGCCGTCCTGCACCCACGACTCGAGCAGCGCGCCCTCGAGGTCGAGGCGGTGCAGCTCGTTGACGGCGGTGACTCCGCCGGCGTGGTGGCCCCACTCCGACTGCTCACGGTTGTCGATGAACGAGAAGCCGGTCGCGACCAGCTCCGCGTCAGGGAAGAGCTCGTGCGCGAGGAACAGCCCGGTGGTCCCCGTGGTCGGGATCAGCGACTTCGGCTCGCGGTCCGTCCACAGCCGGTCGGCGAGCCGCTTCGTCACCACCCCGTTGGGCACCGGCATCGCACCGAGATCGGCCGGCCAGTGGGCCGCGGTGTCGCGCAACCAGGTGAACACCGTGAACCCCGCCTGCATCAGCAGGTAGGCGCGGTTGCGGTAGTCCTGGAAGACCCACGGCGTGATCCGCGTGCTGCGGCTCAGGAGCACGACGTGACAGGTGCTTCCCACGGCCCGCGGTTCGCCGGGCCGGTCGAGGACCAGGGAGTTGGCCCGGATCACCAGGTCGCAGGAGTCCAGATCGTCGGCCCGCTCATCGCTGGGACCGAGCGGGGCATTGCCGACGACCCCGACCTTCCGCACCGGGTGGCTCCGCGCGTAGGCCGCCATGTATGCCCCGAGTTGGTCCCACATCCGCTGGTCGGATGACTCCACGGCCGCGCGCACGCCGCACATCATTGCACTTCGCGGTGGCGCCTCGGTCACGAGACCGCGTTCGGCGGCGTCTAGACTGCCTCGTCATCGTCGTGCTCCGCCACGGGAGACGCGGCCCGTTCACAGCCGTGGGAAGGACTGATCGTTCGATGCGGGGCAGGCCCATGTTGCGACGGTTGCCCGGTGCGACCCGCGTGCGCACCCGCTATCGCGCACTTGTCGAGGCGAGCGAGGAGAGGCGGGAGGCCCGCGCTCGGGCCAGCGCGTACCGGCTTCCCGTGAACGACTCCCAGGTCTTCTACGAGTCGTTCTCCGGGAACGGCATGCTGTGCAACCCCGAGGCGATCTTCCGCCGGCTCCTCGACGCGCCGGACATGCAGCACCTGCACCACGTGTGGGCCCTCGACGACCCGGTCAAGCAGGCCAAGGTGGTCGAGAGGTTCGCCGGCCATCCTCGCGTGAGCTTCGTCGAGATGAGGTCGCCGGACTACCTGACCAAGCTGGCGACCTCGAAGTACCTCATCAACAACGCCACCTTCCCCCAGGAGTTCGCGAAGCGCGAGGGACAGATCTACCTCAACACCTGGCACGGCGTCCCGCTGAAGCGGATGGGGTACGACCTCGACGACGGCGGCACGGTCATGCGGAACGTGTTGCGGAACATGGTCAGCGCGGACTACCTGCTCTCGGCCAGCGAGTACATGACCGACCGGCTCTACCGACAGGCGTTCCGGCTGCAGGGCGTGTTCCGCGGGAAGGTCATCGAGGAAGGGCAGCCGCGGACGGATCTGCAGCTCGTGGCCGAGCGCGACCCGAAGCGGGTGATCACGGAGCTGGAGAGCAGCGGCCTCGCGATCGGCGACCGGAAGATCATCCTGTATGCACCCACCTGGAAGGGCGAGTCGTTCTGGGCACCGGAAGCCAACTCGCAGCAGCTGGTCAGCGTGGTCCAGCGGCTCCAGGAGTCGGTGGACGCCGAGAAGTACGTCGTCCTGCTGAAGGCTCACCAGGTCATCTACGACGCCGTCGTCGCCTCCGGTGAGGGACGGCGGATCCTCGTGCCCAACGACCTGCCGACCAATGCCCTCCTGGGCGTGACCGATGTCCTGGTCACCGACTACTCCAGCATCTTCTTCGACTTCCTTCCCACGGGCCGGCCGATCCTGCACCACGTGCCCGACCTGGACCAGTACGGGTCCGGACGCGGCCTGTACATCGACGACTCCGAGCTGTTCGGCCCGATCTCCCACAACATCGACGAGCTGCTGGAACAGGTCCGAACCGTCGTCGCGGCTCCGTGGGAACCGGATGACCGCCGGGCGCAGGCGATCGCGACCTACGCCCCGCACGAAGACGGCTCGGTCGCCGATCGCGTCATCGACATCGTCTTCCGGGGCGCCGACCAGGCTGGCCACCGCGTCGTTTCCGACTTCTCCTCGGGCAAACCGTCGATGCTGATCTACGTCGGTGGGTTGACCTCCAACGGGCTGACCTCGTCGGCGCTGAACCTGCTGCGCCACCTCGACTACGACCGGTTCGACGTGTCGGTCCTCTATCACTCCAGCAAGAACCGCGACCGCGTCAAGAACCAGCGGCTCATCGACCCCCGCTGCCGCCACTTCATCAGGATGGGCACCCCTGTCGCCTCGCCACGCGCGGTCCGGGCCGAGCAGAAGCGCATGGAGAAGGGGCTCCCCGAACGCCTGCCGCCGTCGCACCGCGAGTTCTGGCGCGACGAGTGGCGTCGGGTCTTCGGGCATGCACGCTTCGACTACGGGCTGGATCTCAGCGGCTACGGCACGTCGGTGCCGTACCTGTTCATCAACGGTGACATCGATCAGCGCGTGATGTGGCTGCACAACGACCTGAAGGCCGACGCCGAGCGCGAGACGGCCGGGTTCAAGCACCTCAAGGAACGACTCAACGCGGTCTTCTCCACGTTCCGTTACTTCGATCGCCTGGTCTCGGTCTCCGAGGAGCTGAACCGGGTGGACTCCGAACGACTCGCGCAGTTCGCCCCGCCCGACAAGTTCACCTACGCCAGGAACACGATCGACCACGAACGGGTGCTGGAGATGGCCGGGCGCGACCGGTCCCAGGAGGTCCGTGGCGGTGTCGCCGGACGGCGCCGGCACGGCGGGGCTCGGTACCTTCGATGTCGGGAACGTCTCGTCTGCCGTCGCCACGCTGCTGGAGTTCTTCGATGCGAAGACGCTGCTGGCCGAGGTCCGCAGCCAGACCCGGGTGCCGGGCGTGGGCTCAGGGAACGTCCGGACGTTCGTCAACGTCGCGCGCCTGTCACCCGAGAAGAACCAGGCCCGCTTGATCCGGGCGTTCGCGAAGGTCTGCAGCACACCCCGGAGTCCCGACTGGTGATCGTCGGCAGTGGCAAGCTGGAGCGCGAGCTCAGGGAGCTGACCAGGTCACTGGGGGTCCAGGAGTTCGTCAGCTTCGCGGGCCACGTCGACAACCCCTACGTGATCATGGCCAAGGCGGACTGCTTCGTGCTCTCGAGCGACTACGAGGGGCAACCGATGGTGGTGCTGGAGGCCAGGACCCTGGGACTCCCGGTGATCAGCACCCGGTTCGGCTCGGTGGAGGGCTCGGTCCCCCCGGCGCCGGCCTCGTCGTCGAGCAGAGCGACGACGCCCTGGCCGAGGGCATGTCGAAGTTCCTCGCGGGGGAGGTGGCGTGCGAACCGTTCGACTGCGAGGCCTACAACGCCGAGGCCATGGAGCAGTTCTACGCCGCCATCGGCGCCGCTGCGCACGCTCCACGCTCGTGATCCGACCTGACACGGGTTCGTCCGCGGCCCAGTGACGGCGAGCTTGTCCGGAGTCCTACGCTGGCGACATGCCCTACAACGTGGACAAGAC
>CAVUBO010000031.1:0-28790 GCA_963739785.1 uncultured Actinomycetota bacterium | reverse complement strand
GGGGCAGGTGTGGCACCGCGAGCGGCCCGAATTCGGGGCACAGCCAGGAGTCCACGCCCCGGTTCCACAGGCGGGTGACGGCCGCACCGGCCGCTGTCGGCGCGCACCGGCAGAGTGCTGCCCGGAGGTGAGGGGCATGAGTGCACAGGCGACGGCCGTGGCTGCGGTCAACGAGGTGCGGCTGGTGGGGCGGGTCGCCCACGAGCCCACGGAACGGATGATGCCCAGCGGGGACTCGCTGTGGAGCTTCCGGATCGTGGTGGCGCGGCCCGAGGCGCCCGCGGGCGGGCGCAGGGGCGTCGACGCGCTCGAGTGCGTGGTGTGGGGCGGGAGGGCGCGGCGGACCGTGCGCAGCTGGCGGCCCGGTGACGTGGTCGAGGTCGTGGGGGCGGTGCGACGCCGGTTCTTCCGCGGGGCGGCCGGGACTGCGTCGCGGGTGGAGGTCGAGGTGACGGGCGCCAGGCTCATCCGTCGTGCATCGAGCGCATGAGGGAGCCGACGGTCGGCTTGGGCTGGAAGGAGGTGGCCTTCTCCGGGAGCAGCCGCTGGTTCGCGACCAGGTGCGAGATCAGGTCGAAGTCGGGCGCCGGCATCAGCACGGCCACCCCACCCCGTCGCCGCACCTGACGGACGGCCTGGTCGACGCTGTGGTGGTAGCCGAGGTGCCCTGGTCCCCGGGGCAACCCGGGGATGACGGTGTCGTGCAGGACGTCGAGGACCGCGTCGCCGGGCCGCACCGGCAGCGGCAGCGCCGCCCACTGGGTGCCGTCGGTCACCACGACGGTGGTGGGGGCGAGGGCGTTGACCGCCTCCCGGCGCGGGAGGGTCCGCAGCACCCAGCCCTGGGCCGCCGCCACCGCACCGATGTCGGCCAGGGAGGCCGTGGGCAGGACCCGGTGGATGGCGCCGAGGAACAGCGGCGTGTCGTCCTGGTCGACGAGCATGGCCAGCCCGCGGTCCCAGCCGGTGCCCGGATGCTGGGCCTGGAGCCTCAGGTAGGCGGAGTAGCGGTGATGTCCGTCCGCGATCATCGGGGTGGTCTGACCGAGGGCGTCGGCCAGGGTGCGCAGGGTCGCCGGGTCCCGGATGGCCCAGATCCGGTGGTGCTGCCGCGACCGGTCGGTGAACGTGCGGTCCGGATCCGACGCGAGCGTGACGTGGACCAACCGGCGCACCACCTCCGGTCCGCGGTGCACCAGGAGGATCGGGGCCGGCTGCAGGCCCAGCTGCTGCATCCGTTGGGCCAGGTGGTCGACCCGGTCGGCATGGACCCCCTCGTGCGGCAGGACTGCGCTCTCCTCGCGGGTCGACGCCCGCTCGACCAGGTCCAGGGCTCCGACCAGGCCGCGCACCGTCAGCCCTCCCGCGGTGTACTCATGCAGGTAGATCGCCGGCTCGGTGTCGACGAGGAGCTGTCCGGAGCGCTCCCAGGACGCGAGCCGGGCGGCGATGTCGCGATAGGGTCGCGCCAGCGCCTTGGCGGAGGAGGGTCCCCCGATCCGCCTCGGAACGAGGGTGAGCCCCCGGAACGCGTGCAGCAGCAACGGCCTGCCGAGGTACGGCGGCGGCACCACGGAGGATTCGTCCATCGCCTGCATCGTAGGACCACCACCGAAGGAGGCCGGTGTCACGTGCTCGGTTCGTCGTCCGCTCCGCTGTGCCAGGCCCACGACCTGGCGATGCTCGACCTCGACGGGGTCGTCTACGTCAGCGGGCACGCCATCGAGGGCGCCCCGGAGGCGATCGCCGCGGCCCGTGACGCGGGCCTGCGCATCGCGTTCGTGACCAACAACGCCTCGCGCCCTCCCGAGGTGGTCGCGGAGAACCTCGTCCACCTGGGCGTGCCCGCGTGGACCGAGGACGTCGTCACCTCGGCCCAGGCCGCGGCCCGGATGCTCGCGGCCCGACTGCCACCGGAGAGCCGGGTCCTGATGCTGGGCGGTGAGGGCCTGGGCCGGGCGCTCGTCGAGGAGGCGCTGGTGCCGGTGCGATCGCTCGACGACGGGGGCGAGGTGGTCGCGGTGGTGACCGGCTACGGCCCCGAGGTGCTCTGGCGCGACATCATGCGGGCCGCGGTGCGCATCCGCGAGGGGCTGTGGTGGGTGGCCACGAACACCGACCTGACCATCCCCACGTCGTTCGGGTCGGCGCCGGGGCACGGTGTGCTGGTGCGGATGCTCGAGCAGTTCACCGGGGTCACCCCCGACGTGGCAGGCAAGCCGGCTCGCCCGCTGCTGGACGAGACGGTGCGCCGGGTCGGCGGCAGCCGCCCGCTGATGGTGGGGGACCGGCTCGACACCGACATCGAGGGCGCCAACCATGCCGGGGTTCCCTCCCTGCTCGTGCTCACCGGGGTGACCGGGCTGCCCGAGCTCGTGGCGGCGCCCCCCCGGCACCGCCCGACCTACCTCGCGGCGGGACTGACCGGGCTGCTCCACGCCCATCCCGCGCCCGCGATCACCGCCGACGGGGCCGAGTGTGGCGGCTGGCGAGCCCAGGTGACCCACGGGCGGATCCTCGTCGGGGGCACGGGTGCTCCCGACGACTGGTGGCGTGCGGTGGCGGTCGCCTCCTGGGCGCACCTCGACCGGACCGGGGTGCCCGTCGACATCACCGGCCTCGTCCTCCCGGACCGCCCGTCGGCGGGTCCGACCGGATAGCCTTCGCCCATGAGCGAGCAGCCCTTCGAGGACCAGGTCGGCCACGCGGAGCCGGCGGAGCCCGTGCGCACCGGCGACGACCGGGTGGACGCCGTCCTGGACTCCCTGGACGGCCTGGAGGACCTGCCGGTGACCGAGCACGTCGCCGTGTTCGAGCGGGCCCACGAGGAGCTTCGCTCCGCCCTGGACGCGCGCCCGGACGCCTGAGGGCCGTGCCGCCACGCCGCCTTCGCCTCGACGCCGAGCTGGTCCGGCGCACGCTCGCACGTTCCCGTGACCACGCCTGCGAGCTGATCGCCGACGGCCGGGTCCGGGTCTCCGGTGTGGTCGCCACCAAGCCTGCCACGGCGGTGACCACCGATGTGGCGATCGTGGTGACCGACGACCCGGACCGCCCCGACTACGTGTCTCGCGGCGGTCACAAGCTGGCCGGAGCCCTGGCCGCGTTCGAGCCGGCCGGGCTGCGCGTCGCCGGCCGGCGGTGCCTGGACGCCGGTGCCTCCACCGGAGGGTTCACCGACGTGCTGCTGCGGCACGGCGTCGACCAGGTGGTCGCGGTCGACGTGGGCTACGGCCAGCTGGCCTGGCGGCTGCGCCAGGACCCGCGGGTCGACGTCCACGACCGCACCAACGTCCGCGACCTCGACCTGGACACCATCGGCGGGCCGGTCGACCTCGTCGTCGGGGACCTGTCCTTCATCTCCCTCGAGCTGGTCCTGGACGCCCTGATCGGGGTGACTGACCCGGACGGGGACCTGGTCCTCATGGTCAAGCCACAGTTCGAGGTCGGACGCGAGCGGGTGGGCAAGGGCGGCGTCGTGCGCGATCCCGCGCTCCGGGCGGAGGCCGTCGGGTCGGTCGCGGCCGCGTCGGCGCGCCGCGGCTGGGGCGCGCGCATGGTGACGACCAGCTCGCTACCGGGACCGTCCGGGAACGTCGAGTTCTTCCTCTGGCTGCGCCGGGGACCGGCCGAGATCGGAGAGGCCGATGTCGCAGCCGAGGTGGGGGCGGCGGATGAGAAGGTGGACCCGTGAGTGCATCCGTTGAGGGCGTCCGGCGGGTGCTGTTGGTCGCGCACATCGGCCGCCAGGACATCAGGGAGCTCGCCCTCCAGTTCTGCGGCTCGCTGACCAAGCACGGTCTCCTGGTCCGGCTGGTGGCCGACGATGCCCAGGAGCTCGACCTGGCACCCGAGGACTACTCCCCGGCGTTGGAGGTGACCACGTCGGAGAGCGACGCCGGCCGGGACTGCGAGCTGGCGCTGGTGCTGGGCGGCGACGGCACCATCCTGCGGGCCGCCGAGCTCACCCGCGAGAGCGCCACGCCCCTGCTCGGGGTCAACCTCGGGCACGTGGGGTTCCTCGCCGAGGCCGAGCCGGAGGACGCCGAGCTCACCATCGACGCCATCGTGCACCGGCGCTACACCGCTGAGGACCGGCTCACCCTCGACGTCGCGGTCTACCGCGACAAGGAGCTGGTCGCGCGCACCTTCGCCCTCAACGAGGCCAGCGTCGAGAAGTCCGCGCGGCAGCGGATGATCGAGGTCGTCGTCGAGATCGACGGCAGGCCGCTGTCCCGGTGGGGGTGCGACGGGGTCGTCTGCGCCACGCCCACCGGCTCCACCGCCTACAACTTCTCCGCCGGTGGGCCCATCGTCTGGCCCGGTGTCGAGGCTCTCCTGATCGTCCCCATCAGCGCCCACGCGCTCTTCGCACGGCCGATGGTCGTCGCGCCGGACTCCGTGCTGGCCATCGAGATGTTCGACGGCGTGGACGCGGCCGGCGTGCTGTGGTGCGACGGCCGGCGCACGGTCGAGCTGCCCCCCGGCGCCCGCATCGTGGTACGCCGCGGGGTGCGACCGGTGCGCCTGGTCCGGCTCGACCCGAGGCCGTTCACCGACCGGCTGGTCGCGAAGTTCGCGCTGCCGGTGCAGGGCTGGCGGGGGACCGCGGAGCAGCGCCGACGGGGCCGGGGAGCAGCCGATGCTTGAGGAGATCCGGATCGCCTCGCTGGGCGTGATCGAGAGCTCCACGCTCGAGCTCGGCCCGGGCCTGACGGTGATCACCGGCGAGACCGGTGCCGGCAAGACGATGGTGGTCACGGCTCTGGGCCTGTTGCTCGGCGCGCGTGCCGACACCGGCGCCGTGCGCGCCGGAGCGCGGGTGGCCCGCGTGGAGGGCGTGGTCGTGGCCGAGGCGCTCCCCGAGTTCGCAGCGGCGGTGGCCGAGGTCGGGGGCGAGGTCGAGGACGCCCGGGTGGTCCTGGCCCGCACCGTCTCCGCCGAGGGCAGGTCCCGGGCGTTCGTCGGCGGCGCCAGCGCGCCCGTCTCCCGGCTGGCGAGCGTCGCCGAACCGCTCGTGGCCGTGCACGGGCAGTCCGACCAGCACCGGCTGCTGCGTCCGCAGGCCCAGCGTGAGGCGCTCGACCGGTTCGGTGGCCCCTCGGTCGCAGCGCTGCTGGACGGCTACGCCGCCCTGCACGGCCGGCTCACCCGGACCGAGCGGGAGCTGGTCGACGTCGTCTCCCATGCCCAGGAGCGGGCCCGTGAGGCCGACCTGCTCCGGTTCGGGCTCGGTGAGATCGAGGACGTCGCTCCCGAACCCGGCGAGGAAGCCGCCCTGGCCGCCGAGGAGTCCCGGCTCGGGTTCGCCGACACCCTCCGCACCGCCGCCGAGCAGGCGCGCGAGGCGCTGTCGAGCGAGGAGGGCGCCCCCGACGCCCTGGCCACGACCTCCGCGGCGCGCGCCCTGCTCCAGGGGGTGCGCGACCACGACCCCGAGGCGGGCGAGCTCGCCGACCGCGTCGGCGAGGTCGTCTACCTGCTCTCCGACGTGGCCGCCGACGTGGCGTCCTACGCCGCCCGGCTGGAGACCGACCCGGCGCGGCTGGGCGTGGTCTCCGAGCGCCGTGCGGCGCTGACGGCCCTGACCCGGAAGTACGGCCGCACCATCGACGAGGTGCTGGCGTGGGCGGAGCAGGGGAGCCAGCGACTCCTCGAGCTGGAGGGCACCGACGAGAGGATCGGTGAGCTCCGCACCCAACGTGCCACCCTGCGCGAGTCCCTGGCGCGGGCCGCCACCCTCCTCTCCGCCGCCCGTGGTGAGGCCGCCGAGCGGCTGGCCGCCGAGGTGACCGCGGAGCTGGGGCTGCTGGCCATGCCGCACGCCCGCCTCGACGTCGCGGTGCGGCAGAGCCAGGTGCCGGCACCGGGCGAGGGCGCCGAGGAGCTCGGGGGCCCGTTGCTGGTGGGCGACCGGTGGCTGCGGTTCTCAGCAGCCGGCGTCGACGAGGTGGAGCTCCTGCTGTCGGCCAACACCGGCGCCGAAGCCCGCCCGCTCGGCAAGGGCGCCTCCGGGGGCGAGCTCTCCCGCGTCATGCTGGCGGTCGAGGTCTCGCTCGCCGGCACCAGCCCGGTGCCCACCTTCGTGTTCGACGAGGTCGACGCCGGCGTCGGCGGCCGGGCCGCGATCGAGGTGGGCCGGCGGCTCGCCCAGCTGGCCCGCACCGCCCAGGTCCTCGTGGTCACCCACCTGCCCCAGGTCGCGGCGTACGCCGACCGGCACGTCGTCGTGGAGAAGTCCAGCGACGGCAGCGTCACCACCTCCGGACTCACCGTCCTCGACGACGAGGGCAGGGTGCGCGAGCTGTCCCGGATGCTGGCCGGGGTCGAGGAGTCCGACACCGCGCTCGCCCACGCCCAGGAGCTGTTGGAGGCTGCTCGAGCCAGCCGCTAGGCCCGACGCGCGGAGCCGGGTGGGATGCGCCGATGGGCCTATCCCCGGTGTCAGGATTGACCGGTCATGAAGATGCCCGTCCGCCAGCGCACCGCGCCCGAGTTCCCCGGCCTGCACGCGACCGCCCGCGTCGACCGGCGCACCCAGGCACTGCTTCCGCGACTGCGTCCGGGCGACATCGCCGTGGTGGACCATCTCGACCTCGACCGGGCCACCGCCTCGGCGCTGGTGGACGCCGGCGTCCTGGCCGTGGTCAACGCCGCGCCGATGATCTCCGGTCGCTACCCCAACCTCGGTCCGGAGCTGCTCGCCGAGGCCGGGATCACGCTGGTGGACGGGATCGGGGCCGAGGGGCTGGCCGCGGTGAGCGACGGTGCCCGGGTGCGCCTCGAGGACGGCGACCTGTTCTCCGGTGCGCAGCTGCTGGCCTCCGGGCGGGCCCTGGACGCCGCGACCGTGGCCGAGCAGATGAGCGCCGCCCGCGCCGGCATGGCCACCCAGCTCGACAGCTTCGTCCACAACTCCGCGGAGTTCCTGCGCCGCGAGCAGGGCCTGCTGCTGCACGGCGAGGGGCTGCCGCGGCTGCGGACCGCGGTGACCGGGCGGCCGGTGGTCGTGGTCGTCCCCTCCCACGACCATGGGCGTCAGCTGGCCTCCGTCGCCCGCTTCGCGCGCGAGCAGAACGCCGTCCTGATCGGGGTGCAGCGTGGGGCCGACTCCCTCCTCGGGGCGGGGCTCAAGCCGGACATCGTGGTGGTCGACGACCGCGTCCAGGGTCCGGACGCTCCGAGCGCCAAGGCGCTGCGCGCGGCACGGGACGTCGTGGTGCGCGTCGAACGCGGCGGCCAGGCCACCTCGCTGGACTCCATCGAGCGGCTCGGGGTGCGCCCGGTCCGCCTGCAGTCGGGCACGACCGCCGAGGACGCCGCGCTGCTGATGGCCGACGCGGCGGGTGCCTCCGTCCTGGTCGGCGTGGGTCTGCACGCCACGCTCGAGGAGTTCCTGGACCGCCAGCGCCCCGGCCTGGCCAGCACCTACCTCACCCGGCTCAAGGTCGGCCCCCGGCTCGTGGACGCGTCGACGCTGCCGCTGCTCTACTCCGGCCGGGTCCGCCCCTGGCACGTCCTCCTGGTCCTGCTGGCGGGGCTGGTCGCGGTCGCCGCGGCGATCGCGGTCACCCCGGTGGGGCAGCAGTGGCTGCACGACGCCACGCCCGTGCTGGGCTCCCTCCTCGACGATCTCCAAGGACTCCTCCCGTGATGTCGTTCCGCTACCACGTGGTCTCCCTCGTGGCGATCTTCCTGGCCCTGACCGCCGGGATCGCCCTGGGCGGTGGCCCGCTCGCCGAGCTCGGCCGCGCCGAGACGGCCGCCCCGTCCGCCGCCGACGCGCAGGCCCTCGACGCGGCCGAGCAGCAGTCCGCGTTCGCCGACCAGGTGGTGGCCGGCTCCGCCACCCGGCTGTACGCCGACGGGCTGGGCGGCCGGTCCGTGGCGATCCTGGCCTTCCCGGGGGTCCCCGAGACCACCCAGGAGGCGGTGGCGGCCCAGGTGGCGGCGGCCGGAGGGACCGTGGCGGGCACCTACGCCGTCGAGCCGGCGCTGGTCGCCGCCGGGGAGAAGGCCCTCGTGGACACCCTGGGCAGCCAGCTGATGACCCAGCTCGAGGACGGCCGGGTGCCGGCGGCGTCGACGACCTACGACCGGATCGGTCAGCTGCTCGGGCTGGCGATGGCCACCACCTCCGACAAGGGCAGCGCCACCAGCAAGGACGCGACCTCGATCCGGCAGAGCCTGGCGGCCGCCGACCTGGTCACGACCACCGGCACCCCCGAGCGGCGCGCGCCGTACGTCCTGGCGCTGCTCGGCGCGGACACCTCCGCCGCGGACGACCCGATCTACGCCGGCGTGCTCGGTGGGCTGGCCGCGCAGTCGGTCGGCGTGGTCCTCGCGGCCGACACCGCCGACGGGGCCGACGGGCGTCTCTCCCGGCTCCGCGAGGAGCCGGTGGCGGCCTCACTGGCGACCGTGGACGGCGTCGAGACCGCGGCCGGCCAGGTGACCGCCCTGCTGTCGCTGACCGAGTGGCCGGCGACGCGCGGACAGGCCTACGGTGCGTCGGGTGCCGACGGCGCGGTCAGCCTCAGGTAGGCTAGAACCCCGTGAAGGTTGCCGCGCCCACCAAGCACGTATTCGTCACCGGAGGCGTCGCCTCCTCTCTCGGCAAGGGCCTGACGGCTTCGAGCCTCGGGAGCCTGCTGAAGTCGCGCGGTCTGCGCGTCACGATGCAGAAGCTCGACCCCTACCTCAACGTCGATCCCGGCACGATGAACCCGTTCCAGCACGGCGAGGTGTTCGTCACCGACGACGGGGCCGAGACCGACCTCGACATCGGCCACTACGAGCGGTTCCTCGACACCAACCTCAACCAGATCGCCAACGTGACCACCGGGCAGGTCTACTCCTCGGTCATCTCCAAGGAGCGGCGCGGCGACTACCTCGGGGACACCGTCCAGGTCATCCCGCACATCACCAACGAGATCAAGGAACGGATCCGGGCGATGGGTGCGGTCGCCGAGGGCGAGCGAGCCGTCGACGTGGTGATCACCGAGATCGGCGGCACGGTCGGGGACATCGAGTCGCTGCCCTTCCTCGAGGCGGCCCGCCAGGTGCGCCACGACATCGGTCGCGACAACTGCTTCTTCCTGCACGTCTCCCTGGTGCCCTGGATCGGACCCTCCGGCGAGCTCAAGACCAAGCCCACCCAGCACTCCGTCGCCGCGCTCCGCTCCATCGGCATCCAGCCCGACGCGATCGTGTGCCGGGCCGACCGTGAGCTGCCCGACGGCATCAAGCGGAAGATCTCGCTGATGTGCGACGTGGACGAGGAGGCGGTGGTGACCGCCGCCGACGCCCCGTCGATCTACGACATTCCCAAGGTGCTGCACCGCGAGGGCCTGGACGCCTACGTCGTACGCCGCCTCGGCCTGCCCTTCCGCGACGTCGACTGGACCGTGTGGGACGACCTGCTGCGCCGGGTCCACCACCCCAAGGAGGAGGTCACCGTCGCCCTGGTCGGGAAGTACATCGACCTCCCCGACGCCTACCTCTCCGTCGTCGAGGCACTTCGCGCCGGCGGGTTCGCGCACGAGGCCAAGGTGCGAGTGCGGTGGGTCGCCGTCGGACTCGTGCGAGACCGAGGCGGGTGCCCGGCACCAGCTCGAGGACGTCGACGCCGTGTGCGTCCCGGGCGGGTTCGGCATCCGCGGCATCGAGGGCAAGCTCGGCGCTCTGACCTACGCGCGCACCCATCGCGTCCCGACCCTGGGCCTGTGCCTGGGCCTGCAGTGCATGGTCATCGAGTACGCCCGGTCGATGGCCGGGCTCGCCAAGGCGGCCTCCACCGAGTTCGATCCCGACTGCCCCGAGCCGGTGATCGCGACCATGGAGGAGCAGAAGTCGTTCGTCGAGGGAGCCGGTGACCTGGGCGGCACCATGCGCCTGGGTCTCTACTCGGCTGAGCTCAAGCCCGGCAGCGTGGTCCGCGAGACCTACGGCGAGGGCTCGATCATGGAGCGCCACCGGCACCGCTACGAGGTGAACAACGCCTACCGCGACCAGCTCGAGGAGGCCGGCCTGGTCTTCTCCGGCACCAACACCGACCTGGGGCTCGTGGAGTTCGTCGAGCTGCCGCGAGACGTGCACCCCTACTACGTGGCCACCCAGGCTCACCCCGAGCTGCGGTCGAGGCCCACCCGCCCGCACCCGCTGTTCGCGGGCCTGGTCGGCGCCGCGATCGATCGGCAGCGCGAGCTCCGGTTCCCGATCGACGAGTCCATGCTGCACCGCAAGGACGAGGACGACCCGATCTGATGCTGCGGGACCGCCCCGAGGCGTGGCCCGTGGAGTCCCGCCGCGACCTGCACCGCGACGACTGGGTGATGGCCCTTCGGCAGGACACCGCTGCGCCGGCCCGGGCACCCGGACGAGGCGCCGTTCCGCCGCCTCGTCCTCGAGGCTCCGGGGGCCGTGATCGTGCTCGCCCTCGACGGCGAGGACCGAGTGCTGTGCCTGCGCCAGTACCGTCACGCGGTGCAGCACGCCCTGGTCGAGCTCCCCGCCGGGCTGCTGGACGTCGCGGGGGAGGAGCCCCTCGAGGTGGCGCGCCGCGAGCTGCACGAGGAAACCGGCCTCGTCGCCCGCGACTGGACCCACCTCGCCTCGGCGTACCCCTCTCCGGGCATCTCCTCGGAGCTGCACCACTACTTCCTCGCCCGCACCCTCGAGGAGGGACCCTCGAGCGACTTCGTGCTCGAGCACGAGGAGGCGGAGATGGAGCTGTTCTGGGTGCCGTTCGCCGAGCTCCGGGCGGCCGTCCTGGACGGCCGGGTCGCCGACGCCCCGGTGGCGCTCGCGGTGCTGGTCTGCGAGGCTCGAGGGCTCGTCCCCGCAGCACCCGTTCAGGAGTAG
This sequence comes from uncultured Actinomycetota bacterium, assembly GCA_963739785.1. Lineage (GTDB taxonomy): Bacteria > Actinomycetota > Actinomycetes > Propionibacteriales > Nocardioidaceae > Nocardioides_C. The sequence goes on along the minus strand of CAVUBO010000031.1, from coordinate 17,927 downwards.
GTTGTCCCCGGCGCCACGACGAGGTGGTGCGCGAACCAGGAGGATGCAAGGTGAAGGTCGGCGTTCCCAAGGAAGTCAAGAACCACGAGTACCGCGTCGCGCTCACCCCGGTGGGCGCCCACGAGCTCACCGAGCGTGGCCACACGGTCTTCATCGAGAAGGGCGCCGGCGCCGGCTCGCAGATCCCCGACCACGAGTACGTCGCGGCCGGGGCCACGATGCTCGACACGGCCGACGACGTCTGGGGCACCGCCGACATGGTCCTGAAGGTCAAGGAGCCGATCGCCGAGGAGTACCACCGGATGCGGGAGGACCTCCTGCTCTTCACCTACCTGCACCTGGCCGCCGACAAGCCGCTGACCGACGAGCTGATCGCCCGCAAGGTCACCGGGATCGCCTACGAGACGGTGCAGCTGCCCTCCGGCGGGCTGCCCCTGCTCTACCCGATGTCGGAGGTCGCCGGCTGCCTGGCCCCCCAGGTGGGCGCCTACTCGCTCCTGCGCGCCCGGGGCGGCCGGGGTGTGCTGCTCGGTGGGGTGGGTGGCGTGGCCAACGCCAAGGTCGTCGTGATCGGTGCCGGCGTCGCGGGGCAGAACGCCGCGAACATCGCCCTCGGCATGGGCGCCGACGTGACCCTGCTGGACACCGACCTCGACAAGCTCCGGATGTCGTTCTGGCGCTACAACAACCGGGTCCACGGGCTCGCGTCGTCGAAGCTGGCGATCCAGCAGCAGGTGATGGAGGCGGACCTGGTCATCGGCGCCGTGCTGATCCCGGGCGCCGCGGCGCCCAAGCTGGTGAGCAACGAGCTGGTCTCACAGATGAAGCCCGGCTCGGTGCTGGTCGACATCGCCGTGGACCAGGGCGGCTGCTTCGAGGACACCCGTCCCACGACCCACGCCGACCCGACCTTCGAGGTGCACGACTCGATCTTCTACTGCGTCGCGAACATGCCCGGAGCGGTGCCCAACACCTCCACCTACGCCCTGACCAACGCCACCTTGCCGTACGCCGTGGCGCTGGCCAACAAGGGCTGGCAGCAGGCCTGCCGGGACGACCACAGCCTCGCGCTGGGGGTCAACACCCACGCCGGTCAGCTCACCAGCGCCCCGGTGGGCGAGGCTGTCGGGATCACGCCGGTCTCCCTGGACTCCGTGCTGGCCTGAGTGACACAGCCCAGCCCGCTGTCGCGGGCGGTGCGCACCTACCTCGACCACCTCTCGGTCGAGCGGGGGCTCGCCGCCAACACGCTCACGTCGTACCGTCGCGACCTGGGGCGCTACCTGGAGTACCTCTCCGCCACCTCGGTGGAGAGTCTCGACGACGTCACCGAGGCGACGGTGGCCGAGTTCCTGGCACGTCTGCGCGAGGGGGACGCCGACCATCCTCCGCTCAGCGCGACCTCCGCGGCGCGCACCGTGGTCGCGGTCCGCGGCTTCCACCGGTTCGCGGTGCGCGACGGCCTGGCGCGCAGCGACCCGGCGGCCGGCGTGAAGCCGCCGGCGGCCGCCAAGCGGCTGCCCAAGGCGCTGCCGCTGGCTGACGTGGAGGCGATCCTGGAGGCGGCCGGAGCGCCCGGCACCACGCTCGCGCTGCGCGACCGGGCGCTGCTGGAGGTGCTCTACGGCACCGGCGCCCGGATCTCCGAGGCGGTGGGCCTGGACGTGGACGACCTCGACATGGTCGACGGCACCGCGCTGCTGCGCGGCAAGGGCGGCAAGGAGCGACTGGTCCCCGTGGGGTCCTTCGCCCGCCAGGCCGTCGACGACTACCTGGTGCGCGGCCGCCCCGAGCTCGGCACGGGCGGATCGGGCACCCCCGCGCTGTTCCTGAACGCCCGAGGGGGGCGGCTGTCCCGGCAGAGCGCCTGGGCGGTGCTGGCCAAGGCCGCGGACCGCGCCGGTGTCACCCGCGACGTGTCGCCGCACACCCTGCGGCACTCCTTCGCCACCCACCTCATCGACGGCGGTGCCGACGTGCGCGTCGTCCAGGAGCTGCTGGGGCACGCCTCGGTGACCACGACGCAGGTGTACACCCTGGTGACCGTCGACAACCTGCGTGAGGTGTTCGCCACCGCGCACCCCCGGGCCCTCGCCGATGGGTGACCGGCTACGCGTCCCTGACGCTCCGGTCACCGACGACGAGCTGTACGCCGCCTTCGAGACCTGGGTGAGCGGCCAGGGACTGAGTCTCTACCCCCACCAGGACGAGGCCGTCATCGCGATCCTCGGCGGCGACAACGTCATCCTCGCGACGCCCACCGGCTCCGGGAAGTCGCTGGTCGCCACGGCTGCCCACCTCGCGGCGCTGGCCACCGACCGGGTCAGCTTCTACACCGCCCCGATCAAGGCGCTGGTGAGCGAGAAGTTCTTCGCGCTCTGCGAGGTCTTCGGGGCCGACCACGTCGGGATGCTCACCGGTGACGCGGCCGTCAACGCGGACGCGCCGATCATCGCCTGCACGGCCGAGGTGCTCGCCAACATCGCCCTGCGCGAGGGCCGCCGGGCCGACGTCGGGCTGGTGGTGATGGACGAGTTCCACTTCTACGCCGAGCCCGACCGCGGCTGGGCCTGGCAGGTGCCGCTGCTGGAGCTCCCCGGACTGCCAGTTCCTGCTGATGTCGGCCACGCTGGGCGACGTCGCCGACCTGGCGAGCGACCTCACCCGGCGCACCGGGCGGGAGACCAGCGTGGTCGCCGACGCCGAGCGGCCGGTCCCGCTGTCGTTCGCGTGGGCCATGACGCCGTTGGCCGACACGCTCGAGGAGCTGGTGACCACCGGACAGGGCCCGGTCTACGTCGTGCACTTCACCCAGGCCGCCGCGGTCGAACAGGCCGCCGGCCTGCTGGGCAAGGGGCTCGGGCGGGCGACCGGGGTCGACCGAGCGGCGATCGCCGACCAGATCGGCGCCTTCCGGTTCGGTGCCGGCTTCGGGAAGACCCTGTCCAAGCTGCTGCGCAGCGGGATCGGGGTCCACCACGCGGGGATGCTCCCGAAGTACCGCCGGCTCGTGGAGACGCTCGCCCAGGCGGGCCTGCTGCGGGTCATCTGCGGCACGGACACCCTCGGCGTGGGGATCAACGTGCCGATCCGCACGGTGCTCTTCACCGGGCTCACCAAGTTCGACGGCAACCGCCAGCGGGTGCTGCGGACCCGCGAGTTCCAGCAGATCGCCGGCCGGGCCGGCCGGGCCGGGTTCGACACCGCCGGGTACGTCGTCGTACAGGCGCCCGAGCACGTCATCGAGAACGAGCGGGCGAGGGCGAAGTCGGAGGCCAAGAACGCCGCGGACCCCAAGAAGCGGAGCAAGCCACAGCTGAGGAAGCCGCCCGAGGGGACGGTGGTGTGGACCGAGCAGACCTTCGACAAGCTGGTCTCGGGCCAGCCCGAGCCGCTGCCCTCCCGGATGAAGGTCGACAACGCCATGCTGATCAACGTCCTGGCCCGGGAGGAGGACGCGTTCCCGGTGCTGCGGCGGCTGCTGCAGGACAACCACGAGACCCGGCGGCACCAGCTGCGGCTCTCGCGGCGCGCGGTGCGGCTGACCCGCAGCCTGGTGCGCTCGGGCGTGGTGACCCGGCTGCCGGAGCCCGACGAGTTCGGCCGGCGGTACGTCCTGACCGTCGACCTGCCCCCGCACTTCGCCCTCAACCAGCCGTTGGCGCACTTCGCGCTCGCGGCGCTGGACGTCCTCGACCCGGAGGCCCCGACCTACACCCTCGACGTCGTCTCGCGTCATCGAGTCGGTCCTCGAGGCGCCCCGGCAGATCCTCAGCGCCCAGCAGTTCGTCGCCCGTGGTGAGGCGGTCGCCGCGATGAAGGCCGAGGGCATCGAGTACGACGAGCGGATGCGGCTGCTGGAGGACGTCACCTGGCCACAGCCCCTGCGCGAGCTGCTCGAGGCGACGTACGCCGTGTACCGGCAGACGCATCCGTGGCTGCACGAGGACGCGCTCTCGCCCCCAGTCGGTGGTGCGCGAGATGTGGGAGCAGGGGATGAGCTTCACGGACCTGGTCGGGCGCTACCAGCTCGCCCGCTCCGAGGGGCTGGTGCTGCGCTACCTCAGCGACGCCTACCGCACCCTGCGGCAGTCGGTGCCCGAGGCGCACCGGACGCCCGCAGCTGGAGGAGCTGGTCGAGTGGCTGGGGGAGACGGTCCGGCAGACCGACTCCTCGCTGCTGGACGAGTGGGAGGCGCTCACCCACCCCGACCAGGTGCGCGCCGACATCCGCGACCACACCCCGGGACCACCGCCACGGCCGCTGTCGCGGCAGGAGCGGGCGTTCACGGTGATGATCCGCAACGCGATGTTCGCCCGGGTGGAGCTGTGTGCGCGCGACGACGTCGACGGCCTGGTCCGGCTCGAGCGGTCGGCGGCCGACCGCACCGACCCGGTGCGCGCGGTCGCGATGACCCGGTCGGCCTGGGACACCGCGCTCGAGGACTACTACGCCGAGCACGAACGCGTCGGCACCGACGCCGACGCCCACGGGCCGGCGTACCTGCTGGTCGGTCCGGAGGAGCGGGGGGAGCCGGCCGGTGCCCCCGAGGAGACGGTGTCCCGGATCCGCAGGGTCCGACAGACGCTCGCGGACCCGGCCGGTCACCACGACTGGGTGATCGAGGCGGTGGCGGACCTCGACGCCTCCGACGACGTCGGCGAGCTGGTCCTGGCCGCGACCGCGATGCGTCGGCTCTGAGAGGATCGAGGCGTGAGGACCGAGCTGTTCAGCCCCGACCGCGGCGCGGCGCCCGGCCGGCTCAGCACGATGGCGCGTCCGCGTGGTGGGGAGTGGCTGGCCGAGGAGATGGAGGCGCTGGCCCGGGAGGGGGTGGACCGGCTGGTCTGTCTGCTGACCGACAGCGAGCTGATCGAGCTCGACCTGGTGAACGAGCCGACCCTGGCTCGTGAGGCTGGCCTGGAGTTCGTCCGCCTGCCTATGTCCGACCTGGAGGTGCCGGGCTGCGGGCCCACGGCCGCGCTGGCCAGGGACCTGGCCCAGGCGCTGCTGGGGGACCGGCACGTGGTGATCCACTGCCGCGCGGGCATCGGCCGGTCCTCGGTGCTCGCCGCGGCGGTGCTCGTCGTGGAGGGGCTGACCCCCGAGGACGCGTGGGCGCGGGTCGCCGAGGCGCGTGGGCTCCCCGTCCCGGACACCGAGGCCCAACGGGCTTTCGTCGACGCCCTGCACGCCGATGGGTGGCTCGGCGACTGAGTCCGTCGTACACAGATCTGTCCACAGGCGTCGCCGGCCCTGTGCACTCACGGGGGGGCGGAGTGCACACTCCCTCGACGGATCTTGAATCGGAGCTCGGGGTAACCGCGGTTCGGGTTGTCCTGTCGAGGGGCCGGTCCTAGCCTTGCGATGCTCGGCGCGATGTCGCCGAGTCGACAAAGGAGTGCAGATCAGCGGTGGCCCTTACCTTCCCGGTGGTTCGACCAGTGCCCCCGCGATGCCGCCCCTCGGTGCTCCACCCCTCCCTCCCCCTTCCCCAGGAGGCGAAACCCCCATGAGTGACCCCCTCCCGTTCCCGGGTGTGGACGACGTTCCCGAGGCCGAGGTGGTGCTGCTCGGCCCCACCGGCCGGCCGATGCCGTTCCTGCCCGAGCCGCGCCCGCTGACCACCCACGGCCACGCCCGCGTGATCTCCATGTGCAACCAGAAGGGCGGGGATCGGGAAGACCACGACCACGATCAACCTGGGGGCGGCACTGGCGGAGTACGGCCGCCGGGTGCTGCTGGTCGACTTCGACCCTCAGGGGTCCCTGTCGGTCGGCCTGGGACTGAACCCCCACGAGATCGACCTGACCATCTACAACCTGCTGATGCAGCGTGACATCGCCATCGAGGACGTCGTGGTGCCCTCCGGGGTGCCCGGCATGGACCTGCTGCCCTCCAACATCGACCTGTCGGCCGCCGAGGTGCAGCTGGTCCACGAGGTGGCCCGCGAGCAGACGCTGTCCCGGGTGCTGGCGCCGGTGATCGAGAAGTACGACGTCATCCTCATCGACTGCCAGCCGTCCCTGGGGCTGCTGACCGTCAACGCGCTGACCGCGTCCGACGGGGTGATCGTGCCCCTGGAGTGCGAGTACTTCGCGCTGCGGGGTGGCCCTGCTCAAGACGACCATCGACAAGGTGCGGGAGCGGCTGAACCCCAAGCTGGAGATCGACGGGGTGCTCGGCACCATGTTCGACGGCGCACCCTGCACGGCCATGAGGTCATGGAGCGGCTCGTCGAGGCGTGGGCGACCAGGTGTTCCACGCACCGTCATCCGGCGCACCGTGAAGTTCTCCGACTCGACCGTCGCCGGCGAGCCGATCACGACCTACGCGTCCACCTCGCCGGGTGCCGACGCCTACCGCCAGCTGGCGAAGGAGGTGCTGGCCCGTTGTCTCGACGGGTGAGCCTTCCCGCTGCCGACGACCTGTTCCGTCCGACCGAGGAGCAGGCAGCCGATCCCGGTGCCGTGCGCACCGGGCCGCGGCGGCGGCCGAGCGGACGCGTCCGGCACGACGAGAAGGTGACCATCTACGTCACCTCCGCAGAGCTGCTCCACCTCGAGCAGGTGCGCCTGCTCCTGCGCGCCGAGCACGGCGTCGCCGTCGACCGCGGGCGCCTGGTCCGGGAGGCGATCCACCTCGTGCTCGCCGAGTACGAAGAGCTCGGCGACGAGAGCGCGCTCGTGCGGCGGTTGACCGAGGAATGAGCGAGCTCGCCCAGACCGTCGCGGAGCAGGAGTCCACGCCGGCCTTCGAGGTCCGGCTCGACAACTTCGAGGGCCCGTTCGACCTGCTGCTCAGCCTGATCGCCAAGCACAAGCTCGACATCACCGAGGTGTCGCTGTCCACGGTTACCGACGAGTTCATCGCCCATGTGAAGGCCGAGGAGGTCGGCCTGGGAGCTCGAGCAGACCACCTCGTTCCTGTGGTGGCCTCCACCCTGCTCGACCTCAAGGCGGCTCGGCTGCTGCCGCAGGGCGACGTCGAGGACGAGGAGGACCTCGCCCTCCTCGAGGCCCGTGACCTGCTCTTCGCGCGCCTGCTCCAGTACCGCGCCTTCAAGCAGGTCGCCGGGGTGATCGAGCGTCGGCTGGCCCACGAGGCGCACCGCCACCCGCGCTCGGTGGGCCTGGAGGACCGCTTCGCCACCCTGCTGCCCGAGGTGCTGATCGGGATCGGGCTGGAGCAGTTCGCCGCCCTGGCCGCGCGCGCGATGGAGCCCAAGCCGGTGCTCGAGGTCTCGCTCCAGCACATCCACGCGCCGAGGGTGAGCGTCCGGGAGCAGGCAGCGGTGATCGTCGACCGGCTGCGCCGTGCCGGCACGATGACGTTCCGGGCCCTGTGCGGCGACTCCCCTGACACGCTGACCACGGTGGCCCGGTTCCTGGCGCTCCTGGAGCTCTTCCGCGAGGGGGCGATCGCGTCTCGAGCAGGTCCAGCCCGCTCGGCGAGCTCACGGTGCGGTGGACCGGAGCCGAGGCGGGCGACATCGAGATCGACGACGAGTTCGACGCCGCGCCGCAGGACGACGAGGACGCCGTCGAGGACACCACCGACCACGAGGAGACCCCGTGACCGAGCAGACCGAGCAGACCGAGCAGACGGACGAGGCAGGCACGCTCGCGGTTCCGGTCGCGGAGCTGCGCCCGTCGCTGGAGGCGATCCTCATGGTCGCCGACCAGCCGCTGGACCACCTGACCCTCGCCTCGGCGGTGGGGTACGCCGTCGGCGAGGTCGAGACGGCGCTGGCCGACCTCGCCCGAGGAGTACACCACCCAGGGCCGCGGCTTCGAGTTCCGCAACGTGGCCGGCGGGTGAGCGCTTCTACACGCGCGAGGAGTACGCCGCGGTGGTCGAGGGCTTCGTGCTCGACGGCCAGCAGGCCAGGCTGACCCAGGCCGCACTGGAAGACACCCTGGCGGTGGTCGCCTACCGGGCAGCCGGTGTCTCGTGCCCGGGTCTCGGCCATCCGCGGGTCAACGTCGACGGGTGATCCGGCGTGCGCGTCTACCGCGTACGCGCCGAGCCGAGAGCGGCGCCGACCCGACAGGAATTGAAGCCCCGTCTCTGGCAATGGAAGCTGGCCGTGCCGGCTTTGGCAGTCCTCCTGGCTCTCGGCGCGGCGGCTGTGTGGTTCGCACGCGAACACGGTGCGTGGGCTCCTCGAGAGGCGGTCGAAGCCACCGCGATCGGCACGCCCAAGGGCCCTGGGATCGCGGTCCTCCCCTTCGTCAACCTCAGCGGCGACGCAAACCAGGAGTATTTCAGCGACGGGCTCACCGAGGACATCCTGACCGAGCTGGCGCGGACGGGCGACCTGCGCGTGCTCGCCCGCAATACGACCTTCCAATACAAGGGGAAGGCTGTAGACGTTGGCAAGCTCGGGCGCGAGCTCGGTGTGCGCTATGTGCTCGAGGGCAGCGTCCGTCGCTCCGGCGACGATCTCCGCATCACGGCTCAGCTTATCGACGCCGAGACCGGCGCCCACATTTGGGCCGATAAGTTCGATCGCAAGATGGCCGACATCTTCGTCGTTCAGGACGAGATTGTCGGTCAGATCGTCGGCAAGATCGCCGGCGGCTTTGGCGCGATCGAAAAGACCGAGGTCACGTCGGCCGCGCGCAAGAGCCCCGACCAAATTCAGTCCTACGACCTTGTTCTTCGCGCGCACGATCAGATGTATCTCTGGACGCATGAGGGCTTCGGCAAAGCGCGGGAACTCTTGCGCCTGGCGATCGCCGTCGATCCCGAGAGTGCTCGGGCGCGCCGGGAGATCGCTTGGCTCGCGGTCGTCGGACTGATCAACGGCCTCGACAAACCGCCGGTACCGCCCCAGGAGATCGTGGCGCAGGCGAGCAACGCGGTTCAACTCGATCCTTCCGATGGGCGCGCGCACATGGTGGCCGCAGCTGCCTACTACTTCAATAAGCAGCTCGATCTCTTCGAGGTTGAAGCGAAGCAGGCGATCGCAGTCGCCCCCTATGACGCCGAGATCCTGGCCACGCTCGGGTACATGACTGCGACCTCGGGGGACTGGCCGCGCGGGGTGGCCATGTCGGAAAAGGCGAACGCGCTCAACGCCGACGCCGCAGCTAGATGGTACCACGCGACGCTCTACCTCAATTACTACCTGACCGGCGACTATCAGCGCGCGCTGGAGCTGATCAGGCAGGACCCCAACCAGGATTCGACGCTTTACTCCTATATCGACTACCTCCCAATCCTAGGTCAGCTCGGTCGCAAAGAGGAAGCGCGCGAGAAGTGGCAGAAGATTCTCGCCGAGGAGCCTGGGTGGACAGCCGGGAGCTTCGAGAAGTGGTACAAGACCTGGAACATCCGTGACGAGGATACGGCCAAGCTGATGCAGGGCATCTACAAGACAGGTGTGCTCGATGCGGCGGCGAAAACTGGCTAGTGACTTGATGCCAACGGGTCGTAATTGTTGATGCTTCGTCCAATGCCCAGACGTTGCTCTCGACCGTCGCTAACAGCCTCAACTTCCGGTACTGACCCGAAGCCAAACGCCGCCGCTGTCGTGGACTTCGACTGCTGATGGGGTGAGAGCGGACGTCCGGATTCGGCACTCGTGACGTCAGACTCTGACCCTAAGCCGACCTTTTGCCATCGGTTAGACCGAGATCATTGGACAGGCTCGATATCGCCAGGCTTCCAGCTCTTGTCGAACCACGGCTCCAGCGGTCCGTAGAGGCGCAAAAGCACGTTCCACCCCTTACCCGGCATGGTCTGGACCCAGTTGTTCTCCTGTCCAGCCGGAGCCTTAGGGCCGAACCAGATGGTGAAGGACCTATCTGCATTGGCCTTGAGACCCTGCATCGTGCTGTCGACACCCGCGAGCTTCTGATCTGTCTCCAGGATAGAGCGGGTCAGACGGCCAGGTGCGCAATTAGCCACGAGGCGCTTGGTCTTAAGCTGCTAGGTCGGGTTATGGCCCGTACTCTCGACGCCTCGCTCAGTCCCTCCGGAGCCAAAGTGATCGATCCGATCGACTTGCCGCCGATCGACGCGTGGACTAGCGAGATTGGTGTTAGTCGGCCAGAAAAACGTGTTCGATGTCCGCGTGGGGCATCCCCAGCTTGGCGCCGAATAGCATGTTGTCCGCTTCCCTGAGCCGTCGGCAGACTTCCCGACCCATGTTCATCTGCATTAGCGCGAACTGCTTAAGGTCTTGCGCGTACACCTGATAGAGGTTGGCGGCTGAAATATGGATTGCGACACAATCTTCGACCGCACGGACGGAAGCGCTACGTGGACAGTGGTCCATTACCGCCATCTCTCCGAAGCAGTCGCCCTTATTCAGCGTTCCGAGCAAGTAATCCCGTCCGCGCCAGGATTTCAGTACGGCGGCTTTGCCCATTTCGAGGACGAACATCGAATCGCCTTTGTCGCGCTCGCGGAAAAAGAAGTCGTTAGCGGGGACGGACACGATTGGACAAAAGCCGAGCAGGAATTGGAGCACTTCGGTCCGAATTCCGCCAAAGACGGGCATTTGCTGCAGGAGCTCGATCCGCGCTTCATGCATAGCGTACTCCATGACTGTATCCGCCGCGCTAGTCTCGCACGCTTGCGTCGGTAACTCACACCGCGTCGGCATGTCGGCTATTGGTCAACCTCTGCCGGTGTGATGAACAACAAGCCTCGCCCGCTTCACCTCAGTTAGCGGAAAGACCTCGCGCATTTTTGCTGTTCGGCAGCTCGACCTTCAACACCACACTAAGAGAAGCGAACACCGTCCTGCCGGGACAAAGTCGCGCGGCGGGGAATTCCGACACGCCGATACGGAGCATTCACATGCTCTCGCGCAAGGCCCCGCTCCGTTCATAATGTATGTTCCTATAAAGTGTGCGCCACTCGCCGCGTTGATGTTCATCAACCTGGACCTCTCGGGCGACGCCTCAACTTGTGCTGGCCGAGAACGCTTGACACAACTCAATGACTTAGGGCGTTCGATCCAAACCGGCGGAGTGGCGGTATCGTGAAAACACAGATAAAAAGCGGTCTCACTGCGGCGCTTTCAATGGCTGACGCAAGGCGCGGCGGACACGTTAGTCGTGGCCACGTTAGCGTCCATCGCAACGTCGAGCAGCGTCCACCGGAACGTTCACGTCAATCGGAACATCGCCGCCAACCGTCACGTCAATAGGGCGGTCGCCCGCAGAGCAGTCAGTTGGCGCGTCTCACGCCAGAAACGGTTTCGGTGAGGACGCGAAGCGGAGCGTTTCGACGCCTGCCTGATTGCTCATGTCTATAGGACTTTGTAGGCGCTTGTCCCTTTATCCAAGCCACGGCATCATGAGGTCGCGATGCTCGGGGGCAACTCAACCGAAGGGTGCAGAGCACCTGGGTTCAGACATGAGAGCCTCCGGTTCCTTGGTTCCGGAGGCTTCTTCCATAGCCGAAGTGCTGAGTGAGCCTAACGGACGACTGTAGGACCCAGTCTGGCTCGCAAATGAAAAACGAGAGATGCTGAGTGAGCGAAGCGAGGGAATAGGTAACGTCCCTTAGCACCATCAATAAGTCTCTAGAGACTCAGTTTATGCCTTCCGCCTTCGGCGTAGGGCAAAGAAGTCGCTTTTCCAGTTGATCAACGATCTCTTTGGGAAGGGATTCAGATAATCTATTTCGCCCGTGAAACATGGCTTGTTGTTCCGCTGCTGCAAAGACTTCCGAAACTATGAAAGTCGCTTTGGGTTAGGCATCATGGGTTCACGGTCAAAATACAGGTTGAGCGTGAATCAGGGATCAAGGGCGACATTCCACTCCCCTTGGTCCCCGCCTCGCGTTTTTGACCTTTGCCGCTTAGCCTCGAACTCGGGCTATCGCTGCATTGGCGTGTGTGTGAATCTACAATGCATAAGATGGCCTTGGCATCCCCAACTTGGGGGGACTTCCCGATGCGACCACGCGCCGATGGTTGGCGGAGGGTGCTCCAGCACCTCCCTTCTCGCGTTTTGGGTCCGCTATTCAGCAAAAGCCCCGCCCCCATTCTCCGCGAAAAAGAAAGAGCCTCCCGGCGCCTTGTCGATTGCAAGCAGATAAAGATCGACGATGTCGATTGACTGAGGGTGGTTCGAACCTGTCGTTTTTGAATGGCCGCGCTCAAGAAAATTTGAGCGGACGACTCGATACGTTGAGGATTGACTGGATTTTGGCCTCTTGGAAAAATTACCGCCAGCGCCGGTTCGGGGTGCTCGCATTCGGCTCCGGCGTAGAGGAAGGCGATAGCCGTGCGCCGTGCTCGGCTGTCGCCGTCGTTTCGTAATACTCAGATGCCCCGCGTGGAGGTCCGTGTACCGCGTTATATCCACGCCAAAGCCGTATTAACAGGAGTACGGCGCGCTCCCGGCAGATCGTTGCTCAATCCTCCAGTGGTGGTCGGCCGGGAGCGTGTCCCTTGAGGGGTCGGCGGGCAACCGTACACAAGGGAAAACGATAAGCGTTTTCCCCTCCAAGACTAAATTCACCGGCTATCAAGTCCGCCTGCAAGACTGATTTCTACAAGTTCTGCCCGTCCTATAAACCAGACAGCCCTCAACTCAGGGACTGTATGGTCTCCGCTGGCGGTAATGTTTCGAGGCGGTGCATCGATGCGCTGGCCGATTCCGGCGTAATTTCGCATAAGTATCACAGCAAAAAACGCCAGTGAGCACTGCGGGAGAAGCATGAGAGCGCTCTTGCTCGCAAAGGCAACGCCATGAGTGACCCGATCACAGACAAGGAAATCGAGGCCATCCTGTCCCGGCTCCGTAGCCACTGCAACGACAAGCGGGTCGGGCCGTGGGTTGGCGAGGATTTCGAGGAAGCCGCCGACCTGATCGAACGCCTGCACCGCCGGGTCGCCAAACTGGAAAAAGATATCGAAGCCGCTTATGCCGAACAGAAGGAGGGCTCGCCATGAACGACCGGCACATTCTTCACCGACGGGCATCAGACTGAGGACTTCATGTGTTCCCCGCATGCGCGGGGATGAACCGGCGACGTGTTCGTCGCGACTTCGATCTCAGTCGCGTCGGAGACGAGCAGCAGCGGATAAATCTTGCGCGACGATACGTTGAAACATCCGACAAGATTCGTCAGTTGGATGCGCACCTCCGTCTGTTGGAGACGGCCAAGGGACTTGCGAACGGAATGGCAAGACAAACTTTGAAAGTTGATGGCGGCGCCGATGGAGCCGGCAGCGCTATTAGCCTTGGGGGCCCTTAGCAAACTAAAAGCCAAGCCGTCCATCACGCATATGGCGGCCGTTAGTGTCCACGGCGTCTCAGAGTTGATTTCAGGCCGCCAGCGCCCGATAGATCGTTCGACGCGAGACGCCAAGACGTTCGCCAATCTGTCGGGCCGTCAGGCTGCCCTCGGATCGCAACGCCTCTATCCGTGCCTTGAGTTCTTTGGACACCACTGCGGGTCGGCCGAACTTCGCGCCGTTTGATGCTGTAGGGATTGTAGGGCTTGCCCTGCGGAGGCGCTTGGCCTCCTTGACCACCTCGGGGCGCAGCTCCTTGTGTGACTTCCGACCATCGCACTTGCCGGTAGCTTCCTTCTTGCGCTCGCGTGCGTGCCGCAGCTTGTGGACGAGGCCGGCTTTCTCGTACTGCGCGAAGGCGCCGGCGATCTGCCGCATCATAATCCTCGATGGATCTTCGAAAGCCGTCAGATCGTCACCGTTGGCAGTCAGAAGGCGCACGCCGCGAGAAATCAGCAGCGTGATGCCCAACTCCTGAGCCATCAGCTCGCGGGCGAAGCGGGAGGCATCCTCGACGATCACCGTGCGGACGTGGTTGCCTTCGATGCGATCCAGCAGCTCAGAGAAGCCTGGACGGCTCTCGATAGCGTCAGCGCCGGACACTGCCACATCATAGAACTCACCGACGATGAAGCCGTTGCGCTTGGCATAGGACGCAATTGCCGACCGCTGCCGGTGCTCGCTGTCCTTGTCGATGGTCGCGCCCTTGCTCGCCTTGCCGTTGACGTTGGCGGTCGGCACACGTTTTTCCGCTTCCGCACGGCGCAGACACAAAACAAACTTTGATACGCATCAGCGCGTGACGAAAATAATGCGGAACCGGGCCAAACACCTAAATAAGAATGCTAACATAAGTGTTTGGACCGGTTCCGAAGGAATTTCGTCACGCGGTCCACTGCCTGCGCCGACCCGTCTACAATTCAACGAAGAAACCGTTCTGTTCGGAGATCCCGCTCCAGCTATCGCCCAGCCAAAGCGATCCGCGAGTGCTGGGTCGATCTTGAGCGAACACAGGCGGCGTCGGCAACTCTCAGGCGTGTCACCGGCGTCAGCCTGGCCGAGGACGATCCCCACAAGCCAAGAGGCCGCGCGTTATCGTCTGCCTTTCGGCTGCTCGAGCTGCAGCAGCCAGCTCTTCATTCGGCCTACAACCCACAGATATTGATTGGATTGTCCCTTGACGACAGTCGCGAACAGCAACTCGTAGAGCTGCACGTCACCTTTAAAGGAGGGCAACATGTACAGTTTTCTACTGGAGATCACGACAAACGAGAGGGCGGATATCGTCGACTCGCTCGAACGACTAATCCTAAAGCGCGCGCGCTGATCGAAGAAATCGAAAACCTCGAGCCACACCGCGGCCTTGTAATCGAAGGGCCGGCGGACATCGCCGATCAACTGCGTGTCGTATCGAGCCAGGGCCAGCCGGCGTTGCCGGTCTTCTATGTGTCAGGCGATGGCGCACAGCGCCCTATGCAACTTGGCTCGAGCTTTGATCCCAAGCGCGTCGTGCATATCGCGTCGATGGTCATGCGGGATGCCGCCGTGACATCCTTGGCACGCGCTCTTCGGCAATCCGCTGACGACCTTCTCGCGCACATCGATGATGCCGACAGCGACGATCTTGCCATCATTGCCAAGGCAGCCGCTGAAGCGTGTCGCGCGGCGATAGCAGGCCTACAGGGGCAGCCTCGGAAAAACATGCCAAGAGTGACCAGGTTGCCCCAGCCGATACACGCCTGTTGGCGGCCCTCGACTTTGCGTAACCGGCGCTTGCGTGAGTTGACCTTTGGCTGCTGTGGCTCGATCTGCGCGTTCAGCAGCCCTTGATGCACAGCCAACCTCCGAGTGCACAGTCAACTAATCAGCTCAATATTTGCCGGCCTGCACACATGCATACTCGCTCCCCCTCTTTTCTTCTAAGATATATTTCTAGAAGAGAGAGGGGCCACGAGACGCCAACCGCCGAATTCGTGGCAGCAAACAGAACTCGCTTGATGCGAGACCAACCCTTCAGCGCCGGGCCGTGGGGTAGACAATCGCTTGCGCGAATTGATTTTGATGTAGGCGCGCGTTCGCTAAGGCTCGGCGCGCGACTGTAAACAAAAGCAAGAGAAGGCCGAACACTCCGACCGCTAGTGTAATCCGCAGCCCTTCAATTTCGGCTTCTGCACCGGATCATTGTCGTTTGCTTAGACCTCTGGTGCGATCTGCCTTCGCTACCCCCGAACCTCTGCGCGCTCCGGGGTGTCTGTCTCGCCGGCTTAATTACGCGATACGAGCTAGGCAGCCGATGATGCCTATTCAACCTCCGTTCCTCGAAACGGGTTCCTGAACTCTCCTCGTTGCTGTGGATAACCTGGCAGGTTAGCGACGCTTCTCGAACGGCTCCCAGCGATCGCGGTTCGCGGCACGCCAGGTCGCGGTCTTGATCTTCAGCCAGTGTGCCTCTCCTTCTGTGCCTGCGCTTGAATATCGCGTGCATCGACGTATGGGCGTAGCTGAGCAAGCTCTTGACCCGGAGCACGTACTGCTTGGCGGTAGAGGCGCTGCGGCCGGTGGTGATCGCCTCGATGGCGTCGCGGGTATCTTCGACGATCGCCGAGCGCAGATCGGCCCCCAGATCGATGAGAGCGTCGACGAAATCGGCGCCGGTCTTGCGGAAGCACGTCCGCGTGTGGTCAGAGCCGAGCGACCTAATCCAAGAAATGAACAGGTCAAGGTCGTTGTCGGCGCGCGTCGCGGATTGGCTGAGAGCCGTAATCGCGAAGCTGGGTTGGCGCACAGCGCCAGCTGCAACGTGTCGGTGACGTCCTCGGCCTTCGTCGTGGCGCACAGCTTCCAGGCAATGATGTAGCGCGAGAAGTCGTCGAGGATCGTGGAGAGATAGAACCAGACCCAGCCGATGACCTTGAGATAGGTGAAGTCGGTCTGCCAGAGTTGATTGATGGCGGTGGTCTTATCCTTGAACGCATCGGCCGCCTTGATGACGATGAAGGCCGCGCTGGTGATGAGGTCGTGGGCCTTGAGCAGGCGATAGACGGACGCTTCAGAGACGAAGTAATTCTGGGTATCGGTGAAGCGTGCCGCCAGTTCACGTGGTGACAGCTCGGGCTCGTCCAACGCCATGGTGACGATGCGTTTGCGGATGTCGTCGGGAATGCGGTTCCAGACCCGCGATGGTTTCGACGGTTTGTCGGCGAGTGCTTCGACACCGCCCGTTTGATAGCGATCATACCAGCGATAGAACGAGCCCGGCAGAACGCCGAGCTTGTCCAATGTGCGGCGCACGGGCAGGTGCGAGTGCTCGACGATACGGATGATCTCGAGCTTCTCAGATGCGGATATCTCATGCCTCGTCTCCCCCATCCCCGGTCATGCTTTTTTGAGCAGACGAAGTTCGAGAGCCTGCTCGGCGACGACCTCTTTCAGCTCCAGGGCCTGGCGCTTGAGGTCTTTGACTTCGCTGGTGGTTGCGGAGCGCGCCGTGTCGCCGGCAAGCCGGCGTTTGCCGGCTTCGAGGAATTCCTTCGACCAGCTGTAGTAAAGGCTCTCGGCGATGCCCTCACGGCGACAGAGTTCGGCGATGGTGACCTCGCCGCGCAAGCCGTCGAGGACGATGCGGATTTTCTCCTCGGCGGAATAGTGCTTGCGGGTGACGCGGCGGATGTCGCGGACAAGGCGTTCTGAGGCCGAGGGCTTACGGTATCGCGTTCGCCGGTGGTCCTGGTCGTCTGGATTTCTGTCTCATGTCCACTCCTAAGGTGGCTACGATGAGCTCAAAATCCTCCGTTCCTCAAGCCGCTAATTCTGACTCACTGGCGTTGATGTCGGACAGCAACGGCTCTTGATTTTGATCAAGAGGCAAATGGAGGAAAGGGATATCATTCGCTTCGCTTAGAAGGCAATCCAGGGTGCACGAATACGTCCCGGAGGAACAACAATGGCGAAAGATCCGCGCTTCAATGTTCTTTTTCAGCCCCCTAAAGATCGGTTCCAAAACAATACGCAACCGATTCTACCAAGTGCCTCATTGCAACGGCGCCGGCACCAATCACCCAGGTATGAATATGGCTCACCGCGGCATTAAGGCCGAAGGCGGATGGGGGGCTGTCAACACCGAACAATGTTCAATCCACCCGGAGTGCGATGACACGCTCAGGATTACCGCGCGGATCTGGGACCGGGGCGACATGCGTAATCTGAAAGCCATGGTCGATCATGTGCACAGCCATGGCTCACTTGCAGGTTGTGAGCTGTTCTATGGCGGTCCGCATGCTCCCGGCCTCGAGACCCGCACGATCTCGCGAGGACCGAGTCAAGTACAATTCGGACTTTGCGACCGTTCCGGGCTGTCCGGGGTTCACCTATAACCATGAGGCGGCGAAAGACGAACTCCTCAGGCTCCAGCACAGCCGCTCTTTGCCCTGGTCACGGGCGCCCTCATGTTCTACTTCCTGATCGTGACCCGGAGATCCGCGCTGCGCAGGATGTTCGTGCTCTTCGTCTTCGGGCTGGCCTGGTGTTCATCCTCTATCCCGGGCTCGCCATGCGCATGGCGCACCTGGTGGGCATCGGCCGGGGCGCCGACCTGATCTTCTACGTCTCGATCCTGTTCCTGTTCTTCCTCTGCTTCAACTTCTACGTCCGCTTCCAGGCGCT
>CAVUBO010000030.1:0-7305 GCA_963739785.1 uncultured Actinomycetota bacterium | reverse complement strand
CGCCAGAGCGGGCGCCACACCGGCGGAGGTGGCACGCCGAACTCGAGGCTGGCGACGACCCCGCCGGGTCGGACGACCCGGGCGAGCTCGGCGAGGGTGGCGGCCGGGTCGGCGACGTAGCGGAGGAGGTACGTGAACGTCAGGGCGTCGAACGCACCGTCCTCGAACGGCAGCTGTTCGGCACGGGCGGCGGCGAGCGTGATCCGCCCGTCGCGTCCACGTGCCGTGACCCGCTGCCTGCCCCGACGCAGCATCTCCTCGGTGAGGTCGATCCCGACCACCCGGGCGTCCGTCCGATCAGCGAGCACCAGGGCGACACCTGCGGTCCCGGTCGCCACGTCCAGGACCCGGGCCGGGTGGCCCGCGACGACCGCATCGACCATCGAGGTCCTCCAGCGCCGGTTCTGGCCGAAGGACAGGAGCTCCTCCAGCAGGTCGTAGCGCCGGGGCAGACCGGTGAAGAGCTGTCGGGCGAACCGGTTGGGTTCGGCGCGTGACCGGGCGACCTCCCGCTGACTCGGTGTCGGCATCCTCGCGCCTCCTCGGACCTCGCTGCTCGCCACGATAACGCCGAGGGCCGCGCCGGAGCCTGCACAAGAAGGGTGGTGTGGACGGGCGGTGCTCCAGAGGTCTCCGAGCAGAGCAGCCGGTCATGCCGGTGCGTAGGGCGGCGAGCCGTCGCGGACCTATCTCGGCGTCACTCGCAGCGAAGTGACGCAGGCCGGGGGAGACGGCGCGAGGTCGACGTGGCCGCTGCCAAGTGAAGCGATCGCCCGCGAACCATCGACAGGACCACACACGTGGCCTGAGAACCACCCACCATCCTTGTCACCAGAGCCTGGGGCGTCTGGGATGCGAGAGCATGTGACATGCAGCAGATGAGCCTCCGCCAATACATCGACTCCCTGGAGCGGCAGGGATACACCGTGCGTGACGACCACGGCGACGACCCCATGCTGATCAGGCCTGATGGAAGGGCAGTCGAGACGTGGCGGGAGAACTACCCGTACGACGAGCTGATGGGCCGCAACGACTACGAGGTGGAGAAGTACCTCCTCCAGATCGAACTCCTGAAGTTCCAGTACTGGGCCCAGGACAACGACAAGAAGCACGTCATCGTCTTCGAGGGACGTGACGCCGCCGGGAAGGGCGGGACGATCAAGAGGTTCATGGAGCATCTGAACCCCCGCTCCGCCAGGGTGGTCGCCCTGACCAAGCCCACGTCGACCGAGCTGGGGCAGTGGTACTTCCAGCGGTACATCTCCCATCTCCCGACCTTCGGCGACATCGTCCTGTTCGACCGCTCTTGGTACAACCGCGCGGGCGTGGAACGGGTGATGGGCTTCTGCGATGAGGAGGAATACCGGACCTTCATGGGGCAGGCCCCGTTGTTCGAGCAGATGCTTCTCGAGGCGGACGTGAACGTGACCAAACTGTGGTTCTCGGTGACCCAGCAGGAGCAGCGGACCCGCTTTGCTGTCCGCCAACTCGACCCGGTCCGGCGCTGGAAGCTCTCCCCCATGGACCTCGAGAGCCTCGACAAGTGGGAGGAATACACCGAGGCCAAGGAGGAAATGTTCCTGCGCACCGACACCGACCACGCACCGTGGTACACGGTCAAGAGCAACGACAAGAAGCGAGCCCGGGTCAATGCGCTTCGACTGTTCCTCAGCCTCGTCGACTACGAAGGGAAGGATGACCAGGTCGTGCTCCAACCTGACGCGAATCTCGTCCGGCGGGGTCGCGAGGCCGTCGGCGACTAAGCGCGTCAATCTGGCGATGTGACGCGGCCGGCGCCTTCGTCTGGAGCGGTCACGCCTGCGGAAGGGCTGTCGCCAATCCTTGGTGAAGCGCAGCTACGTCCGCACTGTGTGGGCCGTCGGACTTGATGCGCGGATAGAGCTTCTTCGGCCACAGCACGTCGACGCCGCGGGTCGTGAAGGCGCCACCGATGAGGGGCCAGTCGGCTTCGACGAAGCAGAGGACGCCGGTGACGGGGATGTCGTCGCCGACGATGGCTCGGACAATGTTGACCTGCTTGAGGACGCCGTCGACGAGCTTGGTCTGGTCGCGGGAGCCGACCATGAGTTTCTCGACGCGAGGGCGGAAGATGCCGCCCTCGACCTTGAGGTTGGGTCGACCCTGGTAGCGCTTGGCATCGATCACGTAGAGGCCGGTGGGGGTGACGGCGATGTGGTCGATGTTCGCCTTTGTGCCGGGGATGCGCCGGTCGTGGAGCAGACAGACCGTCTCCGAGGCCAACTCGTTGAGCTTCTCGCCGAGACGCTCCTCGCCCAGGGCGCCGGTGTTCCAGGCCGAGGTGGACTGCGGCTCGTCGCTGATCGCGAGGATGAAGCCGCCGACCTTGGGGTGCTTCTCACGGATGCGGGCTTCCCGCCTGGCCCGACGGCGATCGAACTCGCGACGGGCCGAAGCGCCGGGTGTGCCGATGTCAATGGGCTCCGGATCTGTCGGCGACAGCTCGACAGGGGAGCAGCCCACGCAACGCACGGTCTTCGATGACCTCTCGTAGATCGCCGCGACGCGGGCCGGCAGCTCGACACCACAGACGCGGCAGACCCCGGCGTACCGGAGCAACATCTGCTTCTCGTCGGCGGTCTCGGACATGCGCGGACGCTAGCCGCGGGTAGGGGACCGCGTTGGTGGTTCGACAGGATTGCCGCGAACCAGCACTGGGGACTTTTGCGAACTAACCACCCGCTCAACCTGTTTCCGCAGGTCAGCGGCAAGGTGCGGACGGCCTGGACTGTAGGCCGGGTTCTGTCCCCGAGTGTGCATTCGCCGATCCCACCCTGGAAATCAAGGTGCGGTGACCACGTGTCCGCAGGTCAGAGGGGCCCAGTGCGGACGGGCTGGCCCGGAAGAGCCTCCGCCTGACGTGCGGTTGAGCAGCCTCGCTCAGGGCCGGGTGAAGAACATCTGCCAGTTGAGCGACCACGTGGCGCCGTCGTCGTACGAGAACGACTGCTGCCAGCGCGGGCGGTCGGGCTCGTCGGCCAACCACTCGAAGCGGACCAGCGTGGGACGGCCGGCGATCGTGTCCGCGGCCTCGAAGACACCGTGGGTGCCGTCGAACCGGCCCTCCACGGGCGTGTCCAGGACGCCGGCTGCCCGCGTCGAGCTCCACCAGATGCGCCAGGTCTGGTCGCTGGGGTCGAACAGCCGCAGCGTGAACCCCTCGAAAGGCGGGCCGCCGTCGGCGGGATCGGGCACGCTCATCTGGTCGATGTGGCCGATGCCCCGGAGGACCGGCGCGACGTCGCTGACCGCGTCGAACTCGACCCACCGGTCGCAGGCGGGGTCGGTGACGTCCACGAGCTTGCGGTTGCGGACCGCCCAGCGGCCGAAGACGAAGTCGAAGTCGTGCTGGGAGGAGGTCATGTCGGGGACCGTAGTGGCGGGCGCCGACAGTGGCGGTCGCGGCGCGGCGTCGCCATCGGGTCCAGCCCACGACGCGGGGGAGGTTCAGGCCATGACGCATCGCCCGGCGCCTGAGGCGTCGGGCGATGCGCTGTGCGTGGTGACGTGATCAGCTGGCCGGCGAGGTGCCCGCGTAGCTGAACGTGGCTTGCTCGTCGGACTGCGCCGCCGTGCAGGTGGTCGAGGCTCCGGTGTAGTTCACGTTGCCCGCATCGGGCGTGAACGTCACCTTCCACGAGTAGCTGCCCGCGGTGACCTCCGTCGCAACCGGGGTCGCGGCGCGCATGACGCCGTTCGCGTCAGCCGCGAGTGTCACGGCGTTGGACTCGTAGACCTTGGTCCCGGTGCAGTCCGTCGACTTGTACAGCTGGAACACCACGCTCCCGGCGGGTGATCCGGCGCCGGCGACTCCCGAGACGACGACCCGGTCACTCAACGACATCGTCGTCGCCAGGGTGGGTGCCTGCGGGGAGACCACGACCTGCTCCGAGGTGTCACCGCAGCTGGTGAACGTCGGGGTGCCGTTGACGTCTGCTGGTGCGGCCAGGTTCTGGGCGTTCCCGGCGTACCTCGCGGTCCACTGGTACTTGCCGGCGCTGGTCGGGGTGAACGAGTCGCTGGTCGCGCTAGCCGTGGTGTCAGTGACCCTGGAGGCCGCCGTGGCCGAGGTCGCCAACAGCTTGGCCGGCCGTGCACGAGTCCGCCGTGATCGCTGTGCCCGTGGGGAACGGGCCGTACAGCTTGAACGTCACGTTGCCGACCGCGATGCCGCCCGACGGGAAGTAGCCGTTGGTGATCGTTGCGACGTCGTTGATGGTGGCGGCCGGGTTCCCTCCGACCTGGACGGTCGGCGACGGGTTGGTCGCGATCGCCGGCTGCCGCGGCACGACCGTCAGTGGCTCGGTCGAGCAGGCGCTCGTGGAGCCGCTGTCCCTGCTTCCGGCGGCCGGTGTGTAGGTGGCCTGCCAGTAGTACGTGCCGGGCTGGGTGAAGGTGAGCGTCGGCGATGGAGGGACGTTGCCGTTGGCGTCGATGGTCACCGTCGCGCTGTCGGGTGGGCTGAAGGCCGGGTCGGTCGATGCCTGCGAGCAGCTGCTGTCGGTGAACAGCGCGTACTTCACCGTGCCACCAGCCGTCGTGCCGAGGCCCGGTGTCACCGAGGCGGTGTCGTAGACGGTGGCGGGCAGCGTCACGGTGCTGTTCGGCGGCGCCAGGCTGGGGTCCGTGGCCGGATCCGGCGAGGCTCCGACCTGACGGTGCAGTGCCGTGGTGATCGAGGAGGATCCACAGGTCTGCACGCTGCCCTCGGCGTAGTCGTAGAGGCTCGCACCGAGCGTCTGCGAGGACCGCGTGTCGAAGACGAACTTGTTGATGCAGATCGGTTCCCCGCTCGAGTTCTGGTCGAGGTGGTTGGCGGTCAGGTCGACGGCGCCCTCGTAGAACTGGTCAGCACCGAGCGTGGTGCCCTGGACCGATCCGTTCACGGTCTGCCACGGAGTCGTGACCGTGCCGCTCGGAGGGTTGTTGGCGGCCGTGTTGGTGATGGCGCAGATGGTCGCGCTCGCGCTGCACGCACTGCCGGTCGCGATCGGAGTCGTGTTCAGGCTCCCGCTCGCGCCTCCGACCCACTTGTAGGCGCTGATCGCGGGAGTTCCGCCGCCGTTGGTGAAGGCGGCCACGAGCAGCACGTCGCCGTCGGTGTGGTTGCCCGTGAAGGAGGTGCCGGCACCGGTGCCCGGCGAGCAGGCCACCGATCCGTCCTGCAGGAACCAGACACCCATGTTGTTGTCGCCGTTGGGGGTGTTCTTCTCCATGCCGAAGTAGAGGACGAGGTGCGCGGGCGAGAACGACGTGTCGTTGTAGACAGCCGTGTAGGCGTTCTGGATGTCGCCCTTGTTCGTCACGTTGTTCGCCTTGACGCAGGACCAGTTCGCATTGCCGCTGCTGATGTTGCCGGTGTCCTTCGCGCCGTTGGTGAAGGTGGAGCTGTCAGCCGTCGAGCCCGGCGTGAAGTCGCGGGCGAACCCGGCGTCGAAGAACCCGGTCGGCAGCTGGGACCTCTTGACCCCGGTGCCCGTGCCGTCGACGGTGAAGATGCTGTTCGTGGTGTTGCCGGAGGCTGCGGCGCCCCAGTCGGGTGCCGAAGGAAGAGCGGCGCCGTTGTCGACGACATTGCCGTCGAGCTCGAAGGCCGAGCTGAGCGACGCCGACGCCGAACCCAGGCCGGCCAGCACCAGGGAACCGGCGGCGATGAGCGGGAGTATGGCGAACGCGGATCGTCGGGCCACGCGGCGGCGTCGGCCCGGGGTGCGCAAGGAGAGCATGTCGGTCAAGCCTTTCGTCGAAACGAAACTGCCTCGGCGCGACGCGAATGATCGAAAGGGCATGCGGGCATGCCTCACCCGGACCGCACCGTCGGGACGCGCCGACACCCGGACCGGACGTCAGATCAGGTCCCTCGGTCGAGCGTCAGGTGGCCGCCCATCGACCACCGTGGTGGTCGTCGTCGAGGTCACCACCTCGGCGACGAGGTGAGGATTCAGTCGGACGCACGCAGGCGGGTGGTGATGACCCCATGGCGTGGACGGGCCGTCCACGTCGTCACTCGTCCCGGCCCACGACGCTTGGTTATCGTCTCCCGGATACTTCGGTTGTCGGCTTCCCCCGAAGGATCCACGGCACGCTCGCCCTCTGCCGGCCGGGACTCCACAGCCGATGATTGCCTCACGGAGGCCGGTGCGCCATAGCACCTCCTAGCCACCATGACTGGCCCACGGGTGGCCCGGTCGTGTCCCGCGGTCGACCTGAGGCGCCGTCGCATTGCGAGGCAAAGCCGCAGGTGCGACGAGTGGTGCGGACGGGCTGGCCTGTAGGCCGGGTTCTGTCCCCGGGACCCTCACGGGTCACCGGGGGGCGACCATCCATCTACGACGACCGTTGCCGGCCGCCTCCAGCGATCTACCCGCGCACTCGGGCGGGCAGCCCTCAGACGTGCGCGCGTCCGGTGCCCGAAGGCGCCGGACTTCTTGACCTTGCTCCAGGTGGGGTTTGCCGAGCCGCGCCGGTCGCCCGGTGCGCTGGTGGGCTCTTACTCCACCGTTTCACCCTTACCGCTCGCCGCCGAAGCAGCGAGTGGCGGTCTGTTCTCTGTGGCACTGTCCCGCGGGTCACCCCGGGTGGGTGTTACCCACCACCTTGCCCTGTGGAGCCCGGACCTTCCTCGCCCCCGTCCCGAAGAACGAGGCCGCGGTCGCCCGGCCAGCCCATCCGCAAGGCCAGCGTAGCGGTGCGGTGGCGGCCGGCGTGCGCCGCGCTCAGTCGGCCCGCCGCAGGATCCGCGTCTCCGGGGTGCCGGCGAGGGCGGGGGAGTTCTCGGGGACCGCCCAGACGACCTCGCGCAGGAAGCCCAGGAAGGCGGTGGCGCCCGCGGCCTCGTCGAAGTCGAGCTCTACCAGCACGCGGAGGTCGTCGTCGAGCGGCCGTTGGATCCGGAACTGCCGCACCCCGGCGTCGGCGCGCGCCGCAGCGAACCCGTCGAAGGCCGCGCGCCAGGTGGGGAAGTCGGTCACCGGATGCTCGATGTGCAGCGTGGTCATGGCGGTCTCCCTGCTCTCGGTGGAACCACGCTAGGAAGGGCGCGCCGTCGGCGGTATCCCAGATGTCTGGGTGCCGGCCCGCGCTCGCGAGTAGGTTGCGAGCGTGTCGGCCGCATCGCGCGTCCTGGCTGCCTGCCGCCGCAGCTCGGACGACCGCACCTTCCGCCAGGAGGTGCTCGAGGCCCTGCGCCCCGCGGTCGACTTCGACGCGCACGTCTGGCTGCTGACCGACCCCACCACGGCGGTCGGCTCCGCACCGCTCGCGGAC
>CAVUBO010000029.1:0-10482 GCA_963739785.1 uncultured Actinomycetota bacterium | reverse complement strand
TGATCGCCCTGGAGATGATCCCGGACGAGCAGCGTCGCGCCGAGGTCCGCGAGCGCCTCACGGTCAACGGCCGGAAGGTCGTCGAGCTCACCGAGGAGCAGATCCGCGAGTTCGCCGGCAACGCCGTGGAGCTGTGTGGTCGTACGCCGGAGGGTCGACGCCGCTACATCATGACCATGTCGGCGCGCGCGCGTCGGAGTCTGCGCCCGGACCAGGTCGCGGCGATCGAGGAGTCCTGCGAGATCGTCGCCATCGACATCCCCACGATCGAGCTGGCCGGCGGGTCGGTGCGCTGCATGATCGCCGGGTCCACCTCGACCGTCGCCCGGCCATCGAGGCCGAGCCCACGGCTGCCGTCGAGGCGATCGACGAGAACCCGCACACGGCCGACGGGCAGGACGTCGCGATGGGCGACGTCGCGGACTGAGAACGGGAGGCCGGCTGGTGGCCACGATGAAGGTGAGCGTGCTCCGGCGCGCGGGGGAGGTCGCCCTGGAGGAGCGCGACGTCCCGGAGCCGGCCGCCGACGAGGTCCTCGTCAAGATCGGGTCCGTGGGGGTGTGCGGCTCCGACGTGCACTACTACGAGCACGGACGCATCGGTCCCTACGTGGTGGACTCGCCGCTGGTCCTGGGCGACGAGGCCGGTGGGGTCGTCGTTGCCCTCGGCTCCGAGGTCGTCTCGCTGCAGGTGGGTCAGCGGGTGTCGATCGAGCCCGGGGTGCCCTGCCGGTCGTGCCCGCAATGCCTGGCGGGGCGGTACAACCTCTGCCCTGACGTGCGGTTCTTCGCGACCCCTCCGTACGACGGGGCGTTCGCCGAGTTCGTGGTGGTGCCCGCCGCTTTCGCCCACGCGGTGCCGGACAGCATCAGCGACGACGCGGCCGGCCTGCTCGAACCGCTCTCGGTCGGGGTCTGGGCGTGCCGGCGCGGCCGGGTCGGTCCCGGCAGCACCGTGCTGGTCACCGGCGCCGGGCCCATCGGGCTGATCGCCGCCCAGACCGCTCGTGCGTACGGCGCGGACGGGGTCACCGTCACCGACGTGAATCCACACCGGCTCCGCCTGGCCGAGAGGCTCGGCCTCGGCACGATCGACGTCAGCCGGACGCGCCTGTCGGACGTCGCCCTCGAGCCGGACGTGCTGCTGGAGTGCTCGGGGAACGCGCGGGCCACCTGGGACGCCGTCTCCACCGTGGCGCGTGCGGGCCGTGTCGTCCTGGTCGGCATGGGCGGAGACAAGGTCGAGCTGCCGCTGTCCCACGTGCAGGACCGAGAACTCACGATCACCGGTGCCTTCCGGTACGCCAACACCTGGCCCGTCGCCGTACAGCTGGCCGCCTCCGGGCGCGTGGACCTCGACTCGATGGTCACCGGTCGCTACGGGCTCGAGGACGTCGAGACCGCGCTGACCGCCTCCCGGAGCGATCCGACGACGGTCAAGGCGATCATCCGGCCGGGGGACTGAGCGTCGCCTCACCGGCCGGTCGGGGCTAGCGCCCCGACGTGCTGCCGGGCTCGCCGGTGCCGTGGATGAGCAGGTCGCAGACCTGGTCCACGTAGCGGTCGAGCTCCTCCCCGCGCGGGGTGCTGGAGGCGCCGGCCCGACGCATGTGCAGCAGGCCCAGGTAGATGGCGAACCCGGTCGTGGCCCGATCCTGGGGATTCTCGACACCGATCCGCTCGAACAGCCGGCGCAGGTAGTCGGTCCGGGCGCGCGTTGCCCGCTCGAGAGACGCACGGACGACGGGGACGTTGGAGTCGGCCAGCAGGCCGGCCTCCACGCGCGCACCCGGTCGGTCGTCGAGGGCCGCTCTCAGCAGCACCCGCAACCGGGAAGCCGCATCGGGCAGGGGCGCGAGCATCTTCGCCACCTCGACGGTCTCGCCGGCCTCCCAGGCGGCGAGGGTCGCCTCGATGAGTGCGTCCCGGTTGCTGAAGTGCCAGTAGAAGCTGCCCTTCGTCGCGCCCAGCAGACGCGCGAGCCGCTCCACGGACACGGCCGCCAGCCCGCCCTCGGCGATGGCCTCGAGTGCCGCGCCCGTCCACGTGTCGGCGGTGAGCCTGGTGGGTCCGGCGCGTTTCGCTGTTGCCATGTTCCATACGGTACCGTATGTTGGCCATACGCACCCGTATGGAGGTCATCATGCGCATCATCGCCCGCATCCAACCCGGACCGGCCTGGCTCGCCGGCAAGACCGTCTTCGAGCAGGGGCCGGTCATGAACGAGCACCTGGCCTTCATGCGCGCACGCTTCGACGACGGCAGCCTGCTCGTCGGCGGCCCGCTCGCCACCGAAGAGTCCGGCCTCGCCCTGTTCGAGGCGGCCGACCTGACCACGGCCCGCAGCCTCGTCGGCCGGGATCCGGCCGCCCGGGCCGACGTGCTCGTCTACGAGCTGCACCAGCTCCTGCCGTACTTCGACGCGCTCAGCGGCGCCCGCGCGGAAGGTGCTGCGACGGACCAGGCCCGGCGCCCGCCGACCTCCGCCTGACCGTCCAGCGGCCATCGCGCCTGTGCGCACACCCACCCAGAAGGAGACATCCGCCGTGCCCGGACCACCCAGGACAACGACATTGGTCACCGGAGCCACCGGCACTCTCGGCGTCCCCACCGTGGCCCGATTGCGGGTGGCCGGGCACGACGTCCGGGCGCTCAGCCGGGGGAGTGCCCCGGGACCTGACGACCGGGGACCTGCTCACCGGCGCCGGCATCCGAGAGGCGGTCGCCGGGGCCGACACGGTCCTGCACCTGGCCACCGGTCGACGGGGCAAGGGCGACGTCGAGGCGACCCGTACGCTCCTCGAGGCTGCCACCGCGGCCGGGGTGCGGCACCTCGTGCTCATCTCCATCGTCGGGATCGAGGACGTCCCGCTGGCCTACTACCGGGACAAGGTCGTCATCGAGCAGCTGGTCCGTGAGTCGGGCCTGCCGTACAGCATCCTGCGGGCGACGCAGTTCCACTCCTTCGTGGAGGCGTTGTTCACCGGGCAGCGCCGCTCGCCGGTCGTCGTCGCGCCGCGATTCCCCCTTCAGCCGATCGCCGTCGAGGAGGTCGCCGACCGGCTGGTCGAGCTGGCCGGTTCGATGCCGGCCGGCCGGGTCGCCGACATCGGTGGCCCGGAGCAGCGGGCCGTCCCCGATCTGGCCCGGCTGTGGGCGCGGGCCACCGGCACCCGCCGGCCGATCCTGCCGCTGGCGCTGCCGGGGAAGCTGGTCGCCGCCTACCGGGCGGGCTCTGCACTCGTGCCGGGGCCGGCCTACGGCCGGCGCACGTTCGCCGACCACCTGGCCGCACCAGCGGAGGCGCTGCGGTGAGGGCGCCGCTCGTCGGCCCTCCCCGAGGTCGTTGCGCCCGGGGAGGGCCGACGTACGGACCGTCGAGCTCAGCGCCGCGCGAAGTAGATGAACTGCTGGAAGCCGTCGAAGGCCGGATCCGTGTCTCGCATGTCCGTCCAGGCGACGTTGGCGACCCCGTCGGACCCGTAGTCGAGGCCCAGGTAGTCGCCGTGGAACGTCGCGCAGTCCGGGCACTCGGGGATACCCGCCTTGAAGAAGGCGGACTCGTCGGGGTGAGACAGCGCCCCGCTCACCACGGTGCTCGCGAAGCCGCCGGGTGCGCCCTCGGCCAGCTCCGCGACGTAGGTGTTCTGCGGTCGACGGTCGTTGTAGAGCACGCCGACCGTGCCGTCGGGTGCGACGTCGATCCACGGGAACCAGGACTCGTTGGGGTCCGGGTCGACCATCGACGGTGCTGACCAGGTGACGCCATTGGGTGAGCTGACGACGTACGCCTCGGACCGGGTCGTGGGGTTCGCGACGTCGTGGACGCCGGCACTGTTGTCGGAGTAGGAGAGGTAGAGGCGTCCGGACGCGTGATCGACCGCGAGGGTCCCGGCACCCCACACGCGGACCTGGAGCCCCGAGAGCGTCTGCCGGCCGTCGACGTTCAGCGGGTAGTCCCTGGTGCCGTCCTCGAGGTCGACGATGTGGACCGGCGGGCCGAACGTACGGCCACCGTCACGCGAGGTGACCACCATGTACTGGTCCTCGAACTGCTCACCGGGCTCCCAGGCGGCACTGTTCTGGGCGTTCATGAAGCCGACGTAGAGGATGCCGCCCGGACCCACCCGGGGTGCGGACGCCTGGTCCTCGTCGCAGACCCCGGCCGGCCCGTCGGTCTGGAAGGTGCAGTACGCCGCGTTGCTGCCGGAGATCTCGGCGGGCGTCGACCAGCTGGTCCCACCGTCGTCGCTGTAGGCCATCATGATCGGCGAGGCGAGGACTCGCTTCGGGGGTCCGAGGAATCCGGTCCACGTCACGTAGATCCGGCCGTAGAACGGGGACGCCGGATCGGTGTCGACGGTCGCATCCTCCTTGTCCGAGAAGAGATGGCCGCCCTGGCCGTGACCCACCACGGTGGGAACCTGCCAGGTGAGCCCGCCGTCGTTCGAGACCGAGGACACGACGTCGCCGTTGACGGCGGGGATCCCCGAGCTGACGTGGTAGTTGAGGGAGAGGTGCACGACCGTGTGGTGCTTGGGGTCGAAGACCGAGATCGGGTCGCTGCCGGTGATGTTCGGGCCGCGGGTGGACATGTTGCCCGTGCTCCAGGTCCGGCCGCCGTCGAAGGTCGTGTAGTACTGGTCGCAGCAGGACCCGTAGTCGTTGGAGCTCGCCACCATGTGCAGCGGGTCCGCCGGGTCGACGGCGACGTTGGGTTCGTTGTTGGGGAACGGGTCGTCGCAGTCCAGCCTGACGTCGGCCGACGGGTCTCCCGTGGCCACGCACTCGAACGCGGACGGCGAGTTCGGTGGCGTCTTCTGGGTGACGAACGGAGTCTTGGCATCGTCGGCGCCCTCACCGGCCGCCGGGGACGCGAACGCCCCGAGGATCACCGTGAGAATGAAGGCGCCGACCAGAGCAGAACGTTGTCTCATGGGACACCCCCTCGGTCGTGACTGACGCCCGAGCCTAGGCGCCGGGTCGCCGGCCCGGCATCGACCGAATGAGGTAACTGCGGACGGACGGAGGTGGCCGAGCCGGCCCGTGCGGGGTTCAGCGAGCGGTCCGCTGGTAGAGCTCCAGGGCGTGGTCGACGTAGTACTGCGCCATCAGGGCCTTGCGGTGCGCGACGAACAGGGCGATGTCGAAGGTGCCGGTGCTGCCGACGGACGTGCGTGGCCGGTCCGGGGAAGGGGTCGGGCTCGGTGTGCGCTGGCGGCCGTGGGGGCGATGGCGGACATGGTGGTCAGTGCGGCCGCGACGGCGGTGGCCGTGGCGAGGGTGGCCGCGGTGTGGCGGGTGTCGGTGGTGTTCATGACGGTTCCTCTCGGGCTGTCGCCTTGGGTGGTGGGGCTGGTGGCCCCGGTCTGGGTCTCCGTTGTGACATCGGCGGGTATCGCAGTGGTGCGGGACCGGTATCGCCGCGGTATCAACCCCGTTGACGGCGCCAGCGCCCGGGCGGACTCTGAGCGGGTGGGCATCAGGGTGCTCGGCCCGCTGACGGTGGACGGCTCGGGAGAGCTGGGTCGGCGGGACCGGGTGGTTCTCGCATCGCTGGCGACAAACCCCGGACATCCGGTGAGCGCCGACCAGCTCTTCGACGCGCTCTGGGGCGAGCGCCCTCCGGCGTCGGCCGACAAGATCCTGCAGGGTTGCGTGGTCCGGATCCGCAAGGTGCTGGGGCGGGAGGCGGTCCAGACGTCACCGCACGGCTATGCGTTGCACCTGCCCACCGAGGACGTGGACTCGCTGCGGTTCGAGGACCAGGTCAGCCGGGCCCGCGAGCTGCTCACCCTCGGCGAGGCCGACCGGGCGGCGTACCTGCTGACCGACGCGCTGGCCCTGTGGCACGGGGAAGCCTTCGCCGACCTGGAGAGCTGGGAGCCGGCCGTTGCGGCCGGCACGCGGCTGTCCGAGCTGCGCCTGGAGGCCGAGGAGCTCCGGGTCGACGCCCTGCTGCGGGCCGGGCGGTACCGCGAGGTCCTCTCCGAGGCGCAGGTTCTGGTCCGCGCCGCGCCGCTGCGTGAGCACCGCTGGGTGTTGCTGGCCCGCGCGCAGTACCAGTCCGGGCAGCAGGGCGAGGCGCTGCGCACGATCCACCAGCTCAAGGGGGTCCTGGCCGAGCACCTGGGCATCGATCCGGGCCCCGACGTGGTCGCGCTGGAGGCGTCGATCCTCCGGCAGGACCCCTCGTTGCTGGTGGCTGATGCCCGCGCCCCGTCGGCCACCTGTCCGTGGCTGGGCCTCAGGCCGTACGGCGTCGAGGACGCCGACTGGTTCTTCGGGCGGGACGACGACGTGGCCGCCTGCCTGGAGATCCTGGCGCGGACCTCGGTGCTCGCCCTGGTGGGTCCCTCGGGCTCGGGCAAGTCCTCGCTGCTCCGGGCCGGGGTGGCGGCGGCCCTGCGACGTCGCGGGCAACCCAGCGTGACGATCACGCCCGGCGCCCACCCCATGGAGTCGCTGACCGCTCTCGCGCACGCCCCGCGCGGTGCGGCCCTGCTGATCGACCAGTGCGAGGAGCTGTTCTCGCTGTGCGAGGACCCCGAGGAGCAGCGGGAGTTCCTCCGCGCCCTGACCGCCGAGGCCCCGAACCGGACCGTGGTCGTCGCCCTGCGCGCCGACCACCTGGCCGACCTCGCCACCCACACGGGCTTCAGCCGGCTCGTCGAACGCGGGATGTACCTGGTCGGCGGGCTGGACGAGGAGGGCCTGCGCACCGCGGTGGAGACACCTGCCCGTCAAGCGGGGCTGCTGATCGAGCCGGGTCTGGTCGACCTCCTCGTCCGCGAGGTCGGGAACGACCCCGGGGCGCTGCCCCTCATGTCGCACGCGCTGCAGGAGACCTGGAAGCGACGCGAGGGCAGCACGCTCACCGTGGCCGGGTACCGCGCGAGCGGCGGCATCAACGGAGCCGTGGCCCAGTCGGCCGAAGGTCTCTACTCACAAGTCGGGGCGGAACAGACGCCACCTGCTGCGCGACCTCGTCCTTCGCCTGGTCTCTCCGGGCACCGAGGGCGAACCGGTCCGCACCCGGGTGCCGCGGCGCCTGGTCGGCACCGACCCCGAGCACGAGCGGCTCATCGAGATGCTGGTCGCCGCCAGGTTGGTCACCAGCGACGACGGCGCCCTCGAGATCACCCACGAAGCCCTCACCCGAGCCTGGCCCCGGCTCCGCGGCTGGCTCGACGACGACGTCGAGGGCCAACGGATCCGCCACCACCTCTCGGCCGCCGCCGACGCCTGGGAGGCGCTCGGCCGTCCCGACAGCGAGCTCTACCGCGGCGTCCGGCTGGCCAGGGCGCTCGACTGGCGCGCCGACAAGGACACCGCCCTCACCGAGGTCGAGCGGCAGTTCCTCGAGGCGTCCTCCCGCCACGCCGAGGCCGAGCAGCAGAGCATCGTCGAGCGAGCACGTGCGCAGGCCCGGCTGATCCGTCGGCTCCGGATCGTGCTGGGCGGCGCCGCCGTCCTCCTCGTCCTCGCGCTGGTCGCCGGGATCCTGGCCGCCGTCCAGTCCGACCGGGCGAACGAGAACGCCGCACAGGCGGAACAGGCGGCCGTCTCCGCAGACGCGCGGCGGGTCGGCGCCCGGTCCCAGCTCACCGACGACATCAGCCTCTCGCTGCTGCTCGCCGCTGCGGGTGCGCGGCTGGACGATTCGCCGGAGACCCGGGCGAACCTGCTCGACCGCGCTGGCGAAGCGTCCCGACGCTGGTCCGTTCGGCGCCGCCCGGAGGCGACTACCTGGAGGTCTTGGACGTGAGTCGCGACGGCCGCTGGATCGCCTCCTCGGACGGTCAGAACCGGATGCACCTCTACGACGCCTCCACCAACCGGCTGCTGCGCAGCTACGACGCCGGTCGGCCTCCGGAGACGGGTGGCTCGTCGGCGGCGTTCAGCCCCGACAGCAGGCAGCTCGCCGTCATCCTGGAGGGCCAGGCGCTCCACGGAGCCGGTGCGCCTGCTGGACCCGGACACCATGCAGCCGACGACGAAGCTCGACGTCCCCGGCGGCAAGCCGGTGTGGGGGGTACGATGTCGAGTTCAGCGCCGATGGTCGCTACCTGGCCGCCACCGTGCAAACGGTCCCCTGGGGAGACGGCGACCCGCGACGTCACCCGGGCTACGCGGTGGTCTGGGACCTCCGCTCCCCGTCCACGCCCCCCGTCCGGGTGCCGACCGGCACCGAAGCCCAGTGCATGGCGCTCAGCCCGGACGGTCGGATCCTCTACACGGGCTGGCCGCTGACGGCGTACGACGTGGCGTCGGGCAAGCGGATCTGGCGGCGCCCGAGGACGTCACGATCTGGGGGCCTCTCGACGTGAACACCGAGGGGACCCTGCTGGCGCTCGCGGACTTCGGCAGCAAGCGCGTAGAGAGCGGCCTTGGTGAGTGCCTCCACCGGGGCGACGGTCCACACGCTGCGTGGACACCGAGACCAGGTCCGCGACATCCGGTTCTCGCCCGACGGCTCGCTGGTGGGGTCGCACTCCGACGACGGTGAGCTCATCGTCTGGGACACCGCCACCGGCCGGCCGCTGGAACGGTGGGACACCTCCGCTCAGTGGGGCGTCGGCTTCAGCCCGGACGGTGACCTGGTCTACGAGGGCGGCGGCGACTCGATGCTGCGCACCTGGGACCGGTCGATGGAGGACACGTACCTGCAGCGGACGACCCAGGTCGGCGACGCCGAGGTGTTCGCGCACGCCGACCTCTCCCCGGACGGGCAGCGGGTGGCCTACCGCTGGCTCGACGACGGGGCAAGGGATGGGTCAGGTTCGTCGACACCGTCACCGGAGAGGCGACGCCGCCCGCGCGAGTGCCGGTGTCAGCGGCCTCCGTGGTCCAGCGGCACCTGGCATCCCGACGGCGGGAAGTACGTCGGCTGGTGCGACGAGACACGTGCGCGGACCGTCGCCACGGTCCTCGACCCCGCCACGGGCAAGGTCCTCGAGCAACAGGAGCTGTTCGACGGCGACGTCTACTCGATCGCGTACGTCGACGGGGGCCGAAGCCTGCTCGTGGGCGACAGCAAGGACCGGACCCACCTCCTGGACGCCGAGTCCCTGCTTCCCGAGGGCGATGGCTTCGAGTTTGCCGCGGACGTCTCCACCCCGATCGGGGACGGGAGCACCGCGATGGTCCACGAGTTGTACGGCGACGGCACCTCCGGGCACTGGCGGGTGATCGACGTCAGCACCGGCGACGTCCTGTCCGAGGGGGACCTGGACCTGTTTGCGTACGCCTCGGTTGCCTCTCCGGACGGCTCGACGGTCGCGGTGGCGGGGAACACCGGCGAGATCGTGACCATCGACGTCTCGACCGGAGACGAACAGCGGCGATCCACCGGCCTCGGTGCCGCGGTGCTCTGGCTCGACTACTCCGACGACGGAGAGCTTCTGGTCTCCGGCGCCGACGACGGCGGGGTCAGCCTGTGGGACGCCACGACGCTGGACCTGCTGGGCACCGTGTACCCACCCCACCAGGGAGACCCGGTCCCGGCCGGCGCGCAGTTCATCGGCGACACCCACGACGTGGCCATCGCGTCGTACGACGGCAAGGTCTACCGGTGGGAGACCGACCTCGACCGGGCCATCGACTTCGCGTGCCAGATGGCCGGCCGGGACCTGACCGACGAGGAGTGGGAGCAGTTCCTGCCCGCCCAGCCCTACCAGTCCGTCTGCCCCGACGAGTGAGAGGCGGCCGGGGGCACTGGTCCGGTTCCTCGGGTCGAAGCCGTTCTTCAAGACCAACCGACCACTCGAAGACGCAGGATGGCCACCCGTGGGCTGGGCCATCTCTGCGCGGTCGTGACAACACCCTGGAGCGGGTCGAGTGCCACCTGGAGGGTTCGTCGAGTCGAGAGCTGTCCCGTCGAGGGTCGCGTGCCGGTGGCATCGGGCTCGATCTCCGGCCACGGGGGTTGCGCCGGACGCTTGCGGCACTAGCGTGGGCTTGTGGTGCGCGACGCCGATGTGGACGCCGGGACGGTCACCGACTTCCTGGACCGTCTCGCCGCCCGGACACCGACCCCGGCGGGCGGCTCGGTCGCGGCCTTGTGCACCGCCCAGGCCGCGGCCCTGGTGGCGATGGTGGCGCGCTACTGCGACGCCCCGGCGCTCGTCGAACGGGCTGAACAGCTCGTCAGCCAGGCGCGGCAGCTGGTGGCCGACGACGAGCGAGCCTTCGGTGCCGTGGCCGATGCGTGGGCGATCCCTCGCGAAACGTGGTCTGACGACGAGCGGCGCTCGGCCATCGGTGAGGCGCTGCTGGGAGCGTCCGAGCCGCAGGCCCAGGTCGTCGAGACCGCGATCGAGGTGCTGGTCCTGATCGACCTGCTGCGACCCGCAGCCAGGCCCGGGCTGCTGTCGGACCTGGTCGCGGCCGGTGAGGTTGCCAGGGCCGGGTCCGCCATCGCGAGGATGAACGTGGAGTCCAATGTGCGCACGCTGCCGGACTCCGAGGAACGCTCGCGGCT
>CAVUBO010000028.1:0-63800 GCA_963739785.1 uncultured Actinomycetota bacterium | reverse complement strand
CCGTCAAATAGCGGGTGGGCTCGGAAAGGAATAACCAGTGCTTATCGCTCAGCGCCCGACACTGTCGGAAGAGGTCGTCGACGAGTTCCGTTCGCGGTTCGTCATCGAGCCACTGGAGCCCGGCTTCGGCTACACCCTCGGAAACTCGCTGCGCCGCACGCTGCTCTCGTCGATCCCCGGTGCCTCGGTCACGAGCATCAAGATCGACAGCGTGCTCCACGAGTTCTCGACCGTCGAAGGGGTCAAGGAGGACGTCACCGAGGTCATCTTGAACCTCAAGGACCTCGTCGTCTCCTCCGAGCACGACGAGCCGGTCACGATGTACCTCCGCAAGCAGGGTCCCGGCGACGTGACCGCTGCCGACATCGCGCCCCCGGCCGGTGTCGAGGTCCACAACCCGGATCTGAAGATCGCCACCCTCAACGACAAGGGCAAGCTCGAGATGGAGCTCGTCGTCGAGCGGGGTCGCGGCTACGTCAGCGCGGTGCAGAACAAGGCCGGCGACGTCGAGATCGGCCGGATGCCGGTCGACTCGATCTACTCGCCGGTGCTCAAGGTGACCTACAAGGTCGAGGCCACCCGTGTCGAGCAGCGCACCGACTTCGACAAGCTCGTCATCGACGTCGAGACCAAGCCGTCGATCCGTCCCCGCGACGCGATCGCCTCGGCGGGCAAGACCCTGGTCGAGCTCTTCGGCCTGGCCCGGGAGCTCAACGTCGAGGCCGAGGGCATCGACATCGGCCCGTCGCCGGTCGACGAGGCGCTCGCTGCCGACCTCGCCCTCCCGGTCGAGGACCTGCAGCTCACCGTCCGTTCCTACAACTGCCTCAAGCGCGAGGGCATCCACACCGTGGGTGAGCTGATCTCGCGTTCGGAGCAGGACCTGCTCGACATCCGCAACTTCGGTGCGAAGTCGATCGACGAGGTCAAGGCCAAGCTGGTCGAGATGGGCCTCTCGCTCAAGGACAGCGCGCCGGGCTTCGACCCGCAGGCTGCCCTCGCGGCGTACGAGGACGAGGACGACAGCTTCGTCGAGGACGAGCAGTACTGACGCAGCGAGCGGCCCTCCGGGGCCGCACGTCGCGGCGCAACCGGAGTGGGGTCTCCCCGCGTCGGTGACCACCGAGAAGAACAGCTACCCGGGTACCTGGTACGGCCCGGGAGAATAGAGAAGAAAACAAGATGCCTACCCCCAAGAAGGGCGCTCGCCTCGGCGGCAGCCCGGCTCACCAGAAGCTCATCCTCGCCAACCTGGCGACGAGCCTCTTCGAGCACGGCCGGATCACGACCACCGAGGCCAAGGCCCGCACGCTGCGGCCCTACGCCGAGCGGCTGATCACGAAGGCCAAGAAGGGCGACCTGCACAACCGTCGCCAGGTCCTCCGTGTCGTCCGTGACAAGGGCGTCGTGCACTCGCTGTTCGAGGAGATCGCACCTCGCTTCGCAGAGCGTCCCGGCGGCTACACCCGGATCACCAAGCTCGGTCCCCGCAAGGGCGACAACGCCCCCATGGCGGTCATCGAGCTCGTGACCGAGGAGTACGTCGCGAAGGCCAAGACGGTGCGCACCCAGGAGACCGCTCCCGCCGCCGCCCCGGCCGCGGAGGCTCCGGTCGAGGAGACGACTGAGGCTGAGGTCGTCGAGACCGAGACCACCGAGGCTCCGGCCGAGGAGACCGCCCCCGAGGCCGTCGAGGCTGAGGTCGTCGAGACCGAGGCCCCGGCCGAGGAGAGCGCCGAGGCTGACGAGGACAAGAAGTCCGAGTGAGCTGATCTCACACGCTGTACGACGAGGGCCCGTCACCGTTCGCGGTGACGGGCCCTCGTCCGTCCTGGGCCAAGGCCCATTTGCCTGCATACCCTGGTGAACCTGCTCCTCCCATGGCGAATTCGCCATGGGAGGAGCACATTCGCCTGCATACCCTGGTAAACCGCCCCGGCAGCGGCAGCGGCAGCGTGGTCAGTCCCAGGTCTCCTCGACGAGACGCATCGCCTCGGCACGGGTGAGCCCGACCCGCCTGACGAGGCGGACGTAGTCGGCCGCGGCCTCGCGTGCGGCGTCACCGCCCTCCGACGTACCGTCCACGACCGCGGAGCGGACGAACGTGCCCTGGCGGCCGCGCGTGACCACGACGCCGTCGGCCTCGAGCTCGCGATAGGCGCGCGCCACCGTGTTGACGGCCAGCCCCAGGTCCGTCGCTGTCTGCCGGACCGTGCCGAGCCGAGTGCCCGGTGCGAGGTCGCCGCGAGTGACGGCCGCGGCGATCTGGGAGCGCAGCTGCTCGAACGGTGGCACCGATGAGCTCTGGTCGACGCTGATGTGGTCCATGGGGGTGAAGATACGCGCCGCGTGCTGCGGGTGCGGGTCTGGAAGGATGTGCGGGTGCGCCTGCGACTCGACCTTGCCTACGACGGCACGGAGTTCCATGGTTGGGCGAGCCAGCCGGGCCTGCGCACCGTCCAGGGGACGCTGGAGGGCGCTCTCGCCCAGATCCTCCGGGTCGAGGCGGCCCCCGTCACGTGTGCCGGGCGCACCGACACCGGTGTGCACGCCCGTGGGCAGGTGGTGCACCTCGACGTCGACGCGGAGGTCCTGCAGGCGAGTGCCGGCCGCAGCCCGAGCCCGCCCGCGGAGGCGCTGGTGCGACGGTTGAACGGAATCCTTCCCGACGACATCCGGGTGCACCGGACCTCGGCCGCCCCGCCGGGTTTCGACGCGAGGTTCTCCGCGGTCTGGCGGCGCTACGCGTACCGCATCGCCGACGCCCCGGACCTGGTGGACCCGCTGGTCCGGCGCTCGGTGCTGGCCTGGCCGCGCCGCCTCGACCTCGAGGCGATGAACGAGGCGGCGGCGCTGCTCAGGGGCGAGCACGACTTCGCGGCGTTCTGCAAGAAGCGGGAGGGCGCGACCACCATCCGGACCCTGCTCGACCTCACGTGGCGTCGCGACGAGGCCGGCCGTGCCGTGGCGACGGTCCGGGCCGACGCCTTCTGCCACAACATGGTGCGCGCCCTCGTCGGCACGATGATCACGGTCGGGGAGGGGCGTCGAGAGCCCTCGTGGGCGGGGGAGGTCCTCGCCGCCGGTGAGCGAGACCCTCGCGTGACCGTCGTGCACCCGCACGGGCTGACCCTGGAGGAGGTCGGCTACCCGGCCGAGGACGACCTCTCCGCGCAGGCGGAGTCGGCCAGGCGGCTGCGGACGCTGCCGGGTCTCGACGGGTCCGACGATCGGCAGGGGCTCGACCTGGGGGAGGGCCGCGATGGATGAGCACTACTTCTCGGCCGACCCGAACGTCGCCTTCCGGCGCGCGCCGGTCGAGACGAACGTCTGGGGCCACGACCTGGAGCTGACCAGCGGATCCGGTGTCTTCGCGCAGGGCCGCCTCGACATCGGCACGGCGGTGCTGTTCCGCGAGACCGCTCCGCCGAGGACGGGCACCTTCCTCGACCTCGGCTGTGGCTACGGCGTCATCGGGCTGGCGCTCGCGGTAGCGGTCGAGGGCGCGCGGGTATGGGCGGTCGACGTGAACGAACGAGCCGTCCTGCTCGCGAACGAGAACGCCGCCGCCCTCGGAGTCGCCGACCGGTACACCGCCGTCACACCCGACCAGGTCCCCGACGACACGGTCTTCGACGAGATCTGGTCGAACCCGCCGATCCGCGTGGGCAAGCAGGCGCTGCACGACCTGCTCCTGAGGTGGCTGCCGAGGCTCGCCCGCGGGGGACGGGCCGTGATGGTCGTGGGCAAGAACCTCGGGGCCGACTCCCTCCAGCGGTGGCTCGGGGAGCAGGGCTACCCGACCGAGCGGCTGGCCAGTGCCAAGGGTTTCCGCGTCCTCGAGACCCGCCGGGCAGAGACATGAGCTCCCTGCCAGGACCCGTGGAGCAGGTGACCGGCCACTTCCTCTCGCTTGCGGACGAGGCGATGCCCGGTCTGGTCGAGGGGCTCTACCTGCACGGGTCGATCGGTTTCGGAGAGTGGTACGACGGGCGCAGCGACATCGACTACGTAGCGGTGCTGGCCGAGCGTCCCGGGGCGAGTGTCGTGGGGGCGCTCGAGCGGATCCACGAGGAGGTCGCGTCGACGTTCCGGCGGCCGCCCTTCGACGGGTTTCACGTGACCTGGGACGACCTGGCGCGGCCGTCGTACTCCTGTCCCGACGTGCCGTGCACCCAGGCCGGTCTCTTCCACCAGGAGGCACGGCTCGACGTCCAGCCGGTGACGTGGCACGAGCTGGCCCGGCACGGGGTCACGGTCCGCGGGCCTGCGTTGGAGGACGTCGCGATCTGGACCGACGACGAGGCCCTTCGCACCTACACCCGCGACAACCTGGCCACCTACTGGCGGGAGGAGGCCGACGCACTTGCGCGGTTCCCCGAAGAGGCAGGTAGGCCCGACACGGTCGCCTGGTGCGTCCTCGGGACGAGCAGGTTGCACCACCTGCTGGCGACCGGCGAGCTGACCTCGAAGACCGGTGCTGGCCAGTACGCCGCAGACGTGTTCGGTCCACGGTGGCGTTTGGTCGTGGCCGAGGCGCTCGCGGTCCGGGTGACCGGTGAGACGAGCGGTGCCTACGACGACGACCCGCGGCAGCGCGCCGCCGACGTCATCGCGTTCACCGACATGGTGGTCACCGAGGGCCTGGCTCTCCCGCTCTGACCGAGAAGGCGCGTCCCCGTGTAAACGCGGCGTGCGGCTCGTTCCGTCTTCGGCGTGAGACTGTCGAGCCCGAGGAGGGACCCATGCGCAGGAGCGAGACCGAGTTCGCGACCTTCGTGGCCGCGCGCCGGCCACACCTGCGACGCATCGCCTACGCACTGTGCGGCGACTGGCACCAGGCCGAGGACCTGGTGCAGACGGCGCTGGCGAAGCTGTACGTCGCCTGGCCACGGCTTCACAAGGAAGGCGCCGAGGAGGCTTACACGCGCCGGATCATGGTGAGGGCCAACATCGACGACTCCCGCCGGCCGTGGCGCCGGGAGAGCCCCGGGCTGGAGAGCCACGACCGCCCGATCGCCCCGGACCACTCGCAGGACGACCGCTCGGAGCTCGTCCGCGCGTTGCAGGAGCTACCGCCCATGCAGCGCAAGGTGGTCGTGCTCCGGCACTGGCTCGACCTGTCGGTCGAGGAGACCGCCTGGGAGCTCGACATCTCGACCGGAACCGTGAAGAGCCACACGTCCCGAGCCCTCGCCGCGCTGCAGAAGCTGCTGACCGCGGACGCCGAGGAAGTCGTGGATGCCGAGCACGCGAGGAGCCTGTGATGACCGACCAGAACCTGATGGACCCCAGTGAGTTCGCCGACCGCCTGAACGCGTCCTTCGGTGTGGAGCCGCCACACGGGGCAGCGGACGCAGACCTTGCCCTCGGCAGACGCAGACTGCGCCGGCACCGCGCCACGGTCGCGCTCGGCGGCCTGGCCGTCGCGGCGATGGTCTCCGGTGCCGCGCTCGCCGCCCCGGGCGTGCTGCCGGGAGCCGGCTCGCAGGAAGGCGGGTACGCCGCGGCGGGGGAGGAGGTGGGTGCGCAGGAGATCGTCGCGACCTGCATGCGCAAGCAGAACATCATGCACCTCGACGCCCAGGGCCACAGCATCTCCGAGGAGGCAGCGCTGGAGCTTCTGGGCGAGCCCGAGGTGATGACCAGCGCCGTGACCGACAACCGGGTGCACGCCACGCTGCGGTCCGAGGACGAGAGGTACTGGGGCGAGTGCCAGTTCGCCCGCCGGCCGGACAACGGGGTGAAGAACACGATGAGCGTCTTCTCGACCGACGTCGGCTTCGACCGCCGTACCGTCGACGGGGTGAGGGCCTACGAGCCGGCGAACGACGCGGACCCGCGGCTCGTCGACAACGGGGACCCGAAGGTCCCGCACTTCGCGGTGCCTTGCGTGAGCCCCCTCACCGACGAGGAGCGGTGGGCCGTCGACGCCGAGTGCCCGAAGTTCACGATGACCTGGAACGACCGGCGTCCCGCCGACGTCGCCGCGGTCAAGGTCGTCACCCCCGACGGTGAAGCGTCGTGGGCCGACGTCCGCGAGGGCTACCTCTCGTTCGCCTACACCGGGGACATGACGCCGGAGGTCGCCGCGGAGGTCGCTGCCGGCGAGCTGCCCGGCGCGCAGCGGGTCGTCTTCTACGACAAGGATGGCAACGTTCTCGTCGACGACCGACACCCCGGGCGGCTGCCGCAGGACGGGTCGCTCTCGATCGCGAACTACCCGTCGCTGGCGTGGTGGACCAAGGCGAAGTCCTAGGCGCGACGGACAGGCGGGCGGGGGCGGGACTCCGAGGAGACGGAGGGCCGCCCCCGCAGCCGGGCCGGCAGGGCGAAAGGGCAGACTGGTCTGCCATGACTGAGTACGAGGCAGCCGCGGACCGCTACGAGTCGATGGAGTACCGCTTCAGCGGACGGAGCGGTCTCAAGCTCCCGGTGATCTCGCTGGGGCTGTGGCAGAACTTCGGGGACGACCAGCCCTCCGAGGTCCAGCGGGCCATCCTGCGGCGGGCCTTCGACCGGGGCATCACCCACTTCGACCTCGCGAACAACTACGGCCCGCCCTACGGGCAGGCCGAGATCAACTTCGGTGACTTCATGCGGCAGGACTTCGCCTCCTACCGTGACGAGATGGTCATCTCCACGAAGGCCGGCTGGGACATGTGGCCCGGTCCCTACGGCCAGGGCGGCGGCTCACGCAAGTACGTCCTGGCCTCGCTGGACCAGTCGCTGAAGCGGATGGGGCTGGAGTACGTCGACATCTTCTACAGCCACCGCTTCGACCCCGAGACGCCGATCGAGGAGACGATGATGGCGCTCGACCATGCGGTGCGGTCGGGCAAGGCGCTCTACGCCGGGATCTCGTCGTACTCCGCGAAGAAGACCCGCGAGGCCGCGACGATCGCTCGGCAGCTCGGCACCCCGCTGCTGATCCACCAGCCGTCGTACTCCATGCTCAACCGCTGGATCGAGCGGGACCTGCTCGACGAGCTCGAGGAGCAGGGCATGGGCTGCATCGCCTTCACCGCCCTCGCGCAGGGGCTGCTGACCGACAAGTACCTGAACGGCGTGCCGGAGGAGTCCCGCGCCGCCCGCGGCGGGTCGCTCCCGCCCGACCACCTCGACGAGTCGGTCCTCCAGCACGTCCGGGCCCTCGACCAGATCGCGAAGGAGCGCGGCCAGAAGCTCGCCCAGATGGCGCTCCAGTGGGCCCTGCGCGACGCGCGCGTCACGTCTCTGGTCGTGGGCGCCTCCTCCGTGGAGCAGCTCGACGTCAACCTCGACGCGCTCTCGGGCCCGCCCTTCACCGAGGAGGAGCTGCGCCGCATCGACGAGCATGCCGTC
Organism: uncultured Actinomycetota bacterium; assembly: GCA_963739785.1. Classification (GTDB taxonomy): domain Bacteria; phylum Actinomycetota; class Actinomycetes; order Propionibacteriales; family Nocardioidaceae; genus Nocardioides_C. Next base: position 56,456 of record CAVUBO010000028.1, on the reverse strand, counting down.
GACGTCGGTGTGAACCTCTGGGCCGACCAGACCGCCGACTGACCGCCGAGTGACCGCCGACTGACCCGCTGGGGGACCCCAGGGCCGGTCGTCCCCTGACATAGCAGACGAAGGACTCCTGACCCGGTGCCCGGCCGTGCGGCATGATCGGGTCATGACCCAGTACGTGTACGGATTCTCAGAGGGCAGCAAGGACCAGAAGGACCTTCTCGGGGGCAAGGGTGCGAACCTCGCCGAGATGACGAACCTCGGGCTTCCTGTCCCGCCGGGCTTCACCATCACGACCGAGGCCTGCCGCGCCTACCTCGAGCAGGGCGACGAGCCGGCCGAGCTGGCGGAGCAGGTCGCAGCCCACCTCGCCGACCTCGAGAGGACGATGGGCAAGCAGGTCGGCCAGGCCGACGACCCGCTCCTGGTCTCCGTGCGCTCGGGTGCGAAGTTCTCCATGCCCGGCATGATGGAGACCGTCCTCAACATCGGTCTCAACGACGACTCCGTCCACGGCCTGGCTGTTCAGTCCGGTGACGAGCGGTTCGCCTACGACTCCTACCGGCGGCTGCTCACGATGTTCGGCAGGACCGTCCTGGGCATCGACGGCGAGCTCTTCGAGGACGAGCTCGAAGCGAAGAAGCACGCCAAGGGATCCACCAGCGACCTCGACCTCGACGCCGCCGACTTCCGCGACCTGGTCGCGACCTACAAACGCATCATCAAGGAGCACACGGGCGAGGAGTTCCCGCAGGAGCCGCGCAGACAGCTCGACATGGCCGTGCGTGCGGTCTTCGACTCGTGGAACACCGATCGTGCGGTGCTGTACCGCCGCCAGGAGCGGATCCCCTCCGACCTCGGAACCGCGGTGAACGTGATGGCGATGGTCTTCGGCAACGTCGGCATGGACTCCGGCACCGGCGTTGCGTTCACCCGCGACCCCGCGTCCGGCTCTCAAGGCGTGTACGGCGACTACCTCCAGAACGCCCAGGGCGAGGACGTCGTCGCGGGCATCCGCAACACGGTGCCGCTCGCCGACCTCGAGAAGCTGGACAAGAAGTCCTACGACGAGCTGATGGACATCATGCAGAAGCTCGAGGAGCACTACCGGGACCTGTGCGACATCGAGTTCACCGTCGAGCACGGCAAGCTGTGGATGCTCCAGACGAGGGTCGGCAAGCGTACGGCGGAGGCGGCGTTCAAGATCGCCGTCCAGCTCGTCGACCAGGGCCTGATCGACATGGACGAGGCCGTACGCCGGGTCAACGGCGCCCAGCTCGCCCAGCTGATGTTCCCGCGCTTCGACGACCAGACCGAGAAGGACCTCGTCGCGACGGGCATGAACGCCTCCCCGGGCGCCGCGGTGGGGAGGGCTGTCTTCGACTCGCACACCGCCGTGGAGTGGGCCGACCGGGGTGAGCAGGTGATCCTGGTCCGCCGGGAGACCAACCCCGACGACCTCAAGGGCATGGTCGCGGCGAAGGGCATCCTGACCAGCCGCGGCGGCAAGACCTCGCACGCGGCCGTCGTGGCCCGCGGCATGGGCCGCACCTGTGTCTGCGGCGCGGACTCCCTCGACGTGGACGTCAAGGGAAGGAAGTTCACCAGCGCCGACGGCGAGACGGTCGTCGAGGGCGACGTCATCTCGATCGACGGCACGACCGGTGAGGTCTTCAAGGGCGAGGTGCCCGTGAGGGACAGCCTGGTCGTGCGGCACTTCGAGGGCTATGAGGCGGCCGAGGGTGACGAGCTCGTCGCGGCGGTCGCCCGCATCATGGACCACGCGGACGAGACCCGGCGCCTAGCGGTGCGAGCGAACGCCGACACCCCGGGGGACGCGTCCCGCGCACGCCGGTTCGGGGCGCAGGGCATCGGGCTGTGCCGCACCGAGCACATGTTCCTCGGTGAGCGGCGGGAGCTGGTCGAGCATCTCATCGTCGCGGAGACGCCGGAGGAGCAGGAGAAGGCCCTCTCGGCGCTGCTCCCGCTGCAGCGGCAGGACTTCATCGAGATCCTCGAGGCCATGGACGGACTGCCGGTGACGATCCGGCTCATCGACCCGCCGCTTCACGAGTTCCTGCCCGACTACACCGAGCTGTCGGTCGAGGTCGCCATCGAGGACGACCACAACAAGCGCGACACCAAGCACCACAAGCTGCTCGACGCCGTGAAGCGGCTCCACGAGCAGAACCCGATGCTCGGCATGCGTGGCGTCCGGCTCGGCATCGTGATCCCCGGGCTCTTCGAGATGCAGGCCCGGGCCATCCTCGAGGCAGCCGCAGAGCGGAAGAAGGCCGGCGGGGACCCGTGTCCGGAGATCATGATCCCGCTCGTCGCAGCCGTCCAGGAGCTCGAGCTCGTCAAAGCCGGCATCATCAAGATCGCTGCACAGGTCGAGGACGAGACCGGCGTCGAGCTCGACTTCAAGGTCGGCACCATGATCGAGCTGCCGCGTGCGGTGATGACGGCGGAGGCGATCGCCGAGGCAGCGGAGTTCTTCTCCTTCGGCACCAACGACCTCACCCAGATGACCTGGGGGTTCTCGCGCGACGACGTCGAGGCGAAGTTCTTCGGTACCTACATGGACAAGGGCATCTTCGGGGTCTCCCCGTTCGAGAGCCTGGACCGTGACGGCGTCGGCGGGCTCGTCCGCCTGGCGGTGGAGAAGGGCCGGGCCACCCGTCCCGACATCCACCTCGGGGTGTGTGGCGAGCACGGCGGTGACCCGGACTCGATCCACTTCTTCGACGAGGTCGGCCTGGACTACGTCTCCTGCTCGCCGTTCCGGGTGCCTGTCGCCCGGCTCGAAGCGGGCCGCTCGAACGTCACGGAGCAGAGCGACACCGCCTGAGTCCCCTGCGCAACGTCATACGCCCCGGTCGCCATGGCGACCGGGGCGTATGACGTCCCGAGGGACGTCATACGTCGGGGCCGCAATGGCGACCACCCTGTATGACGTCCGGGGGCCCGGGTCAGACGCCGGTGATGGCCAGGAACGGCATGAAGAACGCCCCGAGCACGCCGTAGACCAGGATCAGGTAGACCGGCTTGCCGAAGTACAGCATCACGATCGGCGGGATCGTCAGCCACAGGACGTGGGCCTTGTAGTAGCGCCCGCCGGCACGGGCGTCGGGGTGGTCGGCGGACAGGCCGCGGACGTGCGCCACGAAGTCGGCGAACATCAGGCTCACGCCACGGAGGTGGGATCAGCGGACGAGCCGAAGCGCCAGCAGCGGGCACGACGCGACCGCGTGCTCGGCGTGCCGGAGGGACCTTCGCGGGACGGTGGGCTCCCGCTCGCCAGACCTCGCCTGCGGGTAACCCCACTCGTCGGAGTCGAGCAGCTCGGGGAGCAGCTCGGCGCACAGTCCGTGGCCGTCGCAGCGGGTCCAGTCAACGTGCAGCCGCGGCACGGCAGCCTCCTTCGAGGTGGGACTCGACCTCGTCGGCGAAGACCCGCATCGTGCTTCGCACCAACCGGGCGGTCCCGTCGGGGTGGGAGCAGGCGCCTCGTCCGGTGACGAGGGCCTGCATCCGGTCGACCTGATCGACCAGCCGGGGCTCCCGTCGGCCCTCGGCGAGGGCCTGCAGCGCATCCGCCATCCTGGGCAGCCCGTTCACGCACGGCCCGCACTGACGTGCGCTCTGGCCCGCGAGGTAGGTCGCGATCCGCCCGGCCACGACGAGCGGACACCGGTCGTCACCGAGCACGTGGACCACGCCGGCCCCGGGTGCTGCGTCGTACGGCGCGAGCGAGGCCCTGCTCATGCTCACGTGGGGCACGGCCGCCGCCGGCACCCAGGCGCCGTGGAAGCCGCCCACGAGGACCGCACGAACCCGGGACAGGTCGGCGCCGGCCTGGGTCAGGAGGTCGGTGAGCGGTGCCCCACGGGGTGCCTCGAGGACTCCGGGCCGGCGGACCGCACCGTCGATGCTCGCGAGGAAGGTGCCTGGTTCGTCCGGCGTGCCCTGGCCGCGGAACCAGTCTGCGCCGTAGCGAGCCAGCAGTGCCTGGTGGGCCAGGGTCTCGACGTTGTGGACCAGCGTCGGACGGCCGCCCAGTCCGTGCTCGAAGACCCGGAGCAACCGGTCACGCGGCACCCCGCGACGGCCGTTGAGGGCGTTCACCAGGGCCGACTCCTCGCCGGACACGAAGCCGTGGTCGAGCAGTCGTACGTCGACACGGACGCGGTCGAGCCGGGCGACGCTCCGCTCGCCGAGGGCGCGTCGCACGACGTTCGCCGTCTCGGCGTGGCCGGTCGCCAGTACAGCGGTCCTCGCGCCGACCGCCTCCGCGACCAGGGCGAGCCCGTCGAGCACGAGATGAGGGCTGTGAGCGAGCAGGGTCTGGTCCTTGATGCTCAGGGGCTCGCCCTCGAGGGCGTTCGCCACGACGGCGACCCCGGACCGACCGGCGACGGACTCGAGCTTCCGGGCGGCCGGGAAACCCGCCCCGCCTCGGCCGGTGAGCCCGGATTCGCCGACGAGCGCGATGAGCTCGGGCCCGCTGAGCGTAGGGCGCGGGCCGAGCCTGGATCGGTGCGCGGCCAGCGACGGGCCGTCGAGGCGAAGCAGGCGCGCGTGGCCGGCCGGGGCCGTGCCATGAGCGGATGCGGTGACGGTCATCGAGGACGCACCTCCCGGGGAAGGCGGACGCGGCCACGCTCCGCGAACGCGGGAGTCAGCCGCCACATCCCGACGGTGGCGACCACTCCTGCGCAGCCGGCCGCGATCGCGGTGAACCACGTCGCCGGGGCGTCGGTGCCGATCCCCAGACCGTGCAGCAGCGCGAGCGGCCACAACACGTAGGTCGCCCAGTGGACGGCCCGGAACACCCGGGGACCGAGGCGATGGCGCAGCAGGCTGGTCGTGACCACCAGCAGCAGGAGGTCGACGGCCAGCGTGCCGAGCCCCAGGTACATCGGGCGGTACTGCCCCTGGAAAGGAAGCACGAGGTCGGTCAGCCGCAGCTGCGCGTAGGGATCGAGAAGGAGAGTCGTCACGTGGAGCACGACCAGGCCGGCGCCGGTCAGGGCCGCAGTCCGGTGCAGGTCGGCGAGGGAGAACCGGGGGAGCCCGGGCAGGCGACGGCCGGACCGGGTGATGACGCCGAGGCACACCGAGAGCGTCAGGAGGACGAGCGCGACGACACCGGTGCCTCGGCCGAGGTACCAGAGGGCACTGGAGTAGAGCTGGCTCATGCCGCTGCCCTCCACCAGGCGTTGAGCGTGAGGACCTCGCCGTCGTGCCGCAGCAGCCTGGCCGGCAGCCCGAGGGACGTCAGCCACGCGGGCGCGGCCTCACCCATCACCAGGCTCGCGGTCGACGCGGTGTTGGCTTCCGCGCACGAGGCGCCGGCCACCGTGACACTGCGCCACGGGCTCGCTGCGGGAAGACCGGTGGTCGGATCGACGATGTGGTGCATCCGCCGCTGCCCGCGTGACCACGCGCGCGAGACGGTGCTCGAGGTGGCGAGCGCGTCGCCGGCCCCGAGCGTGACGTGCTCCGCCGGGTCCTCCGGCCTGTCCTGCACGAGCACCTGCCAGCCACCCGCCGGCGCCGGGCCCGCGGTCGCGATGTCACCGCCCAGGCTCACGAGTACGCCGGTCCCGAGTGACTCGTTCACGAGCGATGCACATCGGTCCGCCGCGACCGCCTTCGCGGTGGCGCCGAGGTCGAGCTCGACACGCTGCGGGATCCTGAGCCAGTTGCCGTCCAAGGTGACCCGCCGCCAACCGGGCACGGGGCGGACGACCGCCGAGATCGGTGCGCCGTCGCGGACCACGAGCTCGATGTCGCGGTCGTAGCCGATCCTTCGCATCGCCGTACCCACGGTGGGGTCGACGCAGCCGTTGCTTCGGCGGGCCGCGCGCAGTGCCTCGTCGAGGAGGTCGGCCAGCACGTCGCTGACGTGAACCATCCCGTTACGGTCCGGGGTGAGCTGCAGGATCTCGGAGTCGTCACGGAACCGGCTCGCCGCGAGCTCGACCCGACCGAGGTAGTCCTGCACCAGGGCGGTCGCTCGGGCGAGCGCGTCCTCGTCTGTGACGACCAGGCGTCCGGTCGTGCTCCACAGCGACCATGAGGTCGATGCGGCGACCATCTCAGGAGCCCCCTGAGGTCGCGTGGGGCGCGCTCGCGCCGCCACCGTTGTTCACCTGGCCGCCGTTGAACTGGGTGGAGGGCGGTGCCGGGACCCAGACCTGCCCGCCGTCGTCGGACTCCTCTCCGCGTCGGACTCCTCTCCGCCGTCGTCGTCGCCTTGGACGAGGGAGCGCTGGGTCTGGCCGCACCGCCGTCGGTCGAGCCCGCGTGGGCGCTGGGTGTGTTCGTTGTCGTGCTGGTCGAGGTCGTGGCTCCCTGTGTGACCACCGCGGAGAGACCGAGGGCACTGGCGATGCCCACGGACCCGGCGACGGCCCCGAGGACGAGGCCTTGCCGAGCCATCCGCGATCGGCGCAGGGAGGTGACCCGCTCTCGTTCCGGGTCTGCATGGTTCATGTCTCGAGCCTGCGTCTGCACCCTGAGAGTCGCCGGGAGGTTTGCTATGACCCGGCTGTGGGTCCGGCGACCACCGGCCCGGTTCATGGGCTTCTGCGGAGAACGTGGCAGCTGTCCCGGCCGCGCCGTTCGCTCAGACCGTGTGGTGGGCCGTCGGCGGAGCCACCTCGTCGTCCTCGGTGCCACCGGCCATCAGGTCGGCGACCACGAACAGGGCCCCGGTCAGCAGCAGTGGCAGGACCACCACGCCGGAGGAGCCGCCGAGCATGGCGCCTGCCCCCGGGCCCCCGCCGCCGTCGTGCAGTGCGAACCCGATGACGGTGGCCACGAGCTGGGAGAGCGCGGCGACGATCATCAGGAGGCCGGCGAGCCCTGGCCGGTTCAGACCGAGGAAGGCGAGTGTGACGCCGAGTGCGAACACGATGATCGCCGCCACCGGTCCCCAGGCGTCACGCGGGATGATGCCGAACGCGGAATCTGCCAACGTGAACAGGACCACCGCCCCCGTGACCCACACGAACACCTGGCCGGCGGCCGCCGGGCGCAGGAGCGCGAAGACGCTCAGCGCAGCCATGGGCACCACCCACGACGCCGTCATCACCACAGCCGCCCAGCCACCCGGGTCCTCGAACGCGTAGCCGGTCACGAACAGCGTGCCGAGCAGGCCGAACAGGGCCATCAGGGTGAACGCGGTGTACCTCAGGACCTTCGCAACGCCTGTCATCGCGGGTCACCTCTTCTCCGAAGCCAGCATCCCGCGCGGGAGCGATTGCGACGAGAGGCCTTGGACCTCGCAGAGGCTCCGTTCGTCCCATGTGCGACATGTCGGGCGGCTGCCGTCGTACCGCGGGGTTATTGCGATGCGAGCCGAGCCCGGCTGGGGGAGGATGGTCCGCTGTGGGCCACGTCGACGTAGCAGGTGTCAGGTACGAGCTCCCGGACGGCCGGGTGCTCCTCGACGACGTCTCGTTCCGGGTGGGCGAGGGCGCCAAGGTCGCGCTCGTCGGTGCGAACGGCGCCGGCAAGACCACGCTCCTGCGCATCATCACCGGTGACCTCGTACCGCACGAGGGGGCGGTGACCCGCACCGGTGGGCTCGGCGTCATGCGCCAGATGGTCACCCACGGGAACGAGGGGAAGTCCGTCCACGACCTGCTGCTGTCGGTCTCCCCGCCGCGGATCCGTGCCGCCGCGGCGGCGGTGGACGCCTGCGAGCTCGCGATGATGGAGGAGGACGACGAGGGGACCCAGATGCGGTACGCCGGAGCGCTGGCCGAGTGGGCCGACGCGGGAGGCTACGACGTCGAGGTCACCTGGGACGTCTGCTGCACCGCGGCGCTCGGGATCTCCTACGACAAGGCGAAGTACCGCGACCTCAGGACCCTCTCCGGTGGCGAGCAGAAGCGGCTCGTCCTCGAGTTCCTGCTCCGCGGGCCGGACGAGGTCCTGCTTCTCGACGAGCCGGACAACTTCCTGGACGTCCCGGGAAAGACCTGGCTCGAGCAGCGGATCAACGAGTCCCAGAAGACGATCCTCTACATCAGCCACGACCGTGAGCTGCTCGCGAACACCGCGACCAGGGTCGTTACGGTGGAGCTCGGCGCGGCCGGCAACACCGTCTGGGTGCACCCGGGCGGCTTCGAGTCCTACCACCAGGCGCGCAAGGACCGGTTCGAGCGGTTCGAGGAGCTGCGCCGTCGATGGGACGAGGAGCACGCGAAGCTCAAGGCACTCGTCCTTCGCTACAAGATCAAAGCGGAGTACAACGACGGGCTCGCCGCCCAGTACAAGGCGGCCCAGACGCGCCTTCGGAAGTTCGAGGAGGCCGGGCCCCCGCAGGCGCTCCCGCGCGAGCAGCAGGTCACCATGCGGCTCAAGGGCGGCCGCACCGGCAAGCGCGCGGTCGTCTGCGAGCAGCTCGAGCTCACCGGGCTGATGAAGCCCTTCGACCTCGAGGTCTGGTACGGCGAACGCGTTGCCGTCCTGGGCTCCAACGGCTCGGGCAAGTCGCACTTCCTGCGCCTTCTGGCCGCCGGGGGGAGCGACCCCGACGTCGAGCACCGTCCCGTGGACGAGAGCCGGATCGAGCCGGTGCGCCACAGCGGCCGGGCGCGTCTGGGCGCGCGTGTCCGCCCGGGATGGTTCGTGCAGACCCACGAGCATCCCGAGCTCAAGGGGCGCACGCTGCTCGAGATCCTGCACCGCGGTGACGAGCACCGGCAGGGGATGCCGCGCGAGCAGGCGTCGCGGGCGCTCGACCGCTACGAGCTCGCGCACGCGGCCGAGCAGCGGTTCGAGTCGCTCTCTGGAGGTCAGCAGGCACGCTTCCAGATCCTCATGCTCGAGCTCTCCGGTGCGACGCTGCTGCTGCTCGACGAGCCGACCGACAACCTCGACGTGGAGTCGGCCGAAGCGCTCGAGGAGGGTCTCGCCGCCTTCGAGGGGACAGTGGTCGCGGTGACCCACGACCGGTGGTTCGCGCGTGGGTTCGACCGGTTCCTGGTCTACGGCGCGGACGGCTCGGTCTACGAGGCGGACGGGCCGGTGTGGGACGAGGGCCGGGTCCAGCGCGCCCGCTGACGGGCCGACGGGGCTGTCTCGAGCTTTTCGGCTGAGAGAGAACGCGGTGGCGCGAGCCGCAGTGCTGGGCCGAGGATCTGCGTCATGAGACTGCTGGTACTCGGTGGCACGAACTTCGTCGGACGCGCGGTCGTGGACGAGGCGCTGCGGCGCGGCGACGAGGTCACCACCGTCAACCGGGGAATCACCGGCGCGCCCCCGGACGGCGTGCCGGCCGCTCCGCGCCGACCGTCGCGACACGAGCGCGTTCGAGGCGGCGCTGGGCGTGGGCGAGTGGGATGCCGTGATCGACACCTGGTCGATGGAGCCGGCCGTCGTACGCGACTCCGCGCGGATCCTGGCCGGGCGGGTCGGCCACTACGGGTACGTGTCGAGCCGTTCGGTGTACCGCTGGCCGATGCCGGTCGGGCTGGACGAGAGCGCTCCGGTGGTGGACGGCGACCCGGGGAGCACCGATCACGCGGACTACGCGGCCGCGAAGCGGGGTGGGGAGCTCGCCGTCCTGGAGTCGCTTCGGAGGTCCTGCGCTCCTGGCCCGGCCGGGCCTGATCCTGGGACCGCACGAGGACGTGGGCCGCCTGCCGTGGTGGCTGGGGCGCCTCAGCAGGGGCGGCAAGGTGGTCGCGCCGGGGCCGGTCGACCGCGGGCTTCAGTACATCGACGCCCGCGACCTCGCGGCCTGGATGCTCGACTGCCGCGCGACGGGGAGTGGCCGGAGCGTTCAACACCGTGAGCAGGCCGAGTCACACCACGATCGGTGAGCTGCTCGAGACCTGCAACGACGTCGTCGGGCAGTGCGCCGAGCTCGTCTGGTTCCCGCCCGAGGCGATCGAGGCAGCCGGGGTGTCGGGGTGGACGCAGCTGCCCATCTGGGTGCCGCCGAGCGGCGAGCTGGCCGGGCTGCACGACGGGGACGTCTCGGCCGCTCACGCAGAAGGTCTCTCGTGCCGCCCGGTCCGAGACACGGTGACCGACACGTGGCAGTGGCTACGGAGCGAGGGTTACCCGGAGCCGAGGGCGGATCGGCCGCCTCTGGGGCTCGACCCCGTGATCGAACGCGAGCTGCTCGACACCCGGCGATGACGGCCGGGTCGTCCCCATCCGGGTGCAGATGTCCTGTCACCTCGGGCCGCGCAACCGCCTGAACGAGCCATGGCGGGGGTGTGGCAGACGAGGCAGGCTCGCTCAATGGCGGACTCCAGCCGTCCGTCCTTGTCCCAGCGCGAGGGAGGATCACCATGGTGGAGCAGGCGATGTCGTCGCCGACGACGGTTGCACGGGAGAGCTTCGATGCGTTGAAGAGACGCGATCTCGACGCCCTGCAGGAGCTGTGGCACCCCGACGTGGTGGAGGACTTCACTGCGCTCGGACAGTTCTACGGGAAGGGCATGGCCCGGGCCTTCTTCGAGGAGCTGTTCGGTGCCTTCCCTGACTTCGAGATCGAGGCGCTGCACGTCATCGGCGACGACGAGCACGCGGTCGTCCAGTGGCGTGCCACCGGGACCTTCACCGGAAGCCCGTTCCAGGGCGTCCACGCCACGGGTCGCTCGGTCGAGCTCCGCGGCTGTGACGTGATGCGGATCGAGAACGGCAAGCTCAAGCGGAACACGATCTACTACGACGGACTCGGCTTCGCCCGCCAGGTCGGGATGCTGCCGCGCGAAGGCTCATCTGCCGACAAGGCGATGACGGCAGCCTTCAACGCGGGCACCGACCTCAGGGCGCGACTGCGCCGAAGCGACAAGCCCATGGCGCACGCAGGCTGAGCGCTCTCCGGCACGGTGACCGACCGCCCTCAGGGGTGAGGGCCGAGGGGGATGACGCCGGACGCGCTCGCAGCCGCGCAGCACGTCGATCGTCTCGACGGGGCCGTAGTACAGCACCCGGTCCTTGCCGGCGCCGCAGTCGAGGATGTCGACCGCGCCGTCGATGTCCACCTTGAACAGGTCGTCCCCAGGCCCGGCGTACACCTCGTCCGCCCCGTCGGCGAGCCCGATGAAGTCGTCGCCCGGTCCGGCGACCAGCAGGTCACGGTCCCGCGGACCCGTGACGTCGAGCTCGGTGGCGACCCAGTCGGTGAGCCAGTCACCGCCGCGGCCCCCGTACAGCTCGTCGTGGCCGGAGCCACCCGTGAGGCCGTCACGTCCCGCGCCGCCGCGGAGCAGGTCGTCGCCCGTCCCGCCGTCGAGTCCGTCGCGTTTCGGCCCGCCGTACAGCTGGTCGTCGCCGTGGTTCCCGGAGATGCCGTCGCGGCCGTCACGCCCGAGCAGGACGTCGTCACCGCCCCGGCCCTGGATGGTGTCGCGTCCCGGGCCGCCGACGACCTCGTCGTCCCCGTCCCCGGCCTCGACCTCGTCGTCGCCGCCGCCTCCGAAGACCAGGTCGTCACCGCCGAACGCGCGCACGAGGTCGTCGCCGCCGAGGGCGCGGATGGTGTCTGCCTCAGGAGTCCCGGTCAGGGAGTCGTCGCCGCCCGTGCCGGTCACCGTGGCAGCCGTCGCTGCCGAGACGGGGAGGATGAGGGCGGCGGTGACGAGAGCGAGTGTGGTGCGGCGGAGCATCGGACGTCCCCCTTTGCGTGGTCCTGCTCCGACCGTGCGTCCACCGCGCCGTCCGGTGCCAGTGCCGAAGGTCACCGGGCCGGAATCCGCGTGGGTCAGGCGGGAGCCAGCGGGAGGCCGCGGTCGCGCAGGTCGCCGCGGAGGTGGCCGGTGTCGGTGAAGACCACCGCGTCCGTCGTACGCATGCTCGCGACCTTACCGAGGACGGGTGACCTCGAAGAGGCCGTGGGCGCCACGCTCCGCGTCGACCATGACGTGCGACACGAACGGGTAGTGCCCGGGCTCGGGGAAGGTCAGCTCGACGAAGCCACCCTGCGCGGCGGCGAGCGCCAGGCTCTGCGCGCCGCCGCTTCCACCCCGCAGGAGGTAGGCGCCCTCGGCGTAGACGGTGTCGAACTGACCGCCGACCACGTGGAAGGACGATGGCCGGTTCGGTCCCGCATCGAGGACCCAGACCCGGACGCGCTCCCCGGTGCGTGCGACGAGGGGGCGCGCGTCGTACTGGGCGGCGAAGCCGTTGAAGACGACCGCGTCCGGCCGCTCGGCCGCCACCTTGTCGACGTCCACCTCACCGCCCTGCTCGCCGAGGTAGAGCTCGGACTGCACGAGCAGGTAGCTGCGGTCGACCTCGGGCAGGTCCGGGGGCTCGATCACGACGGCGCCGAACATCCCGTTGGCGATGTGGGCCGACATCGGCATGGAGGAGCAGTGGTACATCCAGATGCCCGCCCTGGTCGCGGTGAACCGGTACACGAGGGACTGGCCCGGCGCGATCGTGCGCATGGGCCGGTCCGGTGCGAGTGCGCCCGCGTGGAAGTCGACCGAGTGGCCGATCGTGCCGTCGTTGACCAGGGTGATCTCGAAGGTGTCGCCGACGCGCCCGTGCAGGACCGGCCCTGGCGCGGAGCCGTTGTAGGTCCACAGTCGTTGCGTCACGCCGGGCGCCACCTCGCGCTCCACCTCGGTGACGGTGAGGGTACGACGGTGCAGGCGACCGTCCTCGAGCGGAGGAAGCCCGGCGTCGTGGGCCACGAAGTCCTTGCCGGGGGTCGCCATGAAGTCGAGGTCGTCGGCTGCGTCGCCGCCGGCCGCTCGTCCGTTCTTGTGGCCCGAAGGATCCTCCGGCTCGGGGGCCTCTTCGCCCGCCGCGGGTCCGTGTTGGTGGTCCGCGTGGCCTGCTGCCTCGACCAGGTCTCCGGCACCGGCCTTGCCGCTGGCCTCGATGGTCAGCACCATGCCCATCTGGCGGTGGCCGAGGACCGAGCACCAGCCGTCGACGTCGCGACCCACGACGCCCACGTCGAGCTTCACGGACTTGCCGGGAGCGAGCCGGCCGCTGTCCGCGCCGGAGTCGAGGACCAGGTCGTGCACGTCCTCGTCATCGGTGTTCGTCAGGTCGATGACGAGCCGGGTACCGGCGGGGACCCTGATCGTCGACGGGGTGAACCGCATGTCGTGAGCGGTCACCGCCACGGTGCGGGTCTGGCCGGTCGCGGCGACACCCGCCGAGGCGGCCGCGACGGTCCGGCTGCCGCTGAGCGACGTGGGGTCGACGGCGACGCCCACCGCCACGGCCAGGACGACCGCTGCGAGCCCGGTCGCGGCCAGGCCGGTGACCTGCCCCGCGGGTCGGTCCCCGTCCGGCCGGGCGGGCTTCCGGTCCGCTCCGGTCGCGGCGTGGCCGGCCGTGGTTGTGGCCTTCGCGCGCCGGGAGGCCCGGATGGCCAGCACGAGCAGCGGAACGAAGGCGGCGAGAGCGCCGAGGACGAGGAGGGTCGTGATGACGCGGACGACGCTCGGGACGGGCAGCACCGCGACGAGCAGGCCGCCGTTGACCAGCGTGATGCGCAGGGCGCCGCCCCGGTCGAGGACTGTGTTGGCGGCCCGGACCGCGGCCGGCCCTCCGCCCAGGGCCATCGGGACGAGGTACGAGGTGGCGCCGAGCAGCACCTGCGCTCCGAACCCCGCCGCGAGGAACGGTGTGAACCAGGAGACGCGTTCGTCGACGATCTCCCAGGTGCCGGCCGTCGTGACACCAGCGGCCAGCGCAGCGAGGGAGCCGACCAGCCAGGTCAGGCCCGCGAGCACCGACCAGGTCGGGTACGACGAGGGCCGCTTGCCGAGCGCGGCGCGCACGAACGGCACGGCGACGAGCGAGAGGCCGGCGAGGTAGCCGAGCAACCCGACGACGACGGCCGGCCGGAGACCCGCGAGTGCCCCGCCGACGGTGACGAGCACGGCGGCGGTGAGGGTCGGCAGGGCGCGGCGTGCAGCACGCTCGGCGCCTTCGGCCATGCGGGTCCGCAGCATCGTGGGCCACAGGGTGACGAGGGTCCCGACGACGGTCAGGCCCATCCAGCCGAGCACGTTCGTCGCGGCGTGAGCGAGCTTCACCTGCCCGTGAAGGGGGTCGGAGAGGCCGCGCGCCAGGATCGTGCCGAGGGCCGCCCCCAGCGGGAGGAGCGCGGCGGCCGCGACGTAGTAGCGCACCGTGGCGCCGAAGCGTGAGGGAAGGGCGCGCCGGAGCTGGAGCACGAGCGCGACACCGTGCCAGCCCACGGCGCTCACGACCGCGGTCGCTCCGACCAGGGTCACGGGCCAGACGTCGCTCAGCACCCCGCCCACCACGAGGACCGCGCCGCCGTTGAGCAGGAGCAGCCGGGCCGACTGGACCCTCCGGTCGCCGGGGCGCGGGGCCGTGTGCAGGAGCGCATCGGCGAAGTGCCTGCTCCACACGAGGATCGCGTGGCTCACAGCGCCCAGCAGGAGGAGGTGGATCATCAGCCACCGGGGCGCGGGCACGAACGGGTGCGCGAGTGCGACAGCGCCGGTCGCGACCAGCCACACCACGACCGGGAGGTCCCGCAGCGGCCAGAAGCCCCGTGTGGTCGGCTTGCTCATCGCCTGCTCCCGACGGTCCGCCTGCGCGTCACTGACCAGACCACCACTGCGACGAAGCCCAGGAGGGAGGCGATGTTGAGGGCTCCACCCACCTGCCAGGCGACCGGGACCCCCAAGGCGTCGCCCACCCAAAGCCGGAGGGCCAGCGACGCGTGCAGTGTCACCGCGGGGACGAGGAACGCCGGGTGGTAGCTCATCGACCGGCGGAGCACGGCGGGGAGGATCACCGGGGCGTGGGCCATGATCATCGAGAGCGTGAAGCCCAGGAACACGGCGTGCACCACGGCGTCGTACCGGATGCCCTCGGTTGCCGGGCCGCCGAGCAGCCAGACAGCGCCGGCGACGGCGAGCCAGAAGTAGCCGGCGAGCATGCTCGCCGCCATGAACCGCACAAGTCCGTCGGAGCGCACCGTGCGCCGTGCCACGTCGTGCACGACGAGCCAGCCGACGAGTACGACGAGGGCGAGCCCGACGGCCGGGATGGCGACGGACGGCCAGAGCAGGGAGGTCGTCACCGTGACCACGACGGCTCCGGCCAGCAGCACCATGGTGGTCCCGGACTGTGGTCCCATCGCGATCCGCGCGAGCTCGAGCCGCTCGCCGGCGATGGTGAGCACGATGAAGCCGACCAGCCAGGGGAGCAGGGCGGGCACGGGGACACCGCCGAGCCAGAGGGTCGCTGCCCCGACGGCGAGCACGGCGCCGAGGGCCTGGACGAGCACGGCGTCGTCGCGCTGGCGTCGCCACAGGGGGAGGTAGACCCCGACCAGGGCCACCGCGCCGGCCAGGAGCAGTGCTCGGCCGACCCACAGGGGTGCGGGGGAGACGAGCAGGAGCGCGCCTGCGCCGAGAAGGCCGGGGGCCAGGTATCCGGCCTTCCGACCGAGCGCCACCGCGCGCTCGAGAGAGATCAGGGTGCCGACGAAGCCGAGCACGAGCAGCATGCCGTGGACGTCCGGGAGCCGGGAGGCCGAGACGGGAGCGGGGAGGCCCAGCAGCATCAGGGCGGCGTCGAGCCCGGCGAGCAGCGCGACCCCGCCAGGCAGCAGGAACGGCAGGCGGCGCAGCCCGTCCTTGCGGGGGCGCGACGCCGGCCGGGTCCTCGGCGGGGCGGCGGTGGCCGTCGCGGTCATCGCCGGTCCGCCTTGGTCAGCAGCTCGAGTCGGCAGGCGCCGGGCTCCGCGAACGGCTGCAGGTCGGTGCGCGTGCTGTCCGCGCCGTACTCGTCGAGGGCGCCCTGGACGATGCCGAGGTGCACGCCGCACACGACGTCGGGGTACTCCTTGGCGGTCTCCAGCAGGGGACAGCGGGTGAGGCGGGCCGTGGTCGCCCGCTGGTCGGTCTCGGGAGCGAACCCCACCCCGTCCAGGAGGTCGACCACCTTGCGACGTGCCTGCGCGGCGCCCGACCCCTCGGGGTGACCGGCCTTGCGTGCGAGCTCGTTGCCCCAGGTGCGACCCGCGACCACCGCGTCCGCTCGAGGGTCGGAGCTGGTCCGGTGGATGTGTGCGGCGAGCGCGGCGGCGAGGCCGGCGTACTCCGACCCGGCCGCGGTGACCTCCGGCTCCGTCGCCTCGTAGAGCCACGCCGGTCGACCGCGTCCGTGCGGGGTGGCGCGGTCGCGGCGCGCGAGCCCGCGGGCGACCAGCGCCTCGAGGTGCTCGCGGAGGGTGTTCGGGTGCAGCCCGGTCGCCTCGCTCAGGCCGGCGAGGTCGGTAGGACCTCCTGAGGCCTGCAGCGCCTCCAGCACGGCGACCCGCGAGGTGGAGAGCGCGCGGCCCTCCCGGACCGTCGTCGTGGGGCGGGGCCCGAAGCCGGGGCGGGTCAGGTTGCTGGGAATATTTTCCACGGTGTTTACTGTAATAAATAACGTGCAGCGTCGCCACTCCGGTGACGCGACGGGAGCAGTGGCAGCGGCCACGAAGGTGGAGGAAGAGATGGACAAGGTCGTGATCGCGTCCAGCGAGGCGGACGCACGGGCAGCCGAGGCGGTCGAGCAGCACCACGCCCAGATGGCCGGTGCGCTCGGCGCGCGCGTCGAGGCGCTGATCGTGGCGGCCTCGAAGGGCGACGGCGCAACCGCTGACGAGGCGCGCTCGGAGCTCGCGGACTGGTGCGAGCAGGAGCTCGTCCCGCACGCGCTCGCGGAGGAGAAGGCGATGTACCCCGCCGCGCAGGCCAAGCCCGAGGGTCGCCTGCTGGTCGAGGGGATGCTCGGTGAGCACCAGGTCATCACCGGCCTGGTCCAGAGCCTCCGCGTCCAGGCCGACCCGGTGCGAGCGGCGGCCAATGCGAAGGCGCTCCAGGTGGCGTTCGAGAACCACCTGGCCAAGGAGAACGAGCTGGTGCTGCCGCTGCTCGTGAGTGCTCCCGACGTCTCGGTGTCCGAGCTGCTCGGCGGGATGCACGAGCTGCTCGGAGGGGACGAGGGCCACGGCGCCGAGCACGGGCACGGCCATCACCAGGGCGGCGGCTCCGGTCATGACCTGGCCGGCCACGGTGACGTCGCAGCGAAGGAGCAGGGTGCGCACAGCTGCGGCTGCGGTGAGGTGGACGGCCCCGGCTACCCCGAGCTCGACGCACGGGCGGTCCCTCACGCGATCCGGCACGCCACGATCTTCGGTGCGCTCGACGCCGTGCGGCCCGGTGGCGGCATGGTGCTCGTCGCGCCCCACGACCCCCTGCCGTTGCTCGCCCAGATCGAGCAGCGTACGCCGGGGGCGTTCCAGGTGAGCTACATCGAGCGCGGCCCCGAGGCGTGGCGGCTGGCCTTCGTCCGCTCGTGAGGCCGGGTCGTCGTACGGCTGCTTGACCCGCGGTCGTCCTGACCCGCCCCCGCGCTGGGGCCAATTACCATGGTCCCCTGGTAAATCAGCACTCCCCACGGTGAATTCACCGTGGGGAGTGCTAGTTCACCTGCATCCCTTGGTAATTGGCCAGAGGCGGGACGGGCCCCAGGAGGTCACTTCCAGCGTTCGCTGGCGGGGACGAAGTCCAGGGTGCGGGCGCCGGTGTAGATCTGCTTGGGCCGCGCGATCTTCTGCTCAGGGTCCTGGACCAGCTCGAGCCACTGCGCCAGCCAGCCCGAGGTCCGCGGGATCGCGAACAGCACGGTGAACATCTCCGGCGGGAACTGCAGCGCCTCGTAGATCAGGCCGCTGTAGAAGTCGACGTTGGGATAGAGCTTGCGCTTGACGAAGTACTCGTCCTCGAGCGCGATCTTCTCCAGCTCCAGCGCGATCTGCAGCAGCGGGTTGACGCCGGTCACCTCGAAGACGTCGTCGGCGGCCTTCTTGATGATCTTCGCGCGCGGGTCGTAGTTCTTGTACACCCGGTGGCCGAAGCCCATCAGGCGCTCCTTGCCGTTCTTCACGCCCTCGATGAAGTCGGGCACCTTGTCCACCGAGCCGATGCGGCGCAGCATCCGGAGGACGGCCTCGTTGGCGCCGCCGTGGAGCGGGCCGTAGAGCGCACCGATGCCGGCGGTGATCGCGGAGTAGGGGTCGACCTGGGTAGAGCCCACGGAGCGCACCGCGTTCGTGGAGGCGTTCTGCTCGTGGTCGGCGTGGAGGATGAACAGCACCTCGAGAGCGCGGACGAGTCGCTCGTCGGCACTGAACTTCGGCTCGCTCATCTTGAACAGCATCGCGAGGAAGTTCGCGGCGTAGCCGAGGTCGTTGTCGGGGTAGATGTAGGGCTTGCCCTGCGCGTGGCGGAAGGCCCAGGCGCCGAGCGTCGGCATCTTCGCGATCAGGCGCACGATCTGCATGTGGCGGTTGTCGCCGTCGGAGATGTTGCGCGACTCGGGGTAGAACGTCGAGAGGGCGCCGACCGAGGCCAGCAGCATGCCCATCGGGTGGGCGTCGTAGCGGAAGCCCTCCATGAAGCGGCGGACGTTCTCGTGCACGAAGGTGTGGTAGGTGATCTCGTGCACCCAGGAGTCGTACTGCTCCTTGGTCGGCAGCTCGCCGTGGATGAGGAGGTAGGCGACCTCGAGGTAGGTCGACTTCTCGGCGAGCTGCTCGATCGGGTAGCCGCGGTACTCGAGGATGCCCTTGTCGCCGTCGATGAACGTGACGGCGCTGCGGCACGAGGCGGTGTTGACGAAGCCGGGGTCGTAGACCGCGAGGCCGGGGGTCTCGTCGTCGATGCGGATCTTGCCCATGTCGGCAGCCTTGATCGCGCCGTCGAGGATGGGGACCTCGTACTGCTGGCCGGTCCGGTTGTCACGGACGGTGAGGCTCTCGCCGGTGGCGCTGCCGGGGGTGGAGTTGATATCAGTGGCCGTGCTGTCGGTCACGTCGGCTCCTCGCTGAGTCGGGACCGTCCTGGGTCCGTACACGCGCCTTGGGTCAAGTCGCTGCGCATCGGGGGACGTCGTACTGTTAGGTCACGGGTAGGCCTGTCTAACTTATGCCCGAACCGTCCCCCGAGGAAAACCGGGGCCGTTTTGACCCCGGACGGAAGCCGCCGGTAGTCTTGGCGGTCGCGGCATGTTCTGGCATGGACTCACCGAGTCAGCTGTTTGGCCGCCCCGGCTCGCCACGCGAGCCGAACAGACAACCGATTTCGATGAGAAGGCAAACAACCGTGCGTACGTACAGCCCGAAGCCCGCTGACATCCAGCGCGAGTGGCACGTCATCGACGCCACCGACGTGGTGCTCGGACGCCTCGCCGTCCAGACCGCGACGCTGCTTCGCGGCAAGCACAAGCCGACGTTTGCCCCCCACGTGGACGGTGGCGACTTCGTCATCATCGTCAACGCCGGGAAGGTCGCACTGTCGGGCACCAAGTCCACCACCAAGATGGCCTACCGCCACTCGGGCTACCCGGGCGGCCTGTCGTCCACCCCGATCGGCGAGCTGCTCGACAAGGACCCGCGCCGGGCCATCGAGAAGGCCGTGTGGGGCATGCTCCCGAAGAACCGCCTCGGCCGCCAGATGCTGAAGAAGCTGAAGGTGTACGCCGGCCCGGAGCACCCGCACCAGGCCCAGCAGGCCAAGCCGTTCGAGATCACGCAGATCTCCCAGTAACCATCCCGCCGAGAACAGCAGTCTTTAAGTGAGGAACATCCGTGGCTGAGACCACCACCGAGGGCGTCGAGGAGACCTACGAGGTCAACGAGCAGGGCGTCGCGTACAGCTCAGAGAGCGCGCCGTCCGAGGGCGCTCCCGTTCGCCCCGCCACCATCGCTCCCGCGTCGGCCACCGGTCGTCGCAAGGAGGCCGTGGCTCGCGTGCGCCTCGTCCCCGGCACCGGCCAGTGGACCGTCAACGGCCGCACCCTCGACAGCTACTTCCCGAACAAGCTGCACCAGCAGGTCGTCAACGAGCCCTTCGTGACCACCGACCTGGCCGGCCGGTTCGACGTCATCGCCCGTATCCACGGTGGCGGCATCACCGGTCAGGCCGGCGCCCTGCGTCTCGGCGTGGCCCGTGCGCTCAACGCCATCGACGTCGAGGCCAACCGTCCTTCGCTCAAGAAGGCCGGGCTGCTCACGCGTGACGCCCGCGTCATCGAGCGCAAGAAGGCCGGCCTCAAGAAGGCCCGCAAGGCGCCCCAGTTCAGCAAGCGTTGATCCGCTACTTCCTGTAGTGGCACGTCTCTTCGGCACCGACGGTGTCCGCGGGCTCGCGAACGGTCAGCTGACCGCCGAGCTCGCGGTGGACCTCTCGGTGGCCGCAGCGCACGTCCTCGGCGAGGCCGGTGTCTTCTCTGGACACCGGCCCGTCGCCGTTGTGGGTCGCGACACCCGGATCTCCGGGCAGTTCCTCGAGGCCGCGGTCGTGGCCGGACTCGCCTCTGCGGGGGTCGACGTGCTCCTGCTCGGCGTGCTGCCGACCCCCGGCGTCGCCTATCTCACCGACGCCCTCGGCGCCGATCTCGGCGTGATGCTCTCCGCGAGCCACAACCCGATGCCCGACAACGGCATCAAGTTCCTCGCGCGCGGCGGGGTGAAGCTCGACGACGCCATCGAGATCGCCATCGAGAAGCGGCTGCGCGAGCCCTGGGACCGGCCCACGGGTGCAGCGGTCGGCCGGGTCTCCACCTACGACGAGTCGGTCGAGAAGTACGCCGGGCACCTCGTCGCCACGGTTCCCCGCCGACTCGACACCGCGGCCGGCACGGGCCGCCGGCCGATCCGGGTCGTCCTGGACTGTGCCCACGGCGCGGCCTCTGCCGCCGGCCCGAAGGCGCTGCGCGACGCGGGCGCCGAGGTGATCGCGATCTGCGCCGAGCCCGACGGGCTCAACATCAACGACGGCTGTGGCTCCACGCACCTCGAGATCCTGCAGAAGGCGGTCGTGGAGCACGGCGCTGACGCCGGCTTCGCGCTCGACGGCGACGCCGACCGCTGCCTCGCGGTCGACCATGAGGGCAACGTCGTCGACGGCGACCAGATCCTCGCGGTGCTCGCCCTCTCCATGCGCGACGCGGGGGAGCTCCACGCGGACACCGTCGTGGCGACCGTGATGAGCAACCTCGGCTTCGTGCAGGCGATGCGCGGCGCAGGGGTCGGCGTCCGGCAGACCAAGGTCGGCGACAGGTACGTCCTCGAGGCGATGAAGGCGGGCCGCTACTCCCTCGGCGGCGAGCAGTCCGGCCACGTGATCATGAGCGCGCACGCCACGACCGGTGACGGCATCCTCACCGCCCTGCACGTGCTGGCGCGGATGGCCGAGAAGGACAGGTCACTTGCGGAGCTGGCCGGCGTGATGACGCGGCTGCCCCAGGTGCTCGTGAACGTCCCGGACGTCGACAAGTCCCGCGCCGACGAGGACGCCATCCTGGCCGCCGCGGTGGCCGAGGCCGAGGCCGAGCTCGGCGACTCCGGGCGTGTTCTGCTGCGCCCCTCGGGGACCGAGCAGCTCGTGCGCGTGATGGTCGAGGCCGAGACCGCCGACCAGGCCCAGGCCGTGGCGGACCGCCTCTCCGACGTGGTGCGTCGCCGGCTCGCCCTCTGACGACCCTCCGCCCGGTCGCGGAGAGCTGTCGGCTCGGGCAGAAGGCTCTGAGCGAGGTCAGAGCCTGAGCTGGAACTCCGGGCAGATCTCGACGACACGGAACCCGAACCGCTCGTTGATACCCACCATCGCGCGGTTGTTCTCGGCGTTGGTGGTGTCCACGCGGGTGCGCTCGGGGTAGCGCTCCTGCAGCGCCGTCAGGTTCTGGACCTTGATGGCAGTCCCGAGGCGGTGGCCACGGTGGTCGCGTCGCACGAGGGTGCCGAACTGGTACACCTTCGGGTGGTCCTCCCGGGGCACCACCAGGTCGGTGTTGGCCACGGCCTCGCCGTGCGGGGTGAGAGCGAGCGTCGTCAGTCGGTGACGGCCCTGTGCCCTGAACCGCTCGACCTGCCTGCGGTAGATCTCGGGGGTGATCGCCTCGGCCTCGAAGTCGATCTCACCGGTCGGGGCGTCGAGGGCGAGCTGGTTGACGAGGTGGACGTACGACGGGACCAGCTCGTCGGGGATCTCGTCCTCGAACGTCACGATCTCGTAGTCCCCGTGATGCGGCGCGACCTCAGCTCTCATCGCCTCGAGGAGCGCTTGGTCGAGCGGGAGGTCGAGGACCCGGCGCACCTCGACGTTCGCCATGGAGAAGCCGTGCTTCCGCGCGAAGAGCGCGTAGGGATGGCTCTCCCGCTCCGAAGGAGGGATGGCGGACTCGACGAGCAGGGTGCTCCGGCCTTCCGCTCGCAGGAGGTCTACGAGGTGCCCGACGAGGGCGCTCCCGATGCCCCGCCCTCGACGCCACGGCTCGACGTACACGCCGCCGTAGCCCTTCTCGGCGTTGTCCAGCAGCGGCAGGTCCACCATGCCGGCGCCGACCATCTCCTCGCCGTCGAAAGCCCCGGTCACGATCGTGCGCGAGGACCCGTCGGGCTCGCGGAAGCGGACGGTCATCTCCTCGAAGGACCACTGGGGCGCCCACGGGCGCTCGAAGAGGTCAGCGGCCTCGGTCAGGTGGTACCACCGCCGCATCAGCTCGTCGTCGGCGACGTCGAGCTCCCTGACGTGCGTCCCCGTCGTCTGCATGTCCCTGACGGTAGGGCGGAGACAGCCGGTCCGCACCCGAATTTCGGCCGGTCAGAGCTTGCGGAGCCGCACCCAGCGGACCGAGTGGTCGCCGTCCTTCCGGAGAACCAGGGTGGCCCGGCTGCGCGTGGGCTGGACGTTCTGCTTGAGGTTCGGGCCGTTGATCGTGTCCCAGATGCGGCGCGCCTCCTCGACCGCCTCGTCCTCGGTGAGGTCGCCGTAGCGCGCGAAGTAGGACGCCGGGTTGCGGAACGCGGTCTCACGCAGGCGGAGGAACCGCTCGGTGTACCAGCGCCGGATGTCGTTGGTCGCCGCGTCGACGTACACCGAGAAGTCGAAGAAGTCGCTGATCGCGAGGCCGGTCCGCCCGTCCTCGCGGACGCGCGCCGGCTGCAGCACGTTGAGCCCCTCGATGATCACGACGTCGGGCCGTTTGATGGCGACCTTCTCGTCCTCGACGACGTCGTAGACGAGGTGGGAGTACGTCGGAGCCTCCACCTCGTCCTTGCCCGACTTGATGTCCATCACGAACCGCAGCAGTGCCTTGCGGTCGTAGGACTCCGGGAAGCCCTTGCGGCCGAGGATGCCGCGCCGCTCGAGCTCGGCGTTGGGGTAGAGGAAGCCGTCGGTGGTGACCAGCGACACCGAGGGGTGCTCCGGCCAGTGGGCGAGCATCTGCTGGAGCACCCGGGCGGTGGTCGACTTGCCCACCGCGACCGAGCCCGCCAGGCCGATCACGAAGGGCGTCCGCGGCGGATGCGGCCTGGAGAGGAACTCCTCCTGCGCCCGGTGCAGCGCTCCCGCCGCCTTCACGTAGAGACTCAGCAGCCGCGAGAGCGGCAGGTAGACCTGGGTCACCTCGTCGAGGTCCAGCTCGTCGCCGAGTCCCCGGACCCGGGCGATCTCGTCCTCGCTCAACGGCTGCTCGGTGGCGGCGCCGAGCGCAGCCCAGGCCCCGCGGTCGAGCTCGACGTACGGCGAGGACTCCCGGTCACCGATGTGGTTCTGGCCGGGGTGGCCGGGTGCATGCGCAGGCGCCATGCCCGCATTGTTCCGCACCCCGGGCGGCCCGCCGGGGCCGGTCTCGCCGGTAGGGTGAAGCGCATGTGTGGAATCGTTGGGTACGTCGGACCGCAGCAGGCGCAGGGCATCGTCGTCGAGGGTCTGCGGCGCATGGAGTACCGCGGCTACGACTCCGCCGGGATCGCCCTCATCCACGAGGCCGAGATCGCCTCGGAGAAGCGGGCCGGCAAGCTCGCGAACCTCGAGAAGGCGCTGATCGACTCCCCGCTCCCCAAGGCGTGCACGGGCATCGGGCACACCCGCTGGGCCACCCACGGCGCTCCCAACGACCGCAACGCCCACCCGCACCTGGGACAGGGCAGCCGCGTCGCGCTGGTGCACAACGGGATCATCGAGAACTTCGCCGTGCTCCGCGCGGAGCTCGAGACCGCCGGGCACGACCTCCGCTCCGAGACCGACACCGAGGTGGCCGCGCACCTGCTCGAGCGGGAGCTCGACTCCGGGGCGACGCTGACCGAGGCGATGCAGCACGTCGCGCGGCGTCTGCAGGGTGCGTTCACGCTGGTGGCCGTCGACGCCAAGGACCCCGACCGGGTCGTCGCCGCCCGTCGCAACTCCCCGCTGGTCGTGGGAGTGGGCAAGGGCGAGAACTTCCTGGCCTCCGACGTCGCCGCGTTCATCGAGCACACCCGCGACGCCCTCGAGCTCGAGCAGAACCAGGTCGTCACGATCACCAAGGACGCCGTCGAGGTCACCGACTTCGAGGGCAACCCGGCCCAGGCCAGGCCCTACCACGTCGACTGGGACCTCTCGGCCGCCGAGAAGGGCGGCTACGACTGGTTCATGCGCAAGGAGATCTTCGAGCAGCCCCGCGCGGTCGCCGACACCCTGCTCGGCAGGCACGACGAGCAGGGCGCCCTCCAGCTCGACGAGATCCGGATCAGCGAGGGCGACCTGCGCGACGTCGACAAGATCATCGTGATCGCCTCCGGCACCTCCTTCTACGCCGGGCTCGTCGCGAAGTACGCCATCGAGCACTGGACCCGGATCGCCTGTGAGGTGGAGCTCGCCTCCGAGTTCCGCTACCGCGACCCGATCCTCACCCGCGACACGCTGGTGGTCGCCATCAGCCAGTCCGGAGAGACCGCGGACACCCTGATGGCGATCCGTCACGCCCGCGAGCAGCGCGCGAAGGTCCTCGCGATCTGCAACACCAACGGGTCGACCATCCCTCGCGAGTCCGACGCGGTGATCTACACCCACGCCGGCCCGGAGATCGGCGTGGCCTCGACGAAGGGCTTCACCACCCAGCTAGCCGCCTGCTACCTGCTCGGTCTCTACCTCGCCCAGGTGCGGGGCACCCGCTACGGCGACGAGATCGCACAGGTGGTGGCCGCGATCGCGCAGACGCCGGCGAAGATCCAGCAGGTGCTCGACGACGCGGAGCAGGTCTACGAGCTGGCCCGAGAGCTGGCGGAGTCCCGCTCGGTGCTCTTCCTCGGCCGCCACGCGGGCTACCCGGTCGCGCTCGAGGGGGCGCTGAAGCTCAAGGAGCTCGCGTACATCCATGCCGAGGGCTTCGCCGCCGGCGAGCTCAAGCACGGCCCCATCGCCCTGATCGAGGAGGGGCTGCCGGTGTTCTGCGTCGTGCCGCCCCGCGGCCGCGACCAGCTGCACGACAAGATGGTCAGCGGCATCCAGGAGGTCCGGGCCCGGGGTGCACGCACGATCGTCCTGGCCGAGGAGGACGACGACGTCGTGGCGCCGTACGCCGACGTGATGCTCCGGCTCCCGCGCGTGCCCACCCTGCTCCAGCCGCTGGTCTCGATCATCCCGCTGCAGCTGTTCGCCTGTGAGCTCGCGACCCACCGGGGTCTCGACGTGGACCAGCCGCGGAACCTCGCGAAGTCCGTGACGGTCGAGTAGCCGCGATGATCCTGGGCGTGGGCATCGACGTGGTCGACGTCGACCGGTTCGAGGAGGCGCTCGAGCGCACCCCGACGCTGCGCGAGCGGCTGTTCACCGAGCAGGAGCGGGACCGGCCTCCCGCCTCGCTCGCGGCGAGGTTCGCCGCGAAGGAGGCGCTCGCCAAGGCGCTCGGCGCGCCGACGGGCATGCACTGGCACGACGCGGAGGTGGTCAGCGAGGCCACCGGAAACCCCCAGTTCGAGATCCGCGGCAGCGTGCTGGCCCGCGCCACCGAGCTCGGCGTGAAGAGCGTGCACGTCTCGCTCTCCCACGACGCCGGGATCGCCTCCGCGGTGGTCGATCCTCGAGTCCTGACCGGTCGCCCTAGGGCTTGGTCGCGACCAGAGCGGTCAGCGGCTCGCCGGGGGCGATCCGTCGTGGCTTGCCCGGGGTGAGCCCCGCCGCGCGCAGCTGCTCGGCGAGAACGTCGATCGCGGGCAGCCCCATCTCGCCCACCTGCGCGCGCAGCAGCAGGTCGAAGTGCCGGCTGAACGTCGCGTCGGTGAGCGCGGTGGTCACGACCATCACCGCCCCGCCCGGGCTGAGCCGGTCCGCCACGGCACGCAGGAGCGGCACGCGCTCACCGACGGGGAGGTAGTAGACGACGTTGGCGAGCAGTGCGAGGTCGAACTCGCCGGTCGAGGGGTCGAGCACCTGTCGTACGTCGCCCTCCACCACCTCGGCGCGACTCGCCATCCCGTTGTCGGTGAGCGTCGCCCGCGCGATGGACGCCGCTGCGTGGTCGATCTCGACACCCAGGCCGGTGGCGGTCGGCGCGAGCTGCAGCATGTGGAGGAGGTGGCTGCCCGTGCCGCAGCCCACGTCGAGCACCCGGCGCGGCCGGCGCTCCTGGACCTCCTTGCCGAGTGCGTCGGCGACGAACGGGTCCATCGCGCGGGAGAGACGGGCGATCACGTCGCCCTTCTCGATCACGTCACGCCGAGCGGCGACACCGGTCAGCTGCCGCTCGATGTGGTCGTAGAGGCCGGTGTGGTAGTCGGAGAAGCCTTCGTAGGTCGCGCGGACCACGTCGTCCTCGAGCACCACGCGCCCGCGGCTCGTGAGCTCCCACCCTTCTCGTGATGCGCGGACCAGCCCCATGCCGGCGAGCACCTGGAGCAGGCCTTCGAGCATCGCCTCGTCCGACCAGCCCGCGCGCCTGGAGAGCCCGGTCGTCGTGCCGGGCGCCTCGTGCAGGTGGTCGAGCACGCCGGTCCGGAGCCCGGCCCCGACAGCGGCGAGCCGGACGGCGGCCTGCCCGTCGCGCACGGCCCTCAACCGGGCGCGGAAGTCCCCGCTGCGGGCAAGCTGGAGCATCGTCCGAATCCTCATCTGTGCACGGTAGAACGCGACGAGGGCGAGGGTGGGCGATTTGGACGGCTCTAGGGTGAGTGCATGCGCAGTGCTCACACCGTGGCCGAGGTACGACGGGCAGAGGGCGAGCTCCTCGCGGCGCTGCCGGAGGGGGCCCTCATGCAGCGTGCCGCGGCCGGCCTCGCCTACGCCGTGCTCGACCTGCTGGGGGAGGGGTACGGGCGCCGGGTCCTGCTCCTGGCCGGCTCCGGGGACAACGGCGGCGACGCGCTGTTCGCGGGCGCCATGCTCGCCCGCCGGGGCGTCGCCGTGGAGGCGCTCCTGCTGAGCCCTGAGAAGGCGCACCGGGCAGGTCTGGAGGCGCTCCGCGGCGCGGGAGGGCGAGTGGTCGCGACGGTCGAGGCCGCCCACGACCCCGACGTGGTCCTCGACGGCATCGTCGGCATCGGCGGTGCCGGACCGCTGCGCGAGGACGCAGCCACGGTCGTGGAGAGGCTGCGGGACGTCCCGTTCGTCGCCGTGGACGTGCCCTCGGGCGTCGACGTGGACACCGGTGAGGTGAGCGGGCCGCACGTCGAGGCGGCCGTGACCGTCACCTTCGGGACCCACAAGATCGCCCAGCTCGTCGACCCCGCGGCGCGGGCCTGCGGCGCGGTCCACCTCGTCGACATCGGGCTCGACCTGCCCGAGGCAGCCGTCACCGCGCTCCAGGCCGAGGACGTCGCGCGGCTGCTCCCGGCGCCGGACGCCGCCGCGCACAAGTACTCCCGCGGTGTCGTCGGTGTCCGCGCCGGCTCTGAGCGGTACCCGGGCGCCGGGGTTCTCTGCACCTCCGGCGCCTCGAGCGGTCTGGTCGGAATGGTCCGGTACGACGGAGGAGCGGCCGACCCGGTCCGCCAGGCGCACCCGGAGGTCGTGGTCGGCCCCGGGCAGGTGCAGGCCTGGGTCGTGGGTTCCGGGGGCGGCGACGACGCGGCGGCTGCCTTGCGCCGCTGCCTCGAGGACGGGGTGCCCGTCGTGGTCGACGCCGACGCGCTCACCCACGTCAGCGGGCCCTTCGACGTACCGGCGCTGCTCACCCCGCACGCCGGCGAGCTCTCCCGGATGCTCGGGGTGGAGCGTGAGCAGGTCGAGGCGGAGCAGCTGCGCTTCGCCCGGGAGGCGGCGTCGCGCTACGCCGCCGTCGTACTGCTCAAGGGCCGTCACACGCTGGTCGCCGCACCCGACGGACGGGTGCGGGTCTCGACGTCGGGGGTGCCCTGGCTCGCCACCGCCGGGTCGGGGGACGTGCTCGCCGGACTCTGCGGGGCGCTCCTCGCGGCCGGGCTGGACCCGTTCGACGCGGGTTCGGCAGGTGCGTGGCTCCACGGGGCGGCCGCCGCGCACGCGGGAGGGGGCGGTCCGGTCACCGCGCCGGACGTCGCGCGAGCGGTGCCGGTCGTGTCCCGTCTGCTGCTCGGCGGATGAGGATGTCAGGATTGACACCGTCATGAACACCCCTGTCCCGTCCGCAGCGCGTGCGGAGATCGTCGTGGACCTCGACGCCATGCGCCACAACGTCCGCGCGCTGAAGGACCGGATCCACGGCCCGGCGCTGATGGTCGTGGTGAAGGCCGACGGCTACGGCCACGGCATGCTCGAGGTCGCGCGCGCCGCCCGCGAGGCGGGGGCCGACTGGCTCGGGGTCGCGGTGGTCGAGGAGGCGCTCGCCCTGCGTGCCGACGGCGACACCGGCCCGCTGCTCACGTGGCTCGCCGTGCCGGGGGAGGACTTCGGTCCCGCGATCGAGCAGGACGTCGACGTCACCGCCTACACCGTCGACGAGCTCGAGGAGATCCGGGCGGCCGCCCGCGCGGTGCAGGCCGTCGCGCGTGTGCAGCTCAAGATCGACACCGGTCTGTCCCGGGTGGCTCGAGCCAGGAGGCCTGGCCGGACCTGGTCGCCGCCGCCGTGGCCGCGGAGCGCTCCGGCGAGGTCAAGGTGACCGGGATCTGGTCGCACTTCGCCTGCAGCGACGAGCCGGGCCACCCCGCGAACGACGCGCAGGAGGAGGTCTTCCGCTGGGCGCTCGACATCGCCGACCTGTCCGGGCTGCGCCCCGAGGTCAGGCACCTGTGCAACTCCGCGGGCGCGCTGACCCGCCCGTCCTCCTGGTTCGACCTGGTCCGGTGCGGGATCGCCGCCTACGGACTGACGCCCATGCCGGACGTCGCGAGCTCCGACGAGCTCGGTCTGGTGCCGGTCATGACCGTCCAGGGCCGCCTCGCCGTCGTGAAGGGCGTTCCGGCGGGGTCGGGGGTCTCCTACGGCCACACCTACGTCACGCCCCACGACACCACGATCGGCGTGGTCCCAGCGGGATACGGCGACGGCATCCCGCGGCACGCATCGTCGCGGGCACCGGTCCTCGCCGCCGGCCAGGTCCGCCCCATCGCCGGCCGGGTGTGCATGGACCAGTTCGTGGTCGACCTCGGTGGCGCTGACGCTGCCGCCGGCGACCCGGTGGTCCTGTTCGGGACCGGCAAGGACGGCGAGCCCACCGCGCAGGACTGGGCGGAGGCCTGCGGCACCATCAACTACGAGATCGTCACCCGCATCGGAGGACGCATGAAGCGCAGGTACGTCGGAGGGACCGCATGAGCTCTCGCCGCACCCTCGGGATCGCGGGGGCCGCGGCCGGCACCCTGCTCGCGGGCGGTGTCGCCGCTGCTCTCGCGACCCGCCGCTCGGTGCGACGCCGCCGGGAGCAGTCGACCTCCCGCGACCCCTTCGGCAGCCTGCGCTCGGACCCGGTCCAGGTGCTCACCACCGACGGGATCCACCTCCACGCAGAGGTCGACGAGCCGGACGGCCCCACCGACGAGCCGACCATGGTGTTCGTCCACGGGTACGCCCTCAACCTGGACTGCTGGCACTTCCAGCGCGAGCACTTCCGCGGCCGCCGGCGCCTGGTCTTCTTCGACCAGCGCTCCCACGGCCGCTCCGAGCGCTCGCCCTCCGGCAACGCCACGATCGACCAGCTCGGCCACGACCTGGCCGCCGTGCTCGAGCAGCTGGTGCCCGAGGGGCCGGTCGTCCTCGTCGGCCACTCCATGGGCGGCATGTCGATCATGTCGCTCGCCGACCACCACCCCGAGCTGTTCGGCGACCGGGTGGTGGGTGTGGGCCTCATCTCGACCACGGCCGGAGGGCTGAAGACCCACCGCGTGATCAACCCCTTCCTGCCCGATCGCGTGATGCGGCAGGTCACCCCGCGCGCCATGGCGCTTCTCGCGCGCGCCCCAGGACTCGTGGACGGCGCCCGTCGTACCGGCTCCGACATCGGCTTCCTCGTGACCAGCAAGATGGCCTTCGGCACGGAGGTGCCCACGCCGTACGTCGAGTTCGTCGACGAGATGCTCGCCCAGACGCCGTTCGAGGTGATCGCGGAGTTCTTCCCGAACTTCGACGAGCTCGACAAGTACGCCGTGCTCCACTCCTTCGAGCGGGTGCCGACGGTGATCATCTGCGGCACCGGTGACGTCCTCACCTCCATCGGCCACAGCCGCAAGATGGCCTCCCGGATCCGCGGCGCCGAGCTGGTGGAGATCGCGGACGCCGGCCACATGGTCATCCTGGAGAGGCGCCAGCAGGTGAACGCGGCGCTCGAGAGGATGACCACCGAGGCGATGTCGGCGGAGCGCCGCGCCGTATGAGCGGGCAGCTGCAGCGAGGCTCGGTCGTCGTCCACGAAGTGGGCCCCGAGCGTGCCGAGGACGTGGTCGGTGTCGTGCACGCCGCCTTCGGCGCGCGACCGCTGCTGGACCCGCCCTCGACGGCGACCGAGGAGACCGTCGAGTCGGTGGCGAAGGCACTCGCGGATCATCGTGGCCTGCTCGCGCTTGCGGGTGACGTCCCGGTCGGGGCGATGCTGCTCGTGCCGGACGGCCACCTGCTGCGCATGCGGCGGGTATCGGTCGACCCCGAGGCGCAGAGCAGTGGTGTCGCCGGGGCGCTGGTCGGCACCGCCGAGCGCCTCGCGGCCGGGGAGGGGTACGACGGTCTGGTGCTCGGCGCGCGTGCGGAGCTGCCCGCCACCGTGGAGTTCTGGCGCCACCTCGGCTACGACGAGCTGGACCGCGAGGGGACCTGGCTGACCATGGCCAAGGCGCTCCCCTTGGAGCTCGAGGCCCCCTCCGCCGAGGACACCCACACCCTGGGGGAGCGACTGGCCGCAGTGCTCCGTGCCGGGGACCTGGTGATCCTGAGCGGCGACCTCGGCGCCGGGAAGACCACGTTCACCCAGGGGCTCGGCGAGGGCCTCAAGGTGCGTGGCCAGATCACGTCGCCGACGTTCGTGATCTCGCGGGTGCACCCGTCACTGGCCGGAGGCCCCCCACTCGTGCACGTCGACGCCTACCGTCTCGGGGGCATCGAGGAGCTCGACGACCTCGACCTCGACACCTCGCTGGACGAGGCGGTCACCGTCGTGGAGTGGGGCGAGGGCGTCGCCGAGGGTCTCGCCGAGACGCGGCTCGAGGTGACGATCACCCGCGGCCGCGGGGACGACCCGCACGGCGAGACCGACCCGCGGCACGTGCGGTTCACCCCGGTGGGCGCCAGGTGGATCGGTGCCGGGTTGCACGAGGCTCTCGCGTAACCTCGACCCGTGCTTCTCGCGTTCGACACCGCCACCCCTGCCGTCACCGTCGCCCTGTACGACGGGCAGCAGGTCGTGGCCGAGCGGACCACGGTCGACGCCATGCGCCACGGAGAGCTGCTCGCGCCGGGCATCGCCGCGGTGCTCGAGGACGCCGGGCTCGTGAGGCAGGACCTCACCGCCGTCGCGGTCGGGGTCGGGCCCGGGCCGTTCACCGGTCTGCGGGTCGGACTCATGACGGCCCGGACCCTCGGGGCGGTCCTGGAGATCCCGGTCTACGGCGTCTGCACGCTCGACGTGCTCGCCGTGGAGGCCTTGGACACCGGCACGGTCGACGGCCCCTTCCACGTCGCCACGGACGCCCGTCGCAAGGAGGTGTACCTCGCGTCGTACGACGCCGACGGCCTCCGCATCGCCGGACCGGACGTGCTGAAGCCGGCCGCCGCCGCGACGGACCACCCCGTCGTGGGACGCGGCGCTTTGCTCTACGCAGACGCCTTCCCCGACTTCCGCGGGCCGGAGAACCCCAGCGCGGGGGTCCTGGCGAGGGTGGTCGCGGAGGAGCGCGCCGAGCTCTACGACCCCGAGCCGATGTACCTGCGTCGCCCCGACGCCGCCGAGCCGCACAGGCCGAAGCGGGTCTCGTGAGAATCCGCGCAGCCGTCCCCGAGGACGCCCCTGCCCTGGCCGCGCTCGAGACCGCGTTGTTCGGCGCCGACGCGTGGTCTGAGGCAGTCGTGCGGAGCGAGGTCGAGGGCCCCGGGAGGCACGCCGTGGTCGCGGTCGTGGCCGACGACTTGGTCGGCTACGCCGTCACGATGCGTGCAGGGGACCTCGCGGACCTTGCAGCGGATCGGCGTCCGGCCCGACCACCAGCGGCGCGGCCTTGCGCGCAGTCTCCTGGACGAGGTGCTCGCCGAGGCCGCTGCCGGAGGGGCCGACCGGATGCTGCTGGAGGTCAGCGCGGTCAACACGGCCGCCCTCGCCTTCTACGCGCGGGCCGACTTCGTGGAGATCGACCGCCGCCGCCGCTACTACCGCGACGGCAGCGACGCCGTGGTCATGCGCCGCTCGCTCGGACGCGTCGGGTGCGGCGGGAGAGGATAGGGACATGCCAACAACCGACGGGCCCCTCGTACTGGGCGTCGAGACCTCGTGCGACGAGACCGGCGTCGGCATCGTGCGCGGGCACACCCTTCTCGCCGACGCGGTCGCGTCCAGCGTCGAGGAGCACGCGCGCTTCGGCGGGGTCGTGCCGGAGGTGGCCTCGCGGGCACACCTCGAGGCGATGGTGCCGACGATCGAGCGGGCCTGCGAGACCGCGGGCGTCTCCCTCGAAGACGTCGACGCGGTCGCGGTCACCAGCGGCCCGGGTCTCGCCGGTGCGCTGCTCGTGGGCGTCGCGGCCGCGAAGGCGCTCGCCATCGGGCTGGGCAAGCCGATCTACGGCGTCAACCACCTCGCGGCGCACGTGGCCGTCGACCAGCTCGAGCACGGCCCGCTCCCGGAGCCGTGTGTAGCGATGCTGGTCAGCGGCGGGCACTCGTCCCTGCTCAGGGTGGAGGACGTCACGACCGGGGTCGAGCCGCTCGGCGCCACCATCGACGACGCCGCGGGCGAGGCCTTCGACAAGGTCGCGCGACTGCTCGGGCTCCCGTTCCCGGGCGGACCTCACATCGACAGGGCCGCGCGGTCGGGCAGCTCCGTGGCGATCGACTTCCCGCGCGGCCTCACCTCCGGCCGTGACCTCCAGCGGCACCGGTTCGACTTCTCGTTCTCGGGGCTGAAGACGGCGGTGGCCAGGTGGGTCGAGGCGCGGGAGCGCTCCGGCGAGGCAGTGCCCGTGCACGACGTGGCCGCGTCGTTCCAGGAGGCCGTGTGCGACGTGCTCACCCGGAAGGCGGTCGACGCAGCCGTCCAGCACGGCATCGAGGACATCCTCATCGGCGGTGGGGTCGCGGCCAACTCGCGGCTCCGCGTGCTGGCCGAGGAGCGCGCCGCCGCCAAGGGCATCCGGGTGCGGGTCCCGCGGCCGGGGCTGTGCACCGACAACGGCGCCATGGTGGCGGCCCTCGGGTCCGAGCTGGTCGCCCGGGGCCGCTCCGCCTCGTCCCTCGACCTCCCCGCCGACTCGAGCATGCCGATCACGACCGTCGTCGCCTGAGCCGCTCGGCCACCGAGGCCGTCCCGACTGGGCGCGGCTCTCAGGGCTGGGTCGAGAGCCGGATCGGTGAGGGCAGGTAGTAGTCGTCGACCTGCACCGTGCCCGAGGCGACCTCCATGCTTCCGTCCAGACCGAACCGCACGACCTTCGAGTCGAGACCGTCGGTGACCGTGGCCAGCACGTGCTCGTCGTCCTCCCACACCGGGTCGCCCAGGGTCAGCCGGCCGTCGCGGGGCTGCTCGAACTCCACCAGGACGTCGCCGCCGTGGGCGTCGAGCACCGCGAGGTCGCGCGGTCCGGCGCCGTCACCGGTGTCGGTGCCGATCACGTACCTGCCGTCCCGGCTGAACTTGCCGAGCTTGTGGTCGCAGTCGTTGAACGTCTGGTTTCCGGTCAGGTAGGACACGACCGCCCAGCACGGGCCGTCCGGCGTACTGATCTGGCCGGACACGAGCCCCTCGGTCTCCGACGCCCCTCCGGCGCTGACGAGCTTCGGGTTCGCCGGGACCTCGTGGGTCTCCGACTTCTCGTCGAGCACGAACACCCGCCCGTTCGCTCCATCGGTCCTGTAGACGAGGACGCCGCTCCCGGCGTACCCGACGGGCGAGATCGGCTGTCCCGCAGCGGCGTCCACCGTGCGGGCGTCGAGGGCGGCGCGTCGAGGCGGCCGCGTCGAGGAGCCGCTGCTGCCCGGCCTGAACCTCGGTGTAGGCGACCTGGCTGCCGTCGATGTCGACCGCGAGGCCGTACGACGAGGGCGCGCTGTCCAGCAGGGCGCCGTTGCCGTCGAGGAGGTCGCGTGTGAGGTTGCCGTTCTCGTCCGAGGCGAGGGCGACCCAGCCGTCTCCGTGCGGGGCGATCTCCTGGTACTCCTTCTCGAGCTGCACGACGTCGCCGTCGGCCAGGTGGAGCTCGCGGCGGTCGAGGTAGGCCACGTTCGGGTCGTCTCCACGCTCGAGACCGTCGAGCGTCAGGCGGACGGGACCGTCCGGGTTCGGGGCGCGGGTCGGGCTCACGGCGATGTGAGGCTGCTCGACCGGTCCTTGCGACGTCGTCAGGCCGGAGGTGATCGCGATGCCCGCGGGCAGGGCGACGGCCGCGACGACTGCGGCGACCGCGCCGGTGACGATCTGGCGGCGGCGCCGGATCCTGCGGGCACTCTGCCGCACCGCGTCGAAGCCGATCGGGTGTCCGCCGACGTCGGCGGAGCGCTCGCGGAGCTCGTGGGTCAGCAGGTCCTTCTCGTCGAAGCTGCTCATCACGCCTCCTCTCCTTCACGGCTCAGCATGGGTTGGGTGTGGACACGCTCACGAAGTGCCGCGAGGGCGCGGCTGGACTGGGACTTCACGGTGCCGACCGAGATGCCGAGGATGTCGGCCACCTCCGCCTCGCTCAGGTCCTCGTAGTACCTGAGCACGACGACCGCCCGCTGCTTGCGGGGGAGGGTCTGAACGAACTCCCACAGCGCCGACCTCTCGCCGTGGTCGGGGCGGTCGGCGACACCGACGAAGTCGGGAATCGTGTCGGTGGCGACCTCCTTGCGCTTCCACGCCCGGCGCCACAGCGAGTTGTTCTCGTTCACCATGATCCGTCGGACGTAGCCGTCGACCAGCTCGCGCCGCTGCACCTTGTCCCAGGACAGGTAGAGCTTCGCCAGGGAAGTCTGCACGAGGTCCTCGGCGCTGTGCCGGTCGCCGGTGAGGAGGTAGGCGGTGCGCAGGAGGCTGGGCTGACGGGCGGCCATGTACTGCTCGAACTCCGCGTCGCGTGCCGACATCGCGGCTGGCGACTCTTCCTCCATCGAAGCACCTGTCTGGGTCATGAGGTCCACGTCTCGCCTCCCATCCTCTCCGGTTTCACGTCCCCAAGACGCCAAATGCCCGTGATCGGTTGCATCGGCGGTTCGGCAGTATGGACGTCGTGCTCGAGACTCTCTTCGCCGTCGTCCTGCTCGTGGCCGGAGCCGGCCTGCTGACCGCAGGGGCGGAGGCGTTCGCCGAGCACATCACGGAGGCCGCCTCCCGGCTCGGGGTGAGCGTGCTCGCGCTCGGCCTCCTGCTCGCCGGGGCCGAACCGGAGGAGGCGGTGACCGCGATGGTGGCCTCCGGCCAGGGCCACCCCGCGCTCGCGGCCGGCGACGCGATCGGCGCCAACCTCGTCATCCTCACCCTGACCATCGGCCTCGCCGCCCTCCTCGCGCCGCTCCCGGTGGGCCGGCGGGTGATGGAGTACGCCGCCGCGGCTGCCGCCGCCGGTGTGCTCGCCGTCGCCTTGATGTGGAACGGCGTGCTCGGCCGGGTGGAGGGGACGGTGCTGGTCCTCGCCTACGTCGTGGGGGTGGTCTGGGTGTGGCGGCGGGAGAAGGAGCCGCCGGTCATCGGTGAGATCGCCGAGCTCGTCGAGGAGGAGCACGAGGACACCGGGCGCGAGGAGCCGTCCCGGGCGCTGCTGCTCGTGCTGCTCGGCCTCCTCGGCATGGTCGCCGGCGGCTTCCTGGCCGTCCGGGGAGCCGAGGGGCTGGTCGGGGCGTTCGGCGCGACGGAGTCGGTGATCGGCCTGACCGTCCTCGCCCTGGCCACGAGCGCGGAGATGATCGCACTCGTCCTCGCCGCACACCGTCGGGGCGTCACGGAGATCGCGCTGGCCGGCGCCGTCGGCTCGGTGGCCTACAACGCCACCATCACCCTCGGCCTCGCGTCCTGGGTCGACCCGCTGCTCCTCGGGCGAGGCACACCGGTGCTGACCATCGGCGTGGTCACGGCGATCCTCCCCCTGCTCCTCCTGGCCGGCCGTCGTACCGGCTCCTTCCCGCGGCCGCTCGGGCTGCTCCTGGTCGCGGCGTACGTCGGCTCCACGGCCTGGCTGTTCTCTCGCTGAGCCCTTTCCGCGGCTGAGTAGGGTGGCGGCGAACCGGGAGACACCACAGCAGCCGACGCATCAGGAGGCAACGTTGCAGCAGGTCCGAGCAGTCATCGCGAGATCGAAGGGCGCACCCGTCGAGGTGGCCACGATCAACGTCCCGGACCCGGGTCCCGGTGAGGCCGTCGTGAAGGTCCAGGCCTGCGGTGTGTGCCACACCGACCTGCACTACCGCGAGGGCGGCATCAACGACGAGTTCCCCTTCCTGCTCGGCCACGAGGCCGCAGGCGTGGTGGAGGCAGTGGGTGAGGGCGTCGACAACGTCGCCCCCGGTGACTTCGTCGTCCTCAACTGGCGTGCGGTGTGCGGCAACTGCCGGGCCTGTGACCGCGGCGAACCCTGGTACTGCTTCGCCACCTTCAACGCCACCCAGAAGATGACGCTCGAGGACGGCACGGAGCTGTCCCCGGCGCTGGGCATCGGCGCGTTCGCGGAGAAGACGCTGGTGCACTCCGGCCAGTGCACGAAGGTCGACCCGTCCGCCGACCCGGCCGCGGTCGGCCTGCTCGGCTGCGGTGTCATGGCGGGCATCGGAGCGGCCATCAACACCGGCCAGGTCACGCGCGGCCAGTCGGTGGCGGTCATCGGCTGCGGAGGCGTCGGGGCAGCGGCGGTCGCCGGTGCGAAGCTCGCGGGAGCCTCGAAGGTGATCGCGGTCGACATCGACGACAAGAAGCTCGAGTGGGCACGGGGGTTCGGAGCAACGCACACCGTGAACAGCAAGGAGACCGATCCGGTCGAGGCGATCCAGCAGCTCACCGGCGGGTTCGGCGCCGACGTCGTCATCGACGCGGTCGGCCGGCCGGAGACCTGGAAGCAGGCCTTCTATGCCCGCGACCTCGCCGGGACCGTCGTGCTCGTCGGCGTCCCGACCCCGGACATGAAGGTTCCCGAGATGCCGCTGCTCGACTTCTTCGGCCGCGGCGGCTCGCTGAAGTCGAGCTGGTACGGCGACTGCCTGCCCTCCCGTGACTTCCCGATGCTCGTCGACCTGTACCAGCAGGGGCGGCTCGACCTCGACGCCTTCGTCAGCGAGCGCATCGCCCTCGACGACGTGGAGAAGGCGTTCGAGCGCATGCACCACGGCGACGTCCTCCGCTCGGTGGTGATGTTCCGATGAGCGCCCGCATCGACCACACGACGACCAGCGGCACCTTCAGCCTCGACGGCGAGACCTTCGACGTCGACAACAACGTCTGGGTGGTCGGCGACGACCACGAGTGCGTGGTCATCGACGCGCCGCACGACGTCGACCGGATCCTCGCCGCGGTGGGGGACCGGCAGGTCAAGGCCATCTTGTGCACCCACGCGCACGACGACCACGTCCGGGTCGCGCCACGCCTGCGCCAGGAGACCCAGGCGCCGATCTTCCTGCACCCCGACGACCGGCCGGTCTGGGAGCTCACCCACCCCGACGAGCTGTGGGACGTGGACCTCGCCGACGGGCAGGTCATCGAGGTCGGCGGCACCCGGCTCCGGGCGATCCACACCCCGGGCCACGCGCCGGGCGCGGTCTGCTTCCACGCCGAGGAGCTCGGCTGCGTCTTCACCGGGGACACGCTGTTCAACGGCGGCCCGGGAGCGACCGGCCGCTCGTTCAGCGACCACGACACCATCGTCGCGTCGATCAGGCAGCGGCTGTTCGAGCTGCCCGACGACACCGTGGTGCACACCGGTCACGGGGACGACACGACGATCGGCGCCGAGAAGGCGGGCCTCGCCTGAGCTCAGACACGGGCGCCGGCAAGGACTTCGCATCTGCACGATGTTTACGTCGAGAACGGCCTTTGCGGTGTAAAGATCGTGCAGGTGCACGATGTTGGTACGGCGCCCGTCGGCTCAGAGCCGCGAGAGTGCCTCGCGCATGCCCTTCTCCGCCTCGTCGCCGAGCCTCTTGAAGGCAGGGGAGAGCAAGGGAGCGAAGAACTTCGCCAGCCCCTTGAAGTCGAACTTCGCCTCGTAGGTGACCTCGGTGCCTGTCGGGGTCTCGCGGAAGGTCATGGTGTCGCGGGCCACGACGGTCTTGTTCTCCCCACGGAGCGCGAACACCGCGCCGGGGACGACCTCCTCGACCACGTAGGTCAGCTCGGTCTTACGGCCGGCGAACGTCGAGGTGTTGCGGTACGTCGTACCGACATCTCCGTCACCGCTGACCCGCACGGTCTCGACCGTGCCAGGGTCCCACTCGTTGGTCGTCGTGAAGTCGCTGAGATAGGCGAACACCTTCGCCAGAGGCCGGTCCACCGACACGGTGCGCAAGATGGTCGTCATGCCTTCGACGCTACCGAGCAGGCCCTCGGCAACGGTCGAAACGGACGATCCGCCCGTGCAGGGGTCGAGGCTCACAGGTTGAACCCGGCCACACGGGGAACGAGTACACCGTGATCGCCACCTACCGTCTCCAGCTCCACGCCGGCTTCACCTTCGCCGACGCGGAGGCCCGGGTCCCCTACCTCGCATCGCTCGGGATCAGCCACCTGTACCTCTCGCCGATCCTGAAGGCGGTCCCAGGCTCCCAGCACGGGTACGACGTGCTGGACCACACGCGGGTCAACGACGAGCTCGGTGGCGAGGAGGGGCTCCTGTCCCTGGCCGAGGCGGCCCGTGAGCACGGACTCGGGATCGTGGTCGACGTGGTCCCGAACCACATGGCGCTGGTCGCTCCCGAGCACGCCAACAAGCCCCTGTGGGAGACCCTGCGCGAGGGTCGCGAGGCCGAGACCGCGCACTGGTTCGACGTCGACTGGGACGCCGCGGGCGGCCGGCTCGGCATGCCCATCCTCGGCGGGACCCTCGATGAAGCGCTGGCCGCCGGCGAGATCACGCTCGACGAGTACGACGGGCAGCCGGTCGTGCGCTACTACGAGCACTTCTTCCCGGTGGCGCCCGGCACGGAGGGTGACGACGTCGCGGAGGTCCTCGCGAGGCAGCACTACGTCCTGGCCAACTGGCGCGACAGCGACGCCCTGCTGAACTACCGGAGGTTCTTCGACGTCACCGAGCTGATCGCGGTGAGGGTCGAGCTGCCCGACGTCTTCGAGGCCACCCACCGGCTGCTCCTCGACCTGAACCGCCGCGGCATCATCGAGGGCTTCCGCATCGACCACCCCGACGGGCTGGCCGACCCCGAGGGCTACCTCCGGCAGCTGCGGGAGGCGACCATCCCCGGCACCGGCATCTGGGTCGAGAAGATCCTCGAGGGGGAGGAGCGGCTGCCGAGGTCGTGGCCGTGCGACGGCACCACCGGCTACGACGCGATGC
Source organism: uncultured Actinomycetota bacterium (assembly GCA_963739785.1). Lineage (GTDB taxonomy): Bacteria > Actinomycetota > Actinomycetes > Propionibacteriales > Nocardioidaceae > Nocardioides_C. Next base: position 16,597 of record CAVUBO010000028.1, on the reverse strand, counting down.
GTGCGGTCACAGCCGCCCTGGTCGACCCCGAGGCCGCACCGGTGCTCGACGCGTGCTGGGTCGAGGCGGGAGGGGGTCTTGACCTCGAGCACGCCGTGGAGCGCGCAAAGCGGAAGGTCGTCGACGAGATCCTGGCCCCGGAGGTCCAGCGGCTCACCCGGCGGGCCTGCGACGCCCTGCCGGACCTCGACGAGGAGCGGATGCGCGATGCGGTCGTCGAGCTGCTCGTGGCCAGTGAGGTCTACCGTGCCTACATCCGCCCCGACGAGCGGCTCACGCCGCTGGCCATCCGGCGCCTCCACCAGGCGCGGGAGAAGGCAGTGGCGGCGCGCCCGGACCTGGAGCGCGAGCTCACCCAGCTCGCCGACCTCGCCCGGGCCGACAACCCCGACGACGACAGCTCCTCGGACTTCGCGGTCCGGCTCCAGCAGACCTGGGGACCGGTGATGGCCAAGGGCATCGAGGACACCACGTTCTACCGGTGGCACCGCCTGGTCGCGCTGAACGAGGTCGGCGGAGACCCCGGCGTGCTCGAGCGCGCGACCCCCGACACCCTCCACACGTGGGCGGCCGACCAGCAGCAGGCGTGGCCGCTGGGGATGACCACCTTGTCCACCCACGACACCAAGCGCAGCGAGGACATCCGGGCCCGCCTCGTCGCGGTCGCCCAGGACACCATCGCCTGGGAGGACTGCTCGAAGCTCTTCCGCGAGGCCGCCGACGAGGCCGGGGTCGACCGTCCCACCGCCCACCTGCTCTGGCAGACCATGGTCGGCGCCGGACCCTTGCCGCAGGACCGGCTGCACGGCTACCTCACCAAGGCGATGCGCGAGGCGAAGCGCCACACCGCCTGGGTCGACGGCGACGAGGACTACGAGGCTCGTGTGCTGGCGTTCGCGGACCAGGCCGCGGCACCCGGGGGCCCGCTCCGGGCGGCGGTCGACGAGGCGGTCCTCGAGAACCAGGACAACATCCGGGCGACGATGCTGGGCCAGAAGCTGCTCCAGCTGATGCTCCCCGGCACCGCCGACACCTACCAGGGCTGCGAGGTCGTGAACCTCTCCCTCGTGGACCCGGACAACCGGCGGCCGGTCGACTACGACGCCCTCGAGGACCGGCTCGCCCGGCTCGAGAGCGAGGCGCCGATCTCCCTCGACGACGAGAAGCTGCTGGTGACCTCCCGTGCGCTGCGGGTCCGCCGGGAGCTGCGCGAGTGCTTCGGCGACCACGCAACCTACGAGCCGCTGGCCACGAGCACCGAGCACGCGGTCGGCTTCGTGCGCAGCGGCCGGGTGGCCTGCGTCGTGACCCGGACTCCGCGGCGGCTCCTGGACGACGGAGGCTGGAAGGACCAGACCGTCACGCTTCCCGAGGGGACCTGGCGCGACGAGCTCACAGGTCGGATCCTCGAAGGTGGGAGCGAGGTCCGGTGCGCCGAGATCTTCGCCCAGCTCCCCGTGTCCCTGCTCGTCGCCCGCTGAGAGGAGATGACCATGCGTGAGTTCACGGTGTGGGCGCCGCGCGCCTCGTCGGTCGACCTCCTGCTTCCCGGCTCGCGCGAGCCGATGACTCGTGGGGAGGACGGCCACTGGCACGTCGCCGTCGAGGTCGACCCAGGTTCGACGTACGCGTTCTCCCTCGACGGAGGCGACCCGCGTCCGGACCCGCGGGGGCTGCGGCTGCCGGACGGGCCGCACGGCTGGTCCCAGCTCTTCGACCCCGGCGAGTTCGCCTGGACCGACGCGCGCTGGGCCGGCATCGAGCTCGAGGGAGGCGTGGTCTACGAGCTGCACGTCGGCACGTTCACCCCGGAGGGCACGCTCGACGCCGCCGCGGACCGGCTCGACCACCTCGTCGACCTGGGCGTCTCGCTCGTCGAGCTGATGCCGCTCGCTCCGTTCCCGGGCACGCACGGCTGGGGGTACGACGGGGTCGCGCCCTACGCGGTGCACGAGGTGTACGGCGGCCCGGCCGCCCTGCAGCGCTTCGTCGACGCCGCCCATGCGCGAGGCCTCGGGGTCTGCCTCGACGTGGTCTACAACCACCTCGGCCCCGACGGCAACTACCTCGGCGAGTTCGGTCCGTACCTGACCGAGACGCACCACACCCCGTGGGGCGCCGCGCTCAACCTCGACGCCCCGGACAGCGAGCCGGTGCGGCGGTGGGTCCTCGACAACGTCCGCCAGTGGCTGCGCGACTTCCACGTCGACGCGCTCCGGCTCGACGCGGTCCACGAGCTCCACGACGACCGCGCCGTCCACCTCCTCGAGGAGATGTCGAGCGAGGTCGACGAGCTGGCCGCGAGCGAGGGCCGGCGGATGTGGCTCATCGCGGAGTCCGACCGCAACGACCCCCGCACCGTCACGCCACGTGGCCGCGGTGACGTCGTCGGCGGTCTCGGCCTGCACGCCCAGTGGGCCGACGACGTGCACCACGCGCTGCATGTCGCCCTGACCGGCGAGACCCAGGGCTACTACGCGGACTTCGCGGACCCGGACGCGCTCGAGAAGGTCATGTCGACCCCGTTCTTCCACGACGGCAGCTGGTCCTCCTTCCGGGGCCGCCGGCACGGGCGTCGCGTCGACGCCGCCTCGGTGCCGGGCTGGCGCTTCGTGGCGTCTCTGCAGACTCACGACCAGGTCGGCAACCGCGCGACCGGGGACCGGATCTCCGCGACCCTGCCGTCCGGCCTCCTCGCGTGCGGCGCGGCGCTGCTGCTCACCTCTCCGTGGACACCGATGCTCTTCATGGGTGAGGAGTGGGGCGCGAGCACGCCCTGGCAGTACTTCACCGACCACACCGACCCCGATCTCGGTGAGGCGGTCCGGCAGGGACGCCGTTCGGAGTTCGCCTCGCACGGCTGGGACCGCGACGAGGTGCCCGACCCGCAGGATCCCGCGACCTTCGAGCGCTCGAAGCTCGACTGGTCCGAGCGGTCGCGCGACGATCACGCACGGCTGCTCCGGTGGTACCGCGACCTGATCCGGCTTCGGCGCGAACGCCGCGACCTCCGGGACTCGCACCTCGACCAGGTGCGGGTCCGGCACGACCACGAGACGGGGCTGTTCGTCGTCCAGCGTGGTGAGCACCAGGTGCTCGTGAACCTGTCCGGGCAGCCGGTCCAGGCCGAGGCCTACGGCAAGGTGCTCCTGAGCTGGGAAGCGGGCGTCGAGATGGGCGACGGGGTCGTCGACGTGCCGCCTCGATCTGCTGTCGTCGTGGCCCCGTGAGGCCGCCCGGCCCCACCGTGACGAGCACTCCCCATCACCTGACCGGTCCGCCCTGCCCCGCCCTGGTCCACGTGCCGGGCCGCTTGCCACCTGCTGAGAGGATCGACCGATGACCGCGAGGAGAACCGCCGCAGCCCTGCTCGGGCTCTCCCTCCTGCTGGCCTCCTGCTCCGGCCAGGAGTCGAACGGCTCCGGCGACCGCGCGGCGCTGACCTCGGGAGCGGAGCGGACCCCGGCCTCCGCGACCCCGTCGACCCAGGCTGCGTCCCCCAGCTCGGGGTCGCCCGGGCGTGGCTGGGTCGCGTCGCGACCGCCCTGGACACGGGATGGGGCCCCCGCCGGGCAGAGCTCCGCCGGGCCGAGGACATCGCGCGACGGATGCCGTTGAGCACCCTTGCCGGCCAGGTGATCGTCGCGGAGTACGACGGGAAGCAGGCCCCCACGTCCCTGGTCAACCGCCTGCACCTCGGCGGCGTGATCGTGATGAGCGACAACATCGGCACCACCGCCCAGCTGCGCCGGAGCAACAAGACGTTGCAGGCCTCCGCTCGCGAGGCGGGTCGCACATGGCCGGTGTTCATCGGGGTCGACCAGGAGGGCGGCCTCGTCGAGCGAGTGAAGGGGGACGCCACGCGGTTCCCCTCGTTCATGAGCGCAGGCGCCGCCCGCGACAAGGACGTGACACAGCACGCGGCGGCGGCAAGCGGGGCCGAGCTGGTCGACCTCGGGTTCAGTGTCGTCTTCGCGCCCGACGGCGACGTGACCTCGGGGCCGGGTGACCCGACCATCGGCTCGCGCTCGGCGAGCAGCAAGCCGCCGCTCGTGGCGCGGCAGATGAACGCAGCCGTGGACGGCTTCCTCTCGGCGGGGATCCTTCCGGTGATCAAGCACTTCCCGGGCCACGGCTCGGTCGAGGCCGACAGCCACGTCGAGCTCCCGGTTCAGGACAAGTCCCTGCGTCAGCTGCGCGCGAGCGACCTGGTGCCGTTCGAGGCCGGGGTCTCCGCGGGTGTGCCCTCGGTCATGGTGGCCCATCTCGACGTCCGGGCGGTGGACCGGGGCACGCCCTCGTCCCTCTCACGTCCCGTCGTGACGGGGCTGCTCCGACGCGACCTCGGCTTCGACGGGCTGGTCGTCACGGACGCGCTGAACATGGGCGGCGTCACGAACGAGTACTCCAGCGGAGCCGCCGCCGTCCGTGCGCTCCAGGCCGGGAACGACGTGGTGCTCATGCCGCCGAACCCCACCGCCGCGCGAGACGCCATCGTCGAGGCCGTCCGGGACCGGCGGCTGGCACGTTCCCGCGTCGAGGCGGCCGCGGCCAGACAGATCGCCGTGCTGCTCCACCAGCGCAACCTCGACCGCGTGGTGACCCGCGACGCCGGTGCGAGCGGCCGCGCGTCGTACAAGCTCTCGGCGGGCGCCGCGACCGTCGTCGCCGGCCCGTGCCGGGGACGGCTGGTCGGAAAGGCGGTGCATGCCTCCGGCCCGCGCGAGGCGGTGGCGAGGTTCAACGCCGCGGCGAAGAGGGCCGGGATCCGCACCGGGTCCGGGACGCGCGTGGCGCTGATCGGGTACGGCGGGTCGGGCCGGTCGACCGACGTCGCAGTCACCATGGACACGCCTTACGCCTTGGGCTCGAGCCGGGCCCGGGTCGCGAAGATCGCGATGTACGGCGACACCCCCGGCGCGATGCGCGCGCTGGTGGAGGTGCTTCTCGGCAAGGCTCGCGCCCACGGGCGGCTGCCGGTGCCGGTGAAGGGCGTCCAGCGCGCCGGCTGCTGACCACCCATGCCGCTGCGGAATGGGCAGGCCGCTGACACCGCGCGGGCCGCTCGCCTCCGCCAAGCGCGTCAGCCGAGGTCGTAGTGGAGCACCAGCTCGTAGCCGTCCTCGCTGTGTCCCGCGATGAGCAGCTCGGCCTCACCCCGGAGGTCCTCGAGTCCGCCGGTGCCCATGCCGGGCACGACCTGGAGATGCGCCCGGACGCTCGACGAGTCGTGCGATCCCGTGTGCTGGAAGACGCACGAGCCGTCGTGCCCGTGGATGGACCCGGTGAACCGCTCCAGGCCGAGGACGACGTCGTCGCCGCCGCGGTAGCCGAGGAGGTACACCATCTGCGACGTACCCTCCACCTCGCCTGTGTAGGCGTAGCCGACCTGCGCGTGGCTGATCCCGCGCTTCGGGTAGTAGACCTCGCCGTACGTCGTACCCTCGCCGTCGATGTCGGTGAGGACCTTCTCGTCCCAGGACGAGACCTGGAACCTGCACGTCGCCTTGTGTGAGTAGCTCGTCGAATCGCTCATGACGACCACGCTAGGAACGTCCCGCGGCGGCGGTCTTGAAGAAACGCGACGGCTAGCATCGCAACCGTGAGCAGTCCGGGGGAGCGACCGCGAGGAAGGCCCGAGGCGATCGTGCGCCCCCGCGCGGGAGCCGAGGTCTTCACCGTGGAACGCCTCGCGCCGCGAGAAGCCCTGACTGAGTTCGTCGACTACCACTGGCTGGTGCGGTGGGACGTCCCCGGGACGTACCGGCAGCAGGTCGTGCCCCAGCCGCGTGTGCATGTGGCGGCCGAGCAGGGACGGCTGCTCGTCCACGGGATCAGCCGGGAGCCGTTCGAGCGGGTCCTGAGCGGTCGGGGCCTCGTGCTCGGGACAGCCTTCCACCCGGCCGGGTTCCGTCCGCTTCTCGGCAGGACGGTGGGCAGCATCTCGGGCACCGTGCTGCCCGGCCTGGACGTTCTCGGGGCGGACGACCGGCCTGTGGCTGCTCGCATCCTGGGCGACGGGCCGGCCGACGTGCTCGTCGAGGCGATGGAGGAGTACCTCCTCGCGCTCGGGCCCGAGCCCGACGAGACCGCGAGCTGGGTCGACGGGCTGGTCGTCGAGGCGGAGCGTCGGCGCGAGGTCCGGCGGGCCGAGCAGCTCGCGGAGATCGCCGGCGTGGGACTGCGTGCCCTGCAACGAGCCTTCACCGAGTACGTCGGGATCGGGCCGAAATGGGTCATCCAGCGGTTCCGCATCCTCGAGGCCGCGGCCGCCGCGCATGCCGACACCCCCGTGGACTGGGCGGACCTCGCGCAGGAGCTCGGGTTCAGCGACCAGGCCCACCTGACCCGAGCCTTCACCCAGGTCGTAGGCACACCACCCGCGTCCTACCGGCGGGACCCAGGCACCTGAGCACGGCCCGTCCGCCGACCTGCGCCGTTCCCGTCCACGTGGATGCCAACGACGACGATCTCGCCGGCCCGCTTGCCGTTCCCGTCCACGTGGACGAACGGCCCGGGCACGTGCGGCCGGCAAGGTTGCAGAGCGGTAACGAGGCATTACGGCGCCCGGTCAGGTGCGGCAGCCTCAGCTCATGAGGACGCTGTCGCGAGGGATCGCCGCCACCGTGCTGGTCGTGGCGCCGCTTCTCGCCGCGCCGACGCCCGCGCAGGCCTCCTGCACGGAGGGCAGCGGGCCGGCCGGCTCCGACGTCGTGTTCGTGGGGAACGCACAGGAGGAGCGCCGCGGCTACACCCGCCTCGTCGTCGAGGAGGTCTGGCACGGGCCGGACCTGGCCCCAGAGGTGTGGGTCCTCTCCGGCCAGCAGCAGCCGCCCTTCCCGATCAGCCTTCTGCAGGCGGTCGGCAGCTCGGTCGACGCCGAGCTGCTCGAGGGCGACCGGTACGTCATCGGGGCGACAGAGACTTTCAGCACCAACGTCTGCACCATCGAGGAGCTCAGCGGGCCGACGGCTCAGGCGCCCGGCCGGCCCGAGGGTCCGCGCGAACCGGAGGCCGAGGGGCTGGAGGGTGCCGACCCGCCGGCCGGACCCTGGGAGATCGGGCTGGTCTCGGCGGCAGTCGTCCTGGCCGCCGCGGGTCTTGCGCGCTGGCTTGGCAGCCGTCGGCGCAGGCAGCCCGCCGCGGTCGAGTGACCCCTCGTCGCCGGAGCCGGCCGGAGGTCAGTTCACCGGGCGGACCAGCAGCGCGGTGCCCTTCCCGGCCACCCTGGTGAGCACGAGCGTCGCGTCCTGCTCGCCGTGGAGGTTCAGCCGCCGACGCAGGTCCTCCGGCACCACGTCGACCCCGCGCTTCTTGATCGTCAGCCGCCCGATCCCACGGGCACGCAGGGCCGCCTTCAGCTGCTTCTCCTTGTAGGGCAGCGCATCGATCACCTCGTAGGTGCGCGCGAACGGCGTCGAGAACGCCTCCTCGCTCGTGACGTAGGCGATGTGCTCGTCGACCAGCCCGCCGTGCACTCCCGCCGCGACCGCGGTCACGAGGCCGGCACGGATCACCGCGTCGTCGGGCTCGTACAGGAAGCGCTGCGGCTCGCGCACCGACTGCTCGCCGGGGTCGTCCTCGTCGGTCAAGGTGGCGAGCCCGGTCGGCCGGATGACCGTCGCGCGGCGGCGGACCATGGCCAGCTGCGGTGACCACAGGCAGGCTTCCTTCAGGTCGCCCTCGTCGCTGACCCACTCGGCCTCGACCCCCACGGGAACCACGTCGTGGGGGATGCCCGGGGCGATCTTCACGACCGACGGCCGCTGCAGCAGCCGCTCGACGAAGGACCACGGCGGCGCATAGGCGTCGATGTCGAAGACCCGGCCGCGGTCGGTACGACGGGCAGGGTCGGCGAAGACCACGCCGAACCCCGAGAGGTCGAGGGACTCCGCGTCGGCCACCTGGACCGCTCCGCCGAGCCCGAGCGCCTCGAGGTTCGCCTTGGCCACGGCCACCCGGAGCGGGTCGCGGTCCACTCCAGCGGCGGTGAGGCCCGCGCGGGCGAACGCGACGAGGTCGCCGCCGATCCCGCAGCCGAGGTCGAGCACCGACGGGGGAGCGGCGGCGGCGACCCGGGCGGCACGGTGCGCTGCGACGCGTAGGCGCGTGGACTGCTCGAGGCCGTCGGGTGTGAAGAACATCGAGCGGGCGAGGTCGCCGAACTTCGCCCGGGCCCGATGCCGCAGCTCGACCTGGGTCATCGCAGCGGCGACGTGCTCGGGGGAGGCGTCACGCCGCAGGAAGGACGCCGCCTCGAGAGCCTGGCCGGGCTGCCCGTCGTACACCTCCGTGGTGCGCGCGAGCAGGGACCTGCCCTCGTCGGACAGCAGCCACTCAAACGCCTCGAGATCCACGAGGTTCAGTCTGGCACTCGACTTGACCGAGTGCTAAACCCGTCCTAGATTCGCTTTAGCACTCTCGACCCGAGGGTGCCAATGCTTGCGAAGACGTGCGACCCCCGCGACGGCGTGCGACCGAGCAAGCACCCCATCAGCCATGTGAACCTCTCGAATACGAGAAAGTGGAGGTCGACATCGTGTCGGTCAACATCAAGCCGCTCGAGGACCGCATCGTCGTCAAGCCGCTCGACGCCGAGCAGACCACGGCTTCCGGCCTGGTCATCCCCGACACCGCCAAGGAGAAGCCGCAGGAGGGCGAGGTCATCGCCGTCGGTCCCGGCCGCTTCAACGAGGACGGTGACGAGCGGATCCCGATGGACATCAACATCGGCGACAAGGTCATCTACAGCAAGTACGGCGGCACCGAGGTGAAGTTCTCCGGCGAGGAGTTCCTGATCCTCTCCGCCCGCGACGTGCTCGCTGTCATCGGCTGAGCAACGCCTCAGCACTCAGCACGATCTCTGCGACACCGCCCCGGGCGGCCTGAACTCGTTCGGGCCCTCGGGGCTGTGTCGTTCACCAGACCAACCGGAAAGGTTGCACTCTCACGATGCCGAAGATTCTTGAGTTCGACGAGAACGCTCGCCGTTCCCTCGAGCGGGGCGTGGACACCCTCGCCAACGCCGTCAAGGTGACTCTCGGCCCCAAGGGCCGCTACGTCGTCCTCGACAAGAAGTGGGGCGCTCCGACCATCACCAACGACGGTGTGACCGTCGCGCGTGAGGTCGAGTGCGACGACCCGTTCGAGAACCTCGGTGCGCAGCTGACCAAGGAAGTTGCCACCAAGACCAACGACGTCGCCGGTGACGGTACGACGACCGCGACCGTCCTCGCCCAGTCGATGGTCCACGAGGGCCTGCGCGCGGTCGCCGCCGGCGCGAACCCGATGGGGCTCAAGCGCGGCATGGACCTCGCCGTCGAGGCCGTCGGCAACGCCCTGCGCGACGCCGCCCGCGACGTGGACTCCAAGGAGGACATGGCCGCGGTCGCGACCGTCTCCTCGCGTGACTCCGTGATCGGCGACCTGCTCGCCGAGGCCTTCGACAAGGTCGGCAAGGACGGTGTCATCACCGTCGAGGAGTCCAACACCATGGGCACCGAGCTCGACTTCACCGAGGGCATGCAGTTCGACAAGGGCTACATCTCGCCCTACTTCGTCACCGACGCCGAGCGCATGGAGGCCGTCCTCGACGACCCCTACATCCTCCTGCACCAGGGCAAGATCTCCGCGATCGCCGAGCTGCTCCCGCTGCTGGAGAAGGTCATCCAGGCCGGCAAGCCGCTGTTCATCCTGGCCGAGGACGTCGAGGGTGAGGCGCTCTCGACCCTGGTCGTGAACAAGATCCGCGGCACGTTCAACGCCGCCGCGGTCAAGGCCCCGGCCTTCGGCGACCGCCGCAAGGCGATGATGCAGGACATCGCGACCCTCACCGGTGGCCAGGTCGTGTCTCCCGAGGTCGGGCTCAAGCTCGACCAGGTCGGGCTCGAGGTGCTCGGCCAGGCCCGTCGTGTGGTCATCACCAAGGACAACACCACGATCGTCGACGGCGCCGGCTCCCAGGCCGAGGTCGAGGCCCGCGTCAGCCAGATCAAGGCCGAGATCGAGTCCACGGACTCCGACTGGGACCGCGAGAAGCTCCAGGAGCGCCTCGCCAAGCTCGCCGGCGGTGTCTGCGTGATCCGCGTGGGTGCTGCCACCGAGGTGGAGCTCAAGGAGAAGAAGCACCGCATCGAGGACGCCGTCTCCGCGACGCGCGCCGCGATCGAGGAGGGCATCGTCGCCGGTGGCGGCTCGGCCCTCGTCCACGCGGTGAAGGTGCTCGAGGACGACCTCGGGCTCAGCGGTGACGAGAAGATGGGCGTCGCCGTCGTGCGCAAGGCCGCCGACGAGCCGCTGCGCTGGATCGCCGAGAACGGTGGCGAGAACGGCTACGTCATCGTCGCCAAGGTTCGCGAGGGCGTCGCCGGCGAGGGCTACAACGCCGCCACCGGCGTCTACGGCGACCTCGTCGCCCAGGGCGTGCTCGACCCGGTGAAGGTGACCCGCTCCGCGCTGGTCAACGCCTCGTCGATCGCCGGCATGCTGCTCACGACCGAGACCCTGGTCGTCGAGAAGCCCGAGGACGAGGACGAGACCGCCGCCGGTGCCGGTCACGGCCATGGCCACGGTCACGGCCACTGACCTCTGACCGCCGACCAGCCGGTCGGTCCCGTCGAGACCACGAACGCCGCCCCGGCCATCCGAGCCGGGGCGGCGTTCGCCTTCCCGCGAGGCCAGGCCCGTGACCGCGGAACATGCAGTGAGGCGGTACGACGGCCGCCCGCACGCTGGAGGGGCCCCGGATGCGCCGCCAGTGCATGTTCTGCGGGCCCGCCCGGCAGCGCACCCACGGACCGGCGGGCCGCGCCGGCGTGGAAGCCGGTCGGTAGACTGGGGACTTGCCGTCACTTGCTTCGGAAGGCCTCATGAACCTCACCCCTGCCGGCGTACCCGAGAAGTTCGCAGCCCTCGGTCTCACCTATGACGACGTCCTCCTGCTGCCGGGCGAGACGGACGTGATCCCGAGCGAGGTGGACACCACCACGAAGCTCACGCGGGACATCTCGATCAAGATCCCGCTGGTGTCGAGCGCGATGGACACCGTCACCGAGTCGCGGATGGCGATCGCCATGGCGCGTCAGGGCGGCATCGGCATCCTGCACCGCAACCTCGCGATCGAGGACCAGGCCTACCAGGTCGACCTGGTGAAGCGGACCCAGACCGGGATGATCTCCAACCCGGTCACGATCAGCCCCAAGGCGACCCTGGAGGAGCTCGACGAGCGCTGCGGCGAGTACCGCGTCTCCGGCCTCCCGGTCATCGACGAGGACCAGACCCTCATCGGCATCATCACCAACCGCGACCTGCGCTTCGTGCCCGTCGCCGAGTGGGCCACCACCCTGGTCGGCGAGGTCATGACCAAGATGCCGCTGATCACCGCGCCGGTCGGGATCAGCCGCGACGACGCGACGGCGCTGCTGCGCAAGCACAAGCTCGAGCGGCTCCCGCTGCTGGACGGCCAGGGCAGGCTCGCCGGCCTGATCACAGTCAAGGACTTCGTCCGGGGCGAGCAGTACCCGAACGCCTCCAACGACACCGACGGCCGCCTCCTCGTGGGTGCCGCGATCGGCTACTTCGGCGATGCCTGGGAGCGGGCCACCACCCTCGTCGAGGCGGGCGCCGACGTGCTCGTGCCCGACGTGGCCAACGGACACGCCCGCCTCATGCTCGAGATGATCGCGCGGCTCAAGAAGGACCCGGCCACCCGGCACGTGCAGGTCATCGGCGGCAACGTCGCGACCCGCGCCGGAGCGCAGGCACTTGTGGACGCGGGGGCCGACGCGGTGAAGGTCGGCGTGGGCCCCGGCTCGATCTGCACCACTCGCGTCGTGGCCGGCGTGGGCGTCCCGCAGGTCACCGCGATCTACGAGGCCTCTCTCGCGTGCGGGCCCGCCGGCGTCCCGGTGATCGGCGACGGCGGCCTCCAGTACTCCGGCGACATCGCCAAGGCGCTCGTGGCCGGCGCCGACTCGGTGATGATCGGGTCGCTGCTCGCCGGCTGCGAGGAGAGCCCTGGCGACCTGATCTTCGTCAACGGCAAGCAGTACAAGGCCTACCGCGGCATGGGCTCGATCGGCGCGATGGCCTCGCGCGGCAAGAAGTCCTTCTCCAAGGACCGTTACTTCCAGGCCGACGTCTCCAGCGACGACAAGATCGTGGCCGAGGGCATCGAGGGACAGGTGGCCTACCGCGGCCCGCTCTCGGCGGTCGCGCACCAGCTCGTCGGAGGCCTCCAGCAGTCGATGTTCTACGTCGGCGCGCGCACCGTCCCCGAGCTCCAGGAGCGCGGACGGTTCGTCCGGATCACCTCGGCGGGCCTCAAGGAGAGCCACCCGCACGACGTGCAGATGGTCGCCGAGGCGCCGAACTACACGAGCAGGTGACGGACACCGAGCGGGTGACGGACTCCCGTCGGCGTGGGCGGCTTGCCTACCATCCGGCCTCGCTCCGCTCGGCCTCCCGCCAGACCCGACCACGGCTGCGCCGCCCACGCCGCCGTCCGTCCTTCTGCCGCCCCGACTGCGCTTCCCCGCCCGAAGTCCCGCCACTGCTCGTGGCGAACGCCCGTCCTCCGGCCGCACCCGACTAGATAGGCTCCTCACGTGACGGAAATCGAGATCGGCCGTGCCAAGCGCGGTCGCCGCGCCTACTCCTTCGACGACATCGCCATCGTCCCGAGCCGCCGCACCCGCGACCCCGAGGAGGTCTCGACGGCCTGGCAGATCGACGCCTACCGCTTCGAGATCCCGATCGTCGCGGCGCCCATGGACTCCGTGATGTCGCCGCAGACCGCGGTGGCGATCGGCAAGCACGGGGGCCTCGGTGTGCTCGACCTCGAGGGGCTGTGGACGAGGTACGACGACCCGACCGACCTCCTCGCCGAGGTCGGTGACCTGCGTGGGCAGGCGGCGACCCGTCGGATGCAGGAGATCTACGCCGAGCCGATCAAGGCCGAGCTGATCACCGCGCGCCTCAAGCAGATGCGCGAGGCCGGTGTCACGGTGGCCGGCTCGCTCTCCCCGCAGCGCACCAAGGAGTTCGCGAAGACGGTGGTCGACGCGGGTGTCGACATGTTCGTCATCAGGGGTACGACGGTCTCCGCCGAGCACGTCTCGGGACAGGCCGAGCCGCTGAACCTCAAGGAGTTCATCTACGAGCTCGACGTGCCGGTCATCGTCGGCGGATGTGCGACGTACCAGGCGGCCCTGCATCTCATGCGCACCGGCGCCGCGGGCGTCCTCGTCGGGTTCGGCGGGGGAGCGGCGCACACGACGCGCACCGTGCTGGGGCTCGCCGTGCCCATGGCCTCCGCCGTGGCCGACGTGGCGGCCGCTCGTCGCGACTACCTCGACGAGTCCGGTGGCCGCTACGTCCACGTCATCGCCGACGGCTCGATCGGCCGCAGCGGCGACGTCGCGAAGGCGATCGCCTGCGGCGCCGACGCCGTGATGATCGGCTCCCCGCTCGCGCGGGCGCAGGAGGCGCCGGGCGGCGGGTTCCACTGGGGCGCGGAGGCCTGGCACTCGAAGCTCCCGCGCGGCGAGCGGGTCGAGATCGGCACGGTCGGCACGCTCGAGGAGATCCTGTTCGGCCCCTCCCGGGTCGCCGACGGCACCATGAACCTCGTCGGGGCGCTGCGTCGCTCGATGGCCACCACCGGCTACACCGAGCTCAAGGAGTTCCAGCGCGTGGAGGTCGTGGTCCAGTGACCACGGGCAGCCGGTGAACGCCACGTTGCGCGTCGCGGCTGCGCAGGCGGAGTCCGTCCCGGGCGAGGTGCTCACGAACGCCTGCACGGCCGCCTCCCTCGTCGAGTCCGCCGCGGACCGGGGAGCCCGCGTCGTCGTACTCCCCGAGCTGTTCCTCACCGGCTACGCGCCCGAGGCGTGGGCGCTGGAGCACGCGCTCACGACCGACGACCCTCGGCTCGATCCGCTGCGGGCGGTCGCGGCTGACCGGCAGGTCGTCGTGGTCGTCGGAGCCGCGGTACGCCGGGGCCTCGGGCCTGCTGTTGGCTCAGGGCCCGGCACGCCCGAGACCGAGCGGGTCACGCTGAGCCTCCTGGTCGTCGACGGCGACGGGTCGGTGAGCGCGCCGTACGACAAGCAGCACCTCTTCGACGCCGAGCGCGGGTTCTTCACCGCGGGCGACCACGGGGCCAGCATCGTCGTCGACGGGTGGGAGCTCGGCCTCGGCGTCTGCTACGACGGCTGCTTCCCCGAGCACGCCGCGGCGGCGGCCGCCGACGGCGCCCGCGCCTACCTGTGTCCCTCGGCGTACTACGCCGGCTCCGAGCACCGCCGCGACCTGTACTACGCCGCCCGCGCCCTCGACAACGGGATCTACGTCGTGTTCGCGGGGCTCACCGGCCGCTGTGGCGAGCACGACTTCAACGGCGGCAGCGCGGTCTACGACCCGGAGGGGCGGCCGCTCGACCGGGCCGGCGAGGAGTCACCGGCCGTCGTGGTCGCCGAGCTCGACGCGGACGAGGTGACCCGAGTCCAGGAGCTGAACCCCATCGCACGTGACCGGCTCGCCTCGCTCGGCAGCCGCGAACGCGAGGTGCTGGGGGAGCGATGAGCCAGGCGGCGAGGCTGAGCCCCGAGGCGCGCGAGGCTGCTCTCCAGCAGCTCGGGCAGGCAGAGCTCGACGTCCTCGTCGTCGGCGGCGGCATCACCGGGGTCGGCACGGCCCTCGACGCCGTCACCCGGGGCCTCTCGGTGGGGCTGATCGAGCAGCGCGACTTCGCCTCGGGCACCTCGTCCCGCTCCAGCAAGCTCATCCACGGCGGCCTGCGCTACCTCGAGATGCTCGACTTCGGCCTCGTGCGCGAGGCGCTCCAGGAGCGCGGTCTCCTGCTCACCCGGCTCGCGCCGCACCTGGTCAAGCCGGTCCCGTTCCTGTACCCGCTGACCCACCGGGGCTGGGAGCGGCCCTACGTCGGGGCCGGGCTCGCGATGTACGACGCGATGGCCATGGCCGGGAAGTACGACGTGGGAGTGCCGCGCCACCGCCACCTCCTGCGGCGTCAGGTGCGCCGGATCGCGCCGGACTTCCGGACCGACGAGCTCGCCGGGGCGATCCAGTACTTCGACGCACAGGTGGACGACGCGCGACTGGTCGTCACCGTCGCCCGCACGGCCGCCTCGCACGGAGCGCTGTGCGTGAACCGCACCAAGGCCGTGGGCTTCCTGCGCGAGGGCGAGCGGGTCACCGGCGTTCGCGCTCGCGACCTCGAGTCCGGGCGCGAGGTCGCCGTTCGTGCGCGGGTCGTCGTGAACGCGGCCGGCGTGTGGACCGACGAGATCCAGGAGATGGTCGGCGGACGGGGCGCCCTGCACGTGCAGGCGAGCAAGGGCGTCCACCTCGTGGTGCCCCGCGACAGGATCCGCTCCGAGACGGGCCTGATCATGCGTACGGCGGTCTCGGTGCTGTTCGTGATCCCCTGGGGCCGGCACTGGATCATCGGCACCACGGACACCCCGTGGAACCTCGACAAGGCGCACCCGGCCGCCTCCCGCCGCGACATCGAGTACCTCCTCGGCGAGGTGAACAAGATCCTCAGGGAGCCGTTGGACCACGAGGACGTCGAAGGCGTGTACGCCGGGCTCCGCCCCCTGCTCTCGGGTGAGTCGGAGCCGACCAGCCGGATCTCGCGGGAGCACACCGTCGTCACGCCTGTCCCAGGACTGGTCATCATCGCCGGCGGAAAGCTCACCACCTACCGGGTGATGGGCCGTGATGCGGTGGACGCGGCGGTGCACTCGCTCGGGGGAGCGGTGCCGGGATCGATCACCGACCGGGTGCGCCTGGCCGGAGCGGACGGGTACGAGACCAGGTCGAACCAGCGCGATGCCCTGGCGCGGCGGTCGGGCCTGCACCCGGCCCGCATCGAGCACCTGCTCAACCGGTACGGCGGCCTGGTCGACGAGCTGCTCGATCTCGTGGCCGACCGTCCCGAGCTGGGAGAGCCGCTTCCCGGTGCGGAGGACTACCTCGCCGCCGAGGCGGTCTACGCCGTGACGCACGAGGGCGCGCGGCACCTCGACGACGTGCTGACCCGGCGTACGCGGATCTCCATCGAGACCTTCGACCGCGGGGTGCACGCCGCACGGCCCGCGGCGGACCTCATGGCCGGCGAGCTCCACTGGGACGCGTCCCGCCGCGACGACGAGGTCGACCGCTACCTGCGGCGGGTGGAGGCCGAGCGGCAGAGCCAGCTCGAGCTCACCGACCAGGCGGCCGACGAGGCCCGTGTCCAGGCCTCCGACATCGTCTGAAAAGGGGTATCCGGGCCGCGTGACCGCCGCCACAGGTTTCCGATTTGACGTTCTCGTTCACGTCTACGTAATGTTCTCTCTGTCGCCGGGAGCGACGGGGCGCAAGGCCGGAAGGTCGGGCGCTCGGCCCCAGCGAAAACCCAACTCACTCACCTCTCCGAGGTGGCTCGAGTGCGCGCAACAGCGGCCTCGGATCAGCTCGGTGAGATTGATGTGCGCGGGGCCGGACGAGCAAGACCCGGAGTTGACCGGGACGAGCAAGACCGGTAAGTTTGATCAGGTTGCCCCAGACCGAGGCCGGGAGGCTGAGGGTG
>CAVUBO010000027.1:0-63944 GCA_963739785.1 uncultured Actinomycetota bacterium | reverse complement strand
GGCAGGATCCGGTGGGAGCCGGTCTGGCCGTTTTGGGGGCCGGTGCCGCGTTCGGCGGCGGGCCGGAGACGTAGGCCGCCTTGAACTTGTGCAAGGTCGACTGGTCCGGCTTGAGGTAGCCCAGGCCGGGGACGGCCGGCAGCTCGTCAGGCGTCGGGCACACCGAGCACGGCCCTCGACTCCGCGGCGGAGAAGGTGCGCAGCCCGATCCGGTAGGACAGGTGGCTCTCCAGACCCCGGAGCCGGCCCTCCTCGAGCCGCTGGGAGGCGAGCAGGAGGTGCAGACCGAGCGAGCGGCCGAGCCGGCCGATCACCACGAACAGGTCGATGAACTCGGGCTTGGCGGAGAGCATCTCCGAGAACTCGTCCACCACGACGAGCAGGCTCGGCAGGGGGGCGAGGTCCTCCCCGGCGGCCCGGGCCTTCTCGTAGTCGCGCACCGAGGCGTAGTTGCCGGCCCGAGCGCAGCAGCTCCTGGCGGCGGAGCCATCTCGCCGGACAACGCGTCCTGCATGCGGTCCACGAGCGTCAGGTCGTCGGCGAGGTTGGTGATGACGGCGGAGACGTGCGGCAGGTCCGCGAGCCCGGCGAAGGTCGCACCGCCCTTGAAGTCGACGAGGACGATGTTCAGAGACTCGGAGGAGTGCGTCATCGCCAGCCCGAGGACGAGGGTCCGCAGGAACTCCGACTTGCCGGACCCGGTCGCCCCGATGCAGAGGCCGTGGGGGCCCATGCCCTGCTGGGCCGACTCCTTGAGGTCGAGGTGGACGGGTGAGCCGGCGTCGTCCACGCCCACGGGCACACGGAGCTGGTCGCGCACCGGCCGCCGACGCCACGAGGTCGCGACCTCCAGCGCGCGGACGTCGCCCAGCCCGAGCAGGTCGCCGAGCTCCGGCGAGGACAGCTCGGGGTCCTGGCGGACCGGACCGCGGGCCGTGGCCAGCGGCGTGAGGCGACGGGCGAAGGAGAGAGCGGTCTCGACGTCCATCTGGTCGCCGGCCGTGTGGACGGGCTCCTCGCGCACGCGCAGGGCGCTCAGGGAGACACGGCCGTCCTTGCGCTCCCTGGGCTCGACGTGCAGCCGTAGTCGCGTCGGCTCGTCGAGCTCGGCCCAGCTCGCGGGCACGTCGAGCACGGTGACCCCGTGCAGCCCCTCCGCGGGGACCACGTGGTTCCCGGGGGGCAGGTTCCCACCGTCGACGACGAGGAGGATGTGCGGGCTCGCCGGACGCTGGTCCGCGCCGAACCTGGGCCGCTCCGCGAGGTCCGCGGGCAGCATCTGCGCGAGGTCCTCGAGCGAGCTCGTGATCATCCGGGCTGGACCGACCGCGTCGCTCTCCTCGGAGCTCTGGGTGTGCGGCAGCCACTTCGCCCAGTCCCACAGCTGCAGGGAGTCGTCGTCGCACAGCACGGCCACCAGGAGCTGGCCGGGAGCGTGGAACGCGGCGGCGGAGCACACGATGGAGCGGGCCAGCGCCCGCGCCTGTTCGGCCGGTCCGGTGACCTCGATCCGGTCGAAGGCCCGCAGGTCGACGGCGGCCGGCAGGTCGGGCTGGACCCGGTGCACGACGAGGAGCCGGTGCAGCGCCGAGGCGGCCACCGGGTCGACCTGCTCGATCGGAGCGCTCTCGGGCGGGACGAGGTCGAGCGCCAGCGGCTGCGCGGCGACGCCGTAGCGCACCTGCAGGAGCTCGGGGCTGTCCGCCGTCCGCTCCCACAACCGCGTGCGGTCCTCCGCCAGGGCGGGGAGGGACGACGGCTCGGGGTGGCGCCAGAGCAGTGCCTGGCGCTGGTCGGCGGCCGCCTGGCGAGCCACCGTGCGTACGCCGCCGAGGTACTGGAGGTACTCCCGCCGGGCGCCACCCACCTTCGTGGCGCGGCTCTTGCGCTGCCGGTCGAACTGGACGGCGACGAAGCCGAGGGTGGCCACCAGGAACATGCCGCCGGCGACGAAGCCGCGGGTCCCCTGGGAGGCCGAGACGAAGATGATCGCGCCGACGCTGCCGAGCATCGGCAGGGCCATCATCAAGGCGCCGGCCGCTCCCTCGTGCGGCTGGAGCTCCGGCGGCGGCTGGAGCACGAGCTGGCCCTGGGGCATCTCCGGGGGGTCGAGCCGCTGACCTCGACGCAGCGTCGTGGACATGTCCCTGCCTCCCCTTCGCGGTGCCTCGCGCAGCCCCCGTGCGGAGCCCGTCGCGGGGACCACGATCTCATCGGTCGTGCATGATAGTGACAACGGTGTCTCACAGGGAGGTACCGGACGAACCGGTCAGCGGCGCAGTCAGCGGGAGGGGCTCCTTGTCCGACGTGTCTGCCCCCTCCACGTTGCGGATCACCGTCCGCGGTGCGCTCGGGACGGTCGACCTGTCGGCGCCACCGGGAGCCGTCCCCGACGCCCTTGCTCGTGAGTACGCCGCCGTGGTCGGCGCCGCCGAGCCGCCGGTACTGGTGAGCATCACGGGCACGCCCCTCGACCCGGTCAGGCCGCTCGAGCACCTCCGCGTGCGCTCGGGCGACGTCCTCGTCGCACTCGATCCTTCCCAGGCCGGGTCGCCGACCGCGCCGCAGCCTGCCGAGGCAGCGCCCGGAAAAGTCGCCCCGAGCCTGCCCGCTCCATCGTCGCTCCGCCCGCTCCTGGCCGGCCTCGCAGCGGTGTCCGGAGCCACGGCGTGCGTGGCCGGTGCCCTGGCGCCCGTGGGGCCGGCGAGGACCGGCGCCGTGGCCGTCCTCCTGCTCGCTGCACTCGTCTCCGCCGTCGCGGTCTCACGTGCCGACCGGTCGCTCGTCAGGGTGCACTCGCTGTGTGCGCCTGCCTTCGCCGGCATCGCGGGGTTCCTGCTGGTCCACTCCCCGACGGCGGGAGGCACGCTCCTCGCAGTCACCGTCGGCGGGCTCGCTGCCTGTGTCGCGGCTGCGGTGGTGCGCACGGGCGCCGACCCGCGCACGGAGTCGCTGCTCCGGGTCTGGCTCGTGGCCGCGGGCGCGATCGCACTCTCTGCAGCCGTCGCGCTGGCCACGGGGACGCCGGAGCGCGCTGTGTGGGCAGGGCTCTTCACGGCCGCGGTCGTAGCCGCGCGGCTGCTGCCGCACCTGGTCGTCGACGTCTCGGACGAGACGCTGCTCGACCTCGACCGGCTCGCCGTCACGGCATGGTCCGCACGCGAGCGGCCTCGCGGCGGCCGCCGCCGTCTGGTCATCCGGCCGGACGGCGTGGCCGAGCTGGTCAGGGAGGGCCGTGCGCAGCTGGTCGCCGGCACCGCCGCCGTCGCGGTCGTCGCCTCCGTCACGGGGCTGCTCCTCATGCGCGCCCCGGGTGAGGGCATCGACCTCCTCGGCGTACACCTGCTCCTGCTCTTCGGGGGTGGTGCGCTGGCGCTGACCGCTCGCTCCTACCGGGCCGCCGCACCCCGGAACGCGCTCCGACTGCCCGGCGCGCTGGCGCTCGTCGCGCCGGCGGCCTCGCTGCTCGACGAGCTGTCGGGAGCCTGGCTGTGGTGGTCGCTCTCCGCCCTTGCCACGGCCGCCGTGGCCGCCGTCGTCGCGGCGGTGGCGATGGGGCGCGGGTGGCGCTCGATCTGGTGGACGCGCACGGCTGACGTCGTGGAGGGGATGAGCGTCGTGCTCTGCATCGCGGCCCTCCCGGTCGCGTCCGGCCTCTTCGAGCTGGTCCGCCAGATCCCGTCCTGACCCTCGTAGCACGCGCGGACCGGGCAGTGTCCAAAAAGGCACGATCTGGGTAGCATTCCCCCCGGATGGGCTATCTAGCCCACTCCGCACATAGTTCTCGAGCGGGGGGCCGGGCGTGGTCTACCGACGGGGGAGATCGAAGGGAGGCTCGCCATGGCCGGCGAGATGAGCAAGCAGGACCAGGCCCTCACCCGGGCCGCGCAGATGGTGCAGTCCGCACGCGGTGACCTCGACCAGCAGCTGAGCGGTCTGCGGGGCAAGCTCTCGGGGATCGGCGCCCAGTGGCAGGGCTCCGGCTCGGCCGCGTTCCAGCAGGTGATGGTCCGCTGGGACGAGAGCGCCCGCAAGATCACCTCGGCGCTCAACGAGTTCGAGGCGAACCTCCAGACCTCGGAGCAGACCTACAACGCCGCCGACGAGGCGCAGTCCGCGACCTACTCCAAGCTGTCCGGCCGCCTCGGCTGACACCCGCTTCACGACACGCGAGAACAGGGGAACAGACATGAACGCAGGACAGCTGAAGGTCAACTTCGGCGGCCTCGAGGCAGCCTCGGCGGACATCCGCGCCTCCGCGGCGCAGGTCCAGGGTCGCCTCGACCAGCTCGAGTCCGAGCTCGCCCCGCTGCGCTCCGACTGGACCGGTGCCGCCTCGGCCTCGTACCAGCAGGCGAAGGCGAAGTGGGACGCCGCGATGGCCGAGATCAACCTGCTGCTCGCCGACATCGGGAACGCCGTGTCGACGTCGAACAGCGACTACCAGGCGACCGAGAACCAGAACCAGGCCCGCTGGGGCTGACCGACCAGTCGAGACGCGCAGGCCTTCGTGGAGCCGGGCACAGCCGCCCGGCTCCACGAAGCCTTCCGAGGGGGTGGGAGAACCGCATGGCCGGTGAGATCGAGATGACCATCGAGGCGGTGCGAGCGATCGCGAACCGCACGATGGGCACGATGAAGAGCAAGGCAGAGCAGTCCTCGCGGACCTTCGGTGACGTCGAGCTGCCGCCTTCGGCTTTCGGGGGATGGACGCAGGCGAAGGCACTGGGGCGGCACCACGAGGGTGCGCACGACGTGTTCATGAGGACGCTCGCGGGCGTGGTCGCCGATCTCGAGACCTTCCAGCAGAACCTCCGCGACACCGCGGACTCGACCGAGCGACGTGACGAGGAGGTCGAGGCGTCCCTGCTCGCCCTGGGCAAGGGCTACCAGCACCGCACCTTCGAGTCCCAGCGCAACTACGCCGAGACCGTCGCCGAGCAGACCGGCGTTGCCGGAGTCGATGCGGCGGACCTCGCAGCAGCGGACGAGCTCGAGGGGGACGCCGCCGCCGTGACGGCGGACCAGGGCATCGCGCCTGACGGGTCCGCGGACGACGCCGCAGCACCCGGACCGCACGACGGCGAAGGCCGACCTGCGGCCGGTCCCGGTTTCGCGTAGTCGACGAGCGACGGACATGGACCTCATCACGAACGACGGCGTCGGCGCTCGCCCGCGGGCTGGTCGCACGGCTGTGCCTCGGGGGGCTCGCCTGCTCGCCTCCGGCCTGGCATGCCTGGCCGCCGTCACGCTCTCCGCCGCCCCCGCGGTGGCGAAGGAGCGCCTCGAGCCCCGCAACCTCGCGGAGGCATCGTGGTGGTTCGACGCGATGCACCTCGCCGAGGCGCACAAGAAGTCCACGGGCGAGGGCGCGACGATCGCCCTGATCGACTCGGCCATCGACACGTCGGTCCCTGAGCTGCAGGGCGCCGACCTCCGGCTCAGGTACGACTGCCACAAGCGCCGGGCACGGCCCGGGAGCGGGCCCGGCTCCAGTCACGGCACGGCGCAGGCGGCGCTCCTCGTCGGCAACGGCCGGGGCAACGCCGAGAACGGAGCCGGTGTGCGGGGCATCGCGCCGGGCGCCACGGTCCTCGCCTACACCAACGACCTGCGGCCGGAGCAGGAGCACATCCAGTGCGACACGAAGGCACTGGTCCACATGATCGACGACGCGGTCCGTCAGGGGGCCGACGTGATCAGCATCGCCGCCTCCCTGGAGTCCGGCCTCAACGACGCGGTCCAGCGCGCCCTCGACGCGGGTGTCGTCGTCGTGGCCGCTGCCGGTGCCGACGACGTCGCGAGCCACTCGTGGCCGGCGGACAAGGTCGGCGTGGTCTCGGTCAAGGCGGTCGACGAGAACGCCAAGCCGTGGAAGCACAACCGCACCAACGGGGCGCCGGTGATCTCGGCGCCGGGTGTCTACGTCGGCAGCGGTGGGATCTTCGAGGACGGCTGGTCCTCGAACGCCTGGATGACGGGTTCCTCGCCGGCGACCACCATCACGTCGGGGTCGCTCGCCCTGGTCAAGGCCAGGTACCCCGAGGCGACCGGCAACCAGCTGGTGCAGCACCTGATCCACTACACCGGCGGTGAGACCGCCTTCACGTACGACGAGGACTACGGCTTCGGCATCGTCTCGGTGACGCGGATGCTCGAGAGCACCCCGACCCAGTGGCCCGACGAGAGCCCGCTGCAGAAGTACGTCGACAAGGCGGTCGAGCAGTACCCGATGTCCGCCTCGACCCTCGTCGACGGCAAGGACGAGTCCGCCCAGGAAGCGACCTCCACCGAGCGGTCGGCAAGCTCCGCGACGACCTCCGACGACGAAGCGGCCGGGTCGTCGGACGAGGCGGCGGGTTCGGCCGGTCTGCCCGCCTGGACCTGGCCGCTGGCCGGAGCGGTGGTCGTGGCGGCCGCGGGCGGCGTGCTGCTGGCGAGGCGCGGACGCCGTACGACGTCCGGCGCAGGCATCGAGACACGGGGAGCGTGAACGAGACATGGCAGGTCCTCAGGAGCAACGCCTGACCAAGGCGCTCAGCGCCAGCCCGGAGGCGATCCGGGCGTCTGCCGACTCGTGGCGGGTCGCCGCGGACGGTCTCGCCGAGGTCGCGGACGCGCTGCGCGGCGCGAAGGCCAGGATCCGTGAGTCGTGGTCCGGGTCGTCGGCCGACGTGGCCGAGGCGGCGTTCGAGTCCCTCGCCTCCACCGTGGACCAGCACCAGCAGACGATGCGTCACGCGGTCCGCTCGCTCAACACCGCCGCCTCGGGACTCGAGGAGGCCAAGCAGAGCCACGCCTCGCTGCCGGTGGTGCTTCCGATGCCGACGGCTCCTGACCTGACCGGCGAGGACGACCGGCAGACGGCCGAGGCAGAGGTGCGCTACATCCGGCAGGTCGGAGCTCACCGGCAGTCGGTGAACGCCCGGGAGTCCGAGGCCGCTTCTGCCAACGCCCGCCTCGAGGGGCAGCTCGACGAGGCGTCGCAGGAGATGTCTCAGGTCTCGCCTGCGCCCAGGGACGAGCGATCAGGCGGAGCGGAGAAGATGGGCGACGGTGGCTCCGGCGGCGCCGGCCAGGCGGGTTCTGCCGGCGGAGCGGGGGGCCACTCCGGGTCCGGCAGCGGCGGAGGGGGCACGCTCACCAGCCCGTACGCCACGGGCTCCGGCGGCACGCACGTGACCGCCTACCACGGCGCAGGCACGGGGGTCGCGGCCGCTGCCCTCGGTGCGGCGGCAGGCGGAGGTCGTTCCCCGTCGCGTCCCGGGTCGACCACCGCGGACGGCGCGGTCGACGGGACGTTCCCGGGTGGGCCGGGTGCGTCCGGCGGTACTGTCGCCGCCGGCGGCCTGACCACGGGTACGTCGGCCGGGGGTGGCGCTGTGGGCGGAGCCGCTGCCGCGGCGGGCGGCGTCGCAGGACTTCGTGGGGCGGTGGGCGGTCTGCAGTCCGGGGCCACCGCACCCAGTGGCACGCCCGCGCCGCTCGGCAGGTCGGCCGGCGGTCGCGTCGGCACCTCCGGTGTGATCGGTGGCTCCTCCTCTCCGGGGGCCTCGGGCACCGCCCGCGGCCTGTCGGGCAGCACGGCAGGTGGGACCTCCACGGCCGGCGGCCGCACGGGGTCGGGCACGCCTGGCGCCACGTCCGGGGCTCGCGCCGGGGGTCGGCCGAGCGGAATGGCGGCCGGTGGCAGGGGGAGCTCTGCTGGTGCGGGTGCCGGCACCGGTGCCCGTGGCCGGGGTGGCTCCGGCGGGGCGATGTCGGGCTCCGGCGGTCGCACGTCGCAGGACGAGCAGGACGACCGCACCGCGATCACGTTCGACGACGACGTGTGGCTCGACGACGACCAGACCGCTCCAGAGGTGCTCGGATGACCCAGACCAAGGCCGAGAGCGGCCTCGTGCGCGTGACCGTCGTCGGCGACGAACGACGTATCGACCTGGCCGTGCCGGGCGCCGTTCCCGTCGCAGAGCTCCTGCCCGAGCTCGCGCGCGGCGTCGGTGTGCTCGACCCGCGGGCCGTGCATGCCGGTTACCGCCTGCTGACCTCGGACGGCAGAGCCCTCGCCGCCGACGCGGGCCTGACCTTCCAGGGGGTCGAGGACGGCGGCGTCCTGACCGTCGCGGCGGGGATCGACGACGAGCCCCCACGGGTCTACGACGACATCGTCGAGGCCATGGCCGACATGGTCGAGCAGGACCTCCGACCCTGGGAGCCCGCGGCCGGCCGTCGTACCGCCCTGGTCTCGGCCGCCGCGCTCCTGGCGCTCGGTGGACTGGCCCTCGGTCTCCAGCGGGTCGACCTGGTCGCCGCTGCGGCTGCCGCCGTGGTCTCGGTCCTGCTGGTGACCTCATCCCTGGTCCTCTCGCGGGTGCGGGGCGAGCACGAGGTCGCCGTGGTCCTCGCGTGGATGGCGGTCCTCTACGCGGCGGTCGCCGGGTACACCGGCACCCCGGACGCCGAGCTGCTCGGCGTCTCTGCCGCCGCCGGCGGAGCGGCCGCGCTGGTCGTGGGCGCACTCGGCCTGGTCGGACTGGCCGAGCGGCGACACGCGATGCTCCCGTCCGTCGTGGTCGGGGCGGTCGTCGCGGCCTGCGGAGGTGTCGTCGCAGCCACGGACCTCTCGGTCCGCCCGGTGGGCACGGTGGCGCTCGTCGTGGTCGTGCTGACCGGGAGCCTCGTGCCGTGGCTGGCGCTCGGGGCCACGCGCACCAACGTGCCGCAGGCGCACAGCCACGCCGACCTGACCGCGGACCCGGTCGTGGTCGACCCCGCGCAGGTGCGCGCGGACGTCCGCCTGGGTCACGACCTCCTGCTGGCGGTGACCGCTTCGGTCGGGCTGCTGCTCGTGCTCAGCGCGCCCCTTGCCGTCGGGCTCGGCGTCACCGGCGCGCTCGTCGCCGTCGTGGCCGCGGCGATCCTGCTGCTCCGCACCCGGCAGTACCGCTCCGGCAGCGAGGTCCTGGCCGGGATGGCGGCGGGGCTGGGCGGTCTCGCCTCGACGGTGGTCTCGGTCATCGTTCTCCAGCCGGGCTGGCGGCCCGCGCTGACCCTGGTGCTCGCGCTCGCGGGCGCCGTACTCCTGGTCCTCACGCTGGTGCCGGGCGGGCCGTCCGTGCGCCGCGGCCGGATCGGGGACATCACCGAGGGCG
Organism: uncultured Actinomycetota bacterium; assembly: GCA_963739785.1. Lineage (GTDB taxonomy): Bacteria > Actinomycetota > Actinomycetes > Propionibacteriales > Nocardioidaceae > Nocardioides_C. The sequence goes on along the minus strand of CAVUBO010000027.1, from coordinate 54,792 downwards.
TCGCCCTCGTCGCTCTTCTGCCACTGCTCGTGGCAGCTGTCGGTGTCGTGGAGGCCGTTCGTGGCTAGCGCACCCCAACACCAGACGAACACCACCCGGCGTTCGCGGCATGAGGAGAAGAATCAGATGAGAATCGGGCGAAAGCTGGCTGCGGTCGGCCTGACCGTCGGCGGCATGATGATGCTCGGCCTCGGTCCGGTGTACGCCGACGTCGTCGGCACCGAGGGACCGGCCGAAGCCGTGGTCGCGGGGGAGGCCTCCGACGTCACCTCCACCACGGAAGACGCAGTCGGGACCGACGCCGCGGTGTCGCTCTCGCCGCTGGGCCGGGTGGCGACCTCGGTGCAGGAGAGCGTCGCGGCGCTCGTCGGTGCCCTGGGCGAGGGCGAGGGCGAGCCGCCGGTCGGCTGTCCGCCCGGGGCCCCGGACCCGCTCTGTGGCGGAGGCGGCGACGAAGGTGACGAGGGTGACGGGGACGGCGGCGGCGACCCGCTCGACCCGTGCGAGCTCACGCCGGACGCACCCGGCTGCGAGGACGACGGCGGGGACGGTGGTGACGACGGCGGTGACGGCGGCGGCGACCCGCTCGACCCGTGTGAGGTCGCGCCCGACGCACCCGGCTGCGAGGACGACGGCGGCGTCACCCCGCCCGACCCGGGTGACGTGCTCTGTGACGTCACCCCTGCTGCCTGCGAGGACCCCGGGACCGAGGACCCCGGGACCGAGGACCCGGGCAACGGCGGGGACAACGGGAACGGTGGCAACCCCGGCAACGCCGGTGGCGGGAACGGCGGCAACGGGAACGGCGGCGTCGACGCCGGGCAGGGCTCCAACGGCGGAGGCGCGAAGGCCGAGGGCACCGTCCCCGGCAGCGGCAGTGGAGTCCCCACGACGGCCGTGGTCGGCTGCACCGACCCGGCACTGTGCAGCGCCACGGTGCTCGACGCCGAGGCCTCGACCTACCCCGCAGCGGGTTCGGCAACGCGCAACCGGGCGCTCCCCGAGACCGGTAGCTCGTCGACGAACCTTCCGTTGACCCTGGCCGGCGTCGCCATGCTCGTGGGAGGCGCGCTGCTGATGCGTCGCCGTCCGCGAGAGGCCGGATCACGCAACGCCTGAACCGTCGAAGGGCTGGTGAGAGCCGGCGGGGTGCGCAGGTCCGCACCCCGTCGGCTCTCCGCCTGAACCGCACCGAGCAGGATCTGAGGACATGTCGAGCAAGCGCGATCTCGTCGAGGCGCACTCCTTCAACCGGCGCCGCCTGGTCACCGCCTTCATCAGCGGTGCGCCCGGTGGCCGCGAGGTCGAGCCGGTGCGACCCGGCCGGACCCTCGTCGGCGGCCTCGTGCTCGCTGTGCTCCTCGTCGCAGGGGCCGGAGTGGCGGGGTTCCTCAAGCCCGCGCTCCCCGACGACTGGAAGGAGTACGGCCTGGTCGTCGGCAAGGACACCGGCTCCCGCTACCTCGCCTACCAGGGGAACCTGTACCCGGTCATCAACACCACGTCCGCGCGGTTGCTCCTCGACGACTTCGACCTGACCTTCGCCCCCGAGGACAAGATCGCGGAGGCGACTCCCGGTGTGGCCGTCGGCATCCCGGGCGCGCCAGATGCACTCCCCGGGCCCGATGACCTGGTCCAGAGCGGATGGACCTCCTGCGTGGACACGTCCGGGCGGGTCAAGACCCGCGTCGCCGAGGAGTCCGGTGTCGCGGGGTCCGGCCGGGACGCGGTGGTCGTGGAGGCGGGCGGTACGACGTACGTGGTGACCGGCGGAAGCCGGTACGCCGTACCCGGGGCCGACAGGGACGCGACGCTGCGCGCGCTCGGCCTGAACAGCCAGACCGTGCGGCCCGCGCCCGGGGTGTGGGTCGACCTGTTCCCCCTCGGCAGCCCGCTCCAGCCCTTCGAGGTCGAGGGAAGCGGCCGGCCGGTCCCGGCGACGATCGACGCGCCGAGCCAGGTGAGCCGCATCGGCACGCCCCTCCTGGTCGACGGGCGTCCGTTCGTGGTCGCTCGTGACGGGCTCGTCGCGCTGAGCGAGTTCGACTTCGCGATGTACCAGTCCGGAGGCCGGGGGGCGGTTCGTCCGGTCGAGGTCAGCGCCGGTGACATCGCCTCGATGCCCACCTCCGAGGAGGAGCCTGCCCCCGTCGACTGGCCCGACGACGCCGTCGCGTCCTACGTCCCCGCCTCCGACGACACCACGGCGTCGGTCTGCGCCCTCCTGGAGACCAGCGAGGGCGACGCCGGGAAGGTCTCGCTCGCGACACCTGTCGAGGGCTCCGCCGCCGTGCCCGGGGAACAGGCCGGGTCCCGCAGCGTCGACGTGGACAACGGCCACGGTGCGTTGGTCCAGGCCAACGGAGGCGGCGTGGTCACCCGAGGCACCGTCTACGTGGTCGACGCCTCCGGCACGCGCTACCCCCTCGGCGGGACGGTCGACGACACCCGCGAGCGCCTCGGCTACGGCGACGTGACCCCGGCCGACGTGCCGCTCGCCTGGGCGGACCTGTTCCCCGACGGGCCGGAGCTGAGCCGGGAGCAGGCGTGGCAGCCCGCCGTCTCACCGTGATGGCAGGCGCTCGCCGCCGGGCCGGCGCCGCGCTCGCCACTGCCTGCTCCGCGGGCCTCCTCGTGCTGCCCGCGGCACCCGCCGCTGCGGTGTCGTGCGAGGAGGCCGCTCCCCGCTACGTGGACCAGAACTCCTACGCGCTCGAGCGGTTCGCCGTCGGCCGGGCCTGGCAGGTCACCACCGGCAGCGACGTCACCGTCGCCGTGGTCGACTCCGGCGTGGCCGCCGACAACGCCCACCTCCGCGAAGCGGTGAGGCCGGGGAAGTCCTTCGTCGCCGGCGACCCCGACCCCTCGGGACGCACCGACCTGTGGGGACACGGCACCGCCGTCGCCGGTCTCATCGGCGCCCGCGCCGTGGACGGCTCGGCGGTGTACGGCGTCGCTCCGAGCGCCAAGATCCTCCCGGTGCGGGTCTTCGTCGCCGAGAGGGACGGCTCCTACGTCCCGCCCGAGGACCAGCTGCCCAACGTCAGCCGCATGGCTGCGGGCATCGCCTGGGCCGCGAAGCACGGCGCGGACGTCATCAACGTCTCGATGAGCACCCGGTCCGACGACCCGGCCCTCCGCGCGGCGGTGCGCGAGGCCGTTCGCCGCGACATCGTGGTCGTCGCGTCGGGCGGGAACCGCGAGGCGGAGGGCGAGAACGACGGCCTGCGCTACCCCGCGGCCCTCCCCGGCGTCGTCGGGGTCGCCGCGTCGGACGAGAACGACCAGGTCACCGACCACTCCATCCACGGCAGTCACATCGACGTCTACGCGCCGGGCCAGAACGTGCTCGCCGCCTACAAGCTCGGCGGTGACTGCCTGATCGGCCAGGAGTACCCCTACTCCAGCTACGCCACCGGGTACGTCAGCGGGGTGGCCGCGCTGCTGCGCGCTCGCTACCCCGGCGCGTCCGCGGAGGAGATCGTCTACCGGATGACGGCGAGCGCGGACCGACCCCGCCGCGACCAGCGCGACGACGTCCGGGGCTGGGGCCTGGTGCAGCCCCTCGAGGCGCTCACGATGACGATCGACCCGTCCCGTCCGGGGCCGCGGGCACCGGGCGCCCAAGCGCCTTCGGGCGGCGCCGGGGGCAGTGGCATGCCGGCGATCCGCTCCGCGCGACCCGACCCGCTCGCTCCGGCGCGGGCGCAGATGCTGTGGTGGCTGCTGTTCGGCTCCGGTGCGGTGGCACTGGCGTACCTGCTGCGCCCGCTGTTGCTGCGGCGGCGTCGCGGCGGTCCGGGCGGTCCGGGCGGTCCACCTGGCTACGCCCGGAAGTGAGCACCGCGGGCGCCCTCTAGACTGAACGCGTCCGCCCGCGCACACCCCAAGGAGCCCTCCCGTGGCCCGTGTCGTCGTCGACGTCATGCTCAAGCCCGAGATCCTCGACCCGCAGGGCAAGGCCGTGCACAGCGCGCTGCCACGTCTCGGCGTCCACGGCGTCACCGACGTCCGTCAGGGCAAGCGGTTCGAGCTCGAGGTCGACGAGCTCACCGACGAGCGCCTCTCCGAGATCCACGACATCGCGGAGAAGCTGCTCTCGAACCCTGTGATCGAGGACTTCTTCGTCTACGTCGAGGAGTTCGAGGACGAGGACCTCGAGGGACTCGGGCTCGGCTCCGAAGGGGCTCAGGCGTGAAGATCGGCGTCGTCACCTTCCCCGGTTCGCTGGACGACGTCGACGCGCAACGCGCGGTGAGTTTCGCCGGCGGCGAGGCGGTCGCCCTGTGGCACGGCGGCCACGACCTCCGCGGTGTCGACGCGGTGGTGCTCCCCGGTGGCTTCTCCTACGGTGACTACCTGCGCTGCGGCGCGATCTCGCGGTTCTCGCCGATCATGGCCGAGGTCGTCGAGGCTGCCAGGGGCGGCATGCCGGTGCTCGGCATCTGCAACGGCTTCCAGATCCTCTGCGAGTCGCACCTGCTCCCCGGCGCGCTGCTGCGCAACGACCAGCGGAAGTTCGTCTGCCGCGACCAGCGCCTGCGGATCGAGAACAACAAGACCCCCTGGACGTCCGACTACGACGAGAACGCCGAGATCACGGTCGTGCTCAAGAACGGCGAGGGCAAGTACGTCGCGGACGAGGAGACGCTCGACCGCCTCGAGGGCGAGGGGCGCGTCGTCGCGAGGTACCTCCAGGTGAACCCCAACGGCTCGCTGCGCGACATCGCCGGCATCACGAACGAGGCGGGCAACGTCGTCGGCCTCATGCCCCACCCCGAGCACGCGGTGGAGGGGCTGACCGGCCCCGGCACGGACGGCCTCGGGTTCTTCACCTCCGCGGTCTCGGCGCTGCTGACCGCCTGACCTCCTCCTGCACCGCCGGCCACGGCCGCCTCGAGTCGGACCCCGCCTCCGGGCGAGCCGGTAGGCGGCACCCACGAGGAGCACCGCGGTCGACCTGGCCGAGGAACGTCCCCAGTGTGTCCGCGTCCCACCAGCCCGGGCTGCGCAGCGCGACATGGGCGCTGTAGAGCGTGAGGGTCATCGCGCCGGCGCCGAACACGACCGCGAGGGTGCGCGGGGCCACCCGTCCGGCCGCCACGCACACCGCGATCACCAGGAGCGAGGTGCCGATCGTGTGGGCGAGGTCGAACGGCGTGCCCGAGTGAGGTGCGTGGACGGTGAGCCACCACCAGCTCCCGGTCGGGGTCGTGCCGTACAGCCCGCGTTGCAGGGTCAGCTCCAGCGCAGTCGAGCGCGCCCAGGCCCGTGAACGTCTCGCCCAGCGTCCGACGTACCCCCGGCGTCGCGAGCAGGGCTCGCGAGAGCAGACCGCTCGCGGCGGCCAGCGCCGCACCCACCACGCCGACCACGGCCGTCGTACGCCTGCGGTCCAGGGCGACCCGGCCGATCGCCATCCCCGCGAAGATGTAGGCAAGCCACGGGACGGCGGGGTAGTAGCCGGTGAAGGTCAGCTCGGTCAGCAGCTGCCAGGGGTCGGCGAGGCTCGCGAACGTCGGGCTGGCGTACGACGGCGGTGGCAGGTGCGGCCGCACGAGATGTGACACGACGGGCGCCGCGACGAGCCAGACCCCGCTGAGGACGACAAGCGCCCGTGCGCCCAGACCGGTGAACGGCAGTGCCAGCAGGAAGAGCATCCCGTAGTAGGTCAGGATCACCGCGATGCCGGAGTCGAGCTCTCCGAGGAGCAGGCCGATCGTCGCGATGAGCAGCGCCCGCGCCGCGAGGCCCGCCGAGGTCGCGGAGCGCTCACGGCCCCGCTGTGGTGTGGCCCGACCCGTCATCAGCGCGATGCTCGTGCCCGCGAGGACGGCGAACAGCGCCGAGGCGCGGCCGCCCGCGAGCTGCTGCGAGAGGGTGACCGCCCCGTCGTCGACGGCCGGGAGGATGTGGGTCGCCATCATGCCGACGAGCGCGAGGGCCCGGGCAACGTCGAGACCCACCACCCGCCCCGCAGCGACGATCGGTCTCACGCCTCGATCCTTCCAGCCCACCGCCCCCGCCCGGACGTCATACACCCCGGTCGCGATAGCAGCCGCAACGTATGACGTCCCGCGAGACGTCATACGTCCCGGTCGCTATAGCAGCCGGGGTGTATGACGTCCGAGGGGACTCAGCGGATGCTGACGCGCAGGATCTTGTCGTCGCCTGCCCGCGGCGACGTGCGTCCGTCGCGGTTGCTCGTGGTCAACCACAAGGACCCGTCGGGAGCGGCCTTCACCGACCTGATCCGGCCGTAGTCCCCCGTGAAGAAGCGGCCCTTGTGTCCCTTGTTGGGCCCGGCGAGCCGCACGGAGTACAGGCACTGCCCGACCAGGGCGCCGAGCCAGGCCCGGCCGGCGTGGATGGCCAGGCCGCTGGGGGAGCACTGCTCGGTGGGCCACTGGGCGAGCGGGTCGCGGTAGCCGCCGCGACCGTCCTTCCCCTCGACGCGCGGCCAGCCGTAGTTGCCACCCTTGACGATGCGGTTGAGCTCGTCCTTGGAGTGCTCGCCGAACTCGCTCGACCACAGGGCGCCCCGCGGGCCGAACGCCATCTGCTCGGGGTTCCGGTGGCCGTAGGTCCACGTGTAGTTGCCGAACGGGTTGCCGCGAGGCACGTCGCCGTCCGGGGTCATCCGGAGCACCTTCCCCGCGAGCGATCGCCGGCTCTGGGCGGCCGCACTGTCGAGCGCGTCACCGGTCGAGACGAAGAGCAGGCCGTCGGGGCCGAAGGCGAGACCACCGCCGTTGTGGTGCGCCTCCATCGGGATGCCCGCCTTGACCACACGGGGGCGGCCGAGTCTGCCCTCGGCGTACTTGAAGCGGACCACCCGGTTGTCCGAGCGGGTGCTCATGTAGGCGTAGACCCACCGGTTGTTGCGGAAGTTCGGATGCAGTGCCAGGGAGAGGAGGCCGCCCTCGCCGCCGCCGTAGTTCACCACTCCCGGGACGCGCCCGACGGTCGTGTAGCCGCCACCCGGGCTCACCCGGACGATCCGGCCCGTGTTCCGCTCGGAGACGAGCGCCCGGCCGTTGGGCAGGAAGGCGATGCCCCAGGGAACCTCGAGCCTGCGCGCGAGCACCTTGGTGACGCGGGGCGCGGCCGCCGCCTCCGAGGTGAGGGCACCGGCCGCGGGGACGAGGAGTCCCCCGCTCGTGACCAGGCCGGCTTTCAGAAGGGTGCGACGGTCCATGGCTGGGCTCCTTGATGAGTGCCGATGGTGCGTGGTGCGACCCTCGCCGGGCGGGGCCCCCTGTGGGGCATACCCTGCCATGCAGGGCTGCGCGCGCAACAGATCTTGGTCGAGTTTTGTCGGGCGTCGTACCGCCCACCGAACGGGCTGAGGCGGGCCGGCCGGGGCGTGGCCGGTAGATTGGAGCCCGGCCCTACGTCCTTGATCGACCGATCCGAAAGTCAACATCGGTGACCGAACAGCGCCCTCAGCAGTCCACCGCGTCCCGCCTCGACACCGTCGAGGTCGCGAGCAAAGATCCCGACCGCGAGCAGCCGTGGGCCGACCTCGGCCTCAAGCAGGACGAGTACGACCGGATCCGCGAGATCCTCGGCCGCCGTCCGAGCTCCTCGGAGCTGGCGATGTACTCCGTGATGTGGAGCGAGCACTGCTCCTACAAGTCCAGCAAGGTGCACCTGCGCCAGTTCGGCGAGAAGGTCACCGACGAGATGCGCGCGTCGCTGCTGGCGGGCATCGGCGAGAACGCCGGTGTGGTCGACATCGGGGACGGTTACGCCGTCACCTTCAAGGTCGAGTCCCACAACCACCCGTCGTACGTCGAGCCCTACCAGGGAGCGGCCACCGGGGTCGGGGGCATCGTCCGCGACATCCTCGCGATGGGGGCCCGCCCGGTCGCCGTGATGGACCCGCTGCGCTTCGGCCCCCTCGACGCCGACGACACCCACCGGGTGCTGCCGGGGATCGTGGCGGGCGTCGGCGGTTACGGCAACTGCCTCGGGCTGCCGAACATCGGCGGCGAGGCGGTCTTCGACGAGACCTACCTCGGCAACCCGCTCGTCAACGCGCTCTGCGTGGGCGTGCTCAGGCACGAGGAGCTCCACACCGCGCAGGCGACCGGCGTCGGCAACAAGGTGATCCTGTACGGCGCGCGCACCGGGGGTGACGGGATCGGCGGAGTGTCCGTGCTCGCCAGCGAGACCTTCGACGAGACCGGCCCCGCCAAGCGCCCGAGCGTGCAGGTCGGCGACCCGTTCATGGAGAAGCTGCTCATCGAGTGCACGCTCGAGATCTTCGCCGAGGACCTGGTGTCGGGGATCCAGGACCTCGGCGGTGCCGGGCTGTCCTGCGCCACCTCCGAGCTCGCCTCCGCGGGTGACGGCGGCATGCACGTCGAGCTCGACCTGGTCCCGCTCCGCGACGCGACGCTGTCTCCCGAGGAGATCCTCATGTCGGAGTCGCAGGAGCGGATGATGGCGGTCGTCGAGCCGGAGAAGGTCGCCCGGTTCCTCGAGATCTGCAAGAAGTGGGAGGTCGACGCGACGGTCATCGGTGAGGTCACCGACACGGACCGACTCGTCATCGACTGGCACGGCGAGACCGTGGTCGACGTACCCCCGCGCACCGTGGCCCACGAGGGTCCCGTCTACCACCGGCCCTACGAGCGACCCTCCTGGCAGGACGCGCTCCAGGCCGACGCAGCAGAGGCGCTCCCGCGTCCTGCCACGCCCGAGGAGCTCCGCGCGACCCTCTTGCGCATGGTCGCCAGCCCGAACCTGTGCGACAAGTCCTGGATCACCGACCAGTACGACCGCTACGTCCGGGGCAACACCGTTCTCGCCCAGCCGGAGGACTCCGGCATGGTCAGGGTCGACGAGGAGAGCAACCTCGGCGTCGCGGTCTCCACCGACTGCAACGGCCGCTTCGCCAAGCTAGACCCGTACAACGGCGCGCAGCTCGCGCTCGCCGAGTCGTTCCGCAACGTCGCCACGACGGGAGCGCGTCCGCTCGCGGTGAGCGACTGCCTCAACTTCGGCTCGCCCGAGGACCCCGCCGTCATGTGGCAGTTCGCCGAGGCGGTCCGCGGCCTCGCCGACGGCTGCCGGGACCTCGGCGTCCCCGTGACCGGCGGCAACGTGAGCCTCTACAACCAGACCGCGGAGACCGCCATCCTGCCGACGCCGGTGGTGGCCGTGCTCGGCGTGATCGACGACGTCACCCGTCGCACGCCCTCCGGCTTCGTCGCGGAGGGGCAGCAGATCTACCTCCTCGGCACGACCCGCGAGGAGCTGTCCGGGTCTGAGTGGGCCCATGTGGTGCACGGCCACCTGGGTGGGAGGCCGCCTCTGGTGGATCTCGATGCCGAGCGCGAGCTCGCCGACATCCTCGTCAACGCTTCGCGGGACGGGCTCATCGACGCCGCCCACGACCTGTCCGACGGCGGCTTGGCGCAGGCGCTGGTCGAGTCCTGCCTGCGGCGCGGGATCGGCGCACGCGTGTGGTTCCCCGACGAGCTCGACCCGTTCGTGGCGCTGTTCAGCGAGTCGGCCGGCCGGGCGATCGTCGCGGTGCCACGCAGCGAGGAGGTCCGCTTCACCGACATGTGCTCGGCGCGCGGCTTCCCGCATGTCCGCATCGGTGTGACCGACGGCAGTGGCGACGACGCGCTGCTCGACGTCCAGGGCCAGTTCTCGGTGCCGCTGTCGGAGCTCCGGGCCGCCTGGTCCGCGACGCTGCCGAACGCCCTGGGGGTCTGAGGGGTCGGCCGCCCCTGGCGGGTGCGCTCAGCGCCGACTCCCCGCGGCGCCGACCGCCACGGCAAATGGACTCTTCCCATGGTGAGTTCGCCATGGGAGGCGACCATTTGCCTGCATCCCCTGGTAATTCCCCCCAGGCGAGCGCGAGATCAGTCGGAGGCGGGCGCCTCCGGGGCCTCCTGCGGTGGCACTGCCTCGAGCCTCCGCTGCTGCCTCAGCTCGTACGTCGCGAGCGCCAGGCCGACGAGGACGAACCCGATGGCGCAGAGGAAGGCCGCCCGCGCCGCGGCGGGGTAGCCGGCGCCCTGCAGCGCGATCCGGAAGGCCGCCGCGAGCACTGCCGCCCCGATCGCGCTGCCCACGCGTGCACCGGTCTGGATCGCGCCACCGGCGGCGCCGCCCATGTCCGGCGGAACGTGGCTGAGGGTCATCGTGACGTTCGGGGAGATCACGGCACCCGAGCCGATGCCGCCGATGAGCAGGGGGAGCGCCGTCGCCAGCGCGGTGTGCTCAGGGGCCGCGATCGTCAGCGGACAACCCCAGGAACCCGGTCGCGACCAGGACCAGCCCGCCGACGGTCAGCCGCCGGCCCCAGCGTCCGACCAGCCGGCCGGCGAGGACTGCCGTCACGGCCGAGCCGATGGCGAACGGCGTCACGGCGAGCCCGGACTGGAGCGGCGAGTAGCCGAGGCCGTCCTGGAAGAACAGCGCCAGCACCAGCCACAGCCCGCTGAACCCTGAGAAGTACACCGTCTGCAGGGCGATGCCGGTGGCGAAGCCGGGAGCGGTCCGGACGAGTCGTACGTCGAGCAGAGGCGCGCGTCCCCGGGCGATGACACGGGACTCCCAGCGGAAGAAGAGCAGCGCCGCCACCGGGGCGAGCGGAACGAGCAGCCACCACGCGGTCCCCGGGCCGGACATCGCCCGGACGAGCGGGAAGAGCACGCACAGGACAGCTGCCCCGAGCAGCACGGCGCCGACGGGGTCGAGCTCACGGCGGAGCGCCCCCCGCTCCGGCCGGGTCCTGGGGATGAACCGGGAGGCGAGCACCATGGCGGCGATCCCGATCGGCACGTTGACCAGGAAGACGACCCGCCAGCCGTGCTCCTCGCCGAACAGGGCGATGAGCGCCCCGCCGACGATCGGCCCCGTGGCCGCCGAGACGCCCACGGTCGTGCCGAACCAGCCGAACGCGCGAGCCCGCTCGTCGTCGCGGAAGAGCTGCTGGATGAGGCCGGTGTTCTGAGGGGTGAGCATCCCGGCGGCCATGCCCTGGAGCAGCCGCGCCACCACGAGAAGCTCCTCGTTGGGAGCTGCCCCGGCGACGGCGCTGGTGAGCGTGAAGGCGGTCAGCCCGACGAGGAACATCCGGCGCCGCCCGAGCAGGTCGCCGAGCCGGCCGCCGGCGACCAGCACCAGGCCGAAGGTGAGCGCGTAGCCGGAGACCACCCACTGCACCGCCTGGGGCGACGCGTCGAGACCGTGCTGGATCGAGGGGATGGCGACGTTGACGATCGTGACGTCGAGCAACGACATGAAGCCGACCACGAGCGTGACCGCGAGCGCGTGCCACCGTCGCGGGTCGGGTTCGTAGGCGGGGCTCTCGGTCACCCACCAGGTTTACCCCGGGTCGGCGACCTCATCCACCCGGAGAGTCAGGTGAGGATCGCGGCGATGGCGTCGTCGGCGCTCAGGTGGTCGCTCTCGGTCCCGGGCCACACCGCCCTCGTCGTGCGCGCCAGGAACGCCAGGACGTCCCCGGTGCGGACGGTCAGCAGGGCCTCGCCTCCCGGAGAGCGGAGTGTCAGGGCGACGACCGCGTGGCCCTCCGGGTCCAGCGACGGGAACACGTGGACGTCGCCGTACCCGGCAGGCTCCGAGACGCCACGGATCAGCAGGTCACGCCCGAAGGTCCACACGACCTCGGGGCCGATCTGGCGGATGCCCACCTCGACCGCGTACGGGTCGGTGGGGTCGTAGCGCAGCTCGGCCTCGGCGGGCACCGGCTCGTCCGGCCCGAGCACCTCGAGGGTGACCTCGTACCTGATCACGTCGGCGGCGTCGAACATGCGTGCTCCGTTCACTCGTACTTTCCGGGGTGCTCATGGCGGACCCGCGGGACTGGTCTGGGGGCTGCTGGTGGGCCGGCGTTCATGCTCGCCGGTCTCCTGCACCGCAGCGTCGTCGATCGTCGCAGGACCGGCCCGAGATGACCAGGGAGCTATGTACCTTTCGCCCGGTATGGCGAGTAAAGACACCGACCTGTGACCAAGGAGACGGCTCCCGCCGTAGTCCTCATGGGTGGTTGAGCCGCTTGAACATCCCGCGCTGCGCCTTGTACAGCCGGGGGAACTCGGCGTACAGCCGGTCGTAGACCAGGCCGTTCGCCGGCCCGGGCGTGAAGGTCGCCGTCGACCGGGACCAGGTCGTGCACCTCGTCGCGGCGTACCTCGTCGAGGACCAGCCCCGCGAACAGGGCGGCGCCCCTGAGCCCGGACAGGACCGGGTCCGCAACCCGCTCCACGGTCCGGCCGCTCACGTCGGCCAGGATCTGGCACCACAGGTCGGACTGGATGCCGCCACCGATGAGGCGCACGGGGTCGAGCCGCCGTCCGGTGAAGTGGTCTGCGGCCTCGAGCAGCCACCGTGCGTTGTAGGCGACCCCCTCGAGGACAGCCCGGACCATGTCGGCGCGGCTGCTGTGCAGGGAGAGGTTGTGGAAGCCGGCCCGAGCCCGGGCGTCCTCGACGGGGGAGTTCTCGCCGTCGAGCCACGGCGTGAAGATCACTCCTCCGGACCCGGCGGGGGCCGTGCCCGCGAGCTCGACGAGCCTCTCGTAGTCGGGGGCAGCGACGTCCAGGAGCCCGTCGGAGGGGGCGACCACCTGGTCGCGCAGCCACTCCAGGCAGCGGCCGGAGGTCCGCTGGTTGTCGACCATCAGGTACTGGCCGGGCCACAGTCCGGGGACCGACGCGATCTGCCGCATCACGTCGGTCTTCTTCCGGGGGACGGGGCAGCTGACCCAGGTGGTGGTGGAGACGGCGAGGTGCGCCTGGTGCTCGGCAAGGCAGCCGGAGCCGACGGTGGAGGCGTGGAGGTCGGGCAGGCCGTTCACGACGAGAGCCTCGGGGGTGATCCCGAGCTCCTCGGCAACGGCTGTCGCGACCGGGGCGACCACGGACCCGGTGGGGACGAGCGGGGGCAGCCTGGCCGGGTCGATGCCGAGCAGGCTCACGAGCGTGGGGTCGTAGTCGAGTACGTCGAGGCGCCGGTTGTCGGTGAGCCAGCGCGGGAACATCGACGCGTGGGTCGCGGCCGGGACGCCGGTGAACCGCATGGTCAGGTAGTCGACGGGCTCGAGGTAGTAGCTGGCGGCGGAGGCGACCTCCGGCTCGTCCCGGTCGAGGTGGAGCATGGTGCCGACCGCGTCCCCGCCGGACAGGCTCGGGATGCCGCCGGTACGACGTACCCACTCGACGAGCCTTCGGGCGCGGTAGCCCTGCACGTGGCCGCCGACCAGGGCCCTCGAGTGTCGCTCTCCGCGGGTGTCCATCCACATCACGCAGGGGCCGACCGGGCGGCCGGACGCGTCCACCGGCACGGTGCTCGACCACTGACCGGTGACGGCCACCGCAGCCACCTGGTCCCCGCGGACCGGGCCCTCCGCGAGGCCGCGCCGGGTCGCCTCGACGACGATCCGCCACCACTGCCCGGCGTCCTGGGTGGCGGCGCCGCCGGGGCCGTGCGTGGTCTCCAGGTCCGCGCGGGTCCACCACGCGATGGCGCCGTCGAGCGAGACGAACCCGACCTTGGCCACGCTCGAGCCCAGGTCGACGGCCAGGACGAAGCGTTCGCCCCGGCCACCCCCTGACGCCATCAGCCCTCCACGGGCGGCACGGACTGCTGGACGTCCAGCATGTCGCTCATGATCGCCTCGATGAACTCCTCGGTCTCCTCGTTGAGCCCGCCGGCGACCCCTCCGTAGATGGCGGACATGAACGCCTCCTCGCCTGCGGCGTCCTTCTTCTTGGCGTAGTCGACCGCCTCGGCGAGGTCCTGTGCGAAGAGGTCGACGACGCCCGGCTGCGTCTGTGGCCGGGTCACCGCCATGTGCATGGAGTTCGGGTACTGCTGCCCGTTGAACCGCCAGCCCTTGGGGGCCATGTGGTCCCACACGTGGTAGATGTCGAACTCGTCCGAGGTCATGCTGAAGCAGAACGTCGGCCTGCCCATGATGCGCAGCTCCGGGTGCGTGCGCACCACGTCCTGCATCGCCTTCGACGTACTGAAGATCTGCTCGGCGTAGGTGCGGTAGCCCTCTCTGCCGAGCTGGACCATGGCCGCCCAGGTGGAGGCGACGAGTCCACCGGAGCGCGAGCCCTCGATGCCCGGTGACATGTACTTCCCGCCGCTCCACCCGGCCAGGTGGAAGTACTGCGCGTTGCGGTAGGCCTTGTCGCGGAACAGCACCGTGGAGCTGCCCTTGAACGCGTAGCCGTACTTGTGGGTGTCCGCGGAGATGCTCGTGACGCCCGGCACCCGGAAGTCGAACCGCGGGATGTCGTAGCCGAGCTCCTCGCCGAAGGGGAGGATGAACCCGCCGAGGCAGGAGTCGACGTGCAGCCCGACGCCGCGCTCCAGGGCGAGCTCGCCGAGCTCGGTGATCGGGTCGATCGTGCCGTAGCCGTAGTTGGTGGCCGAGCCCATGATCGCGATGGTGTTCTCGTCGATCCGGTCGGCCATCTCGGCGACGTCCGCCTGGGTGGTCTCGGGTACGACGGGCGCGACCCGGAGCTCGATCCCGAGCAGGTGGCAGGCCTTGTCGAACGCGGGGTGTCCCGTCTCCGGCTTCACGAAGTTGGGCTGGGTGATGCCGCGTTGCTGCTTGGCGTACTCGCGGTAGGCGTGCACCGCGTGGAGGATGCTCCCGGTGCCACCGGTCGTGATCAGGCCGACAGGCGTCCCGTCGGTCACCACGTCGGCGTGCATGAGGTCGAGCGCCATGGCGATCACCTCGCCCTCGAACTTCGTGGCGCTCGGGCACATGTCCCGCTGGAGGATGTTCACGTGCGCGAAGAGGCCGAACGCCTCGTCGAGGAACCGGTAGTGCGCGTGGTCGCCGGAGTACATCGTGCCCGAGCACTTCCCGGTCTCCCAGAAGGCGTCCTCCTCGGTGGCCATGGTCCGCATCTCGGCGAGGACGTCCTCGCGTGACCTGCCGTGCTCCGGAAGCGTCCTGTTCACGGGGAACCGGTCTGTGTATGGGAAGTCGGACACGGCCGCCACCTCTCCTCGGGGGTCGCTCCCGATGCTAGGCCCGCCCGCACCCCCTTGACAGGGATCGCCACAGACCCCGGGGCGCACGAAGGGGCCTGCTCGCGGCCGTCCGAGCGCAAGCAACGTTCGGCACCACTTCTGGAAGTGAAGTGGCGCCGAACGGTTGCAACTCAGCCTGCGCAAGCCGCTCAGGGCCCATAGCTGTCGGAAGGTGCTCGCGTCGAGCAGGCGCTCCTTGGTGCTGTCGTGGTCGTCGACGTTGTTCCAGTCGGTGGTGCCGGCGCTCTGGAGCGCGGACTTCACCTGGGCCGGGCGTCGCCGGCCGTTGTTGGCGTTGTAGAGCGCCGCGGCGCCCGCGACGTGCGGGCTCGCCATCGAGGTGCCGGAGATCGTGTTGTAGCCGCCGCCCTTCCAGGTCGAGTGGATGCAGACGCCCGGCGCGATGATGTCGACGTCCGCGCCGTAGTTGGAGAAGTCGGCGAACGTGTCGTCGACGTCGGTGCGGCAGGTCGCGGCGCGCGCCGCCGCCGGGCAGGCCGTTGAAGTCGGCGAGGGCGCTGACGGTGATCACCTCGTCGTACGCGGCCGGCACGTGGTTGGCGGCGTCGTCGGTCTCGTTGCCGGCGGCCACGACGTAGGTGACGCCGGCGGCGACCGAGCCGCAGATCGCCTGGTGCATGGCGTCGCCGTTGGTGTTGCCGCAGTTGCGGTCGTCGCTGCCGCCGCCGCCGAGGCTCATGTTGGCGACCTCGATCTCGCTCGGCGTGCGCGGTGACGTAGTCGATGCCGCAGATGATGGCCGAGAAGGTGCCGCTGCCCTGGCGTCGTTGAGGACCCGCACCGGCCAGATCCGGGCGCCCGGAGCCATCCCGACCACGCCGGTGGTCGTTGTCGAGGGCGCCGATCGTGCCGGCGACGTGGGTGCCGTGGCCGTTGCCGTCGTCGGCGCTGCTGCGCCGGTGGAGCAGTTCTTCGCGCCGGCGGTGTACACGTTCAGGTCCGGGTGGTCGAGGTCGACACCGGTGTCGATGACGGCGACGTCGACGTTCGACGCGCTCGTCGGTGCCGTTGATCCTGGCCGTCGGGCTGAGGTCGGCGTTCGCGCGGTTGATGCCGGTGGGCGTGGTCTGGGCGGAGGCGTGGACGATGCCGTCGCGCTGGACGAAGAGCACCCGCGAGTCGTCGGCGACCTTCGCGGCTGCCGTCGGGCTCATGTGTGCCGAGTAGCCCTTGAGGGCCGAGCGGTAGAGGTGCCCGACCTGGGCGTCGTAGCGGCGGCTGTGCTCGTCGGCGACGTTCTGTGCGGAGGCGCCGTCCTTCAGGACGACGATGTAGGCCGCGGAGCTGTCCGATCCGGAGGCTGGTGCGGCGTTCGCTGCGAGGGCGGGTGACCCTAGAGCGACGAGCGTGATCGCCGAGAGTACGGCGGTCGTGTTCTTACGCATGTGTCCTCACCTGGAGTTCGGTCTGCCCGGACGGGCAGGGAGGACGTCATTCCATGCCGCCTGGCGCGGGGTGGCAATGACCCGGTACGTGCAGGTTTGCGCATTACACGTTCGTGCAGATGTACGACGGCCAGGGCGGCCGAACGTGCGACGTCCGGCACCGTGCAGGGGGCGCGGTGCCGGACGTCGAGGGTCGTGCGTGACGAGCTGGGTCAGAACGTGCTCACGTCGAGCAGGCGCTCCTTGGTGCTGTCCGGGTCGTCGGCGTTGTTCCAGTCCAGGGTGCCGGCGCTCTGCAGGGCGCTCT
This sequence comes from uncultured Actinomycetota bacterium, assembly GCA_963739785.1. Taxonomy (GTDB): domain Bacteria; phylum Actinomycetota; class Actinomycetes; order Propionibacteriales; family Nocardioidaceae; genus Nocardioides_C. The sequence continues at coordinate 38,031 of CAVUBO010000027.1, read as the reverse complement.
TGACCTGGGCCGGGCGTGGCGGTCGGGGTTGGTCGCCGTGTAGAGCGCCGCTCCGCCCGCGACGTGCGGGCTCGCCATCGACGTCCCGGACATGGTGTCGTAGCCACCCAGCTTCGAGGTCGAGTAGATGCACACGCCGGGCGCGATGATGTCGACGTCCGAGCCGTAGTTGGAGAAGCTCGCGAACGTGTCGTCGACGTCGGTGCGGCAGGTCGAGGCCGCGCCGCCGCCGGGCAGACCGTTGAAGTCGGCGAGCGCGCTGACCGTGATGACCTCGTCGTAGGCGGCCGGCGTGAACGTCGCGGCGTCGGCGCTGTCGTTGCCGGCCGCCACCACGAAGGTGATCCCGGCGGCGACGGCCTTGCAGATCGCCGCGTGCATCGCGTCGTCGTTGCGTGCTTGCCGCAGTTGCCGTCGTCCGTCCCGCCGCCGCCGAGGCTCATGTTGGCGACCTCGATCTCGTTCGCGTGCGCGGTGACGTAGTCGATGCCGCAGATCACGTCGGAGTTGAGGCCGGTGCCGGCGTCGGTGAGCACCTTGACGGGCCAGATCCGGGCGCCCGGGGCCATGCCGACGACGCCGGCGCCGTTGTCGAGCGCGCCGATCGTGCCGGAGACGTGGGTGCCGTGGCCGTGGAGGTCGTTGGCGTTGATCGCGCCGACGGAGCAGTTCTTGGCGCCGGCCCTGTAGATGTTCAGGTCCGGGTGGGTCAGGTCCGCGCCGGTGTCGATGACGGCGACGTCGACGTTCGACGCGCTCGTCGGTGCCGTTGATCGTCGGCGGTCGGGCTCGCGTCGGCGTTCGGCGCGGTTGATGCCGGTCGGCGTGGTCTGGGCGGTGGCGGAGACCGGCGGTGTCCTCCTGGACCGAGGCGACGGACGGAGCGCGCCTCGAGCAGCGTCGGCGACCGAGGCGGGCATCGTCGCCGAGTAGCCCTGGAGGGCGGAGGTGTAGACGTGGCCGAGGTCGAAGCCGAAGCGCTCGGCCTGCGCGGCCGCGATCGTGCGGGCGGCGGTGCCGTCCTCCAGCACCACGATGTAGGTGCCGGCCGCGTCTCCGGTGCCGAGGTCGGCGGGAGCAGGTGCGGCGGTGGCCGCGATCCGGAGGTGCCGAGGATGAGGGTGGAGGCGGCGATGGCCGCGAGTGGGCTGTTCTGCGCAATGGACTTCCTTGCTCTCCGAGACGAGCCGCGGTGGCGGCCGAACGGTGGCCCAACGAGCGCGGGTGCCCGCAGGTCACGGCGGCCCGCTGCACGTTTACGCAGGTTCAGGAGCGTGCAGCGCCGCACGATGCACCGGTCCGGCGCTGGAGGTACTGCCCAGGTCGTCGGGGGTCCGACCACGCCGGTGCCGAGGCAGGCCGACCGCGGCCTGGTACTTCCGGGTCGCCGCGGTGGTGGAGGGGCCGAAGATCCCGTCCACGGCGAGCCCCGCCCCGACGGCGGCGTTGAGGGAGCGCTGCGTGCGGCGTACCGGGTTGCCTCCCGACCCGATCTTGAGCACGGGGGCTTCGTGCCCTCGGAGAGCATGACCGTCCAGATCCGCGGCCGCATCCGGCCGTTGGCCCCGAGGCGTGACGGCTGCCTGGAACCGCTGGACCGCCTGCTGGGTCGCCCGGTCGTAGACGCCGGTGATCCTGCCGCGGTACAGGTGCCGCCGGCTCAGCAGGCACTGCAGCGCGCGCACCTGCGGCCGTTGCGGAGCCGAGCCGGCGAGCCTGCGGTACGACGGGAAGTCCACCCGCGTCCCGTCGCAGAAGCTCGGTGCCTTGCCGGGGCGGGTGCCGAGGCCGAGGTCGAGGTAGTTCGTGTCGATGTCGATCGCTCACGCCGCCGTAGGTCTCCTCGTGGCCCCCGCGGTACTGCCGCATCCGCCGGCCGTGCGGCCACCCGTCGTCACGAAGGAAGGTCGAGAGCAGGGACGGAGGGATCGAGGTGGGCGGCCGGCGGTACTGCTCGGCCTTCACCCACTCGGCGACCCAGACCCGGTCGGGCATCACGTAACGGCCGGGCTCGAGGACCCGGGCGTCGTCGAGCGCCCTGATCCCGGAGGCGGCGCTCGAGTAGACGCCGGAGACGTAGCCGAGGCCGTGCAGCATGTCGGTCCAGGCGGAGAGGAAGGACAGCGTGGACTCGCGGCAGCGGACGTTGCTGATGTCGTAGGCCTCGATGTCGTACCAGAGCGTGCTCCTGGGAGCGATGCCCAGCGCCTTCGCCCGGGACACGGTGTCCTGTGCCTCCAGCCGGCCCTGCTCGCGGGCGGCCGCGTAGTCGTCGGCCGGGTCCGAGTCGATCCGGACCTTCTTCTTCGGGTTGACGTAGCAGCGTGCCTGCGGGCCGACCGTGATCGGCAGGAGGCGCCAGCCGTGGCGCAGCTGGGTGGAGACCCACTCGGGGGTGAGCTCGGTCTGCTTGTCGTCGCCGCAGTGCCGGTTCTCCCCGGCGATGTAGATGCCCACCGCCCAGTACGGCGACGAGGTCAGCCAGGCGTCCATGACCTCCTGCGACTGGGTCGTGCACTGGTCGAACGCGTACCCGGTGAAGTGGCCTGGTGTGACCCGGTTCGCCGCCTGCGCCGGGGACGTGGCGAGCCCGCCGGTCAGGACGGTTGCGAGGACGGCGAGAGCGGTGAGCACGACGGATGCGCGGCGCGCGCGACGACGGGATACCGAGAGCAGCATGAGAAGACTTCCCCGTTTGACGACTGGCCGCCAGAGTAAAACGGGTAAAGGACCCGTCGCGGGGAAACGACGCAAACCGCGCGACCCGACCGGTGCGAGGTCAGCGCCGGCCGGCCTCCAGGTCCCTCCAGGTCTCGGGGCCGGCCACTCCGGTCGCGGGCAGGTGCCTGGCTCGCTGGTAGCGCAGCACCGCGGTCGTCGTACCGGCGTTGAAGACCCCGGTCACCGCGACCTTCCGGTCGAGGGCCGCGGTCAGCCCGCGCTGCAGGCGGCGTACGGCGTCGCCGACCGACCCTCTCTTGACCAGGGGGTTGCTGCCCTCGGCCAGCAGCACGGTCCAGGTCGGGGCGCTCGTCCTCCCGCTGGCCCGCAGGCCACGGCTGCGCTGGAAGGAGCGGACGGCACGGACGGTGGGTACGTCGAAGCGGCCGTGCACCTTGCCGGCGTACACCCGCTTCTGCTTGAGGAGGCACTGAGCTGCCTTGACCTGTGCGCCCTTGCTCCCGCGGTGGAGCAGCTGGTAGTCGGCGAAGTCGACCCGCACGCCGCAGGTCTTGCGGGGCCGGGGGGCGACGGACCCGCGGCCGACGTCCATGAAGTTGCGGTCGATGAACATCGAGACGTCGCCGTAGGTGGCCACCGTGTCGAGGTCGTACTGGTGGACTCGCGCATGCGGGGCCCAGCTGCCCTCGCGGACCCACTTGGTGTCGATGCGTGTGTCGGCGCGGCCGTTGTCCCAGGCGTACCAGACCTGGTCGGGCATCGCGTAGGAGCCGTGGGACACGTTGTCGGCGTAGTCCAGCGAGTGGATCGCCGCGCTCACGCTGCTGTAGACGCCCGACCTGTAGCCGAGGTTGTGGAGGCGCTTGGTCCACGCGGAGAGGAAGGTCAGCGTCGACTGCCGGCACTCCGTCTCGCCGACCCTGAAGTCCTCGATGTCGTACCAGAGCGTGCTGCCGGCGCCGATGCTCACGTCCTTCGCGGCGGCCACGGCGGCGTCCGCGTTCTGCCGGCCCTGGGCCGCGGCAGCGGCGTACGAGCCCGCGGGGTCGGGGTCGATGTCCGAGGCGTATCCCACCTTGGAGCACGCCGCTTGCGGGCCCACCCAGATCGGGAGGACCTTCCAGCCCAGCCTCGCCTGGCGGCTCACCCAGGCGCTCGTGAGCTGCGTCCGGTCACAGGTGGTGGCCGCTCCGCCGAGGTAGACGCCGACGCCCCAGAACGGCGAGCTCTCGCGCCACACGTCCATGGTCGCGGAGTCGGGGGTCTCGCAGGTGTCGAAGGCGTAGCCCGTGAAGTCCCCGGGCGTGACCCTGGTGGCTGCCGCAGCCGGTGTGGCCGACAGGGCGACCGCCGAGGTGAGGAGTGTGAGTGCGGCGAGGGTGGCCCGTCCGCATGCCCGAAAACGCATGACTTTCCCCATTCTGTGACGAAGTCCGGACGATAGCCCTGCGGGGCGGACCGTGGGAAGGGCTCGCTGGTCGGAGGGCCTGGTGAGGGCGCGGGATACTGTGCGGCATGCCCGTGCGCCTGCGACCAGCCGACCCTGCCCTCGTGCAGCCGGCGATGAGCCGGTTCCGGGAGGGTGCCGCGACCGCGGCGGACCTGCGGCTGCTCACCAAGCACCTGCTCGCGCTGCTGGTCGCCAAGGCGCCTGGTGGCGCTGTGGAGGTGCGCGTGCCGCCGTACGCCGTCGCCCAGTGCCTCGAGGGCACGCGGCACACCCGTGGCACGCCGCCGGCCGTCGTCGAGATGGACCCGGCGACCTGGATCGCCCTGGCCGTCGGGGACCTCGCCTGGCAGGACGCCGAGGAGGCCGCACGGCTCATCGCGTCCGGGGAACGATCAGACCTCAGCCCGCTCCTACCTCTCGTGGAGGCACGATGACCTACCAGCCGACCGTCTCCGCCGAGGAGGCCGCGCGGATGCAGGCCTGGCACGACGAGCACTACGAGTACCTCAAGAAGGTCTCCGAGGAGGGCGAGGTCTTCGAGTACCTCGGTCTCACCCTCGTCGTACCTCCTCACGTGCAGGTCATCGAGAACACGTCCGACGTGCTCGGGCAGGTCGTCCTCGACGAGGTGCAGCCGGGGGAGCGGGTCCTCGACATGGGCACCGGCAGCGGTGTCAACGCCATCCTGGCCGCGACGAAGGGCGCCGACGTGGTCGCGGTCGACATCAACCCGCACGCGGTCAAGGCCGCCCGCGCCAACGCCGAGCGCAACGGTGTCGCCGACCGGACCGCGGTCAGCAGGAGCGACCTGTTCGAGAACGTCGAGGGTCGCTTCGACCTCGTCGTGTTCGACCCGCCGTTCCGGTGGATGAAGCCGCGCGACTGGGCCGAGGCGTCGATCACCGACGAGGACTACCGGTCGCTGACGGCGTTCTTCGCCCACGTCCGCCGGCACCTGACCGAGGACGGCCGGATCCTCGTCTTCTTCGGCACCACCGCCGACGTCGGCTACCTCGAGCAGCTCATCGAGGGCAACGGCCTCGTCGGCCGGATCGTCGTGCGGCGCGAGCTCGAGAAGGACGGCCACCTCGTCGAGTACCGCACCTACCGCATCGAGGTCGCCGACCTGGCGATCCCGGGCAGCGCCGGCTCCTGATCCGTCGCCGGCCGGCAGGGTCGTCCCTGCGCGCCGGCTCGGCGGCAGGCTGGCCATAGGGTGGGCGCCATGACTCCCGCCGCATCCTCGTCCGCCCACCTCCGCGAGGCCGTGCAGCAGGTGCTGCCGTCGGTCCGCGCCGACCTCGAGGCGCTCGTGCGCATCCCTTCGGTCAGTGCCGACCCGGCGCTGAAGGAGGAGGTACGACGCTCGGCGGAGGCCACGGCCGAGCTGTTCCGCGCGGAAGGTCTCGACGTCACCATCCTGTCCGCAGGGGACGGCGCACCCGCCGTGGTCGCCAAGAAGCCCGCCCCCGAGGGCGCGCCGACGGTCCTCCTCTACGCGCACCACGACGTGCAGCCGGTCGGCGACCGGTCGTCGTGGGAGAGCGAGCCGTTCGAGCCCACCGAGCGCGGTGAGCGTCTCTACGGTCGTGGGGCCGCGGACGACAAGGCGGGGATCGCGGCGCACCTCGCGGCGATCCGCGCCCTCGGTGACGACCTGCCCGTGGGCGTGACCGTCTTCGTGGAGGGGGAGGAGGAGGTCGGGTCGCCGACGCTCGAGGCGTTCCTCGCCGAGCACAAGGAGACCCTTGCCGCCGACGTCATCGTCATCGCGGACTCCACCAACTGGGACATCGGGCTGCCCTCGCTCACCACGACGCTGCGCGGCAACGTGGATGTCTTCGTCGACGTGGAGACCCTCGACCACGGCGTGCACTCGGGGATGTGGGGCGGTCTCGTCCCCGACGCGATGATGGCGATGGTCCGACTGCTGGCGACCCTGCACGACGAGGAGGGCAACGTCGCGGTCGAGGGCCTGGTGAGCGGGCCGGCGAGCGACGTCGACTACCCCGAGAAGCGGGTCCGTCAGGAGTCCTCGATCCTCGACGGCGTCTCCCTGATCGGGTCCGGCTCCTTCGTCGAGCGGCTGTGGACCAAGCCGTCGATCTCGATCATCGGGCTCGACACCACGCGTACGGCCGAGGCGAGCAACACCCTCATCCCGTCCGTGCGAGCCAAGGTCTCCCTGCGTGTGGCCCCCGGCGACGACGCGACCTCCGCGCTGGAGAAGCTCATCGCTCACCTGAAGGCGCACGCGCCCTGGGGTGCGAAGGTCGAGGTCACGGTCGGCCGGGACAGTGGAGAGCCGGGTGTGATCGACGCGCAGGGTCCGGTGTACGACGTGGCACGGGCTGCCTTCCGTGAGGCGTGGGACGGCGTCGAGCCGGTCGACATCGGCGTCGGCGGGTCGATCCCGTTCATCGCCTCCTTCCAGAAGGCGTTCCCGGAGGCCGCCGTACTCGTCACCGGCGTCGAGGACCCGGACACGCGCGCGCACGGCGCCAACGAGGGGCTGCACCTGGCGGAGTTCGAGCGGGTCTGCCTCGCCGAGACCCTGCTCCTGCACTCCCTCGCCAGGCGCTGACCAGGAGCAGCTCTGCGAAGCACCTCGCACCGGGTCCGCACCGGCGTTTTGTGACGTCTGGCACGCTTTGAGGTGGGAGAGGGAGCACGACCGGTCCCGGTGAACGGGGCCACGCGGAGAGGACCCGGCCGCATGAGCGAGCGACCCGCCCTGCCCGACGACCTGCCCGAGAGCACGCCCCACCAGGTCGACCGACGCCGCTTCATGGGGTACCTCCTCGGCGCGGCCACCCTCGTGGCGGCGGCCGACCTGGGTCTCGCACCGGAGCGCGCGGCGGCGCTACCGTCCGGGCCGCAGCCGGCCGAGCTCTACGACCTCAACGACATGCTCACCGACGCGACGCGTCCGACGGCCAACCTGGTCACCGTCACGGTGAACGAGGACGGCACCGCGTCGTTCGCGCTGCCGCGGGCCGAGGTCGGGCAGGGCATCACCACCTCCACCGCGATGCTGATCGCCGAGGAGCTCGAGCTGCCGCTGCGCAAGGTGAGGGTGACGCTCGCCGATGCCCGGCCCGAGCTGATGTTCAACCAGCTGACCGGCGGCTCCAACACGACGATCTCGACCTTCACTCCCGTCCGGGTCGCTGCCGCGATCGCGAAGGGGGCGCTGCTCGAGGCCGCCGCCACCGTGCTGGGCGACACCGTGGGGAGCCTGCGCGCCAAGGGCGGTGTGGTCACCGCGCCGGACGGTCGCAGCGTGACCTACGGCGAGCTCGCCACCAGGGCAGCGAGCTCCTCGACGAAGGCTGTGACGGTCGACCTCAAGCCGGCCTCGGAGTTCCGGGTGGTCGGCAAGCCGCGCAGCCGTGTCGACGCGCTCGCCGCTGTGACCGGCCGCAAGGAGTTCACGACCGACCTCGAGGTGCCCGGCGCCCTGCCGACGATGGTGTGCCGCCCGCCCACGTTGAACGGGTCGCCGCGCCGCGTCCGCAACGCCGCGAAGGTCAAGGCGATGCCCGGCGTGACCCACGTGGTGAAGGTGCCGACCGGCGTCGCGGTCCGCGCCCGCACCTTCGGACAGTGCATCGACGCCGTCCGCGCACTCGACGTGCACTGGGACCCGGGCTCGGTCGAGGGCGAGTCGGACAAGACGATCCTGGCCGGGCTCAGGAAGGCGGAGCTGCCCCTCGCCGTACCGAAGCTCCCGCCTCTCGCCAAGACCGTGGACGCCGACTTCGTCTTCCACTTCCGGAGCAACTCGTCGCTGGAGCCCAACTGCGCGATCGCGGACGTGCGGAGCGACAGGGCGGAGATCTGGTCGAGCCTGAAGTCGCCGATCGTCGCGCAGGAGACCATCGCCCAGACGCTGGGCCTTCCCCAGGACGCCGTCAAGGTGCACGTCGTGCAGGGCGGTGGCTCGTTCGGCCGGAAGCTGTTCTTCGACGCCGCCCTCGAGGCCGCACAGATCTCGCAGAAGATGGGCAAGCCGGTCAAGCTCATGTGGCACCGCGCCGACGAGCCCCGGCAGGGGAGGGTGCACCCCATGGCGACCTCCCGCATCCGGGCGACGTACGTCGAAGGGCAGGTGCTCACCTTCGAGCAGCGCCACACCAGCGTCTCCACGGACTTCACCCACGGCCTCGGCGAGATCGTCACCGCGATGTCCGCGCAGCTGCCGACGGGCAACCTCGGTTTCGCGGAGACCATCTTCGCGCTGACGCAGGAGATCCCCTACGACTTCGGTGTCGTGGACCAGACGCTCACCGAGACCGACGAGCGCTTCAACACCGGGAGCATGCGCAACATCTACTCCCCGGACGTCCGGTGCGCCGCGGAGCTCGTCGTCGACCAGCTGGCGAAGCGGATGAGGAAGGACCCCTACGAGTTCCGGCGCTCGTTCCTCAAGAACGACCGGGCACGCGCCGCGCTCGACAAGGTCGCCGAGGTCGGTCGCTGGGGCCGGCGGATGCCGCGCGGCATGGCCCAGGGCATCGCGATCCACAAGGAGTACAAGGGCGTGACCGCCGCGCTCGTGGAGATCGACTGCCGTCCCCGGACGGTCGACCGGGAGGTCCGCGACGCGGTGACCGGTCCGCGGGTGACCAAGGTCGTCTTCGCCGTGGACGCGGGGCTGGTGGTCAACCCGCGCGGGCTGGAGGCCCAGATGCAGGGCGGCGTCATGGACGGCATCGCGCTCGCCCTCACCTCGAGCCTGCACCTGCGCGACGGGCACTTCCTCGAGGCCAGCTGGGACAACTACTTCTACACGCGCCAGTGGAACGTCCCGCCGAAGGTCGAGGTCGTCGTGATGCCCTCCGACAGCGAGCAGCCCGGTGGTGCCGGCGAGGCCGGTGTCGCCGCGACCTTCGCCGCGGTCGCCTGCGCCTACGCCCGCGCGACCGGCACCGTGCCGAAGCACTTCCCGATCAACCACCGCGAGCCCCTGTCGTTCAAGCCGAAGTCGTTCGTCCCGCCCGTCCCGCAGTCGCCCACCAACGGGCTGAAGCGCACCTACTAGGAGTCGTCGTGGCCAGGCACACCTTCAAGCTCAACGGAAAGATGGTCACCGTCGACGTGCACCCCGACGTGCGAATGCTGTGGGTCCTGCGCGACGTCATCGGCCTCACCGGCCCCAAGTACGGCTGCGGGATCAACGTCTGCAAGGCGTGCACCTCGCACGTCAACGGCCGGGCGTTCAACCCCTGCGCCGTGCGCGTCGGCGACATCGGCGAGGACGACGAGATCACCACGATCGAGGGCCTCCCCGCGACGGTGGGCAAGGACCTCCACCCGATGCAGGAGGCGTGGCTCGACCGGGACGTCGCGCAGTGCGGCTACTGCCAGCCGGGCCAGATCATGGCCGCGGTGGCCAAGGTCAGGCAGGCCCGGCGTGAGGGGCGCGAGATCAGCGAGGCAGACCTCGACGAGATCCGCAACGTCTGCCGCTGTGGCACCTACTCCCGCATCCGCGAGGCCATCAAGGCCGGCGCCCGGCACATGTGACGGGCGCGCGCCGAACCCCCGGCCCGTCCTCGTGTCCACGGAGCAGACGCTCGGACCGCGCGTTCGGAATCGGCAGGGGCCGCCCCGTACACTCCAAGCGTGCCCGGGAATGCTCGCCGCGGTGACGGCAACCTGAACCACGACCTCGACCCCCAGGAACGCGGACCCCAGGACGCGTGCGGGGTCTTCGGCGTCTGGGCGCCCGGAGAGGACGTCGCCAAGCTCACCTACTACGGGCTGTACGCCCTGCAGCACCGCGGCCAGGAGTCCGCCGGGATGGCGGTGAGCAACGGCCGTCAGATCCTCGTGTTCAAGGACATGGGCCTGGTCTCTCAGGTGTTCGACGAGACCACACTCGCCTCGCTCCAGGGGCATCTCGCGGTCGGTCACGCCCGCTACTCCACGACCGGTGCGAGCACCTGGCACAACGCGCAGCCGACGTTCCGCCCGACGGCGACCGGCTCCATAGCGCTCGCCCACAACGGCAACCTGACCAACACCCGTGAGCTGTCCGAGCGCGTCGCGAACCTGCCGAAGCTCAACGGCGAGCTCGACATCCCCGTCCGCGGCATCGAGTCCACCAACGACACCAGCCTGGTCACCGCGCTCTTCGCCCACCACCCCGACAAGAGCCTCGAGGAGAACGCCGTCGAGGTCCTGCCCTCGTTGAAGGGCGCGTTCTCCTTCGTGTGGATGGACGAGAACACCCTGTACGCCGCCCGCGACCCCCAGGGCATCCGGCCCCTCGTGCTGGGCCGCCTCGAGCGGGGATGGGTCGTGGCGTCCGAGACCGCCGCCCTCGACATCGTGGGTGCCTCCTACATCCGCGAGGTCGAGCCGGGTGAGCTGATCGCGGTCGACGAGGACGGGCTGCGCAGCCGCCACTTCGCCGAGCCCGCCCCGAAGCACTGCCTCTTCGAGTTCGTCTACCTCGCCCGCCCCGACACCTTGATGAACGACCAGCGGGTGCACAGCGTCCGGGTCGACATCGGCCGGCGGCTGGCGCGCGAGTACCCGGTCGAGGCCGACCTGGTCATGCCGGTGCCCGGAGTCCGGCACGCCCGCCGCGATCGGGTACGCCGAGGAGAGCGGCATCCCCTACGGCACGGGCCTGGTCAAGAACTCGTACGTCGGACGCACCTTCATCCAGCCCTCGCCAGACGATCCGCCAGCTCGGCATCCGGCTGAAGCTCAACCCGCTGCGCGACGTCATCGAGGGCAAGCGGCTCGTCGTGGTCGACGACTCCATCGTCCGCGGCAACACCCAGCGTGCGCTGATCCGGATGCTCCGCGAGGCGGGGGCCCGCGAGGTGCACGTCCGGATCTCCAGCCCGCCGGTGAAGTGGCCGTGCTTCTACGGCATCGACTTCGCGACCCGCGCCGAGCTGATCGCCAACGGCCTCTCCGCCGAGGAGATCGCGCGGTCCATCGACGCGGACTCGCTCGGCGTACGTCTCCCTCGACGAGCTCGTCGAGGCCACGACCGTGCCGAAGGACGACCTGTGCCGGGCCTGCTTCGACGGGATCTACCCGGTGAAGCTGCCCGAGCCGGAGCACCTCGGCAAGCACCTGCTCGAGCTCAGCGACATCACCGACGTGGACGGGGTGCGGACCTCGCGTCGGCGGTGGCGGCGCCTCCGAGGCGCTCGACCGGCCCTGACCACACCGACCGCGCGACCACCGACCGCCACCCGAACGAGGACCCATGCCTGACGAGAGCCCGCCAGCCGGAACCGCGCCCGTGTCCACCGTCGGGGCGCACCTACGAGGCCGCGGGGGTCTCGATCGAGGCCGGCGACAAGGCGGTCGAGCTGATGAAGGGGTGGGTCGAGAAGGCCCGCCGGCCCGAGATGGTCGGCGGCATCGGCGGGTTCGCCGGCCTCTTCGACGCCAGCGCTCTCAAGAAATACGACCACCCGCTGCTCGCGAGCTCCGCCGACGGCGTCGGCACCAAGGTCGCCGATCGCCCAGGCGATGGACGTGCACAACACCATCGGCTTCGACCTCGTCGGCATGCTCGTCGACGACCTCGTGGTGTGCGGCGCCGAGCCGCTCTTCCTCACCGACTACATCGCCACCGGCCGGGTCGTCCCCGAGCGGATCGCGGCGATCGTCCAGGGCATCGCCGAGGCGTGTGTCCAGGCCGGCTGCGCGCTGATCGGTGGCGAGACCGCGGAGCACCCGGGGCTCCTGGGCCCCGACGAGTACGACGTGGCGGGCTCGACGACCGGCGTCGTGGAGGCCGGCCGACCTGCTCGGCCCGGGGCGCGTCCGCGCAGGCGACGTCGTGCTGGCGATGGCCTCCTCGGGTCTGCACTCGAACGGGTACTCCCTGGTCCGGCACGTCCTCCTCGACCAGGCGGGCTGGGCGCTCGACCGCCACGTCGACGAGCTCGGCCGGACGCTCGGCGAGGAGCTGCTCGAGCCGACCCGGATCTACGCCAAGGCGTGCCTCGACCTCGCACGCAACACCCGAACCCACGCGATGTCCCACGTCACGGGCGGCGGCCTCGCGGCGAACCTCGAGCGGGTGATGCCCGAGGAGCTCGTCGCCACCGTCAACCGCGGCACCTGGACGCCCCAGCCGGTCTTCGACCTCGTGCGCCGGGTCGGGTCGGTCGAGCAGGCGGACCTGGAGAAGACGCTCAACTGCGGGGTCGGCATGGTCGCGCTCGTCGCCCCCGACGACGTGGACCGTGCGATCGCGATCCTCGACGGATACGGGGTCGCTGCCTGGGCTGCCGGCGAGGTCGCTCCCGCCGCGGGTTCCGCCACCTCCGCGCGAGGCGGTTCGGTGACGCTGGAGGGCCAGTACCCCGGCTGGTGAGGGTCCCCTCGCGAGACGGCCGCACCCCTGACAGACCCTGCTCCGGGCGTGAAACCCGGGGCAAACCGGGCGCGGTCCGGGGCAACATCTAGTCGGATGTGCGAGATTCACCAGGGGCCAGGTAGCCTTGTCCCAGGACAAATACGAACGAGAGACCGGACGCGCGAGTACTTCGTCGATGCCCAGGGCGACCTGGCTGTCGGACGAGGCATGTCGTGACTCCGGCCGAGTGTGCGAGGGGGTCGACCCTATGGGGCGCGGCCGAGCGAAGGCTAAGCAGACGAAGGTTGCCCGCGACCTGAAGTACCGCTCTCACGAGACGGACCTCAGCGCGCTGGCCCGGGAGCTGCACGGCGAGTCCGGGCAAGACACGTCGGACAACGCTAGCGACTCCGACGAGTACGACGAGTGGGCTGACTACACCGAGCCCACGCGTCGTGACTGACCTGCTCTGAGCAGCACCATCTGACGCGAGGACCCGCGGTCCGTCCGGATCACGTCCGGGGCACGGACCGCGGGTTTCGCATGCCCACCGTCTCGGTGTCGGAGGGTGGCTCAGCGGTTGAGCCACACCCCGCGGAGGCGGCCGACCTCCTTCATGCGGCGCTCGGCGAGCCGGTCCGCCGCGACCGCCGGCGGCACGCCCTCCTCGGCCGCGAGGGCGAACACCTGGGCGCGTCGTGTCGAAGATCTTCTCGGCGCGCTGCTTGGCGCGGTCGAAGGAGAAGCCCTCGCAGCTCGTCGGCGACCTGGATCAGACCGCCGGCGTTGACCACGTAGTCGGGCGCGTAGAGGATCCCGCGGTCCTGGAGCTGCTTCTCGATGCCCTCGTGGGCGAGCTGGTTGTTGGCCGCGCCGCAGACCACCTTGGCGCTGAGCACCTTCACGACCTCGTCGTCGAGCGCGCCGCCGAGGGCGCAGGGTGCGTAGACGTCGAGCTCTCGAGCGGACCAGCTCGTCGGTGTCGGCCACGGCGCGCACCTGCGGGTGCTCGCGCCTGGACGCGCGCGACGGCGGCCGGGTCGACGTCGGTGACCACCACGTCGGCGCCGTCGTCGACCAGATGGGTGACCAGATGGTGACCGACCTTTCCGACCCCCGCGACGCCGACAGTGCGGCCGTGCAGGGTCGGCGCACCCCACGTCACCTCGGCCGCGGCGCGCATGCCCTGGAAGACGCCGAAGGCCGTCAGCACCGAGGAGTCGCCGGCGCCGCCGTGGGCCACGGTACGGCCGGTGACGAAGGAGCACTCGCGCGCGATGTTGTCCATGTCCTCGGAGAAGGTCCCGACGTCGCAGGCCGTGTAGTAGCGGCCGTTGAGGGACTGGACGAAGCGGCCGTAGGCGCGGAGAAGGGCTTCGGTCTTGATCTTCGCGGGGTCGCCGATGATGACGGCCTTGCCGCCGCCGAGGTCCAGTCCGGCCAGCGCGGCCTTGTAGGACATGCCCTTCGACAGGTTCAGCACGTCCTCGAGAGCGTCCTGCTCGGTGGCGTACGGGTAGAAGCGGGTGCCGCCGAGTCCGGGGCCGAGGGCGGTGGAGTGGATGGCGATGATCGCCTTGAGGCCAGTGGCTTCGTCGTGACAGAAGACGACCTGCTCGTGGCCGCTGCCGAGCTCGAACACGCCGGCAGGCTGCTGTGGTGCGGTCACTGTGGTGACCCTTCCTGGTCGGGCCCGCGAATGGTGGTGCGGGGCTACTCTTGGTCCGACCGCGGGGGTGGTGCGGTCGTGATGTGACCAGCCTACGGAGATCACGCGATTAGTGCGACCTGGGTCACATGGACCCTGTCCGACTGTGGGCAGTCCAGACCACTTGATGGTTCATAGGAACCATTGTCCCGATTCAGACGGCTGCTTAGTCTCTTAAATGGCACCATTGAATGAACATGACCAGGGCCTCCTCCTTGGTCATGGGTGGGTACCGACAGGGAGGGAGGTTCGCATATGAATATGCGACCACCTGAGTCCGAGGCGCTGCTCACGCCTGCCGAAGTCGCGGCCATGTTCCGGGTTGACCCTAAGACGGTCACCCGGTGGGCCAAGGCTGGCAAGCTGAGCTCGATAAGGACTCTTGGAGGACATCGCCGCTATCGCGAGTCCGAAGTGCGCGAGTTGCTGACTGGGATGGTTCCCGAGCAGCGTCGCGGGGATGAGAGCTGAGGGAGCTCGAATCCTGGGGGGACGTAGCAGCTTGGGTTTCGGATTGCCGGGGGGCGCCGACAACCTCGGTTCCAACGTCTTTTGGGCCTAGCACCTCCCGGTGCTAGGCCCTTTCCATGCCCGTTGCACGCCCGTTTTCAGAGCCCATGTCTCCCGCTCAGGGGACGTCAGGCGTGTTTTGGACAAGAAGTTCTGAACGTCCACGAGCCGCCCGCATAGTCCTTTCGGGCTATCAGCGCAGACCACGGACGTAACCGGCGATCCGCCGTGCGTCACGCACCCGCTTCTCCCAGGTGATGCCCATCGCCACGAGCAGGGCTCCGGCCGCCCCGATCAGCGCCCAGCGGGGGACCGACTCCGCGACCGGGGTGGCCAGGCGGAGCACCAGCAGCGAGCCCACCACCGCGCCGTGGACCAGCGGGGCACTCCAGTGCAGCCTGATCCCGCTCACGATCAGCGCGAGGCAGCCGGCGCCGAGCAGCACCGAGCGGAGGGCGATCGGGTCGGCGAGGGCCCACAGCAGGCTGGGCACGAGAGCCAGCGCGAGGCCCGGCGTGAGCGCGGCCATCGTGCCAGCCCTGGGGTCGCCCCTCAGGTGCACGAGTCCGACGACCAGGAGGGCGACCGCCGCAGGGAGCGTGTACGCCTCAGGTGTCTCCACGCCGAGGTCCGCGAGTCTCACCCAGCTGGCGAGGACGAGCAGGAACCCGCCGAGCCAGCCGACGAGTCGGCGCTCGGGTCGAAGCAGCGCCATGGCCGTGGCGGCGGCGCCGGTCAGGGTCAGGTACACCGCCGACCAGGTCGGTTGGGACGTCCCGCTCGCGAGGTTCACCGCGGCGGTCGACACGACAGCGACGGCCGCCAGGGCTCCGATCTCGATGCCGAGCCGGGCGTAGGTCGCGGGGCCGCTCACGCGGATCCGCGCGTCGACGTACGGGCCGACGAGGACCATCGCCGCGAGGACGAGCAGCGCCGCGACCGCCGTCCACTGCGCACTCGCCCCGGCGACACTGCCGACGGTCCACACGAGACCGGCGGTCGCACCCGACACGAGCGCTCCGGCGCCGACGCTGACCTCGAGCGAGTTCCAGCGCAGGTGTGTGCCGAGTGCGGCACCGAGCACGACGACGAGCGTGGCCAGCATCAGCCACTCCGCGTGGAGCGCGAGCACCAGCGCGACAGCGAGGAACCCGGCGGCCAGGGCCAGCGGCAGGGCGTGCTGCCGTCGCAGCGAGGCGACCATGAAACCGGTCGCGGTGGCGAGGAGGACGGCGGTCACCGACCACATCGGCACCGGGTACAGCGACAGCGTGAGGGCCGCGGTCAACGCCGCGACGGCGAGGACCACGTCGAGGTCGAGCAGCGGCGCCACCACCCGGTCCGCCCAGCTGAACGACCGGGCCACCGCGACCATCGCGGCCGTCGCCGCGACCACGAGGACGGGCAGCAGCCACGATGCCGTCTCCCACTCCGGGACGAGACGTGTGGGGAAGGAGTCGCCGGCGCTGCCGGACCACAGGGCACCGCCGGCATCGGTGATCCGCTGGAGTCCCTCGACGGCGAGGCCGGCTGCCGCTGCGAGCATCCAGAGCAGACCGAGGCCGACGACGGCGCCCACGCTCCGGCGCCACGGCTTCCGTGTGAACCAGGTGGCGACGGAGACGAACAGCACCAGTGCGGCGCCCGCCGCGGTGCTCTCGGTCGTGGTCTCGTCGGTGAACGGGGCGAGCACGGCTCCCGCGAGCACGAGCACGGCCGACGAGAGGGCGGCGAGGCGTACGGCGAGGGGCAGGCGGGTGACCAGGGCGAGCCCGCCGACGAGCGCTGCGGCGGCCAGCAAGGGCCAGACCTCGAGGTCGAGCCAGAGCTCACCCAGCGAGGGGTTCGTGAGGGCGCGGTCCAACCCGGAGAGGACCAGGAGCAGCCACGTCACGCCGCTCACCAGGGCTGCCCCGACGCTGAGCACCCGCAGTCGCGTGACGTGGGCGGCCAGGGCGATGGCCGCGGTGAGTACGACGACCAGGGTCAGTGCGGCGGAGAAGGCGAACCAGTCGGCCAGGGCGAAGCCGGCTGAGGCAGTCGCGACAGCGAGGCTCGCGAACACCTCGCCGCCGACGAACGCACCCACCGGCGTCCGGCGTACCGCCACCGCGGCGGCCGTGCCGACCAGGGCGACCACGACACCGAGGAGCACGAAGAACCCGGGCGTGGAGATGTCGCCGAACCAGCTCGCGTCGCGGGCGCCGAACATGTCGAAGGTCAGCAGCCCGAGCGCGACGACGCCGAGTGACTCGGCGGCGGCCCGGAGCTCGCGGTGCGCGGCCCAGGACGAGAGGCCTCCTGCGATGACGGTGAAACCGACCAGCGTGGCGGTGCGCCCGGCCACGCTCATGGCGGACCAGGTCACCGCGAGGAAGACGAGTGCTGCGATGAGCAGGCAGAGCGCACCGAGCCCGAGGAGGATCTTGGGCACCGACGCGCCACTGAGCCCGACGTGGTGCTCGGGAGGCCGTGGCGGAAGGCCGCCCGGTGCGCCCGGGACCTGGGTGGCTGCCGGACGGGTCAGGGTGCCGACCGCTCCGGCAGGCGCCGCCTCCTCAGTCGCCGTCCTCGCCTGCGGAGGCACGACATCGGCAGCAAGGGGTGTGGCCGCCGTCGGGGCGGCGGGGGTGCGCATCTGCACGAGCAGCCCGTCGGCAGTGCTCAGCGCGGTGAAGAGCTTCGCGGCGAGAGGCCCCTCGAGGTCGAGCCCGCAGCTCGGGCAGCGGTTGGCCCCGTACGGCATCGGGGCCAGGCAGTCCGGGCACCGTTCAGGGTCGGCGTATCTGGTCATGTCCTCATTGACCCACCTCTGTCCCCGGACGGGCAGGGTCCATCGGCTCAAATCGCCTGAGTACCTGCACCCACTGCGCAGGGCGACTCAGGCCGGTAGCTCTCCGATCACGACGGTGGCGTCCAGGTCCTCCGAGACGGCGACCCGTGGGACCAGCCCGCTCTGGGCGAACGCAGCGAGGGTGCCCTCGGCCTGCTGACGGCTGGTCTCCACCAGGAGGTGGCCGCCGGGGGCCAGCCACCGTGGCGAAGCGGCGATCACCCTGCGCTGGACCGCGAGCCCGTCCGCGCCGCCGTCGAGGGCCACGGGGGGCTCGTGGTCCCGGGCCTCCGGAGGCATCAGCCCGATCGCGTCGGTGGGGACGTACGGCGCGTTGGCGACGAGGACGTCCACCCGGCCGCGCAGTGCGTCGGGCAGCGGCCCGTAGAGGTCGCCTTCGTACACCTGGCCGTCCTGGCCGACGTTCCGGCGTGCGCACGCCACGGCGGCGGGATCGATGTCGACCGCGTGCAGGTCGACCCCCGGCAGCCTCGTGGCCACCACGACGCCGACCGCTCCCGAGCCGCAGCACAGGTCGACCACGACCGGCCGTCTTCTTGGCGCGTCGTCGCCGGAGCGAGCTGCCAGGACGGCCTCGCGGGCGAGGTCGGTGGCGTGGCGCGCCAGGAGCTCGGTACGGCGGCGCGGCACGAACACCCCCGGGGCTACGACGATCCGCAGCCCGGCGAACTCGGCCCACCCGAGGACCTGCTCGAGGGGCTCGCCGGCGACGCGGCGTTCCACCAGACCGGTCAGCTCCTCCGGCGTCCGGGCCTCGGCGACGAGCAGCCGCGCCTCGTCCTCTGCGAAGACGCAGCCGGCTGCCCGCAGCCGGCGCACGACGGAGGCCTCGACCTCAGACGACTGGGAGAGCGACACCAGCACCTCCCGCGGCCCTCGACTGACGAAGACGCTACCCCAGCGGAGGTGCCGTGGATCGACCCGGCGGACCGAGTGTCGGTCCCGCCTGGCAGTCCGGCGACCACCTCCTGGACTCGGCTGCTGCGCGGACGTCGAGTGCGGACCGTTCGCCACGCGGTTCTCGGTATGTGGGATCGATCCGGGTCGGCAGATGTGCTGCTTGCCCGAGAGGTGCGGGCGACTTCGAGCCGACGAAGGACTGTTTCCCCGCGATGTCTCGGATGCCGGGATGGACGGGCGGAACTGTCGGCGGTCGCCGGGAGGGTCGGGTCATGTCAGTGCAGGCGTTGCATCCTCCGGTGGTCGCGGGTCATCTCGCCACTGCGCGGGGTGGAGTGGAAGCGGCGGCGGGGGTGCCGCCGGGGGTGCTGGACCGGTTCGAGCTGGGGGAGGCGGTCGCGGAGCTGGTCGGCGCTGGAGGCGCAGGCGGCGGCGCTGCGGTTGGCGTTGCTGGCCGAGGCCGAGGCGCGCAAGGTGGCTGAGGAGACCGGGGACACCGGGACCGATGCGTGGGCGGCTCGGTTGACGGGGACCACGCGGCAGGTGATGGCCGGTGGGTTGTGGCTGGCGCGCCTTCTGGCGGAGAAGTACGAGGCGACCAGAGAGGCGTTCGCCCGCGGGGCGGTCAACGAGGCGCAGGTGCGGATCATCGTGACCGCGGCGGAGAAGATGCCTGCCCGGGCGACCGCGGAGCAAAGGCTCGCGGCGGAGGAGGGGCTGGTCGAGAAGGCGGTTGCGGGGATGAACGCACGTCGGCTGCGGCAGGCGGCCCGGCGGATGTTGGAGGTGGTCTCCAAGGACCTGGCCGACGAGCAGGAGGCCGACCAGCTCGGTGAGGAGGAGGAGGCCGCGGAGGACGAGACGTGGCTGAGTCTGCGGGAGAACGGTGACGGCACCGTGTCGGGGCGGTTCACGATCCCCGAGCTGCACGGGCACCTGCTGCGGACCGCCCTGGAGCGGCTGTCGGCGCCCCGACGTTGGGGCCGGAACAAGGCGGGAGAGCCGGTGGAGGACCCGACCCTTCCGGGGGAGGGGCCGACGCTGACCTACACCGAGCGGCTGGGGGTGGCGTTCACCGAGCTGCTGGAGCACCTGCCCACGAAAGGGCACGGGCCGGTGGCGGCGACGGTGATGGTGCACCTGCCCTATGAGCATCTGCTGGACGGGCTGGCCGGGGCGCGGCTGGACGCCGGCACGAAGATCTCCGCGGGTGCGGCGCGGCGGTTGGCGTGCAACGCGGGCATCGTGCCGGTCGTGCTCGGCGGTGATTCGGAGGTGCTCGACGAGGGCCGCGCCAAGCGGTTGCACACGCTAGCGCAGCGGCGGGCGCTGTCGGTGACCTACGACGCGTGCGCCGCGGAGGGCTGTGAACGGCCGTTCGCGTGGTGCGAGATCCATCATCCCCTCGCCTGGAGCCAGGGCGGCGAGACCAGCCTGGAGAACGGGATCCCGCTGTGCGGGCATCACCACCGCCGCGCCCACGACGAGCGGTTCACCATGATCATCCTGCCGACCGGCGAAGCCCGCTTCCGCCGGAGCCGTAGGCGGCGCTGAGCCGGGCGGGGTGGTATGTCCCCTTCCTCCAGAGCCTTCACCAGCGGCCCGTGAAACAAGGCCGGACGGCCCTGTGTCGCGCTCGTCGGTCGGCCGAGATTGGACGGAGTTGTATGTCGAGGAGGTGAGTCGCGTGGCAGTCCTTGAGCAGAGGATGACCCACAGCACGCTCGAGGTAGTGCTCCGCCCCACTGAGCCCGTCGCCGCGGTGTACCTGGGTGCCGCTCCGGACGTGGCCAACGAGTACCAGCTCGCCTGGGAGACCAGGTGGCGACCGCTGGCCGCGAGACTGCGTGAGCAAGGAGCCGACGAGGAGACCGTCCGGGCGCTCGAGGCCGCCGTGGCCGCTCCGGCCGCAGCCCGGGCCGCTCGAGGGTCGGGGCAGGTGGCGGGTTTCGCCCGCGAGGGCAAGGCGCTCGCCTTGGTGACGCTGCCCGGCCTTGCGGCAGCCGACCTGGCCGAGTACGGCGCTCCGGCCCACATGTTGCCGCTCCTGAGATGGGCTCAGGAGCGTCCGGCGTACGTGCTGGTCGTCGTCGACCGCACGGGCGCGGACATCGCGGCGTCCATCGGGGCCGGCAGCGAACCCGTGTACTCCGAGGTCGAGGGACCTGACGACGAGATCGCGCACAACGCCCCGGGAGGGTTCAAGGCAGCGCCGCACCGCAGCCCGGCGGCCGGGCGGGGCCACGGCGACCCGTACCACCGGCGGGCGGAGGACTCGTGGGCGCACAACGCCGCCGCGGTGGCGGAGGCCGCCGCGTCCGCGCTGCAACGGGTCGAGGGCAAGATCCTCGTGGTCTCCGGTGACGTCCGGGCCCAGCAGCTGCTCCTCGAGCGGCTCCCGGAGTGGGTGAAGCAGGGGGTGCGGACCAAGCGGATCAACGGCAGCCGCGGACCCGACGGGTCGCAGAAGGCGCGGGCCGAGCTCGTCGCACGGGCAGTGCGCGAGGCGACCGAGGAGGAGCTCGCCGCGCTGTGGCAGACCTTCCTCGAGGAGCGCTCGCCGCACGGTCTCTCCGTGGAGGGGGCGCACGAGACGCTCGCCGCGCTCGCCGGTGGCCGCGTCGGCACGTTGATCGTCAGTTCCGACCTTGGCGCGGACGACCTGGTGGCCTGGTTCGGGCCGGCGGCGACCGAGGTCCTGCCGGTCGGCGAACACCATCCGGTGCTGCCCGACGCTCGCAAGGGACGGCTCGTGGACGTCGCGGTTCGTGCTGCGCTCCTCACGGGCGCGCAGGTGCGGGTGATCCCGCCCGGCGCCGACTACTGGCCGATGGAGGGCGTGGGCGGGATCTGCCGCTACCGCTGAGCGCTCCTAGTTGAGCGCCATCCGAGGCTCACCGCCGACCAGGCCGGTGCCGCTGATCGCGCACGTGCCTCCTCTCGGGACGCCTGCGTTGTAGGCCTGCCGCACGCACGAGCGGGTCGCCAGCTGCGCCCAGTAGTTCGGGTGCAGCGACTCCTGGATGTAGTACGGAGAGTCCGAGCAGCAGGTAGAGACGGTGCGGATCTGGTTGATCCACTCTGTCTTGTCGACAGCAGTCGCCTGCGTCCAGCTCGTCAGGCCCTTCTCCTCGTACAGGCCTACGGTGTTCTCGCAGAGTCGGCGGCCGTTGAACGCCGAGGCCAGGTTGAGCGTCTTGCTGTTGGTGATGCCGGCGGTGCTGATCGCGCCCACCACGGTGCTGTTGATCGTCGGCAGGGCGCTGTCGTTGGCCCAGTCGAGGTCGGCGTTCCAGAAACCGCAGCCGCCCGTGTCCTGGCGCGTGTAGCCGCTCTCGCCGTACCGAATGCCCGAGGAGCGCGGCAGCGGCGACGGGTAGTTCTGCACCAGCATCGTCCACGACGCGTCGCCGTAGCCGGCGTTGCGCATGGCCGTGCGCACGTTCTGGTACGCGGTGGAGATCCGCGACTTCACAGTCGCCACGTTGCCGCTCGTGAAGTTCGAGGTCACGCTGCTGTCGTCCTTGCAGTAGTCCTTGAACCACGTCGGCGAGGTGAGGAAGTCGGTCACGCAGGTCTGCACGATCGAGCCGAAGTTGAAGTCGTTGCCGCCGATGGAGACGACCACCATGCGCACGTTGTGGCCGGCCGCGAACTGCTGCAGCGCCTTGGCCTGTCCCAGGTGGCCGGCGCCGTCGTCGTAGAAGTCGAGGCCGGGCTTGAACCGGTCGTTGGAGTCCCAGAACGTCGAGGTCTTCGCGCCCGAGCAGGCGATGTTGAGACCGTTGACGCCACCGCCGACGAACGCCTCGGCGGACTTGCTGCGGTGGCAGCGGTCGATCTGCTCGCCGGTGCCCGAGGCGTTGTCGTAGTACGCCGTCGGCCCGAGAGCGTCCGCGTAGGAAGAGGAGTCGTTCGAGCTCCCGGCCCAGCGACCGGCCTCACCGGAGATGTAGGAGTCGCCGACCGTGACGACCCACGGCGTGCCCACGCCGGGGCCGTCGGCGTGAGCGGGAGCCGCGACCAGGCTCAGCCCGCAGAGGGCCAGGGCCAGCGAACAGGCGAGGGCCAGGAGCGGCCCGCGAGATACCCGAGATGGCAGCGCGAGCTGCCTGAACTGCATGGACAAACCGTGTCCCCTTTGAGACGGATTGCCTCCCTCGTCCCGCTTTGGGACCGCTCGCAACGTAGCGGGGACCGCGCGCGTTGGGAAGGGCCCCGGCCGTCAGGTACGACGGTGCGAGCGCACGTGCCTGGTCTGCAGGGCGATCCGGGTCAGCATCGCGAGGGCGACGACCACCGAGACCACGAACACGATCAGGGCGATCCGGTTCTCCGCAGTCGGGCCGCCGTCGCCGGAACGAGCCAGCATCGCCGAGGCCAGGATCATCGCCGCGAGGATGAGGCCGGTGGCGATGACGTTCGCGAGCTTGTGCAGCCCGCGGAGGAACTCGTCCTCGTCGAACGCCTTGATCCGCAGCTCGAAGTTGCCCTCGCCGACGGCGTCGAACGCGCGGTTCACCCGTCCGGGAAGAGCCTCGACGAACTCCTTGGCCTCGAGGACCGAGGCGAACATCGCCGCCGGCGAGGTCTTCATCGAGGACTTCATCAGGTCCGTGGTGTGCCGTCGCAGCGCGTCACGGGGCTCGAAGCCGGGGTCGAGCGTGGCGGCGACCTGGTCGAGGTTGAGCATGGCCTTGCCGAGCATCACGAGCTCGGGGTCCATCTTCAGGCCCGCCTCACCGGCGCGCCGGGTCAGCTGGAGCAGCATCGCGCCCACGTCGAGGTCGGAGAGCGACGCGTCCACGGACCGCCCGACGATGTCGGTGACCGCGCGCTCGAGCAGCACGGGGTCGAAGTCGGGGAGCTCCTGGCCAAGGGTCCGGGCGACCCGGGTCACCTCGTCCGGGCGGCCGTCGGCGAGGGCGAGGAAGAGCTTGACCAGTCGCTCGCGGTAGACCGGCGCGAGCCGCGCGACCATGCCGATGTCGAGGAGCGCGAGCCGGCCGTCGGAGGTCAGCAGGACGTTCCCCGGGTGCGGGTCGGCGTGGAAGATCCCCTCCACGAGGACCTGCTCGAGGTAGGCGGCGAAGAGGTCGTCGGCCAGGGGAGCGCCGTCGAGCTCGAGCCGCCCGAGCGGCCCCAGGTCGGTGATCTTCCTGCCCTCGACGTACTCCATGGTGAGCACGCGGCTGCTGGAGAAGTCGGGGTACGGCTTCGGCACGACGATGCCGGGATGGTCGGCCAGGACCCGCGCGATCGTGGTGAGGTTCTCCGCCTCGCGGTGGTAGTCGAGCTCGTCGAGGAGCGACTTGCGGAACTCCTCGAGCAGGTCGGCGAGGCCGTAGCGACCGAGGTCGGTGCGGGCGTCGAGCACCTCGGCGAGGTCGGCGAGCACCTCCATGTCGTCGAGCACCTGCCGCCGGATGCCGGGGCGCTGCACCTTGACCACGACCTCACGTCCGTCGCGCAGCGTCGCGCGGTGGACCTGGCCGAGCGATGCCGCCGCGAGCGGCTTGGGGTCGAAGGTCGGGAAGATCCTGGACAGCCGGACCTCGAGCTCGTCGCTGACGATCTCCTCGACCTGCTCGAAGGGGAACGGCTCCACGTCGTCCTGGAGGCGCGACAGGGCTTCGACGTACGCCGGGGTCAGCAGGTCGACCCGCGACGAGAGCAGCTGCCCGAGCTTGATGAAGGTGGGGCCCATCGCCTCGAGGTCGTCGGCGAGCCGGGCGGCGGCCTGCGGGTCGCCGTTCTCGACCTGCTCCTCGTCGAGCACGCCGTCGATGCCCGCCGAGCGCACGAGGTCGCCTCGACCGTGCCGGACCAGGAGGGTGGCGATCTCGCGGTACCTCTTCGCGTGGCGCGCACGCATCCTCAGCTTCATGGTGAGTCGAGGGTAGCCAACACCGAGAAGCGGAAACGTGGCGTCGAGCACTCGGTCGAGCCAGGTCGGACGACGCAGGCGCGGGCGTCCTCGCGTCATCGGTTCAGGACATATCGTTCCCTCACCGACTTTTTCGCCCGTGATGACCTCCGGACGGCGATCCGGCGACGTCTACGTCTCTGAGAGGGGGTACACCGGTGGAGGCTTCGGACGAGGACTCGTTCAACGAGTTCGTGGCATCGCGCGGCCAGGCGTTGATGCGCACGGCGTACCTCCTCACCGGTGACCCGCACCTGGCGGAGGATCTCGTGCAGACGGCACTGTTCAACGCGGCCCGGCGGTGGCGGAAGATCCAGGGCGCGCCCGAGGCGTACGTGCGCCGGTCGATCTACCACGAGAACATCTCGAGATGGCGTCGCGAGCGCCACATCCTCGAGGCGGTGTACGACGAGGCCTCCGATCGTCGCGCCACGGCCGAGTCGGACGTCGCCACGGAGGTCACTCTTGCCGGCGCTCTCGCACAGCTCACCCGGCGACAGCGCACGGTCCTGGTCCTGCGCTACTACGAGGACCTGACCGAACGCGAGACCGCAGCCACCCTCGGCATCGGGGTCGGCACGGTCAAGTCGATCAACCGCCAGGCCCTGTCGCGACTGAGGGTGCTGGCCCCGGACCTGGCCGAGCTGGTCGGCACAGGAGGTGAGCGTCGATGACCGAACGGCTTCACGACCTGCTCGAGAAGGTCGCGGACGACGCTCCCGCGCCGCGGGTCGACCGCGACCTCTTCACGAGGGCGCAGCGCGCCCGGCGACGGGACCGCACGCTCCTCGCCGGGAGCGTCCTGGGCCTGGTGCTCCTGGTCCTCGCCGGCGTCTCGTTCCTGCCGGGCGGAATCGTGCGCCAGGACCGGGTCGGTCCGGTGGGAAGCCCGGACGCGCCCGCGATGCCTGCGACCGTCTACCCGGTGCCGGAGCACGTGAACCTCGACGCGCGCGAGACCGACCTCGCAGTGGGGCCGGTCGCGGCCGCTTTCTACGACACCTACTACGAGCCCGTGCTCGTCTCCGCGGTCGACGGCTCGTACCACCGGATGCGGCTGCCGGGGCAGGGAGACCACCCCGGCTTCGAGGGCGGCTCGATGGCGCTCTCGCCCGACGGCAGGCAGCTCGCCTTCGGGTGGCACGCGCCGCTGCCCGAGGTCAGCGGCCCGCACGTCGAGAGCGGCATCGCCGTCGCCGACCTGGAGACCGGGGAGGTCCGGCGCTTCTCGAGGCCGGGCGGCAAGGGCGTCCGGGTGGAGCAGATCGCGTTCTCTCCGCAGGGTCGGTACCTCGCCTACGGGGTCAAGGTGCGCACGGTGTGGGACGAGGGACAGAACCGCAGCCGCACCTTCTACAGCGAACGGCTGGACCTGAGAACCGGGAAGGTCGTGAGGGTTCCGCTCCAGGCGGTGGAGAGCGCTCCCGCCGTGGACGACCGGGGCCGCGTCGCTGTGGCACAGGGCGGCTTCGCGGGGTGGTGGGACCCGCGTCACCGACCTCGCGTGACCCGTCTCGATGCCCTCTCCGAGGACGGCCTGCTCTCCACGGCGGCCTGGTCGCCCACTGGGAGGCGTCTCGCGTTCGGGGCGGCCGCCTACCCCCGAGGGGGTAGGACAGCGGTGACCGCGCCCGACGCGGCGGCCGGGATCGTGCGGGTGGGATCGCGCGGCGCGAACTTCGTGAACGGCTGGCTGGACGACTCCCACGTCGTGGTGCTGCACGCCCCCGAGGACAGCCAGACGAGCTCGCTCCAGGTCGTCTCCGTGACCGACGGCCGCACGAGGACAGCCGTCGACGTCGAGGGTCACTGGAGCAACGGGTACTCCTTCGCCACGGACCTCCTCGCCCGGCCCACGCGGGACTTCGCCGAGCCGGACTGGCCCGTCGACTGGCAGGCCGTGGCCTCACGCGCCCTCGTCGGCCTCGGCCTCCTGGTCGCTGCGTTCGTGGCCCTCAGTGCCTGGCGCCGACTCCGTGGTCGACGCGCCGCGGCGGCATCTTCTTCCTGACGAGGCGAGGTGCGGCCCCAAGGGGGTCCGATGTCGGTCCGAAAGGGACCAATGCCCCTCCTGTCCAGACCACTGCCGGGCGAGGCTGTCTGTGCGTCTACGAAGGAGAGGAACCATGATCACCACGACGATCGAGCCCGAGGTCCTGCGGACCGCAGTCGCCACCGCCGTCCGGGAGGGCGCGTGGACCACCGCCGACGTGGTGGCCTCGGTGGCGACCGACTACGCGACGGACCGTGGCTCGATCATCGCGACGTTGTGGGACCTCGTCGAGGAGGGTGTCCTCTGCTATGACGCGTCGCTGCAGTTCGCCGGCTTCCGCCCGTGCGGCTGACCGCTCAGGAGAGCGGCAGCCGCCCGACGCCCTTGAGCCCGGCGAAGCTCGCGTTCGCCCACTCGGTCAGGGCGCGAGCCCCCGACGTGGAGTAGCCGCCCGGAGCACCCAGGCTCGCGACCGCGATCCGGTGTCCGCCGATCTCGGTCTCGACGACGAGCGTGTTCTTCGCGGGGGTGGTGTAGCCGCTCTTCCCGAGGGAGTTCGAGTACTTGTTCACGTAGTCGGTGCCGCGCCAGACGGTGTGGGCGAGCTTGCCCCCGGCGGTGGCGATCTCGGCGGAGCGCATGCCCAGGATCCTTGAGACGGTGGGTTCGGCGAGTGCCGCCCGCAGCAGGATGACGAGGTCGCGGGCCGACGAGTGCGAGCCGGCCGCGGTGAGACCCGAGGCGTTCCTCGCCACGGTCTCCCTGGTCCCGAGCTCGCGCGCCAGGTCGTTCATCGCGCGGTAGAACGCCCACCGGCCCTGCGGGTGCGAGCCCGCGACCGCCTCGGCGGCGTCGTTGCCCGAGGGCAGCAGCATGCCCGCCATGAGCGTGTCGCGGCGGTAGAAGCGGCCCGGCTTGAGCCCTGCGCACGAGCAGGTCTGCCTCGCCTCCCACTTCGTGACTCGGTGCTTCCTGGTCGGCTCGATGGTGCGGACCGCGGTGAGCGCGGTCAGCAGCTTCATCGTCGAGGCCTGCGGCAGCTTCGTCCGCGCCTCGTGCTTGCCGAGCAGGCGGCCCGTGTCGAGGTCCACCACGACCCAGGCACGGGCGCGGACCCGCGGAGGAACCGCGACCCTCGTCGTCGGCCGGAACTCGGTCCCGTTCGCGACGTACGCCGTCCGTCCGTCACCGGTCACGAACCCCTTGCGCCGCAGGAGTACGACGCGGTTGGCCGCGACCATCTCGATCTCGCCGGCGGTGGCCTGGTTGCTCTCCGTGCCGACGGCGCCGGCGGCGGTTCCCGGCGAGGTCGGCGCCTGGCCGAGGACCAGCGAGCCGACGGCGGCCACGGCGAGGAAGGGGGCTGCCCAGGCCAGACGGGACCGGGCGCCGGAGGTGCGACGAGCAGTGGTGCGGTTGTGGCGATTGGTGCGCATGTTCACAAATCATGAGTGTTCGTAGGCGTTCGCGCAGGAGAAGTAAAGAACTCACCGCCGACCTCGCCTCCCGGGTGCGCGGGTACAGTCGGCGCCGGTCCGACAACGATGGAGTGAACGGCGTGAGCCTCGAGAGCCCGGTCCGGTGACCGACCCCGCCCCCGGCGGCCGGCTGTCCCGCCTGCGCGTGCCGTCGTTCCAGCACCCCTCCCAGGTGGTGGTCGCGGGGTTCGCCGGCGCCGTGATCGTCGGGTCTCTGCTGCTCATGCTGCCCGCGTCGAGGGCAGGGGAAGGGCACGCGCCGTTCATGGTGGCGCTGTTCACCTCCACCAGTGCGGTCTGCGTGACCGGCCTCGCCGTCGTCGACACTCCGACGTACTGGTCGGGGTTCGGTCAGGTCGTGATCCTCGGCCTCATCCAGGTGGGCGGCTTCGGCATCATGACCCTGGCCTCGCTGCTCGGCATCCTGGTGTCGCGCAGGATGGGGCTGCGGTCCCGGCTCACGGCGGCGGCCGAGACCAAGAGCCTCGGCATCGGCGACGTCCAGGCGGTGCTCGTCGGCGTCTTCCGGGTGACGGTGCTCTTCGAGGCGGTCACGGCGGTCCTGCTCACGCTGCGCTTCCTGCTCGGCTACGACTACCCGCTCGGGCGCGCGGTTTACGAGGGTCTCTTCCACGCCGTGTCCGCGTTCAACAACGCCGGCTTCGCCCTCTACAGCGACAGCCTGATGGGCTTCGTGACCGACCCGTGGATCTGCCTGCCGATCGCCTTCGCCGTGATCTTCGGCGGCCTCGGCTTCCCCGTGCTCTTCGAGCTGCGCCGGCACCTCGGCCCGTCCTCGGCAGCTGGAGCCTGCACACCAAGCTCACGATCGTCGTGAGCGTCGTCCTGCTCGCCGGCGGCACGGTCTTCGTCACGGCGACGCGAGTGGTCCAACCCCGGCACGCTCGGTCCGCTCGACACGCCCGGGCCGGCTGCTCGCCGGGTTCTTCCAGGCGGTGATGCCGCGCACGGCGGGCTTCAACAGCCTCGACTACGGACAGATGCACGACGGGACGCTGCTCGGCACGGTCATCTTGATGTTCATCGGCGGAGGATCCGGCGAGCACCGCGGGTGGCATCAAGGTGACCACCTTCGTGATCCTGTTCTTCGTCATCTACGCGGAGGTTCGTGGCGAGCACACGGTCAACGCGTTCGACCGGCGCATCGGCAGCCGGGTGCAGCGGCAGGCGCTCACCGTCGCGCTGCTGGGGTGGCCGTGGTCGTGGCGACGACGCTGGCCTGGTCCAGATCAGCCGCCTCGGGCTCACCGACGTCTTGTTCGAGGTCACCTCCGCGTTCGCCACCGTGGGCCTCTCCACGGGAGTCACCGCCGACATGCCCACGGCCGCGCAGCTCCTGCTCGTCCTCGCCATGTTCGTCGGACGGCTCGGTCCGATCACGCTCGTCTCTGCCATCGCGCTGCGCGAGCGGCAGCGCCTCTACCAGCTCCCGGAAGGACGACCCATCATTGGCTAGGAACAGAAGGCAGAACGGCTCCGGCGTCGCCGTGCTCGGGCTCGGCCGGTTCGGCAAGTCACTCGCCCTCGAGCTCGTGCGCGAGGGCGTCGAGGTCCTCGGCGTCGACGAGGACACCCGGACCGTGCAGGGTCTCGCGGGCCGGCTGACCCACGTCGTCGAGGCCGACACCACCAACGAGGAGGCGATGCGCCAGCTCTCGGTCCACGAGTTCGACCGGGCGGTGGTCGGGCATCGGCACGAACCTCGAGGCGAGCATCCTCACCGCCTCCATCCTGGTGAAGCTTCGGCGTCCGCGACATCTGGGCCAAGGCGATCAGCCAGTCGCACGCGCGGATCCTCTCCCAGATCGGGGTCCACCACGTCGTCCGTCCTGAGCACGACACGGGCAAGCGCGTCGCGCACCTGGTGCGCGGACGCATGCTCGACTACATCGAGTTCGACGACGGCTACGCGATCGTCAAGACGACGCCACCGAGCTCGCTGTTCGGGCTGCCGTTGGGGGAGTCGAGGGTGCGGTCGAACTACGGCGTCACGATCGTCGGCGTGAAGCGGGCCGGTGAGGACTTCACCCACGCGACCCCGGACACCGTCGTGCACGAGGGGGACCTGATCATCGTCTCCGGGCCCGAGGACCGGGTGGAGACCTTCACCGACCTCGCACAGCCCCCTGTCCGGGGCGGTGCCCCGGCCGCGCAGACAGGGGGTCTGCTCTAGCGGGCGCCGCGCACGTCGCGGACGAGCTCGTTCAGCAGGGTCGTGACGGAGTGGATGCGCGGGATGTCGCGGAACACGATCGTCCCGTGCTCGCTGGCCGAGGAGATCTTCAAGGTCCCGGCCTTGGTCATCCGGTCGAGGATGCCCTGGTCGAAAGCGACGTCGTTGACCCGGTCGAGGGGGATGTCACGGCCGGACTTTCGCAGGACGCCCCTGCGAGTCGCGATCCGCTCGTTGGTGATCGTGTAGGTGCGCTTCCTCCACTCGAGGAACGGCCAGAGGCCGAAGACGGCGACGACGACGACGAACGCCACCCAGCCGATCGTGTCCAGCCAGGCCAGGAAGCCGGTCTCGGGACTGACCAGGAGCACGACGACCAGGCCGGCGAGTGCGGCAAGGCAGATGACCCCGGCCATGAGCAGGTGCTTCCAGTGCTCGTGCATCTCCAGGACGATGCGTTCCTGCATGCCGAGCTGTTCGGCGGGAAGACCCATCGGGCACCTCCGTTCGGTCTCTCTCCACCTTGTCGCGCCCCAGTACGCCAGGCATCATCCCGGCGGGGTGAGTCCGAGCGCCCTGGATCGGGGGAGCCGGTTCGGTCGCTTTGCCCCGCCGGGACGCGGCGACATGCCACTCTGAGAGGGCCTGGCCACCCACCACCACCGGCCGGCCCACAGGGAGGCGCCGATGTCGTTCGTCGAGCTCATGGGCTACGTCGCGCAGGGCTTCGAGGCCTTCGGTGTGGCCGTTCTCGTCCTCGGCCTGATCTGGTCGGTCGTGCTCGCCGCAGGGGTCTGGCGGAAGGGCAACGAGGGCCGGGAGGCCTATCGCGTCATCCGGGAGGGCTTCGGCGGGGTCCTCCTGCTCGGGCTGGAGATCCTCGTCGCCGCCGACCTCATCCGCACCGTCGCCGTCGACACGTCGCTGGAGAGCGTCACCGTCCTGGGGCTCATCGTGCTCATCCGGACCTTCCTCAGCTTCTCGCTGGAGATCGAGATAGAGGGTGTTCCGCCGTGGCGCAGAGCCGTCACGAGTGGAGCCGGTCTCATCAGCCGTGCCGCCGAGCACGCGCGGGAGTCGGGGAGCCCGGAGCCAGGCCGACCGTGACGGGCGCCGGCCGGGAAGCCGGCTCGTGCTCGACGACCAGACCTGCTTCGGCTGACCCCCATGCCCAAGTCGGGCCGGAGGGCCCTACCCGGACCAGGCGCGCCGCGACTAGACAGAAGGTGACCGCCGCCGGCCGGTGCGTCAGACGTTGCCGGGAGGCGGAAGACCTGGAAGGACCCGCCCGATGACAACAGCCACCGCCACAACCGACATCGCGGCAGTGCTGGGCAAGGACGCCGAGCAGCTGCTGGACTACGAGTGCAAGAGCATGCCGAGGGAGGACCTGCACCTCCCCGGCCCGGACTTCATCGACCGGGTCTGGCGCGACAGCGACCGAGGCTCTCAGGTGCTCCGCAACCTAGCCGTGATCCGCGGGCAGGGACGGCTGGGCGGTACCGGGTACCTGTCGATCTTCCCGGTCGACCAGGGGATCGAGCACTCCGGAGCGGCGTCGTTCGCCCCGAACCCGATGTACTTCGACCCCGAGAACATCGTGCGGCTGGCGCTCGAAGGTGGCTGCAACGCCGTGGCCACGACCCTGGGCGTGCTGGGTGCGGTGTCCCGGAAGTTCGCCGACAAGATCCCCTTCGTCCTCAAGCTGAACCACAACGAGCTGCTGAGCTACCCGGCGATCCACGACCAGACGATGTTCGCCTCCGTGCGCCAGGCCTTCGACCTCGGCGCCACGGCGGTCGGCGCCACCGTCTACTGGGGCGCGGACGTCTCGCGTCGCGAGCTGCAGGAGGTCAGTGCGGCGTTCGCCGAGGCGCACTCGCTCGGCATGGTCACGATCCTGTGGTGCTACACCCGGAACTCGGCCTTCAAGAAGGACGGCGTGGACTACCACGCCTCCGCCGACCTGACCGGTCAGGCCAACCACCTCGGCGCGACGCTGGAGGCGGACCTGGTGAAGCAGAAGCTTCCGGAGAACAACGGCGGTTTCACCGCCATCGACTTCGGCAAGACCAGCCAGCTGGTCTACGACACGTACGTCGGGGAGAACCCCATCGACCGGTGCCGGTGGCAGGTCCTCAACTCCTACGCCGGACGCGTCGGGATGATCAACTCCGGCGGCCCGTCGTCCGGCGCCTCGGACCTCCACGACGCCGTCCGTACGGCGGTGGTCAACAAGCGCGCCGGGGGGACGGGCGTGATCGCAGGTCGCAAGGTCTTCCAGCGACCGTTCGGCGAGGGGATCGAGCTCCTCCACGCGATCCAGGACGTCTACCTCGACCCGAACGTGACGGTCGCCTGAGCGACCCGTCCGACAGCCACAGGAAGGCGAGGTCGCAGCCATGGCGAAGATGACGCTGGAGCGGGTGCGGTCGCTCCTCGAGGAGGAGACGGCGCGCTTCGTCGAGGAACGGCCGAGGTCGAGAGCACTCTTCGAGGAGGCCCGGAAGAGCCTCGTCGGTGGCGTGCCGATGTCTTGGATGCGCATCTGGACCGGCGGCTTCCCGGTCTTCGTGGAGAGCGCGGAGGGTGTCCACGTCACCGACGTCGACGGCCACCGGTACCTCGACCTCTGCCTCGGTGACACCGGCGGTCTCTGCGGCCATGCGCACCCCCAGATCGTCGAGGCGATCGCTGCGCAGATGAGGAACCGCGGTACGACGACCATGCTGCCCACCGAGGACTCCATCTGGGTCGGGCAGGAGCTGCAGCGACGCTTCGGGCTGCCCTTCTGGCAGGTCCTCATGACCGCCACCGACGCGAACCGCATGGCGCTGAAGATCGCGCGCGCGTTCACGGGCCGTCAGCTCGTCCTCGCGTTCAACGGGACCTACCACGGGTCGGTGGACGAGACGCTCGTCGTCGACTTCTTCGGTGAGCTCATCAACATCCCCGGGATGCTGGGTCCCATCGTGACCGACCCGAAGGTCATGACCAGGATGGTCGAGTTCAACGACGTGGAGGCTCTCGAGCGGGCGCTGGCACCCGGCGACGTCGCCTGCGTCATCACCGAGCCGGTCATGACGAACCTCGGCATCATCCACCCCGAGCCAGGCTTCTTGGACGCCTTGAGGTCTCTGACGCGGAAGCACGGGACGCTGCTCCTGGTCGACGAGACCCACAGCATGTGCGCCGGTCCCCGCGGCATCACCGGGGAGCAGGGTCTGGAGCCGGACATGTTCGTCGCGGGGAAGTTCATCGCCGGTGGCTACCCCGCCGCAGTCCTCGGGCTCACCCGCGAGGTCTCCGACTTCCTGTCCGCGCGCCCGGCGTGGCACAACTTCTTCGGCTTCGGCGGCACCCTGTCCGGCAACGCCACGGCAGTGGCCGGCATCCGCGCCGCCCTCGAGCACGCGATCACCGATGAGAACTTCGAGCGGATGGTCGCACTCGGCAAGCGGATGCAGGACGGCCTCGAGAAGGTCGTGAGCGACGCCGGCCTGGAGTGGTACGTCGCGAGGATCGGCTGCCGTGTGGAGTTCCGGTTCCTACCCCAGCCGCCGAGGAACGGGGCGGAGGCGGCGTTCACCGAGGTCGACTACAACGCCGTGGACATCGTCAGCGAGGGGCTCACCGGACCGCTCGACGCCCTGATCCATCTCTGGTGCGCGAACCGGGGCATCCTGCTGACCCCGGTCCACGAGATGGCGCTGGTCGGACCGACGACCACCGCGGACGAGGTCGACCACTACGTGAGCACCGTCCGCGACCTGGTCGTCGAGCTGACGAGGTAGCGCACCTGAGGCGCCCTCTTACCATCAAGGACTCCTCGCTGTCCCAAATTTTACCGAAACAGTCCACTTTGAGAGTGAATCACGGAGAATCCACCTAGACCTCAATCGGGGAGGTCGCTTCATTTGGAGGCTCCGTGCGTCACCGTTTCACTGCGATCTTCGCTGCGCTCTTCCTCGTCGGGCTCGGTCTCTCGAGCCCGTCACATGCAGGTCCCGCCGGTCCGGCCGCGGCGGAAGGGGTCGAGCAGCCGCCCAACGTCATGCTCATCTCCACCGACGACATGCACGTCGACGACCTGAAGTACATGCCGATCACCAGGCGGCTGATCGGCGCCCAGGGCACGACGTTCACAGACGCCCTCTCGCCGTACCCCCTGTGCTGCCCGGCTCGCGCCACGTTGCTGACCGGCCTGTTCAACCACAACAACGGCGTGGTCAACAACAACGGCCCCTTCGGTGGCTACGGGGCACTGTTGCACGGCGACTTCGCGGACGAGACCATCCCCACCTGGCTCAACGACACGACCCAGGGCGCGGACTACGAGACCGCGTTCATCGGCAAGTTCCTCAACGGCTACGGAGGGGAGCGGAGGCCCGACGGGTCGCTCACCGTGCCCAAGGGATGGGACTACTTCGCCGCGGGCGTCGAGGGCACCGGCCTGTACAACCAGTACAGCGGCGAGATCAACGTCCTCGACCGCAGCGCGGGTGAGCGGGAGGCGACGCTCGAGTCCACCAACCAGGAGTACCGCACCTACTGGAACAACCAGAGGGTCATCGACCGCATCGAGCACGCCGACGCCACCGACTCGCCGTTCTTCATCTGGCAGTCCGAGCTCGCGCCGCACGGCAGCTGCTGGCCGAACGAGGGCGGCGGCTGCACGTGGGGGCCCCCGATGTCGGCGCCCGAGGACCAGGAGAAGTTCCTCAACCTCGCGCTGAGGACCCAGCAGACCCCGGGGTTCAACGAGCGCGCGATCGCCGACAAGCCCGACTACATCCGCAAGCTCCCTCGGTTCACGCAGGGCCGGATCGACCGCATCAGGGAGTTCAACCGGGCACGGGTCCAGTCTCTGCAGTCGGTCGACCGGAGCGTCGGCCAGACCGTCGCAAAGCTCGAGGAGCTCGGCCGGCTCGACAACACCCTGATCATCTTCACCAGTGACAACGGCTACGTCCTGGGCGAGCACCGCTACACGGGCAAGACCGTCGCCTACGAGCCGAGCCTCCGGGTCCCGCTCCTCATGCGCGGTCCTGGCGTCCCCGTCGGCAAGACGGTCGCCGCCACGACCTCCCTGGTGGACGTCGCGGCCACGGTGGCCGACGTCGCGAAGGCCACGCCGACCCTCGAGCGCGACGGAGCGCCGGTCCCGCTCGACGGGCGGTCGCTGCTCCCGATCGCCAACGGGACGGCGCCCGGGTGGAGCGCCATCCCGGTCGAGGCCGGGTGGGACGGCGCGACCAGCCCGGACCAGTGGTGGTACCGCGGCGTCCGCACGAAGCGCTACGTGTACGTCGAGTACGAGCAGAGCAAGGAGGCCGAGCTGTACGACCTCCGCAAGGACCCGTACCAGCTCGACAACCTCGCCTACCGGCCCACGGCCGCCGCGACGCGCGCCGCGATGGCGGCGAAGCTCCAGCGGCTCAGAGGCTGCAGCGGAGCGGTCTGCGGATCCCAGAACGGTGCGGGCGTGCCGCAGCCGCTGAGCGACGGTACGCCGGTGCATCCCGACGAGCTCGCAGGCCTCGGGTCGGCGACCCAGGTCGTGACCCTGACCGCTCCCGCGTGGGGCAGCACCAAGGGAACCGCGGTGGCCTGGCGCAAGGTGGGCCGCAGCTGGCGGGTCGCGCGCGGCCCGTTCCAGGTGCAGCTCGGCAGCGACGGTCTCTCGCGGCCCGGTGTCCGTCAGCCCAAGGACCGGACGCCCGGCGGGTGCCTTCAAGGCGTCTGCCGCCATGGGTCTCGAGGCGAACCCCGGTACGGCGATGAGGTACCGCGTGCTCGACGGCAACGACTACTGGCCCTTCGACGCGAGCCGTCCGAAGTCGTACAACGTGTTCCAGCCGCGGCGCACCGAGAAGGCACGCTGGTCGGAGAGGCAGTCGGTCCGCTGGGCGGCCGAGCCGAAGCGGTACCCCTACGCCCTCGTCATGAGCTACAACCTGGGCAGCCGGGTTCACCGCTCCGCGCGCACGGGCGAGATGCTCGCGCGGGTGCCGGCCGACGTGAGGAAGGGCAGCTTCGTCCTGCACGCCGGCACGGCGACCCCTCGGCAGGGCTGGGTGTCCATGCCCGCCCGGTCGATGCGCTGGCTGCTGCGGTGGACGGACCCCGCGAAGCACAGGACCACGTTCGCGGTCGGCACGCCCGACTACCTGCGCAACCACCTCTGAGTCGGCGCCCTCACCCCGGCCCGATGCGGCGCGGTAGCCGGGGTGAGCGGCCCCTCCGCGGGGTCTCGTCAGCGGTGCAGCGTCCCCTGGATCGCTCCGGCCGGGTAGGTCGCGTTGTGCACGTTGAAGTAGTACTTCCCCGGGCGCTTCAGGATCTTGCCGATCAACTTGCGTGGAACCTTGGTCGCGCAGTGGGACCCGCCGGTGACCGACCCGGTGAGGTCCACGACCACGCCGCCGTCCGAGCGCCGGTGGATGTGAGCCGCGTCCGGCGTACCGATGTCGTGCCACTCGACATTCGCGCAGACCTTGCGCTGGCCCTTGGACAGACCGGAACGTGGCCTCGCCCGAGCCGTTCGGGTCCCCGCTCGGCCTCAGCGTGGCTTCCAGCCGTTTGGCCGCGACGTGCTGCTGTGCTGATGCGCTGTCTGCAGCCACCCCCACTGTGGCTGCCGACGTCGCG
Organism: uncultured Actinomycetota bacterium; assembly: GCA_963739785.1. Classification (GTDB taxonomy): domain Bacteria; phylum Actinomycetota; class Actinomycetes; order Propionibacteriales; family Nocardioidaceae; genus Nocardioides_C. The sequence goes on along the minus strand of CAVUBO010000027.1, from coordinate 1,347 downwards.
GTGACCAGACATGCGCTCAAGGCGACGGCGCAGGCCCTCCGGCGTACCGGGTCTGTGAGAACTGACATGGTGCCTCCCCTCCTCATGAGAGACACGGTCGAACGCCGGTGCCGGTTCAACCGGGCTCACGGTCGGACATCGGCGGCGCGACGCGCTGGCATAGGGTGACGGGAACTGAGGCCCGTGGACGGCCGGCGCCGTCTGCGAGAGGACCAACGCATTGAGCTCGACGACCATGCAGCTGGCCGGCGCGGCGATCACCCTCCTCGTCGGGGCCTTCTTCGTGCTGGTCGCGTGGGGCTCGGTGCAGCACCGTCGCCGCCGTCAGGCAACCGGCGTCCGGGTTCCCGGCGTGATCGTGGGGCACCAGCGGAAGGCGTACGGCGTGGGCGCCGATGCCACGCCGGTGCTGGTGCCGGTGGTTCGGTTCCGGGACGCCGACGGGTCGGTGCGGGAGTTCGTCCATCAGGCGGGCACCAACGTGCACAAGCCGCGACAGGGTGCGCGGGTCACGGTCTGGTACGACCCCGAGGACCCGGCCGAGCACCCTGTGGTCGAGGGGGACGCCGCGGCCGGTTGCCTCCCGTGGATCTTCGGCGTCCTGGGCGTGGCCACCGTCCTCGTGAGCGCCGGCCTGCTCGGCGCCGTACTCCTCTAGCCTCCGCTGCCGGGCGACGAGGCCCCGGTCACCTCCTAGGTGACCGGGGCCCCTCCTGAACATCAGGCGAGGTCGAACCGGTCCAGGTTCATCACCTTGACCCACGCCGTGACGAAGTCCCGGACGAACTTGTCCTGGGCGTCCGCGCTCGCGTAGACCTCCGCGATGGCTCGGAGCTGGGAGTTCGACCCGAAGACGAGGTCGACGGCCGTGGCGCTCCACCTGGCCTCGTCCGTGGCGCGGTCCCGGCCGTCGTACACGTGCTCAGCAGAGGCCGACGGCTTCCACTCCGTGCGCATGTCGAGCAGGTTCACGAAGAAGTCGTTGGTCAGCGTCCCCGGCCGGTCGGTGAGGACGCCGTGCGTTGCCTGCCCCACGTTCGCGTTCAGAGCCCTCATGCCGCCGACCAGGACCGTCATCTCGGGGGCGGTCAGCGTCAGCAGGTTCGCCCGGTCGAGCAGCAGCGTCTCCGGCGGCAGCTTCTCCCCGGCGCGCAGGTAGTTGCGGAACCCGTCCGCCTTGGGTTCGAGGACGGCGAACGAGTCCACGTCGGTCTGCTCCTGCGAGGCGTCCGTGCGCCCCGGTGCGAACGGGACCGTGACGTCGTGGCCGGCATCCTTGGCCGCCTTCTCGACGGCGGCGCACCCACCCAGGACGATCAGGTCGGCGAGCGAGACCTTCCTCCCGCC
>CAVUBO010000026.1:0-73595 GCA_963739785.1 uncultured Actinomycetota bacterium | reverse complement strand
GGATCTGGGAGGGGTTTCATCCCCGGCGTGTCAGGGCGCGCTGTACAAGTACTTACATCGTTTCCCGGCACAGCCATCATCAGGCGGAAAAAGGCGATCCCTTCGCGTTCTCCTGGGAGACGCCGCCCCGGACGGCCTCCCTCGTCTGGGACCTGCGGTATGGTGGGACGACCCAGCATGGATGAAGGACCGGCATCGCAAGAACTCGCTCAACGCGCCGTATTCCGTGTACGAGCTGCACATCGGTTCCTGGCGCAGGGTGCCGGAAGAGAACAACCGCTCGCTCACCTACCGCGAGATGGCGGACTATCTTCCCGAGTACCTCAAGGACACGGGCTTCACGCATGTCGAGTTCATGCCCGTGATGGAGCACCCGTTTTACGGATCATGGGGATACCAGGTCACGGGCTACTTCGCGCCGACGAGCCGGTACGGCACGCCGCAGGACTTCATGTACCTGATCGACCGCCTGCACCAGGAGGGGATCGGCGTCATCCTCGACTGGGTGCCGTCCCACTTTCCCGAGCGACGCGCACGGGCTCGTCTATTTCGACGGCACGCACCTCTACGAACACGAGGACCCGAGGAAGGGCTTTCACCCCGAATGGACGAGCCACATCTTCAACCACGGCCGGTACGAGGTGCGCAACTTCCTGATCAGCAGCGCGCTCTTCTGGCTCGATAAATACCATGCCGACGGCCTCCGGATCGACGCCGTGGCGTCCATGCTCTACCTCGATTACGCGCGCAAGGACGGCGAGTGGATCCCGAACGAGTACGGCGGCAGGGAGAACATCGACGCCATCGATTTTCTCAGGAGCCTGAACCGCGAGGTGTACCGCGCCTTCCCCGATGTCCAGACCATTGCCGAGGAGTCGACGTCCTGGCCCATGGTCTCGCGGCCCGCGCACGTGGGCGGGCTCGGCTTCGGCATGAAGTGGAACATGGGATGGATGCACGACACGCTCGAGTATTTTTCCGCAGGACCCGGTCTTCCGCAAGTACCACCACAACGAGATCACCTTCAGCATCTGGTACGCTTTTTTCGAGAACTTCATGCTGCCCCTGTCGCACGATGAGGTGGTGTACGGCAAGGGCGCCCTCGCGGGCAAGATGCCGGGAAGCGGCCTGCAGAAGATGGCGAACCTGCGGCTCCTGTTCGGCTACCTGTACACCCACCCGGGCAAGAAGCTGCTGTTCATGGGCAGCGAGATCGGCCAGTGGGCCGAGTGGAGCCATGAACAGAGCCTCGAATGGCATCTCCTGCAGTATCAGTCCCATTACGGCGTCTGGAAATGGGTCCGGGACCTGAACCACGCTCTATCGGAACGAACCCGCGCTGTACGAGCTCGATTTCGAGAACGCGGGGTTCGAGTGGGTCGACTTCAGCGACCAGGAGGCGAGCGTCATCAGCTATCTCAGAAAGGGCAGGTCGGGCGGCGACAGGGTCCTCGTGGTTTTCAACTTCACGCCGGTGCCGCGCGTGAACTACCGGGTCGGCGTTCCCGAGGGCGGGTTCTGGAGAGAGCTGCTGAACAGCGACGCAGGGGAGTACGGCGGGAGCGGGTTCGGAAATTTCGGCGGACTTGAGGCCGCAGCGGAACCGTGCCACTACCGGGCACATTCGCTGCTGATCACGATCCCGCCGCTCGGCATGGTAATGTTCAAGAAGTGAAACAGTATATAGGGAAAATTAATTTGAAGACAGGCAGACTGTGTTTTCGCCACATGCTTCTGCTACCAGAATAGTATAGCAAATGATCTTGGGCTTACCGAACCATTTTATTTTCTTTTAAAATATTCGGGATATAATTTTTGGGCGCATTCTGAACATATTCCGTGGCTGAACTCGGCATCAGTGTGTTCGGTGATATAGGCTTCCATCTGCGTCCAGGCGCCTTTATCGTCGCGGATCTTTTTGCAGGATGAGCAGATAGGCAGGATACCATGCAGGGTCTTGATAGTGGCAAGGGCCTCTTGCAGCTCAGCGATAAGGTTATCGCGCTCCTGCTGGTGCCGCTGCCGTTCTTGCTCTCTGTTGATCGTTGCCATGCATTTTTCAAGACCTGAGAAGAGCTTTTCGTGGTCTATGGGCTTGAGCACATACCGGTCGATACCGATGTCAATGGCATCCAGGAAATAGCGCGTATCGTTGTGGGCGGTTGTGACAATGATCTGCGTTTTCTCGTCCAGTGCTTTTATCTCCCGGGCCATGGCGAGCCCGTCCATGACCGGCATTCTGATATCGGTGATGACGATGCCCGGCCGGTGCTGACGAAAAAGCTCCAGTCCCTCTTTTCCGTTTTTTGCCTGCAGAAGGGTCTTCACTCTTCTGCCGAGCGGCGCGCTTACGGCGGCCCTGGTCAGCTCCTCATCCTCTACGTACAGCACCGCTACTTCCAGTTTGCTCACAGACGCCATATCACACCTCGATCCTGAACTCGGCCCCGCCGTCCACGTTGCGGGCTGTCAGCAGGCCGCCCATGTTATTTTCAATGATCATCTTCGACATGTACAACCCTATCCCCGTACCGTGGCCCTGTTCCTTTGTCGAGAAATAAGGCTCAAAGATCCGATCCAGGTTCCCGGCAGGGATGCCTCCGCCGTTGTCCGTTACACTGATCACGATCCGCTCTCCCAGACTGTTGAATTCAACGGTGATCAATCCCTTTACCCCCGGGCCCATCAGGCCATGCTCCCGGCATTCCAGAATCGCGTCCTTCGCGTTGTTGATAAGGTTCAGAAAGACCTGCATCATCTCGTTCTCATACCCGAGCATCATCATCGCTCCGCAGGGAATGGCGGGAGAAGAGAAATCCTCGAATGTCCGGTTATGGACATGGCAGGTGATACGATACGATATCCCGTGCGTTGCAAGCTGGGAGGAAACCATGGTCAGCACCTCGCCGGCCGCCTGCTTCACATCAAAGGATTTTTTTGTTTTGTCGGGACGGAAGAAGTTCCGGAAGTCGTCAATGGTTTTCGACATGAATTGAATCTGCTGCATGGCGTTCTTCACCGAACGGTCGAGATAATTGCGGTCGAGTACGCCGTATTCATAGGCGTCTTTCAGGTCCTGGATAATAGCGTTGACGGCGTTCAACGGCTGCCTCCACTGGTGGGCGATCGCGCCGATCATCTCGCCCATTGCCGCCAGCCGGGACTGGTGGACGAGGATTCGCTCGGATTCCCGCTGCGCGTGCTCGGACCTGAGCCGCTGCTCCGCCATGGTGTCGAAGGCGCGGGATACATCGCCGACCTCGTCCTGAGAGGTCGAATTGATCCGGTACTCGAGGTCTCCGGCAGCAACGGCCCGCATGCCCTTTTGGAGGGCCGTGAGTGACCGGGAAAAAGCACGTATGACAAAAAAGGCCGTTGTGGGGATCGCCAGGGCGAGCGCGACAAGGAACACGATGAATACCCGGGTTTGCTGTTGCGCATATTCAACAGCGGAATCATGGTTGATCGTGTGCAAACGCTCCACCTCGGGCATGATGATCTCCATCTCCTGGATGAGGCGGCTTGTTATGCGATCGTCAAACTGCCTCGATCTCGTACGCTCTGCACTATCGGTCGCGTCGTGACCGCCGAACTGGGTAAAGAGATACCCGAGGGTCCTGTGGCCTTGCTTAATCCTTTCGATGATGTTCTGCTCTTTTTTGTTATTGAACACGGGGGTAACGGCCTCAAGCTGTTTACCGATATCGGTATAACGTTCCACCCACTGAAGATGAATGCGTTCCTCGTGATAGATGTTGTTCTCGATGCTAAGCTGGTTGAGCAATGACAGCTTCTTGAAGATATCATCCGCGATCCGTGCTTTCTCGTTCAGCTGAGCGATGACGGTGGCATTGCGGTACTGGATCACGCCGAGGTTCAGGACCAATACGATGGGAAGGACCGCGATGATAATCAGTTTATCTCTGATCTGCATACCTGTTTCGATCTCGCTTTACAGGGTGACGGCATCCGGCTTGAGCGACTGGAGGAATTCCCGGCGGATGAAGGTCAAATAGTTTGGAATCGAGGTCCGGGATGTCTGATGGTTTCGATCATCCAGCGTGCATGGTCCCCGAGGGTGATGAGGGCCGATTGGCTCAGCCTGACGGAAAATTGTGAATCTTTCAGGATCGGTTCCAAATCCACCCGGGTTGTATTGGTAGCCTTGATGACCGCCTCCGTTGCCTCGGCGGGGTTTTCGATATAGAACTTCTCAGCGCGCAGCAGTGCGGCAAGCAGCCTGCGGACGATGTCGGGATTGCCGTCAACGGCGGTCTTCATTGCAAGCAGGTAATTAGCGTTGTAGCAGAGCCCCGGGTCGCTCCAGGATAACGGCGTTCCGCCCCAGAATTTGTTCTCCGAAAAGGACGTAAGCGTCGGAACCGGAGAATGCATCGATCTCACCGCGTGCGAGGGCATCCGGCATGTCCTTTGGCTCAAAAAAACGCAATGTCACATCCCGGGCAGTGAGGTTCAGGTCCCGGATCGGGCAGCCCCTGCTGATGGCCCTCACCGGCACTCCGCTCATCAACGACATCGAGGACTTCAGGGCCATCTGGCAGTTCCTCGGCTGGATCGACGACAAGAAGCCGCTCGCGGAGCTGATGGACTCGCTCGAGGAGACCGGGCTCGAGCCGGGAGACCCAGGCTTCTACCCAGCCGCTCGCAGGTGCGTGGTCGACCTCGGCATCGTCCGTCGCCGCAAGGTCGACGTCGCGGCCGACATCCCCGCCCGCCGGGTTGCCGACCTTCCTGTCGAGCTCGACGACGAGGTCGGCCGCTCGATCCGCGAGGCCGAGCGTGACCTCGCCCGCCGCCTCGTGCAGCGCTACGAGAGCGCACTCGAGAACCGCACGTCCGGTCGCGTCGTCGACGGAATCGACCACGAGCTCGTGCGCAGGGTCGCCTCGTGGGAGCGGGAGGGCACGAGCACGACGAAGACCGACGAGAACGTCTTCAGCATGATGCGACGCATCGGCCAGGCGAAGGCGGGCCTCGCCGCCGACTACGCGGCACAGCTCGCACGCAACGTCGGCAAGGTCGTGTTCTTCGCCAAGCACGTCGATGTGATGGACGTCGCCGAGGAGACCTTCGCCAAACGAGGGATCCGATTCTCCTCGATCCGTGGCGACCAGACCCCGGCATCGCGGCGGAAGAACATCGACGCGTTCGTGAACGATCCCGACGTCGCCGTCGCGGTCTGCTCCCTGACGGCGGCCGGCGTCGGCCTCAACCTGCAGGTCGCGTCCAACGTCGTGCTCGCCGAGCTCTCCTGGACCGACGCGGAGCAGACCCAGGCGATCGACCGGGTGCACCGCATCGGTCAGAGCGAGCCCGTGACCGCCTGGCGCATCATCGCCGCGCAGACCATCGACAGCAGGATCGCGGAGCTCATCGACAGCAAGGCGGGAATCGCGGCCAGGGCGCTCGACGGTTCGGACGAAGAGGTGTCGTCGTCGTCCGACGTACAGCTCGAGGCCCTCGTGTCGCTGCTGACGGACGCGTTGTCGCAGTCTGCCTAGCGCGTAGCCTGCTGCCATGAGCGTGAAGGTCGATCTCGCGAGGCTGGCGGACACGATGGCGGACTACGGCTTCGCCTACCTGCTGACGGTGTCGGACGACCAGCGGCCGCACGCGGTGGCCGTGAGGCCTGTCCTGCGCGAAGGGACGCTGGCCCTCGGGAGCCTCGGCAACCGGACGCTCGCGAACGTGGGTGCACGGCCCGACGTGTCGCTGGTCTTCCCGCCCGAGCAGCAGGGCGGGTACTCCCTGATCGTGGACGGTCGTGCCGCCGCCGATGCCGGTGGCACCTGCGTCGTCCCCGCCCATGCGGTGCTTCACCGTCCCGCCGACCATGCGACGGAACCCACGGACGGCTCCTGCGGCAACGACTGTGTCCCGCTGTCCGGAACCTGAGGCACGTGTGAGACACCCGAAGACGGGTAACCCGGGCGTATCGGGCAAGATATCCGCCCGAAGCGCCTCGGCCGGGGCGCCTCGGATCTCGGGAGTGGACACGCATGGCAGGGCCGGAAGCGGAGTGGCGTCAGCGAGTCCTCGGGGCTCTCGGCGCCGTGGTGGTCGTCGGACTGGTGATCGGCGGTGTGCTCGGTGCCGTCACCTACAGCACGGCCAGGATCACCGGGCTGGCAGAGGGACCCGCTGAGGCGTCGGCCGTCGTAGCCACCTCCGGCGAGAGCGAGATCGGTGAGCCGGTGGCGGCGGACACGTCGCCGTCCGCGTCGTCCGAGCCCGAGTCGGCGGACGGCGACCCCGAGCCGGATGCATCGCCCCCCGCCGAGAAGAAGAAGCAGAAGCACGACCGGTCCGGCCACGACAAGCGCAAGCACCGGGACAAGAAGAAGCACGCCCGCGCGGGAAAGGGAGCACCTCCGACCCTGGTCGCCTCGTCGGACCGGGTGCGCCCGATGGGCCGGATCCATCTTGCCGGGCGCTATCGCGGCCACAACGGCGCACGGCTCGTGGTGCAGCGGTTCGAGCGCGGACACTGGGCGAGGTTCCCCGTGACCGCGACGGTTCGCGGCGGCCGGTTCCGGACCTGGGTCGCCTCCGGTAGGCGAGGCGAGAACCGTTTCCGGGTGGTCGACACCCGCAGCAGGCGGGCCTCGGACCCCGTCAGCGTACGAGTCCGCTGCTTGGTTCTCGCGTAGGCTCTGGTTGGCGAGCTTGAGGCGTGCCTGGGCTTGCTGCAGCGATTTCACCCCCTCCCACGCGTGCAGCACGCGGCCTGTTCTCGTCGGCGACCACGGCGAGGCGTCTTCACACCGAGGTCCACACCCACCCGTCCTGGGTGCCGACCCGTCGGGCGTACGCCGCTGGTGGTGGAACTCGCGCGGCGACGCCGGTGATCGCGACCACCCACCGGCCGCGCTCGAACCGGAACGACGCCGCGTAGGCGTGGAACCGGCCGCCGGTCAGCAGCTTCGCGAGCGTGCCGGTGTGCTCGTGGACCCGCAGTTCGCCGAGCTTCGGGAAGCCGGATCGTCCGCGGTCCGGTCGGGCGGACCGGCGACTCGGCTTGCCTTCGGTGTACTTTGCGCGTAGCCGGAACGCGGGGGCGGTCTTGTGGCGGGACTTGAACCGCGGGAACCCGGCAGCCTTCCCGGTTCGTTCGCCGGTGCGGGACTTCGACCAGTTCGCGAGCGCCTGCGCCGCGTTGACCGACGCGCACTCGAAGACGTCCGTCGAGACCTCGTGCCGCCACGGCAGACCGCGGACCTCGTGGCCGTCGTCGTCGTAGCGACACGCGGGCGTCGGGTGCGCGGCCGTCCTTCCAGGAGTTCATGTGGTTGATGAACGACACCTTCGACCACGACAGCGCCGGGGTCAGGTCGGCCTCCGCGATCCCGTAGCGCCCGTTCGGCGGCACGCTGGTCGAGGTTGGCCCGCACCCGGCCGAGGTGGTGGTTGTACGCCAGCCGGGCGGCGCCCGCGTGCGCGAGCAGCCGCAGCTCCTGCTCCCGGCTCGGGTCGAGGGTGAACCGGAACGTCGTCGCCCGGGTCAACGGCCACGCCGGTATGCGACACCAGCGTCCCGGTGTCGACCTTCTCCAGCGGCGTACCGGCACGATCGTGATGGTGCTGCATACCGCCGACAGTGCCGCGAATAGACCCGGCCGGGACCTTGGACCCGTGACCCGGTGGCCGGGCCCGCTCATGCTGAGACTCAAGGAGTCTGTGCCATGAACGAGATGATCGACCTCAGCCCGGACGAGTGCCGGAAGTTCCTCGACCGAGGCGGGGTGGGTCGCCTCGCGTTCGTCACACCCAAGGGCCTACGCATCGTCCCCCTCAACTTCGCCACGAACGCGGACGCCATCGTGTTCCGCACCGTTCCCGACTCCGAGCTGGGCACCTACGGGGAGGGCGCCGAGGCGGTCTTCGAGATCGACGAGATCGACAGCCGCGAGGAGCGCGGCTGGAGCGTCGTCGCCTTCGGCCGGCTGGAACGACCCTCCGAGGTGGACGAGGTGTGGGACATCCGGGGCTGGCGCAACCCCACCCCCTGGGGCGGCGACCACCGCAACTTCCACTTGAAGCTGCGGTGGAGCACGCTGACGGGCCGGCGCATCGTGCGTGGAGCACCGTCGAGGTGATCCTCGCCCCGGAATACGGGGCGGGTCGGCTGGACGCCTCGCGGTTACCGCGGGGTAAGAACCGAAAGAGTGCGCAGTGAGGGTCTTTCGGCCTGTGTCGGCTTGGCGGTGACGCGCATAGCGTCGACTGAGAGCGAGTTCGACGCTGAATGGAGCCGAGGCCGATGAAGATCGTGGTGCTTGTGAAGCACGTGCCGGAACCCAGCGCATCGTGGCGTTACGCGGAGGACCGGACGCTGGACCGAGCGGGGGTGGAGGCACGTCTCTCCGAGCTCGACGAGTACGCCGTGGAGCAGGCCGTCTCCCTGGTGGAGAACGGGCTGCCGGCGACCGTCACCTACTTGACCATGGGGCCCGACCGCGCGGTCGAGGGTCTGCGGAAGGCGCTGTCGATGGGTGGCGACGACGCCGTCCACGTGAGCGACGAGGCCTTGCACGGGTCCGACTCGCTGTCGACGTCCCTGGTCCTGGCTCGGGCCCTCGAACGGATCGGCTTCGACCTGGTCGTGTGCGGGATGGCGTCGACCGACGGGGAGATGTCGGTCGTCCCGGCGATGGTCGCCGACCGTCTCGGTATCCCACAGGTCACCTTCGCCGGTGCACTTTCGGTGCAAGACGGCTCGGTGACGATCCGTCGGGACGGCGACACCGACGTCGAAGAGGTGACCGCGCAGCTGCCGGCCCTGGTGTCGGTCACCGACCAGACCGGTGAGGTCCGGTACCCGTCGTTCAAGTCGATCCTGGCTGCCAAGAAGAAGCCCGTGACGACGTGGAGTGTCAGCGACCTCGGGGTCGAGCCCGCACAGGTCGGGACCGCCGGCGCCGCCACCGCGGTCCGATCCGTAGCCCCCAAACCTCCTCGACAGGCAGGCACCGTCCTGGTCGACGACGGGGAAGCCGCCGTGCAGGTGGCTGACTTCCTCGTCGCGCAGAAGCTGATCTGACCCGACGACCGAGAAACGACCCCTAGGAGACTCCCGTGACCGAAGTCCTGGTCCTGGTAGATCGCAGCGACGGAGTGGTCCGGAAGGCCACGCTCGAGCTGCTGACGATCGCTCGCAGGCTCGGCGAGCCGGCAGCGCTCGTGTGCGGTCCCGCGGACGACGCGATCATGAAGGTGCTCGGGGAGTACGGCGCCACCAAGGCGTACGTCGTCGACGACCCCGAGCTCGAGAGCTTCCTGGTCGCCCCCAAGGCCGAGGCTCTCGCAGCCGTCGTACGGCAGGCATCTCCGGCCGCCGTGCTCGTCACCTCGGGACGGGAGGGCACGGAGGTCGCAGCGCGCGCCGCCGTACGCCTCGACTCGGGCATCGTCACCGACGCCGTCGACGTGGTCCCGGGGGATGGCGGCCCGGTCGTCACACAGTCGGTCTTCTCCGGGACGTGGACCACCGAGAGCCAGGTCGTGCGGGGCACGCCGATCATCACGGTGCGGCCGAACGCCGTGGCGCCCGAGGTCGCTCCGACCGACCCGAAGGTCGAGGCCGTGACGGTCCAGCTCAGCGAAGCCGCACGAGGGTCGAGGGTCACGCAGCGCACGCCGAAGACCAGCACGGGGCGACCGGCGCTCTCCGACGCCGCTGTCGTCGTCGCAGGTGGACGCGGCATGGGCTCGGCGGAGGCCTTCGGGCTCCTGGAGCACCTGGCCGACGCACTCGGCGGCGCGGTGGCCGCGTCGAGGGCCGCCACCGACCTCGGCTGGTACGGCCACGACTTCCAGGTCGGGCAGACCGGCAAGACGGTCGCGCCCCAGCTGTACCTCGCCAGCGGGATCTCCGGCGCCATCCAGCACCGGGCCGGCATGCAGGGGTCCCGCACGATCGTTGCGATCAACAAGGACCCCAAGGCACCCATCTTCGACATCGCCGACCTCGGCGTCGTGGGTGATGCGCACGCCGTGCTTCCTGCGCTGATCGCCGAGGTCGAACGCCGCAAGGCATAGCTCGCGGAACCGGAGACCTGGGGAGGGGACGTGACACTGCGACTGACTGTCGGACTGGCCATGACCTCCGTCGCGTTCTGGTTCGCAGGGCACCGGCTGCTGATGCTCTCCCGGCTGGGAAAGGTCGACGTCTCCGAGGTCCTCCTGCGGTCGGTCCGCAGAAACGGGACCGACACGTCCGCCCCGACCACGTCCAGGGCCACCGCCAGACATCCCGAAGGGAACCTGCCATGACCACGGCAACCGACTCCGCCGCCCGTGTCCGCGCCGAGGGGCTGGACCTCGGGACGTTGAACCTGATGCTCGAGGCGCTCGGCGACTTCGTCTCCGCGGAGCTCCCCGAGAGCCGCATGCTGGAGCTCGACCACGAGGACGTGTGCCCCGAGGACACCGTGCGCGCCATGTGCAGCGACGCGCTCGGCGTCCAGCTGGTCTTCATCCCCGAGGAGTACGGCGGGATGGGCGGGAACGCCTTCGACTCCTACCGCGTGTGCGAGCGGATGGCCCACGTCGACATCGGCCTGGGCACCTCGGTCTTCGCCACCTTCCTGGGCAGCGACCCGATCCTCATGGGTGGTACCGAGGAGCAGCGCAAGGAGTGGCTCGGGCGCATCGCCGAGCAGGGCATCCTCTTCGCCTACGCGGCGACCGAGCCCGAGGCGGGCAGCGACCTCGCGGCGATGAGCACCATGGCCGTCCCGGTGGACGGTGGCTATCGCATCACCGGCCGCAAGCAGTGGATCAGCAACGGGAGCATCGCCGACGCGCTCACCGTGCTGGCCCTGGCGCCCGGCGGCCCTTCGTGGTTCGTCGTGGAGCGGGGCACCGAGGGTCTGTCCACCGCGCCGCCGGAGGACAAGCACGGCATCCGGCTCTCCAACACCGCGGCAGTGTTCCTCGACGACGTGGTCGTGCCCGCGGAGAACCTCGTAGGCGGCGTGGAGGGCAGGGGCCTCGTCCAGGCGCAGCAGGTCTTCGGCTACACCCGCCTGATGGTCGCGGCGTTCGGCCTCGGCGGCGGCTGGGAGGCGATGGAGCGGGCGATCCGCTACTCGACGCAGCGGGACCAGGGCGGGGCTCCGCTCAGCGAGAAACAGGGTTACACGCACAAGCTCGTCGTCCCTCACGTCACTCGCCTCGAAGCCGCCAGAGCCGTCGTCGAGGAGACCGCGACCCGCATCGACGCCGGGGAGGGCGAGGGCGGGGCCCTCAACACCGAGGGCGCGATCGCGAAGTACCTCGCCACAGAGGCCGGTGTCGCAGCCGCGGACGCAGCGATTCAGGCACACGGCGGCTACGGCTACACGCGCCCCTACATCGTGGAGAAGATCCGCCGCGACGTCCGGATCACCACGATCTACGAAGGCACCTCCGAGATCCTGGAGATGACGATTGCCCGCGACCGCTGGCAGCACCACCTGAAGACCCGCGGCGACCACTACCTCGAGCTCGGTCGTCGGCTCGACGCCCTCCACGTCGCTCACCCCACGGTGGGCGCCGATGTGGCCTCGCTCGCCATGGAGTGCCTGGCGGCGGTTCTCGAGGCCTGCCGCGTCGGTCGGCTGACCCGCAACCAGCACGTGCTGCTGCGGCTCGGCGAGCTCATCGCGTACGCCGAGGCGGCGGCCGCCCTGGTGCGGCGGGCCGTTGCCGCCGCCGAGGGAGGGCTCCCGGAGAAGGGCGACCGGAGGTTCGACGCCACCGGCCTCGCTGCGGTCAGCCGGGTCTTCGCGCGCGAGGCAGCGCTGAAGGTTGCCGAGGAGGGCGTGCGCTGGGTCTCGGGCGCGGCCGACCCCGGTGCCGCCGCGCAGCTGGTCGGCACCTTGCCGCTCGAGCAGGTCCGGGCCGCGCAGGCCGGGCTGCTCGCCGACATGGACACCGTCGCCGACCTCCTCTACGACCGCTCCACCCCTGACAGAACAGTCGTCACCTGACGCAGATGAAGGACGCGTAATGAACGAGCACAGCCACACCCCGGTCGCCGTCGTCGGCGTCGCCGCGATCATGCCTGACGCGCCGGATGCCGCGACGTTCTGGCAGAACCTGCGCGAGGGCCGCTACTCCATCAGCGACGTGCCCCCCGACCGGTGGGACCCCGAGCTCTACTACGACCCGGACCCCGCTGCGCCCGACAAGACCTACAGCCGCATCGGCGGCTGGGTGCGGGAGGCCCCGTGGGACCCGATGAAGTGGCGACTTCCCATCCCGCCGAAGGTGGCAGAGCAGCTCGACGGCGGGCAGCAGTGGGCGGTCTCCGCCGCGCGCTCGGCGCTGACTGACGCGGGATGGCCGGACTGGCACGTGGATCACGAGCGCGTCGCGGTGATCCTCGGCAACGCCATCGGCGGCGACAAGCACTACCGGACGGCGCTGCGCATCCAGTTCCCTGAGTTCAGCCGGGACCTGCTGGAGGCGCCCTCCTTCGCCGCGCTGCCGGCCGAGGTGCGGACGAAGATGCTCGAGGAGTGGCACGAGCACTTCCTCGCCCACGAGCCGGACATCACCGAGGACACCATGCCCGGAGAGCTGTCCAACGTCCTGGCCGGCCGGATCGCGAACCTCTTCGACTTCCGCGGACCCAACTTCACCACCGACGCCGCCTGTGCCTCCGGTCTCGCCGCCGCGACCGCCGCGGTAAGCGGACTCGCCGACGGCCAGTACGACGTGGCGGTCACCGGCGGCATCGACCGCAACATGGGGGTCTACGGGTTCGTCAAGTTCTGCAAGATCGGAGCGCTGTCCGCCACGGGCACCCGCCCGTTCGACGCCGGTGCCGACGGCTTCGTCATGGGGGAGGGGGCCGCCGTCTTCGTCCTGAAGCGGCTGGCGGACGCCGAACGTGACGGCGACCGCGTCTACGCGGTGCTGCTCGGCCTCGGCGGCTCCAGCGACGGCAAGGGCAAGGGCATCACCGCGCCGAACCCGGTCGGCCAGCGGCTCTCCGTGGAGCGGGCCTGGGCCAACGCCGGACTGAAGCCGGCGGCTGCCTCTGCTGTCGAGGCCCACGGCACCTCCACCCGAGTCGGGGACGCAGCGGAGCTGGCCAGCCTCGGCGACGTCTTCGGCAGCTCCGGCGCGGAGCCCGGCTCCATCGCGCTGGGATCGGTCAAGTCGAACATCGGCCACCTCAAGGCCGCTGCCGGGGCCGCCGGACTGTTCAAGATGGTGATGCAGCTGCACGAGAAGCAGCTGGTGCCGAGCCTCCACTTCGCCGACCCGAACCCCAACGTGGACTGGGACCGGACCCCGTTCCGCGTGAACACCGAGCTGCGCGAGTGGCCGGCCGATCCTGACGGTGCCCGCCGTGCCGGGGTCAGCGCGTTCGGCTTCGGCGGGACCAACTTCCACGCCGTGCTGGAGGAGTACGTCCCGGGCCTCCACCGCTCCGAGAGTGCGCCCAGGTCCTTCGCCTCGGCAGAGGTGCCGCGAACGACCTCGAGCGCGCCGGTCGGCGAGACGACCGGTGGGACCGCACCGAGGGCACCCCTGCGCGGGGCCTTGGTGCTCGGCGGGCGTGACGACGCCGATGTCATCGCCCAGCTGGAGAAGGTCGCTGCAGAGGCAGCGGCCGGGACGGCTCCGGCTCCGGCGGCGCCCGACCCCGCGACGGCCGGCGCCGCCGTACGCGTCGCCATCGACTACGCCGACACCGCCGAGCTCGCGGCGAAGGCCGGCAAGGCCGTCAAGGCGTTCCGCTCGGGCGCGCCCGCGATGTGGAAGATGCTGCGCGCCCAGGGTGTCTTCGTCGGGCGAGGACCGGCCCCCAAGGTGGCGTTCCTCTACACGGGCCAGGGCTCGCAGTACGTGAACATGCTCAAGGAGCTCCGCGCGCAGGTCCCGGTCGTCGCCGAGACGTTCGCGGAGGCCGACCGCATCATGACCCCGCTGCTCGGCCGGCCACTGTCGTCGTACATCTTCGTAGACGAGGACGACCCGGCGGCTGTGCAGGAGCTGCAGCAGCAGCTCATGCAGACCGAGATCACCCAGCCGGCGGTGCTCACCAGCGACCTGGCCCTGACCACACTGCTCGGCACCTACGGGGTGCGTCCGGACATGGTCATGGGGCACAGCCTCGGGGAGTACGGCGCACTCGTCGCGGCCGGTGCCATGACCTTCGATGCGGCACTGGAGGCCGTGAGCGCCCGGGGCCACGAGATGACCACGCTCTCGGTGGGCGACAACGGCGCCATGGCCGCGGTGTTCGGCCCGCTCGCGGAGATCGAGCGCGTCGTCGGGTCGGTCGACGGCAATGTCGTCATCGCCAACATCAACAGCACCAGCCAGGCCGTGATCGGTGGTGCCACGGAGGCAGTGGAGCGGGCCGTCGCCACCTTCCGGGCCGAGGGCATCAACGCGGCGCGGATCCCGGTGAGCCACGCCTTCCACACCTCGATCGTCTCCCCGGCGAGCGAGCCCCTGAAGGGCGCCCTTCGCCGGCTGGACGTCCGCGGCCCGATCCTGCCGATCGTCTCGAACGTCACCGGCGACTTCTACCCGGCCGACGCCGACACCGAGACGATGCTCGACCTGCTCGGACGGCAGGTCGCATCCCCGGTGCAGTTCGTTCGCGGCCTGCGCACCCTGTACGACGCGGGCGCGCGCGTCTTCGTCGAGGTCGGGCCCAAGAAGGCCCTGCACGGGTTCGTCGAGGACGTGCTGGCCGACCGCGACGACGTACTCGCGCTGTTCACGAACCACCCCAAGAACGGCGACGTGCCCGCCTTCAACGCCGCGCTCTGCGGACTCTGGGCCGCGGGCCTCGGGTACGACGGAGGTGCTCCGGCTTCGACCACGGCGACTGCCGCGGAGCCGGTCACAGCCACTCCCGCCCCTGTCTCCACCCCGATCTCGGCCCCTGCGTCGACGGCCGGGACGGAGGCCCCGACCTCCTCGTCGACCGCACCCTCCGGAGCGAGCATGAGCGCCGAGCAGTATCTCGAGCTGGGACGAGTCTTCGCGAACGCCCTTGAACAGGGCATGAAGGTGTACGGCGGGAGCCAGGCCGCGCCGGCGACCCCGCCGGTGTCCGAGCCGGTGGTCGTCACGGGTGCGGCACTCGGCCTGCCCGGCGTGGAGCACGTCTTCGACGACGAGAACCTCCAGCGCATCCTCGACGGCCAGCAGTTCATCGGCACGATCCCACAGCGGTTCCGGCAGCAGATGGTGGACATGCACATCACGCGACTGGTCAAGCGGGAGGCCGGGGACCCGACCTTCGAGACCATCGACGACGAGGCCGAAGTCGTGAAGCTGGCCGGCCGGCACGCGCCGCTGGACATCGTCGAGGAGTTCGGGGTGGACGCCTCTCGCGACGCGGCACTCGACTCCGTCACCAGGCTGGCCATCGGCGTCGGCTTCGACGCGATGCGCGACGCGGGGCTTCCTCTGGTGATGCGCTACAAGACCACCACCTTGGGATCCAGCCTTCCCGAACGGTGGGGTCTGCCCGATGCGCTCCGGGACGACACCGGTGTGATCTTCGCGTCGGCCTTCCCGGGCTACGACTCGTTCGCGGAGGACCTGGAGAAGTACTACATCCACCGCGGTCGTCGCGACCAGCTCCTCGCGCTGGAGGCCGTGCGCGCCGACATGCGCGAGGGTGACGCCGCGCTGGCCGGGGTCGACCGGCGCATCGCAGACCTGCGCCATCTGCTCGAGCTCGAGCCGTTCGTGTTCGACCGGCGGTTCCTCTTCCGGTGCCTGTCCATGGGGCACTCCCAGTTCGCCGAGATCATCGGCGCGCGGGGTCCCAACACCCAGATCAACGCAGCGTGCGCGAGCACCACCCAGGCGCTCTCCCTGGCCGAGGACTGGATCCGTGCAGGACGGTGCCGGCGCGTGGTCGTGGTCGCCGCCGACGACGTCACCAGCGACACGTTGCTGCCCTGGGTCACCTCCGGGTTCCTGGCCTCCGGGGCCGCCGCGACGGACGAGACCGTGGAGGAGGCCGCCACGCCGTTCGACCGGCGGCGTCACGGGATGATCGTCGGGATGGGCGCGGCATCGTTCGTCGTGGAGTCCGCCGAGGCGGCTCGGGAGCGCGGGCTCCAGCCGATCTGCGAGGTGCTCGGCGCGGTCACCGCCAACAGTGCGTTCCACGGCACCCGCCTCGATGTCACCCACATAGCCAAGGTGATGGAGCAGGTCGTCTCCCAGGCTGAGAGCCGCGGGGTGGACCGCCGCGAGATCGCCCCGTCGACGGTCTTCGTCTCGCACGAGACGTACACCCCTGCGCGCGGGGGTAGCGCGTCGGCCGAGATCAACGCCCTTCGCTCGACGTTCGGGCCCGAGGCGGGATCGATCGTCATCACCAACACCAAGGGCTTCACCGGGCACGCGATGGGCGCGGGCATCGAGGACATCGTTGCCATCAAAGCCCTCGAGACCGGCATCGTGCCGCCGGTGCCCAACTACAAGGAGCCGGACCCCGAGCTCGGCGAGCTCAACCTCTCGACGGGCGGTGCGTATCCGGTGAACCACGCCCTCCGGCTGGCAGCGGGCTTCGGCTCCCAGATCGCCATGTCGCTGCTCCGGTGGACACCGCTGCCGGACGGCCGCCACCGGTCGCCGAACGAGCTGGGCTACGCCTACCGGATCGTCGACCCGGAGGCCTGGCAGCGCTGGCTCGACGCGATCACGGGCCTCGCTGACGCGCGGCTGGAGGTCGTCACGAGGCGGCTGCGGGCGGTAGACGTCGGCCCGCCGGCGCGGAAGGTCGCAGTCCCCGCTGCGGAGCAGGCATCCGCCGCGACGGTCACGCCGACGAGCGCTCAGGCGGCTGCGACGACCGCAGCAGCTCCGCAGCTGCGACGACCGCAGCGGCTCCGGCAGCTGCCGCCGCCACTCCGTCTGCTCCGTCGGTGTCTCCCTCCGCAGCCCCTGTCGCGGCGGTCGTCGAGGCGGCGCCGGTATCCGAGCCGACCGAGGTCTCTGGGAGACCCTCCGAGGAGGAGGTCACCGAGGCGGTGGTGTCGATCGTGTCGGAGATGACCGGGTACCCGCCGGACCTTCTGGACCTGGATCTGGACCTCGAGGCGGACCTCGGGGTGGACACGGTCAAGCAGGCCGAGGTGTTCGCCGCGGTGCGCGCCCGCTTCGGTGTCGAGCGTGATGACTCGTTGTCGTTGCGTGAGTTCCCGACGCTGACGCATGTGGTCGGTTGGATCCGCGACAAGACGGCGGCTCCGGCCACGGCTGCTCCGGTGGCCGCTGCTCCGGCTGCTCCGGTTCCGGCTGCTTCGGTCGCGACCGCTCCGGTGGCCGGGCCGGCGCCGGTGGCTGCGGCTTCTGCGGCGCCCTCGGAGGAGGAGATCACCGAGGCGGTGGTGTCGATCGTGTCGGAGATGACCGGGTACCCGCCGGATCTTCTGGACCTGGATCTGGACCTCGAGGCGGACCTCGGGGTGGACACGGTCAAGCAGGCTGAGGTGTTCGCCGCGGTGCGTGGGCGGTTCGGTGTGGAGCGTGATGACAGCTTGTCGTTGCGTGAGTTCCCGACGCTGACGCATGTGGTCGGTTGGATCCGCGACAAGACGGCGGCCCCGGCCGCGGCTCCGCTGCCCGGTGGCCGGCGCCGGCGCCGGTATCCGAGTCGACCGAGGTCTCTGGGAGACCCTCCGAGGAGGAGGTGACCGAGGCGGTGGTGTCGATCGTGTCGGAGATGACCGGGTACCCGCCGGATCTTCTGGACCTGGATCTGGACCTCGAGGCGGACCTCGGGGTGGACACGGTCAAGCAGGCTGAGGTGTTCGCCGCGGTGCGCGCCCGCTTCGGTGTCGAGCGTGATGACTCGTTGTCGTTGCGTGAGTTCCCGACGCTGACGCATGTGGTCGGTTGGATCCGCGACAAGACGGCGGCTCCGGCCACGGCTGCTCCGGTGGCCGCTGCTCCGGCTGCTCCGGTTCCGGCTGCTTCGGTCGCGACCGCTCCGGTGGCCGGGCCGGCGCCGGTGGCTGCGGCTTCTGCGGCGCCCTCGGAGGAGGAGATCACCGAGGCGGTGGTGTCGATCGTGTCGGAGATGACCGGGTACCCGCCGGATCTTCTGGACCTGGATCTGGACCTCGAGGCGGACCTCGGGGTGGACACGGTCAAGCAGGCTGAGGTGTTCGCCGCGGTGCGCGCGCGGTTCGGTGTCGAGCGTGATGACTGCGTTGTCGTTGCGTGAGTTCCCGACGCTGACGCATGTGGTCGGTTGGATCCGCGACAAGACGGCTGCCGGCCGCGGCTGCTCCTGGCCGCTGCTCCGGCTGCTCCGTCCGGCTGCCGGCGCTCCGGTGGCTGGGGCCGGCTGCTCGCGGCGCCGTCGGAGGAGGAGATCACCGAGGCGGTGGTGTCGATCGTGTCGGAGATGACCGGGTACCCGCCGGATCTTCTGGACCTGGATCTGGACCTCGAGGCGGACCTCGGGGTGGACACGGTCAAGCAGGCTGAGGTGTTCGCCGCGGTGCGCGCCCGGTTCGGTGTGGAGCGTGATGACAGCTTGTCGTTGCGTGAGTTCCCGACGTTGACGCACGTGGTCGGTTGGATCCGCGACAAGACGGCTGCCCAGTCGACGGCGGCCCCTTCGGCAGCGGCCGCTCCGGCCGCTGCGGAGACGAAGGCCGCGGCCACGCCTGCAGCCCCGGCGCTCCACCCCACGACGATCGTGGGCGACCTCGACGCCGTCGATGCCATGCCGCGGCGCGAGCCCGTGCCCGTGCTGCGTCCCACCCTCGAGCAGTGCGTTCCCACTGGGGTCGCCCTCGAGGCGGGCGTACGGGTTGTGGTGATGCGCGACGACGGCGGCGTGGCTGACGCGTTGACGTCGAAGCTGGCCGACGCGGGAGTCACAGCGCTCGGCCTCGACCCGGGTACACCGACGGAGCGTGCCCTGGAGACCCTGAAGGCCTGGCGGTCGGAAGGTGGGATCGCGGGTGTCTACTGGCTCGCTGCCCTCGACGACGAGGGGCCGCACAGCTCACTCGACCTCGCCGGGTGGAGGGAAGCGTTGCGGCGCCGTGTGAAGGCGCTGTACGCGACGATGCGCCTCCTGTACGACGACAGCCCGTTCCTCGTCACCGGGACCCGGCTGGGAGGCTTCCACGGGTACGACGAGGCCGGGGCCACCGCGCCTATGGGCGGAGGTGTGACGGGCTTCGCGAAGTCGTACAAGCGCGAGCGGCCCGACACGCTGGTGAAGGCGGTCGACGTACCACTCGACCGGGAGGCAGAAGCGGTCGCAGAGTCCCTGATCGACGAGACGCTCCGCGATCCCGGCTGCGTGGAGGTGGGACATGTCAACGGACACCGGTGGGGTGTGGGTCTCGCCGAGAGGCCCTTCCCGAAGCAGGACACGCCCGCCGAAGGGGCCATGTCACTCGGCCCGGACAGCACGGTCGTCGTCACGGGTGCCGCCGGGAGCATCGTCGCAGCGATCACCGCTGACCTTGCGCGTGCCGCGGGTGGGACCTTCCACCTGCTCGACCTGACTCCTGAGCCGGACCCGGCGGACGCCGACCTCAGGCAGTACGTCGAGGACCGCGAGGCCTTCAAGTCGGTCCTGGCCGCCAGGATGAGGGAGCGGGGGGAGCGGCCGACCCCGGTCGCGATCGAGAAGGAGCTCGCCCGCTTCGAGAGGCTGGCCGCCGCCCTCACCGGCATCGACGCCGTGCGGGGGGCCGGCGGTACCGTCCACTACCACTCGGTGGACCTCACCGACGCGAACGCGGTGACACGAGTCCTCGCCCGGATCAGGGAGAGCAGCTCCCGCATCGACCTGCTCGTGCACGCAGCCGGCGTGGAGGTCAGCCGGGCACTCCCGGACAAGGAACCACGGGAGTTCGACCTCGTCCACGACGTGAAGGCCGACGGCTGGTTCAACATCCTCAAGGCCGCGGGCGGCGACCTCCCGATCGGAGCGAGCGTCGTCTTCTCCTCCGTCGCGGGCCGTTTCGGCAATGCCGGGCAGACCGACTACAGCGCCACCAACGACCTGCTGTGCAAGATCACCAGCAGCTTCCGGCGTACCCGCCCGGACACCCGGGCGATGGCTGTCGACTGGACCGCTTGGGGCGGGATCGGGATGGCGACGCGCGGCTCCATTCCCAAGATCATGGAGATGGCCGGTGTCGAGATGCTGCCGCCGGAGGCCGGTGCCGCCTGGATCAGGCGTGAGGTCACGGGGCACGCGTTCCGGGGCGAGGTCGTCGCGGCCGGCGTGCTCGGCCGGCTGGCTGAGGGATACCACCCCACGGGCGGGGTGGACCCCGCTGCCTTCGACCTGAACGGTGCGGCTCTCGTGGGCGCGACGGTCGAGGCGGATCTGCTCGAGGGCCTCGTGGTGCGCACCACCCTCGACCCGAAAGCGCAGCCGTTCCTGGACGACCACCGGATCGAAGGTACGCCGGTGCTCCCCGGCGTCATGGGCATGGAGGCCTTCGCCGAGGTGGCCCGTCTTCTCACCCCTGACAGGTACGTCGTGGCGGTGGAGGATGTCGACTTCCTGGCTCCCCTGAAGTTCTACCGGGACGAGCCGAGGACCGTCTCCATCGTGGCGCGCATCCGGCCCGAGGGTGAGGAGCTGGTCGCCGACTGCCGCCTCGAGGCCGAGCGCCTCCTGCCGGGTAGTGACCGGCCGCAGCGCACGGTGCACTTCACCGGCATGGTCCGGCTGTCGAAGCATCGGCTGGCTCTGGACGAAGCGGCCCCGGCCGAGGCGACTTCGCACGCCAAGGCCGGCGACGCCCCGGCGATCGCCCCGTCCGACGTGTACCGGCTCTACTTCCACGGCCCGGCGTACCAGGTCGTCGCCGAGGCATGGCGGGACGATAGTGCCGCGGCCGGGCGGCTGGCGCAGGACATGCCTGTCGACCACGAACCGTCCAGCGCCGCGACGGTGCTCGGGCCGCGACTGGAAGAGCTGTGCTTCCAGGTCGCGGGGCTCTGGGAGGCAGGCCACGAGGGCCGGCTCGCGTTGCCCGCCCACGTGGACCGGCTGAGTGTCCTCGGGCGAGGTTGCTGCGGGGGAGGCAGAGGGAGTCGTGGCGATCGCCCGTCCGGTGTCCACCAAGCCCGGTGTCTTCGACTGTCAGGTGCTCGACCCGGCCGGGAAGGTCATCCTGCGGCTGGACGGCTACCGGACTGTGCCGATGCCGAGCCCGCTGACCGACGAGGTCCGCGCGCCCCTGCGCGACGTGTTGAGCTGACGAGATCGAGGTAGAGCCGTGAAGGAGATCCGAAGGCTTGGGATTGTCAACCGCGGTGAGCCGGCCATGCGCCTGCTCACGGCGGTCGCGGAGCTGAACCGAGTCGACAGCACACCGGACGGTGCCGGGCACCGCATCACGACGGTCGCGTTCTACACAGACCCGGACTCCGGTGCCTGGTTCCGTCAGGAGGCCGACGAGGCGGTCCGGCTGGGCCCGGCGACGTACCTGGACCCGAGCGACGGACACCGCAAGTCGAGCTACCTCGACGAGGCGGCGGTCGTGAAGGCGCTCGTCGAGGCATCCTGCGACGCGGTGTGGGTGGGCTGGGGGTTCGTCTCCGAGCGGGCCTCCTTCGCCCAGCGGTGCGAGGAGGCGGGCATCGTCTTCGTGGGGCCGGACAGCTCCACGATCCGCGCGCTCGGGGACAAGGTGACCTCCAAGCGGCTGGCCGAGAAGGCGGATGTGCCGGTCCTGCCTTGGGGAGGTGGCCCTGTCGACGACCCGGGCGAGGCGGCCGAGCAGGCCGAGCGCCTCGGGTACCCGGTCGTGCTCAAGGCCTCCGCCGGGGGAGGTGGGCGCGGGATCCGGGTGGTTCGATCTCCTGAGGAACTGGCACCCGCACTCGCCTCTGCGCGAGGAGAGGCCGAGCTGGCCTTCGGCGATCCTTCCGTCTTCCTCGAGCGCTTCGTGGAGGCAGCTCGCCACGTAGAGGTCCAGGTGATCGCGGACCGCCACGGGACCACGTGGGCCGTGGGCGTCCGCGACTGCAGCATCCAACGTCGCAACCAGAAGGTGATCGAGGAGTCCGCCTCCACTGTCCTCGACCCCGAGACGGAGGAGGCGATCAGGGCGGCCGCTGTCCGCCTGGCAGCCGCGGCCGGGTACCACAACGCCGGCACCATCGAGTTCCTGGTCGACCCGGACAGCCGGGAGTTCATGTTCATGGAGGCCAACACCCGGCTCCAGGTCGAGCACCCCGTCACCGAGGCGACGACGGGCCTCGACCTTGTCAAGCTTCAGATCCACGTCGCCGAAGGGGGCAGGCTCGAGGGCGAACCGCCTGCTGTCTACGGTCATGCCGTCGAGGCCAGGTTGTGCGCCGAGGACCCCGAGCAGGGCTTCGTGCCGGCACCGGGTCGGATCGTGATGCTGCGGCTGGCCACCGGAAGCGGGGTGCGCGTCGACTCCGGTGTCCGCGAGTACGACAGCATCTCGGCCGACTTCGACTCGATGATCGCCAAGATCATCGCCTGGGGCCGGGACCGCGACGAGGCACTGGCCCGGCTGCGGCGGGCGCTGGCGCAGAGTGCGGTCGTGATCGAGGACGGCACAACCAACCGCTCCTTCCTGCTCGGTCTACTCGACCGCCCCGAGCTGCGGTCCGGAGACTTCGACAACCGGTGGCTCGACCGGCTGACCTCGGCAGGTGAGCACGTGCCTCCCGCGCAGCCGGTGGCCCTTCTCGCCGCGGCAGTCGAGGCGTACGGCGCCGACCACACCGCCGACGAGGCTGCCTTCCATGAGGGAGCACGGCGGGGCCGTCCGGAGATGCCCGACAGCATCGGTACGAAGGTGCAGCTGCGCTACGCCGGGGTCACCTACGACCTCTACGTCTACCGCACGTCGCCCGGCACCTACCGGGTGCGCTGGCGAAACGTCCATGCTGACCTTTCCGTCGACTTCGTCAACGCCTACGAGCGGCGGATCAGGTGCGGGGGTCGCCACCATCGGGTCGTGGCCGTGGCGCAGGGCACGATGTTCCGGATCGTCGTGGACGGCACGACCCACCGCGTCACACGTGACGACGGCGGGCTCGTCCGGGCCGGCTGGCCGGCGTTCGTCGTGTCCGTCCTCGTGAAGCCCGGTGACCTCGTCGCCGAGGGCGACCCCGTGGCCGTCCTGGAGAGCATGAAGATGGAGTCCACGGTCAACGCCCCCTACCCGGGAGAGGTGTCGGCCGTCGAGGTCGTCCCGAACGCGCAGGTGGGCGCCGGCGCACCCATCCTGCGGATCCGTGCGACAGAGCAGGCGGCCGGAACCGTCCGGGACTTCGGGCCCCTGGACCTGGCCGGGCTGGAGTCGCGGCCGAGTCCCGGGACGCCCCCGTGCGAGAGGGTGTTCGGCTCGTTGCGCAGCTACCTCCTCGGCTATGACCTCGACCCCGCGGCCCTGAAGCGGCTGTTCGTGGAGCAACGCAGGCTCGGTGAGATCAGCCCTCCCGCCGACCCCGGGCTGCTCAGCTGCGAGGACGGGCTGCTCGACCTGTTCGCCGAGGTCGGAGCGCTGTACCGGCCGAGGACCGAGACCCAGCCCGACGACGCCCTCACGGCCATGAGCACGCAGGAGTACCTGCTGGCCTTCCTGCAGTGGATGGACGTCGACCGGGCGGGATTGCCCGACGCCTACCGTGAGGGGCTCGAGGAGGCTTTGGCCAACTACGGCGTCACCGGTCTGGAACGCACACCGGAGCTCGATGCTGCAGTCGTGTGGATGTTCCGATCCTTCAGCAGGGTCGGTGAGCTCGTCCCGGTCGTGATGTTGATCCTGGAGCGACGGTTGCGCGCCGGAGCAGTCCTGGCGCCTCTCGCCGGCGCGGACATGCGAGCGCGGCTCGACCGGCTCGCGACCGCTGCGCAGGGCAGGCACCAGGGCATCGCGGAGCTCGCCCGGGACGTGCGGTTCCGCTACTTCGACGAGCCTGCGCTCGAGGCGCTCGCCACCAGGGAGTACGACGAGACCGAGCGCGTGCTCGACGCCGTGCGGGATGCCCCGGACGGGCCTGAGCGAGACGCGAACATCGACCGGCTGGTGCGCTCGCCCCACCCTCAGCGCGGGCCGCTCCTGCGGTGGTGGCTCGACACACCCGACCCGCGCTTCCGCATGGCCCTCCTCGAGGTCTACGCCCGCCGCTACTACCGCATCCGCGAGCTGCGGGACCTGCACTTCGACGACCGCGGTGAGGAACTGCTCTGCGTTTCGGACTACGACTGGGAGAACAAGCACATCCGGCTCGTGGTCGCGCACTCGCCGCTGGAACGGCTGCCGGTGGTGGCCCGGTCGATCGCCGCGCACCTTCGCCATGACCCGACCGACCGGCATGTCGTCGTCGACCTCGCGACCTGGAGGGCGGACGACCCCATCTCGGTTGAGGAAGCCGCCGATCAGGTGACCGACCTGCTCGCGGACTGCGACTTCGGACGCGAGCCGTGGCGGTTCGACGTCACCGTGACGAGCACCGGCGGCGAGGAGGCCGAGCACTTCCGCACCCTGCACCTGAGCTTCCGCCCCAAGGCGGAGGGCGGGCTCGGTGAGGACCGGATGTACCGCAACCTCCACCCGATGCTGGCCAAGCGGCTCGACCTGTGGCGCCTCTCGAACTTCCGGCTCGAACGGCTGGCCTCGGCCGAGGACGTCTACCTCTTCCACGGGGTGGCGCACGAGAATCCGAAGGACCATCGGCTCTTCGCCCTCGCGGAGGTCCGGGACCTGACTCCGCTGCGCAACGGCGGCGGGACGTCGTACCCGTGGCTGGAGCGGATGGGCCTCCAGGCGCTCGCCGCGATGCGGGCCGCCCTCGCGACCTTCGCGACGAGGGAACGCCCCAAGGCCAACCGGATCGTGCTCTACGTCCGCCCCCTGTGGGACGTGCCTCGCGAGGCGTGGCACCTCATGGCCAACGCGTTCGCGCCACTCGCTGAGGGCGCCGACCTCGAGAAGGTCCTGCTGAGGGTCCGTATCCCGGAGCAGGACGGCTCGTTGCGCGAGGCGGTCCTCGAGGTGCAGGGCATCGGTGGCCACGGCGTCACGGTGCAGGAGAGGCGGCCCGGCAACGAGCCGGTCCGCCCGCTCACGCCGTACCGGCAGAAGGTGCTCGTGGCACAGCGCTTCGGAGTGCCCTACCCCTACGAGATCGTCCGGATGCTGACGCCGGCGCTGGGCGCGTCGGTCGACTTCCCGCCAGGGTGGTTCGTCGAGTACGACCTCGGCCAGGACGGTGCGCTGGAGCCGGTCGAGCGGGAGCGTGGGCTCAACACCGCGAACGTCGTCGTCGGACTGATCACCAACCGTACGGCGAAGGTGCCGGAGGGCATGACCCGCGTCGCGCTGCTGAGCGACCCCACCCGTGGTCTCGGCAACCTCGCCGAGCCGGAGTGCCGCAGGATCCTCGCCGCTCTCGACCTCGCAGAGCGCATGGAGGTGCCGGT
The DNA here is from genome assembly GCA_963739785.1 of uncultured Actinomycetota bacterium. Lineage (GTDB taxonomy): Bacteria > Actinomycetota > Actinomycetes > Propionibacteriales > Nocardioidaceae > Nocardioides_C. The sequence continues at coordinate 48,145 of CAVUBO010000026.1, read as the reverse complement.
CGAGTGGTTCACGGTCTCCTCCGGCGCGCTGATCGCGATGGACAGCGGCACCGAGAACATGGACTGGATCGCGGCCGTGCTGCGGGGTCTCATCGAGTTCACCCAGCACGGTGGAGAGATCAACGTCGTGGTGACCGGCATCAACGTGGGTGGGCAGCCCTACTGGAACGCCGAGGCCACGATGCTCATGCACACCCGCGGCATCCTGGTGATGCTGCCGACGAGCGCCATGGTGCTCACGGGCAAGCAGGCGCTGGACTTCTCTGGCGGGGTGTCGGCCGAGGACAACCTGGGCATCGGCGGCTTCGACCGCGTGATGGGCCCCAACGGGCAGGCTCAGTACTGGGCCAGGGACATCGAGGGTGCCTGCGGCGTGCTGCTGCGGCACTACGACCACACCTACGTCGTACCGGGGGAGCGGTTCCCGCGTCGGGCGACGACCACGGACCCCGTCGACCGGGACGTGCGCACGGCGCCCCACGCCGCGGTGAGTGGCACCGACCTGCGCGCGGTGGGAGACATCTTCTCGGCCGAGCTCAACCCCGAGCGCAAGAAGCCCTTCGACATCCGGTCGGTCCTGCGCGCGGTGGCCGACGCCGACTCCGCCCCGCTCGAGCGGTGGGCCGGCTGGCGAGGCGGCGAGACATCGGTGGTCTGGGACGCCCACGTCGGCGGGATCCCGGTGTGCATGCTGGGGCTGGAGTCCCGGAACCTCGCCCGGCGGGGGTACTTGCCCGCGGACGGGCCACCCTCGTGGACCTCGGGCACGCTGTTCCCACAGTCCGCGCGCAAGGTGGCCCGAGCCGTCAACGCGGCCAGCGGCAACCGGCCCCTCGTCGTACTGGCGAACCTGTCCGGTTTCGACGGAGCACCCGAGTCCATGCGGCACTGGCAGCTGGAGTACGGCGCCGAGATCGGCCGTGCGGTCACGAACTTCGACGGGCCGATCGTGTTCGTGGTCATCTCGCGCTACCACGGCGGCGCCTTCGTGGTGTTCTCGAAGAAGCTCAACGAGCTCATGGAGATCGCCGCGGTGGAGGGCTCCTACGCGTCGGTCATCGGCGGGGCGCCTGCCGCCGCCACGGTCTTCGCGCGTGAGGTGAGAGCGCGCACCGAGAACGACCCGCGCCTGGTCGAGCTGCGGGAGGCCATCGCCGGGGCGGACGCGACCGAGGCGGCGTCCCTGCGAGCGCAGCTGGCGCGGATGGCCGAAGACGTGCGTTCGGAGAAGCTGGGGCAGGTCGCGGACGAGTTCGACGCGATCCACACCATCCAGCGGGCGCTGCGCGTCGGCTCGGTCGACCGGATCATCCCCGCTGCGGAGCTGCGGCCCTACGTCGTCGACGCGCTCGAGCGTGGCATGGCACGGGTCACGTCGGTGGGTGAGCCGGTGCGAGGCTGAAGGCTCTTCGTGCCGGACTCACTCGTGTGACGACCAGAGCGGCCGCTGCACCCAGGAGTGGGTCGGCTGCGCCGAGCCGAGGTCCACGGACCCGGGCAGAGCAGCCGGCGCGGCGACCGGCACCTCCGAGGCGACGGTGGTGAGGAAGCTTCCGTCGCGCCGCCACCAGCCGGGCAGCAGCGCGCCCTCGACGGTCCGGACCTCCAGCCGCGACCATCCCGGCTCCGGGCCGTCAGCTGTGGTCTCCAGCCCGGAACTGCCGAGACGAACCTCCACGCTGCGTGTGTCACGCCGCAGACCCGTGTGCAGCACCTTCAAGGCGCTCTCCTTCGCCGACCAGATCAGGTTGGCCGCGGCGTCCCGGTCGGCAGGGGAGAGGGAGGTGACGTAGGCCTGTTCCGCGGAGGTGAGGAAGTCGGTCACGAACCCCGCCGACCGTGGCTCGACGATCTCGAGGTCGCACCCCACCCTGCTGAGGTCCTCCCCGACCAGGCAGACGGCCCACCCGGCGCGGTCGGTCAGCGAGACGTCCAGGCCGAACGGCGCGCCGTCGAGGCGCACATAGGGAGCTCCGCTCGGCCGGTTGGCGACCTCGACGCGTGCCAGGGCGGCGAGGTCGTCCGGTAGCCCGGCGGCGACGGCCACCGCGTTCTTGCACACCCACCGGCGTAGGAGATACTCCGCGCGGCGCTTGGTGAAGCGCAGCCCCGCGGCGCGTCCGGCCTCACGCTGGGTCAGCCAGTCGTTCGCGAGGGGGATCTCCTGCTCGCCTCGCGCCATCCATCCCGTCACGCGGGCTCTTCCGTCGGCTCGGGTGGCTCGGGCTCGAGCACGTCGCCCGGCTTGTGGTGGAACGACAGGTCGTCCACCAAACAGGTGACGTCGTCCATCTCGGCCCACTTCTCGAGCACCACGGCGACCTCCTCGCGTCCATGGTCCGCCCGCCCGGGTGGCCGATCCAGAGACTTACGGCCCCTCTCGACGCGGTGGTGTCGAGGACCTTTGCCTCTACGGTGTCCTCAACGCGGTCAGAAGGCTGAGGAGCGGTGGAGCGAGGGAGACGGGCATGTCGCGTGACGATGGCTGACCGACGTGAGGTCGCGGGGGAGTCGCCGAAGGGCGGCAGGGAGCCGAGGTTCCGGCGCTGGCGGCGGATCGTCGACCCCTTCCTTCCGGGTCTGGCGGGCACCGCCCTGCTGGCGGTGCTGTGCAACCTGGTGCTCGAGCTCAGCCGGCTGGCCAGCGTCGACGGCTACCCGTGGAAGTACAAGACGCCCCTCTTCCCCGTGCTGTTCCTCCTCGGCTCGGCCGTGCTGTGGCTGCTCATCGGGGCCGTCCACTCGGTGGTCGGCCGGCTCAGGGTGACGGCCGTGCTGGCCGCGGCGGCCACAGTGGTGGTGGCCGTCGCGGACCACGAGAAGGTGCGTCTCCGGCGAGAGCCGCTCTACCCGAGCGACTGGGAGTTCCTCGGCAACGTCGGCTTCCTGGCGGACATGGTCGGCGTCAGGGTCGTCTTCCTCCTGACCCTGGGCATCCTCGTGGCGGCCGTAGCGGCACTGGCGGGCGTCCGTGCCCTGCGGCGGCGCCGACCGGGGCAGGGCGACGCTCGAACCCCGCCGACCCGCCGGGCACGGGTCGGCCTCCGGGTGCTCACAGCTGCTTTCTGCCTGCTGATGGCGGGCTACATCTCTGACTTCAACGTGCCCGGCAACGCGGTGCGAGGGGCCTACGACGCCCTGGGTGCCTCGTGGAAGCCGTGGAGCCAGCAGCGCAACTACCTCGGCAACGGCTTCGTCGGCGGGTTCCTCTACAACCTGGACGTCCCGGCGATGACCAAGCCGGCCGACTACAGCGCCGCCGAGATGGCCCGGATCACCGCCACCTACACCGAGGCTGCTCACTCGATCAACCGGACACGTGATCCCGGAGGTCTGGACGACGTCAACGTGGTGATGGTCCTGAGCGAGTCGTTCAGCGATCCGGAGGCGCTTGACGGTATCCACCTCGCCCAGGATCCGATCCCTTACACCCGCGGGCTCATGGGCTCGACGATGTCGGGCAAGGCGCTCGCCCAGCACATCGGTGGCGGCACGGCCAACATGGAGTTCGAGGCCCTGACCGGCATGTCCATGGCTCAGTTCCCGCCCCAGATCGGGGTGGCCTACCAGATGCTCGTCCCGGACTACGAAACGTTTCCCTCGGTGGTCGGATGGTTCCAGCACAGCGGCCACCGTGCCATCGCGATCCACCCGTTCACCACCGAGATGTACCGCCGCCGCGAGGTCTACCGCAGCTTCGGCTTCGATGACTTCGTGTACGCCGGGACGATGGGCCATCACCGCCGCATCGGTCATGACGCCTACCTCTCCGACTCGGCCGCGTACGACGAGCTCGAGGACCGTCTCGCGGCGGAGCCTGATCCACTGTTCGTGAACCTCGTGACGATGCAGAACCACATGCCGTACACGGACAGGTACGACGACCCGATCGGTGTCACGGGGCCGGACGGTGAGCCGCTGACCGACGTCGGACAGTACCTGCGTGGCCTCCAGCACAGCGACCAGGCGTTGGAGCGCCTGATCGACCAGCTACGTCGATCCGACGAGAAGACGATGCTGGTCTTCTACGGCGACCACCTGCCCGGGATCTATCCCGACTCGGTCTTCGAGTCGAACGCAGGACGGGTCCTGCGGCAGACGCCCTTCTTCGTGTGGGCGAACTTCCCGGGGCCTGAGGACCCGCAGCCCACGACGAGCCCGACCCACTTCATGGACCTCGTGCTCGAACGGGCGAACGCCGCGGTGCCGCCGTACTACGCCTTGCTCGAGGAGCTGCGCAGCGAGATCCCGGCCATGGACAGCGGGATGATGCTCGACGCCTCGGGAGGACGGCTCGAGCCCTTCGAGCTGTCGCCGCGGGCACGACGGCTCCTGCACGACTACCGGCTGGTGCAGTACGACCTGTCGGTCGGCCACCGGTACAGCGCCGACGCCATGTTCGGTCAGGGCTGATCAGATTTCACCGAGGCTGTGTACCGGCGCATGACCGTTTTGGGCGAACCGCCCGCGACGGTGGGCCACACTGGGCTCTGCGCGCGAGACCTGCACCGCCTCCGCGCCGGCCCAGATCGTCACCACGCCACGCCGGGGGTTGCCTCATGTCCAGCTCACTCGCCACGTCCTCCACGTGCAACGGCAAGATCCGGTCCCCGTGGGCTGTCTGGAGTCTCAGTGTCCTGACGTTGGGCGTCTACTACCTGGTCTGGTACGTCAAGCTGAACAAGGAGATCGCCCGCGTCGCCGGCGTCGATGTCACCGTCGGTACCGTCGGCCTGTGGCTGTCCCAGTGCGTGGCGATCGCGAACTGGGTCAGCCTCGCGAACACCGCCCAGCGACTCCGGACCGCCCTGGAGCGTGCCGGTGCCGAGCCGTCCGTGTCGGCCGGCAGGACCATCCTGGCCTCGCTGTGGTTCGGGTCCCAGACCCGCTACCTGCAGCGGCGCGCGAACCAGTTGTGGCGCACGCTCGACAAGGACCGGGCCGTCGCCGTTGAGCGCGACCCGTTCGACCTGATCTACGCCTACTCCCGCGCCCCGCGCGCACTCACGGCGGGTCCTCAGCCACAGCCGGCCGAATAGTCCGTCTGTACGTCGGTAGACCGGGACTTTGGTCCCTGGCACGTGCTGGTCGATGGACGCACTCTGGAAGTGGCCTGCGAGACGGGCGAGGGAGCCGAAAGGCTGAGAGGTCGGAAGGTCGAAAGACCGACTGGCGACCCCCATACCTGATCCGGACAATACCGGCGAAGGGAAATCGCCTCGCAGGTCATTTCATGTCCGGGCTCAGGCGAGCACTCCGTCCCAGGCCAGCTCGCTGAGGTCGCGGCACATCTGCGCTGCCGCCCGGCCCGCGGCTGCTGACGACAGTTCGTCCTCGCAGTAGCCGTCGCCGAGCGTGGGGAAGATGTGGAAGCGCGTCGGGACAGCCGCGGCCTTGAGACGGTAGACGAAACGCAGGGTGTCCTCGAAGTGGGAGTCGAGCGCTCCGACCCCCACGACGACGGGACACAGCCCGCCGAGCTCCTCCAGGGAGCGGGAGCCCGCGCCGGGGTAGTTGAGGAAGAGCCCCTCGACGCGAATGCCGTGGTCACGGCAGTGCAGAGCCGTCGCCAGCGCCAGGTCACCACCCTCGCCGTCGCCGGCGAGCACGAGGCGGGCGCCGCCCAGGGCCTCCTGGTTTTCGCGCGTCCAGGTCACGGCGCTGACGCAGTCGTCGCAGTCCGCGGACGAGGGGTGCTCCGCCGTAAGGCAGCGGGCGACCTGGATGACGGTCGCGGGAACCGCCGCCGAGAGACGAGCGGCCAGGCCGCCATGGGAGTCGGGGACTCCCGGGCCCGACCGGCTGCCGTGGAGGTAGAGCACCACGGTGTCGGACCCGGCGACCGATCGGTGGATCCTTGTCGGGATCGTCCGACCGCCGCTCCCGGGGATCGAGGTGTCCTCGACCGACGAGGTGGCGACTGCCTCTGCCTGCCCGGCCTCCGACCTCGACTGTCCGAGCTCTGGGTGCGGGCCCACGTCGAAGGCGAGATGCCTTCCCAGGAAGTCCAGGCTCCACGCGAGGACGTCGGGGAGTGCGTCGGAGCCCTCGAAGACGTGGCCGCCGTCGGTCTCGTGGTACTCCACGGGAACACCGAGCGTCGTCAGGTGGTCGCGCAGCACCTGGCTCTGGGCTATCGGGACCATCGAGTCGTCGCGGCCGTGTGCGATGAACACAGGTGGCGTCTCGGCCCCCAACACTCGCACCGGCGACGCCTCGTCCGCACCCCAGCCACCGTCCTGCATCACCCGCTCGGTCTCGGCGCTCGGGGTCGGCTCGCCACCTTCCTCCTGGGCCGAGGTGGTGGACGCGGCCAGTGCCGGCAGGTCGGTCGGGCCGTACCAGTCCACGACGGCCGCCACCTGCGGCGTACCGACGGCCGCCGCGGCGGCGAGGAGCGCGAGGTGGGCGCCTGCCGACTCGCCCCAGAGCGCCAGCCGACCGGCGTCGTACCCGAAGTCGTCGGCATGGTCGCCGAGCCACGCCAGGGCCGACCGTACGTCGTCCACCGGTGCCGGGAAGCCGGCCTCGGCGCAGAGGCGGTAGTCGACGACCGCAACAGCGAACCCTGCGAGGACTATGCGCTGGAGGAACCAGTGCTCGTCGAACGCGACGGGGAGGCGGCGTCTCGAGCCGGACTCCCACCCGCCTCCGTGGAGCCACACGACGAGCGGGCACGGCTGCGGGTCAGCGGTAGCCGGAGGCCGGGGGACGTGCAGGTCGAGGAACAGCGGGCGGTAGCCGGTGGGGGTGGCGTAGCACAGCGACTCCCACACGAGCTCGTCGGCGGAACCGCGCGACGGCCTCGTGACGGCGTACGCGTCCGGACCGGCTGAGGTCGGGCCGACGGTGTAGTTCAGCACGCCCACCACGGTAGGCCCACCCCTGCCTGGCCGCGCCGGACTCAGGCCTCCGGGGAGTCGGCCTCGTCGGGTGCCGAGGTGCGGATCAGGTGGTCGAAGGCGCTCAGCGCGGCGGTGGATCCCGTGCCCATGGCGATCACGATCTGCTTGTACGGCACGGTCGTGCAGTCACCGGCGGCGAACACGCCCGGCACGGAGGTCGCGCCGCGGTCGTCGATGACGATCTCCTTCCGGTCGGTCAGCTCGACCGTGTCCTCGAGCCACTCGGTGTTCGGCAGCAGGCCGATCTGCACGAAGACCCCCTCGACGTCGAGGCGGTCCTTCTCGCCCGTGGAGCGGTCCTCGTACTCGAGGCCCGTCACCTTGGCGCCGTCGCCGAGGACCTCGGTGGTGAGCGCGCTGACGAGCACGTCGACGTTGGGGAGGCTGCGCAGCTTGCGCTGCAGCACGTCGTCGGCGCGGAGCGCTCCGTCGAACTCGAGGAGCGTCACGTGGGCCACGACGCCGGCCAGGTCGATCGCGGCCTCGACCCCGGAGTTGCCGCCGCCGATGACCGCGACGCGCTTGCCCTTGAAGAGCGGGCCGTCGCAGTGGGGGCAGTAGGTGACGCCCTTGTTGCGGTACTCGTCCTCGCCGGGCACGCCCATGTGGCGCCAGCGAGCGCCGGTGGAGAGCACGACCGTGCGGCCGTTGACGGTGGCGCCGCTCTCGAGCTCGACGGTGAGGAGCCCGTCGGCCTGCTGGCCGGCACGAGGCGTGCGACCCGCTGCAGGTCCATGACGTCGACGTCGTAGTCCGAGACGTGCTGCTCGAGGGCCGCGGCGAGCTTGGGGCCCTCGGTGTAGGGGACCGAGATGAAGTTCTCGATCGCCATGGTGTCGAGCACCTGGCCGCCGAAGCGCTCGGCGACGACGCCGGTGCGGATCCCCTTGCGGGCGGCGTAGATGGCCGACGGAGACGCCGGCCGGGCCGCCGCCGACGACGAGTACGTCGAAGGGGTCCTTGCCGCGGATCTCCTCCGCGGCCTTCTCGGTCGCGCTCGAGTCGAGCTTCGCGACGATCTGCTCGAGGGTCATGCGGCCCTGGTCGAAGACCTCGCCGTTGAGGAAGACGGTCGGCACGGCCATGACGCCGCGGGCCTCGACCTCGTCCTGGAAGAGGGCCCCGTCGATCGCGACGTGGGTGATGCTCGGGTTGAGCACGCTCATCAGGTTGAGTGCCTGCACCACGTCGGGGCAGTTCTGGCACGACAGCGAGAAGTAGGTCTCGAAGTGGTACTCGCCGTCGAGGGCCTGGATCTGCTCCGCTGCCTCGGGCGAGACGGCAGGGGCGTGGCCGCCCACCTGGAGCAGGGCGAGGACGAAGCGAGGTGAACTCGTGGCCGAGGGGGATGCCGGCGAAGCGCACCGACACGTCGGTCCCGGTGCGGACGATGGCGAAGGAGGGCCGGCGCTCGTCGTCGTCCCGCCGTACGGCCGTGATGTGGTCCGAGAGTGACGCGATCTCGTCGAGCAGCTCCATGAGCTCGCCGGACTTGGCGCTGTCATCGAGGGAGGCGACCAGCTCGACGGGTCGCTGGACGAGCTCCAGGTGCGTGGCGAGCTGCGTGGACAGGGCGGGGTCGAGCACGAAGACCTCCGAAGGATCTGCTGAGACGTGGCGGAACGGCGGTCAGATCTTGCCGACGAGGTCGAGCGACGGAGCGAGGGTGTCGTCGCCCTCCTCCCACTTGGCGGGGCAGACCTCGTTCGGGTGGTTGCGGACGTACTGGGCGGCCCTCACCTTGCGGAGCAGCTCGGCGGCGTTGCGGCCGACGCCCTCCGACGATGATCTCCATGAACTGGATGACGCCGTCGGGGTCGATCACGAACGTGCCGCGGTCGGCAAGGCCCTGGCCCTCGCGCATCACGTCGAAGTTGTTCGGTGATCGTGCCGGTCGGGTCGCCGACCATCGGGTACTGCATCTTGCCGATGGTGTCGGAGGTCTCGTGCCAGGCCTTGTGGGTGAAGTGGGTGTCGGTCGAGACCGAGTAGATCTCCACGCCGAGGCTCTTGAAGTCCGCGTAGTGGTCGGCGAGGTCGCCGAGCTCGGTGGGGCAGACGAACGTGAAGTCGGCGGGGTAGAAGAACACGACCGACCACTTGCCACGCAGGTCGGCGTCGCTGACGTCGACGAACGCGCCGTCGTGGTACGCGGTCGCGTTGAACGGCTTGACCTCGGTGTTGATGAGTGCCATACGGCAAGAACCTCCACATTGGTTGTCTTCTGGGGCGAGTCGCTTAACTGGAACAATACCAGTTTAGGAATGCTCCCCAAGCTTGCGCGGGGCTCGTGTGGCGTGTGTCATATGTCTGACTTCTCCCTTTCGCACCTTTTGGAGACACCGTGCAACCTCATGTGCCCCGCGGGCTCGTCGCCGCCGTCACTGCTGTCCTCACCGCCCCTCTCGTCCTCACCACGATGGCTACGCCCGCGACCGCCGACCACACCGCCGAGCCTGGGCACGTGACCCTTGTCGGGTCCCTCCAGGACGAGCTCGGCTGTGCCGGCGACTGGGCACCCACGTGCGAGGACACCCGCCTCGCGGCGGTGGCAGGCACCTCGTCGTACGACGGCGTGTTCACCGTTCCCGCCGGCACCTACGAGTTCAAGGTGGCGCTGAACGACACCTGGGACGAGAGCTACGGCGGTGGCGCGGACGGCAAGGCGAACGTCCCGCTCCATCTCGAGCACGACGCGAAGCTCCGGTTCAGCTATGACCACGCCACGCACGCGGTCGCGGTGGCACCGGCGGAGCTGCCTTCGGACAAGCCCACGGCGGCCGACCGGGCGATGGCCACCGACTCCCTGCGTCAGCCCACGTCGCGCGAGAACTTCTACTTCGTGATGGCGGACCGGTTCGCCAACGGGGACACCTCGAACGACACCGGCGGGATCACCGGCGGCCGCATGGAGAACGGCCTCGACCCGGCCGACAAGGGCTTCTACCACGGCGGCGACCTCGCCGGCCTGACCGAGAAGCTCGACTACATCGAGGACCTCGGTACGACGGCGGTGTGGCTGACCCCGTCGTTCCAGAACCGGCCCGTCCAGGGGAGTGGCGAGAACGCATCGGCCGGCTACCACGGCTACTGGATCACCGACTTCACGAGGATCGACCCGCACTTCGGCACGAACCAGGAGCTGAAGGCCTTCGTCGACAAGGCGCACGAGCGCGGGATCAAGGTCTTCTTCGACATCATCACCAACCACACAGCCGACGTCATCGACTACGAGCAGCAGGAGTACTCCTACATCAGCAAGGAGGCCCGGCCGTACAAGGACGCCGAGGGCACGGAGTTCGACGACGCGGACTACGCAGGCAAGGAGACCTTCCCCGAGCTCGACCCCAAGACCTCCTTCCCCTACACGCCGACCTTCCGCGACGAGGCCGACAGCCAGGCCAAGACGCCGGCCTGGCTCAACGACGTCACCAACTACCACAACCGGGGAGACTCGACCTTCGCCGGCGAGTCCTCCACGTACGGCGACTTCGTCGGGCTCGACGACCTGTTCACCGAGAAGCCCGAGGTCGTCAAGGGCATGACCGACGTCTACAAGTCCTGGGTGGACTTCGGCATCGACGGATTCCGGATCGACACCGTCAAGCACGTGAACATGGAGTTCTGGCAGGAGTTCGCGCCCGCGATCTCCGACGAGGCTGCCCGGATCGACAACGACGACTTCTTCACCTTCGGCGAGGTGTACGACGCAGACCCCAAGGTCATGTCCACCTACACCACGCAGGGCCGGCTCGACGCCACCCTCGACTTCGGCTACCAGTCCGCCGCGGTCGGGTTTGCGCAGGGCAAGCCCACCGCCGGACTCCGTGACTTCTTCGCCGGTGACGACTACTACACCGACACCGACTCGAATGCGTACTCCCTGCCGACCTTCCTCGGCAACCACGACATGGGTCGGGTCGGCATGATGCTGGCCAAGGGTGCGGCCGGGAACGAGCTGCTCGAGAGGGACGAGCTCGCCCACTCTCTGATGTACCTCACCCGCGGGCAGCCGGTCGTCTACTACGGCGACGAGCAGGGCTTCACCGGTGACGGCGGAGACAAGGATGCGCGCCAGGACATGTTCGCGAGCCGGGTTTCGTCGTACAACGACGACGACCTGATCGGAACCGATGCGACCACCGCCGATGACAACTTCGACGGCCGCCACCCGCTCTACAAGCAGATCGCCGCGCTCGCCGAGCTGCGCAAGCGTTACCCGGCTCTGGCTGACGGCGCGCAGCTGCACCGCTACGCCAGCAGCAAGCCTGGTGTCTACGCCTTCAGCCGCATCTCCCGCGAGGAGGGCCGTGAGTACGTCGTCGCAGTGAACAACTCGACGACGGAGCAGTCGGCGACGTTCGAGACGCTGATGAAACAGGGCACGTTCAAGCAGGTGTGGCCGGCTCCCGCGCAGGAGCGGGGGACGTCCACGAAGTCCGACCGGGAGAGCCGCATCGAGGTTGACGTGCCGCCCCTCTCGGCGGTGGTGCTGCGGGCTGCCGGCACCGTCCCAGAGCGTGACGCCGCACCCACGGCGTACTTCCGCACCCCGAGCGCCGGCGGCACCGTGGGAGGGCGGCAGGAGGTCGCTGTCTCGGTGCCCGAGGGTGGGTTCAACGAGGTGAGCATCGCCTGGCGCACCGTTGGCGTGAAGCACTGGACCAAGCTCGGCACCGACGACAACGCGCCGTACCGCGTCTTCCACGCACCCGGTGAGCTCGACGCGCTGCCCAAGGGCAGCCTCGTCGAGTACCGCGCGGTGCTCCGCGACTCCTCGGACAACCTCTCGGTCACCTCTACCTACGCCACGGTCGGGCAGCCCACGCAGGGTGGCGGAGGCGACACCGGGGGCGGTGGGCCGGTCACCCAGCCCCACGCCGTCTCCATGCCGGGCAACCACAACGGCGAGATCGGCTGCTCGGGCGACTGGATGCCGGACTGCGACCAGGCCCAGCTCTCCCTCGACCCGAAGGACCAGGTCTGGAAGGGCACGGTCGAGATTCCGGCCGGCGACTACGAGTACAAGGCGGCCATCGACAAGAGCTGGGACGAGAACTACGGATCAGGCGGTGCGCGGGGTGGCTCGAACATCCCGCTGAAGGCGCCTGGTGGGCAGGTGTCGTTCTACTACGACCACTCCACGCACTACGTCACCACCGACGCCCAGGGGCCGATCGTCACCGCCGCGGGCAGCTTCCAGGACGAGCTCGGCTGTCCCGGCGACTGGGCGCCCGACTGCATGGCCTCGTGGCTGAAGGACATCGACGGCGACGGCACCTACACCTTCAGCACCACCGCGCTCCCGGCCGGCTCCTACCAGGTCAAGGCGGCGCATGGTCTGTCATGGTCGGAGAACTACGGGGCAGGAGGTGCCAGGGATGGCGGCAACATCGACTTCGACGTTCCGGCGGACGGCGTGCAGGTGCTGTTCAGCTACGACATCGCCAGCCACGTGCTGACCGTGTCGTCACGTACCGCGGGCGCCAGCCCCGACCTCGCCAAGCAGAAGGCACAGTGGGTCCGCGAGGGGCTGGTCGCCTGGGACGTGAAGGACGCGGCTTCCAGGCGCTACCGCCTCCACTGGTCCGCGGACGCCGACCTCGCCGTCGACGACGAGGCGGTCACCGGTGGCGACTCGGTGCCGCTGACCTACGACCCGAAGGGTCTGCCCGCCGACGTCCTCGCGGACTTCCCCCAGCTGGAGGGCTACGAGGCGTTCCGGCTTCGGAAGGAGGACCTGAAACTGGTGCCGCAGATCCTGCGTGGGGAGCTCGCCGTCGCGGCGTACGACGACCTCGGCAAGCTCGTGGACGCGACCGGGGTGCAGATCCCCGGAGTGCTCGACGACGTGTACGCCGGAGCGCGGGATCGGAGCTTGGGGGTCACCTGGGCCAACGGCAAGCCGTCGTTCTCGGTGTGGGCCCCGACCGCCCAGGACGTCGACCTCCTGGTGTGGCCCTCCGGAGCCGCGGCCCCGGTGCGCACGCCGATGAGCCGCGAGTCCGACGGGACGTGGACCGCCCGCGGCGAGCGGTCGTGGAAGGGCGCGTCGTACCTCTACGAGGTGGACGTCTTCGCTCCCTCGACCGGCACGGTGGAGCACAACCGCGTCACCGACCCCTACTCGGTGGCGCTGACGACCAACTCCGAACGCTCGGTCGTCGCCGACCTCGAGGACCCGGCGCTGAAGCCGGCCGGCTGGTCGACGCTGCATGCACCCGCGCTCGCACAGGACGAGGACCGCAACGTCTACGAGCTGCACGTCCGCGACTTCTCGATCGGCGACGACTCCGTCCCGGCGGAGGAGCGCGGCACCTACCGTGCCTTCACGCACTCCGGTACAGCCGGGATGAAGCACCTGCGTGAGCTCGCCGAAGCCGGCCTGAACACCGTGCACCTCCTGCCCGCGTTCGACATCGCCACGATCGAGGAGCGGCGCGACGCACAGAAGAGCCCGCCCTGCGACCTCGAGTCCTACGCGCCTGACTCCGCCGAGCAGCAGGAGTGCGTCGACAAGATCCGCGGCGAGGACGGGTTCAACTGGGGCTACGACCCGTTGCACTACACGGCTCCGGAGGGCTCCTACGCGACCGATCCCGACGGGCCTGGCCGCACCCGCGAGTTCCGCGAGATGGTGCAGGGACTCAACGACGCCGGCCTCCAGGTCGTCATGGACGTCGTCTACAACCACACCGCGGCGTCCGGTCAGGACCCCAAGTCCGTGCTGGACCGGGTGGTGCCGGGCTACTACCACCGGCTCTCGGCGTCTGGAGCCCAGGAGACCTCCACGTGCTGCGCGAACACCGCGACCGAGCACGCCATGATGGAGAAGCTGATGATCGACTCGGTGCTCACCTGGGCTCGGGAGTACAAGGTCAACGGCTTCCGGTTCGACCTGATGGGCCACCACTCGAAGCAGAACATGCTGAACCTGCGCGCGGCCCTCGACCGGCTGACTGTCAAACGCGACGGCGTGGACGGCAAGAAGATCTACCTGTACGGCGAGGGGTGGAACTTCGGCGAGGTCGCGGACAACGCGCGTTTCGAGCAGGCAAGCCAGGCCAACCTCGGCGGGACCGGGATCGGCACGTTCAGCGACCGGCTGCGTGACGCGGTGCGCGGTGGCGGGCCGTTCGACGAGGATCCGCGGATCCAGGGGTTCGGCTCGGGCCTGTTCACCGACCCCAACGGCGCCGAGGTGAACGGCACCGAGGAGGAGCAGCGCAAGCGGCTGATGCACCTCGAGGACCTGGTCAAGCTCGGGCTGGCGGGCAACCTCGCCGGCTTCACCTTCACCGACTCCTCGGGCAAGCAGGTCACCGGTAGGGACGTCGACTACAACGGCTCGCCCGCGGGCTACGCCGAGGACCCGAGCGAGACGGTCACCTACGTCGACGCGCACGACAACGAGACCCTCTTCGACGTCCTCACGATGAAGCTGCCCACGAAGACGTCCATGACCGACCGGGTCCGGATGAACACCGTGGCGCTCTCCACCACGGCGCTCTCGCAAGGGGTGGTGTTCTGGCACGCCGGGGCGGACATCCTGCGGTCGAAGTCGCTGGACCGGAACTCCTACGACTCGGGTGACTGGTTCAACCGCGTCGACTGGACCCGTCAGGAGAGCACCTTCGGGTCCGGCCTTCCGATGGCTGCGGACAACGAGACCAAGTGGAAGTACATGAAACCGCTGCTCGCGGACCCGAACCTGCGGCCGCATCCGAAGGACCTGGACGCGGCCCACGCCGCCGCCGAGGACCTGCTCAGGATCCGGATGTCGACGCCGCTCTTCCGGCTCGGCAGTGCCGCTGCCATCCAGGACAAGGTGTCCTTCCCGTCCGCCGACCCCGGGGTGGTCGCGATGCACATCGACGACACGGTCGGGTCGGCCGTCGATCCTGAGCTCGACGGGGTCCTGGTGGTCTTCAACGCCTCGCCGGACCCGACGACGGTCGAGGACGTCGGCGACGGGTGGACGCTGCACCAGGTCCAGGCCGACGGGGCGGACCCGGTGGTCAAGGAGTCCTCGGCGAGCGAGGGAGCTGTCACGGTCCCGGGCCGCACGACAGCGGTCTTCGTCCGCCGCTGAGCTGAGCACCGAGGGCGCTGCGCCGGGACCACCGGCTCAGCGCCCTCGGCGCGCCCGGAGGTAGTCGGAGACTACGTACTCGCCGAGCCGCCCGAGGTCCGGGGTGAACACGCGCCCGGCGGCTCGCCGCGCCATGGCGTCGACGAACCGGGCGAGCCCCGGGTCCTCGCCGAGCATGAAGAAGTTGATGGCGGCGCCGTACCTGGTCAGCTCGTCGACCTGGCGCACCGTCGCGGTGACGGTCTCCCGGGTCGAGGGCCAGCGGAAGTACGGCGTGCCGTCGTCGAGCAGGTGCGCGGTCGGCTCCCCGTCGGTCACCACGAGCACCACCGGCTCGGCGTCCGGGTGTCGTCGCAGGTGTCGCCCGGCGATCATCAGCGCGTGCTGGAGGTTCGTGCCCTGCACCCACTCGGGCTCCGCGGCAGCGAGCTGGACCGGCGAGAGCCGGCGGGCCGCGAGGTCGAAGCCGATGATCTGCAGCGCGTCGTGCCGGAACCGTGTCTCGATCAGGTGCGAGAGCGCCAGGGCGGTCTGCTTCATGGGACCCCAGCGGTCCTCCATCACCATGGAGAAGGACAGGTCGACGCACAAGGCGACCGCCGCGGTGGTGCGCCGCTCGGTCTCGACGACCTCGAAGTCCTCCACGAGAAGCCGTGGGGCGCCCGCCGAGAGGCCGCCTCGCCGAAGCGCGTTGCCCACGGTCCGGCCCGCGTCTATCGGCAGCTCGTCGCCGAAGACCCACTGCCGTGTGGACCCGGTCGGCTCGTCGGCGGATCCCGTGCGGCGGTCGAGGTGGTCGCCGGACGTGACGGACCGGTCGCTGAAGATGCGACGAAGCGCCGTCTCCCCGAGACGCCGCAGCGCCCGAGGCGTCAGCCGCAGGCCGTCCTCGGAGCGCGTGACGTAGCCCTGTCGTTCCAGCTGCCGCTCCAGGTCACGCAAGGCGCGCAGGTCCGCGGCCGCCGCACCGCCCAGGTGCCGTTCCAGCGCCTCCACGTCGACGTCGTCGAGGGTGGCCCCGGGGTAGCTCTGGCCGAGCTGGCGTTCGAGCGCCTCCAGGTCGGCGAGCTCGGCGACCGTCTCGACGGCGTCGCTGTACCCCATCGGCTCGCCGCCTGGGCGACTGTCGACGGGATCGCCACCGAACTCCCCGGGACGCAGAGCACGCAGGTGGTCCGACAGCTGGGCCATCTCGGAGGCGAGGTCGAGGTCGGACATCGCCTGGCCCATCAGCTCAGACAGCTGTTCGCGCTGCGCTGGGGAGAGCGAGGCCATCAGCCGCTCGGCGGCCGCCTGGCGGCGCGCCAGCGCGTCGATCAGCTCGTCGACGTCCTGCGGGTTCTCGGGGAAGAACTCACCGTGCCGCTCCATGAACTGTGCGAACCGGTCCGTGGTGTCCTCGCCGCGCGCGTGCGCCGCGAGAAGGGAGTTGAGGTCGGCGAGCATCTCCTTGACCCTGGCCATGGCCTCGGGGTCCTCGCCCGACAGGGCCTGCTTCATGCCCTGGAACTGCGCCTCCAGCACCTCCTGCCGGAGCATCCCGAGAATCTGCTGGTACGTCGCGCGAGCCTCGTCGGACCGCCAGTCGTAGGGCTCGAGTGCGCGTACGGCGCCCGCAACGTCGTCCGGCAGCGTGTCGAGCTCCATCTCCGCCATCCGGGCCTCGTCGCCGGCCGACCCGGCGAGGGCCTCGCGCTCCTCGGCGAGGGCCTGGTCCAGAGCGGCCCGCACCTTGTCCAGGGTGCCGCCGAGGTCCCCGCGCCGACGTGCCGCCGCCCGCGCGCGACGCACCTTCTCCATGAGGTCGTCCAGGCCACCGCGGTCACCGATGCCCCGGCGCAGGAGGTCGTTGAGCGAGTCACGTAGCGACCCGCCGGCCAAGACGTCGCGGCCGACCTCGTCGAGAGCGGCTCGTACGTCGTACGGAGGCGCCAGCGGGTCGGGCCCGCCGTGCCAGGGCCCGTACCGGTAGCGGTGGCTGCTCATCTCAGGCTCCGTACACGACCCTGCCGTCGAGCGACTCCTTGGCGATCCGGCGGGTCAGGTGCAGGCCCTCGAGCACCATCTCGACCGCCGCGGCGACCTGGCCCCGGCCCGCGTCGTCGCCGTGCCCGAGCCGGTCGAGCACCTTCGAGAGCCCCGGCACCGTGCCCACCTGGCCGAGGAGGTCCTCGGCGGTCACGAGCTCGCCGGTCTCCACGACCGACCCCTCGGCGAACAGGTCGGTGAAACCGGAGAGGTCGAGCCCCGCGAGGCGCTCCCGGAAGGTCTCGGCGGTCGCTACCCGGAGCAGGTGCTGGACCACCTCGTCCTCGCGACCCTCCTCACCCATCTCGAACTCGAGCTTCCCGAGGAGCGTGGGCAGGACGGTCGGGACGTCGCAGATCCGGGCCACAGCCTCCGCCTCGCCGGTGCGGGCGCTGCGGCGAAGGGCGGAGGCGGAGACGCCCTCGGCGGCCGCGATGGCGAACCGTGCGCTCACACCTGAGCGCTGGTCGATCGACGGGGAGTGGCGCAGCGCCCTGGTGAGCCGGGCGACCACCTCGAGCAGGTAGCCGGGCACCTCGGCGACGAGGTGTGCCTCCTGTGCGACCAGCGTGGTCTCCTCCTCCACCTCCTGCGGGTAGTGGGTGCGGATCTCGGCGCCGAACCGGTCCTTGAGCGGGGTGATGATTCGGCCGCGGTTCGTGTAGTCCTCGGGGTTCGCGGTGGCCACGAGGAGGAGGTCGAGCGGAAGTCGGAGGTAGTAGCCGCGGACCTGGATGTCCCGCTCCTCCAGGACGTTGAACATCGCCACCTGGATCCGCTCGGCGAGGTCCGGCAGCTCGTTGAGCCCGAAGACGCCGCGGTTGGTGCGGGGGAGGAGTCCGTAGTGCACCGTCTCCGGGTCGCCG
Organism: uncultured Actinomycetota bacterium; assembly: GCA_963739785.1. Taxonomy (GTDB): domain Bacteria; phylum Actinomycetota; class Actinomycetes; order Propionibacteriales; family Nocardioidaceae; genus Nocardioides_C. The sequence continues at coordinate 30,254 of CAVUBO010000026.1, read as the reverse complement.
AGCGTGCGGCCCTCCGCCACCTTCACGGGGTCCACGTCGCCGATGAGGTCCCCGACGCTGGTGTCCGGGGTGGCCAGCTTCTCGGCGTACCTCTGGTCCCGGTGCCGCCACACGACGGGTACGTCGTCGCCGAGCTCCTCGGCGAGCGAGCGACAGCGCAGGCAGACCGGCCGCAGTGGGTCGTCGTTGATCTCGCAGCCCTCCACCACCGGACTCCACTCGTCCAGGAGCAGGCTGATGGTCCGCATCAGGCGGGTCTTGCCCTGGCCGCGTTCACCGAGCAGCACGAGGTCGTGGCCGGCGAGCAGAGCGCTCTCCAGCTGGGGGAGGACGGTGTCGTCGAAGCCGACGATCCCGGGGAACGCCGGCTCCCCCCGGCGAAGGGTGCGCAGCAGGTTCGCGTGGATCTCCTGCTTCACCGACCTGGGCTGGTAGCCGGAGGCGCGGAGGAGGCCGACGGTGCTCGGGCGCATCATGCCGTCCAGCGTAGGTCGAACACCACACAGAGCGGGCGACCTGCGCCCGGTCAGGGGACCGAGGACGGACAAACGGCTTGAAACGCCAATCCCCTCTCGTCGTGCGCGCTTTGGGGGCACGCTCGTCTAAGTGCGATCGAGCGGAGGTGGCGAGGTGGGAAGTGATGTGAGCGCACCCTCCGTACCCGGGACGTCCTCCTCGGGGGTCGTGCTCCTGACGCTGGCGTCGGGCCAGTTCCTCATGACTCTCGACAGCTCGGTCATGAACGTGTCGATCGCGACGGTCGCCGACGACCTGGGCACGACGGTCACCGGCATCCAGACCGCGATCACGCTCTACACGCTGGTGATGGCCTCGCTGATGATCACCGGCGGGAAGATCGGCCAGATCGTCGGCCGCAAGCGCGCCTTCGCCATCGGCTGCGTGATCTACGGCGCCGGGTCGTTCACCACCGCGCTCGCCCCGAACCTGGCCGTGCTGCTGATCGGCTGGTCGCTCCTCGAGGGGATCGGGGCCGCGCTGATCATGCCCGCGATCGTCGCCCTGGTCGCGTCGAACTTCGACGCGAGCCGAGCGTCCGCGCGCCTACGGCCTCGTGGCGGCTTCGGCGGCGCGATCGCCGTGGCGGCCGGCCCGCTGATCGGCGGCCTGCTGACGACGTATGCCTCGTGGCGGTGGGTGTTCGCGGGTGAGGTGATCGTCGTCGCGTGCATCCTGGTCCTGGCCCGACGCATGGCCGATGCCCCGGCCGAACCGGGCGTCCGCCTGGACCTCGTCGGCACCGGTCTGTCGGCCCTGGGCCTGGGCCTCGTCGTCTACGGGGTCCTGCGCGCCGGGACCTGGGGCTTCGTCAACCCGAAGCCGGAGGCCCCCGTCTGGCTGGGCCTCTCGCCGGTGGTCTGGCTCGTCCTCGCCGGTGGCGTGGTGCTGCTCGGGTTCCTCCGGCTGGGAGACGTCATCGGCGCGACAGCGGTGCCGCGGTGCTGATCGACCCGGCCATGCTGGGCAACGAGACGCTCCGTGGCGGGTTGGTCTCGTTCTTCTTCCAGTACCTGCTCCAGGCGGGCCTGTTCTTCGCGGTGCCACTGTTCCTCTCGGTCGCGCTGGGGCTGTCGGCGATCCAGACCGGTCTGCGGATCCTCCCGCTCTCGGTCGCCCTGCTGGTCGCCGCAGTCGGGATACCGAAGTTCTTCCCCGACGCGTCACCCCGTCGGGTGGTGCGCCTCGGCTTCGGCCTCCTGTTCGTGGGGATCGTGGTGCTGGTGGCCGCGCTCGAAGTCGGCGTCGGGCCGGAGGTCGTCACCTGGCCGATGCTGCTCGCGGGGCTCGGCATCGGTGCGTTGGCGTCACAGCTCGGCAGCGTCACCGTCTCCGCGGTCCCGGACGAGCAGACCGGTGAGGTGGGCGGGGTCCAGAACACCGTCACCTTCCTCGGTGCCTCCATCGGCACCGCCCTTGCCGGAGCTGTGCTGATCTCGGCGCTCACCACGTCGTTCTTCGCCGGCATCCAGGCCAACCCGGCGATCCCCGAGGACCTCTCCTCGAACGCGCAGGTCGAGCTGGCCGCCGGTGTGCCGTTCATCCCGGACGACGACCTCACGCGCGCGCTCGCCGACGTCGGGGTGACGGGCGAGACCGCCGCCGCGATCGTCGACGAGAACGAGAAGGCCCGGCTCGCCGGACTGCGGGCCTCGATGTCCGTGCTGGCCCTGATCGCACTCATCGCGCTGTTCTTCGCGAACCGCATCCCCACCCGTCAGCCGGCCGCGGAGGCGTGAGCCCCGATGCCCGGCCTCGACGACGCTGCCGGTCCCGAGCGCAGCGCAGTCCCCGACCTGGCAGCTCGGCTCGCCGCCTACAGGAGCGTCCGGGAGCAGGTCGAACGGAGCATCCTGCCGCTGGCGACGTCGGTGGACGGTCACGTCTTCGAGTTCCAGGCATCCCTGCACGGCCTCACGCTGAGACGGGGCGGCTACGTGATGCTCGAGGGCGACGGACCGAGCAGGCTGGGCCAGGTCACGGACCTGGGTGCGGACTCGGGGACGGCGGACGGCCAGGGCCTGGCCGGCGTGACGTCGAACATCCTGATCCGGCTCGCCAGAGGGTCCGGTGTCGTGCTCTCCACCGACGGACGCCCCTTCCACGACGCGTCGGTGCGGCTCGCGGAGCCCGGCGAGGTCGGTTCCTGGTTCGCCGGCACGCGCCCCCCACGCGCGGGGCTCACGATCGGTGAGCTGCTGCTCGCGCCTGGAGTGCCGGCCACGCTCGACAGCGGCGGGCTCGACCGGCACACCTTCATGTGCGGGCAGTCCGGGTCCGGGAAGACCTACTCCCTCGGCGTGCTGCTCGAACGGGTGCTCGCGGAGACCAGCCTCCGGGTGGTCGTCCTCGACCCGAACTCCGACCACGTCGGGCTGCCCCGCATCCGGGAGGGCGCCGACCCGCGGACGGCAGCACGTTATGCCGACGCCCTCGGTGACGTCGCCGTGTGGCGCAGCGACCCGTCTGCCGACCATCCGCTGCGGCTGCGCTTCGCCGAGCTCGACCCCGCGGCCCGGGCGGCCGTCCTGGGGCTCGACCCGGTCGGCGACCGCGAGGAGTACGCCGCGCTGACCGAGCTGCTCCGGGCCCAGGAGGCGGGGAAGCCGCTGGTCACGCGGGTCGACCAGCTGCTGGAGCGCGAGACGCCAGGCGCCCGGCAGCTCGGCCTTCGGGCTCTCAACCTCGGGGTGCTCGGGTGGTCGGTGTGGAGCGCGGAGGCGCGGTCGCTGGTCGAGGAGATCCGTGAGCCGACCGCACGGTGCACGGTCGTAGACCTCGGCTCGCTGGCCACGGTGCAGGAGCAGCGGCTCGTCGCCGAGGCGGTTCTGTCGACCCTGTGGGAGACACGGCTGTCCCGCCGGCCGTGCCTGGTGGTCGTCGACGAGGCGCACAACATCTGCCCCGCCGAGCCGCCGGACGCTCTGAGCCGCCTGTCGACGGAGCACGTGGTGCAGATCGCCGCAGAGGGACGCAAGTACGGCCTCTACCTGCTGACCTCGACCCAGCGCCCGCACAAGGTGCACGAGAACGTGGTCTCGCAGTGCGACAACCTCTTGCTGATGAGGATGAACTCGCAGGCCGACCTCGGCGATCTCGCACGGGTGCTGTCCTTCGTGCCGCCAGGGCTCATGGCGGGAGCGACATCGTTCCACATGGGCGAGGCCCTGGTGGCGGGCAAGCTGCTCCCGCACGCGGCGTACGTCAGGATGGGCGAGCGTGTGACCGAGGAGGGCGGTGCGGACATCCCCGCCACCTGGGCGAGCCCCCGTCCCCAGTCCTGACCACCGCCCCTCGGCCCCCGTGGCTCAGCCGCTCGCTCCGTCGCGCGCGGCGTACCAGTCGCGGATGCCCGCGGCGTCCTCACCTCGGCCGACCAGGTCGGCCATCACACGCATCGGCTCGTCGACGTGCCGGAAGAACCGCTGGTAGCCCGCACACAGGTAGTGAAGGCCGGGCTCGCCGTCCGGGGTGGTGAGGAAGCGGTCCTTCGGGCAGCCTCCGTTGCAGGCGAAGCGGACGTCGCAGCGCTTGCAGTACTCCGGCAGGGTGTCGAGCTTGGCCTGACCGAAGGAGGTCTGCTGCGGCGAGACGGCCAGCTCCAGCAACGTGCGCCCCTCGGCGATGTTGCCCAGCAGGTAGTCGTCCTCGACGTAGTGGTCGCAGGAGTAGAGGTCGCCGTTGTGCTCGAGGGCGAGTGCCGAGCCGCAGGTGCGGGCGTGGACGCACATGCCGAACTGGTCCATGCCCATCCAGTGGCCGAGCGCGGTGTCGAAGACCTGGACGAACACGTCGCCCACGTCGTGTCGCACCCACTCCTCGAACACGTCGACCAGGAACTGGCCGTACTGCTCCGCACCCACCGTGCGGTGGGTCACGAGGTTCCCCTCCTGCCGGTACAACGGCCGCTCTCCGTCTCGCCGTCCCCAGCCTGCCTCGGCCAAGGGGAGCAGCTCGGGGGTCGCTCTCTCGACGACGGGGATCAGCTGGACGAACTGCGCGTCGAGGTCGTCGCGGAGGAACGTGTAGACCTCCCGCCCGTGGTCGCCGTTGGCGGCGTTCACGGTGGTGAGGGCGTTCCAGTCCACCTCGTGGCGCCGGAGTACGTCGAGCCCGCGGATGACCCGGTCGAAGGTGGGCTTCCCTCCCTTGTCGACCCGGTAGGCGTCGTGCATCTCGCGCGGACCGTCGACGGACAGGCCGACGAGGAAGTCGTGCTCGCGCAGGAAGGCGCCCCACTCGTCGTCGAGCAGGGTGCCGTTGGTCTGCAGCGTGTTGGCCACCTTCTGACCTGGCCGGCGGAACCTCTCCTCCAGCTCGAGCGAACGCCGGAAGAAGTCGATCCCCATCAGCGTCGGCTCGCCGCCCTGGAAGGCCACGACCACCTCGTCGGCGCCCTCGTGTGCCTCGAAAAGCTGGCGGATGTACGCCTCGTGGACCGTCGGCTCCATCCGGAAGCCGCTGCCGGGGTACAGCTGGTCCTTGGACAGGAAGAAGCAGTACTCGCAGTCGAGGTTGCAGACCGCACCTGTCGGCTTGGACATCACGTGAAGACTCACACCTCGATCCTCGGGTGTCCTCCGGCGCCTGCCATCACCCGCAGTGGGTGACAGGTCCGCACACCTCACCCCGTGGAGGTGATGCACGGACAGCCCACGGAGCCGCAAGGTGGTCTTGGACGACGGGCAGTCGGTGGTCGGGCCTCACGGTGAGGTCCGCTGCTGCCCGCTGGAACCGTGAGGAGCACGACATGGCCGACGTCAAGCTCGAGCGCAAGGAGTCGCTGTCCCGCGAGGACGCAGCCGTCTGGCTGCACGCCCTGTCGCGGGCCTTCGCCCACGGTGGCGAGGTGGAGCTGCCGATGGGCGGTGGGACTCTCGGTCTGCACCTGCCGGAGCAGGTGGAGGCAGAGTTCGAGGTCGAGATCGACGGCGACGAGGTGGAGATCGAGATCGAGTTCAAGTGGTCGACGTCGCGCGCCGAGATCCCGGAGCAGCCGGCATCGACCCCGGAGTCGTGAGACGAGTCAGTCGTGACCGTGAGCGCCGTGAGCGGTGGGCAGCAGCGGGAGCACTGGCTGGCGCGCCTGGCACTCGGGCTGGTCGGCCTGGCGGCGGTGGTTCTGCTCGCCTCGGGCGTCTGGGAGAGCCCAGGCATCTTGCTCGTCGGTGTGCTCGGGCTCGTCGTGCTCGTCGCCTCGACGTACTGGTTCCTCGCCCACCGGGGCCTGGCGCGCTGGCTCGCGCTCGCGCTCCTCGTGGTGACCCCGCTCGTGATGGCCTGGGCCCTTGTCGCCGCCGGTCTGATCGTGCCGCTGGTCGTCGTAGTCGCTCTCCTGGCCGTCGCCACGTGGGCCGGCCGCGCGGCGCTCGCCGGTGAGCATCACGAGAGCGGCATGCCCGAGTACGACGTGCCGCCGCCGCGTCACCCCTTCGTCGTGATGAACCCGCGCTCCGGAGGTGGCAAGGTCGGGCGCTTCGGCCTGAAGGAGAAGGCAGAGGCGTTGGGCGCCGAGGTGGTCCTGCTCGAGGGGCCGGGGCAGACCGACGTGGCATCGCTGGTCCGGGACGCCGTGACACGAGGCGCAGACCTGCTCGGCGCGGCGGGCGGGGACGGGACGCAGGCCCTCGTCGCGGGCGTGGCCGCGGAGCACGACGTGCCGTTCATGGTGATCAGCGCTGGGACGCGCAACCACCTCGCCCTCGACCTGGGGCTCGACCGGGAGGATCCCTCCACGTGCCTGGCCGCCCTCACCGAGGACGCAGTGGAGCTGCGTGTCGACCTGGGGGAGATCGCGGGCAGGCCGTTCGTGAACAACGCGTCGTTCGGCGCGTACGCAACGGTCGTCCAGAGCCCGGCGTACCGCGACGACAAGACTCGGACCACACTGGAGCTGCTGCCCGACCTGCTCACCGGCAACACGGGCCCTCGGCTGACGGCGCGTGCCGACGGAGCCGTCGTCGACCACCCGCAAGCGCTCCTGGTGAGCGACAACCCTTACAGCCTGGGCGATGTGGCGGGACTCGGACGCAGAGCCCGGCTCGACACTGGGGCGCTCGGCGTGGTGGCGGTGAACGTCGACAGCGCCAGGCAGGCAGTCGGGCTGCTTCGGCGCACCAACGATCGAGGCCTGACCACCATGGCGGTCCCCGAGGTCGTCGTCACGGCGGACGCCCCGGAGATCCCGGTCGGCATCGACGGCGAGGCGGTGGTCCTGCCCACGCCGGTTCGTTGCACCATTCGCCCGAAGGCGCTGCGGGTCCGCGTGCCGCGTACTCGTCCCGGAGTCCCGTCTCCCGTCCCGGCCTGGAGCTGGGTACGGCTGTGGCAGCTCGCCACGACCTCCGGCGTTCCTCGAGGTGGGTGACGGTGCTGCGGCATTCGCTGCGTGCTGCCGGCCGGGAGCTCGGCGTCCTGGACCGCGCGGTGTACGACGCCGTCCACGCCACCCCGACGCCGACCGTCGACCACGCCCTGGCGCGGATCTCGCGAGCGGCCGACCACTCGGGACTCTGGCTCGGTGTCGCCGGAGCCATGAGCCTGAGCGGTCGGCGACCACGCCGGGGGGCGCTCGTGGGGATCGCGGCTCTGGGTGCGACGTCCGCGCTGGTGAACCTCGCCGCGAAGCCGCTCGTGAGACGCGAGCGGCCGGACCGCCTGGAGTCCGTGCGCACCCATGTGGTCCGCATGCCGGTCTCCGCGTCGTACCCGTCGGGCCACGCAGCGTCGGCCTTCGCCTTCTCGACGGCGGTCGGGGGCGCCGTACCGGAGCTGGACGCCGTCCTGCGGCTGATGGCGACGACGGTCGCCTACTCGCGCGTGCACACCGGCGTTCACTACCCGGGCGACGTGCTCGCCGGTGCCGTCATGGGAGCAGGCATGGGCACCGCGGTGCGCCACCTCGCCCGGCACGTCCGGGTCACGGACCGATGAGCGCCGACCGCCTCAGTGGTGGAAACTGCTGGGCTGCTCCTCGTGCGGCATAGGGGAGTCGAGGTTGTCGAGCCACTCCATCGCGTCGCGGAGGTCGCGCAGGAAGAGATCGGCCATGTCGTGGCTGAAGCCGTTGCGCACCACGACGCGAAGGACGGCTAGGTCGTCCCGCTTGGGCGGCATCGTGTACGCCGGGACGAGCCAGCCGCGTTCCCGGAGCTTGCGCGACACGTCGTAGACGTCGTACTTGGTGACGTCCTTGCTCATGGTGAAGCAGACGACCGGGAGATCCGTGCCGCGCGTTATCACGGCGAACTCCGGCATCGCGTCCAGAGCATCGGCGATGTGGACGGCGACGTCCTGGCAGGTCTGCTGGACCAGCTGGAACCCGTTCCTGCCGAGTCGGATGAACTGGAAGTACTGCAGGACCACCTGCGCGCCGGGCCGCGAGAAGTTCAGGGCGAAGGTCGGCATGTCGCCGCCCAGGTAGTTCACGTGGAAGACCAGGTCCTCGGGCAGGTGCTCCGCGTCTCGCCACAGCACCCACCCGACCCCCGGGTAGACCAGCCCGAACTTGTGACCCGACGCCTGGATCGACACGACACGTGACAGCCGGAAGTCCCATTCGAGATCGGGCTGAATGAACGGGGCGATGAAGCCACCCGACGCGGCGTCGACGTGAACAGGCACCGAGACACCGCTGCTCGCCTCGTACTCGTCCAGCTTCGCGCAGATCTCCTGGATCGGCTCGTAGCTGCCGTCCATCGTCGACCCGAGGACCGCGACCACGCCGATGGTGTTCTCGTCGACGTGCTCGAGCAGCCGTTCCGCGGTCAGGTGGAAGACGTTCCCCTCCAGCGGGACGTAGCGCGGCTCGACCTCCCAGTAGTTCGCGAACTTCTCCCACACCACCTGGACGTTCCCACCCATGACGATGTTCGGCCGGTCGGTGGGCTTGCCGGCGTCCCTGCGCGCGTGCTGCCACCGACGTTTCAGGGCCAGCCCCGCGAGCATGCAGCCCTCGGAGCTGCCCGTCGTCGACGTGCCGACGCTCTCCGAGGCGTTCGGCGCGTGCCAGAGGTCGGCGAGCATCCTCACGCAGCGCGCCTCGATCTCAGCGGTCTGCGGGTACTCGTCCTTGTCGACCATGTTCTTGTCGAAGGTGGCGGCATAAAGGCGGTCGGCCTCCTCGTCCATCCACGTCGTGACGAACGTGGCGAGGTTGAACCGCGCGTTGCCGTCGAGCATGACCTCGTCCATGACGACCTGGTACGCCGTCTGGGGCAAGGTCGCGCGCTCGGGGATGCGGTTCTTGGGCACACGCATCATCCCGGCCCGGGTGAACCGAGGGACGTTCATGTCCTCCGTCTCCGTGCCACTCCTCTTGTGGATGGCCATGGCTTCTCCCCGTTCGTCGCTCGAGAACTCCTCAAGGCAACCCGAGTGAGGGGCCGGACTCCTCATCCCGCACGGATGATTCCTCCGCAGTCGGCACCGGTGTGCAATGAGGTGACGAACGGAGGTCTGCCATGTGTCGATGGCTCGCATACTCAGGCTCCCCGGTGCTCCTCGAGGACCTGCTCTACAAGCCCGAGCACTCGCTGATCGTGCAGAGCATGCACTCGACGATGGGCGCGGAGACCACGAACGGGGACGGGTTCGGCGTCGGGTGGTACGGAGCCCCGGACACTCCCGGGGTGTTCCGGAGCATCGAGCCGGCATGGAACGACCGCAACCTCCGTGAGCTCTCCGGACACATCTCCTCGCCGCGGGTGTTCGCGCACATCCGTGCCGCGATCGGGTCGCCGGTGCAGCAGACGAACTGCCACCCCTTCCGCCACGGCCGGTGGCTGTGGATGCACAACGGGTTCATCGACGGGTTCCATGTGATGAAGCGTGATCTCGCTCTGGCGGTCGACCCTGACCGCTTCGCCGACATCGAGGGCACCACCGACACGGAGATGCTCTTCTTCCTCGCCATGACCTTCGGCCTGGAGGACGACCCGCCGGCGGCGGTGGCCCGCGCGGTGGGTCTCGTCGAGGAGACGGCTCGGCGCCATGGCATCGAGTTTCCCGTCCAGATGACCGTCGCCACCACCGACGGTGCGACGACGTGGGCGTTCCGGTACTCGACCGAGGGCCGCTCCCGCACGCTCTACCACAGCACCGATGTGGTGACCCTGCGCCAGCAGTATCCCGACAACCCCGCGTTGCATGTGCTGTCCGACGATGCGCGGATCGTGGTCTCGGAGCCGCTGGGTGGCCTGCGCGGCGCCTGGCGGGAGGTGCCGGAGGCCACGTGCGTGGTCATCAGCGGCGGCAAGGAGGAGCTGGTGCCGTTCGAACCGGCGGTGCCGCAGGCCACCGTGTGAGGTCGCGGGCTCGTCGCAAGCGCGCCTCCCGGCTGGCGCGGTGGATCTCGGCACTCTTCGTGGTCGGCTCCACGTGCTTCATGGTGGCGCCGCTCCAGGCGTTCCTCGACCTCTTCGGTGCCACGACGGACGGCATCGTCTTCTTCGTCGGGTCGGTCTTCTTCACCTCGGCGGCGACGCTGCAGTGGCTGGAGACAGTCAATGCGGAACGTGGGGCGACCGCCCCTGCCGGGATCAGGACGCGGGTGTTCTCGTGGGAACCTCGGCGGATCGAGTGGTGGAGCAGCGGGGTCCAGCTGCTCGGCACGCTGTTCTTCAACATCTCGACGCTCCGGGCGCTGAGCACGGCAGTCAACCAGTCGTCGTACGACCAGGTGGTGTGGCGGCCGGACGCGTTCGGCTCGGTCTGCTTCCTGGTGTCGGGATACCTCGCGTACGTCGAGGTCGCAGGCGGGCTGCTCGCCCGGCCCGGGGCCACCCTCGAGGGAACCATCGTGTCGGTGAACCTGTTCGGCTGCCTGGCGTTCGGAGTGTCCGCCGTCGGCGCCTACGTGCTTCCCGCCACCGGCGAGGTCGTCAACGTGACCGCGGCCAACGCGACCACGTCGATCGGCGCGCTCGCGTTCCTGGTCGGCGCGGTGCTCCTGCTGCCCGAGGCGCGCCGTGCGGCCGTCTGAGCGGGAGACGGGACATTCGGTCAGAGCAGGAGATCGGGGCATCTGCGACAGATGCCCCGATCTCCGTTGACGCGAGCCGCCTCACGGCTCGCCCGTCACATCACATCTCGGATTGCTGCAGCTCCCTGCCATGTGCCGCGATGGCGTAGATGACGAGCACGTCGATCGTGATCATCGTGATTGCCCAGACCGGGAACGCCGCCATGAAGGCGAAGTTCACGATCGCGCTGATGACTGCCACCGTGATGCCGAGCACCCGTGCCCACATCGCACCCGTGAACAGGCCGAAACCGGCTGCCAGGGCCACCACGCCGACGACCAGGTGGACCCAGCCCCAGGTGGTGTAGTCGACGTTCACCACAAGGCCGTTGGGGCCCGTCAGGTAGTAACCGTCGTCGAACAGTGCCACCAGGCCGGCAATCGCCTGGAAGGATCCGAGAAGGATCATCATCATCGCGCCGAAGAGCACCCAGCCGGCCCAGCCAGTGGGCTCAGGAGGTGCTTCTCCACGCTGCCGCGGGACGCGCGTCGTCCCGGCAGCAGGCGCCTGCTGCCGCATGTCGCTCATGTCAGTCCTCCTAGAAAGAGACGTCCACTGTCAGCGTGCGCCCGGTGCCTTTCCGCCGCATCATCCCTGGGGGGTGACCTGGGGGACAGGAAGCCCGAGAAGCCCACGGTCTCACCCGTGACGGGTGAGGACGCGGGTTCACGCAAGGGGCGAGAGTGGTGACCCGGACAGAACGCTGAGAGCGAGCTGAGATGCGGACGAGCGCTCGAGGAGGAGCGGACGAGCTGACGCCGCGAGCGCGGCACAAGGGCGCCCTCGCGTCCCTCCTGCGGTCGTTGCTCGTCGCGACGGCTCTCGTCGTCGGCTACTTCGTCCTTCCGCTGTCCTCGTCGCTGGCCGCGGACACCATCGTGGAGCTCGTCGCCGGCCTGGCAGCCCTCGCTGTCCTGCTGACCTGGCAGGTCCGGTCCATCCTCCGTTCGCCGTACCCAGCCGCCAAGGGACTCGGGGCGATAGTGGTGTCCGCTCCGCTGTTCCTGCTCCTGTTCGCGGCGACCTACTTCCTGATGGGGGACGCGGACCAGGGCAACTTCTCCGAGCCGTTGACCCGGATGGACTCGTTGTACTTCACCGTCACCGTCTTCGCCACCGTCGGGTTCGGCGACATCACAGCGGTCACCCAGCCCGCTCGGGTCGTCACGACCGTGCAGATGGTGACGGGCCTCGTCCTGGTCGGCCTGATCGCACGCGTGATCCTGGCCGCGGTCCAGGAAGGACGCAGCCGCCTGGGGAGCGGCCACGTCCAGTGAGCGGCACCCACGACCAGGAGGCCTCCATGGCGGCACCCACCCCGGCGGGGACGAACAAGGCGGCCCCGGACGCGATGACCCTGCTCCGGTCCCGCAGCTACCTCATGATCCTCGTGGTCGCCGCCCTCGTCGGCGCTCCTGTCGCTCTCGCGTCGTACTGGTTCCTGCAGCTGACCACCCACCTCCAGGGCTGGATCTTCGTCGACCTGCCGAAGGCCATGGGCCTGGGCTCACCGGCGTGGTGGCCGGCCCCCGTGCTCGTCGTCGGGGGGACTGCTCGTCGCGCTCACGATCAGGTATCTTCCGGGCCGCGGTGGCGAGTCGCCGGCCGACGGGTTCCAAGCCGGACGTGGTGCGCCGGAGTCGATCGAGCTCGTCGGCATCGCGCTCGCAGCCCTGGTCACCTTGGGCTTCGGTGCTGTCCTCGGCCCCGAGGGTCCGCTGATCGCGCTCGGTGGTGGACTTGCGGCGTGGGCGGTGCGGCTGCTGAAGCACGATGCTCCGTCTCAGGCTGTCGCCCTGATCGGTGCTGCCGGGAGCTTCGCCGCCATCAGCACCCTGCTCGGTTCACCGCTCCTCGCTGCCTTCCTCCTCATGGAGATCGCCGGCATCGGCGGCGCGATGACCTCGCTCATGCTCGTCCCCGGACTGCTCGCGGCCGGGATCGGCTCGCTGGTCTTCGTCGGCCTCGACTCGCTCACCGGGCTGGGCACCACCTCGCTGGCCATTCCGGACGTGCCACCGGTCGGGAACCCGACCCTCGCGGAGTTCGGCTGGGCGCTGGTGATCGGTGTCGCGGCCGCGGTCCTCGGGACCGGGGTTCGCAGGCTCGGCCAAGGACTGCGGCCGCAGGTGGAGCGCCGGCTCCTGCTCGCAACCCCTGCGGTGGGGCTGCTCGTCGCCCTGCTCGCGATCCTCTACAGCGAGGTCACCGACAAGGCTTCCTCGGACGTCCTCTTCTCGGGCCAGGCGGCACTGCCGTCCCTGATCACCCACAGTGCGGAGTACTCCGTCGGGGCGCTGCTCCTGCTCCTGCTCTGCAAGGGTCTCGCCTACGGCCTGTGCCTGGGCAGCTTCCGCGGAGGGCCGATCTTCCCGGCGATGTTCCTGGGGGCCGCCGGCGGCCTCGCGATGGCGCACCTGCCCGGGCTCCAGACCGTCTCCGGCGCGGCGATGGGCATCGGCGCCATGTGCGTCGTGATGCTGGGCTTCCCGCTGGTCTCCGTCCTCCTGGCCACCTTGCTGCTGATGTCCGACGGTCTCGAGGTGATGCCCCTGGTGATCGTCGCGGTCGTCGTGGCCTACGTCGGGCGTGCCTGGCTCGATCGCCCAGCGCGCAGAGCGGCCGGCGCCGGCACATGAGCCGGGCGTCGGCCGCGTCGTTCGCCCCTCAGGCGCCGAGGATCTTCGCCTTCTGCGCGGCGAACTCCTCCTCGGTGAGGATCCCCTGCTCCTTCAGCTCGGCGAGCCCCTTCAGCTGCTCGACCGTGTCGTCGGCCGTCGCCTGCTGAGGGATCTGCGGGGAAGGAGGCGCCTCCTGAGAGGTCTGGCTCTCGTAGGCCTGGTCGCGTTCCGCCGCGATCTGGGCGTCGCGGCCGGCGTACTTCTCGGCCTGTCGGCGCTGTACGCGGCCGCTCACCGCGGTCGCGGTGCCCGCCACCACAGCTGTTCGAGCGACTCCTCGCAGTAGTCCTGGCATCGTGGTCCTCCTCAGGTGGTGGTGGGTTCGAGGGCGTCGAGGGCGGCCATGACGTCGGCTGCCGGGATGCGCGCGCTGGCGATGAGCTCACCCCCGCTGTTCCGTGCCGCCGCGACGAACGGGATCGCCCAGCTGTTCTCGTAGACGATCAACGCGGCCACCGTGTTCGGCTGCATGGCCGCGGCGGCCGAGCTCATGTCCTCGTCGTCGATCAGCCCTGAGCGGGCTCCGGCGAAGTACGAGAAACCTGCGGCGTCCGACATGGGGTCGGTGAGCTCCAGGACCTCGACCGCCCCGTCCTTGTCCTTGCTGATCACCATCAGGTCGTAGAGCCGGATGATCCCGCGCTCGACGAGGTCCATGAGCGCCGGACCGGCCTCGCCGGTGAGACGGTCGCGCGGGAACTCGAGCAGCACGAAGTCGATGGGACCGGAGACGTCGGTATCTGTTGTGGACACTGTCACTCCTGGGCACTCGGCGGGTCGGACAGGCTGTCCGACAGACATCACTCTCGGTTCCGGGTCACCCCGGGGCATCACCCTTGCCGGATGATGTCGGCGTCGGCTGCGCGTCCTCCGCGGGAGTGCGTGGCATCTGCCGGGGGAGCTGGAGGTGCTTCTGCTGCCGGCCGCGGCTCGGCCATCGGCTCTCCCGCAGCCATCGTCGCGGCAGGTGCGGGTGGCGTGGCGAGGAACTCGATCAGGCCGAGCAGGAGTACGACAGCCAGGGCAGTCCACACGACCACCCATCCCGTGGGTTGCGCCCAGAACATCAGGACGAGCCCGCCGAGGATCGCCACGGTGATCTGCAGTGCCCGGCGATGGGAGTAGACCCAGGTGCCGAAACGGCCGGTGTTCCACCCGGCGGACTCCGCGCCGCCCCGCATGGACCCGATGCCGCCCTCGAACGTGGCGCGGGTCCGCACGGCAGCGGTCGAGGGGCCGGCAAGGAAGGCAGCCAGCGCGACGACGAGACCCAGCACACCGACCGCCCTCAGGCCGGTCCTCAGGAACCGGATGAGCGTGTCGAAGACGCCTCCGGCAGCATCCTCGCTGAGGATGTTCGCGGGCGTCGAGCCGACGTACGACATCCGGGCGAGAGCCAGACCCACGCCGAGGACGACCATCGCCGCCGTCAGGCCCAGCGCGCCCTTGAGCAGGGCACGGCGGCGGTCCCGGGCGAGGAGTACCCCGGCCACGAAGAGCGCCAGCACGACGAAGGGAAGCCAGACCCCGAGCGTGTTGAGCAGGCTGTAGAAGCCCTGCGCCTGCGTGATCGACTCGGACTGCACGAGGACGAACGACTTGTCGACGCTGGGGATGTTGCTTGCCAGGGTGAAGCCCCGGTCGACCAGGCGGTTCTTGACCTCGTCGATGATCGGGCCGAGGTTGAGCGTGATGGTGTCGCCCTGGGCGCTCACCGCGCCTCCCTGGTTGCCTTCGAGCAGCTTGGTGACCTGCTCGTGGGCGATCCGGTTCACCTGGTCCCACAGCTGGGCGAACTGCGGGCTGGCCACGAAGCTGTTCACCTGGTCCCGGGTGAAGCTCTGCACCCCGTTGGTGATCGGCACCGCCAGGGCGGGCAGGGCGTCGGCCACCCTCGGTGGCACGTTCGGCTGCTCCGCAATGGTGCTCAGCGCATCGGTCGTGAGGCCTTCGACGTCGATGTTGTCGAAGATCACGGTCGTCACCTCGTTGGCGATCGCTCGCTGCACGGCCGGGTCGTCGGCGAGGGGCGCCACGGTCTCGACGTACGCGTCGGTGTCCGAGATCTGCGAGCTCGCCCACACCGACGCCACCGACAACGGTGCGAGCACGCAGGCGAGGATGACCAGGATGGCGGACGCGACCGCCCACCAGGCAGACCGTCTCGCCGGCCTCTCAGCGGAGGGCGGTGGTGCCGCCTCCGCCGTCTCCAGCTCCGCCTCGAGCGCGGCCACCCGCGCGCGCAGGCGTTCGACTTCCTTGATGTCATCCATGTCGGTTCACACTCCTCAGCGGGTGCAGGTGGTGCTCGTGCTGCTCGGGATCACTGCTCGACCGGTTTGAGCTCTCCGCCGTGCACGGCGATCGCGTAGATGACGATCACGTCCAGGGTGATCATCGTGACCGCCCAGAACGGGTAGGCGGCCATGAAGGCCAGGTTCACGACCGCGCTCAGCACGGCGATACCGATGCCGAGCACCCGGGCCCACATCTTCCCCGAGAGGAGGCCGAAGGCGGTGGCGACCGCCACGACGCCGAGCGCAAGGTGCACCCAGCCCCAGGCCGTGTAGTCCACGTTGACCAGCAAGCGCTCCTCGCCCACGAGGAAGTAGCCGCTGTCGAACAGGGCGACCACACCTGCGATCGCCTGGAACGACCCCATCATGATCATCATGATCCCGGCGAAGATGATCCATCCGACCCAGGCTGTGGCCTCGCGAGGCGGTGCCTCGCCGCGGTGCTGCGGGCGGGCTTCGGGCGGCGGGACTCGCTCCTGACCCCTAGTCTGCGGCGGGACCTCCGAAGCGCCTGTCTTCGCCTGTGGCGTCTCACTCATGACGTTCCTCCCGGTAGCGACCACAGATGGCCCTTCCAGGGTCAGACGAGGAGCGCTGTCGCGCATCATGCGCGGAGGATGAGCCGACCCTCGCCGGCCCGTAGCCCGGTACGACTTCATCCGTTACGGATGAGTTCTCCCCAGTCCTGCCCTTGGTCCCTTCCGCGACCGCCCACACTCGCCATGTTGTGAAGCGGCGACGGGACATAGCGTGGAAGAAGACCGGCTGTTCGGGCAGCTCGCGATCTCTTCGGGGGAGAAGGGTCCAGGAAGTCGGGTGAGACCAGAGCCGCCCCGACTGCGCCGATCGACCGCGGAGGAGCTGCTGGCTGCGGCCACGTTCGGGATTCCCGAGCGCGCGGCCTCCTACGTGCCCCGACCCCGGTTGACCGATGCCCTGGCCCGAGCCGAGGACCTGCCGCTGGTGCTGGTGTGCGGCCCGGCCGGCACAGGCAAGACGTCGCTGGTGGCCGAGTGGGCGAGGGACACGCGGATCAGAGACCGGTACGACGGGATGGATAACCTTCGAGGACGGTGACTCCAACTTCTGGGGCCGGCTCCTCGAGTGCCTCGGCCGACTGGGCCTCGACGTTCCACGGGCAGGCGACGACGCGGGATCCGAGACCGTTCTCGGCAGGCGGAGGCTGACGGCGTTGGCCGCGAGCATCTCCGACCGACCCGAGCGCTGGACCGTCGTGGTCGACGGCTACGAGCTGGCGTCCCTGGAGCTTGCTCGCGAGGTCGACCTCCTCTTGCGCCACACGTTCGGGCATCTGCGCCTCGTACTCGTGGGCCGAGTCGACCCGATGCTGCCGCTGTACCGCTACCGGCTCAGCGACAGCATGCTGGAGATCCGGGCGGCGGACCTCGCCTTCACCGACGACGAGGCGTCGCAGCTGCTTCGGTGGCCTTGGGGTGCACCTGAGCAGCGAGTCGGTCCACGTCCTCAACGAGCGCGTCAAGGGCTGGGCGGCCGGTCTTCGGTTCGCCGCCCGTGCACTGGCTGGTGTGGGCAGCGGGTCTTCGGTTCGCCGCCCGCGCGCTGGCTGCTCGCCCGGACCCCGAGAACTCGGTGTGGACGGTGATCTCGCAGGCCGGCGACATCAACGAGTACCTCCTCGGCGAGGTCCTGGACGCTCAGACGCCGGAGGTCCGGCGCTTCCTCCTCGACACCTCCGTCCCCGACCTGCTGAGCCCTCGGATGGTGGAGGAGCTGGGTGGCGTCAGGGCTGTGCACACGCTCGACGAGGTGGCCAGGCGAACGCCTTCATCCGTCGAGACCCCGAGGGCTCGGTGTCCACCGTGGTCTCCCAGGCCGGCGACATCAACGAGTACCTCCTCGGCGAGGTCCTCGATGCGCAGACCCCGGAGCTACGGCGCTTCCTGCTCGACACGTCCGTCCCCGACCTGCTGTCTCCGCGACTCGTGGAGGAGCTGGGCGGCGTCAGGGCGTTGCACACGCTCGACGACGTGGCCAGGGCGAACGCCTTCATCGAGCCGGTGCCGGACCAGCCAGGCTCATACCGCTACTACCCCTTCTTCAGAGACCTCCTCCGGGCACAGCTGGCCTACGAGGCTCCCGAGCGGGTGGCCGACCTCCATCGCCTGGCCGCCGCCTGGTACCAGCGCGAAGGGCTGACGGAGCGGTCCCTCAGCCACCTGGCCGCGGTCGCCGCGTGGGACGACGTGTCCGCGCAGATCGTCGACGGACTCCTTGTCGGCAGGCTGCTCCTGGAAGGCCAGGACGGGACCCTCTCGAGCGTGGCCCGTGGGGTGCCCGCCGACCTCGAGGGGACCTCGGCCTGCGTGGTCCGAGCAGCGGCAGCCCTGGCCAACGCGGACAGAGGTGCTTGCGCCGAGGAGCTGTCCGGCGCCCGTCGTACCGCGGCCGGCACCGCGGGTCACGATCTTCTTCTCTCGATCTCGGTGCTCGACGCCGTCCGCGCAAGCCTCGTCGAGGAAGCCGACAAGGCGGCATCGCTGGCAGACGAGGCCCTCCGGGCGCTGGGGGGCGGAAAGACGCGCTCTCGCAGCGCGCCTGAGTCGGAGCTCTACGCACTGACGCAGCTGAGCACAGGCGTGGCCATGCTGCGCCTGGGCGACCTCAAGCTGGCACGGAAGGCACTGACGATCGCGGTCGGCCTCGACCCGAGCCGCCGTTTCCCCGCGTTCAGAGCCGACTGCCTGGGCTACCTCGCCGTCGTCGACGCGCTGGAGGGCTACCTGTCTCGCTCGAGGCGCACCGCTCTCGAGTCGTCGACGACCGCAGCCGAAGCCGGTGTGCCGCTCGCGAGCCGATCGGCGGCAGCGCAGGTAGCGCTCGCCTTCGTCGCACTCGAGCAGTACGAGCTCAAGACCGCCCGGGAACACGTGTCCTCGGCGGTCGCCGCCCGGTCCCTTCCTGGCGATCCCGTCTCGCGGAGCCTCCTCGAGGGCGTGATGGCCGGACTGGAACGGGCGAACGGGCATCTGCAACCTGGTCTGGCCAGGCTCGATGCCGCGGCGGGCACTGCAGCTTCGGCCGACCCCTGGCTGGCCGACTGGCTGCGGATAGAGGCCGCCAAGCTGAGCGTGGCGAGCGGCAGGGCGGAGCTCGCCCTGCACGAGCTGGAGCTGGTCGGGGACCGCGGCAAGCCCGAGGCCTCGGTGGTCGAGGCGGCGGCTCACGAGGAGCGGGGGCAGGAGGGCCCTGCGGAGGAGCTCCTCACTCGGGCTCGCGACGGGCAGCCTCGGTTGCCGACCCAGGTGACGGGGCTCCTGGTCGAGAGCGTGCAGCAGTCACGGCGCCGGGCGCCTGGTCGGGCGCGGGCCGCGCTGGACCGCTCGCTACGCCTGGCTGCGGGGGAGGAGCTACGTCGGCCGTTCCGTGAGGCCGGTCCCGCCGTGCAGCGCCTGCTGTCGGCGGACCCACGCCTGCTTCGCGAGCACTCGTGGCTGAGCTGCGGCAGGATGATCAGCTTCATGTTCTGGCTGTAGGTCATGCCCAAGGGCTTGCCCGGGCGAAACACCTGGCCACGCGGAATGGACTGGATGCCGGCGCGCATGATCTCGCTGAAGTAGGCCGCCTCGAACGCCACGAAGGTCTTGCACCATGCCGAGTATCTCGGAGCGGTAATTGTCGCCCAGGTGCCACGGAATGGCCGCGTAAAACGAGCCCGGCACGAGCAGGAAAAACCACAGGATCACCATCACCAACGGAATGCTGCGCATGCCGTTGACGTAGAAGGTGGCCGGGGCCTGCAGCAGCTTGCGCCCGGACAGCCGCATCATGGCCAGCAAGGTGCCAAACAGCACGCCACCCGCGGTGGCCACCACCGTCAGCAGCACGCTGAAGTAAAAGCCCTTGATGATGAAGGTGCGGATGACCTCCCAGTTGTAGAAGGAGAAATCGATGTTCATCGAAGGCTCCGCTCGCGCCTCGGCGGCGGCACCCGCGAGGTGCGGGTCGAGGTCGATCCCGGCGCGCCTCGCCGCCCTCGGTGTCACCGCGGCCGACGTGTCGCGCGTCGCTGCGCCGGGTGCAGCAGCCGTCCTCGGGCGGCCGCGGTCAGGTCGGCGGCGCCGAGCAGGGCGTTGCGCACCGACGCCAGCGTGCGTCGCGCCGACGAACTCGCGGCGTTGCCGATCGTGCTGGGCGATGGCCGGCAGGTGCGGCTCGAGGAAGTCGCGACGATCACCGACGGGCTGGCCGAGCGCAGCCAGGCCGCGTTGCTCGACGGACGGCCATCGGTCGGGTTCGCAGTGCGCAATGCCAAGGGCTACGACGCGGTCGGCGCCGCGCAGGGCGTGGCGCGTGCGCGTCGAGCGACTCGGCCGCACCCATCCGGACGTGCAGCTTCGAGCTGGTCGCGACCACGATCGACTACACCCTCGAGCAGTACGACGCCTCGATGACGATGCTCTGGGAAGGCGCGCTGCTCGCGATGGCGGTGGTCTGGCTGTTCCTGCGCGACTGGCGCGCGATGCTGCTCGGCGCCATCGCGCTGCCGCTGTCGATCGTGCCGACCTTCGCCGTGATGAACTGGGCCGGGTTCACGCTGAACACGCTGACGCTGCTGGCGCTGGCGCTGGTGGTCGGCATCCTGGTCGACGACGCGATCGTCGAGGTCGAGAACATCGAGCGCCACCTGCGCGATGGGCAAGTCGGTGCGCGAGGCGACCGAGGACGCCGTCACCGAGATCGGCCTCGCCGGTGATCGCGACGACGCTGGCGCTGGTCGTCGTGTTCGTGCCGATCGCGTTCATGAGCGGCATCCCGGGCCTGTTCTTCAAGCAGTTCGGCTGGACGACGGTCGCCGGCGGTGATCGCCTCGCTGCTGGTGGCGCGGCTGGTGACGCCGATGGCGGCGGTCTGGCTGCTGAAACCGCTCGACATGCCGCCAGCGACGAGGAAGGCCCGACTGACGCGGCGCTACCTCGCCGCGGTGCGCTGGTGCCTCGCGCATCGCCGCCGCCGACCGCTGGCGCCGCGGCCGTCGTTCTTCCTCGGCTCGCTGGCGCTGGTGCCGCTGCTGCCGGCGGGCTTCGTGTCCGCGGTCGACCGCGGCTCGACGCGCATCTCGATCGAACTGCCGCCCGGCTCGGCTCGGCGCGACGCTGCGCGCCGCCGAGGACGCGCGGCTCGCGCTGCTCGCGGGGCCGGCCCGGTGCCGGCATCCGCAGCCTCTTCACGACGGTCGGCGAGCCGCGAGGCCGGCGGCGGACGCGGCGGCGGCGTCAACGCCGGCGAAGTGCGCAAGGGCGCGCATCACCGTCGACGCTGGGCCGCGCGACGCGAGCGCCGCACCAGCGCGAGATCGAGGCCGCGATCCGCGAGCGCCTGGCCGCGGTGCCCGGCGCACGGTTCTCGGTCGGAGGCGGCGGCCCCGGCGAGAAGCTGGCGCTGGTGCGTCTCGGGCCGCGACGCCGAGCGCTGCGTCGCGGCGGCGGCGACCGTCGAGGCCGCGATGCGTGCGCAGCCGGAGCTCGCGGGCATCGCCTCGACGGCGAGCCTGGAGCGCCCGGAGATCGTGGTGCGCCCCGATGCCGCGCGCGCCGCCGAGCGCGGCGTGACCTCGGCGGCGATCGGCGAGACCGCTGCGCATCGCGACCAGCGGCGACTTCGACGCCGGCGCTGGCCAAGCTCGAGCTCGACGACCGCCAGCTCGACATCCGCGTGCGCGTGCCCGAGCGGTGCGCGCCGACCTGCCGGCATCGCCGCGCTGCGCGTGCCGGGCCGCGAGGGCCTCGTGCCGCTCGACAGCATCGCCGACGTGTCGATCGGCAGCGGCCCGGCGCAGATCGACCGCTACGACCGCAACCGCAACGTGACCATCAGCGCCGACCTGGGCGGCGCGCCGCTCGGCGCGGCGATGACGGCGGTGCGCGCGCTGCCGGCGGTGCAGGACCTGCCCGCCGGGCGTCGTGCTGCGCACCGCCGGCGACGCCGAGATCATGGCCGAGCTGTTCGGCGGCTTCGCGCTCGCGATGCTGACCGGCGTGCTGTGCGTCTACTGCGTGCTGCGTGCTGCTGTTCCGCGACTCCTTCCAGCCGGTCACGATCCTGTCGGCGGTGCCGCTGTCGATCGGTGGCGCGTTCGTCGCGCTGCTGGTCGGCGGCAGCGAGCTCGGGCATTCCGTCGCTGATCGGCTTCGTGATGCTGCTGGGCATCGTCACCAAGAACTCGATCCTGCTGGTCGAGTACGCGATCGATCGGCGATGCGCGAACGCGGCACTGACCGAGCACGACGCGCTGCTCGAAGCCTGCCGCAAGCGCGCGCGGCCGATCCTGATGACGACGCATCGCGATGATCGCCGGCATGCTGCCGCTCGCGCTCGGCGCTCGGCGGCGATGCGAGCTTCCGCGCACCGATGGCGATCGCCGTGATCGGCGGCCTGATCACGTCGACCGCGCTGAGCCTGCTGGTCGTGCCGGTGGTGTTCGTCTATGTCTCGAGGCTCGAGAACCGCGTCCGACGCCTGCTGGGGATGCCGCCGCAGTCGTTCGGCGCCCACGACGGGGCCGATGCGACAGAGGCCACGGAGGCCCGATTCCACGCGCCGCTCGAGAGCCCGTCCTCGGCCGGTTGAGGCTGCGAGCACTCGAGACGGGCTGGGTGACTCAGGCCCGCGCCACGCTCCAGCGCGTCGGCGACCGCCGGGTGCACGATCTCTCCGGCGCTGACGTTCAACCCCGCCGCCAGGCCGGGATCATCGGCGCAGGCGCGCTCCCAGCCGTGGTCGGCCAGCGCGTGCACGTAGGGCAGCGTCGCGTTGTTGAGCGCGAAGCGTCGAGGTGCGCGGCACCGCGCCCGGCATGTTGGTGACGCAGTAGTGCACGACGCCGTGCATCGACGTAGGTCGGCGTCGGCGTGGGTGGTCGGCCGGCTGGTCTCGAAGCAGCCGCCCTGGTCGATCGCGACGTCGACGAGCACCGAGCCCGGGCGCATGCGCGCGCACCATGTCGCGCGGTCACCAGCTTCGGCGCGGCCGCGCCCGGCACCAGCACCGCGCCGATCACGCAGATCGGCGCGCCAGCACCTGCGCGCTCGATCGTCGCGCGGTCGAGTACAGCGTGCTCGACCGCGCCGCCGAACTGCCGTCGAGCTGGCGCAGCCGCGGCAGATCGAGCGGTCGACCACCGTCACATCGGCGCCCATGCCCATGCGCCATCTGCGCCGCGTTGGTGCCGGACGACGCCGCCGCCGAGCACCACCACCTTGGCCGGCGGCACGCCCGGGCACGCCGCCGAGCAGCATGCCCGCGCCCGCCGCTGCGCCTTCTCCAGGCAGCTGCGCGCCGACCTGCACCGACATGCGGCCCGGCGACCTCGCTCATCGGCGTCAGCAGCGGCAGCGTGCCGTCGCGCGTCGGTCACGGTCTCGTAGGCGATGCGCGGTGCGCGCCCGAGCGCATCAGCGCCTCGGTCTGCGTCGCGGTCGGCGGCGAGATGCAGGTAGGTGAACAGCACCTGGCCCGGCGCGCAGCATCGCGCACTCGTGCGGCTGCGGCTCCTTCACCTTGACGATCAGCTCGGCGCGCGCGAACACCTCGGCGGCGTCGCGCACGATGCGTGCGCCGGCGGCGACGTAGCTCGTCGTCGAAGCAGCCGATGCCGTCGCCGGCGCCGGCCTGCACGACGCACCTCGTGGCCGGCGAGCGTCAGCTCGCGCACTGCCGAGGGCACGAGGCCGACGCGGTACTCGTGGATCTTGATCTCCGTGGGGACCCCGATGCGCATGCGGCTCTCCTGCGAGGACTGGACTGCCTCCTAGTCTGCGCCCGGCCCATGGCGGATCCTTGCGAACTGGGCCACTTTTAGACCCAGATTCGCATATTCTTGCGTCAGGACAGTCTGGACTCGCAGGACATGCCACCCGACCGCAAGGACCTCCTGTTGCTCGCCGAACTGCAGCGCGACGGCCGCGTCGCGAACTCCGCGCTCGCCGCCCGCGTCGGGCTGTCGGAATCCGCCTGCCTGCGGCGCGTGCGACTGCTCGAGGAGCAGGGATACATCGAGCGCTACGTCGCCGTGCTGAACGCGGCCAAGCTCGGCATCGGCGTCGGCCTGCTGGTGCGCATCACGCTCAAGAGCCAGGTGGACCGGGAACTGAAGGCCTTCGAGACGGCGGTGCGCGCCGTGCCGGAGGTCGTGGAGTGCTACCTGACCACCGGGGAGTCGGACTACGTGCTGCGGGTCGTCGCGCGCAGCGCCGAGGACATCGAGCGCATCCACAGCAAGGTGCTGACCAAGCTGCCCGGCGTGGCGCGGGTCGAGTCGAGCTTCGTGCTGCGCGAGGTCACGCGCGGCGCGGCCCTGCCACTCGGCTGAGCGGCGCCGCGGACCGCGACGACTCAGACCGCGCGGTGCCTTTCCCAGCGCGGCCCGAGCAGCGCGAACGCCGCACCCTGCGGATCGCGCGCACGCAGGATCCAGTCGTCGCCCGGCACCTGGTGCACGTCGCCGTCGAGCGTGCCGCCGGCCACGACCAGGCGACGCTTCGCGGCGTCGAGGTCGTCGACGTTGAAGTAGACCAGCCAGTGCGGGCGCCCGATGTCCGGCACGTCCATCATCCCGCCGATCGCCTTCGCGGGACCGGCGCCCTCGCCCACGGTCTCGCCCGCATCGAACTGCAGGTAGGTGCCCATCGGGCCGAGATCCATCTCCTGCACGGTGCGCCAGCCGAACTGCCCCGCATAGAACTCGCGCGCCGCACGCCAGTCGCGAGTGTGCAGCTCGTGCCAGCCGCCGTGGCCGGAAACACCGGGTCGATAGGCCGGGCTCGGCCCCTCGCCGATCGGCGCCATCACGTAGAACGGCGCGCCCTGCGGGTCGGCGACCATGGCGATGCGGCCCGTTCCCGGGATGTCGGTCGCCGGCATCTGCACCGTGCCGCCCGCAGCCGCGATCGAGGCGGCGCTCGCGTCGACGTCCGGCACGCTCAGGTAGGGCAACCACTGGGGTCGCGCGCCCATCGCCTTCGCGCCTGGCGGCAGCGTCATCAGGCCCCCGATGTCGCATTCGCCGGTCGAGAAGAACTGGTAGCCGGCGCCCGGCAGGCCGCTGTCGCGCGCGCTCCAGCCGAGCACCGCCGCATAGAAGCGGGCGGCCGCGGCGGTGTCGTCCGCCAGCAGCTCATACCAGATGAAGCCGGTCGCGCTCACAGGCCGACGATCTGCTTGAACCCGCCGAAGAACATCCGCCTGGTATCGAACGGCATCGGGCCCTCCATGGCTGCGGCCACGCGCGGGTCGCTCATGACCCTGGCGTTGACCTGGTCCCGATGCCGGCGCGACCGGTAGACGATCCATGAGAACACGACCGTCTCGCCCGCCTTCAGCTTCACCGCCTGCGGGAAGGACGTGAGCTTGCCGGGCTTGACGTCATCCCCCGCGCATTCGTGCACGGCCAGCGCGCCGTGCTCGAATCCAGAGCTTGCCCATGCGCAGCGCCAGGCGGCGATAGTCGGCGAGCTTGCGGGTGGGAACGGGGATCACGAATCCATCGACATAGGTCGGCATGGGGGCGCCTCGGCAGATGAAGGGGAACCTGGGTGGAAGACGTTCCAGCGCCGCAGGAACCGACACCCGGCCGCGGCCGGGCGCGGCTCAGGTGAAGCAGGGCCCGGTCTCGCGCACCTCGACCGTGGCCCAGGCCGCGGCCGGGCAGCGCCCGGCCCAGGCGAGGGCCTCGGCGTAGCTCGCGCAGTCGAGCAGGAAGAAGCCGCCGATCATCTCCTTGGTCTCGGCGAAGGGGCCATCGGTGACGAGCGCCGCGGCCGGGCTGGCCGGCTGTTGCAGGCGGGTGGCGGCGGTCGCGAGCGAACTGCTCGCCATCAGCACCCCGGCGGCCTTCAGCTCGGCGGTGAAGCCGAGCATGGTCTCATAGGCCTTCTGGCCCCCTTCGAGGCCGCGCTCGGCGCGCTGGCCCACCGGCTCGACGATCAGCAGCATGTACGCCATGGGACCTGAGTCTACTCGTAGCGCAGCGCCTCGATCGGATCGAGCCGCGACGCCTTGCGCGCCGGGTAGAGGCCGAAGACGACGCCGACGACGGCGCTGAAGCCGACGCGATGACGACGATGTCGGGCTGGATCGGCATCGGCCAGCCGAACTTGCGGGCGAGCCACGTCGCCGACGCCGACGCCGAGCGCCACGCCGATGCGCGCCGCCGATCAGCGACGAGCGTCAGCGCCTCGACCAGGAACTGCGCGCAGGATGTCGCCGGGCTTCGCGCCGATGGCCATGCGGATGCCGATCTCGCGCGTCCGCTCGGTCACGCTGACCAGCATGATGTTCATGATGCCGATGCCGCCGACGAGCAGCGACGACCGCGCGATCGCGGCGAGCAGCGTCGTCAGCGTCTCGGTGCCCTGCTGCTGCGCGCCGGCGATCTCGGAGAGGTTGCGGATCGAGAAGTCGTCGTCGGCGTCCGGCGCGAGTGTGGTGGCGATCGCGGAGCAGGCTCGACGATCTGCTCTGCGCGCGCGGCTGTCGCCTCGGTCGAGATCGTCGCCGCACGTAGATCGGCCGGGCAGGAACTTGCTGAGGCCGCCCTGGATGCTGCGCCGGAACGTCGTCAGCGGGACGAAGACGCGTCGTCGTAGTCCTGCCCCGTGGCGACTGGCCCTTCTTCGCGGCACGCCGACGACCTGGAACGGCATGTTCCTGATGCGCACCGTCTGGCCGATCGGGATCGCCGCCGTCGGCCGAAGAGCGTCTCGACGACGGTCTGGCCGAGCACGACGACCTTGGCGCCGCCGTCGACGTCGGCCGGCGTGAAGAGCGCGCCCTGCGCGACGGCCAGCTGCGGATCGTCGAAGTACTCGGGCGTCGTGCCCGTGACCGCCGTCGTCCAGTTCTGCTCGTCGCGACGAGCGACTGGTGCCGTGCGCGAGCGCGGCGCGGCCGCGCGTCACCGCGGCGACCTCGGTCTGGATCGCGCGCGAGGTCGTCCCAGGTGAGCGTGGGCTGCGAGCCGAAGCCGCCGCGCAGCCGCCGGACGCTGCGTCGAGCCGGGCAGGACGATGAGCAGGTTCGTGCCCATCGCCGCGAACGGCTGCTCGACCCGCGCCTTCGCGCCCTCGCCGATCGCCACCATCGCGATGACGGCGCCGACGCCGATGATGATGCCGAGCGTCGTGAGGAACGAGCGCATCTTGTTGCGCGAGCAGCGCCCGGAGCGGCGATCGCGGAGAGCTGCGCGCGGTCACGCAGCGCTCGTGCCGGATCGGCGAGCCCGCTGCGCGCGGCCGCGATCCGGCGCTGCCTTGCGGCTGCCGCTGTCGGACGACGACGCCGTCCTTGCAGCGACGATCACGCGCGACGGCGTAGCGCGGCGATGTCGGGCTCGTGGGTGACGAGCACGATGGTGATGCCCGTCGGCGCGCGAGCTCCTGGAAGAGCGCCATGACCTCGACGCTCGTCGTGCGAGTCGAGGTTGCCGGTCGGCTCGTCGGCGAGGATGACCTGCGGCGTCGTTCGACGAGCGCGCGCGCGATCGCGACGCGCTGCTGCTGGCCGCCGGAGAGCTGCGTCGGGCGTGTGCGTCGAGCGCGGTCGCCGAGGCCGACGCGCTCGAGCGCCGTCGTCGCGCGCGCTGCGCCGCTCCTGCGGCGGCGACGCCCGGCGTAGACCAGCGGCAGCTCGACGTTCTCGAGCGCGCTCGTGCGCGGCGAGCAGGTTGAAGCTCTGGAAGACGAAGCCGAGCGTGCGGTTGCGCGATCTCGGCGAGCTCGTCGCGGTCGAGGCGCGAGACCTCGCTGCCCGTCGAGCAGGTAGTCGCCGCGAGGTCGGGCGGTCGAGGCAGCCGAGGATGTTCATCAGCGTCGACTTGCCCGAGCCGGACGAGCCCATGATCGCGACGAACTCGCCGCGCTCGACGTCGAGGCGACACGCCGCGCAGCGCGTGCACCTCGACGTCGCCGATGCGTGTAGACCTTGCGCGACGTCGCTCGAGCGCGATGAGTGCGAGTCGCCGCATCAGAACATCCGCCTGAACGCCGCCGCACGCCCGCGGCCGCTGCGGCCGCGGCCGTCGGCTGCCGGCACGTCGGCGTCGATGACGACGCTGTCGCCCTCGTGCAGCTCGCCGCGCGGTGACCTCGGTGATGGTGCCGTCCGATGACGCCCGGTCGTGCACGTCGCACGCGGCGTCGGGCGCTCGCGCCGCGCAGCACCCAGACCGTCCGCATCCGGCGCGCGCCGCCGCGCGCCCGCGCCGCCGGCCGCGCCGGCCGCCGCTCGCCGGCGCTCGCCGCCGCCGGGCCGCTGCCGCCGCCGCGCCGGCCGGTCGCGTCCCGCGCCGCATGCCGCGCGAGCAGCTCGCGCCGGCGGCTGGAAGCGCAGCGCCGCGTTCGGCGACCGCGCAGCGCGTCGTCCTGCTCGGCGTAGACGAACGTGACGTTGGCCGTCATGCCGGGCTTGCAGCTTCGAGCTCGGCGTTGCTCGACGTCGATGACCGCGTCGTAGGTGACGACGTTCTGCACGCGTCTGCGGCGCGTTGCGGATCTGCGCGGACCTTCCCGTTGAAGCGCTCGCCCGGGATAGGCGTCGACGGTGAAGCGTCGCCGTCCATGCCCGGCTTGAGCTTGCCGACGTCGGCCTCGGCGACGCTGGTGTCGACCTGCATCTTGCGTCAGGTCCTCGGCGATCGTGAAGAGCATCGGCGCCTGACAGCGACGCGGCGACCGTCTGCCCGACGTCGACGCTGCGCGAGATCACGATGCCGTCGATCGGCGAGACGATGTCGGTGTAGGTGAGGTTCACCTGCGCCTGGTGCAGCGCGGCCGCGCGCCTGCGCCAGCTGGCCCCGCGCCGCGGCCACCGACGCCGCGCGTCGCCGCGCGCATTGGCCACGCGCGGTGTCGCAGGTCCGCCTGCGGCGATCAGCTTGCGCTCGAACAGCTGCGCGCGCGCGCTCGTGCTGCGCGCTGTCGCGTCCTCGGCCTGCGCCTGCAGCCTTCGCGAGGTTGCCCTGCGCCGGCCATGTAGTTGGCCGCCGCCTGCTCCGCCGCCGCCTCGAAGAGCGCCGGGTCGATCTTGCGCGATCACCTGGCCCTTCTTCACCGGCGAGTTGAAGTCGGCGAACAGCGGCTGGATGCGCCCC
This sequence comes from uncultured Actinomycetota bacterium, assembly GCA_963739785.1. GTDB lineage: Bacteria > Actinomycetota > Actinomycetes > Propionibacteriales > Nocardioidaceae > Nocardioides_C. The sequence goes on along the minus strand of CAVUBO010000026.1, from coordinate 1,612 downwards.
GACACCTGGCTGCCGACCTGCACGGTGACCAGCGCCGAGAGGGTGCCGGTGGCGGTGACCCGCGCGACGACGTCGCCGCGGTCGATGGCGCGGTCTGGAACTGCGGCGCCGGCTCGCCCTGCCGCCGAGGCGCCAGGCGAGCAGCGCCGCCGACCACGACGCAGCGCGGCCCACGATCCAGGGCAGACGTCGGCGGAGGCGGGACGGGGGTCGGTGGTCGGCATGGAGGGTCCGGAGTTCCGGGCGCGGCAAGCCGCTTGCAGTGTAGACCGCTGCCGGCGCCCGCCCGGTTCCACCGCCGGCGTGGTAAGATCTGTGAAGCGCCGGGCGCCGACGGGGAGACGACGACCGATGCCGGACCACCACGGAGATGAGGCCCGAACCCCCTGACCGGCGTCGAGGACTGCACGTTTCCGGTCGATCGCGCCCGAGGCCGTCGCGCGGCCTGCGCGGCGGTACGCGCGGCACAGCCGGCATGGCAGCGCGCTCGGTGTCGAGGGCCGCGCAGCCGCGCTGCGAGAGCTCGCCGCGGCGTTCGACTGCGCAGGCCCCCGAGCTCGCGCGGCGCTGGTCCGCCGACACCGGCCGCCACCGGATCGCAGCTGCATCGAGGTGGCCGCGGTGCAGGGCATGATCGCGCGCGCACCCTCGCCAACGCGCCGCGCGGGCTCTCGGCGCCGGCCTCGCGACCAACCGCCGGCTCATCCCCGGCATCGTCGGCCGTCGCCAACTGGTGCCCTATCCCGTGGTCGGCGTGATCGCGCCGTGGAACTTCCCGCTCGTGCTGTCGATGATCGACACGCATCTCCGGCGCTGATCGCCGGCTGCGCCGTCGTGCTGAAGCCGAGCGAGGTCACGCCGCGCTATGTCGAGCCGCTGCGCCGGATCTTCGCCGCGGTGCCGGCAGCTCGATGCCGTGTTCCGCGTCGTGCGCGGCCCCGGCAGCACCGGCGCCGACCTCGTCGACCATGTCGACGCGATCGTCTGCACCGGCAGCGTGCGCACCGGGCGGCATCGTCGCCGAGCACGCGGCGCGCCGCTTCATTCCCGGCCTTCCTCGAACTCGGCGGCAAGGATCCGGTGATCGTCACGCGCCGCGCCGACCTCGAGCGGGCCGCCACCGTCGTGCTGCGCGGCTCGATCCTCGCCAGGGCCAGGCCTGCCAGTCGCTCGAGCGCGTCTACGTCGATCGCCGCCGTCTACGCGCCCTTCATGCAGCGGCTGCTCGAGAAGGCGCGCGCGCGTGCGCCTCACCGCCGACGACCCGACGGCCAGATCGGCCCGTTCATCATGGCGCGCCAGGCCGAGATCGTCCGCGAGCACGTCGCCGACGCCGTCGCGCGTGGTGCGAAGCTCGAGCACGGCGGCCGCATCGTCGAGCGCGGCGGCGTCTGGTGCGAACCGACCGTGCTCCGCGGTGTCACGCACGACGATGAAGGTGATGACCGAGGAGACCTTCGGCCCGGTGATCCCGGTCATGCCCTATCGCCACGCTCGACGAAGGCGGTCGCGCTCGCCAACGCGGCGACTATGGCCTGTCGGCCAACGTGATCGCCGGCAGCGAAGCGGAGGCGCTCGCGATCGCCGAGCGGCTCGAAGCGGGCTTCGTCGG
>CAVUBO010000025.1:0-12096 GCA_963739785.1 uncultured Actinomycetota bacterium | reverse complement strand
CAGGGCGGCGAGCCGCGCCTCGTCCTCGGCTACGAGGACGTGCATGTCACTGACCTCCACCACACACCTGAAACGGTAGCCGCCCAGAGGAAGCCCGGCCTTCAGCGCGCCGTTCATGAGGTCCCCACGATCGACCTTCATGTCGCCTTCATGTCCGAGCCGTACTTTCGAGGTGACATCGACATCGCGTCGTCGTGACCACGGGAGGCCTGATGACCGGGCTCGTCGCACACGTCCTGAGCGTGCCGACCCCCTTCGCCTACGCGGTCATCGCGGCGCTCGTCTTCGTCGAGGCCGCGCTCTTCGTCGGCTTCGTCGTCCCGGGCGAGACGGCCGTGCTGCTCGGCGGCGTCCTCGCCGCGGCCGGACACCTGTGGCTGCCGGCTCTGCTCGCTCTGGTCGTGGTCGCAGGCGTGCTCGGCGACACAGTGGGGTTCGAGGTCGGACGACGCCTCGGGCCACGCATCCTCGACCTTCGGATCCTCCGGCGGCACCGCGCACGGCTCGAGCGCGCGAGGACCTACCTCCGCGAGCGCGGCGGTCGCGCCGTGGTCCTCGGGCGGTTCACCGCTTTCCTGAGGGCGGTCACCCCGGCGCTGGCGGGCGCGAGCGCGATGCCCTACCGGCGGTTCCTCGCCTTCAACGTCGTGGGTGGGCTCGCCTGGGGCAGCGCCGTCACGATGCTCGGCTACTTCGCGGGCAGCTCCTACCACCGGGTCGCGCAGTCCCTCGGGCAGACGAGTGCGGGACTGCTCGCCGTGGTTGCCGTCGGGCTTCTCATCGCCTGGCACCGTCGCCGTGCCCACGTCAAGCCGCCGGTGGGATGAGGCGGGGGTCATGCCACCGCGCAGGTGCGCTCGAGCAGCTCGGTCACCCGGACCTGGACGTCAGGCGGCGGGGCGATGGGCACCTGCGCCTCCGTCCCGCCGATGCGAAGGGTGAGCCGGAACGCGAACGGCGCGGTCACCTGGCTGCGCGCGTGGTCGTCGCAGCGGTTGCCGGGTGTGATGCGCACGGGCACACGTCCGGACGAGTCATCGGGACGCAGCGTGGACGCGCCGGGCAGGTCGAGGTCGTAGAGCACACTCCCCTGGACCCTCAGGAGGCGGACGCCCTCCATGCCCTCCCGGCGGGTCAGCCGGAGCGCGCCGAGGACGGATGCGTCCTCACCCGTCCCGGTCGTCCGCCATGCCCCGTCGTACTCGATGGTCACCCGCTCGTCGACGAACTCCTCCTCGCAGGCCTGCTCCCGGACCCGGCGAAGGAGCCGCTCCCCCGACGGCTCGAGCTCCTGACGAAGCGACGCGTCGCCGGTGTCGACGAGCCCGACGATCTCGGCGGAGGCATCACCACAGGACGGTGCCGGTAGCGTGACCGGGAAGTCCACCACCTGGTCCGGCCGCAGCAACGCATCCTTCGGCCGGAGGAACCGCGGACCGTATCCCGGCCAGTCGAGGCCGACACCGGCGACGCTGAGGTCGAACTTGCCGGCGTTGACCACGCGCATCAAGCCTCGGTTGGTGCCGACCTGGCTGCTGAGCTGGCCGAACGACATGACGACCGAGGACTGCCTGCCGGCGTGACGGGTGGGGTCCGTGGAGTCGTTCGCGGAGGACCCCGTCGAGCACGCGGCGAGCAGGGCGAGTACGACGACCGACGCCGCCCCTGACAGACCCACTCCGGTCATCTCCCGATTATGGGACCTGCATGCCTCACGACGGTCGTGATCCGCGACGGCCCGTTCCTAGACGAGCGCGGTCAGTGGCACGGAGGGGTCAGCCAGCCGCTCGGCCTCCACCCGCCGGCCGACCAGCTTCCGGATCGGGTCGATGGCGTCCCAGTCGTTGGCCTGCATTCCGGCCAGCACGCGGTCGCCACTGAGCCAGAAGGCCGTGAACGTGCGGGTGACCTTCGTGTTGCCGCGGATCACGACCCGGTCGTACTCGCCGGGCGCCGCATGTCCGACGTACTCCATCCCCAGGTCGTACTGGTCGGTGAAGAAGTAGGGCAGGCGGTCGTAGACGGTCTCCGCACCCGCGAGGTTGCGGCCGGCCACCTTCCCCTGGCCGATCGCGTTGTCCCAGTGCTCGACGCGGAGCCGGCGGCCGAGCGATGCGTAGGGCACCGAGGCGATGTCGCCGGCCGCGAAGACGTGGGGGTCCGAGGTGCGAAGGCACTCGTCGACGACGATGCCGTCGGCGGTCTCGAGCCCCGCCTCCTCGGCCAGCGCGATGTTGGGCGTGACCCCGATCCCGACGACCACGAGGTCCGCCCGCGCGGTGGAGCCGTCGCCGAGGTGGACGAGTCCCTGCCCCTCCCACTCGTCGACGGCGGTCACCGTGGTCGAGAGCCGCAGGTCGACGCCGTACGAACGATGCAGCGACGCGAACGCCTCAGCGATCTCGGGCCCCAGTGGACCGAGAAGCGGCAGCTCCGCGCTCTCGACGAGCGTGACCTCCGCCGCGGCGAGCCTCGCGGCAGCCGCCACCTCCAGCCCGATCCAGCCACCCCCGATGACGACGACCCGTGCCTCGGGAACCAGCTCGGCCTTGATCCGGTTGCTGTCCTCGATCGTACGGAGATAGGCGACGGGCGCCCCGCTCTGGTCCGCCATGGCCAGGCGCCGCGGTGACGACCCCGTGGCCAGCAGCAGCTTCTCGTAGGGCTGCGTCTCCACTCCTGCCATGACCCGCCGCCCGGCCACGTCCAGGCCGGTGACGGGTGTCCCGAGGCGGAGGTCGACGTCGTGATCGGCGTACCAGCCGGCGTCATGGACGAACACCTTGTCGAGGACGGCGGCGCCGGTCAGGTACTCCTTCGACAGGGGCGGTCGCTCGTAGGGAAGGTGGTGCTCCGCCCCGAAGACGACGAGCGGTCCGTCGTACCCGCTCCCGCGGAGGGTCTCGACCGCCTTGGCAGCCGTCAGTCCGGCGCCCACGACGACGATGGGTGCGCTCATCGGTTCCTCCTGCGTCCGCACGTGAGTGCCAGGAACTCTGCCCTGCTCGCAGGATCGTCACGCAGGGAGCCGAAGAGAGCAGAGGTCACCGTCTGTGTCCCCGTAGCGCGCACGCCTCGCAGCGTCATGCACGTGTGCTCCGCCTCCACGACCACACCGACCCCCCGGGGTGAGAGCTGTTGCTGCAGATGCTCGGCGACCTGCTTGGTCAGCCTCTCTTGAGTCTGAGGCCGCTGCGCGAAGAAGTCGACGACCCGGGCGAACTTCGACAGGCCCAGGACCCGCTCGCCCGGGAGGTAGCCGATGTGCGCGACGCCGACGAACGGCAGAAGGTGGTGCTCGCAGAGGGAGCGCACCGGGAGGTCCTCGACGAGCACCACCTCGTCGTACCCCTCGGTGTTCGGGAAGGTGGCGAGCTCGTAGGGGCGCACGGTCAGCATCTCGGCGTAGGCGCGCGCCATCCTGCGTGGCGTCTCTCGCATCTCCACCCGGTCCAGGGGCAGCCCGAGTGCACGGAGCATCTCGGCAGCAGCCTGCTCCGCCGCGTCGAGATCCATGGCAGCCTGCTCGTGCTCGACCCTGGAGCGCCATGCGTCCAAGGACGCGATCTCGGTCATCGGGACCACCTCCGGTCTAAAAGAGACAACACTCGACGTTAGACCTGTCGACCCCTCTTTCGTCAATAGGATTCTCCGATAGACTTCGTCGTGGAGGTGTGATCGTTGACCGAGCAGCTCGACGCCGGCGTCTCGGGCGTCGCCGCACTAGCGGAGCCCGCCAGACGAGCCCTGTACCTCTACGTGTCCGCCCAGCCCGATGCGGTCAGTCGCGAGCAGGCTGCGCAGGACTGCTCCCTCCCCCAGCACTCGGTCAAGTTCCATCTCGACCGGCTGGTCGACGCCGGCCTGCTCGAGGTCGAGTTCCGCCGCCTGTCGGGACGCACCGGCCCCGGAGCGGGGAGGCCCGCGAAGCTCTACCGCCGCTCGGATCGGCAGATCAGCGTGTCCCTGCCGGAGCGGAGGTACGACGTGGCCGGCCAGGTCCTGGCGCGCGCGATCGACCTGTCGCTCGCGGAGGGGACGAGGCTGTCGGAGGCCGTCGCCGGTGCGGCGGAGGCGGAGGGCCGCCGCATCGCCGAGGGGGCGGACGCCGGAGTCCCGGCAACCCAGCAGGCCGAGCAGGTGCTCCGTGGACACGGCTACGAGCCCCGCACCGACGAGCGCGGGATCTGCCTGCTCAACTGCCCCTTCGACGCGTTGGCACGCGAGCACACCGAACTGGTCTGCGGCATGAACCTGGCCCTCGTCGGCGGCGTGCTCGACGCCGTGGACTGCCGGTCCCTCGAGGCGGTCCTCGACCCCGAACCCGGCATGTGCTGCGTCAAGGCGGTCCCGCGAGAGGCCGCCGCTAGATCCAGCTCTGGCGCTTGAACGCCGTGTAGAGCACCAACGCCAACGTGGAGATCACGACCGTGCTGGCGATGAAGCCGGACACCCGTCCGATCCCCGGGTAGGCGACGTTCATGCCGAACCATCCCGTCACCGCCGTCGGCACCGCGATGATCGCCGCCCAGCCGGTGAGCTTCTTCATGACCACGTTCAACCTGGCGTCCTGAAGGGCGATGTTCGTCTCGAAGACGGTCGTCACCATGTCGCGCAGCGACTCGGTCCACTCAGACGCCCGCAGGACGTGGTCGTAGAGATCGGTGTACCAGCCGTCGAGCTCGTTGACGTGACCATCACTGTCCGCACGGTGCCGCATCACCGTGTTCACGACCTCGCGCATCGGCAGCACCACGCGACGGAGCTCGACCAGCTCCTTGCGCAGACGGTAGGTGCGCTGCTGCAGCTCACGGACGTCGGCGCGATCGTCGAACAGCTCGTCCTCGAGTTCCTCGATCGCGTCGTCCATCAGCTGGATCGTGTCGAAGTGCCCGTCGACGATCACGTCGAGGAGTCCGTGGAGCAGCGCTCCGGAACCATACTCGAGCAGCTCGTTGTTGTCCCGCCACCGCTGGACCACCTGGTCCATGTCGAAACGGTCGTCGCGGCGGACGGTCACCACGCCCCTGGGAAGCACGAAGGACGAGACCCGGCTCGTCTCGAGCCGCGACTCGAGCAGGCCGCGTCCGGTGCGGCCCTCGGTCTCCAGCCGAGCGGCGTACACCGTCACGAACGTGTGCGTCGCGTGCCTGGTCGCCTTGGCCCGCTCGGTGGATGCGACGGAGTCCTCGACCGCGTGCGGATCCAGCGAGAGCTCCTCCGCCAGCTTGTCGAGCAAGTCCGTGCTGGGGTTGCACAGGTCCACCCAGACGAGTGCGCCCTCCTCGGCCAGATGGTCGGAGACCTCGTCCAGGGCGAAGTCCTGCGCGACCTCGCCGCCTTTGCGCCACAGCACGGTGCGAACGCCGCGGCCGATCTCGTTGCTCACTCCTGGAGTGTGCCTCACCTCGCCCGGGACGCAGGGACGATTCGCCGGTCAGCGCACCTGGAGGACGTCGACGCTGCGCACGTCGCGCAACGGGTACTCGGTGCACCCCGCGATGCCGTAGATGCGGCCGTCGACCGGGATGAAGCCGAGACCGTGACGCGAGATGGTCAGCGGGTTCGCCGCAGACCAGGTCCCTTCCTCGAGGTCGAGGAAGGCCGAGAAGCGGTGGTACGACACCCAGAGCCGGCCGTCGAGGACCGCGGCACCCGCGCGCGACACCGGCTCGGGCAGCGGCTCCGCGTGTCCCCACCGGCCGCTGGCCGGGTCATAGGTCTGCACGAGGTCCGAGGGCCCGGCGTCGAGCCAGCCGCCGAGCACGTAGATCCGGTCCCCGGCCGACACCGCGTCGTGCGACCCGCGGGCCTTGGGCATCGGGGTGCCCGCCGACCACGACTCGGTCCTGGGGTCGAAGACGTCCACGGCCTCGACGGGCCCGTCAGCGCTCTCGCCGCCGATGACGTAGATCCGCCCGTCGTGGAGGGTGACGGTGTGCGCGTAGCGCGCGTCCGGCAGCGGGGGCAGCCTGCGCCACTTCCCGGTGGAGGTGTCGAGCACGGCGGAGAAGTCGCTCGGCTTGCTGTCGGCGTCGATACCGCCGAAGAGGTACACCTTGTCGCCGACAGCGGCCCCCTCGAACGAGGCCAGACCCTCGGGCATGGTCAGGTCCGACAGCCTCCACCGGTCGGCACGCGTGTCATAGACCTCGATCGACTCGAGGCGGGTGCCGCGGCCCCCGGACATGCCGCCGAACACCCAGATCTCGTCGCCGATCACCGCGGTCGCGAAGTCGTCGCGAGGGACGTGCAGGGTGCTGCGCACCTGCCACTCGGGCATGCCCGGGACCTTTGCCGGCTCCTCTGTCGAGGCCGGCGGCGACACGGACGCCCGGTCCACGTCGCCACCGGCGCTCTGTCCGGCCGAGCAAGCGCCGACGAGGATCGCGATGAACGCGACGCCGACGCTCGCCCGTATCCGTGCCTTGGCGCCCGTCACCCGTCCGATTCCACCGCGCGGATGACGTTCCGCTCCTCCGCGAAGTGACAGGCCGACGGGTGCGCCGAGCTGTCGCGGGTCAGCAGGAGCGGCTCCTCCGTGGCGCAGATGTCCTGCGCCTTCCAGCAACGCGTCCGGAACCGGCAGCCCGACGGCGGGTTCGCGGGGCTCGGCACGTCGCCCTCGAGCACGATGTGGTCTCGGTGGCCACGCAGCCGCGGGTCCGGCACCGGCACCGCCGACAGCAGCGCCTGGGTGTACGGGTGCGTCGGGTGCTCGTAGATCTCGCTCTCGTTGCCCACCTCGACGGCCTTGCCGAGGTACATCACCATCACGCGGTCGGAGATGTGCCGGACGACGGAGAGGTCGTGCGCGATGAACACGTAGGAGAGGCCGAACTCGTCCTGCAGCCGCTCGAACAGGTTGACCACCTGAGCCTGCACCGACACGTCGAGTGCCGACACGGGCTCGTCGCAGACCAGGATCTTCGGACGCAGCGCGAGCGACCGCGCGATCCCGATCCGCTGCCGCTGGCCACCCGAGAACTGGTGCGGGTAGCGGTTGATGTGGTCGGGGTTGAGGCCCACGACGTCGATCAGGTCCCGCACCGCCTGGCGACGGTCCTTCTTGCCCAGGACGTCGGTGTGGATGTCGAACGGCTCGCCGACGATGTCGCCGACCGTCATGCGCGGGTCCAGCGAGGTGTACGGGTCCTGCAGCACGATCTGGATGTCGCGACGCAACCGTCGCATCTGGCGCCGGCTTGAGCCCCGACATCTCCTGGCCGAGGACCTTGATCGACCCGTCCGTGGGTCGCTCGAGACCCATCAGGAGGCGGCCCAGTGTCGACTTGCCACAGCCGGACTCGCCGACCACGCCGAGAGTCTCACCGCGCTTGAGGTCGAACGACACCCCGTCGACGGCCTTCACGTCGCCGATCGTGCGCTGGAAGACGATGCCCTGGGTGAGCGGGAAGTGCTTCTTGACGTCGCGGATCTCGAGCACCACGTCGTCACCGGTGCTGTTGCTCATCTGCTCTTCCTCGGTGACGTCGACGCTCATGACTTCACGACCTCCTTCCAGAAGTGGCACGCACTGCGGCGGTTGCCCGGCACCTGGTACAGCGGCGGCTTGTCGCTCTTGCAGAGGTCGCGGGCGAACGCGCAACGCGGGTGGAAGGCGCACCCGGACGGCGGGTCGACCAGGGCCGGCGGGAGGCCCTTGATGACCGTGAGCTCCTGGCCCTTCTGGTCGACCCGGGGGATCGACTCGAGCAGAGCCTTGGTGTACGGGTGGGCCGGCTGCTCGTAGATCTCGTAGACCGTCGGCCTCCTCGACGATGCTCCCGGCGTACATGACCGAGATCTTGTCCGCCACGTCGGCCACCACACCCATGTCGTGCGTGATCAGGATCGAGCCCAGTTGCGCTCCCCTGCAGGTCCGAGAGCAGCGCCATCACCTGCGCCTGGACCGTCACGTCGAGAGCGGTCGTCGGCTCGTCGGCGATGAGGACGTCGGGCTGCGAGCGCGAGGGCCATCGCGATCATCACGCGCTGGCGCATGCCGCCCGAGAACTGGTGCGGGAAGTCGTTGACCCGCTCCTTGGCGGCGGGGATGCCGACCAGGTCGAGCAGCTCGACAGCCTTGGCCTTGGCCTCCTTGCGGGACAACCGCGGTGCTGGCGGTACTGCTCACCGAGCTGGAAGCCGACGGTGAAGACCGGGTTCAGCGACGAGAGCGCGTCCTGGAAGATCATCGCGATCTGGTTCGCCCGGACCGTGGCGCCTGGTCTTCTCGTCGGAGCTTCAGCAGGTCGACGCCGCGGTAGAGCACCTCGCCGCCGGTGACCCTGGCCGGGTGGGGTGTCGAGGATCCCCATGATCGCCTGTGCGGTCACGCACTTGCCGCAGCCCGACTCGCCGAGGATCGCCCAGCGTCTCCCCCTCGTCCAGCGTGAAGCTGACGCCGTTGACGGCGTGGGCGATCCCGTCGCGGGTGTGGAACTCCACCTGCAGGTTCTCGACCTCGAGGAGCGGGGCGGAGCTGTCGAAGCCGAGCCCGCTCAGTGGCGACTTCTTCGACCGGGGCGAGCTCTTCTCGACCCCCGTCGGTGTTTCGGTCATGGCATTGCTCATGTCACGAGCTCCTCATCGGGTACGGGGGTCGAGAGCGTCACGGAGTGCGTCTCCCAGGAGGATGAAGCTGAGGACGGTGACGACGATGAACGCGGCAGGGATCACCAGCAGGTGCGGGAAGCCCGCCATCGCGAGGTTCTGGCCCTCGTCGACAAGCAGACCCCACGAGACGGTCGGCCGCTGGTACCCGACACCGAGGAAGGTCAGCGTCGCCTCGGCACCGATGTACGACCCGAGGCCGATCGTGCCGAGCACGATCACGGGAGCAATGCTGTTCGCGAGGACGTGCTTGCGCATGATGAACAGGTCGCTCGCGCCGAGGGCACGTGCGGCGTCGATGTAGTCCTTCTGCTTCGTGGCGATGACGCTGCCTCGCATGACGCGGGTCAGCGACGTCCACCCGAGGAGGGTCAGCACGGCGGTGATCGTCCAGATGTTGCGGTCCGGGAAGATCGCAAGGAAGACCAGCGCACCGAGGATGAAGGGCAGCCCGAAGAACACGTCGGTGACGCGGCTGATGAGCGTGTCGCTGAATCCTCCGAACCAGCCCGCGGCCGTGCCCAGTATCACGCCCAGGAAGAGCGTCCCGATGGTCACGAGGATGGCCACGATGACGGACTTGCCGGCGCCCCACACGATGGACGACCACATGTCGCAGCCGGCGTTGGTGAAGCCGAACGGATGGGCTGCGCTGGGCTTCACACGCGCGTTGGCGAGCTGGCAGGCGCCGCTGGTGTTGGGCGACGTGGACGCCCACAGCTGGGGCACGAACGCCATCGACAGGACCGCGAGCACGAGGACCAACGAGATCCAGAACACCGGGTTGCGCGACCAGCTCGTAGCCGACGTCGCCCCACAGGCTGCGGTTCTTGTCGGTGCTGGGCTCTGCTTGCTCTTGCTGGGTGCCGGCGCTCTGGCCGGCCAGGACGTCACTCATAGCGGATCCTCGGGTCGAGTGCGGCGTACAGGATGTCGACGAGCAGGTTGGCCACCAGGAAGACGATCACCAGGATGGTGACGACGCCAAGGATGACCGGGGTGTCATTGGCCTGGATGGCCATGAAGACCAGCTGCCCGACGCCGGGGATGTTGAAGATCCCCTCGGTGACGAGTGCGCCACCGAGCAGGATGCCGATGTCGATGCCGATGTAGGTCACGACGGGAATCAGCGAGTTGCGCAGCGTGTGCACGCCGACGACACGCGACTGCGGCAGACCCTTGGCCCGCGCGGTGCGGACGTAGTCCGAGCGCAGGTTCTCGATCAGGCTGGTGCGGGTCAGTCGCGCGATGGCCGCGAGCGAGAACGCCCCGAGCACGAGGCCGGGCAGGACCAGGCTCAGCCACGGGTAGTCCTCGGAGTAGCCGACGTTCAGCATCTGGCCCAACCAGTCCGGAGCCCAGGAGCTCTCGCGCAGCTGCAGGCCGAGCCGGAGTCCGATGAAGAGCTGCGCCAGGGTGCCGAACACGAACACGGGGAAGGCGATCAGCAACACCGTGGAGAACCGGACGAAGTTGTCCAGGAACTTGTCCTTCCGCAGGCCCGCGAGCATGCCGAGGATGATGCCGACCACCGTCTCGAAGACGAGTGCGATCACGGTCAGTCGGACGGTCACGGGGAACCGCTCGAGGAAGAGCTCCGAGACCTCGCGGCCACGGAAGTTGATGCCGAAGTTGCCCGTGGCGTACTGCGTCAGGCGGTCGACGAACAAGCCCAGGCAGGGGTTGCCCTTCTGCTGGAGGCACGGGTCGTCCAGGTTGTAGTCCGCACGCATCTGCTGGATCACCGACGCCGGCGGAGCGTTCTCTCCGAACAGGGCCCGGACCGGGTCACCGACGAGCTGGATGGTCAGCACGCTCATGATGTGCAGCAGGAAGAGGGTGCCCAAGATGACGGGGATGAACTGAATCAGCCGTCTCGCTACATAACGTCCCACTTACGGGATCCTCTCTGTGTCTCTCCCCCGGTTGCACCGGCACACGGCTCGCTCGTGGCGTCCCAGGCACCGGTGCGGGGGCCGAGCCATGGTGGCCCGACCCCCGCATCGCACACTCAGGTGCGTCTACTGTCGGTGATCGATCACTGGTTGACGGTGATCTCGCCGAGCGCGAGCTCGCCGTCGCCGACGTCGTACCTCACGTCGCCGACCTGGTCGGAGGACGCGATGGCCCGGCTGCCGCTCCACATCGGGATGATCGGCATCTCCTCGAGGGCGATGTCGCCGGCCTGCTGGTAGTACTTGAAGCTCTCTTCCGTGGTGCTGGCCTGGTCACCCTTGACCATGAGGTCGTCGAGCTCCGGGTTGGAGTAGCCCGTGTAGTTCGAGTCACCACCGGTGCCCACGATCGGACGCAGGTAGTTCTCCGGCGACGGGTAGTCGAGCGACCAGCCGAGACGGAACGGGCCGGTGAACTTCTGCGCGTCGAGAAGCTCGAGGTACTGCGCCCACTCGGTGGACTTGAGCTTGTAGTCGATGCCGAGGTTCTCCTGGACCTGACGGGCAGCAGCCTCGACCCAGGCGTCGTGCCCGGCGTCGGAGTTGAAGTACATCTCCAGCGTGACGCTCTTCGGGTCGACACCCGACTCCTTGAGCAGCTGCTTGGCCTTCTCCGGGTCGTAGGTGCAGTAGTCGCACGCGTCGTCACGGGAGCCGGGGATCGGCGGCGTGACGATGTCGGTCGACGGGCTCGCGAGACCGTTGAGGACCTGCTTGACGATCAGCTCACGGTCGAAGGACAGCGAGATGGCCTGGCGGAACTTCTCGTTGTCGAACGGCTTCTTGGTGGTCGGGAAGCCCATGTAGGTCAGGGACGCGGTCTCGACCTCCTGGAGCTTGTCGCCGAGCTGACCCTTCGCCTCGAGGTAGATCTCGGGCGCGACGGTGCGGATGACGTCGAGGCCACCGTTCTGGAAGTCACGGAACGCCGCGGTGGGCGAGGTGAACATCTGGAAGTCGACGGTGTCGGCGTTGGCCGGCTGCGTCACCCTTGTAGTCGGCCCACTTCTTGAGCGTGATGCCCTGGTCGTGCTTCCACTTGCCGTCGATCTGGTACGGACCCGTACCGATCGGCGCCTCGTTGCACGCCTTGACGTCGTCGAGGCAGGCCTGCGCGATCGGCGCGAAGGCAGGCGAGTAGCTCATCATGGCGCCGAACTGCGAGAACGGGCCGCTGAGCGTCACCTCGAACGTGGTGTCGTCCACCTTCTTCAGGCCGGCCATCTCGGCGCCCTTGCCGACACCCTTGATGTGCGACATGAAGCCGGCAGTCGCCTGCGCGTTCTTCGGGTTCTGCGAGTAGTTCCAGGCCCGGAGGAACGCGTCTGAGTTGACGGGCTCACCGTTCTGGAAGGTGCGGCCGTCCTTCAGCTTGACGGTCCAGACGGTCTGGTCGTCGTTGGCCTCGATGGTGTCCGCAAGGCCGTCGAAGATCATCTCGCCGGACTTGAAGTCGACGCTGACCAGCGGGTCGTTCACCAGACCCAGAACAGCGGTGCACTCCGACTCGTAGCAGTTCGACGCA
>CAVUBO010000024.1:0-303747 GCA_963739785.1 uncultured Actinomycetota bacterium | reverse complement strand
TCGGCTGATCCGGACGTTCGCGGACCGTTCAAATCGCGGCATCATGACATGACAAGCACTCAGCCGTGAGCCATGTCGACGAAGCGCGAGTAGTGGCCCTGGAAGGCGACCACGACGTCGCGGGTGGGGCCGTTACGGTGCTTCGCAACAATGAGATCCGCTTCGCCCGGACGAGTGGATTCCTTTTCATAAGCATCTTCGCGATGCAAAAGAATAACCATGTCCGCATCTTGTTCAATAGACCCCGATTCACGAAGATCGCTCATCATTGGTCGTTTATCGGCGCGCTGTTCGGGACCACGGTTCAACTGCGATAGCGCGATGATTGGAACGTCGATCTCCTTCGCCAGCAGCTTGATCTGACGCGAGAACTCCGAAACCTCGAGCTGTCGTGACTCGACCTTCTTGCCCGAGCTCATCAGCTGCAGGTAGTCGATGACGATGAGCCGCAGGTCGTGGCGCTGCTTGAGCCTCCGGGCCTTGGCACGGATCTCCATCATCGTCATGTTCGGCGAGTCATCGATGAACAACGGCGCTGATGAAACCTCGCCCATTTTCCGAGCAAGCTTCGCCCAGTCATCGTCGCCCATGTGTCCGTTGCGCATGTGGTTCAGCGGGATCTTTCCCTCCGCCGACAGCAGACGCATGGTGATCTCGTTGCGCGTCATCTCGAGCGAGAAGATCACGCTGGCGAGGTTGTGGTGGATGGACGCCGATCGGCAGAAATCCAGGGCCAAGGTTGAGTTGTGCGTGGGGACCATGGAACGGCCGGCGAGGTACATGTGCTCCTCGTTGTCGACCTGCACACAACGCACCGGCACACTCTCGACTGGGCGCACATCCACGACGTAGCGGCGGCCGATGCGGACGGTCGACTCTGGGCGGGTTTCCTTGTGAAGGATCTGCTTTCGGTGCAGCCGGAAGACGTCGTCCGTGGTCGAGAAAGTCAGGGTGAAGCAAGTCGAGGACTCCGGGTTCCGTCCTTTGACTGGCTTGGTACGCCACGTGCACTTGTAGCCCAGGCTGACGATCAGTTCGAACACGTCCCTGGCCAGCCGCTCGTTCGTGACAGCGAACTGCAGCGAGCCCCCCTGCCGCACAACCGTGCCATCGGTGTCCATGAGGCCGGCCAAGAGCTCCCGACGCGCGACTTCCGATGCCCGGAGGTAGGCGGCAGGGATGTGCTTGTTGCCCAGGACCCCGATCTTTCGAAGCAAGGCCGCGAATGTTCCGTGGTCTGCCCCGGCAGCCCGAGCAGAGAGCACCGCCCGCGTAAGCGGCTCCGCAGTCCGGGCAGGGCAGTTCCCCCCGGCCGACCTGTTCCTGCCGCCGCAGCTTCGCCCACACGTGCGGACATTACGTTGGCCGGCTGGAACGCCTTCCCACAGACCTCACACTCTCGCGCCTGCAAGGGGCTTGTGGGCAGCTTGATCGAGTACAGCATGTTGCCGCGGGGTTCCACCGCAGTCCGTATGACTCGATGTACATCGGAATCTCGTCGGTCTCGCACGTGATTCGGCTGGACGCCGAGTGGCCGTCGCCGAGCCAAGCCCCAAGTACGTAGGGGGGCACCCAGAGCACACCATCCCGTCCTTCGAGGGGTGCAGCATTGAGCACGGTGTGGTTGGCCCGGCCATCGGCGCCCAGTCGAAGCGTCCGGGCGACCTCCTCGTCGTCACGACGGACGCGGACGTTTGCTGGTTGCGTGTGCGGTTGTAGCTGTTCTTGGCAGCCCTGGCCGACTTCCGGGCGGCTACCGTCTCGGTCAACCACTGGTGCTCGGCGTCGGCCACGATGACCGTGCCGTCGGAGAACTCGACCTCGAAGCAAGGACGCCCCTCCATCACCTCCGTAGCGGCGACAACCTTGGTGGGCCGTCCTTGGGCGTCGTACAGCTCGTCGCCGACCTGGACCTCACCCATCGTGGTCCAACCGCTCGGGGTGGGCAATGGAGTGTCGAGCGCGAGCGCCTTGCCCATGGCGGGGCGCGCCGCGACGATGATCATCTGGCCGCCGTGCAGGCCGTTCGTCAGGTCGTCGAGGTCGGCGAAGCCGGTCGGGACACCGACCATCTGGCCGTCGCGGTTGGAGATCGCCTCGATCTCGTCGAGGGTCGCCTCCATGATCTCGCTCAGCGGGGCGTAGTCCTCCGCCGTGCGCTTGTCGGTGACCTGGTAGACCTCGGCCTGAGATCGGTCGACGAGCTCGTCGACCTCCCCCTCACCGGAGTAGCCCCACTGGACGATGCGCGTGCCCGCGTTCACGAGCCTGCGCAGGATCGCCTTCTCGCGGACGATCTCGGCGTAGTAGCCGGCGTTCGCCGCGATCGGCACGCTGGCGGAGAGGGTGTGGAGGTACGGCGCGCCGCCGACCTTGCCGAGCTCGCCCCTCTTCTGGAGCTCCGCGGAGACCGTCACGGGGTCGGCGGGCTCACCACGGCCGTAGAGGTCGACGATGACCTCGAAGATCGCCTCGTGGGCCGGCCGGTAGAAGTCCGTGCCACGAACCGCCTCGATCACATCGGCGATGGCGTCCTTCGACAGGAGCATCGAGCCGATGACGCTCTGCTCCGCGTCGTTGTCCTGGGGAGGGGTGCGATCGCCGCCGCCACCTCCGCCGTACCCGCCGCCGTGCTCGGTGGCCGTCCAGCCACCGTCGAGAGCTGACCCCGGCCCGCTCGGGAACTCTGCAATGCTCACGGCTGAGATCTTCTCCTCGTACCTTGTCGCCCGATTCGACCCGCATCGCGACCGTACGAGGCTGCACCCCCGAAAACCTGTCGAGCCGACCTCTGACGATGAGGACAGCCGCCGGTCACACGCCCGCGCGATGCTTGACCGTACGCGCTCGAAGGGCCACTGCGACAGCCCGTTGTCCACAGGTCCTGGGGATAACACGTGGATCGGTGTGGAACGCGCCGGAGATACTGTGCACAGACTGTTCAACACCTTGTGGATAAACTACGGGCCTAGACCACCACTAGGCCTCTGACCTGCGGAAACGTCCTCCACGGGCTGTGGGGAAGAGAAAGTTTGTCAACTTCTCGTTCATCTGAATGTCCCAGTCTGTCCGCAGCCGTCACCTTGTCGACATTTGGCTGGTTAGCGGAGATTCCCACAGGGAGGGGCTAGTTACACACAGCCATGTCCGACCTAGTCATGTAATGAACACCTCAGTCTCTGCTCCCTACTCGACTAGGCTCTTCACGTGAATTTCCCCAGGCGCCCTGGCCCGCTGGACCGGTTGGACCGGCGCAGCCACGACCGCGAGATCCTCCGTCTCGCCGGCCCGGCGTTCCTCGCCCTGGTCGCCGAGCCGCTCTTCCTCCTCGCTGACGCCGCCATCGTGGGGCACCTCGGGACTCCGGAGCTCGCCGGGCTCGGCATCGCCGGCGCGGTGATCCAGACCGCGGTAGGTCTCTGCATCTTCCTCGCCTACGGCACGACCGCCTCCGTCGCCCGTCGCATCGGTGCGGGAGACACCCGCGGCGCCCTGGCCCAGGGCATGGACGGGATCTGGCTCGCGGTCCTGATCGGTGTCGTCACCACGGCGGTCGGCCTGGTGTCGACGGGTCCGCTGGTCGAGCTCTTCGGCAGCGGTCCCGACGTCGCGGAGCAGGCGACCACCTACCTGCGCTGGGCGTGGCTCGGCGTGACTCCGCTGCTCGTCGTGCTCGCGACCACCGGCATCCTGCGCGGGCTCCAGGACACCCGCACCCCGCTGTACGCCGCGGTCGGAGGCAACGTCCTGAACGTCCTCCTCAACATCTTCCTCGTCTACGGTCTCGACCTGGGCATCGCCGGCTCCGCGATCGGCACCGACCTGGCACAGCTCGCCATGGCCGCCGTACTCGTCATCGTCGTCGTGCGGGCTGCACTCCGGGAGGGCGCGCCCCTCCGGCCGGACCTACCGGGAGTCGGCCGGGCTGCCCATGCCGGGGTCGCGCTGGTCATCCGCACGCTCACCTTGCGCGCTTCCCTCCTGGTGATGACGTACTGCGCAGCCGCTCTGGGCGCGGCCTCGATGGCGACCCACCTGCTCGCGTCGACGATCTGGACGTTCCTCGCCTTCGCGCTCGATGCGATCGCGATCGCCGCCCAGGCCATCACCGGCCGCTACCTCGGCGCCGGCGACCTGGTGGCCACTCGAGCGGTCACCCGACGCATGATCCACTGGGGCCTGGTCTCGGGCGTGGCGACCGGCGCGGGCCTCGCACTCACCGCGCCGTTGCTCGCCCCGCTGTTCACCTCGGACGGAGCGGTGCACGACATGCTGTGGCCGGTGCTCCTCGTCGCTGCGCTCTTCCAGCCGGTCGCGGGGCTGGTCTTCGTGCTCGACGGGGTGCTGATCGGAGCGGGCGACGGTCGGTACCTCGCCTGGGCGGGCCTCGTCGTGCTGGCCGCCTTCGCCCCGGTCGCACTGGCAATCTCCGCTGCCGCCGACACGAAAGGCCTCGGGCTGATGTGGCTGTGGGTCGGGTTCGGTGTGGCCTTCATGGGCGGCCGCGCCGTCGTACTCCTCCATCGGGCCCGGGGCACCCGGTGGATGGCCACCGGCGCGAGCGTCCACTGACACTCACATAAAGTTCGCCCATGCAGGCCGCCGCTTCTCCGCGCACAACCCCTGTGACCGCGCTCCAGATGATCGCGATGGGGCTCGTCCTCACCCTCGTCGACGCGATGTTCAACGGGTACGACGCAGTGCCCGACGTCCTCGGTTGGGCCCTGGCCGTCATGGGACTGCGGGCCCTGCGTGGGCGGCTGGAGACCGCCACGCTCCTGCCACTCGCCGTCATCGCCGGGCTGGTCTCCCTCGTCGGCTTCGCTCCCGGCCTCGTGGAGGACCTGCCCGAGAGCAGTGGCTGGCTGCTCAGCCTCCCGCAGATCGCCTTCTCGTTCGTCCTCTGCGCGGAGGTCGCCAAGATCGTCGAGCAGACTCTCGCCCGCCGCTTCCGCGTGCTGCGGTGGGTCTTCCTCGGCGTCGCCCTGGGTCCGGTGGTGGTGTACGGCGGCGGGGTCGATGCGCTGCTCGTCCCGCTGGCACTGTTCGCGGTGGCGGCCGGGATCTACCTCGTGTACCTGCTCTTCCGCGCGTCGGCCCAGCTGCGCGCCCCGGATGGAGGCCCCACCGCCGGAGCGTGAACGCCCCCAGTCGACGAGCCCGATCCGGCTGCCGCAGTCTCAAACTGGCCGGAAGGGACTAATTTCGGCTGTCCGTTCTGTCCATTGTGTCCCCTATGGGTCCCCGGTTGACTAGGGGAAATTTCAAGCACATCTGCTTCGGGAGGACACACCATGGGGAGGGAACCGCTCAGGCACGCCCGCGCACGCCTGTGCTCGACACACAAGCGGCTGAGCTCAGGGGTGGCGGCCGCTGTCGGTCTGGTCCTGATGGCGCCGGGGCTCGCGGCCCCCGCCGCTGCTGGGACCGAAGGCGGCGGGCTGGACCGAGGGGTCGTCGTCGACACCGGCGGGCTCCCGGGGCTGCCCGGCCTCCCTGACCTGGGTACCGGCCTGCCACTCGTCCCGCCGGCCCCTGTCATCGCGCCGGGCGGAGCCGGCCACGTCGAGTTCCTGGGAGCGGTCGTCTGCTCCTCGGACGGCAGCGTGACCAAGACCTGCAACGCGCTCCCGCTGGCCGGCCTCGGCGACACCGTCAGCCTCGTGCTGACGGCGGTCCCGGCCCGGGCCGGAGACGTCCCGCGATGGGACCCCACGACCTGCCCGGACGTCGTCGCTGCTGTCTGCACGATCCCCGTGACCGACCTGCTCGGGTCGACGCCGCTCGCACCCGTCGTGAGCTTCCTGCCCGGCCTCGGGGGCGCCGGTGCGCCGGACACCACCATCACCAGCGCAGCTCCGGGCAAGACGAGCACCACCCACACGTTCACCTTCGATGCCGAGCCCAGGACCGACGCCACGACCTTCGAGTGCAAGCTGCAGGTCACCTACCGGGGCACGCCGTCCGAGGGCGCGCAGGCCGGCCACGACTGGCGGTTGTGCGAGACGGGCATGACCTACCAGCGGCTCGCCGACGGCGACTACGTCTTCGCGGTCAAGGCGATCGAAGGCACCGGTGACGAGGCCGTCGAGGACGAGAGCCCCGCGACCCAGTCCTGGACGACCGCCGTGCCTCCCCGGTCACCCGAGACCCGGATCGTCTCCGGTCCGAACGCGAACGCCTGGCTGCTCTCCACGACGGTGACCTACAGGTTCACCAGCACCGTGCAGGGCAGCGAGTTCCAGTGCGACCTCGGGTCACGGACCTACCCCTGCGACCGCGGTTCCTTCACCGTCCGCCGGCCGGCCGCAGGCAGCCACCTGTTCGAGGTCTACGCCATGGCCGGCAGGACCCGCGACCTCTCTCCCGCCACGCGTCGGTTCCACGTTCCGCTCGACGACCGCGACCTCGAACCCGTCAGGTCGTGGACCGGCAAGAAGGTGCAGGGCCACTTCAAGAACACCGTGCGTGAGACGACGGTCAAGGGCGCCGCCCTCGTGACCCGCGGGACTCAGAAGTTCCGCCGGATCGCCCTGGTCGCCGACAAGGGACGAGGCCACGGCACGGTGCGGGTGTTCTGGAACAAGCGGCTGCTTCGCGAGGTCAGCCTCTGGTCCAGGCGCGAGCAGAGGCGTCAGGTGATCCCGGTCAAGTCGTTCTCCGGGAAGCTGCGCAAGGGGACGCTGCGGATCGTCGTGGTGAGCAGCGGGAAGGTCGTCAGGATCGACGGCCTCGGCATCGCCGACCGGTAGGCAGGCAAGGCAGCAGAAGGGCCGCTCCCCTTGGGGAAGCGGCCCTTCTGGCTTGGTGCTGGGGTGCCTTGGTCAGGCGGGGACCACGTTGAGGTTGACGGTCGCGTCGACGTCGTCGTGGACCTTCACCGTCACCTGGTGCGCGCCGAGCGACTTGATCGGGTTGCCGACCAGGATCTTGCGCTTGTCGACCGAGCCCTCGCCGATGCTGTTCGAGATGGCGCCGGCGATGTCGTTGACCGTGACCGCACCGAACAGGCGACCGCCGTCACCGGCGCGGACCTGCAGCGTGACGGTCGAGCCCTCGAGCTTCGACTTGATCTCCTTGGCGTGGTCGAGGTCGCGGACCTCGCGGCTCGCGCGAGCGGCCTTGATCGACTCGATCTGCTTCTCGCCACCGCGGGTCCAGCGGATGCCGAGGCCGCGCGGGATGAGGTAGTTGCGGCCGTAGCCGTCCTTGACCTCCACCACGTCACCTGCGGAACCGAGACCGTCGACTTCCTGAGTCAGGATGAGCTTCATCTTGCAAACCCCTCTCAGCGAGCCGTGGACGTGTAGGGAAGGAGAGCCACCTCGCGGGCGTTCTTGACCGCGATCGCCACGTCACGCTGGTGCTGGACGCAGTTGCCGGTCACCCGACGCGCACGGATCTTGCCGCGGTCGGAGATGAACTTGCGAAGCAGGGTGGTGTCCTTGTAGTCGACGTAGGACACCTTCTCCTTGCAGAACTGGCAAACCTTCTTCTTCGGCTTGCGGAGTACTGGCTTGGCCATTGTGGTGCTCCCTTTCGTAGAGCCCGGCTCTCGCCGGAATGGTCAGTTGGAATTGGACTTGTAGGTCTGTGGGACCCGCGCCGCGGATCCCTCGGACCTCAGATCAGAACGGGGGCTCGTCGCCCGCGCCACCCACGCCGGGCGTGGCCCACGGGTCGTTGCCGCCCTGGCCGCCGCCCTGCTGGCCGCCCCAGCTGCCGCCCTGCTGGCCGCCAGCCTGGCCGCCGCCCTGCGGGGGGCCGCCCCAGCTGCCGCCCTGCTGACCGCCGCCCTGGCCGCCGCCCTGGCCGCCACCGGTGGCCCACGGGTCGTCGCCGCCACCGAAGCCGCCGCCTCCGCCACCCTGACGGGTGGTCTTGGTGACCTTGGCCGTGGCGTACTTCAGGCTCGGGCCGACCTCGTCGACGTCGATCTCGAAGACAGTGCGCTTCTCACCCTCGCGGGTCTCGTAGGAGCGCGCCTTCAGCCTGCCCTGGACGATCACCCGCATGCCGCGCTGGAGCGACTCGGCGGCGTTCTCGGCCGCCTGTCGCCACACCGAGCAGTTGAGGAAGAGGGCTTCGCCGTCCTTCCACTCGTTGCTCTGCTTGTCGAAGGTGCGAGGGGTCGACGCGACCGTGAAGTTCGCGACGGCCGCACCCGACGGGGTGAAGCGCAGCTCCGGGTCGGCGGTCAGGTTGCCGACGACGGTGATGGGTGTTTCGCCTGCCATATCAGGCCTCCAGTCTCGAGATCTGTCGATGTTGTCCGACGAGAGCGACCGGGGGAATCGGTCGGGTGACGCGATGTTCTGATCAAGACGCCCCGGGCACCACGGAGTGGAACCGGGACGACGTGTGGTCAGCGAATGTCGGGACGAATGACCTTAGTGCGCAGCACCGACTCGTTCAGCGAAAGCTGACGGTCGAGCTCCTTCACCGTGGCCGGCTCGGCCTGCAGCTCGATGACGGCGTAGATGCCTTCGGCGTTCTTGTCGACCTCGTAGGCCAGACGGCGACGTCCCCAGACGTCGACCTTCTCGACCGAGCCGCCGTCCTTGACGACGACATTGTTGAGGTACTGCTCCAGCGAAGGCGCAACGGTGCGCTCTTCGAGGTCGGGGTCGAGGATGACCATCACTTCATAGGCACGCAAAGCGGTCTCCACCTCCTTCGGACTCAGGCGGCCACGGCGTCTCCGTGACAGGAGGGCTTGCGTCCGTCGTACCCACCTCTTGCCCGAGATCCGGGCAGCAAGGCGGCTGCGACGTACCGACGGCCCGACGCCCACTCATGTCCTGGGGTCGAGCCGATCGACGGCCCCAGGGTATCAGCGGGCCGGGCAGCCGAAGAAATCGTTCTCCACAGGCTCCCGAAGCGGTGTCGGAGGCGGCGCATAGGCTGGCTCCATGCCCGAGAAGACCTCACCCGACACCGAGAGCACGGCCCCGACGACGGCGGCGAACCTGCGCATCGGCGCGCACGTCGACCAGGAGGACCCGATCGGCGCTGCCCTGGCGCGTGGAGCGTCCCTCAGCCAGTTCTTCCTCGGCGACCCCCAGGACTACAAGGGCCCCGAGTTCCGGTACGCCGGAGGCGCGGAAGCCCTGCGTGCGGCGGCGGAGGAGCACGGGATCGACCTCTACGTCCACGCGCCGTACATCATCAACGTCGCCACCACCAACAACCGGATCCGGATCCCGAGCCGCAAGCTGCTGCAGCAGCACATGGACGCCGCCGCATCGATCGGGGCCAAGGGGCTCATCGTCCACGGCGGGCACGTGAACAAGGACGACGACCCCGAGAAGGGCTTCGACAACTGGCGCAAGGCGGTCGAGTCGACCGACATCAAGATCCCCCTCCTGATCGAGAACACCGCCGGCGGCACGAACGCCATGACCCGCTACCTGGACCGGATCGGCCGGGTGTGGGACGCGATCTCGGGCGCCGAGGGAGCTGACCAGGTGGGCTTCTGCCTCGACACCTGCCACGCACACGCGGGCGGCAACGACCTCGCCACCATCGTGGAGAAGGCCCGGGCGGTCACCGGTCGCATCGACCTGGTCCACGCCAACGACAGCAGGGACGCCTTCGACTCCGGGGCGGACCGGCACACCAACTTCGGCCACGGCCAGATCGACCCCGACGAGCTGGTCGGCGTGATCCGCGACGCCGGTGCGCCCGTGGTGTGCGAGACGCCCGGCGGCGCTGCGGAGCACAAGGCCGACTTCGACTGGATCCGCGAACGCCTCGGCTGACGACCTCCGCCCCGGGCACGGGGGGTGCCGTCACGGGCAGCCGTCACGGGCAGCGGGGGTTGGCGACCGACCCATTAGGCTCGGGCGCGTGACTTCCCCCAGCCTCACCGTCCGGACCATCACGCCCGAGGAGCATCTCGAGTTCATCAGGAAGCAACGCTCGGCGAGCTTCCTGCAGACGCCGGCGTGGGCGGCGGTGAAGAGCGAGTGGCGCGCGGAGTCGCTCGGCTGGTTCAGCCCTTCGACAGGCCCTTCAACCGGCTCAGGAGACGGCCCAGGAGACGGCTCAGGGACCGGGGGCGAGCTCGTCGGGGTCGCGCTCGTGCTCTACCGGCAGCTGCCGAAGCTCAAGCGCTATCTCGCCTACATCCCCGAGGGCCCGGTGATCGACTGGGACAACGGCGACCTGGACCGCTGGCTCTCGCCGATGACGCTGCACCTGTCGAAGCAGGGTGCCTTCGGAGTGCGGATGGGCCCGCCCGTCGTGACCCGCCGGTGGGCCGCGGAGGACGTGAAGAAGGGGGTCGCCGACGAGTCCGTCGCCCGGCTCGGCGAGATCGCTCCCCGGGAGCGGTCGCAGGCAGGGGCGCGCGTGGTATCGCAGCTGCGCGAGCTCGGCTGGCGGCTCCAGTCCGTCGAGGGCGGCTTCGCGGCCGGCCAGCCCCAGTACAACTTCCAGATCCCGCTGACCGGCCGCACCGAGGACGAGGTCCTCAAAGGCATGAACCAGCAGTGGCGGCGCAACATCAAGAAGGCCGCCAAGGCAGGCGTCGAGGTTTCACGTGCAACCACCGACGACCTGGACGAGCGCCTCCAGGAGTTCCACGAGCTCTACAGGCACACGGCGGAGCGCGACCACTTCACGCCCCGGCCGTTGTCGTACTTCCAGACGATGTTCCGCGCTCTGCTCGCCGAGGAGCCCGACCGGATCCGCCTCTACCTCGCGCGCCACGAGGGCGACCTCGTCGCCGCGACCATCTGGGTGCGGGTGGGTGGACACACCTGGTACTCCTACGGCGCCTCCTCGACCGAGAAGCGCGACGTCCGCGGCTCCAACGCGGCCCAGTGGGCGATGATCCAGGACTCGCTCGCCGCGGGCGCCGACGTCTACGACCTCCGGGGCATCACCGAGACCCTCGACGCGGACGACCCGCACGTCGGCCTGATCCAGTTCAAGGTCGGCACCGGCGGGGAGGCCGTGGAGTACGCCGGGGAGTGGGACCTGCCCCTCCAGCCACTGCTCTACAAGGCGTTCGACCTGTACATGAAGCGCCGGGGCTGAGGAGGCCACCCATGTCTTTGAGCCTGTACGTCGACGGAGACCGCTGGCGCTCCCACATGCGCGGTGTCCTGGAGGGCCATCCCGGCCTGGTCCCGGTCATCAAGGGCAACGGCTACGGCCTCGGCAACGCCCGGCTGGCCCGCAAGTCGGCCTGGCTGGGCGTGGACACCGTCGCGGTCGGCACCTACGACGAGGTCGAGAACGTCCGCACCCGGTTCGACGGGACGATCCTCGTGCTGACGCCGTGGCGCCCCTTCGAGACGCGAGTCGTGTACGACGACCGCGTCGTCCACACCGTCGGTCGCCGCGAGGACCTCGAGGCGCTCGCGGCGCGCGACGACCGGCCCCGAGTGGTCCTCGAGCGGATGACGTCGATGCGCCGGCACGGGTTCTCGGCCCGGGGCCTGCGCGAGGTCTCGAAGCTCTTGAGCCAGGCAGTCCGTGTCGAGGGCGCCGCCCTCCACCTGCCGATGGCCCACGGCAGCCACCTGCCAGAGGTGGAGCGCCTGATGACCGACGTGGTGGCCGCCGGCCTGCCCACCAAGACGGTCTTCGTCTCCCACCTCACCGACGCCGAGATGACCTCCCTCGCCACGTCGTACCCGGACTACGAGATCCGGCCGCGCGTCGGCACCCGCCTGTGGATCGGCGACCGCGGCGCGCTGACGGTGAAGGCCGCCGTCCTCGACGCGCACCCGGTCGACCGGGGGGACGTCTTCGGCTACCGCGGTCGCAGCGCACCGAAGCCCGGGACCATCCTCGTGGTCTCCGGCGGGACCGCCCACGGCATCGGGCTCGAGGCTCCGCACGCGGCCGACAGCCTCCGGCAGCGGGCCGCCTCCCTCGCCAGGGGTGGCCTGGAGGCGGCGGGGTTCGTCCAGTCGCCCTTCACGATCGGGGGCAAGCGCCGGCTCTTCGCCGAGCCCCCGCACATGCAGGCCTCGATGCTCTTCCTCCCCCACGGCGCACCGGTGCCCGACGTGGGCGAGGAGGTCGACGTACGCGTGCGCTTCACGACCACGACGTTCGACCGGACCGAGGTCAGCTGACCGCCGTCGGCTCGGTGTGCCGGCCCCGGCGGACCGTGCGCACCCGGTCCGGCGTCGGCTCCTGCGGAAGGGGGTCCCGCCAGGGCTGCAGGATGTCGCGAACCACCATCGCGACGAGGAACAGCTCGGCCGCGACGCGGACGAAGATGGCGAGCCAGTAGAGCTTGTCCGACCCGCCGGAGATGCTCGACGCGCTGAACTCACCGAGGTAGAGCCAGACCGCCGCGAAGTAGAACAGCTCTCCCGCCTGCCACACCAGGAGGTCGCGCCACCGTGGCCGGGCGAGCACCGCGAGCGGAAGCAGCCACAGGACGTACTGCGGTGAGTAGACCTTGTTGACGAGCAGGAAGCCCGCGACGATCAGGAAGCCGAGCTGGGCCACCCGGGGCGTGCGCGGAGCCGTCAGGCCGAGCACGAGGACGGCCACGCAGACCAGCCCGAAGAACACCCAGGAGACGAGGTTGACCGTCTCCGCCGACACCTCGTGCCCGGACTGCTGCCACACCAGCCACAGGGAGCCGAGGTCCGCACCCCGGTCCGCGTTGAAGGTCCAGAAGACCTTCCACTGCTCGAAGCCGTACAGCAGCACGGGGGCGTTCGCGAGGAGCCAGGCCCCTGCCGCGGCGGCGGTGACCACCGCGAACTCCCGCAGCCTGCGGTTGCGGAGGCAGACGACGAGCACGGCGCCGAGCAGGAACAACGGGTAGAGCTTCGTGGCCGTGCCGAGGCCGATCAGCACACCCGTGAGGACCGTCCGTCCGCGCGCCCACGCCCAGAAGGCGGCGGCGACCATCGCGACGGCGAGGATGTCCCAGTTGATGAGTCCGGTGAGCACGAGTGCCGGCGAGGCGGCGAGGAGCATGGCGTCCCACGGCCGGCCCCGCTGAGCACCGGTCATGAACCACGCCGCGACCATCGCGACGACCGCGAGAAGGATGGCGGTGATCACGAAGTACAGCCCCGCCTCCTCGCCCACGCCCGGAGCCAGATGCACCTGGTCGACCGGCAGCTCGTGTCGGGCGGGGAGGTCGGCCTCGCCGACGGCCGCCTGGGTCAGGACCGCCACCCCGTACGCGAAGTAGCCGATCACGACCGGGTACTCCATCGTCTGGTAACGGCCGTCGGTGTCGGTGAACGGTGGGTTCAGCTCGGCGAAGCCGCGGCCGAGGTAGAGGTAGGGCACGTCCGAGTAGCACATCGCGGCGTACCGGACGTCGGTGTCGGACCAGTTCGTGTCGACGCACGGCGTCTTCTGCAGCATCCCCAGCGCGAACGCCAGCGCGGTGACCGCGAGGACGACTCGCAGGGGCGTCCACCAGGGGTGCGGTGCGGCATGCTCACCCACGGGCCCGCCGATCACCTCGCTCGCGGCGGTGACCACGGGGTCGTCGAGCGACGGCCGCGCGGGCTCGGTCACGCTAGCCGCTGCCCCAGCCGTTGCCGTTTCCGTTGCCGTTGCCGTCCGGAGGCGTGGTCTCGTCCTGCGGAGGCGGGAAGATCGTCGGCTGGTCGGTGGGACTCGGCTCCTCGGTCGGGGTCGGCGTCGGAGTGGGCGTCGGGGTCGGCGTCGGGCTCGGGGTCGGGGTCGGCTCCTCGGTCGGCGTGGGGGTCGGCTCCTCGGTCGGCGTCGGCTCCGGGGTGTACGTCGGGGTCGGGGACCCGTTGACGTAGTCGACCTCCGGGAACTGCTCGCACTCCTGGCCCTCGAGGGCCTTGGACATGAAGGCGGTCCAGGTCCGCGCGGGGTAGGCGCCACCGAAGAAGTCGGGGAGGCCGCCCACGCCGTCGAGGTTCTCGGTGCCGGACTTGCCCTTGACGTACATCACCGACGCGGCGAGCTTCGGGGAGTACCCCGAGAACCATGCCGAGGTCACACCCGGCTTGTCGGGCCGGAGGTTCGCCGTACCGGTCTTGCCGGCCGCAGGGCAGCCGAACGCCTGGGCCGCGGTGCCGGTCCCGGACTTCACGACCTGCTGCTGCGCGTAGACCACGTTGGAGTTCACGTCCTCGGGGAAGGCCCGCTTCTCCTTCTTCTTGTGGCTGTACAGCTGCTCACCGTTGTCGTCGGTGACCTCCTTGATGACGAACCAGTCGTCGCGCAGGCCCTCGTTGGCGAACGTGGCGTACGCCGACGCGAGGTCCACCGGCTTGATGTCGGCGGTGCCGAGGGTGATCGTCGGGTCGGGGGTGAGGCCCGGCGCCTTGCGCGGGATCCCGGCGGACACGGCTGCGTCGATGACCTCCTGGGGCCCGTTCTCCATGCTCGTGGTGAGGTCGATGTACGCGGTGTTGATGGACTTCTCGGTCGCCGTCAGCAGGTTCACGGGGCCGAACTTGTCGCCGCCCTCGTTGTTGACCTCACGGCCGTCGGGGAACGTGTAGGTGTTGCCCTCGAAGGTGTCGAAGAGGCTGAAGTCGTTCATGAGGCCCGCGGCCAGGGCGAACGGCTTGAACGTCGAGCCGGGCTGACGGCCGGTCGTCGCCCAGTTGCGCTGGTCCTTCACGTAGTCACGACCGCCGTACATCGCCTTGAGCTCACCGGTGCCGGGCTCGACGGCGGCGAGCCCGATGTTCACACCCTTGGCGTTGTCGGTCGGCCGCTCCTCCTTGACCGCCTGCACGGCGGCGCGCTGCATCTTCGGGGAGAAGGTCGTGGTGACGCGCAGGCCCCCGCCCTCGATCTCGGCGTCGCTGAACTTGAGCTCACGCAGCTTCTGCTTGACCAGCGCGAGCAGGTGGCCCTTCGGCCCGCCGAGGCTGTCCTGCACCTCGATCTTGGGGAACTTCGGAAGCCGGGTCGCCGCCTTCTCTGCGACCGAGGGGTCGATCGCGCCCATCTGCCCCATGCCCTTGAGGACGTACTGGTACCGGCCGAACAGCCGCTCCTTGGCGTCCTTCCCCTCCTGGGGGTCGAAGTAGCCGGGAGCATTGAGGACCGACGCGAGGACGGCGCCCTCGCGGACGGTGAGGTTCTTGACGTCCTTCTGGAAGTAGGCCTGAGCCGCTGCCTGGACGCCGTAGGCGCCGCGCCCGAAGTAGATGGTGTTCAGGTAGCCCTGGAGGATCTCCTCCTTCGACCGCTGGTTGTGGATCTTCAGCGAGAGGAAGGCCTCCTTGAACTTGCGGGACATCGTCCGGTCCTGCGACAGGTAGAGCACCTTCACGTACTGCTGGGTGATGGTCGACGCGCCCTGCGTGGAGTCGCTCGTCGCGTTGCTGAACGCCGCCCGCAGAATGCCCTTCGGGTCGATCCCGCGGTTCTCCCAGAAGGTGCGGTCCTCCGCGGCGATCACGGCGTCCTGGACGTGCTGGGGCACCTCGGAGAGCGGGACGCTCTGACGGTTCTGGTTGGAGAACTGTCCGAGCTCGGTCTTGCCGTTCTCGTAGTACACGAACGACGTCTGGGTCTGGAAGTCGGCGTTCGGGTCGGGGATGTCCGTGGCGGCGTACACGTAGGCGAAGCCGAGCGCGCCGACGACCAGGCCGGCGAAGCCCACGACGAACAGCCATTTCAGGACACGACGGCCGAGACCGTGACGCTTGGGGGCCTTCTTGCCGCCGGGGGTCCGGCGGCCACCCGTGGGCGTGCCGGTCTTGCGCTGTGCACTCAAGAGCTCGTCTCCGGGACAGGGGGCGGGGAAAAACTGCTGTACAGCAGGGTACGGGTGCGCACGTAAGGGTGCGAAAAGGGTGAGACGCGTACCACAGAAGTCCAGACCAATTGCATGACGGCGTAACGCGGCTGACGCGACCTCGATATATCGATACGATAGGTTCTCCCGTTAGTTGATCGTTCCCAGGTCGGAAGAAGGCGAAACACGTGGCACGGCGTGGCGACACCCTCGAGCTCGCGGTCCTCGGGCTGCTGCACGAGTCACCCATGCACGGCTACGAGCTGCGCAAGCAGCTGAACGTCGTCCTCGGCTGGGGGCGCCTGCTGTCCTACGGCTCGCTCTACCCAGCCCTGAAGCGGATGCTCAAGGCCGGGTGGATCGCGGAACAGCCCGCGATCACGGCTGGTACGACGGCCGGCGGGCAGGTCGGGGTGAGCCGGAGGCAGCGCATCGTCTACGAGCTCACCGAAGCCGGCGAGGCCAGGTTCACCCACCTGATGGGCCAGGCCGGCCCCTCGGCGTGGGAGGACGACAACTTCGACGTGCGGTTCGCGTTCTTCAGCCGCACGGACATGGAGATCAGGCTCCGCATCCTCGAGGGCCGTCGTACTCGTCTCGAGGAGCGGCTCGAGCGGGTCCAGAGCCAGCTCGAGCGCACGCAGAAACAGATGGACCGCTACGCCACGGAGCTCCAGCGCCACGGCGTGGAGTCGGTCGAGCGAGAGGTCCGCTGGCTCTCGGACCTCATCGCTGCTGAACGCACCGCAGGA
Organism: uncultured Actinomycetota bacterium; assembly: GCA_963739785.1. Classification (GTDB taxonomy): domain Bacteria; phylum Actinomycetota; class Actinomycetes; order Propionibacteriales; family Nocardioidaceae; genus Nocardioides_C. The sequence goes on along the minus strand of CAVUBO010000024.1, from coordinate 287,271 downwards.
CAGAAGCAGCCCCTGGACAAGAAACCGACAGAACAAGCATAGGTAGTGAGGAGAGCCCGATGGGTTCGGTACGTGTAGCAATCGTGGGAGTCGGCAACTGCGCCACCTCCCTCATCCAAGGCGTGGAGTACTACAAGAACGCCGACCCCGAGGGCGCCGTGCCCGGTCTCATGCACGTGAAGTTCGGGGAGTACCACGTCTCGGACGTGGAGTTCGTGGCCGCCTTCGACGTCGACGCGAAGAAGGTCGGGTTCGACCTCGCCGACGCGACCACCGCGTCCGAGAACAACACGATCAAGATCACCGACGTGCCGCCGACCGGCGTGACGGTGCAGCGCGGCCACACCCTCGACGGCCTCGGCAAGTACTACCGCGAGACGATCGAGGAGGCCGACGGCGAGCCCGCCGACGTGGTCGCGGTGCTGAAGGAGACAAAGGCCGACGTCCTGGTCTGCTACCTCCCGGTCGGCTCGGAGGAGGCCGCGAAGTTCTACGCCCAGTGCGCCATCGACGCGGGCGTGGCCTTCGTCAACGCCCTCCCCGTGTTCATCGCCTCCGACCCGGTGTGGGCGAAGAAGTTCGAGGATGCCGGAGTGCCGATCGTCGGTGACGACATCAAGTCCCAGGTCGGCGCCACCATCACCCACCGCGTGATGGCGAAGCTGTTCGAGGACCGCGGCGTCGTCCTCGACCGCACCTACCAGCTCAACGTCGGCGGCAACATGGACTTCAAGAACATGCTCGAGCGTGAGCGCCTCGAGTCGAAGAAGATCTCCAAGACCCAGGCCGTCACCTCCAACATCGACCACGACCTCGGCGCCCGCAACGTGCACATCGGCCCCTCGGACTACGTCCAGTGGCTCGACGACCGCAAGTGGGCCTACGTCCGCCTCGAGGGTCGCGCGTTCGGTGACGTCCCGCTGAACCTGGAGTACAAGCTCGAGGTCTGGGACTCCCCGAACAGCGCCGGCATCATCATCGACGCGATCCGCGCCGCGAAGATCGCCCTCGACCGGGGCGTCGGCGGGCCGCTCCTCGCCGCTTCGTCGTACCTGATGAAGTCCCCGCCGGTGCAGCGCCCTGACGACCAGGGCCGCGCCAGCGTCGAGGCGTTCATCCGCGGCGAGGTCGAGCGCTGACCTCCCGGCGCTGAGCTCTCAGCGCCGACCAAGGCGTCGAGCCGGTCGGCCGAGATCGTCGACGGGGGCCCGGGGATACCCTGGGCCCTCGTCGCGTTTGTCAAGCCGGGTTACGGACGCTCCACGACGCGGTATACCGAATGTGAGACGCCCACAACACGGTGGAAGTCGCCGGGAAGGAGCCACTGCGCGTGACGACGTGGCGGCACCTGGTGCACCTGCTGCGGGGGAGGTGGTTCCGGCGGTTGTTCGCGGTCCGCGTCACCAGCCAGTTCGCCGACGGGATCTTCCAGGTCGCGCTCGCGTCGTACGTCATCTTCTCCCCTGAGCGCCAGCCCTCACCGGCCGCCATCGCCGGGACGCTCGCCGTCGTGCTGCTGCCGTTCAGCATCCTCGGACCCTTCGTCGGGGTCTTCCTGGACCGGTGGTCACGCCGTCAGATCCTCGCAGTCTCCAACGGCATACGCGTCGTCCTCGTCGCGGCGATCGCGGTCGGCGTCGCGGCCGACCTGACCGGACCACCGCTGTACGTGCTCATCCTGGCCGCGTTGTCGGTCAACCGGTTCCTGCTCGCCGGCCTCTCGGCGTCGCTGCCCCACGTCGTGGACCCGCCCGACCTCATCATGGCCAACGCGGTGACGCCGACCAGCGGCACGCTCGCCGCGCTCGGCGGCTTCGCGGTGGGCTCGGCCGACCGGTACCTCCTCGAACGCGTGGACAGCGTGAACAGCGACGTCGTGGTGCTCCTGACCTCGGCGGCGGTGTACGGCGTCGCGGCACTCCTGGCCCTGCGCATCCCACGGATGCTCCTCGGCCCCACCTACGACCCGACCCGACCCGCGGTGCGCGAAGCCGCGCGCCACGTCGCCCGGGGCCTCGTCGAAGGCCTCGTCCACCTCGGCCACCGGCGTCCCGCCGCGGACTCGCTGGCCGCTGTGGGCTCCCAGCGGTTCTTCTTCGGCATGTCGACGGTGATGCTGATCCTGCTCTACCGCAACTACTTCAACGCCCCGGCCCAGGTCGACGCCGCCTTCAACGGCCTCGCGCTCGCGGTGCTCGTCAGCGGCGCGGGGTTCATCAGCGCTGCGTTCGTGACCCCGTTCGTCACCGAGCGGATCACCCTGCGCGCCTGGATCCTCGCCCTGCTCGGCACAGCGGCGTTCACCCAGGTGATTCCGGGCGCGTTCTTCACCGAGACAGCCCTGCTGGTCTCGTCGTACTTCCTCGGCTTCGCGGCCCAGGGCATCAAGATCTGCGTGGACACGCTCGTCCAGGCCTCGGTCGACGACGCCTTCCGCGGCCGGATCTTCTCGTTGTACGACGTGATCTTCAACGTCGCGTTCGTGGCGGCGGCGGCGGTCGCGGCCGTCCTGCTGCCGACGTCGGGACGGTCCTACGCCGTGCTCGCGATCATGTCGCTCGGGTACGTCGTCACCGCGGTGCTCTACGCCCGGGTCTCGAGGCGGCACCTGCACCCGCACCCCCGCTGACCGCAGGTGGCCGACCCGGAGCGGGCGACCTTGCACCGACCTTTCTGTCAGTCAGTACGACGTCGCAGCGCCTCGTCCACGAGGTGCCGGGCACTCGCCTTCGCCACCGCCGGCGCCTCCGGACTGGCATCCAGCGAGCCGCTCGCGAGCCCCCCGTCGAGCAGCAGGGTGAGGGCGCGGGCAAGGCCGGAGGGGTCGTCGGCCCCAGCGGCCGTCGCGAGCCCTCCCACCCAGTCCAGCACCCGCTGCTTGTGGGCGACCGTTCGGTCGTGGACCGGGGAACCGGGGAGCGCCTCCGCCGCAGCGTTGATGAAGGCACACCCGCGGTAGCCGTCGCGCCTACAGGCAGTCGTGAGCGCATCGAAGAGGCCGACCATCTGCGCGGCCGGATCGTCACCGGCCGCCTCGGCCGCACTCCGCAGCTGGCAGGTCCACACCTCGTCGACCTTGTCGAGGTAGGCCACCGCAAGGTCGTCCTTGGCCGGGAAGTGCTTGTAGAAGGTCGCCTTGGCGACACCGGACTCCGCGATGATCGTGTCCACTCCCACAGCCCGGATCCCTCGCGCGTAGAAGAGCCGGAACGCGGTGTCGAGGATGCGCTCCCGCGCCTCGCTCACCCGTGCGCTCTGCGGCGCGGTCATGGGCGTCGTGGTCATGGACCTCATTGAAGCAGACAGACCTGTCTGGCTCCAGCTTGTGGGTAGACAGGTCTGTCTGCTAGCGTCTCGAGCAGTGGTAGACAGACCTGTCTACCCAGACGACCTCATGGAGGAACCATGCGCATCGCCGTCCTCGGCACCGGGATGGTCGGGCAGACCATCGCCGCCCGGCTCGACGCCCTCGGTCACGACGTCACCATCGGCACGCGGAGTCCCGAAGCCACGCTGGCCCGCACCGAGCCCGACGGGATGGGAAACGCCGGCTTCGGCGCCTGGGCCGCAGAGCACCCTGCAGTCACCGTCAGCACGTTCGAGGACGCCGCAGCTTCGGCAGAGCTCGTGGTCAACGCGACCAACGGTGGCGTGTCTCTCGACGTGCTCGAGGCAGCAGGACGCGAGAACCTGGCCGGCAAGGTGCTGGTCGACATCGCCAACCCGCTCGACTTCTCTCAGGGCATGCCACCGACCCTCTTCGTGAAGGACACCGACTCCCTCGGTGAGCAGATCCAGCGCGCGTTCCCTGACACGAAGGTCGTCAAGACCCTCAACACGATGAACGCGTACCTCATGGCGCACCCCAAGCAGCTCGCCGACGCAGACCACTCCGTGTTCGTCTCCGGCGACGACACCGCCGCCAAGGGGACAGTGGCAGATCTGCTCACGAGCATGGGCCACACCGACGTGATCGACCTCGGCGACATCAGCACCGCCAGGGGAACCGAGATGCTGCTCCCGGTCTGGCTGCGCTTGTGGGGCGCGCTCGGCACGCCGGCCTTCAACTTCAAGATCGTCCGCTGACATGACGACCCGGGACCTGATGCAGGGAAAGACCGTGCTGGTGACCGGTGGCACCGGCGGCATCGGACGTGCCACCGCCCAGGGGCTCGCCCGGCTCGGGGCCCGGGTCGGCATCGTCGGACGGGACCACACCCGCGCCGAGCACGCCGCCGACCAGATCCGAGAGAAGGCAGGGGCCGCCCAGATCGACGTCTTCGCTGCCGACCTCTCGTCGCAGGTCGAGGTACGCCGCCTTGCAGAGGAGGTGCTCTCGACGTACCCGCGGCTGGACGTGCTCGTCAACAACGTGGGCGGCTACTGGGCGCACCGGCACTCCACCGTCGACGGCCTCGAGCACACCTTCGCGCTGAACCACCTCGCGCCGTTCCTCCTCACGAACCTGTTGCTGGAGCGCCTCACCGCGAGCGGTCCGTCCCGGGTGGTCACGGTGTCCTCGGGGGCGCAGTCCATGGGCCGCATCGACTTCGACGACCTCCAGGGCGCGCACGCAGTACGACGGTCAGCGCGCCTACAACCAGTCCAAGCTCGCCAACGTGCTGTTCACCTACGAGCTCGCCCGCCGGACCCACGGCACCGGCGTGACGGCGAACGTGCTGCACCCGGGAGTCGTGGCCACGGACTTCGGACGTGAGGACAGCCGCCGGTGGATGCGGCTCATGCTGCCGGTGGTGCGCCTGTTCATGAAGTCCCCGGAGAAGGGCGCCGCCACCTCGGTCCACCTCGCCTCGTCACCGAAGGTCGAAGGCGTGAGCGGACGCTACTTCGTCGACTCACAGGCGAAGAAGTCGTCGCCGCGCAGCTACGACGAGGACATCGCGGCGCACGGCTCTGGCAGGTCAGCGCCGAGCTCGTCGGCCTCGGACACAACAGGAACCACGACGCACGACGCGAAGGAGCAGGCATGAAGCTCGGCGTACACCTGGTGAACTTCAGCCTCCCCGGCGGACCCGCGACCATCGCCCCCACCGTGGCCGCTGTGGGTCGCGCCGCCGACGAGGCCGGCGTGGACAACCTCTCGTTGATGGACCACTACTTCCAGCTCGACTTCCTGGCCGACGCCACCGAGCCGATGCTGGAGGGGTACACCACGCTTGGCTTCCTTGCCGCGCACACCTCGTCGGTGGAGCTCCAGCTCCTGATGAGCGGGGTGACCTACCGCCACCCAGGGCTCCTGGCCAAGATCGTCGCGACCCTGGACGTCCTCTCCGGCGGTCGCGCGGCCCTGGGCATCGGCGCTGCGTGGTACGAGCGCGAGCACCGCGGCCTCGGCGTACCGTTCCCTCCGCTCGCCGAGCGCTTCGAGCGCCTCGAGGAGACGCTGCAGGTCGTCCGGCAGATGTGGAGCCCCGACGACGGGCCGTTCACGGGACGGCACTACCAGCTCGAGGAGACCCTCTGCTCACCCCAGCCGCTGTCGCGGGTGCCCGTGATGGTCGGCGGGCAGGGCGAGCGCAAGACTCTCCGGCTCGTGGCGAAGTACGGCGACGCCTGCAACGTGTTCGCCGGACGCGGCTCCGGGCCCGACCACGTCGCGCACAAGCTCTCGGTGCTGCGCGAGTGGTGTGACCGGGAGGGCCGGGAGTACGACGAGATCCGCCGGACCGTCCTCTACAACCAGCCGATCCCCGTCGACGCCGAGGGCGGAGCGGCGTTCGTCGAGGAGATGCGTGCCTACGCCGACCTCGGCGTCCAGGAGGTGCACGTCATGCCGCTCCAGGGCGATCCCGTCGGCTTCGTGCGCTCGCTCGGCGAGCACGTCGTACCCGCCCTGAACGCCGCTGTGAAGCCCGGGCGGGTCAGCTGAACAGGTCGCCGAGCACGCCTCCGGCGCCGCCACCGGACTTGCCCGCGTTCGTGGGCGGCGCGACCCACTCGTGCGGCTGGACGACGACGAAGCCGGGGCCGTGGAAGGCGTACTGGAAGGCCTCCCCCGAGCCGCCGCGGAGCATCGACTTCATGTTCATGCTCGACACGACCTGGGGCACGAGGTTCGCCGACCAGGCCACCGCGGCCTGCACGTCGACGTAGGTCGGCTGCTGGGAGCAGTCGAGCACGACGGGCTGCCCGACGGCGCAGAGGGCGGCGGTGCCCCGGCCGCTGATCGTGGTGTTGAAGAGCCCGCCGGCCATCATCCCGGCGCCCTTGACCCGGTTGATGTCCCACGACAGCTCGGCGTCGAAGGCGAGGAGGTTGCGACCGTTGACGCTGATCCCCTCGCCGTCGAGCTCGATCAGGTAGACGTAGCCGGCGTCGTTGGCGAAGAACACCTCGCCCTGACCGCTGACTCGCATCAAGGGCATGTCCTCGCTGGTCATCACCTTCTTGAGGAGCTTGCCCATGCTGCCGGACTTCTCGTGGTTGAAGGCCACCTGCCCCTGGTAGGCCACCATCGCACCCTTGACGGCGAGGACGTCGGGGCCGAGGGCGACCCGCAGCATCTGGCCGTTCTGCAGCGCGAACCGCTGGTCGGGGGTCACCTCGAGGTTGGACTCGGTGAAGAGCTCAGACTTCATGCCACGCAGCCTAGGACTTCCGGGCGCCCGCCACACCGCCGGACGTCGTACTCGGTCGCGCACGCGGCCGTCGTACTCCCCATGGAGAACTGTCTCTTCCCATGGGATGTTCGCCATGGGAAGAGACAGTTCCCCTGCATACCTTGGTAATCCGTACTCCCGGCGCCCCGTTGGGGGCTCAGCGGGAGCGCCACCAGCCGAGCAGTGCCTTCTTCGCGTCTTCGTCGGAGAGCGGGCCCTCGTCCATCCGGAGCTCCATGAGGAACTTGTAGGCCTGCCCGACCTCAGGGCCGGGGCCGATGCCGAGGATCTCCATGATCTGGTTGCCGTCGAGGTCGGGCCGGAGCGCGTCGAGCTCCTCCTGCTCGGCCAGCCGGGCGATCCGCTCCTCGAGGTGGTCGTAGGCCCGGCGCAGCCGCTCGGCCTTGCGACGGTTGCGCGTGGTGGAGTCGGCGCGGGTGAGGATGTGCAGCCGCTCGAGCTGGTCGCCGGCGTCGCGCACGTAGCGCCGGACTGCCGAGTCGGTCCACTCGCCGGTGCCGTACCCGTGGAAGCGCAGGTGCAGCTCGACCAGCTTGGTCACCGCGTCGATGTCGTCGTTGGAGAAGCGCAGCTCCCTCATCCGCTTCTTGGTGATCTTCGCGCCGACCACGTCGTGGTGGTGGAAGGTCACCGTGCCGTCCTCGAGGAAGCGTCGCGTGCGCGGCTTGCCGACGTCGTGCATCAGCGCGGCGAACCGCGACACGAAGTCTGGGTCCTCCCCGAGCCGGTGCTCGAGGTCGATGGCCTGCTCGAGCACGGTGAGCGTGTGCTCGTAGACGTCCTTGTGGGAGTGGTGCTCGTCGCGCTCGAGCGCCAGGGCGGGCAGCTCGGGCAGGACGTGCTCGGCGAGGCCGGTCTCCACCAGGAGCGTCAGGCCTCGACGGGGGTACGGCGCGCACACGAGCTTCACGAGCTCGTCGCGGACCCGCTCGGGCGACACGATGTCTATCCGGCCCGCCATGGCGGTCATCGCCTCGACCACCTCGGGCGCGACCGAGAAGCCGAGCTGGGCCGCGAAGCGCGCCGCGCGCATCATCCGCAGCGGGTCGTCGGAGAAGGAGTCCTCGGGACGCCCGGGAGTGCGGAGCACCTGGTGCGCGAGGTCGACGAGCCCGCCGTACGGGTCGACGAACTCCCGGCCCGGCAGCGACACGGCCATGGAGTTCACGGTGAAGTCGCGCCGACCGAGGTCGCCCTCGAGCGAGTCGCCGTAGTCGACGCTCGGCTTGCGCGACTCCGGGTCGTACTTCTCCGACCGGTAGGTGGTGATCTCCACCTGCCACTTCCCGCGACGGCAGCCGATGGTGCCGAACGCGCGACCCATGTCCCAGATCGCGTCCGCCCAACCCTTGAGCAGCCGCTCGGTGACCTCCGGGCGGGCCGAGGTGGTGAAGTCGAGGTCGTTCTGGAGGCGCCCGAGCATCGCGTCGCGCACCGGGCCGCCGACCAGCGCGATCGTGCTCTCCCGCCTCGGCGAACCGCGCCCCGAGCTCGTCGATGACGGGCGCGATGCGCAGCAGCTCCCGCTCCACGGTCTGCTGGACCTCGCTCATGCGCACAGGGGTCTCGGGCTCGTGGGGCATGGCAGACCACTCTAGTTGCACCGTGCGAACGCGACGGCGGGGACCGTTAGCATCGACGCGTGACCCCCTCTGCCGCAGCACGCATCGCCATGCGCCTGCAGGCAGGTTTTCCGCGCGCCGTCGCAGCGGCCGTCGCCGCGGTTCTCCTCTCCTCGGTGCTCGGCGCGCCCTGCGCCGCGGCGCGCTCTCTCGGCCCGCGGGCCGCGGAGGACACCGGCGAGGCTCCTCTCGCGGTCACGATCAGCTCGATCACCCCGTCGACGCTGCCTGCGCGCGGCAACGTCACGCTCACGGGCGAGATCACCAACCGCTCCGAGAGCGAGTGGACCGACCTCCAGGTCTTCCTGGTCATGGACTCGACCCCGATGACCACCTCCGCCGAGCTCGAGGAGGCCACCGCGAGCCCGGAGGCGACGGACGTCGGTGACCGCATCACCGCACCGGGTCTCTACGACAAGGTGGGAGACCTGGCGCCCGGCGAGAGCACGCACTACGCCCTCTCGGTCCCCCGCAGCAAGCTCCCCGCCGGTGGACCAGGGGTCTACTGGCTCAGCGTCCACGTCCTCGGCACCAACGAGGACGGCCGGATCGAGGGCGCCGACGGTCGGGCCCGCTCGCTCATCTCGTCGGTGCCGGCCAGGGCCCCCCAGACCACTCTCTCCCTGGTCGTCCCGCTCCGGGGAACGGCCAGGCGTACGTCGGACGGCCGGATCGCCAACGTCCGGGCCTGGAACCGTGCCCTCGCCGACGACGGTCGCCTCGGGCGCCTCCTGGAGCTGGCTCAGACCTCCACCCCCGACGTACCCCTCACCTGGCTGGTCGACCCGGCCGTCCTCGAGACCGCGAGGTCGCTGGCCGGTGGGAACCCCGGCTTCGACCTCGCCCCGACCGACACCGAGAGCGGCGTGGGCGACGGCGGAGAGTCGCCCAGCCCGGGCAGCGAGTCGTCCGAGACCCCCGGCCCCGTCGACCCAGAGGAGTCCCAGGACGCCGACGCCACGGACCAGCTCGCGGAGGTGGCCGCCGAGGCGCAGCAGGCAGAAGCCTGGCTGAACGAGTTCACCGACACCGCGTCCGCGCAGACCTTGCTCACCCTTCCCTACGGAGACGTCGACGTCGCGACCCTGCTCCGGGGCAACTTCGGCAGCATCCTCGACCGGGCGAACGAGCTCGGCGAGAAGCTGATGGTGGACCTCGGCCTCGACGGCACCCCCGTGGTGGCGCCCTCGAGCGGGCTGCTCCCCAACCAGGCCCTCGAGAACCTCGACCCGGGCAGGACCTTGATGCTCTCCCAGCACGCCGTGGACACCGACGCATCGACGGTGCGCCTTTCCCAGGGATCCGAGGCGGTCCTCACCAGCGACGTCGCGCGCATCGGCGGCCCCTCACCCAGCTCTCCGTTCGACGCGCTCGCCCTCCGGCAGCGGATCCTCGCCGAAGCCGCCGTGCACGGCCTCACCGGCGCGCAGGGCCGGCCTCTCGTCGTCGCCACCCCCGACCGGTGGGACCCGGGCAGCGACTGGCAGACCGCCTCGTTCTTCGCCGGGCTGGACGTCCCCTGGATCCGGGCGGTCGACGTCCCGACGGCACAGGCCACCAGCGGGCCCCAGGACTACGAGGGGAAGCTCGTCTACTCGCGGGCGGACCACCGGCGGGAGATCCCGGTGGGGAACGTGCTCACCACCCAGGAGCTCGACGCCGCGGGCTCGGTCCTGGCCGAGCTGCTCACCCGGAACGACACCATCGACGACCAGGTGGGCCGCGCCGCGATGCTCGGCACGTCGACCAACGTCCAGCGACGCCCGCATCGCGCCCGTGTCATGACCCGCCGCATCGCCGAACAGATCCACGGGCAGCTCGGCAGCGTGTCCGTCGAGGGGACGCCGCTGGTCACCATGTCCAGCCAGTCGGGCAACTTCCAGGTCACCGTCGTCAACGAGCTCGAGGAGCCGGTCACGGTCGGTATCGACGCCGAGACCGGGAGTGACGAGCTCGAGATCCGCGCCCCCGACATCGTCTCGCTCGGCCCCGGTCAACGCGCCTCGGTCCGCCTGGCGGTCACCGCGAAGGGGACGGGAGTGCACTCGGTGCTGATCAGCCCCACCACCCGCGACGGCCGGCCGCTCGGCCGCTCCACCCAGGTGAAGGTGCGCAGCAGCCAGGTCGGCCTGGTGATCTGGCTGATCATGGGCACCGGTGCAGCGGTGTTCTTCGCAGCCATCGGCGCGCGCATCCTGCGCCGTGTCCGGGCGAAGAGACAGAAGTCGGACGAACCCGAGCTGGAGGAAGTCACCTCGTGAGCGAGCCGACCGGACCCACCGGACCGACCGCGTCGTCCGAGCCGGACACCGAAGGCGAGAGCAGCGGCATCCTGTCGTCGAGCGCCGTCATGGCTGCCGGCACGGTGGTCTCGCGAGCCAGCGGGTTCGTCCGCGGCGCGCTGCTGGCCGCGGCCCTGGGCCCCTTCCTGCACGCCGACGTGTTCAACATCGCGAACACCATCCCCAACATGCTCTACATCCTGCTCGCGGGAGGCGTGTTCAACGCCGTGCTCGTCCCGCAGCTGGTCCGGGCGATGAAGAACGACCCCGACGGCGGTGACGCCTACACGAACCGCATCATCACGCTCGCCGGTCTCTTCCTGTTCGTGGTCACCGCGTTGATCGTGGTGGCAGCGCCGTGGCTGATGCAGCTGTTCCTGTCGCCGCAGTGGTTCACGCCGGAGCGCAGCGACCAGCTGGAGTCGGTGATCGACTTCGCCCGCTTCTGCCTCCCGCAGGTCTTCTTCTACGGGATGTTCGTGCTGGTGGGCCAGGTGCTCAACGCACGTGGCAGGTTCGGGCCGATGATGTGGGCACCGATCGCCAACAACGTGATCTCGGTGCTGGTGCTCGTGGTCTACCTGCTGGTCTTCGGGCCCGCCAAGGACCTCTTCGGCGGCTACACGGCGGGGCAGGAGCTGCTGCTGGGCCTGGGCTCGACGCTCGGGATCGTGGTGCAGTTCCTGGTTCTCCTGCCGTACCTGAAGAAGGCCGGCTTCATCTACCGTCCGCGTTTCGACTTCCGCGGCGCCGGGCTGGGGCACACCCTGCGCCTGGGCATCTGGACGGTCCTCTTCGTGGTCGTGAACCAGGTCGCCTACACCGTCGTCGTACGGCTGGCCTCCGCTGGTGCGGCCGAGGAGGGCACCGGCTACACCATCTACTCCCAGGCGTTCGTGCTGGTGATGGTCCCGCACTCGGTGATCACGGTCTCCCTGGCGACCGCGATGCTGCCGCGCCTCTCGGCCCACGCCGCCGAGAACGACCTCTCGGCGGTCAGCCGGGGAGTCTCGTCGACCCTGCGGACCACGCTGTCGCTGATCATCCCGTTCGCCCTGCTGCTCCCCCTGATCGCGCTGGACCTCTCCAACGTCGTGTTCGGCTGGCTCGCCGCGTCGGAGGCCTACCCCGACTACGCCCCGCCGCTGGCGCTCTTCGGCGTGGGCATCGTGTTCTTCACCGTGCACTTCCTCATGCTCCGGGGCTACTACTCCCTCGAGCGGACCCGGACGGTGTTCTGGGTGCAGTGCGTCATCGCGGCGACCAACATCGTGCTCGCGATCGTGATCACACGTGCGGTGACCGCCGACGACGTCGCGTCCGGACTCGTCCTCGCCTACATCGGTGCCTACGCCGTGGGCGCAACGCTCTCCTACGCCCTGTTGAGCCATCTGCTCGGCGGCCTCGAGACCGGCGCGCTGCTGCGCTTCCTGATCCGGCTGCTGGCGGCGGCGGGCGTGGCCACCGCGGTGGCGTGGGCTCTGCGTCAGGGCCTGTCGGCCGTCTGGCCCGCCGGCGACGGCAAGGTCCGTGCACTGACGATGCTGGTGCTGGTCAGCGCCGTGGACCTGGCCGTGTTCGTCGCGCTCGCCCGCGTCCTGCGCATCAGGGAAGTGACCCGCGTCCTACATCTGGTGACCTCGAGGCTGGGTCGGAGTCGTGCGTCCTAGCATGTAGTTTGCCTAAGGAAAGCCGCCGGACCATGGAGCGAGGAGGGTCGTGACCGACAAGCCGATCGGGCATGGGACCGTCCTCGCTGGACGCTTCCGCCTCGAGGACCTGGTCCAGAACACCGACGGCGCCAAGTTCTGGCGCGCCATCGACCAGATCCTCGCCCGCAACGTCGCGGTCAACGTGCTCGAGACCACGGACCCGCGCGCGGACGCGCTGCTCGTGGCCGCGAGGACCTCCGCCACCATCACCGAGGGGCACTTCCTGCGGGTGCTCGACGCGGCACAGGAGGACGGTGTCGTCTACGTCGTGCACGAGTGGGGCAGCGGGATGTCCCTCGACCAGATGCTCGACGAGGGTCCGCTGCCGTCGCGCCGCGCCGCGTGGCTGGTCAAGGAGGTGGCCGACGCCATCACCTTCGCCCACAGCCACGGCATCGCCCACGGCCGGCTCGTGCCGGAGAACGTCATGGTCACCGACACCGGGTCGGTCAAGCTGATCGGCTTCGTCGTCGACGCGGTCCTGCACGGGCCACGCCAGCCCGACACGGCGGACGGCCGCTCGATCAGCGACCACGAGTCCGACGTACACAACCTCGCCGCGCTCCTCTACGCCACGCTCGTCGCGAAGTGGCCGGGCACCCAGGCCAGCCTGCTGCCCAGCGCCCCCCGTGACCACGAGCGCACCCTCCGTCCACGGCAGGTCCGCGCCGGCGTGCCCCGAGCCCTCGACGCGATCTGCGACCGGGTCCTCAACCCGGGCTCGGCCCACGGCTCGCTCGAGACGGCACACGAGATCAGCGCTGCCCTGAGCGACTACATCGGTGACCCCGCGGCCGCGCCTCCCGTCGAGCACGAGCCGACCGCTGTCATCGACACAGGCGCGATGCCCGGCTTCGGCCAGAGCACCGGGGCCCAGCCGGTCGCAGGCAGCTCGGAGGATCCCGAGGCCACCCAGGCGGCTCCGCCCTCGGGTGCTGGTCAGGGGTCCGGACGTGCCGCCGGGGCCTGGCCGGTCGCCGGAGTCGGGTCCGCGGCGCCGCCGGGCCAGCCGTCCGGCCAGTCCGGTGTCCGAGCGACGACGGACCCTGAGGCGACCCAGGCCGCGCCCCCGATGTTCCACGAGGGCGACCAGGAGCGGACCCGCAGGGTCTCCCCTCCACCTCCGCCGCCACTCCCGGAGCCCGAGGCCAAGCCACTCTTCGCCCCAGGCCCGCCACGGGCCTCCGTAGAGCGTTACGACTCGGGTGCCGACGAACCGTCCGGGCCTGTGCGGGGCTTCCACTCCACGCACGGCACGGGCTCGCTGCCTGCGGTGTGGGGCCCGGACGCCCGCCCGGACACCGACGACGAGGGCTGGCAGCCTCGGGACACCGGCCGTGACTGGCTCAAGCTCGCAGCCGCGATAGGCGTCCTCGCACTGCTCGTCGTTGCGGTCATCGTCTCGTTCAACCTCGGACGTGGCTCCGGCGACGACCCGTCCGCCGAGCCGACCGACGAGAGCGGCAGCAAGTCCAGCGCTCCGGCCGGACCCGTCTCCGTCGCCGCGATCAGCGACCTGGACCCGCCCCCGAGCGGGAACGGCGAGGAGAACGGCGAGCTCGCGCGCCTCGCGGTCGACGGCAACCCCGCGACGGCGTGGCAGACCATGACCTACTACGGCAACCCGAAGTTCGGCCTGCTGAAGGACGGCGTGGGCCTCGTCGTGGACCTCGGGAAGGAGAACGAGGTCTCGTCGGTCCAGGTCACCGTCCAGGGCAGCCCGACCAACCTCGAGGTCTTCGCTGCCCCGAAGGGGAGCAGCCAGCCCTCCGGAGTCGAGAACCTCCAGCGCGTGGGCGCCGCCGACGGTGTGGACGGACGCACAGACGTCGCCTTCGACGAGCCGGTGACGACGCGGTACCTCGTGGTGTGGCTCACCTCCCTGCCGCCCGGTGGTGGCGGCTACAAGGGCCGCATCTCCGAGATCGTCGTGAGGCGCTGACACCTTGGCCGGGCCGTCGGGGGACGCGGCACACGACACCGGGGCCGTCGCGGACGAGCCCGACGACCGCACCCTCCTCGCGGCCCATGTCGCGGGCGACCCCGAGGCGTTCGGGCTCCTCTTCCGCCGCAACCGCGACCGGCTCTGGGCAGTGGCCCTGCGGACGACGGGCGACCCGGACGAGGCGGCCGACGCCCTCCAGGACGCCATGGTCTCCGCCTTCCGCCGCGCCGAGTCCTACCGCGGAGACGCCGCCGTCACGACCTGGCTCCACCGGATCGTCGTCAACGCCTGCCTCGACCGGCTCCGCAGACGCAAGGTCCGTTCCGCCGACTCGCTTCCCGACGACCTGGAGGCGTACGCCGGGCAGGGGTCGCTCGCCACGAGTACGCGCGGCGGGAGGTCACGGGAGGCCGCCGACCCGGTCGACCTGGTCCTCGACGGCGAGCAGCGGGCGGTGGTCCTCCGGGCGCTCGACTCCCTCCCTCCCGACCAGCGGGCGGCACTGGTGCTCGTCGACATGCAGGGCTACTCGGTGGACGAGGCGGCGGCCATCCTCGAATGCGCCCCCGGGACGGTGAAGAGCCGGTGCTCCCGCGGTCGTGCGCGGCTCGCGCCGCTGCTGGCCGACCTCCGGCCCGGCCCGCTCGCGTGGTCATCCGGACCCGACGGGGAACCCGGGAGCGCGCCGGGACGTCCAAGCAGAGGACCCGTCGGAGGAGGTGAGCGGACGTGAACGAGCAGCACGACGAGGCAGAGGACCAGGTGAGCCGACTGCTCGCCGCAGCCGCCGGGCCACCCGAGGAGAACCGGATCCCCGACGACGTCGCCCTCCGCCTCGACGACGTCCTGGCCGGCCTCGCGTCGGAGCGCGGCGGTTCACAGCCGGCAGACCCGGTTCCAGCGGGCGGTCCCGTGCTCCCGGACGAGGTCACCGGCGTGACCCAGCTCGCCACGCGCCGGCGCAAGCGCTGGCCGCAGCTGCTCGTCGCCGCCGCAGCCGTGTCGGTCATCGGGATCGGCCTCGGGAACCTCCTCGGCGACGGCTCGCTGAACGCAACCAGTCAGGACTCGTCGGCCGGGGCGGCACACAGCACGGCCGAGGACGGCGCCGTCGCGGGCGGCGACATGGCAGAGGACAACGGTTCCGAAGCCGAAGCGGACAAGCCGGCCGACGCCATGTCCTCTGACGGGAAGGCGGTCGCGCCCGAGGTCCAGCGTGACCACGGCCCGACGGAGCTCGCGGAGCGGCCCCTGCGACCGAGGCTCCGGTCGGACTCGCTCACGGTGGGCCTCCAGCGCATCGAGGTCTTCTCGCTCGCGGTGCCGGTGGCCGAGACAAAGCGGCGATGGGCCCTGGCGTGCGTGCAGCCGCAGACCGGTCCGGGTGACGAGTGGCTGCCGGTGCGTCTCGACGGAGAACCCGCGGTCCTCGTCCTCAGGGCACCGGCCGGCGGCCGTCGTACGGCGGACGTCTTCACCTGCGACGACGCCACCGACCCGGCTGCGTCCACCACGGTCGACGCGCAGTAGCCGCCGTCCGGCCCGCGCCCCTGGCCTCGTCGGGAATGTCCCGGCTCTAGGATCGGTTGTGCCCCCCGGAACCCCCGGAAGCACACCCCCGAGAGACCCACAGGAGCTCGAGCCACATGACGGACCAGTCCGTACGCAACGTCATCATCGTCGGATCGGGACCGGCCGGTTACACCGCCGCCGTGTACGCCGCCCGGGCGAGCCTGTCGCCACTGGTCTTCGAGGGTTCGGTCACTGCGGGCGGTGCCCTGATGAACACCACCGAAGTGGAGAACTTCCCCGGTTTCCGCGACGGGATCATGGGCCCTGAGCTCATGGACAACATGCGGGCCCAGGCCGAGCGGTTCGGCGCCGAGCTCGTCGCCGACGACGTGACCGCGATGGACCTCACCGGGGCGATCAAGGTGGTGACCGACTCGGCCGGCACCGAGCACCGGGCACATGCGGTGATCCTCGCGATGGGGTCGGGCTACCGCAAGCTCGGCATCGACGACGAGGACCGTCTGTCCGGGCACGGAGTCTCGTGGTGCGCCACCTGTGACGGCTTCTTCTTCCGGGACCAGCACATCGCCGTGGTCGGCGGTGGTGACTCCGCGGTGGAGGAGGCCACGTTCCTCTCGCGCTTCGCGAGCAAGGTGACGCTCGTCCACCGCCGTGACGAGCTTCGGGCCTCCAAGATCATGCAGGACCGCGCGTTCGGCGACCCCAAGATCGAGTTCGCGTGGAACTCCGGGGTGGAGACGATCCACGGCGAGGAGAAGCTCACCGGCGTGACGCTGGTCGACACCGAGACCGGCGAGAAGCGCGAGCTCGACGTCACCGGCCTGTTCATCGCGATCGGCCACGACCCGCGCTCGGAGCTGCTCCACGACCAGGTCCGCCTCGACGAGGACGGGTACGTCCTGGTCGACCACCCCTCCACCAGGACCAACGTCCCCGGGGTCTTCGCCTGCGGCGACCTGGTCGACCACACCTACCGGCAGGCGATCACCGCTGCCGGAACGGGTTGCTCCGCCGCGCTGGACGCGGAGCGCTACCTCGCCGACCTCGAGCATGCGGCCAAGACCCGGTCGGCCGACGTGGCAGCCGAGATGCTCACCGAGCAGGTCCAGACCGCAGGCGCCTGATTCACCTGTCTGGACACCTGCTCCCAGACCGCCACAAACCGGTGATCCCCCCAATCCGGGGCATTGTCGGTACCCCGCTGTTTACTGCAAACTGAACCCCAATCGATCAAGAAGGAGCCACGCGTGGCTGACATCGATGCCGTGACCGACGCCGAGTTCGAGACCGAGGTCCTCAAGTCCGACAAGCCCGTGCTCGTCGACTTCTGGGCCGAGTGGTGCGGCCCGTGCCGCCAGGTCCACCCGATCCTGGAGGAGATCAACGCGCAGCACGGCGACAAGCTCGTCATGCGGAAGATGAACGTCGACGAGAACCCGGTCACCCCCGCGACGTACCGGGTCACCGGGATCCCTACGCTGAACGTGTACAAGAACGGCGAGGTCGTGAAGCAGATCGTCGGCGCCAAGCCGAAGGCCGCGCTGCTCAACGAGCTGAGCGAGTTCATCGCCTGAGCATGACCCCAGACTGGAAGGGGGCCGGCCGTCCTCCCAAGGGCCGGCCCCCTTTCGTTCGTCCCCACACGGTTGCTGTCCACACCTCGGGAGGGGCGACATGAGCCAGCCGCCACGTCACCAGCGGCTCTTCCGCGTCGGCGACACCGGCGAGGCGGTCGCGGACATCCGCGGCCTCCTGGCCACCATCGGCCTGCTGTCCGACGCCGTCCGGACGACGGCTGCCGACGTCGGCTTCGACGCGGAGATGGACCGGGCCATCCGGGCCTTCCAGCAACAGCGAGGTCTCACCGTCGACGGGATCGTCGGCCCGCAGACCTACCGCGTGCTCGACGAGGCCCGATGGAGCCTCGGTGACCGTCTCCTGACCCACGTCCCCGGGAACCTGATGTGCGGGGACGACGTCCTCGCCCTGCAGCAGCGGCTGCTCGACCTCGGCTTCCGCTCCGGCCGGGCCGACGGGCTCTTCGGACACCAGACCGAGCAGGCTGTCCGCGACTTCCAGCGCAACATCGGCGTCCCTGCGGACGGCACCTGCGGACCCTCCACGCTCAAGGCGCTCTCCCGGCTCACCCCGCGAGTGCAGGGCGGCCGGCCCAACGCGATGCGCGCCGAGGAGCAGATCCGGCGAGCGGGTCCGCAGCTCTCCGGCAAGGTGGTCGTGGTCGACGCCGCCGACACCCGCGTGGCCGATCCGAGGCTCGCTTCCAGGGCAGCCGCGATCACCGAGGACCTCGCCCGCCGGGTCGAAGGGAGGCTGAGCGCGACCGGTGTGCAGGCGTACCTCACCCATCCGGGAGAGTCGGCCGGAGTGGCCACCCCGAGCGAGGCGGAGCGCGCAGAGTTCGCCAACCGCACCAGGGCCGACATCTGTGTCTCCCTGCACGTCGACGCCGCCGACAACCCCGACGCGTGCGGGGTCGCGACGTACTTCTACGGCCTCGACTCGGCCGGGGTGCGCTCGACCGCCGGTGAGAGGTTCGCCAACCTCGCCCAGCGCGAGATCGTGGCCCGGACCGACCTCGTCGACCTCCGCTCCCACACCAAGACCTGGGACCTCCTCCGGCGTACTCGCATGCCGGCGGTGCGCATCGACGTCGGCTACATCACCAACCCCGGCGACGCGGCCCGGCTGGCCGACCCCGCGTTCCGCGACGCGATCGCAGAGGCCGTGGTCGTCGCGATCCAGCGGGTCTACCTCTCTCCGGAGGCCGACTCCAAGACCGGGGTGCTGCGGCTCTCGGAGCTGCGCCAGGCGATCCGACAGGGCCCGCCGCCTGCCTGACCGGTCGCGGGTCGCGCTGTCCGGAGCCGGTCGTTCCAGCGGGTCAGTTCAAGTCCCAGCCGTCGGACCGCTTGACGAATCTGTGGCCGGCCACGGGAGCCGGGCGTGGCCGGACCGCGTGGATCAGCTTCTCGACAGCCTGCTCGACCTCCTCGCGCCAGCTCAGCACGGACCTCATGTCCATGCGCAACCGCGGGTAGCGGGGGTGGTTGCGGTGGGTCTTGAAGCCGACCCTGAGCCAGAAGTCCGCCGGGACGACGCAGTCAGGCTCCGTGCCCCCGCCCGGTGGATGGCGGTCGCCGAAGACCTCGATCGCGCGGATCCCGCCGTGCCGCAGCACGTCCTTCACGACCGACTGCACCAGCAGGCGCGCGAGCCCGTCCCCGGCGTACTCGGGCCGCACCACCAGCGTCGCCAGGAGCACGGCGTCCTCGCTGACCGGTGAGGTCGGGAACGCGTCGGCGCCGGGGACGAAGCTCGGCGGCGCGTACAGCGCGTAGCCGGCCGGTTCGTCGTCGACGTAGAGCAGCCGGCCGCACGACCCCCACTCGAGCAGGACCCGGGAGACCCACGACTCCTTCTCGCATGCACCCTCGGCTGCCTCCAGGGCGCGCTCCCGGCGTACGGGGTCGAGCTCCCAGAACACGCAGGAGCGACAAGGGCTGGGCAGGTCGTCGAGGTTGTCGAGCGTCAACCGGGCGATCCTGCGTCCGCTGGATCCCATGTCGTGACCCCTATGCTGAGGTGACTGCCGCGATGATCCATCCTAGTAGTTCATCGACGGGAGCAGGGATGCCTGACAACGGTCCAGGAGAAGTACGCCGCAGCGCCACGCGGCTCGACAGCTACGTCGACCGCTACGCCGCCCGCACGCAGGGGATGACCGCGTCGGAGATCCGTGCCCTGTTCTCGGTGGCCAGCCGTCCCGAGGTGGTCTCGCTCGCCGGTGGCATGCCGAACATCTCCGGTCTCCCCCTCGACGTCGTCGGCGGCGCCATCAACGACCTGGTGCTCGGCAACGGCGCAGTCGCGATGCAGTACGGCTCCGGCCAGGGCGACCCGGTCCTCCGGGAGCAGATCTGCGATGTGATGCGGCTCGAGGGCATCGAGGCGCACCCCGACGACGTGGTGGTCACCGTCGGCTCGCAGCAGGCCGTCGACCTGGTCACCCGGATCTTCTGCGACCCCGGCGACGTCGTGATCTGCGAGGCCCCGTCGTACGTCGGAGCTCTCGGAGTGTTCAAGGCCTACGAGTGCGACGTCGTGCACGCCGTGATGGACGAGCACGGGCTGGTGCCCGAGGCTCTCCGCCAGGCGATCGCAGCCACCAAGGCCGCCGGCAAGACGATCAAGTTTCTCTACACGATCCCGAACTACCACAACCCCGCCGGCATCTCCCTGTCCCCTGAGCGTCGGGCCGAGGTGCTCGAGATCTGCCGCGACGCTGACATCCTCATCCTCGAGGACAACCCGTACGGGCTGCTCGGCTTCGACGACGAGCCGTACCGCGCGCTTCGGGCCGACGAGGCCGAGGGTGTGATCTACCTCGGGTCCTTCTCCAAGACCTTCGCCCCCGGGTTCCGGGTGGGCTGGGCACTCGCCCCTCACGCCGTACGCGAGAAGCTGGTCCTCGCACAGGAGTCGGCGACGCTGTGCCCGCCGTCGTTCTCGCAGATGGCCGTCTCGGCGTACCTGTCGAAGCACGACTGGCAGAGCCAGGTGAAGGACTTCAGGGAGATGTACCGCGAGCGCCGGGACGCGATGATCGGCGCCCTCGAGGACATGATGCCTGCGACGGCCCGCTGGAACGTCCCCGACGGCGGTTTCTACGTCTGGCTCACGCTGCCCGAGGGCCTCGACGCCAAGGCGATGCTTCCGCGCGCGGTCACCGCGCGTGTCGCCTACGTCCCGGGCACGGCGTTCTTCGCCGACGGCTACGGGGCCCAGAGCATGCGGCTGTCCTACTGCTACCCGACCCCCGAGCGGATCCGCGAAGGCGTACGACGTCTGGTCGGTGTCATCGAGGAGGAGATGGAGCTCCGCGCCACCTTCGGCACCGGCGTCCACCCCACCCTGCGCCGCGGGTACGAAGCACCCAACACCGACCTCACCTGATCAGGAGCCTCACGCATGGATGCACTCGACGGTCGAATCGTGGTGCTCGCCGGGGGGCTCTCCCACGAGCGGGACGTCTCGTTGCGCTCTGGCCGACGGGTGGCCGAAGCCCTCCGGGACACCGGCGCCGAGGTGGACGAGCGAGACGTCGACGCCACGCTCCTCCCCTCGCTGCGCAAGGAGCCACCCGCCTGCGTCGTACCCCTCCTCCACGGCGAGACCGGTGAGGACGGCGCTGTGCGTGAGGTGCTCGAGCTCGTGGGTGTCCCCTACGTGGGCTCCGGCCCCTCTTCCTGCCGCGCCGCGTTCGACAAGCCCGTCGCGAAGGCGGCCGTCGCCTCGCGCGGCATCAACACCCCGCCGAGTGTCGCCCTGCCGCACGAGACCTTCCGCGAGCTCGGCGCAGCAGCCGTGATGGACGCCATCGTCGCCTCGATCGGTCTGCCGCTGATCGTGAAGCCGGCCAAGGGTGGCTCGGCGCTGGGTTGCACGGTCGTCCGCGACGCAGCGGATCTGCCCGGGGCGATGGTCAACGCCTTCGCCTACGGCGAGACCGCGCTGGTGGAGCGGCTGGTCGAGGGCCAGGAGGTCGCTGTACCCGTCGTCGACACGGGTGACGGCCCACGTGCGCTGCCGGTCGTCTCGATCAGCCCCGACGGCGGCGTCTACGACTACACCGCGAGGTACACCGCCGGCAGCACGGAGTTCGTGGTCCCCGCCAAGCTGAGCGAGGAGCTCGCCGAGGAGTGCGCACGTGTAGCCGTCCTCGCGCACGAGACGCTCGGCCTCCGTGACCTCTCGCGCTCGGACCTGATGATCGATGCCGAGGGCACAGTGTGGTTCCTCGAGGTCAACGTTGCCCCGGGCCTGACCGAGACCTCGACGGTGCCGCTGTCGGTGCAGGCGGCCGGGCTCGACCTCGGGGAGCTCGTGGAGAGCCTCGTTCGTTCAGCTGTCACCCGCTCCACCCGGAACTGAACGTCGACCTGGAACGAAAGCCGAGGCACCATGCGCGACATCACCTATCCCCCCGTGATCTGGACGGCGAAGGCCGCCTTCAAGGCTCTCGGTCTCCGGTTCAAGATGAGTGGTACGGAGCACATCCCGCGTTCCGGGCCGGCTCTGCTCGCCGTCAACCACGTCTCGTACGTCGACTTCATCTTCGGCGGACTGGCGGCCCAGCCGTCGAAGCGACTGGTGCGGTTCATGGCGAAGAAGGAGATCTTCGACCACGGCATCGGCGGCCCGCTGATGCGGTCGCTGCACCACATCGAGGTCGACCGCGGTGAGGGCCTCGCCTCGTACCAGGAAGGCCTGCGCTACCTCCGCATGGGTGAGGTCGTCGGCATCTTCCCGGAGGCCACCATCTCCCGCAGCATGGAGATCAAGGAGCTCAAGACCGGTGCCGTCCGGCTGGCGGCCGAGGCTGAGGTTCCGCTCATCCCGGTGGTGCTGTGGGGCACCCAGCGGATGATGACCAAGGACCACCCCAAGGACTTCTCCCGCGGCAAGACGATCTCGATCTCCGTCGGCGAACCGCTGCGCCCGGCCGGGGTCGACCCCGCTGCCGAGACCGCCGAGCTTCGTGCGGCGATGAGCGAGCTCCTCGACCGAACCATCCGCGCCTACCCCGCCGACGAGCAGCCTCCTGGTTCGTGGTGGCTGCCTGCCTCGTACGGCGGTACCGCGCCCTCCCCGGAGCGCGCGGCCGAGCTCGACGTCGAGGAGAAGCGGCGCCGCGCCGAGCGAAAAGCCCGCAGGGCGGCCGAGAAGTCCGCTCCCCCAGTCGACTGACGGGGAGACGGGGACTGTCGGGGACCGGCCAGACCGTTTTGACTCCGGTAGAGGCCGGAGTTGTCGCGATGCGAAGGTTTCATGTGAAACGTCGCGCCGTGAGACGGTCGGCTGGGGCACCGGGCCGGAGCACCGGCATGAAGCATGTACGCGGAGCCGTGGTGGCACTGCGTCGTCGAGGACGCCAATCAGCTGGGGAGGGTCTCTTGTCGCAGCTGTCGCAAGAAGTCTGCCGGGACGCCACGCGCAGAGTTGTTCCCTTCTGGGCGGCCGCCACGGTCCTGATCTCATGCCGTCGCGGGTCCGGAGCTTCGCGACGCGGGGAGATGACGACAAGTCGCTGAGTCGTTGTATTGATAAATCAATTTATCGACATATCGTCTGGTCTCTTTAGCGGCCCGGGGCAGCTTCGCCGCGTCGCCTGTGTTCCGACTCTGCTGTCCGCGGTCGGGCGTGGTCCCACAGGCCCGCCGCCGTCCCCGAGGCGTCCCCGGAGAGCGGTCGCGGCCCGCCGGTCGAGGGACCGGACGATTTGCCGTTTCAGGGGCTCCGTTTCAGGGGCTCCGTTTCAGGGGCTCCGCTGCAGCTCGGGTGTGCTCCCTTGTCGGTCGCGGCCGTGAGAGGAAGGCCCCCGTCAGGCCAGGCCGCCCGGACGCGGAGCCGGCCTTACGCACGGACACCACCCCCGCCGAACCGCGGGAACGCGTGCAGTCTCAACGCGCGACGACCAGCAGGCGCGCGATCACACGCACCTGATCTGCGGCCAGGGTCCCGTCCCGCATCCGCTGCGCCAGAGTGTCGGTCTTCGCGACGGAAGCGAGTTCATGGCAGGTGCTTCAGAGCAGCAAGTTCGTAGCGAGCTCGGCCAGGCGCGGACCGTCCGCAGCGCGCACAACGTCGTGACGACTGATGCGGACGGCTCCGCACACTCCGCACTCCGCACACTCCGCACACTCCGCACGCACCGGCCGCACCGGAGCCGCCGTCGGTCACTGCCGGCCCAGGCCCCGCCATCCACACCCCCGAGTCCCTCGTCGGCCGGAACACTCTCAAGAGATCCGGGTACCAGATGACGGCGACGTCGACCGTGCGAGCATCCGCTGGATGTCGACGGCCGCGTACGGTGACAGCTCGTCCAGCGTCACGGCACTGCTAGGCGTCCACACCCGTCGGCGCGTCCTCGTTCACGCGTGAACACCTGCGTCGACCAATCGCGCGCGCTTTCGGCGCCCTGCGCCCTGCTGGTCCTCCCGACGGCGGCCACTGCACGGACCCCCTCGCGCATCCGCTGTGCTGCTTCGTCGGTACTCGGTCCAGAGACGGCCCCCAGCGGCCACCCGCCGCTGTAGCGTCGGATGTCCTCGCCGCGGAACCGTCCGGGCACCGTGGCCGGGTACGCCGGCAGGGTCGGGCGCATCTCGCTCACGGGGAGCTCTGCCTGCCCGGGCATCAACTGTTTCACGTGAAACGAGCGCACCGTCGCCGCGGTCCGACTCCGCTGAGAACGACCGAACCCCCGCAGCTCTCGCTGCGGGGGTTCGGTGAAGCCGGGCCTACTTTGCCGAGAAGCTGGGCTACAGCAGGCGGTCGTTCTTCGGGTCCAGGATCTGCACGATGCGCTCGAGGTCCGGAATGGAGGCGAACTCCACGGTGATCCTGCCCTTCGACTTCCCGAGAGCCACCTTCACCCGGGTCTCGAGCCGGTCAGAGAGCCGACCCGCCAAGTCGTCCAAGCCAGGAGCGTGCGGCCGGCGGGGGCGTGGTCGCGGCTTGTTCTCCGACCCGAGGTCGCCCACGGCCACGATCTCCTCGAGACCGCGCACGGAGATCCCCTCGGAGATGACCCGGCCGGCGAGCCGATCCTGGGTCTCCGGGTTCGCTACCGCGAGCAGAGCCCTGGCGTGCCCAGCCGAGAGCACCCCGGCCGCGACCCGGCGCTGCACGGCCGGAGAGAGCTTCAGCAGTCGCAGCGTGTTGCTGATCTGCGGCCGGCTGCGCCCGATCCGCCCGGCGAGCTCCTCGTGAGTGCACCCGAAGTCGTCGAGCAGCTGTTGATAGGCAGCCGCCTCTTCGAGTGGGTTGAGCTGCGACCTGTGCAGGTTCTCCAGGAGGGCGTCCCGCAGCATCGCGTCGTCGCCGGTCTCGCGAACGATGGCCGGGATGGTGGTGAGCCCGGCCTCCTGCGTGGCTCGCCACCGACGCTCGCCCATGATCAGCTCGTAGGCGTTCTCGCCTGTGCGGCGCACCACGACCGGCTGGAGGAGACCCACCTCCTTCACCGAGTGCACGAGCTCCGCAAGCGCCTCTTCGTCGAAGACCTGTCGCGGCTGACGCGCGTTCGGCGAGATCGCTGTGACGTCGAGTTCGGCGAAGTAGGCGCCGTCGACCGGGGCTAGCCCCTCCGGAACCACCCGCTCCTCTTCCTTGGGATCTGCGGCACCACCGTCGTGGCCGTTCCCGGTCGGCGTGCTTGCCTCCGAGGAGGAGTCGTCGACGCTGTCAGTGGCCGCGTCGTCGTCCTGGGCCCCTGACGGCGCATCCGCAGCACTGTCGTCCGTCTCAGGGGTCAACACGGAGGTCGCACCGGCGGCCGGTGCCGAGGCCGGCGGAGCCGTCGGGATCAGAGAACCCAGTCCGCGTCCGAGGCCGCGGCGCTGTCCGGAACGGTGTTGAGTCATCCTTGGGCTCCTTTGAGTGCCATTTCGCGTGCTGCTTCGAGGTAGCTGAGGGCCCCAGGCGAACCGGGGTCGTACGTCATCACGGTCTGTCCGTAGCTCGGCGCCTCGGAGATGCGGACCGACCGAGGGATGGCGGTACGAAGGACCTGGCTGCCGAAGTGGCCACGGACCTCCTCTGCGACCCCGGCCGCGAGGCGGGTACGTGCGTCGTACATCGTCAGGAGGATGGTGGAGATGCGCAGGTCAGGGTTCAGGTGTGCCTTGACCATCTCCACGGTCTCGATCAGCTGACCAAGGCCCTCCAGCGCGTAGTACTCCGCCTGAATCGGAATCAGCATCTCGTCGCCCGCGACGAGGGCGTTGAGCGTGAGAAGGCCGAGCGATGGCGGGCAGTCGATGAGCACGTAGTCGATACGGTCCTCACCCTCGGAGGTCACCGGCGGGTAGGCGTGGATCGCCTTCCTCAGCCGACTCTCCCGCGCCACCATCGAGACGAGATCGATCTCCGCGCCTGCCAGGTCGATCGTCGCCGGGACGACGAAGAGCCCCTTGATCTCAGGGTTCTCCTGGACGATGTCCACGAACGGCACCCCGTCGACCAGGGCGTCGTAGGTCGAGGGCGTACCCCTGTGATGATCGATCGAGAGGGCCGTCGAAGCGTTGCCTTGTGGGTCGAGGTCCACGACAAGGACGCGAAGGCCATGCTGAGCCAGCGCAGCGGCAACGTTGACCGTGGATGTGGTCTTGCCGACTCCGCCCTTCTGGTTCGCCACCACCATGATGCGCGGCATGTCGGGACGCGGAAGTGGCTCCTGAAGGCGGCGACCCTCGTTCACCAGCAACTGGTGTGCGACCTGGCGCGCCATGGGGGTGGACTCATCAGCGATGGCCAGGCTACTTGCCGCCAACTCCGCCGCGGTGCGTACAGCGGACGCCCCCGGTGCGGGATACGCCCCGAAGTTGGACGCGTCCATCGGCTGGTCGGTCACCGCGTTCTCCTCAAAACTTGCCTGGCCAAGGTTGCCCTCGCCTGTTTCACGTGAAACAGGCGTCGACTCCGCCAGATGAGAGCTGCCCTCAGGGGTGCCTGAGAGCTCCATGGTTTCACGTGCAACATCCCCAAACGTGGTAGCACCGCCGGGGTGTGGATGAATCTGTGGATTCTGTGGGTATCTCTTGTCTTCAGGCGGGGAAGTGGGGCCTGGGTCCCCCGATACCCCGTGGATAGGGGCCGGCCGAACCACGCGTGGCGTCACCGATGAGTCCGGCCAGCCGAGACCGTTGTCGACTGTCTCGTCCAGCGGCCCAGGCCAACCCAGTCCGGGCTCACGCCCCTCGTTCAACGGGTTGTCTGCCGTGTCACCAGCAGGTGCATTGGGGAGCACCGTTCACCGATCCCTTCTCCGTGGTGCGCGCGATTTCCTACTCTGCTTCACTTGGCGGGTCCGACGGTCATTTCCACCCAAAAGTAACCGAGAGGGTGCGGTCGCTTCTATACGGACGACGATGGTTGGACGCTCCACGAGGTCGTCGCCGTACTCCTCGACGGAGATCTTCCCAGCGCCGTACTTGCGTAGGGAGGCTCCCGCTTCGTTGATCTCTTCGCGGATCGATGACCCCTTCATCGCCACGAGCTCGCCACCTTGGCGCACGAGTGGCATCGACCAGCCGAGTAGCCGGTCCAGCGGCGCCACCGCTCGCGACGTGACGACCGAGAAATCCCTCTTGCCATGGAGCTCTTCCGCTCGTGCTCGAACAACCTCCACGTTGCCGAGCGCGAGCTCTGTCACCGCCTCCTCGAGGAAGGTCGATCGACGCAGCAACGGCTCGACGAGAGTCACTCGGAGGTCCGGGCGCGCAATGGCAAGAACGAGCCCCGGAAGCCCAGCCCCGGAGCCGATGTCGCACACATCCAGGTCGGGGCCGATGGCCCGACCCAGTAGCGCGCAGTTGATCAGGTGTCGCTCCCAGAGCCTCGGCACCTCACGAGGCCCGATCAACCCGCGGAGGACGCCTTCCCGCGTGAGGATCCCAGCGAACTGCTCAGCAGACGGCAGGGTATGCGAAAACACCCCCACCGCCGCCTCGGGCGCTAGGGGTGTTTCACGTGAAACAGGCTCGTTCACTCGAACGCGCCTTCCCTCATGAGGCCGCTCATGAAGGAAGGACGACCACGAACCGTCGGGGCTCGACGCCCTCGGACTCCGACTTGAGACCGGCGGCAGCGACAGCGTCGTGGACGACCTTGCGCTCGAAGGGAGTCATCGGGTCCAGCTCGATCGCCTCACCCGACTCCTTCACCTCGGCGACCGTCTCGGCAGCGAGCTTCTCGAGCTCAGCGCGCTTCTTCGCCCGGAAGCCACTGATGTCGAGCATCAGACGAGAGCGCTCGCCCGTCTCGCGGTAGACAGCCAGCCGCGTGAGTTCCTGAAGCGCCTCGAGCACCTCACCATTGCGACCCACGAGCTGGCTCAGGTCCGCCCCGACGATCGAGACAGCCGCCCGGTCACCCTCGACATCCATGTCCAGATCACCATCGAGGTCTGCTATGTCGAGCAGCTCCTCCAGGTAGTCCGCCGCGATTTCGCCCTCCTGCTCGAGCAGTTCGATCTTGCTCTTGGAGGTTTCACGGCCGGTCGCAGCGTCCTCGGCTGCGTCAGCGTTCTCCTGGTTCTGGGTGTTGTCCGTTACCGGCGTCTCGTCACTCACGGGCGTCTCCTTGTTCCTGGTGCAAGTCAGTTGGTCGCGGCCTGGGCCGGGTCACACGTCACTTCTGTGGAGGTTGACCAGATCCGGGCGGATTCTTCGGAGCGCCCTTTCGCTTGCTCCGCGGCTGCTTCTTCGGCTGCTGGCGGGGCGCTGCCTTGGGTGCTGCCTCCGGCTCCACAACGGTCGCCTGACCACCGGTCGCGCCGGCCCCGTCGACCGGGTGGCCCTTTCGCGCGGCCTTGTGAGCGTCGCGCTCTTCCTTCGCCTTCGCGGCAGGCGTACCGGGAGCAGGGTTGTTCCGGATCACGTAGAACTGCTGGCCCATCGTCCAGAGGTTCGAAGTGGTCCAGTAGATCAGGACGCCGATCGGGAAGGCGATACCACCGACGGCGAAGACGACGGGGAGCACGTAGAGCAGCATCTTCTGCTGCTGGGCATAAGGGCCGGACAGCGCATCTGCCGGCATGTTCTTGCTCATGAGCTGGCGCTGGGTCAAGAACGTCGTCGCAGTCATCGCGATCACGAGGAACGCGGCAAGGATCCGGACATTGATGTCGCCTTCTGCCTTGACGAACGTGTCCGCGAGGCGTGCGCCGAGGAGGGTTGCCTCGCCGAACTGGCGGGCCTGCTCCTCGGTGAGAACGCCCTTGGGTACCTCGTTCGCCGCGTTGGACAGCAGGCGGAAGAGCGCCAGGAAGATCGGCATCTGGAGCAGGATCGGCAGGCAGGAGGCGAACGGGTTCGTGCCCGTCTCCTTGTACAGCGCCATCGTCTCCTGCGCCAGGCGCTCGCGGTCGTGGCCGTACTTCTTCTGCAGCTCCTTGACCTTCGGCTGGAGCAGCTGCATGTTCCGGCTCGACTTGATCTGCTTCACGAAGAGCGGGATCAGCGCGGCGCGGATCACGAGGGTCAGGCCGACGATCGACAGCGCCCAGGCCCACCCGGACTCGGGTCCGAAGACACCGCCGAACAGCTTGTGGAAGCCGGAGAGAATCAGAGAGGTGATCCAGTACAGCGGCGTCATGATGAAGCTGCCGATGTCACCGAGGAAGTCGAACACTCAGGCTCCTAGAGTCTGGTCGGTAGGCGATGCAGAGAGATCCTTGTGCGTCCCCGGTACAGGGTCGTAGCCGCCGGCTGCCCAGGGGTGGCACCGGGCGAGGCGGCGAACGGCGTACCAGCTTCCCCGGACACTGCCGTGGACGGTGACCGCTTCGAGGGCGTACGCCGAACACGTGGGGTGGTACCGGCAGACCTGGCCGTACAGCGGGCTTATCAGGAACCGGTAGAGCCGGAGAAGGCCGATGAGAAGGTACTTCACGAGCTCGCGCCTTCTGGAGTCGGCGTGTCGCGGTCCATGGACGGAGCATCTTCCCCGCTGGCTCCGAACCGTCGCAGGAGCTTGCCGAGTGCCCGGTCGAAGTCGTCGCCGAGCTCGGCGTACGACACTGACGCCGAGGCGGGCAGCGCCCGGACCACGAGCACGGCAGAGCCCGGGAGCGAGCGAACTCGTTCCCGGGACAGGTGCCTGAGACGGCGTTTGACGAGGTTGCGCGTCACGGCTGGTCCGACGGCCTTGCTGACCACGAACCCGACCTGCGGACGCTCCACCCCGGCGTCCACATCGAGGTGGAGCACCAGGGTTCTCGTGCCGGTGCGACGCCCTTGCCGCACGGTCCGGGAGAAGAGCCGGCTCGAGGTGAGCCGGTTCAGCCGGGTCAACACGGGGCGCCCGCGCCGAACGGCTTGCGGGTCAACGCACGAGGGGAGCGCTCAGGCGGCCAGACGGTTGCGGCCCTTACGACGGCGCGACGCCAGAATGGCGCGGCCGGCGCGGGTACGCATCCGCAGACGGAAACCGTGCGTCTTGTGACGGCGGCGGTTGTTCGGCTGGAACGTACGCTTGCTCACGGGTCTTCTCCGGTGTTGGGGGTGGAACGAGACATCGATCTCGAACCGGGTCTGACGGCAGGTGCTGCACGTGCCTCTTCGGCTGGCACCGCCCGCCCGCGGCCTCCTCGTCGTCATCGCTGAGGGATGGACGTCGAGGCTCCGTGGACATGCGGCACCGGTCGACACCGGTTCGACCGCCCAACGGTACGCGGGACCGGAGTACAGGGTCAAACCGACTACACCGGCCAACCCCAGCGAACCGCTCACACAGCGTCTCGTGGCACCCTAGGATCCCTGTGGACAACCGGTTGATCCACAGGTGTCGCAGTTGTTAGCGTCAACGCTGTTCGCGACTCCCTACGGTCAGCTTCCCCGAGACAGTCCCCGATCCTGCCGCCTATTGGTGCGGGTTCGGAAAACCG
This sequence comes from uncultured Actinomycetota bacterium, assembly GCA_963739785.1. Classification (GTDB taxonomy): domain Bacteria; phylum Actinomycetota; class Actinomycetes; order Propionibacteriales; family Nocardioidaceae; genus Nocardioides_C. The sequence goes on along the minus strand of CAVUBO010000024.1, from coordinate 257,066 downwards.
GCTCTGACCTGCGAAAACAGGGACGAGTCAGCTCGCCGCAGACCCGGTCCGTCCGCCTTCGACCACCGTCGTGTTGCACATGCACACCCTGTGGACAAAGGTGTGGACTCCGGCCTGTGGGTGGGTACCCGTCGACTGTCGAGGCGTCCGCGACAAGTGCAACATCCTGGCTCCAGGCTCCCGGACCTCAAGGTCGAGCGCCTACGGGGGGCTTCAGGCGGGCTGAGAGACGTGCGATTGGAGTGGGAGAACCTGTGGACGAGGACATGAGCCGGAGTGCTGCGCCTCACGGAGGCCCGGCTGGCGGAGCCAACGGGGGAGAGAACGGCGGGCAGGACCTGACCACGGTCTGGGCGATGCTCATCGAGGACCTTCCCCCCAACCAGCGCGCGTGGCTCACGGCGAGCCGCCCGGTGACCATTCACGAGAACACCGCGATCATCGCCGTGGCCGACGACTTCACCCGCAACCAGCTCGAGGGTCGGCTGCGCACTCGTCTCGAGGACTCCCTCACCGAGTCGCTCGGCCAGCAAGTCCGGATCGCCGTGACCGTCGACCCGGAGCTCGACCACTCGCCGGTGCCCCGTCACCGTCGCCACGACGGCCTGGGTACGTCGGACCACCAGCCTCAGCAGGGTTACGCCCAGCCCGGCTACAGTCCGGGCCTCGAGCGGAACGACCAGCCCACACAGGGCTACACCGCCGGGTACGAGCGGGCCCCCGAGGCCGCGGCGCCGCCGGACCAGGAAACCGATACAGCGATCAATCCACAAATCGCTTTGTCGACAAATCCGCTGGATGTGCCCACCCCGCTTCCGCCCGGTGCAGGACGCTCCACCGCGTCCGCCTCGGCCGGCAACGTCCTCGAGACCCGGCTCAACCCCAAGTACATCTTCGAGAGCTTCGTCATCGGTTCCTCGAACCGGTTCGCACACGCCGCGGCCGTCGCGGTCGCCGAGGCACCCGGCAAGGCGTACAACCCGCTCCTCATCTACGGCGACTCAGGACTGGGCAAGACCCACCTTCTTCACGCGATCGGTCACTACGTGCGCAGCCTCTTCAACGGCGCGCGGGTCCGATACGTCTCGACGGAGGAGTTCACGAACGAGTTCATCAACGCGATCCGCGACGACAAGGCGGCTACCTTCCAGCGCCGCTACCGCGACGTCGACGTCCTGCTGATCGACGACATCCAGTTCCTGGAGGGGAAGATCCAGACGCAGGAGGAGTTCTTCCACACCTTCAACACCCTCCACAACGCCAACAAGCAGATCGTGATCACCTCCGACCGGGCACCCAAGCGCCTCGTCGCCCTCGAGGACCGGCTCCGCAACCGGTTCGAGTGGGGTCTGATCACCGACGTCCAGCCGCCGGACCTCGAGACCCGGATCGCGATCCTCCGTAAGAAGGCCGCCCTCGAGCGGATGACCGCGCCCCCGGATGTCCTCGAGTTCATCGCCAGCAAGATCCAGACCAACATCCGCGAGCTCGAAGGTGCCCTGATCAGGGTCACTGCGTTCGCCAGCCTCAACCGGCAGCCCGTGGACCTGACCCTCGCGGAGATCGTGCTGAAGGACCTGATCCCCGAAGGTGGCGAGCCGGAGATCACCGCGGCGCTGATCATCGCCCAGACCGCGGCGTACTTCGGGCTCTCCATCGACGACCTGTGTGGCTCCAGCCGCAGCCGCGTCCTGGTCACCGCGCGTCAGATCGCGATGTACCTGTGCCGCGAGCTCACCGACCTCTCGCTGCCCAAGATCGGCCAGCAGTTCGGCGGCCGCGACCACACCACGGTCATGCACGCCGACAAGAAGATCCGTCAGCTCCTCGCCGAACGGCGCAGCGTGTACAACCAGGTCACCGAGCTCACCAACCGGATCAAGCAGCAGGCCCGCCAGCCCTGATCGCCTAGCGCCCGCAGCGTCCCGCCGTCCCTCGGACCGCGGGACGCTGTCTTTCCCGCCGCCAGGGCCGAGACCGCAGAACATGCAGTCACCCCGAGCGCCGTACGGCGTCAGGCGGGGATGTCCCTCTGGCAGCGACCCAGTGCATGTTCTACGGGCTCGACAACCGGGCGGACGCAGCCGGCGACGGGCCGGCAGATCCGTTCTCAGCCTGGGGAACTACATGTGGAGCGACACGGGTCTTCCGGGGACACCATGTGGAGAAGCTGTGGTTCGTCCGAGAAGCACAAGTTCTCGTGCACATGGAACGTGTAGTTCTCCTGAGGGCGTCCACAGCCCCTGAGGATGCAGAAAGCGCATCTGACCTGCGGAGACACCACTTCTCCACAGTTTCCACGGTTGCTACGAACACTATGAGACCAATGACAACTCTCTCGCCCGTGAAACTCTCCCGGCCGATTTCCTGGGGACAACCCCTCCGAGACTTGTCATTCGAACGCCCGCGAAGAGCCCTTCGCAGAGCGCACTCGACCCACCCCGGTGATCGGACTGTCGGTGATCGCTGATGAGATAACGAACTACACCTGCCGAGTAGGGGTTGCTCATGGCAGGATTCACTCCCGCATACGCCCGCTCTCAGCAATCGGACCCCATGGAGGCGAACACCTGTGAAGTTCCGCGTCGAGCGCGACGTCCTCGCCGACGCCGTCGCCTGGGCCGCTCGTAGCCTTCCGGTCCGACCCAGCGTTCCGGTTCTGGCGGGTCTGCTGATCGAGACCGGGCCCGACGGCGACGGACTCGTGCTCTCCACGTTCGACTACGAGACTTCAGCTCGCGCGACGGTCCCGGCCGACGTGTCCGACGAGGGCAGGGCTCTCGTCTCGGGCCGGCTGCTCGCCGACATCTGCCGAAGCCTGCCGAACAAGCCCGTCGAGATGGCCATCGACGGCGCCAAGGTCTCGCTGACCTGCGGATCCGCGCGTTTCAGCCTCCAGACGATGCCCGTGGACGAGTACCCGTCCCTCCCGGACATGCCCGCCGCAGCCGGAACCGTCGCCAGCGACCGCTTCGCCGCCGCGGTGAGCCAGGCGGTGGTCGCCGCCGGTCGCGACGACATGCTGCCGGTCCTCACCGGCGTCCGGATCGAGATCGAGGGCGACTCCATCTCGCTCCTCGCGACGGACCGCTTCCGGCTCTCCCACCGAGAGCTGCGCTGGGAGCCCGCGAGCACCGACGCGTCGGCCGCCGCGCTGGTGCCCGCGAAGGTCCTCGCGGACACGGCCAAGTCGCTGACCGCCGGCAACCAGGTCACGATCGCCCTCTCCAGCACGGGGTCGGGCGAGGGCATCATCGGCTTCGAGGGTTCGGCCGGCGGAGGCGTTCGCCGTACGACGACGCGTCTCCTCGACGGGGAGTTCCCCAAGGTCCGCACGCTCTTCCCCAACGAGCACCTGACCATCGCCCGGGTCGACAAGGCCTCGCTGATCGAGTCGGTCAAGCGCGTCTCGCTGGTCGCCGAGCGCAACACCGCCGTCCAGCTCGCCTTCAGCGACGGGGTCCTGACTCTCGACGCCGGCAGCGGCGACGAGGCCCAGGCGTCGGAGTCGATCGAGGCGTCGGTGCAGGGCGACGACATCACGACCGGCTTCAACCCGCAGTTCCTCCTCGACGGGCTGACCGCGATCGAGGCGCCGGTGGTCGAGGTGGCGTTCACGCAGGCGTCGAAGCCGGCGGTGATGGCGGGTGTGCCCACGCCCGACGGAGAGGCCGACCTGGACTTCCGCTACCTGCTGATGCCCCGCCGCCTGCTCTCCTGACGGCGCACACCGAGCGCGCGCTCGCCCAGGAGCGCTGGGTAGCCTGGCCGGGACGGACCACAGCCACGTCTGGAGAGGACGCACACATGGAGCTCGGACTCATCGGTCTCGGCAGGATGGGCGGCAACATGCGTGAGCGCATGCGCCGGGCCGGGCACACGGTGGTCGGGTACGACCGCAACCCCGAGGTGCGAGACGCCGACAGCGTCAAGGCCATGGTCGAGTCGCTCCCCAGCCCGAAGGTCGTGTGGGTGATGGTCCCGTCCGGGGACCCGACCCGGGAGACCGTGCGCGAGCTGGCCGACCTGCTCGGCGAAGGCGACGTCGTCGTCGACGGCGGCAACTCCCGGTGGACCGACGACCTGGCCCACGCCGAGCTGCTCTCCGAGAAGGGGATCGGCTTCGTCGACTGCGGAGTCTCCGGCGGCGTCTGGGGCCTGGAGAACGGCTACGCCCTGATGGCCGGCGGCGACGCCGCGGACATCGAGAAGGTCCAGCCGGCCTTCGACGCCCTCAAGCCCGAGGGCGAGTACGGCTGGGTCCACGCGGGCAAGACCGGCGCCGGCCACTTCTCGAAGATGGTCCACAACGGCATCGAGTACGCCCTGATGCAGTCCTACGCCGAGGGCTGGGAGCTGCTCAACAAGGTCGACATGGTCGACAACGTCACCGAGGTCTTCCGGTCCTGGCGTGAGGGCACCGTCATCCGCTCGTGGCTCCTCGACCTCCTCGTCGCAGCACTCGACGACGACACCGACCTCGCCGGCATCCGCGGGTACGCCGAGGACTCGGGCGAGGGACGGTGGACGGTCGAGGCCGCGATCGAGAACGCCGTGCCGATGCCTGCGATCGCGGCTGCCCTCTTCGCCCGGTTCTCCTCACGCCAGGACGACAGCCCGGCGATGAAGGCGGTCGCCGCCATGCGCAACCAGTTCGGCGGGCACGCGATGAAGACCGACGCACCGGCGACCGCGAGCGAGTCGGCGGGCACCCCGCCGACCACGGCGGACACCTCGAGCGGTGCGCCCGACCAGTCCTCGGCGGCCCAGTCGGCAGGATCCGGCTCGGGCTCCGAGCCAGCGGAGAGCTAAGTTCCCGGTGCACGTCGCCCATCTCTCCCTTCACAACTTCCGGTCCTACGCCGACGTCGACGTGGCGCTCGGACCCGGGGTGACGGCCTTCATCGGGCGCAACGGCCAGGGCAAGACCAACCTCGTCGAGGCGATCGACTACCTGGCCCGGCTCACCTCCCACCGGGTGGCGAGCGATGCTCCGCTGGTGCGTCACGGGACCGACCAGGCCGTCGTACGCGCGCTCGTGGTCCGCGACGAGCGGCAGGCGCTGCTCGAGGTCGAGCTCAACCCCGGCCGCTCCAACCGAGCGCGGATCAACAAGTCACCGCTCCCCCGTTCGCGCGAGCTGATCGGCATGGTGCGCACGGTGCTCTTCTCCCCCGAGGACCTCGCGCTGGTCAAGGGCGACCCGTCCGACCGGCGTCGCTTCCTCGACGACCTGCTCGTCCTGCGCGCGCCCCGGTTCGCCGGGGTCCGCTCCGACTACGACCGCGTCCTGCGGCAGCGCAACTCGCTGCTCAAGACCGCGGGGGCGGCACGCCGCAGCGGTGCCGGGAGCAGCCGCGCGGAGTCGGCCCTCTCGACGCTCAGCGTGTGGGACTCCCACCTCGCGCGCACCGGAGCCGAGCTCCTCGCCGCCCGGCTGGCCCTGGTCGAGGAGCTCAAGCCCCTGGTCGGCAAGGCCTACGAGGCGGTGGCCCGTGGAGCGTCCCGCTCCGACGCGACGATCGCCTACCGCTCGTCGTTCGAGCTGCCGGGTTCAGCGGCCGAGGCGTCGGAGGAGCACGACGGACGCCTGCCCGACCGCGAGGAGCTGGCCGAGGCGATCACCGCGGAGGTCGAGCGGCGCCGGTCCGACGAGCTCGAGCGCGGCATCTCGCTGGTGGGTCCGCACCGTGACGAGCTCACCTTGACGCTCGGGCCGTTGCCGGTGAAGGGCTATGCCAGCCATGGCGAGTCGTGGTCGTTCGCGCTCGCGCTGCGGCTGGCGTCCTACGACCTGCTGCGCGCCGGGGGCGACGACCCGATCCTGATCCTCGACGACGTCTTCGCCGAGCTGGACACCGAGCGCCGGCAGCGCCTCGCGGAGATGGTCGCCGACGCCGAGCAGGTCCTGGTGACGGCGGCGGTGCCGGGCGACGTGCCCGAGGCGCTCAACGGGGTCCGGATCCAGGTGGCCGAGGGGGTGGTGACCGGTGCCGGATGAACCCGAGGGCCCGGCCGAGGAGGTTTCCCGTGAAACCGAGTCGCCAGGTCGGCCCCCCGCCGACGGGCAGGACCGGGGAGCCACGCCATCCGGCCCGGCGGAGGCGGTGGAGGAGCACGACGACACCGGGCTCGACCTTGCCCGGAGCATCGCTCGCTCCCTGGCGGGGTCCAAGCGCCCGGCCCGTCGTACGCCGCGTCGACCGGGATTCAGACCGCGCCGCGGTGACCCGAAGGCCTCGGGCGCCTACCCCGACGACCGCGACCCGCAGCTGCTCGACTCGACGATCGGCCGGCTGATCTCGGAGCAGGGCTGGGGCACCGACGTGCGCGTGCACGGCGTGTTCTCGCGGTGGGACCGGCTCGTCGGCCGCGAGATCGCTCAGCACTGCCGGCCCGAGTCGTACTCGGACGGAAAGCTCGTCGTGCGCACCGACTCCACGGCCTGGGCCACCCAGATGCGCCTGCTCGCGCCCACCGTCGTACGGCGGCTGAACGAGGAGCTCGGCGACGGCACCGTGACGGTCATCGACGTGCAGGGTCCGCACGGCCCGACCTGGCGCAAGGGACCGCGCTCGGTGCGCGACGGCCGGGGCCCGAGAGACACCTACGGCTGAGGCGCCCGCGGCCGCGGAGCGTGCGCGGGCGGGACCGCCCTCAGGACGCTCTGGGCGCCCCCACCCTCGTATGGGGACCCTGCTCCTCCCCTCCTCGGCGCTCTCGGAGGCACTCTGAGGCCGCTAATCGGCAAGCCTGCCCACTCCTCCCCTCGCGTCCTGTGGGTAGACACGTCGAAATGAGGCCGTGGCCGGGTACACTGGACATTGGGTCGTCACCCGCTCCGGGGTCGGCCTTCGCCATGTCATCCGCCGTTCGCAGCTCGCCTCGTGGTGGGGTGCGGCCATGCGGCCCTGAGATCGAAGAGGTCGAACTTCGTGGCTCCTGAAGACAGCACCACGCCTTCTCCCGAAGAGGTGGCCGAGACCGCCGCAGCGTTGGCCCCCAAGAGCGAGGGGCACGCGGTCGAGGAGGGCAAGTACGACGCCTCGGCGATCCAGGTCCTCGAGGGACTCGAGGCCGTGCGCAAGCGCCCCGGCATGTACATCGGCTCCACCGGTGAGCGCGGCCTGCACCACCTCGTGTGGGAGATCGTGGACAACTCGGTCGACGAGTCGCTTGCCGGACACTGCGACCGGATCGTGGTCACCCTGCTCGCCGACGGCGGGGTCCAGGTCCAGGACAACGGCCGCGGCATCCCCACCGACACGGCCCCTGGCCAGGAGATGCCGGCCGTCACGATGGCGCTCACGATGCTGCACGCCGGAGGCAAGTTCGGCGGCGGCGGCTACAAGGTCTCCGGTGGTCTCCACGGCGTGGGCGTGTCCGTCGTCAACGCGCTGAGCAGCAAGCTGCAGGTCGACGTGCGCAACCGTGGCTACCACTGGCGGCAGACCTTCAGCCTCGGTGTCCCGGACGGTCCCCTCGAGCAGCTCGAGGCGACCGACGAGACGGGCACGATGGTCACCTTCTGGGCAAGCACGGACATCTTCGAGACGACGACGTACTCGCTGGAGACCATCACCACGCGCATCCGCGAGATGGCCTTCCTCAACAAGGGGCTCGAGATCGTCGTCCGCGACGAGCGCCCCCAGTCCGAGGCGATCGTCGATGCGGTCGCGGACGGCACGATCGCGTCGGAGGTCGACCAGTCCGGCAGCGGCGCGATCCACGCCGCCGAGGGCGGGGTGCTGGAGCAGCGGTTCAAGTACGACCGGGGTCTCGTCGACTACGTCGAGCACCTCAACCGGCGCAAGGACGTCGCTCACCTGAGCATCATCGACTTCGAGGCCGAGACCAACGAGAACGGCATGAGCCTCGAGATCGCCATGCAGTGGAACACCTCGTTCACCGAGTCCGTGCACACCTTCGCCAACACCATCAACACCCACGAGGGCGGCACCCACGAGGAGGGCTTCCGCGCCGCGCTCACGACCCTGATCAACAGGTCGGGTGAGGACTGGGGCCTGATCAAGAAGCCGGAGGACCGGGTCTCGGGCGACGACGTCCGCGAGGGCCTGACCGCGATCATCTCGATCAAGCTCGGCGAGCCGCAGTTCGAGGGTCAGACCAAGACCAAGCTGGGCAACACCGAGGCCAAGGGCTTCGTGCAGCGCGTCGTCAACGAGCAGCTGAGCGAGTGGCTGGAGAAGAACCCGGCCGAGGGCAAGGACATCGTCCGCAAGGCCCAGGCCGCGGCGTCGGCCCGCATCGCCGCCCGCAAGGCTCGCGACCTGGCGCGCAACCGCAAGGGTCTGCTCGGCGGCGGCGGCCTGCCCGGAAAGCTCGCGGACTGCCAGTCGACCAACCCCGCCGAGTGCGAGGTCTTCATCGTCGAGGGTGACTCCGCAGGCGGCTCGGCCAAGGGAGGTCGCGACCCGCGCACCCAGGCGATCCTGCCGATCCGGGGCAAGATCCTGAACGTCGAGAAGGCGCGTCTGGACAAGGTGCTCGCCAACAACGAGGTCCAGGCGATCATCTCGGCGCTGGGCACCGGCATCCACGAAGAGTTCGACATCGAGAAGGTGCGGTACCACAAGATCGTGATGATGGCCGACGCGGACGTCGACGGTCACCACATCCGCACGCTGCTGCTCACGCTGCTCTTCCGCTTCATGAAGCCGCTCATCGAGCACGGCTACGTCTACCTCGCGCAGCCCCCGCTGTACCGACTGCGCTGGAACAAGCCCCACGAGCACGAGTTCGTCTACTCCGACGCCGAGCGCGACGCGCTGATGGCGGCCGGCCTGGCGGAGGGCAAGAAGCTCCCCAAGGACAACGCGATCCAGCGCTACAAGGGTCTCGGTGAGATGAACCCCGACGAGCTGTGGGACACCACGCTCGACCCGGACAACCGGCTGCTGCTGCAGGTCACGCTCGAGGACGCTGCCCAGGCGGACGAGATGTTCTCGGTCCTGATGGGTGAGGACGTCGAGCAGCGACGCAGCTTCATCCAGCGCAACGCAAAAGACGTCCGCTTCCTCGACATCTGACGTCGAAGACCGCTCCGCTGCCCCGTCGTACCGACGAGAGAGATAGACAGTGACTGACAACACCATCGAAGGCCCGGGTCCCGGCGGCCGGATCGAGCCGGTCGAGCTGCAGGTCGAGATGCAGCGCTCGTACATCGACTACGCGATGACCGTCATCGTGGGTCGCGCGCTGCCCGACGTCCGTGACGGCCTCAAGCCGGTCCACCGCCGAGTCCTCTACGCGATGTACGACGGGGGCTACCGACCCGACCGCGGCTTCTCGAAGTGTGCGCGCGTCGTCGGTGAGGTCATGGGTCAGTACCACCCCCACGGCGACACCGCGATCTACGACACCCTGGTCCGCCTCGCGCAGCCGTGGGTGATGCGGGCCCCGCTCGTCGACAGCCAGGGCAACTTCGGCTCCCCGGGCAACGACCCCGCGGCAGCCATGCGTTACACCGAGTGCAAGATGGCGCCGCTGGCCATGGAGATGGTCCGTGACATCGACGAGGACACCGTCGACTTCACGCCCAACTACGACGGCCGTTCCCAGGAGCCGGTGATCCTGCCGGCACGGTTCCCCAACCTCCTGGTCAACGGCTCGGCCGGCATCGCGGTCGGTATGGCGACGAACATCCCGCCGCACAACCTGCGCGAGATCAACGAGGGCGTCCAGTGGGCGCTGCAGAACCCCGACGCCACCCGCGAGGAGCTCCTCGACGCACTGCTCCAGCGGGTCAAGGGCCCCGACTTCCCGATGGGCGCGCTGATCGTCGGCACCCAGGGCATCGAGCAGATGTACCGCACGGGTCGCGGCTCGGTGACCATGCGCGCGGTCGTCGACATCGACGAGGACGCCAAGGGCCGCACGATGCTCTCGATCACCGAGCTGCCCTACCAGGTCAACCCCGACAACCTCGCGCTGAAGATCGCCGAGCTCGCCGACTCCGGCAAGATCCAGGGCATCGCCGACGTGCGCGACGACTCGTCCTCGCGCACGGGCCAGCGGCTCGTGGTCGTGCTGAAGCGCGACGCCGTCGCCCGCGTCGTACTCAACAACCTGTTCAAGCACACGGAGCTGCAGACCAACTTCGGCGCGAACATGCTCGCGCTCGTCGACGGTGTTCCCCGCACGCTCACGCTCGACCAGTTCATCTCGCACTGGATCACCCACCAGATCGAGGTCATCCAGCGCAGGACGCGCTACCGCCTCCGCAAGGCGGAGGAGCAGGCGCACATCTACCGCGGGCTCGTGAAGGCCCTCGACATGCTCGACGAGGTCATCGCGCTGATCCGCCGCAGCCCCGACGTCGAGGACGCCCGCGAAGGGTTGATGCAGCTGCTCGAGATCGACGAGCTGCAGGCCCGGGCGATCCTCGACATGCAGCTGCGCCGCCTCGCCGCGCTGGAGCGCCAGAAGATCATCGACCAGCTCGCCGAGCTGGAGGCGATGATCGCCGACCTCGAGGACATCCTCGCCAGCGAGAGCCGGCAGCGGCAGATCGTGTCGGACGAGCTCACCGCGATCGTCGAGAAGTTCGGCAACGAGCGCCGCAGCCAGATCATCCCCGCGGACGGCGACCTCTCCATGGAGGACCTGATCCCCGACGAGGACCTCGTCGTGACGATCACCCGCGGCGGCTACGCCAAGCGCACGCGGGCGGACCTCTACCGCACCCAGAAGCGCGGCGGCAAGGGCGTGCGCGGCGCTGCGCTCAAGGGCGACGACGTCGTCGAGCACTTCATGGCGACCAGCAACCACAACTGGCTGCTGTTCTTCACCACCGCCGGCAGGGTGTACCGGACCAAGGCCTACAACCTGCCCGAGGCCAACCGCGACGCCAAGGGCGGCCACGTCGCCGGCCTGCTGTCGTTCCAGCCGGACGAGAAGATCGCCCAGGTGCTCGCTGTCCGCGACTACGACCAGGCGCCGTACCTCGTGCTCGCGACCCGCAACGGCCTGGTCAAGAAGACCTCGCTGGCCGACTACAACAGCCCGCGTCAGGCAGGCGTCATCGCGATCAACTTCCGCGAGGACGACGACGAGCTGATCGGCGCCGAGCTGGTGAGCTCCGAGGACGACATCCTGCTGGTCTCCCGGAAGGGTCAGTCGATCAGGTTCCGGGCGGAGAACAGCCAGCTGCGGCCGATGGGCCGGGCCACCTCCGGTGTGACCGGCATGAAGTTCCGCGAGGGCGACGAGCTGCTGTCCATGTCGGTGATCCGGGCGGAGCAGGTCGCCGCCGAGGAGGCTGCCGAGGCGGAGGCAGGCAGTGCCGAGGCGTCCGCGGAGGTCAAGGAGCAGTACGTCTTCACGATGACCGACGGCGGCTACGCCAAGCGCAGCCGGATCTCCGAGTACCGCCTCCAGTCGCGCGGTGGTCTGGGCATCAAGGCGATGCAGCTGAACGGCGACCGCGGCAACCTCGTCGGCGCGTTCATCGTCGAGGAGGGGGACGAGGTCCTCTCGGTCACCTCCTCGGGCCAGGTGGTGCGCAGCCCGATCAACGAGGAGTTCCGCCCCAAGGGTCGCTCGACCATGGGCGTGACCTTCGTCAAGCTCAAGAACAGCGACACCGTCTCCGTGGTGGCGCGGAGTGTCGAGCGGGCCTCGGAGATCGACGAGGCGGCGAGGAGGCTGAGGCGAGGCCGAGGCCGAGGCTGCCGAGATGGCGGTGGACGAGGGCGCAGCCGCGGCCGGTGACCAGGAGAGTGCGACAATCGACGACGGCGGTGACGCTGTACCGTCGAATGACGAGACCGATGCCGACTCGGAGACCGAGGAGTCCTGATGGCCGACCGTCGTACCGACGAAACCCCACTGGCACCTCGCCGAACCCTGGCCGGGTCGGGCGAGGGCCAGGCCGGCCCCGCGAGCAAGACCGCGCGGAAGCCGATGGCGGACCGGGTGACCGAGAAGGTCTCCGGTGCGGTTTCCGCTGCGACCGAGACGGTGCGCAAGGCGGCGGAGCCGCGTCAGACCGAGGAGCGCAAGCCGAGTACGCCCGGCCGCGGCCGGTCGTCCTGCCGGGAGCAAGCCGCGCGTGCGCAAGGCCCGCCTCCGCATGACGCACATCGACCCCTGGTCGGTCATGAAGACGGCGTTCCTGCTCTCGATCGCCCTGGGCATCGTCACCGTCATCGCGGTCGCGATGGTGTGGTCCGTCCTCGGCGCGGCCGGGGTCTGGGACTCCATCAACAAGACCGTCCAGGAGGTCATCGGCGGCGACAGCGGCTCGACGTTCGACGTGGAGGACTACGTCGGCGCGAGCCGGGTGCTGGGCTTCACGATGATCGTCGCGGTCCTCGACGTGGTGCTGATCACGGCCATCGCGACCCTCGGCGCGTTCCTCTACAACCTCTCCGCCACCCTCCTCGGCGGTGTGGAGGTCACGCTGGCCGAGGAAGAGCACTGACGGTCGCGCCCGGCGGTCGAGCCTGTCGAGACCTCGGTTTGGGGCGCGCATCCCGGATGGGGTAATCTTCCCGGCGCGATGTCACACCGGCATCGTGCGCGGGCCTATAGCTCAGACGGTTAGAGCGCTTCCCTGATAAGGAAGAGGTCAGAGGTTCAAGTCCTCTTAGGCCCACCACCAATCGCTCGCACTCGCGATCTGAAGGGAACACCATGAAGAAGCTCGTTCTCGTCGCCCTTGCCGCGGTCGCGGCAGTTGTCGCGAGCAAGAAGGTCAAGGCCGGCCAGCAGGAGCAGGCGCTGTGGGCCGAGGCCACCGACAACGTCAAGAAGGCCTGATCCTTCTCCTCCTCCGGGGGCCATGGCGCAATTGGTAGCGCACCTGCTTTGCAAGCAGGGGGTTAGGGGTTCGAGTCCCCTTGGCTCCACCGCAGGTCAGAGCCCCTTTTCCGGTCCGGAAGAGGGGCTTTGTCGTGCCGCCTGCCGTCCGGCGAGGCTAGCGACTCACCAGGGCACTCAGGTCTGACAGACCCACGTGACCGGTGAGGACCAGAAGCGCGACAGGGATCGAGTACAGGAACAGGGGTAGCAGGAGGTCCGCGACAAGCTCACGCGCCACCCCTCTGACCCTGTCCTTCCGGGTTGGGCAGTCCAGGCACACGAGGTGACCCTATCCGCACCGCCACACCCACGTCGCGGCCTGTGCCGAGATCGCACCACGGACCTGCCGGGACGGCTACTCGGTGACGAGGAGGACCGCGCATCCGCCGTCAGCGGGGTTCTGGATGAAGAGGTCCCCGGACAGCTGCCGTGCCACCCAGAGGCCCTTCGACCCGTCGCGATCGGGGTAGCGGTACCCCGCCAGAGTGTCCGCGATCCCGGGCCCGTCGTCGGTGACCAGGCAGGTCAGCCTCGCCGCCTCCACCCAGAGGGACATGCGGACGCTCGCCCGACCGTGCGCCAGGCCGTTGACGAGGACCTCGTTGACCGCGGTCACGAAGCCGTCGGCGGCCTCACTGGCCAGCGCGCTGGCCGACACCGCCCGGTAGATGAGCTGCCGGGCGGGCGCGAGGTGCTCGAGACCGTGCAGGGTCATGGTCACTGCCGGCCGACCCTCCGGAGGGTGAGGGACCCCGGCGAGAGAGTCCGCGAGGAAGTCAGCCGGATGCAGGTACGTCGGGCTCGCGTCGCGGCCGCCGCCCGTGCCGACGGAAGGATGGGTCGCCCTGGCGGCGGCGATGATGGAGTCGGGGAGCGTCCTCGTGTCATAGGTGCACAGGCCGTGGAACGCATACCCGCCGAGCGCTTCGTTGACCAGCGACTCGTACCTGCTCCAGGCCGCATCGCCCCGGGCGCCCCTGCCGAAGGGCACCGTCCCGGTCGACCACAGCTCGACCGGCTCGGGACTCTCGGCCATCTTCCGCTGGTAGGCGAACAGGGTCTGGGTGGGGGCGGCGTACAGATCCTGGTCGAGGCCGAACTCGAGCCGTGGGTGGGGCGCCAGAGTGTCCCGGAGCATCGCGACACGTGTATCGGTGCCGTGGACGAGCACATGACCGCCGGACTCCAGACCTTGCGCAACGAACGACCGGGTTCCTTCGACGAGCTCGACGTCACTGGCGTGGACCAGCGCATCATGGCTGTAACGGCCGGTCGTGATGGGGCCGAGGCCGGTCATGACGGTCCCTCCACCACGAATCCGTCCGCCCGGCCCACCCGAAGCAGGTGGAGCAGGGAGTCGACCGGCTGCCGGGGTCCCCGTAACCGGACGCTGCCACCCTTGATGCGGTGTGGAGTGGTCCCGGTCAGGAAGGCTCGTGCGCCCGCGACGTCGAGGAACTCCAGCTCGCTCAGCTCGATGCACAAGGAGCCGTCCTCCGACGCCGAGGTGGCGGCCGCGGCCACCAGCGCGGAGCGCAGGATCCGCTCGTTGGACGCATCCACCGACCCGGCGATCGCGAGACCACCTGGGATCGGCCGGGTCCGCAGCTGTGACTCGCGAACCCCGGCGCCGTGCATGGCGCAGACGGTCTCGAGCATCACCTGGGGAAGGCCTCCGGCGTACTGGCAGAGCACCGAGACCGGGCGCGTCCGGCACAGCTCGTCGGTCGCCCACTCGATCTCGGCATGGGTGGCCGGGCGACATGACGCTCCACGCCGTGGTGGCCGCCCCGGACCAGGCCACGGTGGGGTAGCCGGCGGCGAGCGCCTTGTCGACGACGTCCGTCTGCCACTCCGGGCGGTAGGACTCCTCGCTCGCGGCGAAGACCTCGAGCTGCCCATGCTCGAGGGCGTCGTCGACCGGGACAGCGTGGTCCCTGAGCAGGTGGAGCAGGGATCGGTCGGCCGGTTCGTCGGCGGGCTCGATGTAGAGCACCTTGGCGCCCTGGGCGAGGCTGTGGCGAGCCCATGCCGCTACCCCGATCCGCCGCTGCCGGTCGGTGTCGTGAACCAGGACTACGTGCCCGCCCCAGTCGACGGGTCGCCCGTCGTACTGCTGCATCCGTTCAGGTTACGCCTGTCCCGACCGGGGCAATCCCCCGTGAAAGGACCGGACTAGCCAGGGATCATCGCTCGACGCAGGTACGGCGGATGTCGGGCGCAGCGCCGACAAGCGCGGTCCAGAGCAGCAGGGGGTTTCACCGGAAACCGACGTGACTGCGCCGGCGGCCCCCGGAGACAATGGCTGGATGGACCTGATCGCGATGCTCCCGGCCTTCGTGATCGCCGTCGTGCTCATCTCGGCCTCGCCGGGTCCGGCCTTCGCCCTCATCCTTCGCCGGGCCGCCCTCCACGGCTTCCGGCCCACTGTCTGGACCGTCCTGGGACTCGAGCTGGGCCTGTACCTCTGGGCGCTGGCGGCTGCTGCAGGCTTCGCGGCGATCGTGGCCGCGTCGGAGGTGGCGTACCTGGTCCTGCGCGTGGTGGGCGCCGCCGTGCTGATCTACCTCGGCGTCCGCGCCTTGCGGACCGTGTGGCGAGAACGCCATGCGCGCGAGCCGGACCCCGTCCTCACCGAGCAGCCGGTCGCGCCCGGCTCCGTCCCCGCGGCCCCGAGTGGCCCTCGCAGCTTCCTCGAGGCCGTCGTCGTACAGCTGGCCAACCCGAAGGCAGCCGTGTTCATGCTGGCCTTCTACCCCCAGTTCGTCCCGGCCGACCGGCCGCTGTTCGCGACGACCGCGGTGCTGGCGCTGCTGCAGGTCGCGCTCGAGACGGCGCTCTACCTCTCTCTCGCGGCGGGGGTGGCCAGGGCCGGGTCCTGGTTCCGCCGCCCGCGGGTGCGCCGCCGGGTCGAGGCGGCCAGCGGCACCGTGCTCGTGGGCCTCGGCGTCCGGGTCGCCGCGTCGAGCGGCTGACCCGGAGCCGGCCCGTGGCGTCAGAGGTGCGCCGACGCCGCGCCACGGAGTGCGTGGAGCTCGGTCTCGTCGTGCGCGGAGAAGACCGTGACCTCGTCCCCGTGCTCCGCGTGCAGCCGCCGCAGCCGGTCCTGGTTCTCGACCCGGGACCGGTGGTCGACCTCGACGAGTCGCTGGAAGGCGCGGAGCCCGGGCGGGCACGCGGGCGGCGTCTCCTTCTCGCCGTGGAAGAAGTACGCGTCGCCGGCATGGAGCAGCCAGTCGCCGCCGGGACGGCGTACCCCCACCCCGGAGTGGCCGCGGGTGTGGCCGTGCAGCGGCACGAGCACGAGCCCGTCGTCGATGACGCTGACCGACTCGAAGCCGAACCACGGCTCTCCCGCGTCGGGACGGTGCTCGACCCACGAGGGGCGGTGCGCCCACTGCGCGGAGATGTAGCGGGCTCGCTCCCTGGCCGTCGGCTGCCGCGCGGCGGCCAGCTCGTCGGCGTGCACGTGGACCTGCGCCCCCGGGAAGTCGCCGAGCCCTCCGGCGTGGTCGAGGTCGAGATGGGTCACGACGATCCGGCGTACGTCGGAGGCGTGGAAGCCGAGCGCCTCCACCTGGGCGAGGGCGGTCTCGGCAGGATCGAACCGTGCGCCGGTGACGGCTGTGAACGGGCGGCCGAGCCGTCGAGGGTCGGCGACGTCGCCGGTGCCGAAGCCGGTGTCGACCAGCGTGAGGCCGTCCTCGCCCTCGACGAGCAGGCAGTGCGCGACGAGTCGACGGGGCATGAGCCCGGGCACCCGTGCCGCTGCGGGACACATGGTGGCGCAGCTGAGATGGTGGATCCGCATGGTGCTCACGCCGACTCGGTGGCGTGGAGGGCGCGGACGGTCGGTGAGGTCTCCACCTCGTTCGGCTCCGGGTAGGTCCCGAGGAGCCGGTCCGCCGTACCGGCGGTGGTGACCGTGAACCAGTAGTGCTCGTTCTTGTAGTGGTGCAGCCGGTGGTTGCGCCACACGGCGCGGAACGCCTTCGACCTCGGCCGGTAGTCGCTGTGCACGAGGTAGTGCGTCCACTCGTAGAAGAAGCCGAGCGCCCCCACCGAGACCACGAAGGTGAGGCCGAGGCCGTCGCGGGGGAAGACGAAGAACGCGAGCAGGAGGTACGTCGGGAGCAGCCACGCGAGGACCTGCCACGGGATGAACACCAGCGGGATGTCGCGCGGGTCCGCGTGGTGCGCGCGGTGCTTGCGGGAGAGCAGCGAGTCGAGCTCGACCGGGCCGAGCTTCCTCGGTCGCCAGTGCAGCACGAACACGTGGATCACCCACTCGATGAGCGGGAACGCCGCGACGAGCGCCAGCGGCAGCGCCGCGTCGGTCCAGCGGTAGTCGCCGACGACCGCCCGGGCCACCACGCCGAAGGTCAGCAGCCCGCCGATCATCCACGGCGAGGGGTGCCGCAGGAACGCTCGCCAGGCGTCCCCGAGAGACACAGAGGTACGACGGGAGCCGGTGATGTGGCGTTCGTCGGCGGCGAGCCGCTCCTGGGCGAGCTTCTCGATCTCGGGCGAGGGACGGGTCATCGTTCTTCCTCCAGGTCGTGGATCGCGGAGATCAGGCTGGTCGTTGCCGGGCGCAACAGTCGTTCGGTGGCGGCGCGGGCGGCCTGGGAGTCGTGAGCCGCGATGGCCGCCCGGACCTCGCGGTAGGCGTCGATCTGGCTGACCTCGGCCTCCATCAGCACCGCGAGGGCGTCGATGGCCGGCTCGTAGGCGGCGCGCAGGCTGTTGAACATCAGCCGGAAGACCACGGAGTCGGCGCCGTCGACCACGTGGTCCCAGAACGTGAGCGCCGCCCGCTGGCGTGCCACCGGGTCCTCGTCGGCCTCCAGCGCCCTGATCGAGCCCTCGAGAGCGTCGTGCAGCGGCGCGCTCCCCCGCTCGGCGGCGAGAGCCGCGACCTCGGGGGCGATCGCGAGGCGGGCCTCGAGGATGCTCCGGGCGACCGAGATGTCGAGCTCGTCGTTGCGCACCAGCAGCCGGGGCAGCAGGTCCAGCCCCGCGGAGCGCCGGAACTCCCGCACCGTCGTCGCGCCGCCGTGACGGACCTCGACCAGGCGGGCCTGCGCCATCCGCTGGAGGGCCTCGCGGACCGCCGGCCTGGAGACGCCGAGGACCTCGGCGAGCCGTCGCTCGCTGGGGAGGCTCTCGCCAGGCGCGAGCTCGCCGTCGACGACCTCGGACAGGATCTGGTCGAACACCTCGTCGGGAACGAGCCTTCTTGCAACAGGTTTCAGTGCCACGCCCACCAAGGTGCCGCTGCTGCGACGTACTGGTCAAGTGGTCAGACCAGTATGCGGACGCCGTGATCGCTCAGCGGGGGCCGGCGCGGCGGCGGGCGGGCACGCAGCGGCACGTACCCTTGACGGCGTGCGAAGGGACCTGCGTGTGCTGGCGTCCCCCCGACTCGTTCCGCTCCATCTGCTCGGCGTCGCCGCGACCGTGGCCGCCGTCCTGCTCGGGCTCTGGCAGCTCAGCGCCTGGGAGGCCCAGCGCGACGCCGCGGCCCGCGACCTCTCCTCGCTCGCACCGGTCCCCCTGGCGAAGGTGCTCGGCCCCGACGACCCCTTCCCCTCGTCGGCGGTCGGTCGGCCCGTGGAGCTGAGCGGCACCTGGCTGCCCGAGTCGACCTTCTACGTGTCCGACCGCGACCTCGACGGCCGGACCGGGTTCTGGGCGGTGACACCCGTCGCGGTGTGCGGCGAGCCCGCCGCGTGCGCGCAGAGCCCCGCCCTCCTCGTCGTACGCGGTTGGACCGCGGATCCCGCCGATGCGCCGTCCCCGCCGGACGGGCAAGTCTCCATGAGGGGATGGCTCCAACCGGCGGAGGGCAGCGGCCTGCCGGACCCGGACCCGGGTGACGACGTGTTTCCCGAGGTGCGCATCGCCGATGCGATCCAGCGGGTCGACCAGGACCTGTACGGCGCCTTCGCGATCGCCTCGGACACCGACCCGCCCGATGCCGTGCAGGGCCTCGACCCCGTCACCCCCGAGTCGCTGCCCGAGCCCGACTCGTCCACGGGCCTGCGCAACCTGCTCTACGCCATCCAGTGGTGGGTGTTCGCGGGGTTCGCCCTCTTCGTCTGGTGGCGTTGGGCCAAGGACGAGGTGGAGCGGTCCCGGCAGGGCGCCGCCGCCTCGGAGACCGAACGCCCTGAGGTACCGTCGAACCCGTGAAATCCCTGCTCACGCCGTACCGCGTCATGGCCAACATCGTCGGTGTCCTGCTGATCGTCCTGGTCCTGATCGGACTGCCGCTTCACTACCTCTCCCCCGACGGCAGCCAGGCCGAAGCCGTCGGTGACGGAATCTCGCAGTACCTCGGTGTCGCCCACGGCTGGCTCTACATGATCTTCCTGGTCGTGGCGTTCCTGCTCTCCCGTCGCGCCGGCTGGGACCTCGGGTTCACCGCGGTGACGCTGCTCGCCGGCACGGTGCCGATCCTGTCGTTCTGGGCCGAGCACCGCGCGACCGCGGACGTGCGCCGCCGGATCGCCGCGGAGGAGGTCTCGACGGGCTCGACCACCGGAACGGCGGCTCGACCACCGCGGGGTCGACAGGCTCGACCACCGAGGCGACCAGCTCGCGCCCCACCGGCCCGACCGGGTCCTGACCCATGACACGCACCGCCTTCGTGCTCGGGGGTGGTGGCGTGCTCGGTGCGGTCGAGGTCGGGATGCTCCGCGCGCTCGCGGAGGCCGACATCAGGCCGGACATCATCCTCGGCACCTCCGTGGGAGCCCTCAACGGCGCCCTGGTCGCGGCCGACCCGGGCCCTGGGGTGATCGACCGGCTGGTCGGGCTCTGGGAGAGCGCCGCCGCCGGCAAGGAGGTGTACGGCGACGGCGCGGTCCGCCAGATGACGCGCGCGGTGCGCACCGGCACCCACCTGCACTCCGCCAAGCCGTTGCGGGCACGGCTCGAGCAGGAGCTCGGCGACCTCACCTTCGACGAGCTCGTCATCCCGTTCCAGTGCTGCGCCGCGTGCATCGAGCGAGCCACCGAGCACTGGTTCACCGAGGGACGGGTGGTCGACGCGGTCGTGGCCTCCGCCGCGGTGCCCGGGCTGCTGCGCCCCGCGCGGGTCGGCAACGAGCACTTCCTCGACGGCGGCATCGTGAACTCGATCCCCGTCGGCCGCGCCGTCGAGGTCGGGGCCGACCGGGTCTTCGTGCTGCAGGTGGGCCGGGTCGACCGCCCCCTCCAGCCACCGCGCAAGCCGTGGGAGGTCGCCCGGGTCTCCTTCGAGATCGCCCGGCGGCACCGGTTCCACCGCGAGATGGCGGCGCTGCCGGAGGGCGTGACCGCCCACGTGCTCCCCACCGGCGGGGGCTCGACGCGTGACGACTCCCTGCTGGCCTACCGAGACTTCAAGGCCGTGATGCGGCGCATCGACGCGGCCTACGAGGCGAGCGTGTCGTACCTCGAGGCGCACCTGTCATGACCGGGGTGCTCCAGCGTGTCGTGGTGGCGCCCGCGCTGATCGCCCTGACCGTCGTACTCCTGACGACGATCCCGCTCTGGGTCTTCGTCGCCGCGGTCCTCTCGCCCGATCGTCCCCGGTCGGCTCCGCCCGCTCCGGCTGCTCTGGGTGCTGACGCTCCACCTCGTCCTGGAGAGCCTGATCCTGGTCGAGCTGTTCGGCCTGTGGATCGCCTCGGGGTTCGGCTGGTTCATCCGGCGGCCGTTCTTCGAGCGCATCCACTACGACCTCGCCCAGACCTACCTCGTGATCTTCTTCCGCGAGGCCCGGCGGGTGCTGCGGCTGAAGATCCTCACCGAGGGGCCGGCGCCCGACGCCTTCCCGGGGCATCCGCTGCTGGTCTGCTCACGGCACGCCGGACCCGGTGACTCGTTCACGCTGATGTACGCCCTCATGCACTGGTACCACCGCGAGCCCCGCGTGGTCCTCAAGGACACCCTCGCCTGGGACCCGGCGATCGGCGTTCTCCTCAACCGCGTGCCGAGCCGCTTCGTCTCGCCGGCGAAGAAGGGTGACCCGCCGGACCGGCTCGAGAGGCAGGTGGGAGAGCTCGCGCGAGGCCTCGACGACGACGACGCGTTCGTGATCTTCCCGGAGGGCGGCAACTTCACGCCCGAGCGCCGGCAGAGGGCGATCGACAAGCTGCGTGCCCTCGGCCTCGAGCGGATGGCTCAGCGGGCCGAACGGATGCACAACGTGCTGGCTCCTCGGCCGGGTGGGTTCCTCGCCGCGCTCGACGCGGCCCCCGAGGCGGACGTCGTCCTCGTGGCTCACACGGGGCTCGACCACATGCTCACCGTCACCGACGTCTGGCGTGAGCTGCCCATGGACAAGCAGATCATCATGCGGTGGTGGCGCGTGCCGCGAGTCGAGATCCCGGACGGCCGCGAGGCACGCATCGACTGGCTCTTCTCCTGGTGGGAGGAGATCGACCAGTGGATCGGCGAGAACCGGCCGGTCGACCTGCCCCCGCGCCGCCGCGCGGCCAAGGCGGCGCTCGCTCACGAGCCGGACGCAGAACGCCCCGGCCACCAGGGGTGACCGGGACGTTCCGGGAGTCGATGCCTGAGAGGTGTCAGCTCTTGTCGCCGTCGAGCTTGATCTCCTCGGCCGGGTTGTCCGGCGTGGTGGCGGCGTGCGGCTCCTCCGCGGCGTCCGCGGCGGCCTCGTCGGGGCCGGCGGCGCCCTCGTCACGAGCCTGCGCCGCGGCAGCGGCGGCCGCCGTACCCATGGGCGTCTCGTCGCGTCGCCGACCCGCCCGCGGGCGTCGCGACGCCGGGTGCGGAGTACGACGGGGTGGTGCTCGTGGAGCCCGCCGGGGTCGGGGTGTACGACGACTGCCAGGCAGTGCTCGCCTGTCGGTCCGACATCCGCTTGGTCACCAGCGCGGCGATCCCGCCGAGCCCGAGGATGATCAGCAGGTTGCGGAGCTTGTGGGACTTCTTGGACGGGGCCTCGATCTCACCCTTGAGGGCGGCGGCGGTGGCCGACCCACGCTTCGCGGCCTCCTCACGAAGCTCCTCGGTGGCCTCCGAGGCCGCGGCGACAGCAGCCGTGAGGACGGGGAGGACCTCGGTGGTGAACTTCGCCTTCGCGGTGTCGACGGCCGGGGTGGCCTTCTCCCGCGCGTTCTCGACGTAGGGGGTGGCCTTCTCGCGGGCCTCGGCGATGTACGGAGCGGCCTTCTCCCTGGCCTCCATCGCCCTCTCCTTCGCCTCGGCGATCACGGGAGCAGCCTTCTCGCGGGCGCTCTCCACGTGGGGAGCGAGACGGTCCATGACCTCGCTTGCCTGGTCACGCATCTTCTGCGGCTTCGACTTCGACTTCAGCATCGTCGAGGTGTCCTCTCTTCGTGGTCGTCAACCAAGGTCATGCCCGCTGCTGTCTCGATCATGCCGTCAACGTGACGCGAATCAAACCCTCCACCGCGCGGCCCCCGGGTCGCGCCGGGGCCCGCTTGGCGGCCGTGGGAGGATCGGGGGCGCACCTGAGTAGACACCCGAACCGAAAGGCGACGCCATGGCGGCCGAGGACCTGTGGGCAACCCTGAAGACGAACAAGGGCGACATCGTCATCCACCTCTTCCCGAACCACGCACCGAAGACGGTGGCGAACTTCGTCGGCCTGGCTGAGGGCACCCAGGAGTACACCGACCCCAAGACCGGGCAGAAGACCACCGGCCGGTTCTACGACGGCCTCGGGTTCCACCGGGTCATCGACGGCTTCATGATCCAGGGCGGCTGCCCGCTCGGCACCGGCACCGGCGGCCCCGGCTACACCTTCAAGGACGAGTTCCACCCGGAGCTCTCCTTCGACAAGCCCTACCTGCTCGCGATGGCCAACGCCGGCCCGGGCACCAACGGCTCGCAGTTCTTCATCACCGTGGGCGAGACCCCCTGGCTCAACAACCGCCACACGATCTTCGGTGCGGTGGAGGACTCCCAGAGCCAGGCCGTCGTCGACGCCATCGGCACGGCCAAGACGGGCGCGGGCGACAAGCCGGTCGACCCGGTCGTGATCGAGACCGTCGAGATCGAGCGCCGCTGACCCTCGACTACTGCCACCCCGCCTGCACGTGAGCACCGAGACCGCGCCGTACTGCTACCGGCACCCGGACCGTGAGACCCACATCAGCTGTCAGCGATGTGGGCGTCCGATCTGCCCGGACTGCATGAACCAGGCGGCGGTGGGCTTCCAGTGCCCGTCCTGCGTGCAGGAGGGGCGGCGGGCCACGAGGTCGGCGACCGCGAGGTACGGCGGCCGTCCCTCCGCCGACCCGTCGCTCACCTCGAAGGTGCTCATCGCGCTCAACGTCGCGGTGTGGCTGTTCATCACCGCCACCGGCGGCGGCACGAGCATCTGGGTGGACCGCCTCGCCCTGCTGGCCGTGGGCCGCCCTGTCCGCATGCCCGACGGCACCATCCGGCTGCTCGAGGGGGTCTCGGACGGAGCCTGGTGGCAGCTAGGCACCTCGATGTTCACGCACGTCTCGTTGATGCACATCGGCTTCAACATGCTTGCGCTGTGGTTCCTGGGCCCGCAGCTCGAGGCAGTCGTGGGTCGGGCGCGGTTCCTCGCGATCTACCTGATCTCCGGCCTGGTGGGCAGCGCCTTCGTCTACTGGCTCACCCCGGAGTTCACCCCCACCGTCGGTGCCTCCGGCGCGATCTTCGGCCTGATGGGCGCGCTCCTCGTGATCGCGATCAAGCTCCGTGCCGACTACACCCAGATCCTGCTCTGGATCGGGCTCAACGCGATGATCACCATCTTCGGCCGGGGCCTCATCTCGTGGCAGGGCCACCTCGGCGGCCTCGTGGGCGGCGTGGTGATCGCCCTCGTGCTCGTCTACAGCCCTCGCGACCACCGGCCGCTCTGGCAGGGCATCGGCCTCAGCCTCGTGACGCTGGGCATGCTCATCGCCGTCGTCGCCCGGACCCTCTCCCTCGCCTGACCCTCGCGCGCCGCTGACCCTCGCCCTCGGCTGAGCCGGGTAGCCGGCGGGCCCCGCCCGGTACAGACAGGTCACGCCCACGAGGTTTCCCGGGTGAGCCACGGGGGTAGGTGGGTCAGCGGTGCCCTTGTAGCCCAGGTCACTTGTCCACACTGGGGATAAGTCCTGTGGATGAATAACACGGGTGTCATTCCTTGTCGTGCCCTGCCTGTGCACATCTCAACTGCCAGCCTATTTACGTCCGAATCGGACCTTTCCGGGCATGCAGAACAGCCCCTGGCAGACATGCGAGGCCTGCTCAGGGGCTGTGGATAAGCTGTGGAGAAGTGTCTACTCCCAGCGAGTGGCGAAGACGAACCCGACCGCCATGAACCCGATGCCGACGAGCAGGTTGTAGGCCTGGAGGTCGCGGATGAGCGGAATGTCGGTCGGCTGGCCCGCCATGTAGTACACGATGATCCACACCAGGCCGATGACGAAGCAGCCGAGCATCCCGACCACCACGCCGCGGCCGCGGCCGAGGGGCGTGCTCGGGTTCGCGAAGAGGCCGAGTCCGATGAAGAGCAGACCGAAGCCGATGAGGAAGTTCCACCGGTCGAGGTCACCCATCCAGGTCAGCTGCTTCCCGTCCTGGGCGACATTGAGGTAGACGGCGATCCAGGCGATGCCCAGGGCGGTCACCAGGCCGGCCACGGCCGTCCGCACGACGGAGGTGGACGACCCCAGGTCCTGGGCCGGCCGCTGCCCCCCAGCGGAGCTCGCCGCGCTTCCGCGGGGGTGGGCCTTGCTGCGGCTCGAGTTGGACACCTGTTCTCCTTGGTTGCGCACGGTCGAGGACTTGCTTGGGATGTCCGATAGCGTAGTCGGGAAGATTCCTTCCCACGAGAGCGCACTCGCCGTGCCCGACCCAGGATGAGCCTGTGACGACCGAGCCCCCACGCCTCCGGCGGCCTGCGCTGCTGACCCGGGAGAGCTGGGCGGCCCGGCTCGCTGCTGCTCGGCGGGTCCGGTCGAGGACGTACCGCAACCGCGGCCTGTTCTGGCGCGTCCTCGCTCCCGCGGTCTTCCTGCTCGCAGGCGCGCTCTTCGTCACGAGCGCGGTCAGCTCCGACGGGACCGACCTTCGAGCAGGGCGGTACGGCGACCTCTCGACCGTCGTGAGCCAGGCCACCGAGGAGGCCGACGACCTCCGGACGAGGCGCAACGAGCTCGCGCAGGAGGTCGAGCGGCTCAGCGCCGGCCTCCGGGACACCCGCGTCGCGAAGGAGCAGGAGAAGGTCGCCGCCCTCGAGACGCCGGCCGGCCTGGCACCGATGAGCGGTCCGGGACTGACCGTCGAGCTCGACGACGCGCCCGCCGAGAAGATCTCCGCCGCCGACGTGGACCCCAACTACCTGGTGGTCCACCAGCAGGACATCCAGGCCGTGGTGAACGCGATGTGGGCGGGGGGCGCCGAGGGGGTCACGATCCAGGGCCAGCGGGTCATCTCCACCACGGGGATCAAGTGCGTGGGCAACACCGTCGTGCTGCACGGCATCCCGTACTCCCCGCCGTACGTCATCAGCGCGGTCGGCGACCCGGCGTCGATGCTCACCGAGATCAACGAGAGCCCCTACATCGACATCTACCTCGACTACGTCGAGGACCCTCGCTACCAGCTCGGCTGGAACGTCCTCCCGCACAGCCAGATCAAGCTGCCGGGCTACCAGGGGCCGCTCGACCTCGACTACGCCAGGCCGGCCGGTGAGGACCAGGCCTCCGGCGGGACGGCGACATCTGAGCCGCGACCGTCACGGAGACGGGGAGCCGCTGGGGCCGCCCAGCCGGGGGGCCGGTGACTCTGTCGGGCTCGGTGACTCGGTCGGGGTCGGCGTGGGCGTCGGCGTCGGGGTCGGCGTGGGCGTCGGGGTCGGCGTCGGCTCCGGCTGCTCGTAGTTCGAGACCGTGATCGTCACCGTCGTGCCCGACGAGGCGGTGCTTCCGCCCGAGGGGCTCTGGTTGAGCACGATGCCCTTCTCCGAGGGTGTGTTGCTGTCGAAGTTGACGCTGACGTTGAAGCCGGCCGCCTCGAGCGTGCTGCGGGCCCGGGACTCCGGCATGCCCACGACCGTCGGCACCTCGTTCGGGCCGGCGGAGTAGTAGACGGTGACAAGCGTGTCGATCGAGACCTTGGTCGCCGGCCGGGGGTCGGTGTCGATGACGACACCCGCCTCCTGGTCGGAGTTCTGGCGCACGAGCTTGACCCGCAGCTGTTCACGCCTCGAGCTCGGCGCGTGCCTCGTCCTTGGTCTGGCCGAGCACGTCGGGGACGACCACCTCCGGGTTTCCCGTGGAGAGCGTCACGTCGACCGCTCCGCCGTCCTCGAGGAAGTCGCCGCGCTGGGGGTCCTGCGAGATGATGCGGCCCTTCGGGACGTCGGTCGAGGCCTGTTTCGTGACGTCGCCGAGGACGAAGCCCTTGTCCTCGAGAGCCCGTTCGGCCTGGGCCCGAGTCATGTTCAGCACGCTCGGGACCGACTTCTCGTTCGGGGCACCGCTGAACAGTGACTGACCCAGGACCACGGCAGCCACCAGCAGGCCGAGAATGCCGAGCGCCGAGCAGGACGAACGGCCAGCGCTTGCGCTTCTCCTCGGCCTCGGGCAGGTCCGGGCCCCCGCGGAAGACCGACGTGCCGGCCTCTGCAGGTTCGCCCTGGAGGAACGTGGTCGCGCCCGCCGCGGCCACGGGTACGGCGGGAGCCACGACCGGCTTGCCGGCGAGGAACCGCTCGATGTCGGCGCGCATCGCCGCGGCGCTCTGGTAGCGCTCGTCGACGGGCTTGGCGAGCGCCTTCATCACGATCGCGTCGATCTCGGGCGGGAGGTCCGGGTCGATGCTCGACGGGGGCGTCGCGGGCTCCCGGACGTGCTGGTAGGCGACGGACACCGGGCTCTCGCCCACGAACGGCGGCCGCCCGGTGAGGAGCTCGTAGAGCAGGCAGCCCGTCGAGTACACGTCGCTGCGGGAGTCCACGGTCTCACCGCGGGCCTGCTCGGGTGAGAGGTACTGCGCGGTGCCGACGACCGCGGCGGTCTGCGTCATCGTCGAGGACGAGTCCGCCACCGCGCGGGCGATGCCGAAGTCCATCACCTTCACGTCGCCGGACGGGGTCAGCATGACGTTGGCGGGCTTGATGTCGCGGTGGACGATGCCGGCCCGGTGGCTGTAGTCGAGAGCCGAGAGGACGCCGGAGGTGATCTCGAGCGCGCGCTCGGGGAGGATCTTGCGGCCCTCGCGGAGGATGTCGCGCAGCGTCCGCCCGGCGACGTACTCCATCACGATGTAGGGCTGCGGCACGTCGGTGCCGTCGGTGGACATCTCCTCGCCGGTGTCGTAGACGGCGACGATCGAGGGGTGGTTGAGGGACGCGGAGGACTGCGCCTCCCGGCGGAAGCGCGCCTGGAAGGTGGGGTCGCTCGCGAGATCGGTGCGCAGGCGCTTGACGGCGACGATGCGACCGAGGCGGACGTCGTTGCCCTTGCGGACCTCGGCCATGCCGCCCCGGCCCAGCAGCTCGCCGAGCTCGTAGCGGTCCCCGATCCGGTGGGGTTGTGCTCCGGTGCTCATCAGTCGTCGTGACCCTTCCCGTTGCCCTTCCCCTTGCTCCAGCCCTTCGGCTCCTTCGGGGGCTTCACGTCATACCAGCCGGAGTCCCCGTGCTCCTCCTCGGGAGCCTCGTACTTCTGCCAGACCACGAGTGTGACCGTGGTGCCCGGTTCCACGAGCCCGTGGGGGCGCACCGCGGCGACCGTGTCCTTCTCTTGGTCCGGCGAGGACGCCTGGGCCTTCTGCTCCTCCACCCGGAAGCCGAGGCCCTCGAGCTCACGCTTGGCATCCTTCTTGTCCCGGCCGAGGTAGTCGGACTCGCTGACCCGGATGCGGTCGTCGGCCTTCTTGGTGGGGCTCTTCGTCGGCTTCTCGGTCGGGGCGGCCGAGGTGGTCTCCCCCGGGTTGGCCGCGGCGGGCTCGGGCGATCCGTTCCCGGCGACCGCGGCGGTGACCAGCACGATCGCGAGCACTGCCGCGGCGGCCGCGGCCCAGGGCCACCAGACCGGCAGACCACGCCGGCGCCCCTCGTCGTACGGGGTGTCTGACGGGGTGGCTGCGGGGTGTCTGACGGGGCGTGCGTGACCGCCGGCACCGGCTCGAGGACCTGCGTGGTGGCGGCGTCGGGCACCGTCGCGGCCGCCGCGGCCCCGGCTGCCTCCAGGCCTGCGACCTCGCCGCCACGGAGTGCGACGGCCAGGTCGGCGGCGTTGGCGAACCGGTCCGCGGGGTCCTTGGCGAGGGCCCTCTCCACGATCGCGCGCATCCGGGCCGGCACGTCCTCGGACAGCGGCGGGACGTCCTCGCGCACGTGGGCGAGGGCGACCTGGATCGGTGTGTCCCGGTCGAAGGGCCGGCGGCCGGCCAGGCACTCGTAGAGGACCACGCCCAGGGCGTAGATGTCGCTGGACTCGCTGGCCGAGCGGCCCTCGGCCTGCTCGGGCGAGATGTAGTGCGGCGTGCCGATGATCTGCCCGGTCTGCGTGATTGCCGCCCCGTCACCGGCGCGCGCGATCCCGAAGTCGGTGATCTTCACCGTGCCGTCGGGCGTGACGAGCAGGTTGGCCGGCTTCACGTCGCGGTGCACGACGCCGAGGGCATGGGCGGCGGCGATCGCGTCGGCTGACTGGGCCACGATGTCCGCGGCCCGCTCGGGAGGCATCGGCTCCCCGCCGCGCAGCAGGGCGGAGAGAGGCTGACCCGGGACGAGCTCCATGACCAGGAACGGCCGTGCGGTCCCCGAGCCGTCACTGACGGGCAGCTCGCCGAAGTCGAAGACAGAGGCGACGTTCGGGTGCACCAGCGACGCCGCGTGACGGGCCTCGGCCTCGAACCTCGCACGGAAGGTCGGGTCGTCGGCGTACTCGTGCTTGAGGATCTTCACCGCGACCTCGCGGTCGAGCACGGTGTCCTCGGCCCGCCAGACCTCACCCATGCCCCCGGTGGCGATCCGGCTGGTCAGCTCGTAGCGGGCGTCGTTGCGATGGGCGCTCACTGGTTGATCACCGCCTCCATCACCTGCTTGGCGATGGGCGCGGCCAGGCCGCTTCCGGAGATCGCGTCACGAGCGACTCCCGCGTCCTCGACCAGCACCGCCACCGCGACCTTGGGGTCGTCGGCGGGCGCGAAGGAGACGAACCAGGCGTAGGGGTTGCGGTCGGCGGCGCTCTGCGCGGTGCCGGTCTTGCCGGCGACCTTGATGCCCGGGATCTGTGCGGTGGTGCCGGTGCCCTGGTCGACGACCTCGACCATCATCTGGGTGAGGTCGCGCGCCACCGACGAGCTGACCGCGCTGCGGTACGGCTCGGGGTTCGCCTTGTCGAGCACGTCGAGGTTGGGCGAGCGGACCTCGTCGACGAGGTAGGGCTTCATCACGGTGCCGCCGTTGGCGATCCCGGCGGTGACCATCGCCATCTGCAGGGGCGTGGTGCGTACGTCGAACTGCCCGATCGCCGACAGCGCGGTCTGGGGCTCGTCGAGGTTGGGCGGGAAGACGCTCTCGACCTGGCCGTTGAGGTCCTCGAGGTACCTGTCACCGAACCCGAACTTCTCCGCCTGCTCGCGCAGGGCGTCGTCCCCGATCTGCATGCCCAGCCAACCGAAGGCCACGTTGCAGGAGACCTCCAGCGCGCGGGTCAGGGTGACCTTGTCGCCGCCGCAGCTCATGCCGTTCTCGTTGGGCAGGTCGGTGTCGGTCAGCGGCAGGTCCAGGCTGCTGCCGCCGGGAACCGGCGAGCTGGGGGTGTACTGACCGCTGGAGAGCGCGGCCGCCGCGGTGACCAGCTTGAAGGTCGAACCCGGGGGGTAGACCTCCTGGAGGCCGCGGTTGAGCATCGGCCGCTCGGGGTCCCCGTTGAGCCGCTTCCAGGACTTGGTGACCGTGACATGTCGTGCGAGGCCAGCGAGTTGGGGTTGTAGGTCGGCGAGGACACCATCGCGAGGATCGCCCCGGTCGAGGGGTCGAGCGCCACGACGCTGCCCTTGATGTCGGTGCCGCCGAGGTTCCGCAGACCTTCGTACGCCGCCGTCTGCGCCTTCGGGTCGATGGTGAGGCTGACGTCGCCGCCCTTGGGCTGGGTGTTGCCGAACATGTCGACCACCCGGTTCACGAACAGTCGAGGGTCGCTGCCGGAGAGGATGTCGTTCTCGGTGAGCTCCACGGAGTTGCGGCCGTAGGTGTAGGAGTAGTAGCCCGTCAGGTGGGCGTACTTCTGCGGTTGCGGGTAGCGCCGCTGGAACTTGAACTCGTCGTCGACCGGGACGCTCTCGCCGACCGAGTTGCCGCGCACGAGGATCGCGCCGCGCTCACGCGAGAACTCCGCGTCGCGCACCCGCTTGTTGTCGTTGCGCGAGTTGAGCTCGTCGGCCCTGAGGTACTGCAGGTAGGTCGAGTTGACCAGCAGCGCCACGAACAGTGCGAGGCACCCGATGGCCATGGTGCGGATCGGCTTGTTCACCGGATCATCACCACCTGGGTCGCGTCGTCGGCAGTCGGCCCCGAGGGCTCGGGGAGCGGACGACGCGCCTGGTCGGAGATCCGCAGCAGCAGCGCGATGATCGCCCAGTTGGCCACGAGGGAGGAGCCTCCGTAAGACAGGAACGGGGTGGTCAGACCGGTCAGGGGGATGAGCTTGGTGACGCCACCGACCACGACGAACACCTGGAGCGCGAAGACCACGGCGAGACCGGTGGCCATGAGCTTCCCGAAGGCGTCCCGGCACACCAGGGCAGTCCGGAGGCCGCGCTCGACGATCAGGCCGTAGAGCACGATCAGCGCCATGACACCGGTGAGACCGAGCTCCTCACCCAGGGCCGCGATGATGAAGTCGGAGTAGGAGAACGGGATCAGCGTGGGGTCGCCCTGCCCCAGGCCGCGGCCGACCAGGCCGCCCCACGCCTGGCCGTACATCCCCTGCACGATCTGGTAGCTGTCGTACTTGCTCCCGAACGGGTCGAGCCAGGCGCCGACGCGCGCCTGCACGTGGGAGAAGAGGAGGTACCCGACGTAGGCGCCGACTGCGAAGAGCGATCCGCCGACCACCAGCCAGCCGGGCCGCTCGGTGGCGACGTAGAGCATGACCAGGAAGAGGCCGAAGAAGAGCAGGGAGGAGCCGAGGTCGCGCTGGAAGACCAGGATGGCCAGGCTGACCAGCCACATCACGAGGATCGGGCCCAGGTCCCGCCCACGCGGCAGGTCGATGCCGGCGACCCGGCGGCCGGCGAGCGCGAGAGCGTCGCGGTGCAGGACGAGGTAGCCGGCGAAGAACACCACCAGCAGCACCTTCGCGATCTCACCGGGCTGGAAGCTCATCGGCCCGATGTTGATCCAGATCCGGGCTCCGTTGATCTCCGTGCCCAGCCCGGGCACGAGAGGCATCAGCAGCAGCACGATGGCGGCGAGGCCGGAGGTGTAGGTGAACGCCTGCAGGCGGCGATGGTCGCGCAGCAGCACGAGCACGGCCACGAAGAGCAGGACACCGAGGGTCATCCAGATCAGCTGGGTGCGCGCGAACGTGTGCGCCTCGGAGTTGTCCGCGAGCTCCGCGAGGTCGATCCGGTGGATCATCGCGAGACCGAGGCCGTTGAGCGCCGCGACGACCGGCAGCAGCACAGGGTCGGCGTACGGCGCCGTCATCCGCACGACGATGTGGCAGGCGACCACCAGCACGGCAAGCCATCCGCCGTAGCCGACGATGTCGGCGGGGAAGGTGCCCTCGACGCCGAGGCCGACGGCGGCGTACGCCCCGACCCCCACCATCAGGCTCACGATGATCAGGAACAGCTCCGCTCCGCGGCGGCGGCGGTGGCTGAACCCGGTCAGCGGGTTTCCGGCCATCAGGGGCTCACCTCGACACAGTCGGGCGGGGAGAGCGTCGGTGAGGGGCTCGGGGAGGGAGAGGGACTCGGCTCGGAGGTGGCCGACGCTCGCGGGCGGTCCACGGGCTTCGTGCCGCCCTTCGCGCTCTCCTTCGCGCTCGGGGAGGCGCTCGGAGAGGCGCTCGGCGACGGCTCAGGCGTGGGGCACGGCCGGGCCAGGTCGCCGATGTTCGTCACGATCCTGCGGGCGTCCTCGACGTCCTCGGCGCTGATGCCCTCTCGGACCTGGGCGGCGCGGTACTGAGGCAGGGCGGCCAGCGTGATCGCCGACGTCTCGTCGAGCTTCGACAAGGTCATCCCGGGAAGGTCGGCCTGGATGCCGCGGAAGATCGCGACGTGGTCGCCGTCGTTGGAGACGTAGTACTGGTCCTGGCTCCAGGAGTACGCCCCGCTCGCCGCGAGGGCGATGAGGGCGGTGAGTCCGAGCAGGATGGCCAGCCGTCGCAGCCACGCGAACCGGCGTGGTGCCCGGGGCGCGTAGCGCAGCTCCTCGGGGTCGACCGGCCTGTGGTCCTCCTCCTCGCCGGGGACCGGGTCGAGCTCGCCCGTGTCGCCACTCCGGTGTCCACGGAAGAAGCTCTTCGAGGCGGCGCCGGCCTTGCGGGGCTGCTCGGCGGCCGCTCCCACGAGCATCGGCCCGGTGGACGCCGAGGCCACCGTCTGGCCGTCCACGGCAGCGTCGTCGGCGACCACGTCGGCCACGACACAGGTGATGTTGTCGGAGCTGCCGGCCTCCAGCGAGGCGCGGATCAGCTCGACTGCGGCGTAGTCGACCGTGCCGGTGCCGAGGATGTCGGCGAGCCGGTCGTTGTCGAGCACGCCCGAGCAGCCGTCGCTGCACAACAGCAGCCGGTCGCCGGGCACCAGCTCGATGGTGAAGAGGTCGGGATCGGTCTCGTGCACCCCGTCGACGGCCCGCAGGATGAGGTTGCGGTGCGGGTGGGACCGCGACTCCTCCTCGGTGATGCGGCCCTCGTCGATGAGGCTCTGGACGAACGTGTGGTCCTTGGTCAGCTGCGAGAGCTCCCCGTCACGCAGGAGGTAGCCGCGGCTGTCACCGACGTGCCCGACGCCGATCCTGCGACCGTCGAAGAGCGCCGCCGTGACCGTCGTGCTCGTGCCCTCGAGCTCGGGGTCCTCGTCGACGAGCTCGGCGAGCCGGTCGTGTGCGCGGTGGATCGCTCCGGCAAGTGCCTGGAGCAGGTCGTCGGTCGGCGGAGTGTCGAGGCGGCGCAGGATCTGTACGGCGGTGGAGGAGGCGACGTCACCTCGCGCGGCGCCACCCACCCCGTCGGCGATGACGAGGAGGTTCTCGCCGGCGAAGCCGGAGTCCTGGTTGTCCTTGCGCACCCGCCCCACGTCGGAGAGGGCGGCATAGCGCAGGCGCAACGTTGGCTCAGTCGTGGAGGTCACCGGCGGGCTACTTCCTCAGCTCCAGGGTGGTCTTTCCGATCCGGACCTGCGAGCCGAGCTGGAGGGTGGTGGGCTGGCTGAGCCGCTGCGACCCGATGTAGGTGCCGTTGGTCGACCCGAGGTCCTCGACGAACCACTGCTCCCCCGAGGCCGCGATGCGCGCGTGACGGGTGGACACGTAGTCGTCGTCGAGGCGGATCGCCGCGTCGCTCCCGCGCCCGATGAGCAGCGGCGCCTCGTCGAGCGAGATGGTCTCTCCGGCGTTCGCGCCCTCGACGATCGCGACGTGCGTCGGTGCGCCCCGCGGCCGCTTGGCGGGCTTGGGGCGCTCCTTGGAGGCCCGTCGCTGCTCCCGCCGCTCGGACCGCGGCGTCTGGTCGATGCGAGCGCCGAACATGTCCGACCGGATCACCGAGATCGCGGACAGGACGAAGATCCAGAGGATCGCCAGATAGGCGAACCGGATCAGCATCAGGGTCAGCTCAGACATCCCACCCGTCCTCCCGAGACCTGACGAAGCGAAGTGTCATGGACGTGTTGCCGATCTTCACGACCGCGCCGTCGTCGAGCTGCGCCTGCTGGACGCGCTGGCCGTTGACGAGCATGCCGTTGGTCGAGCCGAGGTCGACGATGCTCACCGAAGGAGCGTTCGCGGCCGGCATCACCCGGATCTCGGCGTGCCTGCGGGAGACGCCCGGGTCGTCGATGCGCAGGTCGGCGTCCACGCCCCGGCCGATGACGAGGCCGGGAGGTTCGAGGGGATGGCGCATGCCGTTGACCTCGAGCACCAGGCTCGCCCGTCGTACCGCCGTGTCCGTCACGCTGCCACCGTCGGCAGGGGTGACCCGGGCAAGCGCGGCGCTGCGCACGCGGAACAGACCCGTGCCGAG
The DNA here is from genome assembly GCA_963739785.1 of uncultured Actinomycetota bacterium. Taxonomy (GTDB): domain Bacteria; phylum Actinomycetota; class Actinomycetes; order Propionibacteriales; family Nocardioidaceae; genus Nocardioides_C. Next base: position 223,023 of record CAVUBO010000024.1, on the reverse strand, counting down.
GTCGTCCATCTTGTCGAAGGCGATCGAGACCGGCCCCGTGAAGACGTAGGACTGCTCCTCGGCATGCTCACGGAGCATCTCGGTGAGCTCCTGGGCCAGCGTGGAGCCGTACGGCGAGAGCCGGTCGTGGTCGGCAGGTGAGAGCTCGACGTGGAAGTTGTTGGGGACGAGGCGGCGCTCGCGCGAGAGGATCTGCGCCGAGTTGTCGACCTCGCGCTGCAGCGCGGCGGCGATCTCGACGGGCTGGACCTCGCTGCGGAAGGCGCGAGCGAAGGCACCGGAGACCATCTGCTCCAGTCGGTTCTCGAACCGCTGCAGAACTCCCATGCCACCTCCTCTCTCGCCGTGAGGACGCCTACGCCCTCACAAGTGTTGCGCGCAGGCACCAACCGTGGGCACACCCCTACCTTCAATGGCCCACGGAGTCGTTATGCCCAACTGCCGCGATCGTGAACCCGCCATTGTGCAGGATGCCGCTCGATGTGACACATCCGACTGCCCGGCATCGTAGCGGGCCGCTGCTCCGCCCTTCGGCCCGGTTTGGGACGGGTCGGCGGGGTGGGATACCCTTACCGGGCTTCAAGCGCGAGTGGCGGAATAGGCAGACGCGCACGGTTCAGGTCCGTGTGCCCGAAAGGGCGTGGGGGTTCAACTCCCCCCTCGCGCACGCGAAGCCGGGAGATCTCCCGGGCCAGAGGGCGGGCACCCAGTGGGTGTTCGCCCTCTGTCGTTCACCGGCGTGTCGATGCTGCGGTCTCCTGTGGCGCAGCGAGGCGGCGGGCGAGTACGCCGAAGAGCACCCCCAGCCCGTTGGTGGCCCAGTGCAGCCCGGCGCTCGCGAGCACGCTGTCGCTGCGTCGCCGCAGATGGCTGAAGGCGGTGCCGGCGAGCGCGGTGAACGCCACGGTGCCCACGGCCACCGGCAGCCTCGAGGCCCCTCCACCCTGCGGCGGTCGGGGAGCCGAGCGCCCGACGTCGACGATGTTGTTGGACCCACGGGTCGCGGCGAAGTCCAGTGAGGGCAGCACGTGCCACAGGCCGAACAACGCCGCGGAGATCGCGCGAGCGCCGCGGGGGTCGGTGTGCCGCGCGAGCAGCTCCGGCAGCACGGATCGGAAGGCCACCTCCTCGACGAGGACGGTTCCCAGCGGGATGCCGACCAGCGCGGTCGACAGGGTCTGGCCGAGGCCTTCCTCATGGCGCTCGTCGAGGAAGGCAGGACGCGTTGCGGGGACCAGGGCACCCAGCAGGTAGACGGCGCCGACCGCCGAGATGGTCCCGAGAGCCCAGACGCCCCCCGTCCGGAGGCGGTCCCTGCCCATGCCGAGCTGGGACCACGTCAGGCCTTCCCGGCGCGCGTGCACGACGAGCACCAGCGCGGTGGTCGCGCTGACCCAGGCACCGGCCTTGGGTGCCAGGTGCCTGACGACGTTGAGGACGGCCAGCGCGCCGATCACGGACAGCGTGCTTCGGGTCGCGGCCCGAGGGGTCGTCGAAGCGCTCCGGAAGCTCACCGCCCGGAGCGCACGAAGGGACGGCCGAACGCCACGCGTCACTCTCCCAGTGTGACCGGAGTCCGGCTCCATCCAAGGTCGCCTCGACCCGGCCGGCCCGGCGGTCCCGTCTCATCGGCCCTGGTCACGGGGCCGGAGGACTCGTGTCCCAAGGCCCCGTGCCTCGTGACTTTCGACCCCTGTGGAGCCGGTGTGCCCTCTTCCACCATATGAGTACGGGTTTCAACCAAAAAAGGATGTGTGTCCCAATGACCAAACGGCTCCAAGTCCTCGGGATCGTTCTCGCAGTGATCGGCCTCGGCTTCCTCGCAGGCTCGGGGATCGCCTACGCCAAGGTGCAGGACGGCTACACGTCGCTGCAGGCCTTCAGCGAGGCGCAGAACGTCGAGCTGACCTACAACGAGGACGGCCAGCTCACCGACCGCGGCGAGACCGCGGGGGCGGAGGCGATCATGGCCCTGCTGACAGATGACTGGAAGTACCCGGTCGTCGAGTCCGACCTGGACCCCAGCGACCCGCTCGTCAACACCGCGTCCGAGTACATGTACCAGATGGCCACCATCAGCTACCACACGCTCCACGGCACCCAGACCGTGGTGCTCGATGAGGACGCCGAGTACAACGGCGAGAAGTTCCCCGCCGGCACCTACGAGTTCGACGTCGACGGCAAGTACTGGACCGACTTCGACCGCGAGCACCCGATCGAGGGCATCGCTCGCGAGCAGGCCTGGAGCGGCACCGCACACGGCCTGATCGGTGAGCTCGGTGTCGGCACCGTGACCCACTCCGCTCTCCAGCTGGGCCTCGCGCTCGCCGGAGTCCTGGCCGGCCTCGGCCTCACGGTCCTCCTCGCGGGACTGGGCCTGGTCTGGGTCGCGAAGTCGAAGACCGAGTCCGCGGCCGAGCAGACCTCTCCGCGCCACGGACACCCGGTCGCAGCCTGAGCTGACCGCCACTCCTGACGGCTCCGCCCCGGTCGCACTCGCGGCCGGGGCGGATCGGCGTGTCCGGGCGAATGTGGCCGAGGGGAATAGGACGTCGGCTCCCTCGGGTTGTGCCCTAGTGACAACTGAGACAACGCGGACAGCGGTGGGACTGCGCAGCGAGCGCGGACCCGTCCTCCTCGCCGTGATGATGTGCACCGCCCTCGTGGCGATCGAAGCGACGATCCTCGCGGCGGCGGTGCCGGCGATCGTCACGGATCTCGGCGGCTTCAGCCAGTTCCCGTGGCTGTTCTCGATCTACCTGCTCGCGCAGGCCGTCTCGGTGCCGATCTACGGCAAGCTCGCCGACTCCCTGGGCCGCAAGCCGGTCATGCTCGTCGGGATCGCGATCTTCCTCGTCGGCTCCGTGCTCTGTGGCTTCGCCTGGTCGATGCCACTGCTCATCGCCGCCCGGGCCGTCCAGGGGATCGGAGCCGGCGCGATCCTGCCGATGTCGATGACCATCGTCGGCGACATCTACAGCGTCGAGGAGCGGGCACGAGTCCAGGGCTTCATCGCCAGCGTCTGGGGGATGGCGTCCATCGTCGGCCCGACCCTCGGCGGCGTGTTCTCGGAGTACCTCTCCTGGCGCTGGATCTTCTTCGTCAACCTCCCGGTCGGCGCCTTGGCGGCATGGATGCTGGTCCGGCAGTTCCACGAGGCGATCGAGCGCCGCCGCCACCGCATCGACTTCGCAGGCGCCGGCCTGCTCACCGTCGGGTGCACCCTGCTGATCCTGGCGCTGCTCGAGGGTGGTCACGCCTGGGCATGGGGCTCGGCCGTGAGCATCGGGCTGCTCGCCCTCAGCGCGGCGATGCTCGTCGCCTTCCCGTTCGTGGAGCGGCGGGCCGCCGAGCCGATCCTCCCGCTGTGGATCTTCACCCGCCGTGTCCTGGTCGGGGCCAACGCCGTCTCCCTGCTGGTGGGCGCGGTGCTCATCGGCCTCACCTCCTACATCCCGACCTTCGCCCAGGGCGTGCTCGGGTTCGGCGCGCTCCTGTCGGGGTTCGCGCTCGCCGCGATGACCGTCGGCTGGCCGATCGCCGCCGCCACGGCGGGGCGGATCTACATGCGGCTGGGCTTCCGGGACACCTCTGTCATCGGGGCGGCGTTCATCGTGCTTGGCAGCCTGCTCCTGCTCACGATCGGTGAGACCAGCGCCCTGTGGCAGGTCGCGCTCTACACCTTCGTGGTCGGAGTCGGCCTCGGCTACACGTCGAGCCCCACCCTCGTCGCCGTCCAGTCGGCGGTCGACTGGCAGCGCCGTGGTGTCGTCACGGGGACGAACCTGTTCGCCCGGTCTCTCGGCAGCGCGGTCGGCGTGGCGGTCTTCGGCGCGATCGCCAACGCGTCGCTCGCCCGACAGTTCGCTCACCCGTCGGTCGCGGTGGACGGCCGCCTGCCCACGACGGCCGACGACGCCGCCTTGGCGCTCGACCGGGACTCGGGTGCCACTGCCGCCGTACGCGACTTCGTCAGGGACGCACTCAGCAACGCTACCCACGAGGTCTTCATCGGGGTGGCGGTCCTGGCTGTCGTGATGCTGGCCGCAGTGCTGGTCATGCCGCGCCGGGTCAGCAGCCTCGAGTTCGAGTAGCGGCGACAGGCCGACGACCCCCACGAGGTCAGGATGCTGAACCGGCCGGTGACCGGCCTATGAAACGGACTATTGGCGTCGGGTGAAGCGGACTCTGCCGTTGGGCAGCAGCTGCTTGATGTAGCCCTCGTGGTGGATGAGCGTGTGGTGGAACCCGCAGACGAGGCGGCCCTGCGCCAGGTCGGTCGGCCCGCCTTCGGACCAGAGCAGGTCGTGATGGGCGTGACACCAGGCGGGCGGTCGATCGCAGTTCTCGGCGGTGCAGCCGCCGTCCCGCTTGGCCAACGCCATCCGCTGGTACTGGTCGAAGAGCCGGCGGCCCCGTCCGATGTCGAGGGGAACCGAGTCGCCACCGAGCACCATGGGGATGATCCCGGCCCCGCAGGCGAGCCGGCGGGCCTCGGAGGCGGAGATCTTCGTGCCGTCGTCCAGGGTCGCGGCACCGATGCCCTTGAGCAGGAACTCGTAGTCGATGGTGACCAGGATGGTCGCGTTGTTGCCGCCGGCGTGGGGCAGCCGGTCGGCGGGGTAGCGCTCGAGGAGCTCGCAGAACGCCCGGCCGAGGAGCTGTGGGTAGGGCCGCTTCTCCCCCGTCTCGGGATCGAGCCGGGCCTCTCCGACCCGCTTGGGAGCGGCGAGGCCCTGCAGGGCCTTCCTGAGGATCGCGGCGTGCAGGTCGGGCAGCTTGAACGTCCCCGAATGGGTCCCGTCGCCGTTGTCGTGCATGGTGAACCGGGTCCTCTCCCGGGCTCGGCGCTCTTCCTCCTCGAGCTTCTTGCCCTCGCGCTCGTCCGCGCTCTCGGGGTCGAGGACGTCGAAGATCCGTCGGCCCAGGATCCGCAGGGTCTTGGCGTCGACCAGCGAAGCCTGCTCGATGAGGTGGGACTCGGCGAGGGCCCGCCACGAGGGGTCGACGTCGTCAGGCAGGTCATCCACGCACGAGACGATGACCCGGGCTTGATCGGGGTTGACGCGGCCTTGCGCGAGGGCGGCCCGGGTGGCCCTGAACCGGGTGTCGAGAGCCTCGGCCAGACGGATCTGGGCGCCGGTCAGGGCACGGTTCTGCCGGGTTGTGTGTGCAAGCCACGCCGCGGTCGAGGACGCGCCGGAGTCGTCGCCGATGCCTGCCTTGTCGCCGGCGGCGAGCACTCTCAGGCTGAGCTCGGCGACCATCGAGCCGAGACGGTCCAGCTCCACCATCGTCTGCCGCTGCTCCTCAGGACTCATCGACCACGCCGGCGCGTCCTCGACCCGGGCGAACGCGTCGAGGACAGCGCCGGTGAGCCGCGAGATCACATGGTCCCGTCGCACCTCGGTCTCGTCCTTCGTCGCATCCATGGGTCGAACCTATGTTCGAATCACGCGTCACGGTTTCGGCGTTTGCCGACCTGTGGACAGTCCCTGGCGGCACCGCCGTTCTGGATCGGAGCCTGGTTGAACGTTTGCCTATCCCCACGCCGGTTACCACCGGTAGTCCGCTCCAGAAGCCACGCGAAGGAGAGCCATGACCACGCCCGTGAACGTCGCCGTCATCTACTACTCGTCGACCGGCACCACGCACGAGATGGCAGAGCGTCTCAGCCAGACCGCCGAGAAGGCGGGTGCAGAGGTGCGGCTGCGCCAGGTGGCCGAGCTCGCCCCTGACGAGGTGGTGCAGTCGATGCCGGAGTGGGCGCAGCACCGCGAGACGACGAAGGACCTGCCCGTGGCAACGCCGGACGACGTGGTGTGGGCCGACGTCGTACTGCTCGGGCTCGCCGACCCGGTTCGGCAACGTCGCCAGCCAGCTCAAGCAGTTCATCGACACTCTGGGCCCCCAGTGGGGACAGGGGCTGCTGGCGGACAAGGTGTACGCCGGGTTCACGTCGTCCAAGACCAAGCACGGCGGCCAGGAGTCGACGCTGCTCGCGCTCTACAACACCATCCACCACTTCGGCGGGCTCATCGTCTCCCCCGGGTACACGGACCCGGTGAAGTTCGAGGACGGCAACCCGTACGGCGTCGGCCACGTGACCGGAGCGAACGGGGAGATCGAGCTCGGATCTCCGGAGCTCAACGCCCTCGACCACATGGCCGAGCGCGCGGTCGAGGTCGCCCGCAAGCTGAAGGCCGGCGAGGAAGCATGAGGGCATGACCGACCTGCGCCCCGGAGTCCTGTTCGACGTCGACGGCACGCTCCTCGACACCAACTACCTGCACGTCCTCGCCTGGTGGCAGGCGATGAACGACGCCGGGCACGAGGGCGTGTCGATGGCGGCGATCCACCGTTGCATCGGCATCGCCAGCGAGGGGCTCGTGGAGCGGCTCCTCGGACACGACGACGAGAAGGCGGTCGAGGCCCACTCCGAGCGGTACGACGCGCTGCGCGACCAGGTGACCGCGTTCCCCCGCACCGCCGAGCTCGTGGAGAGGTGCGCGGAGCGGGGGTACGTCGCGGTGCTCGCCACCAGCGGCAAGGAGGAGGACCTCGAGTGGATGATGCCCGCGATCGGGGCGGAGGACAGCTTCGCCGGGGCCACCACCTCGTCCGAGGTCGCCGACGGCAAGCCCTCCCCGGACCTGCTCACCACCGCCGTGGACGAGCACCGGCTCGACCCCGGCCGCTCGGTCGTGCTCGGCGACACCGTCTGGGACGTCAAGGCGGCAGAGCGGGCGGGCCTGCCCTGCATCGCGCTGACCTGCGGCGGGATCTCCGAGGCCGAGCTGCGTGAGGCGGGTGCGGCCGAGGTGTACGACGACCCTGCCGACCTCCTCGACCACTTCGACGACTCGCTCCTCGGGCGGCTCCTCGGCTGAGCGGCAGCTCCACCTGCGAGGCGCGCTGGGACCTTCGTCCCGGTACGACGGGCCCTCGGGCACTGCGTCGCGGTCCCCAGGCAGGCTTGAATGAAGTCAGCGAGGAGAACCCGCCGAACACGGAAGCGGCAGTTCCGCAGTCGGGGATGACAGTCCGTGCATCAGGTTCGGGCTCTCCTCGCTTCTTCTGCGCCGTTGGGAGCTGACCAGACTTGTGTGAGTACTGCGGATGCCGGCAGGTCGAGCCCATCGCCGACCTGATGGACGAACACATGGCGTTGCTCGAGATCGCCGGCGACCTCCGCCGTGCGCTGCTCGCGAACGACCGTGCCGGCGCGGCGGCCAAGCGTCGTCAGCTCGTCGGGCTGCTGGCCGGACACACCGGTCGTGAGGAGGCCGGTGTCTTCGCCGCCCTCAGGGCGCAGGGCGACTACGTCGACGAGGTCGACGCCCTCGAGGGCGAGCACGTGTCCCTCGACGAGGCCGCGGCCGCGCTCGACCTGGACGCGTCGGACGCGGTCGGCGTACTCGACCGCCTGACCGCGGAGCTGACCGACCACATCGACAAGGAGAACCTGGGGATCTTCCCGGTCGCGGTGGTGACCCTGGGGGCCACGGGATGGGACATCGTCGAACGGGCCCACGAGGCTTCCGGCGACCCCGCCCCGGTCGGCCCCTAGCCCCCGAAGGACCTCACCCGGGCTGGACAGGAACGCGACTTCTCGGACGGATGGGACATCTCGGCTAGTCATTCGGGGTCATCTTGGCTGACCCCGGGCATCGTCCCGTTCCGGGGCAGCACGCGCCGGCCCTAACCTCGACAGGCTGGGCACAATCGTGTGCCCTGATTGAGGGTTAGGGGTTTCCGATGAGGACTGCTTACAAGGTCTTCGCCTGGCTCGTCGCTCTCGGGGTGGTGGTGCAGGCAGCATCGATGGTGTACGCCGTGGCAGGGCTGGGCAACTGGGTGGACAAGGAGGGCGGCGTCTTCGACAAGGCCTCGGGTGAGGCGATGTTCGAGGGCGACGTGACGTTCACCGGCGTCGCCGGGTTCTTCATCCACAGCATCAACGGGATGATGATCATCCCCGCGCTGGCGCTGATCCTCCTGATCGTGTCGTTCTTCGCCAAGGTTCCCGGCGGCGTCAAGTGGGCGCTCTTCGTGGTGCTCGCCGTGGCGGTCCAGATCACGCTCGGACTCTTCGGCCACGAGAACGCGTTCTGGGGCATGCTGCACGGGATCAACGCCATGATCCTGTTCTCGCTGGCGGTCATGGCAGGCGTGCGCGTCCAGCGTATGCGGGAGGTGCCCACCGCCACGTCCGCGGCCGAGCGGGAGCTCGTCTGAAGGGCCGTCGGAAAGTCGTCGCGAGGCAGGTCCGATGAGTAGTCGCCTCCGGTTGCTCCTCGCCTGTCTCGCGACGGCCGTCATCGTCGTACCGCTCGGCTGGTTCTGGTGGTCGAGCCTGATGCCGGACGAGTACTCCGTGACGGACATGGGGTACGCCGACCTCGGTGGCGGGCCAGTCGTGCCCGCAGCCGGCCGTGAGGGGCATGCCGGGATGCACCAGGGCGGCGCGATCGACACCTCCACCCTCGTCGAGAGCGCCGAGGGTGACCCCGACGTCACGCCTCGACCTGACCGCCCGCGAGGAGACGCTTCGAGGTCGGCTCCGGCCGCGAGGTCAGCGGCTACACGCTGAACGGCAGTCCTCGCCAGGGCCGACGATCGACGCCGTCGCAGGGCGACCTGGTCGAGGTCCGACGTCACCAACGAGAACATCCCCGACGGGATCACCCTGCACTGGCACGGCATCGACGTGCCCGAACGCCGATGGACGGCGTCGCCGGGGTCACCCAGGACGCCGTGCGCGGAGGGCGAGACGTTCACCTACCGCTTCGTCGCCGACCAGGCCGGCACGTACTGGTACCACTCCCACCAGGTCTCGCACGAGCAGGTCCGCCGCGGGCCTCTTCGGTGCCGTGGTGATCGACCCCGCGGGCGTCTCGAGAGGCTCGACCGATGCGGTGGACGTCCCGGCGCTCGTGCACCTGTACGACGGTCAGCGCACCGTCAACGGGAAGGCGGGCGACGTCGTCGTCGCCACCGGACCCGGCACGTCGTCCGGGTGCGCGTCGTCAACACCGACAACGGTCCGATGACCATCTGGGTCAGCGGCGCCGGACTTCCGGGTGGTCGCCGTGGACGGGTACGACCTGAACGAGCCCGAGCCGGTGTCCGGACAGGCCCTCATCGTCACCGCCGGAGGGCGAGCGGACCTCGAGGTCGTCGTACCCGAGCACGGGGCCCGGGTCGAGCTCGCCGGCAACGCGGTCGTCCTCGGGCCGCGCGGGAGCCAGGTCGAGGCCGACCCGGCGCCGAAGTCGTTCGTGGACCTGCTGAGCTACGGGGAGCCGGCGGAGACCGGCGTCGACCCGGCAGCCGCGGACCGGGAGTTCGAGTACGTGATCGGCCGGAGGCCCGGCTTCCACGACGGACGCCCCGGAGTCTGGTGGACGATCAACGGGCACCTGTGGCCGGACGTGCCGATGTACACGGTGGCCGAGGGTGACGTGGTCACCATGCGGATCGAGAACGACAGCGGCGAGGTGCACCCCATGCACCTGCACGGGCACCACGCCCTCGTGGTCAGCCGCGACGGGAAGCCGTCCACGGGCAGCCCGTGGTGGGTCGACTCCCTCAACGTGCGCGACGGCGAGACCTACGAGATCGCCTTCGTCGCCGACAACCCGGGTGTGTGGATGGACCACTGCCACAACCTGCCGCACGCGACCGAGGGGCTGGTGGCGCACCTGATGTACGCGGGCTACTCCACGCCGTTCAAGGTCGGCGGGGACGACGACAACGAGCCCGAGTGAGTCAGCGGCGACGGGTGTCGGTGCTGAACTCCTCCTCGTACTCGCGCATCTCGACCTCGTCCTCCGGGACCCGGTCGTCGATCATCGTGGTCTCGTCGAACGGCAGGTCGCCCGCGAGCACGCGGCTCATCCGGTCGCGGTCGAGCCCGCCGGTCCACGCACCCACCAGCACGGTCGCTACGGAGTTGCCCGCGAAGTTCGTCAGGGCCCGGGCCTCGGACATGAACCGGTCGATGCCCACGATGAGGCCGACGCCGTCCACCAGCTCGGGCCGGTGCGAGGCGAGCCCGCCGGCCAGGGTCGCCAGCCCGGCGCCGGTGACACCGGCCGCGCCCTTGGACGCGATCACCATGAACACGAGCAGGGAGATCTGCTCCCCGATGCTCAGCGGGTCGCCGAGCGCGGAGGCGATGAACAGCGAGGCCATGGTCAGGTAGATGGCCGTGCCGTCGAGGTTGAAGGAGTACCCGGTCGGCACCACGACACCGACCGTGGGCTTGTCCACCCCCGCGTGCTCCATCTTCGCGATCAGGCGGGGCAGCGCGGACTCCGAGGACGACGTGGACAGGATCAGCAGGAACTCCCGGCCGAGGTACTTCAGCAGCGAGAAGATGTTCACGCCCGTGGCGAGCTTCAAGATCGTCCCCAGGACCACGAAGACGAACACGATGCAGGTGGCGTAGAAGCCCAGCATGATCACCGCGAGGCTCTTCAGGGCGTCGAGGCCGGTCTCGCCGACGACCGCGGCGATCGCGCCGAAGGCGCCCACCGGAGCGGCCCACATGATCATCGCGAGCACCCGGAAGACGACACGCTGGAGGTGCTCGATGCCGCGCAGCACCGGCTCTCCCTGCTTGCCCATCAGCTGGATCGCGAAGCCCACGAGCAGCGCCACGAGGAGCGTCTGGAGGATCTCGCCCGAGGTGAGCGAGGAGAACAGCGAGGTCGGGATGATGCCGAGCAGGAAGTCCGTGGTGGTCTCACCCCCGCCGGCCTGCTCCTTGCCCGCGGCGGCGAGCTCGTCGTTCAGCTGGAGGCCGGAGCCCGGGTGCAGGATGTTGCCGACCACCAGGCCGATCGCGAGCGCGACCGTGGACATCACCAGGAAGTAGCCGAGGGCGAGCCCGCCGACCTTGCCGACCTTCGCCGCGCTGCGCACGGATCCGACGCCGAGCACGATCGTGCAGAAGATGACCGGCTGGATCATCATCTTGATCAGGGCTACGAACGCCTCGCCGAGCGGTTCCAGACGTACGGCGAAGTCGGGGACGAGGAAGCCGACCGCGATGCCGAGCAGGACGGCCCCGATCACCGCGAGGTAGAGGTAGTGGGTCCGGTCCTTCTTGGTCGCCGTGGTCGCCGGTGCCGGTTGTGCGGAGCTCATGAGTGGCCTCAGGTCTAGACGGATGGTCCTTGCCGTCGTACCCCGCCTCCACGACCTTTACGCGGGCCCGCGGTGAGTCTGTTCAGACCCGCTCAGCGAGCGGCCGAGGCCTCCGTGTCGGGCCGGGCGAGCACCTCGAAGCGGTCGAGAGGCCACACGATCGCCCACACCTTCCCCACGACGTTGTCCAGCGGCACGGAGCCGTTGCCCGGATCGCCCATGTGGTACCGGGAGTCCTGGCTGTTCGACCGGTTGTCGCCCATCACCCAGATCGCGTCGTCCGGTACGACGACCTTGAACTGCTTCTCCGAGGGCGCAGTGCCCTTCGCCAGGTAGTCGCTCTCCTCGAGCGGCACGCCGTCCACGGTGATCCGGCCCTGCTTGTCACAGCAGACGACCACCTCGCCGGGCAGCCCGATCACCCGCTTCACGAGGTGGCCGCCCTCGGGGTAGAGGCCCAGCAGCGACAGGAACGACTGGAAACCGGTGGGCTCGGGCGTGGCGCCGAGCCACCCGCCCGGGTCCTCGAACACGACCACGTCGCCGCGATCGGGCTCACCGTCCCAGGTCGACATCTTCTCGACCAGGATCCGGTCCTGCTCCACGAGCTCGGGGTGCATCGACGCGGAGGGGACGAAGTACATCTGGATGAAGAACGCCTTGACCATGACCGAGGCGCCCAGCGCGAGGGCGAGAAGGAGGAAGGTCTCCTGCCACCACGGCATCCTCTTGCGTGGACCGCGGTGACCTGGCATGTCGCGAACTGTACCTGCGAGGTTGCGGCGCGGTTCCGCAAACGTCCGGCGAGCCCGGGTCGCCCCGGGACGCTCGGGAGGCGCCGGGGTCGCCCATGTCGGGCATCCCCTCGACCTTTCCGACGCCCGGGCCGGAGTCGCCGCTGCCGTCGTCGTCCTCGCCGGGGTTCTTGGCCAGCGGGTTGTCGTCGGTCGGCTGGAGGTCCTCGGGCAGGTCCTCGTCGGCGATCAGGCCGACCTCGGGCTGGTCGCGCGCAGGGCGCTCGGCCTTGGGTCGCTCGTGCTCGGCCAGGTCACGCTCCGCGTCGCTCTGGGGCTGCTGTCCCGGCTCGGGCCCGTTCTCGGTCTCACTCATGCGCCCGTCGTACCCACACGGCGACGCTCCACGCAAGGGCCGCAGCCGAAAGGGAGCAGACACGACCGTGGCCCCGACCGGAGCCGGGGCCACGGGTCACGCGCAGGGCGTCACATCTTCGGCATGAGCACCGAGTCGATGAGGTAGACGGTCGCGTTGGCCGTCTGGACGCCGCCGCAGATCACGTTGGCGTCGTTGACCTTCAGGTTGTCGCCGGAGCCGGAGACCTTCACGGTCCCACCCTGGACGGTGGTCTGCTCGCCGCTGATCTCCGAGGGAGCGATCTGGCCGGGGACGACGTGGTAGGTCAGCACCGAGGAGAGGGTGTCGGCGTTCTTCGGCTTCGCCAGCGAGGCCACGGTCTGCTCAGGCAGCTTCGCGAAGGCGTCGTCCACGGGGGCGAAGACGGTGAACTCGTCGCCGTTGAGGGTGTCCACGAGGTCCACCTTCTTGTTCAGCTCACCCGACACCGCCGAGACGAGCGTCGTGAGGAGTGGGTTGTTGCTCGCGGCGACCGCGACCGGGTCCTGGGCCATGCCCTCGACCGAGCCCGCGCCGTCCGGCACTGCCTTCGCGTAGTCGGCGCAGCCGGGTCCCACGAGGTCGGCGGCCGGGTCGGCGTCGTCCTTCATGGCGCCCATGGACTGGTCGTCCATCGGCGTCTCCTCGGTCGAGGTCTCAGCGGAGGTGTTCGCGGTGTCCTCCTCGGCCCCACAGGCGGCCGACATCGTCAGGGCGGAGACTGCCGCGATGGCGATCGCGACCTTTCTGATGGAGCGCATGGCGCTTCCCTTTCGGTTGAGGTTCGGGGTTCTCTTCGATCAGGCGAGCCGGCGTTCCGCCTTGTTTCACAGGGTGTTCGGCCATGTGTGAGGTGTGGATTGGTCTGCGCCGGAACTTCGCGAAAAGCCCTCGCCCGGAAGGCTGCGGGTCAGCCCTCGACGGTGACGTTCACGCTGTGCCAGCCGGTGGACCCGTCCGGCGCGATCGGGGCGCGCTCGGAGGTCTGGGTGTAGCCGGTCGCGTCCGTGGCGCGGACCTCGAGCGTGTGGTTGCCCGGCGCCGCATCCCACTCCCACACCCACTGCCGCCAGGTGTCGACGTTGTCCTGCCCGGCGAGCCGCGCCTCCTGCCATGGCCCTTCGTCGACGCGGACCTCGACCGACCGGACTCCCCGGTCCTGGGACCAGGCGACACCGGCGACCGGCACGCGCCCGGCTCCGACACGGGCGAAGGAGCGGGGTACGTCGATGCGCGACGACGTCTTGATCGGCGCCTGTGCCGCGTAGCCCCGGCTCGTCCAGTACGCCTTGAAGTCAGCGAACCGGGTCACCTCCAGGTCCACGAGCCACTTGGTCGCCGAGACGTACCCGTAGAGGCCCGGGTGTCACCATGCGCACCGGGAACCCGTGCTCGAGCGGCAGCGGACTGCCGTTCATCGCGACGGCCAGCAGCGCGTCCCGGTCGTCGTCGAGGAGGGCCGACAACGGCGTACCGATCGTGAAGTCGTCGGCGCTGGTCGACCTCACCGCGTCGGCCCCGTCCCGGACCCCGGCCTCGCGGAGCAGGTCGCGGATCGGCACCCCGATCCAGGTCGCGTTGCCGACGTACTCGCCGCCGACGGGGTTCGAGACGCAGGTCAGCGTGATGCGCCGCTCCACGAGACGCCGCGAGAGCAGGTCCTCGAAGGAGAGGTCGAGCTCGCGGTCGACCATGCCGTGGATGCGCAGCCGCCAGGTCTCGACCGGGACGTCCGGCACCCGGAGTGCGGTGTCCACGCCGGTAGAACTCGCGGTTGGGGGTCAGGTAAGGCGTGATCCCGGGAACGTCGAGCGTCATCGCCCGGGTCAGTGCCGGAGCGGGGACGTCGGGCACCGGGACGCTCACGTCGAGGCGTGACGCGGCCGCCGCCGACCCGCCGAACGCGCGGCTGACGACACCACCCGCCGCGGCCACGGCGCCGACCGTCATCGCCGCCTTGAGGAAGGCCCTCCGGTCGAACGCGGCAGGCAGGTCGTCGCCGGCCACGTGGCTGGGCAGCCGCAGCCGGGGCTTGCCGAGCTCGAGGGTCTCCACCGGACCGGGCCTGGTCGGCCGGAGGGGGCTGGTCGGCCCGGACCGCTGATCAGGGAGAGGGCCGCAGGGTCCGCAGCAGGAGCGAGCAGGGCGAGCAACCCCGTCGCGACGAGTACGACGACGGGGACGAGCCGAGCCGGCGGGGAGGCGGTCGCGGCGCGGTCGGTGAGGGCGGCCGCTGCGGCGACCGCGCTGAGCCCGAGGAAGGCGCCGACCGCCGGGCGGCGCCGGGTCGCACCGACCACGCCGGCCAGGAACGCGAGCCCGGCGACCGTGGCGACGACCCCGGCGATGAGCACCGCCTTGTCGGCGGAGCCGAACGTCTCGATCGCCCACTCCTTGACCGGCCGGGGCGCGGCGTCGACCGCACGGTTCGCGACGGCGAGAAGAGGCGAGGTCACGCCCTCCAGCAGGGCGGTCGCGGCCTCGGCCACGGCGACAGCCGCGGCTCCCGCGAGCAGGCCGGCGACGCCGCCGACGAGCCGGAGCACGGGCATGGACCTCCTCGCTCGGGGTCGCTGCGTGTTGGACGAAGGCTGGGTCCTGGGCATGCCTGGGGTTCGGCTCCCGGGGCTCGACAGATGGGTGGCGTGACCGGGGGTGGGGTGGCTCGTTGTCTCCCGAGAGCCCGCCCGCGATCGAGGGAGTCGCATGCGTCGCACCCCGCGAAGGTCACTGGCCGGCGTCGTCCTGTGCCTGGCGGTCGGTACGACGGCCGGTGGATGCGCCATGCACGGTGCCGGCCAGGCCGGCATCACACCGGCCGGTGCGGAGGTGCCCGTCCTCGCGGGGCAGCAGAACCCCACGGCCGACCCCGCCCTCTCGGTCCGGGCCCCGGGTGCTCTCTCCGGCTCCCTGCAGGAGGCCGACTTCCTCGTGGTCGGCCGCGCGACGCTGCCCGGGTCGGTGCGACGCCGGATCGCCACGGCGCCGGGCGTTGACGCGACGGCGACCCTTGCCATGGCCTCCGCCCCGGTGGACGGCCGGACGGTCACCCTCGGCGCGGTCGACCTCGCGACGTACCGGCGCTTCACCCCGCAGGTCAGCGCCCGGGCCGACGCGGTGTGGCAGCGCGTCGCCGAGGGCGACCTGGCAGCCACCCCGGAGCTGGCCGAGGAGCTCGACCTGCCCCTCGGGGGCGACCTGCTGCTCGGCGACCAGACGGCCGGGCTGACCCTGCGCGTCGGAGCGCAGGCGTCGATGGCTCCCAAGATCGACGCCGTGGTGAACGAGCTGCGTGGTCGCCAGCTCGGCATGGTCCCCGCGAACGCCGTTCTCGTCTCCGCCGACGCAGCCGACCTGTCCTCCGTGCAGGCCGACCTGCAGCGGAGGGTCGGCAGGCAGGCGACCGTCACTCCGCTCGGCGAGTCCGTCCCCAGGGAGGGGAGGCAGACCGCGTTCCTCACCGGCGGCTCGGTCGCGGACGCGGTCGGGTCGTTCAGCTACCGGTACTTCGAGGACGGCTCGGTGGAGCCGGACCCGACGCTGGGTCGCAGCGCACCTGCGCACCGAGAACGTGCCGATCCTGGGCGACGTGACCTGCCACCGGGTGATGCTGCCCCAGCTCCGCGGTGCGCTCCAGGAGGTCGTCGACACCGGCCTCGCCGAGCTCATCGACCCCTCGGACTTCGGGGGCTGCTACGCCCCGCGGTTCATCGCGAGCGACCCTTCGAAGGGCCTCTCGCTGCACACGTGGGGGATCGCGATCGACCTCAACGTGCAGGACAACCTCCGCGGTACGACGGGTGAGATGGACCGCCGGATCGTGGACGTCTTCAAGCGCTGGGGCTTCGCCTGGGGCGGTGACTGGTCCTACACCGACCCCATGCACTTCGAGCTCGCCGCGCTGGTCCGCCCGCGCTGACCGGAAGGTAGACCACCGCGGTCTCGACGTAACCCCGTCCGCCGTTGCGTCGTTCACCGTCCCGAGGGTGGGTGAAGCACGTCACATCCGGGGCCGCCTGCGTGTCGGTCCCCTGAGACAGCTCCTGGAGAGGCATGTCCGCTCTCAGAACGATCGCGGCTCTCGCAGCATCGACCATCCTCGTCCTCCTCACGACTGGTGCCGGCAGTGCAGGGGTACGCCCCGGCACCGCCGAGGGAGCCGAGCTCGTGAAGACCGGCTGGTGGTGGGCGGGCAACGAGACCCCGCTCGACGAGACCGTCGTGGCGCCTCCCCAACCGAGTCCTCCCAACGTGCCCAAGGGAGCGCTCCCGGTGGCCGCGGCCGGAGGTGAGCCGGAGAAGGTCACCGCCCTCGAGTTCAAGCTGGCGGGGACACCCGGCGGCTTCGTCGAGAAGGCCGTGCTCGTGCTCCGGGAGAGCGGCGAGCCGGGGGCGCTGGTCAACCCCGAGAGCGCGAAGATCCTCGCCTGCCCGGTGACCGAGTCGTTCTGGGCCGACGGATCGGCCGCGGCCTGGAAGGCGCGCCCTGCCTACGACTGCGACCTCGCGAGCGCCCTCGGCGAGCGCGACGCCAAGAGCGGCGTGTGGACCTTCGACCTCGCCGCGGTCGCCTCGCTGTGGACCGCCGAGGGCGGTACGGGATCCGGGTCGGTCGCCCTCGTGGAGGGTGCAGAAGCCCCCGAGAGCTTCCAGGTCGCCTTCGAGGGGCCAGCCGCGAAGGGCGTCGGGTTCGCGTTCGCCGTCGGCAAGACGCCCGCGACCCCCGCGTTGCCGACCTCCGGGAGCGGCCTGGCCGGCCCGGTCGCGACGTCGGGAGGCTCGGGCAGCCCGTCGACCGCCTCGCTCGGTAGCAGCACTGCCGGCTCGGCCGGACCCCTTGCCGGCAGCGCCTCGGTCGCCCCCATGGGCGAGGCCCTGCAGGCCGCGGGAGACCCTGCCGTCGCGCCGGCGAACGTGGCAACGACCCCGGTCGCGGCACCATTCGCGGCGCCGGCCTGGTACTCCGGCATTCCCGCGGCCGGCTACGCCCTCGTGCCGCTGATGCTCGGTCTCGCCTACCTGCTCATGCTCGCGCTCGGTCCAGACGCCCAGCCTGCCTCCGGGCCGGCCCAGCACGGTGTCGCCCGCGCGCTCGGACGGCTGCGCACCGCCGGTGCCGCCGTCGCGACGCGAGGGAGAAGAGCTGATGCGCAGCAGGCGGACCCTCCTCGCAGCCCTCACGACGGCAGCCCTGCTCACGGCCGGGTGCGGCCAGAAGCCGGGAGTGGCCGAGATGTACCCCGCCGGGGCGGCGGGTGTCGCCGGTGGGGAGGCCGGGACGGCCGCGGGTGACGGTCTCGGTGCGGCGGCCGGTGCCGCCGCCGGCCCTGCAGGCTCGGCACCCGGCGCGCCCGGCGGCGTCGCGGGCGCTCCGCGGGTACGACGGGCAGCGGATCGTCCGGCGCCGGCGCCGCGGGAGGCGGTGCCGGCGCCGGCGGAGCGGGGCGGGTCGACCGCGCCCGGCACCGCCCCGGTCCCCGCGAGCGGCGGCGACACGACCGGGGTCACCGACTCCACGATCAAGATCGGCGTGCACGCTCCTGTCACGGGTGCCGCGGCGTTCCCGCAGCAGTCGTTCGAGCGCGGCATCGGGGTCTACGCCGACTACATCAACCGCAAGGGCGGCATCCACGGCCGCAAGCTCGAGGTCGTCTTCCGCGACGACCGGTTCGACCCGAACAGCGCCCGCTCGGTCTGCAAGGAGATGGCCGAGCAGCAGAAGGTGTTCATGCTCATCGGGGGCGGCGGCGCGGACCAGATCGACGCCTGCGCGCGCTACGCCGCCGGCATCGGCGTGCCCTACCTGTCGGCCGGGGTGCACGAGACCCGGCCGGGCCTCGGCCCGCTCGGGTCGGTGTCGACGTACTTCGCCGCCTCGCTGACCTACGAGCAGCAGGTGCCGCTGCTCGCGCGGATCATCGGCTCGCAGTTCAAGGGCGAGAAGGTCGCGGTGATCACCGCCGACAACGACAGCCTGAACAACTACCACGCGATCGTCGACGGCCAGATCAAGAAGGTCGCCGGCAGCAACGTCGTGCTCTCCCAGCGGATCCCGAAGAAGACCGACGTCGACGCCCCCGCGATCGCCACCCAGATCTGCAACAGCGGCGCCGAGGCCGTGGTCTGGAACGCCAGCCCGAGCGGCCTGATCAACGTCAGCAAGTCGATGACCTGCCAGGTCACCTTCGTCGGCCCCGGGCTCACGAACGGCCTGAACATCGTCGCCACGGCAGGCTGCCCGACGATCGACGGCGCGCTGTTCTACTCGCCGTTCCCGGGCCTGGACAGGATCGACCAGATGGACCCGACCTTCCGGCCGGCGTACCGGCAGAAGAACAACGCCGAGCCCGACGACCTCGCGATCGCCGTCTGGGGTCTGGAGAAGCTGGTCGGCCAGATGCTCCAGGCAACCGGCAAGAGCCTCTCGCGTGAGGCGTTCATGGCCACGATCGCGAAGACGAAGACGTTCAACACCGGCGTCTACCCGGCCACGAACTTCTCCTCGCGCTTCGGCGGCACCGCGATGCACCTGCTCCAGGCCGACTGCGGCTCGCGGCAGTACCGCACGGTCCGGGTGAACGAGCGACCATGAGCCAGCTGCTCACCGAGCTCGGGATCGCGGTCGTCGCCGGGATCCTGCAGGGCAGCGTCTACGCGCTCGTCGCCCTCGGCATCGTGCTGGTCCACCGGGCGTCGGGGGTCTTCAACTTCGCCCAGGCGGAGTTCGGCACGGTCGGCCTCTTCGGCGCCTACACCGCGGTGGTGCTGTGGGGCTGGAGCTACCCGGCCGGGATCCTCTTCGGGCTCGGCGCGGCCCTCGCCATGGGGCTGCTCACGGAGCGGCTCGTCATCCATCCGCTGCGCAACGCCTCCCGCGTGACCGTGCTCGTCGGCACGGCCGGCGTGGCGCTCGCCGCGGTCGGCATCCAGTTCTGGCGGTTCAACGAGACCCCGATCATGACCATGCCGAAGATCCACGAGGGCTTCTTCCGCATCCCGCTGATCGGCGCCTCGGTGACCGTGCAGCAGCTCATCACCCTCGGCGTCCTCGCGGCGGCCTCGATCGCGCTGGCGCTCTTCTTCCGCTCGCCCTCGGGCTTGGCGATCCAGGCGGCGCAGCAGGAGCCGGTCGCCTCCGAGCTGGTCGGCATCAGCGTGCGCCGGGTCTCCATGCTCACCTGGGCGATCGCCGCTCTGCTCGGCGCTCTGGCGGGCATCCTCTCCGGGCCCTACACGACCTTCACCGCGGGCTTCTTGACCTTCGGTGCCGGCCGGGCGCTGCTGCCCGGGTTCATGGCCGCCGTGCTCGCCGGGATGAAGAGCATGCCGGGCGCCGTCCTCGGCGGCTTCGCCGTCGGGATCGTCGAGCAGCTCGGGACCCTCACCATCTTGATGTCCGTGCCGGGGGCGAGGGCGATGATGCTCTTCGCCTTCCTGCTCGGCGTCCTCCTGCTCCGGCCCCAGGGCATCTTCGTCGGAAGGGCGGCGACCGCATGACCGCGACCGGCGAGACCCGCGCCCCGCTCCTCCCGGGCAGGCACACCGGGTTCGACGACCCGACCACGACCATCCCGCTGGTGGTCGAGGACCCCGACGGCGAGGAGTACGACGACGGGGGCGACGGCTTCAGGCCGAGCCGGGTCGGCTGGGTCGGCCGCGTGCTCGTGTGGGCCTTCCTCGCCTGGATGGTGCTCGCGCTCCCGGTCAACAGGTTCTCGCCGTTCGAGGTCGGGGTCGCCGACATCGACGTACTCTCCCTCGCGGTGATCTACGCGATCGGCGGCCTCTCCCTCAACGTCCTCCTCGGCTACGCGGGCCAGATCTCGCTGGGACACCAGGCGTTCGTGGGGATCGGCGCGTTCACCTCGGCGTACATCGTCACCAACCTCCAGCTCAGCTTCTGGCTCGCCGTCGGGGTGGCCGCGGCGTTCGGGGCCGTCCAGGCGACCCTGCTGGGTGCGATCTCGTTGCGTCTGAGCGGTCTCTACTTCGCGCTCGTCACACTGGCCTACGGCACCTTCGCCGAGGAGACGCTCTTCGGCATCGCGGCGATCACGGGCGGTGAGGGCGGCAAGCCGGCGCCCCGGCCGCATGGGCTTCGAGAGCGGCTACGCCTACTACTACCTGTGCCTGGGCTTCCTCGCGGTCGTGCTCTGGCTCGACTGGCGGCTGACCCGGTCCAAGGGCGGGCGGGCGCTCGCCGCGCTGCGTGAGAACCCGCGCGTCGCCTCGTCGTACGGCATCAACGTCAAGGCCTACATCCTGCTCGCGTTCGCGCTCTCGGGGATCTTCGCCGGCATCGCCGGGTCGCTGATGGCGCACCACGACGAGGTGATCGTCGGCAGCAGCTTCGACTTCCGGCTCGCGCTGCTGTTCATCCTGATGACCGTGGTCGGCGGGCTGCGCAACCGCGTCGGGGTGGTGATCGGCTCAGCCTTCTTCGCGCTGCTCGAGGAGAAGCTGCTCGTGACGATGCTCGAGAAGGTGGTCGGCTTCGTGCTCGCACCGTTCGGTGGCGGCTGGTCGATCACCGGGTTCTTCGACGAGACGCTCGGCCTGCCCCTCGACTTCGTCGGCCTCATCGTCGGGCCGGTGCTGCTGCTCCTGACGCTCACGATGTACCCCGGCGGGATCGGCCAGCAGGTCGCGCCCATCAAGCTGCTGGCTGACCGGCCACCGCTTCGACCGCCATGCGGGCGCGGTGACCGAGGTGGAGGTGAACGATGTCCGTGCTTGAGGTCGACGCCGTCAGCATCCACTTCGGCGGCATCAAGGCGCTGCAGGACGTCAACCTCCGGGTCGGCGAGTGGGAGATCGTCGGGCATCATCGGGCCCGAACGGCGCCGGCAAGACCACGCTGTTCAACTGCATCACCGGCTTCTACCAGCCGACCCACGGGCAGGTCCGCTACCGCGGCCGCGACATCTCGCGGACTGCCGGTGCACCAGCGCACCGCCCTCGGCATCGGCCGCACCTTCCAGAACGTCGGCCTGGTCAAGGGCGCCACCGTGCTCGAGAACCTGATGACCGCCCAGCACCTCCAGGTCGCCTACGACCCCTGGCTCGGCATCGGCGGCAGCCCGGCAGCTTCGCGGAGGAGCGGCGGGTCGCGCGAGCGCGGCGACCAGATCCTCGGCCTGCTCGACCTCGAGCCACGTCGCGCACGAGCGGGTCGCCGACCTGCCCTACGGCGTGCTCAAGCGGGTGGAGATCGCCGCGGTGCTGGCCACCGACCCCGACCTGCTGCTGCTCGACGAGCCGGGGTCGGGGATGGGGCCCGAGGAGGCGCACGAGCTCGGCGACACGCTGCTGACGCCTGCGCAAGGAGTTCGGGCTGACGATCGTGATGATCGACCACCACGTCCCCCTGGTCACGCGGGTCTCGGACTACGTGTACTGCCTCAACTTCGGGGAGGTGCTCGCCGAGGGCTCCCCCGACGTCGTACGCCGGCACCCGGAGGTCGTGCGCGCCTACATGGGCGAGGACGCCGCCCCGACCCGAGCGACACCGCGGTGATGGAGCCGGTCCCGGCCGGGGAAGGAGCCTGACATGGCACTGCTCGAGATCAGCGACCTCGTCGTCGGCTACGGCGCCCACCCGGTGCTGCACGGCATCGACTTCGTCGTCGAGGAGGGCGAGGTCTGCGTGCTCCTCGGCCTCAACGGCGCGGGGAAGACCACCACGGTCAGCACCATCGCGGGCCTGCTCAGGCCGCGACTCGGGCCGGGTCGCCTTCGACGGGAAGCCGCTCGGCCGCAAGCCGCCCTCGTCCCGGGTGCGGTCCGGGCATCGCGCTCTGCCCCGAGGGCCGGCGGGTGTTCCCACGGCTGACCGTGCGGCAGAACCTCCGCCTCGGGGCCTGGAGCCGGCGGCGCCAGACCCGAAGCTCGTCCGCGGGCAGCTCGAGCAGGTCCTCGACTACTTCCCCCGGCTCGCCGAGCGCGAGGACCAGCTCGCCGGCACCCTGTCGGGCGGCGAGCAGCAGATGCTCGCGATCGGGCGGGCGCTGATGTCGCAAGCCCCGGCTGCTGCTCATCGACGAGGCGTCGCTGGGTCTGAGCCCCACCGTCGCGCGCACGGTCTGGGAGGTCACCTCCCGGATCAAGGCCGACGGCACCACCGTGCTGATGGTGGAGCAGAACGCCGGTGCCCTGCCCTTCGCGGACCGGGCGCTGATCATGGAGAAGGGGACCCTGGTGCACACCGCGGTGGGCCAGGAGATCCGCGACGTCAACCTGCGCGAGGCGTACCTCGGGGCATAGGAGTCCGTCATGCAGAACAACCTCGGTCGACTCGGTGGCCAGCTCGGCGTCGGGCTGTGCCTCCTCGGCTTCCTGGTCATCTTCCTCGGGTGGAACGGCGCCGGCAGCAACAACTACGTGCCGGCGCAGTTCCCCTACCTGATCTCCGGGCGGCATCGCCGGGCTCGCCGTCGTCGTGATCGGCGCGGCGATGATCGTCGTGCAGAACCAGCGCGCCGACCGCGCCCGCGCTCGAGGAGGTGCTCGAACGGCTCGTCGCGGCGGTCGAGCGGCAGGGCGCGTCAGCGGGTGCCGGCCGCCGGGGCGGTCGGCGGGCTCGGCGGGTACGTCGTGGCCGGCACCACGTCGTACCACCAGCTCGACTGCGAGCTGCCCGAGGCGCGCGAGGAGGCCCGCGTCGTGCCCCTCGAGGACATCCGCACCAGCGGGCTCGAGCCGTGCCGGGTCTGCCGCCCGCCGCAGTTCGGCCGCCTCGTGAACGGCGCCCAGCCCACCCCGCCGCTCGTCAACGGCTGACCTCGCGCAACGCTACGTTCCGGTCGCCAGCGACCGGGGGTATGACGTCCCGCGATGTGGGGCGCCCAGCCGCTCGGCGCCGCGACATACTCGGCTCACCCCGAGTAGCTGAGGAGCATGCATGCGCGCTGTCCAGGTAGTCCGGCTCGACGGCCCCTCCGGCGTCGACGTCGTCGAGGTCCCCGAGCCCACCGCGTCCGAGGGGCAGGTGCTCGTCGACGTGCATGCCGTCGGCGTCAGCTTCCCGGACCTCCTGCTCTCGGCCGGGCAGTACCAGCTCAAGCCCGAGCCGCCCTTCCAGCTCGGTGTCGACTTCGCCGGCGTGGTGCGCTCGGCCCCCGACGGGCTCCGGGTTCAGGGCCGGTGACCGGGTCGCCTGCGTGCTGCCGTACGGCGGCGGCGCCGACGTCGTGGCCGCTCGACCCGGAGAGCGTCTTCCCGCTCCCCGACGCGCTGAGCCTTCGAGCAGGGCGCGGCGCTGCCGATGAACTACCTGACCGCGCAGTTCGCCCTCGCCACCCGCGGGCAGCTCCAGGAGGGCGAGACCGTCCTCGTGCACGGTGCGGCCGGCGGCGTCGGCACGGCGACGATCCAGGTGGCCAAGGGGTACGGCGCCCGGGTGATCGCCGTGGTCTCCACCGAGGGCAAGGCCGCAGGTCGCCACGGGATGCCGGTGCGGACGAGGCGGTCCTCGTCGACGGCTTCCTCGCCTCGGTCAAGGAGCTCACCGACGGTCGCGGGCGTCGACGTCGTGGTCGACGTGGTGGGCGGCGACCTGATGACCGACTCGCTGCGCGCTCTCGCGCCGCTCGGCCGGGTGCTCGTCGTCGGCTTCACCGCCGGCGCGATCCCCGAGGTCAAGGTCAACCGGCTGCTGCTGAACAACATCGACGTCCGCGGCGTCGGCTGGGGTGCCTACGCGATGGTGCGGCCCGGCTTCATGCGCAAGCAGTGGGACGCGCTGGTGCCGATGATGGAGTCGGGCGCGGTCAACCCGCCGATCGGCAGGGGCTACCCGCTCGAGGACGTCCGGCAGGCGCTGACCGACATGGCCGAGCGCCGCGCGACCGGGAAGTCCGTCCTGACCCTGCGGTAGACAGGTGGGACGGTGGAACATGCACTCGGCGGCCGCCGGCAGGCGGTTCACGCCCAGCGCCGTACGTCGGCGCCCGTGACTGCATGTTCCGCGGCTCGGGTCAGGCCTGGAGGTCGGCGTACTCCGGGTGGCTGCTCGATGAACGACTTGATGAACGGGCACCTCGGGCGCAGCTTCATCTCTCGCTCCCGCACGTCGTCGAGCGCGCCGCGGGCGAGAGCCGAGCCGACCCCCTGCCCCTCGAAGGCGTCGTCGACCTCGGTGTGGGTGAAGACCCGGACGCCGCCGACGTCGCGGTACTCCGCGAAACCGGCCACGACACCTGACTCGGTGGAGGCCTCGTAGCGGGTGCTGTTCCGGGTTGTCCTGGATGGTCACCTCAGAGAGCTGGCTCATGTCTCGGTTCTACCCCAGGGGTGGTCGTCAAACCCCGGTGCGATGTGCCTGGTGGCCGGGCGACCGCACATGACCATGTCCCGACATGACCATGTCCCGGGGCTGGCCTAGCCCCTTCGCATTGACCATTGCCAAGGGGAGCCCGGCCGGAGAAACGTGAGAGGCGACCGGTGGCGCCACCGGGGCGCTGCCCCATCCGAAGGGGGTAGATCGTGTACGCACGTTCCACCACACTTCACGCCCGGCAGGGATCCATCGACGCCGGCATCGCCTACTTCCGCGACGAGGTCATGCCCGAGCTCAGAGGCCTCGACGGCTTCGTCGGGGCGTCCCTGATCGTCGACCGGGAGACCGGCCTGTGCATCGTCACCGCCAACTACTCGTCGTCGGAGGCCCGGCAGGCGAGTGCGGAGACGGTGATGCCGCTGCGTGACCGGGCCGCCGCCGTCCTCGGCGCAGAGACTGCCCAGGTCGACGAGTGGGAGATCGCCGGCATGCACCGGGACCACCGCGCCGGCGACGGCTCCTGTGTCCGCACCACCTGGCTGCGCCTGGATCCGGCAGACATCGACCAGATGGTCGACACCTGGAAGCACCGCGTACTCCCGGCGCTCGATGACCTGGACGGCTTCTGCAGCGCCAGCTTCATGGTCAACCGTGAGTCAGGTCGCGCGGTCGGAACCGCGACCTTCGACAGCCGCGAAGCGCTGGAGGCGAGCCGAAGCCAGGTGGAGGGCATCAGGACGGGTGCCGCGAAGGAGGCTCGTGCAGAGATCGTCGAGGTCCTCGAGCACGAGCTGGCGCTGGCCCATCTCGACGCACCCGAGATGGTCTGACGGGATCCGCGGTCGCAGGGCGGCGCACCCCCGCCTGCCACGGTCGCGCCCCGGTCGGAGAGCCCGGTCGGAGAGCCCTCGTCGGAGAGCCCGGCCAGGACCCTGGCGTGAGCCCAGCCGGAACCCCATGTCCCGGCTGGGCCACAGGGTTAGGGTGGGCGCCGTGACGATCCTCGACGACGCCAAAGACGGCATGAACCTCGACATCCGGCCCCAGGACGACCTGTTCGGGCACGTGAACGGCACGTGGCTCGAGACCGCGGAGATTCCCGCGGACCGCTCGGCGTGGGGCCCCTTCGTGAAGCTCGCCGACCAGTCGGAGGAGCGGGTGCGCGAGATCATCGAGGACGCGGCCGCGGGCCGGATCGGCGGCGAGAACGGCAAGAAGATCGGTGACCTGTACGCCAGCTTCATGGACGAGGACCGCATCGAGCAGCTCGGTGTCACGCCGATCGCCGACATGCTGGCCGATGCCGCCAAGGTCGCGGACACCAGCGAGCTGCTCCACTTCGTCGGGGAGCTCGAGCGGCTCGGCGGGGGCGGCCTGTTCGGGTCCTACGTCGACACCGACGACCGCAACTCCGACCGCTACGTCCTCAACGTGCTCCAGGGCGGCCTCGGCCTCCCCGACGAGTCGTACTACCGCGACGAGAAGTTCGCCGAGATCCGCGAGAAGTACGTCGCCCACATGGCCCGCCTGTTCGAGCTCGTCGACCGCGACGACGCCGAGCAGGCCGCGCGGAGCGTCCTCGACGTCGAGACCCGCCTCGCCGCGGGCCACTGGGAGCGCGCGGAGACCCGTGACGTCCTGAAGACCTACAACCTCACCACGCTCGACGAGCTGGTCGCGCTCGCCCCGGACATCGACTGGACGGCGTGGCGGCAGGGGCTCGCCGCCTCGGAGCAGGTGCTCGCCGAGACGGTGGTCCGGCAGCCGAGCTACCTCTCGCACCTCTCGACCGCGCTGCACGAGGTCCCGATCGAGCAGTGGCGCGACTGGCTCGCGATCCGGGTGGTCCGCCGGGCGGCGCCGTACCTCCCGTCCGCCTTCGTCGAGGAGAACTTCGACTTCTACGGCCGCACCCTCAACGGCACGCCGGAGCTGCGCGCCCGCTGGAAGCGCGGGGTCGCCCTGGTCGAGGGCGCGCTCGGCGAGGCCGTCGGTGAGGAGTACGTCGCACGCCACTTCCCGCCGAGCTCCAAGGCGATGATGGACGAGCTCGTCGCCAACCTCACCGAGGCCTACCGCCGCAACATCGCGACGCTGGACTGGATGGGCGAGGAGACCAAGGAGCGCGCCTTCGAGAAGCTCGAGACGTTCAACCCCAAGATCGGCTACCCGAAGACGTTCCGCGACTACTCCGCGCTCGAGATCCGCCACGACGACCTGATGCTCAACGTCGAGGCGACCGCGGCGTTCGAGACCGACCGCCAGCTGAACAAGATCGGCTCGCCGGTCGACCGCGACGAGTGGTTCATGCTTCCGCAGACGGTCAACGCCTACTACAACCCGGGCACGAACGAGATCTGCTTTCCCGCGGGCATCCTGCAGAAGCCGTTCTTCGACCCCGAGGCGGACCCGGCCGAGAACTACGGCGGCATCGGCGCGGTGATCGGCCACGAGATCGGCCACGGCTTCGACGACCAGGGCTCGCAGTACGACGGCGTCGGCAACCTCAACGAGTGGTGGACCGAGGCCGACCGGGCGGCGTTCAAGGAGAAGTCGGACAAGCTCATCGAGCAGTACGACGGGTTCGAGCCCCGCGACCTCCCCGGCGAGCGCGTCAACGGTGCCCTGACCGTCGGCGAGAACATCGGCGACCTCGGGGGCCTGACGATCGCGCACAAGGCGTACCTCATCAGCCTCGGTGACGCGCCGATGCCCGAGCGCGACGGGCTGACCGGGTCGCAGCGGGTCTTCCTGAACTGGGCGCACGTCTGGCGGACCAAGCGCCGCAAGGAGCAGGCCCAGCAGTTCCTCACCGTCGACCCGCACAGTCCCGCGGAGTTCCGCGCGAACATCGTGCGCAACCTCGACGAGTTCCACGAGGCCTTCGGCACCGCCCCGGGGGACGACCTGTGGCTCGAGCCGGAGGAGCGCGTCCGCATCTGGTGACGCCTCTCGCTCGGCGTGAGGGAGGTGTGGTTTCCCGAGATTCGGGGAATTCTCCGACCAGCCGAGAGGGTCCGCCGGACCGCCTAGAGTGGAGGTCCGGTCCCAACGCGGAGTGAGCGCACCAGGGGGGGCGATGAGAGTACGTCGGACGACCTCGACGTCCTCGCGCGCCCGCGGCACCGCCCTGGCCGTCGTACCCCTGCTCCTCACGCCTCTCGCGGGCTGTGCGGGCGGGGCCGCCGAGAGTGCCGCCGCAGACCAGAGCCCCGTGGCGGGCGAGGCCGCCCCGTCGCGGAGCGCCTCGGACGTTCCCGCGCCCTCACGTGATGAGGAGCCGGCCGGCGGCAAGGGGAAGCCGACTCCCACCGAGGACGCGCCCCCCGCGCTCGCGGCGGTCCAGGCCGCGGTCGGGCCGCTGGGCCGGCCGGCGGCGACCGAGCAGAAGCGGAAGCTCGAGGGTGGCGGCTTCGCGACCTCCGTCCCGGGCAGCGACGCACCGGACCGCAAGGTCGACGTCGGCCCGCAGTACGCCGTGAGCAACGACCTCGACATCGGGGAGATCGAGCGGCTGGTGAAGGCGGTCGAGCGGATCGCCAAGCGGCAGGCCGTGGGGACGCCGTTGGTGACGGGCGGATCCGTCGCGGCGGCGGTGGGCACGTTCAGCTACCGCTGGTTCGGCGACGGGACGGTCCAGCCCGATCCTGACTGGGTCGCGGCGAACATCCGCACCGAGACCGTCCCGATCCTCGGCAGCGTCACGGGTCACAGGGTGATGCTGCCCCAGCTGCGCGGGGCGCTGCAGGAGGTGGTCTCCCGCGGCCTCGCCGGCGAGATCCATCCGGAGGAGTTCGGGGGCTGCTACGTGCCGCGGTTCATCGCGCACGACCCGAGCAAGGGGCTCTCCCTGCACACGTGGGGCATCGCCGTGGACCTCAACGTCCCCGGCAACCAGCGTGGCGTGGCCGGGGACATCGACCGTGACGTGGTCGCGATCTTCAAGAAGTGGGGCTTCGCCTGGGGCGGCGACTGGAACTACACCGACCCCATGCACTTCGAGCTGGCCCAGATCGTCGAGCCCCGCTAGGGCGCGACGGGGCGGGCTCACGCCGCCAGGTCACGCACCGAGCTGCCACACGCCGCGCACACGCCGCCAGGTCACGCACCGAGCTCACTTGCAACGTTCGGCACCGTTCTCGGCATGTGCGCGGTGCCGAACGTTGCAACTCAGCCGGCCGGCGGATGAAAAGCCGGCCGGGCTCAGTGCAGCATGACCGGCGGCAGGTCGCTCTCCTCCACAGGTGCGGGGACGTGCCGCTTGGGCAGCATCGCCGCCGGCACGAGGCAGAGCGCGATCAGCACCGTGCCCACCAGGAAGGCGACCCCGAACGAGTCGGCAGCCTGGGCGAACCCTTCGGCGAGCGCCGGGGCGGGGAGCTTCTCCGCGATGCTCGGGTCGTGCTGGGAGGCGATCGCGGCGCCCGCGAGCTCCTTGCCCTTGACCGAGTTGGTCAGGATCACCGAGAACACCGCGGTGCCGATGGAGCCGGCGACCTGCTGCACGATGTTCATCAGCGTGGAGCCGCGCGCGAGGTTGTGGTCGGTCAGCGTCTGCAGCGCCGCGGTCATGATCGGCATCATCGTGGCGCCCATGCCGAGGCCCATGATGAACAGCCCGCCGAGCAGCAGCGTGTAGGAGGTCTCCGCACCGACCTGGGTGAAGACCGCCATGCCGGCCACGATGAGCGCGACGCCGGTCATCACGATCCGGCCGGCCCCGGTTCGGTCGGCGAGGTTGCCGGCGATCGGCATGCTCACCATCGCGCCGAGGCCCTGCGGGGCCAGCAGGAGCCCGGCGGCCAGGGTGGTCTCACCCCGGACCTGCAGGAAGTACGACGGGAAGAGCAGGCTCGCTCCGAAGAACGCGATGGCGAACAGGCTCATCGTGACCACCGCGACCGTGAGCTGCCGGTTCTTGAACAGGTGCAGGTCGATCAGCGGGTGCACGGTGCGGAACGCGTGGAAGACGAATCCGACGACGAGGACCAGGCCGATCGCCGCGGGCACGAGGACCTTGGCGGCCAGCAGGGTTCCGGTCTCGGGGGTCGAGGAGACGCCGTACAGGAAGGCGGCGAGGCCCGGCGAGAGCAGCAGCATGCCCACGAAGTCGAAGGACTCCGACGGCTCCGGGGAGTCGGCGGGCAGCACGAGCGCGGCGAACACGAACGCGGCGATGCCGACCGGCAGGTTGATCAGGAAGATCCAGTGCCAGCTCGCGCTGTCGATCAGCCAGCCGCCGAGGATCGGTCCGCCGATGGGGCCGAGCAGCATCGGGATGCCCAGGACGGCCATGACCCGGCCGATCCGGTGCGGGCCGGCGGCGCGGGTCATGATCGTCATGCCGAGCGGCATCAGCATGCCGCCGCCGAGGCCCTGCAGCACCCGGAAGAGCACCAGCGTGGAGACGTCGTCTGCGAGGCTGCACAGCACCGAGCCCGCGGTGAACAGGACCAGCGCGAGCATGAAGAGCCGCTTGGTGCCGAACCGGTCCGCCGCCCAGCCGGTGAGCGGGATGACGGTGGCGAGCGCCAGCGTGTAGCCGGTCATCGCCCAGGCGACCTCGGCGTACGTCGCCTCGAACTCGGTCATGAAGGTCGGCAGCGCCACGCTGACGACGGTCACGTCGAGGATCGACATGATCGCGGAGAGCACGACGACGCCGGCGACGAGCAGGACTTCCCTGTCGAGCTTGTCGGTCTCTGCCTTGCCGGACTCGGTGGCAGGCGTGGTTGCGGGCATTACGCGTCCTCGGGGTTCTGCAGGCACGGGTGAGCCCGGCGACTACATGCGGGGTGGGCCGGCGAGACGTGCGGCCGGATGTACCGGACAAAGATACCGATACCCCGACGTCCGTATTAGCGGTTTTCCGCAGCCGAGGTGTGACACGGGCTACACCCCTGTGTCCCGGATGTGAGTGGCGGACGGTTCACGCGCACCAGGACCCGTCCGTGACTCACATCCGGTGGAACGGCGGTCCCGTTGAGGGTGGGTCAGACGAGCTTGCCGACGGCCTCGACCAGGCGCGGGTCCTGCGGCTCGACGCCCGGGCTGAAGCGCGCCACCACGGAGCCGGAGCCGTCCACGAGGAACTTCTCGAAGTTCCACTGGATGTCACCGGAGCGACCCTCCTCGTCCGCCGTCTCCACGAGTGCGGCGTAGACGGCGTGCCGCCCCTCCCCGTTGACCTCCACCTTCTCGGTCATCGGGAAGGTGACCCCGTACGTCGCCGAGCAGAACTCCGCGATCTCCTCCGACGTACCGGGCTCCTGCCCGCCGAACTGGTTGCACGGGATGCCCACGACGGTGAACCCGCGGTCGGCGTACTCCTTGTGGAGGTGCTCGAGGCCGGTGTACTGCGGGGTCAGTCCGCACCTGGACGCCACGTTCACCAGGAGGGCGGGCCTGCCGCCGGTGATCTCACCGAGCGTGGACGGGGTCCCGTCGAGGCGGGCGATCGGAGTCTCGAGAAGGCTCATGTCGAGAGCCTAGCGAGCAGTCGGGGAGGGTGGCCGGTGCGGAGTGCGAGCCGGCCGGGACCGGGTCAGCCCCCGAGGGTCGCCTCGATCCTCGCCAGGACCAGGGCCAGCGGCGGCCAGGACGAGCGGCCGCGCCGCACCACGGCGTAGGACCGGAGCCGGACCTCCGGATCGGCGAGCGGCAGCGTCACCACGTCTGGTCGCGTCGGCTGGTCGGCGGGCAGCAGACCCACCCCCAGACCGGCCGCGACCAGGTCCTGGACCAGCTCCAGGCTGTCCACGCGATGGCTGACCCGCGGCTCGAACCCGGCCATCGACGCGATCGTCCGGACCACGTCGGCATCGGCGGTGTTGCGGGAGTTGACGATCCACTCCCGGTCGGCGAAGTGGGCGAAGACCCGGCGGGCGTCGCCGGTGACCCCGGCATCGGCCGCCGGGACCCCGAGCGCCCACCGGGTGGTCCACAGAGGGGTCGACTCGAGGGTGAGGTCGGAGCCGGCCGGCGCCAGGTCGTAGTCGTAGGTGAGCGCGAGGTCGACGGCGTCCGTCCGCAGCAGCGCGAAAGCCTCGCCGGGCTCGTGCTCGTGGATCAGCAGCCGGACCTTCGGGTGCGCCCGCGCGATCTCGTTGAGGACGGGCATCAACGTCGTGCGTACCGCGGTCTCGAACCCCGCCACGCGGACCGTCCCCGCGGGCTCCGAGTGAGGGTCGAGGTCGAGCCGCGCGGCCTCCACCGCGGCCAGGATCCTCACGGCGTGCTCCGACAGCCGGCGCCCTGCCGGGGTCAGACGGACCCGTCGGCCGTCGGGCTCCACGAGCGGTGTCCCCGTCTCGCGGGCGAGTGCCGCGATCTGCTGGGACACCGTCGAGGTCGTCGTGCCCATCTCCTCCGCCACCTCGCGCATCGACCCGAGCCGGGACAGCTCGAGCAGCACGGCGAGGCGGCGGGTCTCCATCCACAGGATTGTCCACTGATTGTGGACAATCTGTCCACCATTCTCACGTGGACGCGGACGGTTGTCTCGTGGCGTACTGGAGGCATGAGCACGACTCCTGAGGCCGCACACCCTGCGCCGTCGGCGGCAGGCGGGAGCGGCGCACGACCCGAGACCGCGTCCGCGGCTGCACGCACCAGCGCGCGCACGGGGGCGTCCATGGCGGTTGCCTCGATGCTGACGGTGCAGGTGGGGATCGCTGTCGCGGTCGGCCTCTTCGACGACGTCGGCCCCCTCGGCGCCGCCTGGCTCCGGCTGGCCTGGGCCGGCCTGATCATGCTGGTGCTGCTGCGCCCGCGCCCGTCGACCTTCACCCGGGGCTCCTTCGCGGCCAGTGCCGCGCTCGGAGTCGTCACGGCCGGGGTGACTCTGCTGTTCATGGGGGCAGTCGAGCGGCTGCCGATGGGCACCGCCAGCGCGCTGGAGTTCCTCGGGCCGCTCAGCGTCGCGGTGCTGCGCAGCCACGGCCGGGGGCGTCTCTTCGCGGCGGTGGCAGCAGTCGGCGTCCTGCTGCTCACCGAGCCGTGGAACGGCGGGACCGACCTGGTCGGCGTGGCACTCGCGCTCGCTGCGGCGGTGTGCTGGGCGGCGTACATCCTTCTCACCCAGCGGGTGGGCGACCAGGTCACCGGCATCCAGGGCCTCGCGATCTCGATGCCGGTCGCGGGCCTGGTCGCCACTGCCGTCGCCGGGCCGACGGTCGCCCCGCTCCTGACGTGGCAGGTCGTGCTCGCCGGCCTCGGGCTCGCGATCCTGCTGCCGGTCATCCCGTTCACGCTCGAGCTGCTCGCGCTCCGACGGCTCACCGCGGGCTCCTTCGGCACGCTGATGGCGCTCGAGCCGGGGTTCGCGGCGGTGATCGGCCTGGTCGCCCTCGGCCAGGTGCCCGGCCTCCTTCCCCTCGCAGGGATCGCCTGCGTGGTGGTGGCCGGCATCGGCGCCGAGCGCATGGGAGCTCGTCACCGCGCTCCGGTGGAGGCGGCCGAACCGGGCGCATGAGGCTGCGCATGCGCTCCGACACGGGAGTGTTGCGGACCATCCGGACGGCCTAGGGTCGGCTCATGAGCAACGCGCGAGTCGCCGAGCTGGTCGACGCACTGCCCGCCGGGGTGGTGGCCACGGACCCTGCGGTGCTGGAGAACTACCGTCACGACTGGTCGCGCGCTCCCGGTGCGGGTACGCCGGACGCGGTGGTTCGGCCCGCGGACGCCGACCAGGTGCAGGTCGCGGTGCGCTGGGCGGCCGAGCACGGGGTGCCCGTCGTGCCTCGTGGTGCCGGGAGCGGCCTGTCGGGCGGCTCGGCGGCGGTCGACGGCGGCATCGTGCTGAGCCTCGAGCGCATGCGCGCCGTCGAGATCGACCCCGCCTCGCGGGTGGCCGTGGTCGAGCCGGGCGCCCTCAACGTGGAGGTCAAGGCCGCCGCGGCGGAGCACGGGCTGTGGTACCCGCCCGACCCCTCGTCGTACGAGATGTGCTCGATCGGCGGCAACATCGCGACCAACGCCGGCGGCCTGTGCTGCGTGAAGTACGGCGTGACCACCGACTACGTCCTCGGGCTCGACGTGGTCCTCGCCGACGGCACGAAGGTCACCCTCGGGGGCAAGCGGATCAAGGACGTCGCGGGACTCTCGCTGCTCAAGCTCTTCGTCGGGAGCGAGGGGACCCTCGGCATCGTGACCCGGGCGATCCTGCGGCTGGTCCCGGCACAGGGCGTCCGGTCGACCCTGGTCGCCATGTTCCCCACGGTCGCGGACGCGGCCGCCGCCGTCGTGGACCTCGGGCAGACGCTGCGGCCGTCGATGCTGGAGCTGATGGACTCGACCTCGGTGAACGCTGTCGAGGACTATCGGCCGATGGGGCTCGACCGGTCCGCGGGCGCGCTGCTCATCGCGCAGTCCGACGCCCCGGCATCGGCCCGCTCGGCGGAGATCGAGGCAATGCACGCGTCCTGCGTCCGATGCGGTGCGAGCGAGGTGTTCAGCACCGACGACGCCGAGGAGGGCGAGCTCTTCGTCACGGCACGCCGGATCGCGTTCCCGGCGATCGAGATGCGCGGGTCACTGCTCCTCGAGGACGTGGGCGTGCCCGTGCCGCTGTTGCCCGAGCTGCTCGGACAGATCTCCGCCGTCGCCGAGAAGTACGACCTGGAGATCCCCGTGGTCGCCCACGCCGGCGACGGCAACACCCACCCGATCATCGTCTACGACCCGACGGACAACGACGCCGGCGACCGCGCGCGGGAGGCCTTCGAGGACGTGATGCGCTGCGCGATCGCCCTCGGCGGCACGATCACCGGCGAGCACGGGGTGGGCCGTACGAAGAAGCGCGCGCTTCCCGACCAGCTCGGTCCCGACGTGATGGCGCTGTCGCGCAGGGTCAAGGACGCGCTCGACCCTCAGGGCATCCTCAACCCGGGTGCCGTCTTGTAGGGGGCTGCCGGATCCGGCCGGCGTCGGTAGGTTGGCGACATGGCTCTCACCGCGCACCCCATCCACGACCGCCGGCTCTTCGGCCCGGGGCCCTCGAACCCCTACCCGGAGGCGACCGCGGCGCTCGGTCTGCCCCTGCTGGGCCACCTGGACCCGGTCTTCCTGCAGATCATGGACGACACCTGCGAGGACCTGCGCTCGGTCTGGGGCACCCGCAACGCCCGCACACTGCCGCTGAGCGCCACCGGGTCCGCGGGCATGGAGGCCGCCTTCGTCAACACCGTCCGCCCCGGTGACGTCGTGGTCGTCGCGGTCAACGGTCTCTTCGGCCAGCGGATGTGCGACGTCGCGGCCCGCTGCGGCGCCGAGGTGGTTCCCGTCGAGCACGAGTGGGGCACTCCGGTCGACCCGCAGCGGGTGGCAGACGCCCACCCCGAGCCGGCGATCATCGCCGCCGTCCACGCCGAGACCTCCACCGGCGTCCGCTCCGACATCGCCGCTCTCGGTGAGATCAAGGGCGATGCGCTCCTCGTCGCCGACGCGGTCACCTCGATCGGCGGTATCGAGCTGCGTGCGGACGACTGGGGCGTCGACGTCGGGTACGCCGGCACCCAGAAGTGTCTCGGGGTCGCCCCCGGACTCGCGCCGTTCACGATCAACGACCGGGCCTTCGAGCGCCGGGTGGAGAAGCCGCACTCCTGGTACCTCGACCTGGGTCTCCTCGGCGGGTACGCCGGAGCGGGCCAGCAGCACGGGTCGGGCGGGAGGACCTACCACCACACCGCCCCGGTCGCGATGGTCGCAAGCCTCCACGCGGGCCTGCGCCGGATCCTCGACGAGGGCCTCGAGAACGTCTGGGCACGCCACGAGGAGGCGGGGCGGATGCTCCAGCACGGGCTCCAGGAGATGGGGCTCGAGCTGTTCGCGGCCGAAGGGCACCGGCTGCCCGAGCTTCACGACGGTCCGGGTGCCCGACGGCGTGGACTCGGCCGCCGTACGCCGGTACCTCCTCGAGCGGCACAACATCGAGATCGGCGCCGGCGCGGGCGAGTACGCCGCCACCGTGTGGCGCATCGGCCTCATGGGACACAACGCGAGGCCCGACGCCGTCCTGCTCGTGCTCGCCGCCCTCGAGGACGCCCTCAAGAACGCCGGCTGACCACCGGGTCGAGCGCCGCGAGCGCCATCTGCTCGAGCATCGACCGCATCTCCGCCTCGGAGACCAGGGCGCTGTGCGGGGTCGAGTTGAGCAGCCCGAAGACCGCGTGCGACATCGCGCGGGCGCGGTCGGCGGGGAGGCCGCGATGGATCTCGCGCAGCTGGTCGACCCAGAGCTCGACGTACCGGCGCTGCAGGTCGCGCACCCGCTCGCGCGCCTCGTCGGGCAACGATGCCCAGTCACGGTCCTGGACGATGATCAGCGCCTTGTTGGTGAGCGCGAAGTCGATGTGCCAGTTCACCAGCGCGTGCAGCGCCTCGCGGGGCCCCTCGGCCTCGCGCACGCGCTCGCGGCCGACCGCGAGGAGCTCCTCGCTGATCGACACCAGCATCTCGGCGAGCATCGCGTCCTTCGACGGGAAGTGCCGGTACAACGCCGGCCCGGAGATGCCGCAGGCCGCCCCGAGCTCGGCCACCGACACCCCGTGGAAGCCGCGCTCGGCGAAGAGATCCGCCGCGGTCGCG
Organism: uncultured Actinomycetota bacterium; assembly: GCA_963739785.1. GTDB lineage: Bacteria > Actinomycetota > Actinomycetes > Propionibacteriales > Nocardioidaceae > Nocardioides_C. The sequence goes on along the minus strand of CAVUBO010000024.1, from coordinate 186,875 downwards.
AGGATCTGCTCTCGACGGCTGCTCATGGCGCCCACGATAGAGCACGCCGGTTAGCGATCGTTCACGTCTCGGATCACGGGTCCGCGCGGGGCAACGGCGCCGCCGGGACGTGGCAACGTCGGGCACGTGCGAGTTGTGACGCATTTCGCCGAAGGTCCGTCACAACTTCGCACGTGCACGATCCTTGCCGCCGGCCGGCCGGTCTACACGGCCCGGTGGACACATGATGTTAACGATCGATAACATCGGGTCGGATCGCGACGGCCGATCGACGACGGAGGTGGCGGTGGGCGCGACAGAGATGCGGGAGCTGGTCGAGGACCTGCGGCAGCGTCAGGAACGAGCACGACAGGGCGGGTCCGAGGCGGCACGCACGAAGCACCTCGAGCGCGGGAAGCTGCTCGCCCGCGACCGCGTGGACAGGCTGCTCGACCCGGGCAGTCCGTTCCTCGAGCTGAGCACGCTCGCCGCGACCGGGATGTACGACGACGCCGTCCCCTCCGCAGGGATCGTGACGGGCATCGGACGGGTGAGCGGCCGCGAGTGCGTGGTCGTCGCCAACGACGCCACCGTCAAGGGCGGCACGTACTACCCGGTCACCGTCAAGAAGCACCTGCGCGCACAGGAGGTCGCCCGGGCGAACCGCCTGCCGTGCATCTACCTCGTCGACTCCGGAGGCGCCTTCCTGCCGATGCAGGACGAGGTCTTCCCCGACAAGGAGCACTTCGGCCGGATCTTCTTCAACCAGGCCAACCTCTCCGCCCAGGGCATCCCGCAGGTCGCCGCTGTGATGGGCTCGTGCACCGCCGGTGGCGCCTACGTCCCGGCGATGTCCGACGAGACCGTGATCGTCAAGGAGCAGGGCACGATCTTCCTCGGCGGCCCGCCGCTGGTGAAGGCCGCGACCGGCGAGGTCGTCACTGCCGAGGAGCTCGGCGGCGGCGACGTGCACGCCCGCAAGTCCGGTGTGGTGGACCACCTTGCGGCCGACGACGCGGAGGCGCTCGCGATCGTCCGCTCGATCGTGGGCACCTTCGAACGGCGGGTCTCGACAGGCTCGACCGGCGGCGGCCCGGCAGGCGGCCCGGCCGGCGGCCACATCCTCGAGCAGCACGAGCCGGAGGAGCCGGTCGAGGACCCCGAGGGCCTGTACGACGTGGTGCCGACCGACTCGCGGACCCCCTACGACGTGCGCGAGGTCATCACCCGCATCGTCGACGGCTCCCGCTTCCACGAGTTCAAGGCGCTGTACGGCGAGACGCTGGTCTGTGGCTTCGCCAGGATCTGGGGCTACCCGGTGGGGATCGTCGCGAACAACGGCATCCTCTTCAGCGAGTCGAGCCTCAAGGGCGCGCACTTCATCGAGCTGTGCAACCAGCGCGGCATCCCGCTGGTCTTCCTCCAGAACATCACCGGCTTCATGGTCGGCCGGGAGTACGAGAACGGCGGCATCGCCCGCGACGGCGCCAAGCTGGTCACGGCAGTCGCCTGCTCCGTCGTACCCAAGTTCACCGTGGTCATCGGCGGGTCGTTCGGAGCCGGCAACTACGGCATGTGCGGCCGGGCGTACGACCCGCGCTTCCTGTGGATGTGGCCCAACGCCCGCATCTCCGTCATGGGTGGTGAGCAGGCGGCCTCCGTCCTCGCCACGGTCCGCCGCGACGGCATCGAGGCCAAGGGCGGCGAGTGGTCGGCCGAGGACGAGGAGGCGTTCAAGGCCCCGATCCGCGAGCAGTACGACGACCAGGGCTCGCCGTACTACTCGACCGCCCGGCTGTGGGACGACGGCGTGATCGACCCGGTCGACACCCGCCGGGTGCTCGGCATGGGCCTCGCCGCCGCCTCGAACGCCCCGATCCCCGCGCCGTCGTACGGCGTCTTCCGGATGTGATGAGATGACGATCTCGAACCTGCTCGTCGCCAACCGCGGCGAGATCGCGCTGCGGATCATCAAGGCAGCTCGCGAGCGCGGCCTGCGAACGGTGGCGGTGTACTCCGACGCCGACCGCGGTGCGCCCGCACGTGCGGGCCGCGGACGTCGCGGTGCGGATCGGGCCCACGCCGGCGTCCGAGTCCTACCTGAACATCGGCGCGATCATCGACGCCGCTCGCCGGACCGGCGCGGACGCCGTCCACCCCGGCTACGGCTTCCTGTCCGAGCGGGCGCCGTTCGCCCGAGCCGTCGTCGACGCGGGCCTCACGTTCGTGGGCCCGAGCGCGGACGTGATGGACCAGATGGGCCGCAAGGACGTCGCCCGCGAGGTCGCGATCGCGGCGGGGGTGCCCGTCGTACCCTCCGCCGAGCTGCGCGGCGACGAGGTCGACGCCTCGGCGATCGGCTTCCCGCTGCTCGTGAAGGCCGCGGCCGGAGGCGGCGGCAAGGGCATGCGCATCGTGCGCGACCCGGCCGGCTTCGCCGAGGCGCTCGCCGCGGCCCGCCGCGAGGCCGCGAGCGCGTTCGGCGACGACACGATCCTGGTCGAGCGCTACGTCGAGCACGGCCGCCACGTCGAGGTGCAGGTCCTCGCCGACGCCCACGGCAACGTGGTGCACCTCTTCGAGCGCGACTGCTCGACACAGCGCCGCCACCAGAAGGTGCTCGAGGAGGCGCCGGCGCCCACGATCTCGGCGGAGGTCCGCCGGGTGCTGACCGAGTCGGCCGTCGCGCTCGCCCGGGAGGTCGGCTACGTCAACGCCGGCACGGTGGAGTTCCTCGTGGCCGGCGAGGAGGTGTTCTTCCTCGAGATGAACACCCGGCTCCAGGTGGAGCACCCGGTCACGGAGCTGGTGACGGGTCTCGACCTCGTGCAGCTCCAGCTGATGGTCGCCGCCGGCGAGCCGCTGCCGTTCACCCAGGACGACGTGAGGCTCGACGGCCACGCGATCGAGGCGCGGGTGTACGCCGAGGACGCGTTCAACGGCTTCCTCCCGCAGGCCGGTGTCGCCGAGCGGGTGCGCTGGTCGCCCCGGGCCCGGATCGACGCGGCGCTGGAGTCCGGACAGGTCGTCGGCTCGTCCTACGACCCGATGCTGGGCAAGGTGATCGTGCACGGGCCGACCCGCGAGGCCGCCCGCCGCGCCCTGGTGACCGCGCTGGACGACACCGCGATCCTCGGCCTCACCACGAACCTCGGGTTCCTGCGCGGCCTCGCCGCCTCGGATGCGTTCCGCGACAACGAGATCGACACCGCCTACCTCGACACCCACCCCGACGTCGTACGCCCCGAAGGCATGGCCGAGTCCGCGGTGCTCGCCGCCTGGGCGCTGTCGACCTCCGAGGCCCAGCACGGCGGGGACCGCCGCGAGAGCAGGCCCCATCCCTTCGGGGTCCGCGACGGCTGGCGCTCCGCCGGACCCGCGGCTCCCACGCCGGTGGAGCTCGTCGTCGACGGGGAGACCGTGGTGTTCACGGTGGACCCGTCGGGATCGGTCAGCGCTGGGGAGCGGACCTGGACGGTCCACCCGATCGCGTCCGAGGAGGGCGTGCTCCGTCTCGAGATCGACGACCTGGTGCACGAGGCCGCCGTACGGATCGGCCCCCACCGTGTCGACGTCGCCCACCGGGGCAACACGCACCTCTTCGACCGTCCCGACGCGTTCGGGCCGGGCGCCCACCACGCCGTGTCCGACGGCACGGTCACAGCGCCGATGCCGGGCACGGTGCTGAGCGTCACCGCCGCGGTGGGCCAGCAGGTTGCGGAGGGAGAGACACTCGGAGTCATGGAGGCGATGAAGATGGAGCTCGCCCTCAGGGCACCGCTGGACGGCACCGTGACCGAGGTCGGCGCCAAGGCCGGTGACCAGGTGGCGCTCGGCGCGACCCTGTTCGTCGTGGAGGCGAAGGGAGAGTGAGCATGCGCAAGCCGCAGGTGGTCCGGGACCCGAGCCTTCCCGAGCGCGTGACGATCTACGAGGTCGGCCCGCGCGACGGGCTGCAGAACGAGTCGACCGTCGTGCCTGTCGAGACCAAGGCGGAGTTCATCCGCCGCCTCGTCGACGCCGGCCTGCCGATCGTCGAGGCGACCAGCTTCGTGCACCCGAAGTGGGTGCCGCAGCTCGCGGACGCGGCGGAGCTCCTCGACCTGCTCGACGACCTCGAGGGCTTCGACCCTCAGGCGGTCCCGATGCCGGTTCTCGTGCCCAACGAGCGCGGCCTGGACCGGGCGATCGAGAAGGGCGTACGCCACGTCGCGATCTTCGGCAGCGCCACGGAGACCTTCGCGCGGCGCAACCTCAACCGCGGCCTCGACGAGCAGTTCGCGATGTTCGAGCCCACCGTGCGGCGGGCGCGCGACGAGGGCATGGACGTCCGCGCCTACGTCTCGATGTGCTTCGGCGACCCGTGGGAGGGCGACGTACCCGTCGACCAGGTGGTCGCGGTCGGGAAGCGGCTGTTCGACCTCGGCGCCTCGCAGCTCTCGCTCGGCGACACGATCGGAGTCGGTACGCCGGGGCACGTGACCGCCTTGCTGAACGGCTTCAACGAGGCCGGGCTGTCCAACGGCCAGCTCGCGATGCACTTCCACGACACCTACGGCCAGGCGCTGTCGAACACGCAGGCGGCGCTGCGGGCCGGGGTCACCACGTTCGACGCCTCCGCGGGAGGCCTCGGCGGCTGCCCGTACGCCGAGAGCGCCACCGGCAACCTCGCGACCGAGGACCTCGTGTGGATGCTCGACGGCCTCGGCATCGAGACCGGGGTCGACCTCGCCGAGCTGGTCGGGGCGAGCGTGTGGATGGCCGAGCAGCTCGGCCGCCCGAGCCCGTCGCGGGTGGTCGCTGCCCTGGCGGGCGGCTGACGGGGGTCCACCGGGGCTAGGGCACAATTCCTGCATGAGTCGTGTCGTCTACCTCCACGTCGGTGCGCCGAAGACCGGCACGACGTATCTCCAGGACAGGCTGGCCGCGAACTACGACTCGCTGGTCGAGCACGGTGTCCACTACCCGCGCGGCCCGCTGGGTCGTGATCCGAGCCTGACGCACTTCCGTGCCGCGCTGGACCTGCTCGACCAGGACTGGGGCGGTCCCTCCGGCCATGCCGAGGGCTACTGGGACGCGCTGACGAAGAAGGTGCGCCGCACCCAGGGCACGGTGATCATCAGCCACGAGATCCTCTCCGCCGCCCCCCGCGACAAGATCGCGAAGGCGATGGCCGACCTCGACGGCAGCGACGTGCACGTCGTGTTCTCGGCGCGCGACATCGCCCGCCAGTTCCCCGCGGTCTGGCAGGAGAGCATCAAGCAGGGCAGGCGCTGGACGTTCAAGAAGTTCCTGCAGTCCGCCCGCGACAACGACGACGCGTGGCTCTGGCGCTCCCAGTCGCTCCCGAAGGTGCTCGACCGGTGGGGTGCCGGGCTCGAGCCGGACCACGTCCACCTCGTCACGGTCCCCCAGTCAGGCGGGGCTGACCAGCTGTGGCACCGGTTCTGCGAGGTGTTCGGGATCGACCCGGCGTGGGCGCCCGACGACAGCGACCGGGTCAACCCGTCGATGGGCATCGCCGAGACCGCACTGATCCGAAGGCTCAACCGCCGGCTGGCGCAGCAGGGCCTGAGCGAGCACCACCACACCACGCTGGTGCGCGAGATCCTCGTGCACCAGAACCTCGCCCACCGCGAGGGCCGCAAGGCGACGCTGCCCCCCGAGCTCTACCCGTGGGCGGCCGAGGTCACCGAGGGGTGGATCGAGTGGGTCGAGGGCTCGGGCATCCACGTGGTGGGGGACGTGAACGATCTCCGCCCGGTGCCGCCGTCGCAGGACGCGAAGTGGAACGACCCGGACAAGCCCAACCAGGGCAAGGTGATCGGCGCCGCGCTCGACGCTCTCGTCGCGATGACCGAGGAGGCGGCGAACCGGCCGGACCCGAACGCCCAGCTCGCTGCCCGGATGAGCCGGGCGGCCAGGCGCTTCCGCGGCATCTGAGCTTCGCCGCATCAGGACCGGACCCGCTGCCCGCACGGGAGTCCCTGACCCCGCGCGGGGTCAGGGACTCGTGACGGATGATCAGTCGAGGACCAGCTCGAGGTCGGTGCGGGTCTCGCTGACGAAGTGGACGTGCACCTCGCCGCTGGCGCCGCGGAACCGACCCGTGCCGCCGGTGACCGCAAGCGTGGCGTCAGGAGAGGACTTCTCCGAGAAACGGGTCACGCCCTGGACCGTGATGTCCCCGTGACGCGTCGAGAAGGTCACGAGGCACTGTGACGTGCCCCAGCTCCCCGACAGCTGCGTGACGGTACAGACCCCGTTGAGGACGCCGACGGGGTGGCGGTTCGCGAAGACCTTGTCGTTGAAGACGAGCTGGTCACCGAGGCTGTCTCCAGCGTCGCCGAGGTCGATCTCCTCGAACTGCTGAGAGATCGAGACGAGACGGATCGTGTCTCGGCTGCTGGTCGCGTTGGCGGATGTGAGTGTGAGGCTGCCGGCCAGGAAGGCGACAGCTATCAGGACGATGACACTGAGCTTGCGCATGCCAAGTCCTCCCCTTCGCATTGGTGTTCAGGCCCGGGATGACGTCGTCACGGTGTGGTCCACACCAGCGGACCATCCGGCAGGTGTGGTCCACAATGACGAGTCCGGGGTGGCACCGATGGGCCTGGTCCGGATGCACTAGTCCGGGCCCGAACCTCGCGAAAGGGTCAGCGCATCGTGCGTGAGCGAAGCTCCCGGTCGGCGTAGCGCCCGATCTGCCAGGTCGCGAAGCCGTCGGCGCCGGCGCCGAAGAGGCCGCCGATCACGGGGACCCGGCGACCGACGGTGGTGGCCACCCGCTTGCCGGCCACCCTCGTGAGGAACTCGGCGGCGACCTCCGCCGCGAGGACCCTGTTCAGCTGTGGGTCGTGGGCCGGTGCGGTGGCGATCGCCATGGGCGGCGCGGGCAGCTTCTTCTTCCGGACCAGCGTGCGGACGGTGTCCTCACCGAGCATGGTGGCCAGGACGGCGTTGCGAACCCGCAGGTCGGCGAGGTCGTAGCCCCGCAGGTGTGCGATGCCCGCGACCATGCGGCACTGCAGCATCGCGAGGCCCGCGATGTTGGCCGGGATCGTCACGGCGGCGGTGACGACGCCTCCGAGGTTCGTCACGAAGCCCTGGGCGCCGGCGTAGCGGACGTGGTTCTCGATGACCTCGTGGATGGCGGCGTCGACGTCGCCTCCCTGTTCCTCGAGCTGCTTGTCCGCGGCGTGCACGGCGCCGGGCAGCGGCCCCACGCCGTTGATGGCGCGGGAGAGCGCCTCGTGCACGAAGCCGGCGGTCAGGTCAGGCGCCATCCTGCCCACGTGCGGGACGAACGCCTTCCCGAGCGAGCCACCGATGCTCATGTGTCCTCCTGTGTCGCCGGCAAACCACCTGCCGGATGCTGTAAGCCTACGGACCGGGTACCCACGCACGAGCACACCTGAACGTGGCGCCAGGCACAGTGCCCACCTCCGCCGTACCGCCTTCGGGCGGTGACACCATGGACGCGTGCCGACCGAACCGCCGCCGACCGGATGGGAATTCCCCGACTCGCTCCACGACATCGACGACGACGTCGTCGGCATGGGGGCCGACCTCGGGCCTGCGACACTGCTCTCGGCCTACCGGCACGGTCTGTTCCCGATGCCGGGCAACCCCGGGACGCCGATGCTCTGGTGGTCTCCCGATCCCCGCGGGATCCTCCCGGTCAACGCGCTGAGGGTGTCACGGTCGCTCCGCGCGGCGGTACGTCGGATGGAGGTGCGCGTCGACACCGCGTTCGACGAGGTCATCCGCGCCTGCGCCGACCCGTCCCGCGACTCCGGGTGGATCGACGAGGAGATCATCGACGCCTACACCGAGCTGCACGACCTGGGCTGGGTGCACTCGGTGGAGACCTGGCTGGACGGCCGCCTCGTGGGTGGGCTCTACGGCATCGCGATCGGCGGGCTGTTCGCGGGCGAGTCCATGTTCCACCGGGTCACGGACGCGTCGAAGGTGGCGCTGGTCGGCCTCGTCGACCTTCTCCGCGACGACTACGCCGACCGGCGGCTGCTCGACGTGCAGTGGTCGACCCCGCACCTCGCCTCTCTCGGCGCGGTGGAGGTGCCCAGGACGACGTACCTCGACCTGCTTCAGGACGCCCTCGAGCTCCCGCTCCCCCAAGCCTTCACGTGAGCAGCTGCCGCTCCCTCATCGCCACCGCGCCTACTTCAGCAGCCGCGACATGCGTCGGTCGGCGAGGAGCTTCCCGCCGGTCTGACAGGTCGGGCAGTACTGCAGCGAGGAGTCCGCGAAGGACACCTCCCGGACCGTGTCCCCGCAGACGGGGCACTTCTCGCCCTTGCGGCCGTGCACGGCGAGGTGCGACTTCTTCTCGCCCTTGAGCTCGGAGGCCGCGAGTCCGCGGGAGCGCTCGACGGCGTCGCCCAGGACGGTGCGGATCGCGTCGTACAGGATCTCGAGCTCGTCGTCGTCCACGCTGGAGGCCGGCTTGAACGGCGACATCCGCGCCGCGTGGAGCAGCTCGTCCGAGTAGGCGTTGCCGATGCCCGCGACGATGCTCTGGTTGCGCAGCACGCCCTTGATCTGGGCACGGCCCGCGTCGGTGAGGATCTGGCGCAGCGTCTCGCGCGTGAAGTCCTCCGACAGCGGGTCCGGGCCGAGCCTCGCGATGCCGGGCACGTCCGAGGGCTGGTGGACGACGTAGATCGCGAGCCGCTTCTGGGTGCCCGCCTCGGTGATGTCGAGCCCCGCGCCGTTGTCGAGCACGACCCGGGCGGCGAGCGGGGACTTGTTGCTCGGCTTCGGCGGCAGCTGGGGAACCTCGTCGCGCCAGCGGATCCAGCCCGCCCGCGAGAGGTGCACGACCAGGTGAAGGCCCGAGGCCTCGATGTCGAGGAACTTCCCGTGCCGGGTCACGTCGTCGACGAGGGCGCCGTACAGCGCCGACAGCGGCGGGTCGAAGGTCTTGAGCGCGCTGAAGGCGGCGATGTCGACGCGCGCGACCGCCCGGTCCTTGAGCCGGGTGCGCAGATCGAGTGCAAGGGCCTCGACCTCGGGAAGCTCGGGCACGTCGCAAGCATAGGCAGCCACACCCGCCGGGAGGCCGACACGGGCAAAGTCGTGTCCGAACTGCTGACATCGGCCGCGCCTCGGCGCAGAATGACGGCTATGAACAGGCCCTCACCGCTGCCGGCGAACCGCGAGGTCTTCCTCGACGCCCGGGGTGACGGCCGCGCGCTGCGGGCGACCTGGCACTCCGAGGCCGGGGTCGTGGTGTTCTCGCTGTGGCGGGACCGGGTCTGCGCGGGCACCTTCCGCCTTCCGGTGGAGGACGCGCCGACGCTGATCGAGATGCTGCGCAACAGCCTGGAGCAGGCGTACGACGACGCGCGCGACTCGTACGACGAGGCACGTGACTCGTTCGACGACGCGCATGGATCCTTCCTCGCCCGCTTCGACGCGACCGAGGACGAGGTCGGCTGACCCACCCGTCAGGTCGCTCTCAGCCGGGCCGCTGGCCGGTCGCGAGGAACCAGGCCGTGAGGACGGCGAAGACCAACAGGCCGGCTCCGCCGAGCCCGAGCGCGAGCAGGGCCACCGACCTGAGCGCAGGCGAGTGGTCGACCTCCCCGGAGCGGTAGGCCAGCATGCGGATCGCGCCGACCGGAAGGAGCAGGAGGGCGCAGATCCCGCTCACCGCCCAGACCAGCTGCGCGCTGCTCATGTAGGCCAATCTACTTCGCGCTAGGACTCGCTAGCGAAATCTAGGGAATCACCTAGAAATGTGGATACAGTCCCATCGTGGACCCAGTGAGGAACCCCTACGCCCCCGGAGCCGGCCAGCGTCCGCCCGAGCTCGCCGGACGTGACCGCGAGCTGCGGCAGTTCGAGGTGACCCTGGAGCGGGTCGCGGCCGGCCGGCCCGAACGCTCGATGGTCCTCTCAGGACTTCGCGGCGTCGGCAAGACCGTCCTGCTCAACGCGCTGCGCAGCCTGGCGGTGAAACGCGCGTGGGGCACCGGCAAGATCGAGGCCCGCCCCGACCAGTCGCTCCGGCTGCCGCTCGCGCAGGCCGTGCACGCCGCGGTCCGCGAGGTCGCGCACAGGCACCGCGACCCGGAGCGGGTGGACGCCGTCGCGGGAGTGCTCAAGTCCTTCGCGCTGCGCACCGGGCTCAACGACCGCAAGGGCGTCCGGTGGCAGCCGGCCTCGATCGGGGCGGACGTCCCGGCCGCCAAGGGGCGCGCGGACTCCGGTGACCTCGAGCTCGACCTGATCGAGCTGTTCACCGACGTGGCCGACCTCGCGGGGGACCTCGGCGTCGGCATCGGCATCTTCATCGACGAGATGCAGGACATCCCCGCACCCGAGCTGGCCGCGCTGTGCGGCGCCGTGCACGAGATCAGCCAGCAGGGCGCCCCGCTCGTCGTGGTCGGCGCCGGCCTGCCACACCTCCCCGTCGCGCTCTCGGCGAGCAAGTCCTACGCCGAGCGGCTCTTCCGGTACGTCGTCGTCGACCGCCTGCCCCGCGAGATGGCCGACCGGGCCCTCCTCGTCCCGGCCGGCACCGAGGACGTGGACTACGAGTCCGACGCGCTCGACGAGCTGTACCTCCTCACCGACGGCTACCCCTACTTCGTGCAGGCCTACGGCAAGGTCACCTGGGACGTCGCCGTCGACACACCGATCCGGATCACCGACGTCCACGAGGCCTCGCCGGAGGCGGAGCGCGAGCTCGCGGTGGGGTTCTTCGGGGCGCGCTACGACCGCGCGACCCCTGCCGAGCGCGACTACATGCGCGCCATGGCCGAGCTCGGCGCGGACAGCAACGACAAGGCGGTCACTACCGCGCAGGTCGCCGAGGCGCTCGGCCGCAAGCCGCAGAGCCTCTCACCCGCCCGCGACGGGTTGATCAAGAAGGGTCTTGTCTACTCCTCCGAGCGCGGCACCGTGGCCTTCACGGTCCCGCACTTCGGCAAGTTCCTCCGCGCCCAGCACGTCTGAGCCGGCCGGCTGGTCCCGTGCCGGTGCGAGGTCGTCGGCGGGGCGGATGTCACGATGGAGCCATGCACAACAGCGGGCGACCGCAGGTGGTTGCCCACCGTGGATCCAGCGAGGTCAATGCCGAGCACACCCTCGGCGCCTACCTCGCCGCACTCGACGAGGGAGCCGAGGGCCTCGAGTGCGACGTACGGCTGACCGCCGACGGGCACCTGGTCTGCGTCCACGACCGTCGGATCGACCGTACGGCGAACGGACGCGGCCTCGTCTCGACCATGGAGCTCGCCCAGCTCCACGAGCTCGACTTCGCGTCCTGGAAGAACCCCTGGTCCGAGATGGACGAGGAGGCGCCCGAGCTGGATCTCGAGAAGCGCCGTGTCCTCACGCTGGAGCGGTTGTTCGACGCCGTCTCCGACTACCACCGCCCTGTGGACCTTGCGATCGAGACGAAGCATCCGACGAGGTACGCCGGGCTCGTCGAGCGCCGCCTGGTCGAGCTGCTCGACAGGTACGGATGGGCCGGGCCGGACTCTCCGGTGCGGGTGATGAGCTTCTCCTACGTCGCGTTGAACCGGATCAAGAAGCTCGCGCCGGAGCTGGACGTGGTGCTCCTCATCGACCGGCTCTACGCCTGGCACCTGACCAAGAACCTCGTCGGGTCGAACTGGATCGCGGGACCGGACATCGACCTGCTCCGCGAGAACCCCCGTTTCCGGGAACAGGTCAAGCGGAGCGGGCGCCGGATCCATGTCTGGACCGTGAACTCGCCGGCCGACGTCGACCTGTGCGTCGAGACCGGGGTCGAGGCGGTGATCACGGACTCTCCGTCGATGGCGCTTCGCCATCTGAGGGGCCGCAGGTAGGCCGGGAAGCGGCGTGTCAGGGGTCGCGGTTAGACATCGAGATTGTGTGTGTTTGGGATGTCTGCCGAGAGGGCAGCCTAGGAGCGGAGGGCTGGCAGGAAGGGGGTGGGGCGTGTCTACGCGCACCACGCGGCAGGAGCACGCACCGGTGACGGTCCGCGTGCCTTTCGCCGCGTCCTCGGTCGCTGTCGCCCGCACCCAGCTCAGAGCGTGGATGCGCGCGGAGGGCTGCCCCCGCGAGGCCATCGAGGACGGCCGTGTCGTCATCTCCGAGCTCGTCGCCAACTCCGTCCGCCACGCCAAGCCGCTCTCCGACGGCACCATCCTCATCTCCTGGGGCCGTGAGCGCAGGGGCATCCGCATCTCCGTGACCGACGGTGGCAGCACGTCGCGCCCTCGCGCGCTCCGGGCCTCCGCCTCGGCCGTCTCCGGGCGCGGCATGGCGATCGTCGAGGCCCTCGCCCAGGACTGGTGGACCGAGCACACCCGGACCCGCTCGACCATCCACGCGCTCCTCCCCCACTGACCGTGCTCGGGCGCGCGGCCCGCCTCAAGTAGCCTTCCCGCCATGGGAAAGAAGTCGCGCGTCAAAGCCAGGTCCGAAGCGGTCACCACTCCGGGCGAGGTCGGCCCCCGCCAGCCGTGCCCGTGCGGCTCGGGCAAGCGCTACAAGGCCTGCCACGGTGACCCCTCGGGTGCGGCCCAGACCTTCGTGAGCCGGCCGTTCGAGGGGCTGGCGAGCGAGTGCGACATCATCGCCCTGCGCGAGCTGGTGCCGGCGGCGACCGCGCCCCTGCACCTCGCAGACGGCGTCGACACCGACCGGTCGGTGCTCCTGTGCACCCTCCTGCCGATGGCCGCGCCCGCGCTGGTGCGTCAGGACGGCACGGTCTGGCTCGGCCTCCAGGTCCAGCACCAGTTCGGTGACCCGAGCCGGGACCTCGGCGCCGTACTCCTGAAAGCCCTCGAGGCGGAGCCCGGATCCATGGTCGGCCTCACCGACCCGCCCGGCGAGGGACCCCGGCTCCAGGACCTGGTGGTCGACGAGCCGCTCGACATCACGGTCCACGACGGCTTCGAGTTCTGGATCGCGGACATGGACGACGACGGGGGTGCGCTCAGCGCGTCGCTGGAGAGCGCCAACGCCGCCGCCAACCCGACTCGGAGGCTCGCCTCGGTGGACTCGGCGTACTGGACCAGCGTCGGCACCAAGGAGCACCTGCGCTGGGTGATGCCCCACGACGAGGAGAAGCTGCTCTCCGCCCTCGCCCGCCTGCACGCGCAGGGCAAGGACGTGGTCGCCGAAGGGTCGAGGCTCGTGGGGATGTTCCGGGTGCACGGTGTGCTGGTCCCGGTGTGGGACCTCCCGGTCGGCACGGGCGCGGAGGTGCTCGAGAAGCCGGCGGCGAAGTTCGCCGAGGACCTCGACAAGGCCCTCGCCGACGACGCCCCGCTGACCGCGGAGGAGCGGGCCGCGCGGTCCGGTCTCGCGAACCGACAGCTCACCATCCGCTGAGCCTGACTAGACCTTTCGGGCTATTTGTCTGTGGTCCGCGTCATATTCCTTGCCTGGAGTTGTCCTGGGGGTCCCCAGGGACGTAGATTATTCAGTGCCCGGTCGTTGTTGTATCCCCCGTCAGCAACGGCCGGGTTTTTTCATGCCCTGAGGCTTTTCGCCTTGTGACACAGCCGTCCTGGCGCTTTTCGCCGAGGCTGTCCCTGCTCCGACATGTCGGCTCGAGCCGCGTAATCCGGACGACGGGCACCGAACAGGTGTAGACAGGTGCCCGCGCCGGCGCCGGGTGCCGCGCGCCCGAGAGCGAGGGGTGGACATGAGCAAGGTGAAGAGCGTCGGCAACGGAGACCACGCGGTGATCTGCCTGCACGGCTGGTTCGGCAGCGCGGACGGATGGGGGTACCTGCCCGAGGTGGTCGACCGTGACCGGTTCACCTATTTCTTCCCGGAGATGCGCGGGTACGGCGCCCGCCGGGACGAGTCGGGTGCGTACACCATGAAGGAGTACGCCGCCGACGCGCTGGCCGTGGCCGACGAGCTCGGGCTCGACCGCTTCTCCGTGGTCGGCCACTCCATGGGTGGCAAGGCGGCGGCGTCCCTCCTGGCGCAGGCGCCTGACCGGGTGCGAGCACTGGTGGGCGTCGCTCCCGTCGCCCCCGCGCCGGTGCCGCTCGACGAGGACGGGCACGGCCTGTTCTTCGGCGCCCCGGAGTCCGACCAGAACCGGCGCGCGATCATCGACTTCACGACCGGTGGCCGCAACTCCGCCGCGTGGCTCGACGAGATGGTCGCGTTCTCCCGCGCCAGCTCGACCCAGGAGGCCTTCGCCGGTGCCGTCGAGTCCTGGGTCAAGGACGACTACCTCGCCGAGGTCGGCAGCCCGAGGACGCCCATCGCGTGCATCGTGGGGGAGAACGACCCCGCTCTGTCCGCGGACGTCATGAAGCAGAGCTGGATGCAGATCTACTCAGACGTCACGCTCGTCGAGCTGGCCTCGTGCGGCCACTACCCGATGCACGAGGTCCCGGTGTGGCTGGCGACCCGGATCGAGGACTTCCTCTCCGACAAGTGAGGGCAGCTCACGGGACCGACCTCGTCCACGACCCGGAGACCTACGTCGGGGGCGCGCCTCTCGACGTGCTCGACCGGCTCCGGGAGACGGAGCCGGGCGTGGTGTGGGTCGACGAGCCGCCCGCGCCCGGTTTCGCCGGCGGGCCGGGGTACTGGCTGGTGCTCCGGCACGCCGACGTGAAGGCGGTGCTGCGCGATCCGGCGACCTTCTCGTCGTACGACGGCGCCACCCAGGTGCGCGACCCGGCAACCCAGGCAGACCTCGACTACGTCCGCCGGATGATGCTCAACATGGACCCGCCTGAGCACTCGAGGCTGCGCAAGCCGGTCCAGCGCTCCTTCACGATGCGGGCGGTCGCCAAGCTCGAGGAGCAGATCGCCGGACACGTCGGGGAGATCCTCGACAGGGCGCTCACCTCGCCGGGGCAGGTCGTGGACTTCGCGAAGGACGTCGCCGCCGACCTGCCGCTGCTCACGCTGGCCGACGTGCTCGGCGTGCCACCGCAGGACCGGCTGCTGATGTTCGACTGGTCGAACCGGGTGATCGGGTTCCAGGACCCCGACTACGCCACCAGCGCCGCCTTCGACCCGGCCCAGGGCACCGGCCTGGCTCGCGCGGCGCTGGCCCTGAGGCCGGCCCCCGACGAGCAGGGGCGGATGCCGGACCCGCGGTCACGGGCGGGGATGCCGGACCTCTACGCCTACGCGCACCTGCTCGCGCGGCACAAGCAGGAGCACCCCGGGGACGACGTGATGTCGATCCTCCTCGCGCAGGCGGACGCGGTCGACGTCGAGGAGTTCGAGAACATGTTCTGGCTCTTCGCCGTAGCCGGCAACGAGACCCTGCGCAACGGGCTGCCCGGGGGGATGCACGCCCTGCTGTCGCACCCCGATGCGCAGCGCCGGCTGCGCGCCGAGCCCGAGCTGGTGGAGCCGGCTGTCGAGGAGATGCTGCGCTGGTGGACGCCGGTCATGGTCTTCCGGCGTACGGCGACCCGGGACTGCGAGATCAACGGGCAGCCCGTCGCCGCAGGCGAGAAGGTCGTCGTGAGCTTCCTGTCCGCCAACCGCGACCCCCGGGTCTTCGACGACCCGGCCGCCTTCCTCGTGGACAGGGGCAGCCGCGATCACCTCGTCTTCGGGCACGGCCCGCACCTGTGCCTCGGGGCGCACCTGGCTCGCGTGCAGATGCGGACGATGTTCACCGAGCTGCTGCGCCGTACGACGTGGCTGGAGGCCGCGGGTGAGCCGGCGCTGCTTCGGTCCTCGTTCCAGCGCGGGATCAAGCGGCTGCCGATCCGCTGGGAGTGAGGGCCGGTCCGGGCCCGTAGAACATGCAGTCGACCCGTGACCCGGGCGTGCCCCGCCTGAGCGGCGCCGTGCGGTCCCGCGAGTGCATGTTCCACGGTCCCGGGGGAGGCCCCTACATGGGGTCGCGGCTGATCGGGCAGGACATGCACCGCGGGCCGCCGCGGCCCGAGCCGAGCTCCGAGCCGGAGATCGCGACGACCTCGATGCCTGCCTCCTCGAGGCGGATGTTGGTCTCGACGTTGCGCTCGTAGGCCACGGCCACCCGTGGCGCGAGCGCCAGGGTGTTGTTGCCGTCGTCCCACTGCTCGCGCTCCGCGGTGACGGGGTCGAGGCCGGTGTCGATCTGGTGCAGGGTGTCGATGCTCATCGCCTTGGCGGCGGCGACCAGGAACGGCTCGGGCTCGGTGACGGAGAGGACGAGGTCGTTGTCGGCGCTGCCGTTCCGGTCCTGCACGGTCACGGTGTACGCCTGCAGGTGGTCGGCGACGTTGGGGTACATCACGATCTTGTCGGCGTCGACCATCGTGCACACCGTGTCGAGGTGCATCGTGGCGCGCTCCTGCGCGATCGGCACAGCCAGCACGGTCTGTGCGAGGTCGGCGGCGAAGACCTGGCGGGCGAGCCGCTCGGCACCCGCAGGAGTCGTGCGCTCACCGACGCCGATGGCGATCACACCGGGGGCGAGGAGGAGTACGTCGCCACCCTCCACATGCTCCTTCTTCCAGCCGTGGATCTTCGGGGTGCCGGCGAAGCGGGGGTGGTCGCCGTAGATCAGGTCGGTCAGCTGGGTCTCCCGCTCGCGTGCAGGCATCGCCAGCGAGGTGACCGCGACGTGGTCCCGCACCCAGACGCTCGAGTCTCGGGTGAAGAGCAGGTTGGGCAGCGGGTCGATCAGGAAGTCGTCGCTGGCGAGCAGGCTGGTGACCAGTCCGAAGCCGCCGCGTACCTCGTCGTTGCGGACACCCGCGGTGAGGTACGCCGCGAGCTGCTCGGCGCTCTGGTCGGAAAGCGCCTCGGTGAGGTACTGCCGCAGGGTCTCGCCGAGGTGGAGGCTCGACATGGCGCCGGCGATCGCGTGGTCGCGGGCCTCCGGCCGCTGGAGCGTCTCCACGAGCAGGTCGGTCAGGTACAGCACTTCGACGTCCCGGTCGCGCAGCGCCTGCGCGAACGCGTCGTGCTCGTCCTGGGCGCGGCTGACCCACGGGATTCCGTCGAAGAGGAGCTTGTCGTTGTTTCGCGGAGTGAGCCGCTTCAGCTCCGGGCCGGGGCGGTGCAGCATCACGGTCCGAAGGCGGCCGACCTCGCTGTCGGCGCCGTGGACCTGGGTCGCGGGGCTGCTCTCCTGGCTGGTCCCGGTCGGGGTCCCGTGGTTGCTCATGGTGCGAAGCGTAGCCCGATCAGATCGGCAGCATGTCGGGTGCGGGAACGCTGCGGTGCTCCAGCACGCGCTCGATGAAGTGTTCCCCGCGAAGTCCGCCGTCCGGCGTGCGGAACCAGTCAGCGGACGAGCTCGACGAGCGTCACGGCAGCGAGCACCAGGCAGACGCCGGCGCCGATGTAGTGGAGCACGGCCAGCTTCATGTAGCGCAGCAGGACCCGTCCGGCGATCACCGCGAGACCCGAGACGGCCAGCAGCGCACCCCACGCGCCGGCGAAGACGCTGAACGGCTGCTCGTACTTCGCGACCAGGCTGATCGTCAGCAGCTGCGAGAGGTCGCCCCACTCCGCGGCGAAAAGGACCAGGAACGAGGCGCCGATCGCCTTCAGGCCGGTCTTGGCCTCGGTGGTCTTCGCGGCGTACTCCTCCTCGGCCTCGATCTCCTCGGCCTCGGCCCCGGGCGCGGAGCGGAACAGGACGACCGCGCCGACCAGGAAGATCACCAGCGCGACGCTGCGGATCAGGGTCTCGGGCAGCAGCGTGGCGAGGTGGCCGGCCGTCACGGCGATCACCGTCTGGACGAGGAAGGCGAGCCCGACCCCGATCCAGACCATCAGCCCCCGGTACCTCGTGGACAGCACGAGAGCGGCGATGAACGTCTTGTCCGGAAGCTCCACGACGAAGATGGCGGCGAAGGTCAGCGCGATGACGGCGAGATCCATGAGAGGTCGGTTCCTTGCAGGGTGGGTGCGTAGGCGGGTGCTCGAGGGCGAACTGGTTCAGGTGATGGCGCGGGTCGCGGCGACGGCCTCGGCGAGCACGTCCTTGATGGCACGGCCGGATGCCTCGGCCACAGCCGCGAGGTCGTCGTACTCCGGCTGGGCGTTGACCACGACGCCGTCGAGCAGGGCGAGCTTCACGTGCACCCGGTGCCCGTCTATCTCGATGCTGCGCATCTCGCGGTCGAGCGCATGCTTGCCGATGGCGATCTCGCGTACGCCGATGGTGGAGGTCTGCCTGAAGATCTCGGCGCGGACCGCGGGGGCCTTGGCGCCCGCGACGAGCACGTGCAGCGTGTGTGCCGGGCGCCCCTTCTTCATCAGGATCGGGGTCAGCCAGGCGTCGGAGGCCCCGGCCCCGAGCAGCGCGGCGATGACGTTCGGCCACAGCCGCGGGTCGAGGTCGTCGACGTTGGTCTCGATGAGCAGCGGCTGGTGCGTGCCGTGCTCCGCGCCGGTGGTCGAGCCGGGCGTCGCGGTGGTCGGACCTGTCGGGACCAGCGCCCCCACGAACAGCCGCAGCACGTTGGCGTGGCCCTCGGGGTCTCGCCCACCTGCTCCCACCCCGACGCTCTGCACGGTCATCGGCGGCTGCGGCCCGAAGGCGGTCGCGTTGGCGGTCAGCAGCGCCGCCCCGGTCGGCGTGCACAGCTCCATCTCGGGGGCGGAGGGCGGGCCGGAGTACGACGGCCGTCCCCGGAGCAGCGCGGCCACGGCCGGAGGCGGCACCGGCATGGAGCCGTGGGCGCCGCGCACGAGCCCGGACCCCACCGCGACCGGTGAGACGACGAGCTGCTCGAGGCCGAGGTGGTCGAGCCCTGCCGCCACACCGACCACGTCGGCGATCGCGTCGAGCGCACCGACCTCGTGGAAGTGGACCTCGTCCGGAGTGGTGCCGTGCACCTCGGCCTCGGCCACGGCGAGGCGCTCGAAGGTCGCACGCGCCCTGCGGCGTACCCCGTCAGGCAGGTCGGCCGCCGCCAGCAGGGCGGCGATGTCCCGCCAGGTGCGGTGGGTGTCGCTGTCGGCGACCTCCACGTGGCACCGGGTCGCCGCGAAGCCGTTGCGGGTGACCCGCTCGGGGCGCAGCGCCACGTGCTCGGGTGCGACGGCAGCGACGGCCGAGGAGATCACCTCGACCGGGACGCCGGCGCCGACGAGCGCGCCGAGAAGCATGTCGCCGCTCGCTCCGGAGGAGGCGTCGACCCAGCCGATCGCCCCGCTCACCGGGCCGCTCGCCGGGCCGCTCACCGGGCGGCTCGCGCGACCCGCGCGGCGAAGACCCCGGCGCCGAAGCCGTTGTCGATGTTGACCACGGTGACCCCGGGAGCGCAGGAGTTGAGCATCGCGAGCAGCGCGGCGATCCCGCCGAAGGAGGCGCCGTAGCCGACGCTCGTGGGCACCGCGACGAGCGGCACGCCGATGAGGCCGCCGACGACGCTGGGCAGGGCGCCCTCCATGCCGGCGACCACGATGAGGCAGTTCGCGGTCGACGAGCTCCTCGCGCGCGGCCAGGATCCGGTGCAGGCCGGCGACGCCCACGTCGTTGATCATCTTCACGCCGGCGCCGTAGACACGGGCGGTGAGAGCGGCCTCCGCGGCGACCGGCGCGTCCGACGTACCGGCGGAGACCACCGCGACCGTCCCCTGCGCCTGCGGCATCGGGCCCACCGTGACCGCTCGGGCGACCTCGTCGAGGGTCGCGTCCTCGACGTCGGCGAGCACCGCCTCGACGGCCGCGTCGCTGAGCCGGGTCGCGAGGATCGCGCGCTCGGGGTGCGCCTCGCGCAGGGTGTGCAGGATCTCGACGACCTGGGCGGGCGTCTTGCCGGCCCCGTAGACGACCTCGGGGTCGCCGGTGCGGGCGGCCCGGTCGGTGTCGAGCCGGGCGTACCCGAGGTCGGACACGCCGTCCTCGCCAGGCTGGTCCACACGCTGGTCGGTCATGGGCCCGAATCTATCTCCCCTAGAGTTGACGGGTGCCGCCACCACCGCCGGGGGTACCCCCCGCTCGCTACGCCTACCTCGGCCCCGAAGGGACCTTCACCGAGCAGGCGCTGCGCTCCGTGCCCGCTGCCGCGCGCGCCGAGCTCCAGCCCTGCGCGACCGTGACCCTCGCGCTCGACGCCGTGCGCAACGGCGAGGCGGACGGCGCGGTGGTGCCGATCGAGAACTCCGTCGAGGGGTCGGTGCCGGTCACGCTCGACGAGCTCGCGACCGGTGAGCCGCTGATGATCACGCGCGAGATGACGGTCCCGATCGCCTTCTCGCTGCTCGCCCGCCCCGGCAGCGGCGCCCGAGGACATCAAGGTCGTCGCCACCCACCCCCACGCCGCCGCGCAGACCCGGCGCTGGATGGCCCTCCACCTGCCGAACGCCGAAGTCGTGCACGCTCCCTCGACGGCCGCGGCAGCCGCGGAGGTCGCCGACCCCGCCTCGCGCTGGGACGCCGCCATCTCCGCACCGGTCGCCGCCGACCACTACCGCCTCGCCGTCCTCGCCGAGGGGATCGGCGACAACCCCGACGCGCTCACGCGGTTCGTGCTCGTCTCCCGGCCGGGTGTCCCCGCGCCACGCAGCGGACGGGACAAGACCTCGCTCGTGGCGTTCATGAAGGACGACCACCCCGGAGCGCTGCTGGAGATCCTCGAGCAGCTCACCATGCGCGGGGTGAACATGACCCGGATCGAGTCGCGTCCCACGGGCGCGGCGCTCGGCAACTACTGCTTCTCCATCGACTGCGAGGGGCACGTCGACGACGCCCGGGTCGGCGAGGCCCTGATGGGGCTGCGCCGGGTGTGCGCGGACGTGCGGTTCCTCGGCTCCTACGAGCGGCACGACGGGATCGCCCCGACGGTACGCCGCGGCACCTCCGACGCCGAGTTCCAGGACGCGGCCGCGTGGCTCGCGCGCCTTCGCCACGGAGGCTGACCTCCCCGGTTAGTCTCGGGCGCGATGAACGACTCCGTGCTGCTGCGTCCCGGTCCTGCTGGTCGTCGTGCTCGTGATCTCGGTCGCGGCGCTGGCGGTCGGCCTCATGGCGCTGCGCCGCTCGCAGGCCGACCATGCCCGTCGTACCTCTGCACGACGACGGGCCGAAGACCTGCCCGACCGACGTCGACGGGCTGCGCGCGGAGGTGCAGGCCCTGCGGATGGAGGCATCGCAGGCGCTGCGTCACCTGGCGGTGGTGCGGTACGACGCCTTCGGTGACATGGGCGGCCACCTCTCGTGGTCGATGGCGCTGCTGGACGACAGCGGCGACGGGGTCGTGCTGACCTCGATCCACGGCCGCAGCGAGGCGCGCACCTACGCCAAGAACGTCACCGGCTGGACCTGCGAGCAGGCGCTCTCGCCGGAGGAGGAAGAGGCGGTCAAGTTCGCTCAGGCAGCCGTCTGACCCCGACCGACCTCAGCGGTTCGCCTCGGCGATGGCCGCATTGACGGTGCGGTGCACCCCCGCGTACGTCTTCACGAGGTCTCCCGTGTCCTGGAACTCGAGCCGCCAGCCCGTCCGCACCTCGGTGATCCGCCACAGGCGGCCGTCCTCCGAGCAGCCGGTGTAGATCCCGCCCGCCTGTTCGAACGAGATCGCCGTCCGCGGCTCCGGAACGCTCTTCTGGCGACGCGGCGGCAGGACCAGGGCGGTCTTGGCGCGCTCCGACGGCGGGACCGGGTGGGGTGCCCACCACGACTCGCCGTGGTCCGACCACTGCTCGGAAGGCAGTCCGCGGTCCGTGCCGACGGGTGCGAGGAGGAGACCGTGCGCCGACGCCTGGTTCCCCGGTGACGAGGCAGCCAGCATGGCCTCCGCGGCCTTGTCCGCTGCCGTGTCGGGTGGGACCACCAACAGGGTGAGGTTGCGCGAGGACAGGATGAGGATGACGAGATGCGCGTCCTCGCGAGGGAACCTTGCGATCTCGACGAGCGCGCCGCCGACCGTGACCTTCTGTGGTGCCCGGTCCCAGTCGGGCCCCGAGCAGACCACCCGGCCCAGCGGGCCCAGGCTCTCGGGGAGGTCACCGAGCAGGTCGCGCAGCTCGGTCTCCAGGTCCCTCGACCGGGGCCACCAGGCCCCGTCCAGGCGACCTCGGCTGAAGTCCTCGGACAGCGTCAGTCGCAGTGGCTCGCGTGGTCCGACGTGTGGCCCTTCGTGTGGCGGTTCCTGGCCGTTGGCCCCCAACGACGTCACCATGACGTCCGCCTCTCCACCGACTCGAGGAAGGGTCCACGGTGGAGGCTTCCTGAACCGGTGTCGTGGTGAGCCTACGCGTTTTTCGCGGCCTCCACCGCGTTCGCCGGCTGCTGCGGGTCACTCACCCCGCGGCGTAGGCCCGCTCGAGCTCGGCGATGTCGAGCTTCTTCATGTCGAGCATCGCCTTGAAAGCGGCCTCGACCTTCTTCGGGTCGGACCGAGTGGCGAGCTCGACCCACTGCTTGGGCACGATCTGCCAGGACAGGCCGTACCTGTCCTTGAGCCACCCGCACTGGACCTCCTGGCCGCCGTCCGCGGTGAGGGCGTCCCAGAGCCGGTCCACCTCCTCCTGGCCGTCGCACCTGACCTCGAAGGACACCGCCTCCGTGAACGGGAACTGCGGCCCGCCGTTGATGGCGGAGTACTCCTGTCCGAGGAGCTGGAAGTTGACGAGCATGGTCGTGCCCGGTTCGCCGGGACCGGCCTCGCCGTAGGGCACGACCTCGAGGACCTTCGAGTCCTCGAAGAGCGAGGTGTAGAAGTTCACGGCCTCCTCGGCCTCGGTGTCGAACCACAGGTTCGGGACGATCTTCTCCACGATGGGCTCCTCTCGTTGCGTCCGTCGTGATGTGGACCGGAAGCGCGGCCCGAACTCATCGCGCGCAGGGGCCTCCCGGGGTCACCTGGAGCTCTCGTCCCGCGACGTCGAGGACGACGGTGGCGAGGGTGGCGTGCTGGAGCGCGGGGTCCATCGCCGGGTCGGGATGCGCACAGACGCCACCCACCTCGGCGTGATGGTGCATCGCCGCGACCACCGAGTCGGGGCCCTGGGGGCTCCGCTCCCGGAACGCCTCGAGCAGCGTCGTACGACGCATCCCGCTGCCGGGACCGATCGACGAGGCCAGGCAGCCGGGTGCGCCCTCGTCGGAGACGAAGTGGTTGGTGCGGACCAGGAGGCCGTCCTCGGGCCGCACGACTCCCGGGCCGCCGGGGAAGAGCTCGATCGAGGCGGTCCGGCCGCCGTCGTCCACCACGGTGAGGGAGGTCGACGCCGACGTGCTCACCCCGGAAGCCTGGGCGAGCGCGTCGTCGAGGTCGCGGGCGGTGTCGAGGATCTGCCTGCTCAGCAGGTGCACCGGGAAGCCGAGCCCCTTGTCCTCGGCGAGCGCGTCGTCGCTGTGGCGCAGCATGTTGAACAGCACGCCGACGCCGTTCGAGCTCACGCCGATCTTGCCGAGGACGCCGTACTCCGTGACGGTCCGCACGACATGGCCGTCCGGGTGCGGGATCGTCCACACGAACCAGTCGGCTGCCATCGCGGCGTACCAGTCCCAGGTCTGTACCGCGACGGGCCGGCCTTGCCCGGGCAGCGCCACCACGCTGGAGCACTCCGTGGACACGCCGGTCGGGTCGGCGACGACGAGGAGCTCGGTGCGGGCGTTGAGCATCGCCACCTCGCGCACCGGCACCTTCGCGCCCTCGGCGATGCCGGCGATCTCGTCAGCCGCGGCGGGGGCGAGCTCGCCGATGGTCGCCCAGGCGCGCTCCGCCCAGAGGTCGACGTCGAAGGGCCGGGTCGCGCGGGCGGCGAAGAGCCTCCGGTAGGCCGCGATGGTGCGGGCGATGTCGCCGCGGTGACGCTCACCGAGCTCGTGCCCCCGTTCGGCAGGTTCGAGGACGGAGGAGGTGAATGTCCGCACTGTCGTCACTCCGCCACCGTAGCCCCGCTCGTCAGTAGCATGCGCTGCCATGAACTTCCTGACCCCCGTGGCGATCAGGATCGGCAGGATCGGCTGGCTCCCGAAGTACCTGCCGTACATCGTCAGGATCGACAAGGCCATCCACCGGCTCAGCGGAGGCCGGTTCGGGCTTCTCGCGATCGCCGGGCTGCCGCAGGTGATGCTGACCGTGCGCGGCCGCAAGAGCGGGGTGCCTCGCACGACGCCGCTGCTCTGTACGCCGTACGACGGGAAGTTCCTGATCGCGGGCTCCAACTGGGGTGGCCCGAAGCTCCCGGTGTGGGTGCTCAACCTCCGCGCCGACCCCGAGGCCGAGATCCTCTACAAGGGCCGGCACATCCCGGTGCGCTCCCGCGAGGTCACCGGAGAGGAGCGCGAGCAGCTTTGGCAGGTGCTGGTGCGCGGGTGGCCGAACTACGAGAAGTACGCCGAGCGCACCGACCGGGTGATCCCCATCTTCGAGCTGACCCCCCGCTGAGGAGGGCCGGTCAGCGGGGGACGCGGACCAGCAGGCGCCCGTGGATGCACTCGGCGCGGATCTCCCGGCCGGGGCCGATCGGGTCGCCGTCGAGCTGCCGCGCGATGTCGTGGGTGGCGCGGACGACGACCTTCTTGCCGGTCATCCGGTTCAGCTGCTCGTCGACCCGCTTGCGCTTGCTCATCACGCGCCACAGCAGCGGGATCCAGCTGACGAACCGGCGCGGCGAGACCAGCACCACGTCGAGCACCCCGTCGTCGATCGTCGCGTCGGGCAGCAGGGGGATCCCGGCGGTGAGGTAGCCGACGTTGCCGACGACGACGGTCAGCGCCCGGTGCTTCGTGAACGGGCCGTCGTCCATCGAGATCTCCACCCGGAACGACGGGGAGCGCAGCTGCCTGATGCCGGAGACGAAGTACGCCAGCCAGCCGATCTTCGCCTTGATGGCGTCGTCGGCACCCTCCATGATCGCGGCGTCGAACCCCATGCCGCCCATCACCATGAAGTGCTGGTCGTCGGCGATGCCGTCGCCGCCGACCGAGACCAGGTCGATCGCGCGGTCCTGGCCGTTGAGGGCCACGTCGACCGCCGCCTGGAGGTACAGCGGGATGCCGAGGTTGCGGGCGAGCAGGTTGCCGGTGCCGGCCGGGACCACGCCGACGGGGATGCCCGTCCCGGCGAGCTCCGCGCACACGGTGCGCACCGTCCCGTCGCCGCCGCAGACCAGCACGAGCTCGGCCCCGTCGATCGCGGCGGTCTCTGCCATGGAGCGACCCGGGTCCTCGATCGTGGTCTCGTGCCACTGCGGGGCGCCCCAGCCGGAGAGCCTGGCCTGCTCCTCCACCATCGACTTGAAGGCGGTGACGTCGTCGACCTTGATCGGGTTGAGTACGACGGCCAGCTGCCTGGTCTGGGGCACCGGGCTCGGGAGGCTCTCGACGACCTTGCGACGGGGCTCGGGGTGGTAGACCACCATGCCGAGGAGGACCCAGAAGAACCCGACCGAGAACCCGGCCAGGACGTCGGAGACGTTGTGCACGCCGAGGAGCAGACGGTCGAGGCCGACGAGCACGACGAGGAAGACCCAGAGACCGACGAGCGCGCGCCGCAGCGACCTTCGTCGTACGAAGATCAGGGTCAGCACGATCGCCACGCCCATCCCCGACGCGATCCCCGAGGAGTGCCCGGAGGGGAACGAGTAGCTGTCCAGGCTGTGGATCGGCTCCTCCCACACGGGACGGTTCCGCTGGAACCAGTGCTTGAGGAAGTACGTCGTCAGGGAGGCGGCGAGCATCACGCCCGCGGTCCAGGCGGCGGCGCGGTAGTGACGGCGCGCCAGCAGGAGGACCGTCACGACGACGGAGAGGACGGTCATCGGGATCGTGCCGAAGGCCACCTCGATTCCGTCGAGCACGTCGAAGGCGAGCGGGTTCTGCGCGGTCCAGGACTGGAGCCCGTCCCCGAGGTCCCGGTCGAGACCGTTCAGCGACACCGACTGCAGCTTGACCAGCACCGACAAGGAGACCAGTACGACGAGGCAGAGGGCAGCGCCGAGGAGCAGGCGGGGCCTGCTGGGGGTGCGAACGGGCACGGTGCTCCAGCTTCGGTCAGGGGTCGGTCCGACGAGGGTCAGTCGTCAAGTATGACGACCCTGACAATTACCCTCACACCGCGTGGGCGAACCTGACGAGGTCGGTGACCTCCGCCTCGAAGGCGGCGACGAGCTCCTCGGGATGCGGCACCAGGCCGGCGTCCACCTTGAACCCGACCTGCACCTCGCCGGCGTAGCTGAAGATCGAGACCCCGACGGTCTGGTCTCCCGAGAGCGGCACCCAGGCGAACGTCCTGCTGATGCGTGCGCCCGCGAGGTACCTCGGCCTCGTGGGTCCGGGGACGTTCGTGGTCACGCCGATCGCCTTGGAGGCGAAGAAGTCGACGAAGAAGCGCTCGAGCTCCGGTCCCGTCCTGCCGATCCCCTTGATCAGCTCGAAGGTGAGGAAGACCTCCGGCGAGTGCTTGATGACGTCCATCCGGCGCTTCGCCTCGGCGATCCTCGCGAACGGGCTGGCCACCCCGAGCGGGAGCCTGAACACCACGAGCGCGAACTGGTTGCCGAGCTCGCGGGGCAGCGGCTTGTCGAGGGGCCGCACGTTGACCGGCACCATCGTGGAGACGTCCTCCGGCGCTCCGTCGTGCTGTCGGACGTACGTCGCGAGCGCCCCCGCCACGGCCGCCATGAGCACGTCGTTCACGGTGGCGCCGGCCAGGCGGCCCACGTACTTCACGTCGTCGAGCGCGAACGGGTGGCACCAGACCGCGCGCTTGGCCACCCCCGGCGTACCGCTGAACGGGGCGTGCGGGTGCGGCCCCAGGACGAGCTTGTTCGCGATCCCTCCGGTCCGCTCGGCCTGCGTGAACGCGTCGCCCACCGTGTGCGGGTCGAGGAGCCGAGGTGCTTCGCGGAGGACCTGCGCACCGGCGCTCACGGCCGCCGTGGCGACCGCGGCCGCGGCCGAACCGGCCGCCCCCACCACCTGGAGCGCGCCGTCCAGGATGCCCATCGGCGGCGGCGCCGGCTCCCCTGTCTCCGTCTCGACCTCCGCGCCGGGACCCTCGGGGGTCTCGTCGGTGAGCGAGAAGAGGACCTGGGTCAGGGCGATCCCGTCCGCCAGTGCATGGTGCAGCCGCGAGTAGACGACCGCCCCGCCGTCGTACCCGTCGATGAGGTGGACCTGCCACAGCGGGTGGCTCCGGTCGAGGGGAACCGGCATCCGCTCCTCGATGTAGCGCTGGAGGGTGGCGTCGTCACCCTGCTCCAGGGTGGTGCGGACCAGGTGGCGTTCCACGTCGAAGTCGGGATCGTCCTCCCAGTGCGGGGGCCCGACGTGGGTCGCGGGCAGCACCGCCCTCTGGTGGAACACGGGGTAGCGGTCGAGCATCCGCTCCTTGTAGACCTCGAGCAGCCGGTCCCAGTCGACGGGGCCGTCGAGGAAGATCACGGAGTCGATCACCATCAGGTTGTTGGCGCGGTCCATGTTGAGCCAGATCGTGTCCACCGGTCCCATCAGCCGCCTGCTCATCCGACGTCTCCTCCCGCACTCCGCTCCTGCGGGCAGCGTCGCACCGGCCCCGCCGGGGGCGGCAGAGTCACAGGTCCCGAACCGGTGGCCGACCGGTTCGCGAAACTCATGTGCATGGGCCGGATATCCTCGTGAGGTGATCGATCCTCGACTGCTCCGTGAAGACCCCGACCGTGTCCGCGAGGGGCAGGCCAAGCGCGGCCTGTCGCCCGACGTGGTCGACCTGGCCCTCGCCGCGGACGAGCGTCGCCGGTCCTCGATCGCCGACTTCGAGCGCCTCCGCGCGGAGCAGAAGCAGCTCGGCAAGCAGATCCCGCAGGCCCAGGGCGAGGAGAAGCAGCAGCTGCTGGCTCGCACCAAGGCCCTCTCGGCCGCGGTGAAGGAGGCCGAGAGCGCCCAGGCCGAGTCCGAGCGGGCCTACCGCGAGCTCCTCGCGTCGATCCCCAACGTGGCCGCCCCGGAGGCTCCGGCCGGCGGTGAGGACGACTTCGTGGTCCTCGAGGAGATCGGCGTCCCCCGCGACTTCGCCGAGGAGGGCTTCGAGCCGAAGGACCACGTCGAGCTCGGCCGGATCCTCGGCGCGATCGACGTGGAGCGCGGCGCGAAGGTCTCGGGAGCCCGCTTCTACTACCTCACCGGTGCCGGCGCCGACCTCGAGCTCGCCCTGGTGAACATGGCGATGGACCAGGCCCGGGAGGCCGGGTTCACGACGATGATCCCGCCCGCGCTGGTGAAGCCGCGCGCGATGGAGGGCACCGGGTTCCTCGGCCAGGCCGCGGACGACGTGTACCGCATCGAGGGCGACGAGATGTACCTCGTCGGGACCTCGGAGGTGCCGCTCGCGGCGTACCACTCCGACGAGATCCTCGACAGCTCCTCGCTGCCGCTGCGCTATGTCGCGTTCAGCCCCTGCTACCGCAAGGAGGCAGGCTCCTACGGCAAGGACACCCGCGGCATCATCCGCGTGCACTGGTTCGACAAGGTGGAGATGTTCTCCTACACGACCGTCGAGGACAGCCTCGCCGAGCACCAGCGGCTGCTCGGCTGGGAGAAGGAGTGGCTCGAGAAGCTCGAGCTCGCCTACCGGGTCATCGACACCGCCGCCGGCGACCTCGGCCTGTCCGCGCAGCGGAAGTTCGACTGCGAGGCGTGGATCCCGACGCAGGGCAAGTACCGCGAGCTCACCTCCACCTCCAACTGCACCGACTTCCAGGCGCGGCGGCTCGACGTGCGTGCCCGCTTCGAGGACGGCGTGAAGCCGGTGGCGACGCTCAACGGCACGCTCGTGGCGATCCCGCGGACGATCGTGGCGATCCTCGAGACACACCAGCAGGCCGACGGTTCGGTGCGCCTGCCCAAGGCCTTGCAGCCCTACATGCAGGGCCGCGAGGTCCTGGAGCCGGTTGCCAAGTGACGCGCCTTCCTGACCCCGTCGACGGGTTCAACCCGAAGCTGGTCGCCCTCGACATCGACGGGACCCTCCTGATCCCCCACCCCGAGAACGGGTTCAGCGAGGACGGTGTGCGTCCCGCCGTGCGCGAGGCGATCGACCGTGCGTACGACGCCGGCGCCCACATCGTGCTCGCCAGCGGGCGCGCTCCGCTGAGCATGAGCCAGGTGCTGCAGCACCTCGACATGCCGCGCGAGCTGGGCTCGCACGTCCTCGGCGTGGCGTCGAACGGCGCCGTCACGTTCTCCTTCCCTCCCCTGAAGGTGGTCAGCGAGGTGACCTTCGACGCCCGCGAGGCGGTCGAGGCTGTGCTCAGGCACGTCCCGGACGCCGCGGTCGCGGTGGAGGAGCACGGCGTCGGCTACCGGGTGAACCGGCACTTCCCGCACGGCGAGCTCGACGGGGAGATGATCCTGACCCCGATCGAGGAGATGATCGCCAGCGAGGTCAGCCGTGTGATCATCCGCGACCCCGACTCCACCTCCGAGGACTTCGTCTCCCTCGCCGGCAAGCTCGGCCTCCAGGGCACGAACTACTTCATCGGCTGGACCGCCTGGCTCGACCTCGCGCCGGAGGGCGTCTCCAAGGCCAGCGGCCTGGCCGAGGTGGCCGACCGTCTCGGCATCGACCGGGCCGACGTGCTCGCGATCGGCGACGGCCGCAACGACATCGAGATGCTCGAGTGGGCCGGTCGCGGCGTCGCGATGGGCCAGGCGCCCGACGAGGTCAAGGCGCGGGCCGACGACGTGACGGCGAGCGTGCACGAGGACGGGTGCGCCCTCGAGATCAACCGCTGGTTCTGACGGGCCGGTAGGTGGGCCCGGATAGCCTGAACGACGTGCCCGTGCCCTCCTCCAGGAAGATCCGTCTGGTCGCCACCGACCTCGACGGCACGCTGCTGCACACCGACGGGACCGTCACGGCGCGGACCCGCGAGGTGCTCACCGCCGTCGAGGACCTGGGCGTGACCGTCGTCTTCGTGACCGGACGGCCGGTCCGCTGGATGGATGACCTGTGGGAGCACGTCGGCGGGCACGGCCTCGCGATCGTCTCCAACGGCGGCATCCTGTACGACGTGCACGACCGCGCCGTCCGCATGGCCCGCCCCATCCCCGTGGAGGTCGGCCTCGAGACGGCGAAGATCCTGCGCGACGCGCTGCCCGGCACGACCTTCGCGATGGAGCGGATCGAGGGGTTCGCGAAGGAGCCGGGCTTCATGCCCCGCCTTCCGCCTCCTCCGGACCTGATCGAGGGGCCCGCCGAGGAGATCCTCGACGACCACGTGGTCAAGCTGCTCGCGCGACACGAGGAGCTGGAGCCCGAGCAGTTCTGGGCAGCGGTCGAGTCCCACGTCGGCCACCTCGTGACGACGACCTGGTCGTCGATCGGGGCGCTGGTCGAGATGAGCGCCGCCGGCGTGAGCAAGGCCAGCACGCTGGAGATGCTGTGCGCCGACCAGGGCGTCGACCCCTCGGAGGTCCTCGCCTTCGGCGACATGCCCAACGACCTGCCGATGCTCGAGTGGGCCGGCACGTCGTACGCCATGGCCAACGCGCACCCGATGGTGCGCGAGCTCGCCGAGCACGTCGCCCCCTCGAACGAGGACGACGGCGTGGCGTCGGTGCTCGCCGACATCTTCGGGCTCTGACCTCGCGGCACGCCTGCGCAACCGAGCCGAAGGACTGATCGGAAACCCCTTCCCGAACCGGGAGATCCACGGCACACTCAGGCAAGTACGTGACGCAGATCACGGAGGAATGCCATGCATGAGCAAGACCCGGTGGCCGCCACCCGGACGGCGCTGACCTCCCTTGCCGCGGCAGTGCTGCGGATCCGCAACGAGTACGGCGACACGCTCGGCGTGCGCCGGCTCACCTCTGACGTGGACCGGCTGCAAGAGGACCTCGACGAGCTCGGGGCTCCTGACCCGGCTCGCCGCCCGCCGGTGGCGCCGGAGATGGAGAAGATCCCGATTCCCGACGAGCCGTACGACGAGGGCATGTGGCACGACGCGCAGACCGAGGCCCAGCACGCGCAGTAGAGCGCGAAGCGGACGTTGAGGGGGAAGTATGTCGACTGGTGTGAGAAGCGCCGGCCGGGCCCGTATCGGTGAGAGGACGCTCCGCCAGGACCGGTGGTGGCTCTCGCCGACGGTGACGTTCCTCGTCTTCACCTCGTTCGTGGTCTACGCGACCTGGCGGGCGTTCTCGGGGGAGCACTACTACGCCTCGCCGTACCTCTCGCCGTTCTACTCGCCCTGCATGGGCGCGCAGTGCGTCGAGGGCTCGGCCGACTTCGGCAGGCCGTTCGACTGGTGGCCCTGGTCGCCGGCGCTGATCATCCTGGTCATCCCGCTCGGCTTCCGGATGACCTGCTACTACTACCGCAAGGCCTACTACCGGGCGTTCTGGCTCTCCCCGCCCGCATGTGCCGTGGCCGAGCCGCACGGCAAGTACACCGGGGAGCGCCGCTTCCCGCTGATCCTGCAGAACGTGCACCGGTGGGCGCTGATCGCCTCGGCGGTGATCGCGCTCGTGCTCACCTACGACGTGGTGCTCGCGTTCCGGGACCCCGACGGCGACTGGGGCCACATGGGGCTCGGGACGCTGGTGCTCGCGGTGAACGCGACCTTCATCTGGCTCTACACCCTCTCGTGCCACTCCTGCCGACATCTGATCGGCGGCCGCCTGAGGCACTTCTCGAAGCACCCGGTGCGCTACCGGATGTGGACGGCCGTGTCGCGGATGAACCGGGACCACCCCAAGTACGCCTGGTTCTCGCTGTTCTCGGTCGCGCTGGCCGACCTGTACGTGTACCTGCTCTCGACCGGTGCCATCTCCGACGTGAGGTTCTTCTAGATGCCCGACACCAGCAGACATCCCATGACGGGCAACCGGATGGACGCAGGGTCCGACACGGGCTTCGAGACACACGAGTACGACGTCGTGGTGATCGGCGCGGGCGGTGCGGGGCTGCGCGCGGCGATCGCGGCGCACGACGCGGGCGCCGAGGTGGCCATCGTGTGCAAGTCGCTGCTCGGCAAGGCCCACACGGTCATGGCGGAAGGCGGCATCGCCGCGGCCATGGGCAACGTGTACGACGAGGACAGCTGGCGGGTGCACTTCCGCGACACCATGCGTGGCGGGAAGATGCTCAACAACTGGCGGATGGCCCAGCTGCACGCGCAGGAGGCGCCGGAGCGGGTGCTGGAGCTCGAGGAGTGGGGCGCTCTCTTCGACCGGACGCCCGACGGGCTGATCTCCCAGCGTGACTTCGGCGGGCACAAGTACGCCCGGCTCGCCCACGTCGGCGACCGCACCGGCCTGGAGATGATCCGCACCCTGCAGCAGCGCGCCGTGGCGCTCGGCATCGACGTCTTCATGGAGTGCACGGTCACCGAGATCTTCACCGAGCGCGCCAAGGGCCGGCCGGCCCGGGTCAGCGGCGCCTTCGCGTACTGGCGCGAGACCGGCCGCTTCGTGGTCTTCCGCGCCCCCTCCGTCGTACTCGCCACCGGCGGTATCGGGAAGTCCTACCAGGTGACCTCGAACTCCTGGGAGTACACCGGGGACGGCCACGCTCTTGCTCTCCGCGCAGGAGCGAGCCTGATCAACATGGAGTTCGTGCAGTTCCACCCCACCGGCATGGTGTGGCCGCCGTCGGTGCGCGGCATCCTCGTCACCGAGTCGGTCCGCGGCGACGGCGGCGTCCTGAGGAACTCCGAGGGGGAGCGGTTCATGTTCGACTACATCCCCGAGTTCTTCAAGGCCGAGACCGCCGACACGGTCGAGGAGGCCGAGGGCTGGTACACCGACAAGAAGAACCACCGGCGCCCGCCCGAGCTGCTGCCCCGCGACGAGGTGGCGAGGGCGATCAACTCGGAGATCAAGGCCGGTCGCGGCTCACCGCACGGCGGGGTCTTCCTCGACATCGCCTCGCGTCGCGACGCCGACTTCATCCGCCGGCGCCTGCCGTCGATGTACCACCAGTTCAAGGAGCTCGCCGACGTCGACATCACCCGCGAGCCGATGGAGGTCGGCCCCACCTGCCACTACGTGATGGGCGGGGTCGAGGTGGACGCGGACACCGAGCAGTCCCTGGTGGAGGGGCTCTTCGCCGCCGGAGAGGTCGCCGGCGGGATGCACGGCTCGAACCGGCTCGGCGGCAACTCGCTCTCGGACCTGCTCGTCTTCGGCCGCCGCGCCGGGCACAACGCGGCGTACCACGCGCAGCGGAACCACCAGCGCCGGCCGGTGCTGCCGGACGAAGAGGTCAGGGCCGCCGCGACACGCGCACTGGCGCCGTTCGAGCAGGAGGGCGGCGAGAACCCCTACACGATCCAGAAGGACCTCCAGGAGGTCATGCAGCGGCTCGTCGGCATCATCCGCAAGGCCGCCGAGCTGCGTGAGTCCCTGGTCGAGATCGACAAGCTCAAGGACCGAGCGAAGCGGCTGGCGGTCGAGGGGCACCGCCAGTACAACCCCGGCTGGCACCTCGCGCTGGACCTGAAGAACATGCTCGTGGTCTCCGAGTGCATCGCCCGGGCCGCCCTCGAGCGGGAGGAGTCCCGCGGTGGTCACACGAGGGACGACTTCCCCAAGCCTGACCCGGAGTGGGGCGCGAAGAACCTCGTCCTCACCCTCCCCGGCGACGTGCTCGACAGTGCGGTGCAGCTCGCGCACCAGCCGCTGCCGCGCATGCCCGAGGAGCTCAAGAGCCTGTTCGAGGAGGCCGCCGCGGCCGCTGCGGACAAGGCCTCCGCGGAGAAGGCGGGAGCGAGCTGATGGGCTACGACCTGAGGATGTGCGTGTGGCGCGGTGACTCCGACGCCGGCACGCTCGTGGACTACACCGTCGAGGTAGAGGAGGGCGAGGTCGTCCTCGACGCGATCCACCGGCTCCAGGCGACGCAGGTCGGTGACCTCGCCGTGCGCTGGAACTGCAAGGCCGGCAAGTGCGGCTCCTGCAGTGCGGAGATCAACGGCCGGCCCAGGCTGATGTGCATGACCCGCCTCGCCGACTTCGCCGAGGGCGAGACCATCACGGTCACCCCGCTGCGTGCGTTCCCGGTGATCCGCGACCTCGTCACCGACGTGTCCTTCAACTACGAGAAGGCCAAGAAGGTGCCGGCCTTCGCCCCCACGCCCCGGGACCCCGACGGCAAGCGCCGGATGATGCAGACCGACGTGGAGCGTGGCCAGGAGTTCCGCAAGTGCATCGAGTGCTTCCTCTGCCAGGACGTCTGCCACGTCGTCCGCGACCACGAGGAGAACAAGCAGGCCTTCGCCGGGCCCCGGTTCTTCCTGCGCTACGCCGAGCTCGACATGCACCCGCTCGACACGAACGACCGCCGCAAGCTGGCTCAGGAAGCCGCCGGCCTCGGGATGTGCAACATCACCAAGTGCTGCACCGAGGTCTGCCCCGAGAACATCAAGATCACCGACAACGCGATCATCCCGATGAAGGAGCGCGTCGTGGACAGGAAGTACGACCCGGTCGTCTGGCTGGGGTCGAAGATCTTCCGCCGCGACAAGCGCGAGGAGGTCTGACGTGGTCGAGCTGCTCACCCAGGACGAGATCGACCGGGCGCTCGCGAACGAGCTGCCGAAGTGGCGGCAGGAGGGCGACGCGATCACACGCGCGGTCAAGGCGCCGACCTTCATGGACGGGATCCGGCTGGTGCAGCAGGTGGCCGAGGTCGCCGAGGACCTCGACCATCACCCGGACATCGACATCCGGTGGACGACCATCACGTTCACGCTCTCCACGCACTCGGTGGGAGGGCTGACGTCGAGGGACCTCCGCCTCGCCGCGGACATCGACAAGCTCGTCGACTGACGTAGTGCCGGGAACCCCCTGCGCCATGGCCTCTATGACTCATTGCCGCACGTGTCCCGCCCGGAGTTGACTGGATCGACCCACTCCGTACCAGGGGCGCACCCGCGGGGACAGTCCACACGTCAGTCGACGAGGAGTCCCTATGAGCATCGGAACCAGTGTTGCTGCAGAGATCGGCCTTCCGGACGGTTTCAAGGGCCAGGCGATTCGCCCCGGCGACGCGGAGTACGACGCCGCGCGCGCCGTCTACAACCGGATGATCGACCGTCGGCCGGCCCTGATCGTCCGGCCGACCGGCGCTGCCGACATCCGCGACGCGGTCGCGTTCGCGCGCCAGCAGAGGCTGCCCCTGGCGGTCCGCGGCGGCGGTCACAGCGTCGCCGGGGTGAGCATGGTCGAGGCCGGCGTGCAGATCGACCTGTCCAGCCTCAAGGGCGTGCACATCGACCCCGAGCGCGGGACCGCCATCTGCAACGCGGGCGCGCTCTGGGGTGAGTACGACCGCGAGGCCGAGATGTTCGGCCTTGCCACTCCGGGGGGCCGTGTGACCACGACCGGTGTCAGCGGTTTCTGCCTCGGCGGCGGGTACGGCTGGCTGTCGACCAAGTACGGGCTGACCTGCGACAACATGGTGGGAGCGGACCTCCTCACCGCGAGCGGCGAGATGCTGCACGTCACCGACGACACCAACCCCGAGCTGATGTGGGCGTTGCGGGGCGCGGGCGCGAACTTCGGTGTCGTCACGTCGTTCGAGTTCCGGCTGCACCCGATCCGGCCGCTGATGCTGGCCGGCCTGCTCGCCGTACCGAACGACGGCCGGATCGGCGAAGAGGTGGTCCGCGGTTACCGCGAGTACGTCGAGCAGGCTCCCGAGGACCTCGTGACCGCCCTGTTCACGGTGCTGGCCCCACCGGAGGACTTCGTACCACCGGAGCTGGTCGGCAAGCCAACCCTGATGATCGGGGTGGCCTGGCTTGGGGACCCCGCAGACGCCGAGGGCGCCGTGGCTCCGCTGCGGCGACTCACCGCCGGCGGCCTGGACCTCGTCCAACCGATGCCCTACACCGCCTTCCAGACACTTCTCGACCCCAACAACCCGCCCGGGATGCTCAACTACCACCGCGGCATGCACCTCACGTCGCTACCCGACGACGTGCTCGACCGCTACCTCGAGAACGGCAGGGAGATCGGTTCGCCGCTGACCGGAGGGGTGATCTTCCACCACGGCGGCGCGATCAGCCGGGTCGGCGAGGACGACACGGCGGTCAGCGACCGCAGCGCGCCGTACATGGCACACCCCATCGCCTGCTGGGAGGACCCGGCGGACACCGACCGGGAGATCGCCTGGGTCCACGACTTCAGCGAGGCGGTCGGGCCGGCGCGGACCGGTGGCGTCTACCTCAACTTCGAGCCGGAGACCAGCGAGGAGAACGTCCGAGCAGGCTTCAGCGGCGGGAAGTACGAGCGACTCGCGGCGCTGAAGGAGCAGTGGGACCCGGAGAACATCTTCAGCGGGAACCACAACATCGCGCCGCGACCGCCTGACGCCGTCGGTCGCCGGCCGGGCACGGCTCCGGAGGTCGTTGCCGTCCACGTGGACGCGAACGACAGGTGATGCCGACTCCGAGGCGTCGTTGCCATCCACAGTGGACGGCAACGCGGGCGCGGCAGCGCGTTCTACAGATACATGCCGCCTCCGCGGCCCTGGTGCTGCTCGTCCTGGCCACGCTGGGCGCCCTGCTGTGCCGCCTGCTGGGCGGCGGCCTGCATGGCCTCCTCGGACACCATTCCCGGGGGCAGGGCGCGGCGCATCTGCTCGAGCTGCGCGCGGGCGGCCACCTGCTGGGCGTAGATCGCGGTCTGGATGCCGTGGAAGAGGCCCTCGAGCCAGCCGACGAGCTGGGCCTGGGCGATGCGCAGCTCGGCCTCGGACGGGGTCTGCTCGGTGAACGGCAGGGAGAGTCGCTCGAGCTCCTCGACCAGCTCCGGAGCGAGGCCCGCCTCGAGCTCCTTGATCGAGGACTGGTGGATCTTCATGAGGCGCTGGCGGCTGGCCTCGTCGAGCGGGGCGGCCTTCACCTCTTCGAGGAGCTGGCGGATCATGCTGCCGATCCGCATCACCTTCGCGGGCTGCTCCACGAGGTCGGTGATGTGGCGCTCGGCGTCCTCGTCACCCTCCTCGGAGGCATCCTGCTGCTGCGGCCCGGCCAGGGCCATGCCGTCCGGGCCGATGACGACGACGCGCGGGTCCTCGGCGTTGCCGGTGGGCTCAGGGTTCTCCTCGGTCATGAGTTCACCTTACGCAGTCAGCATGATCTTGCCGACGTGGTCGCCGGACTCCATGAGACGGTGCGCCTCGCCGGCCCGGTCGAGCGGGAAGGTGGCGTGCACGATGGTGCGGACGGCCTTGTCGGCGAAGAGGGGCCAGACGTGCTCGACCACGCCGGCGCAGATCGCGGCCTTGTCGTCCGTAGGCCGGGAGCGCAGCGCCGTCGCGATCACGGCACCGCGCTTGGAGAGCAGCTTGCCGATGTTCAGCTCACCCTTGACCCCGCCCTGCATGCCGATGATGACGAGCCGGCCCTCGGTGGCGAGCGCGCTCACGTTGCGCTCGAGGTACTTCGCGCCCATGTTGTCGAGGATGACGTCCGCCCCACGGCCGTCGGTCGCCGCCTTGACCTCCTCGACGAAGTCCTGGTCGCGGTAGCTCACCGCCACATCGGCGCCGAGCGAGCGGCACAGCTCGAGCTTCTCGGCGGATCCGGCGGTCGTGACCACCTTCGCCCCGATCGCCTTGGCGAGCTGGATGGCCAGGTTCCCGATGCCGCCGGCGCCGCCGTGGACCAGCAGCGTCTCGCCCGGCTGGAGGCCCGCGATCATGAACACGTTGGACCACACCGTGCAGGCCGCCTCGGGCACCGCGCCGGCGGTCACGAGGTCCACGCCCTGCGGGACGGGCATCACCTGTCCGGCCGGGACGACCACCTTCTCGGCGTACCCGCCGCCCGCGAGCAGCGCGCAGACCTCGTCGCCCACCTGCCAGGCGTCCACGTCCGGTCCGACGGCGGCGATCGTGCCCGAGCACTCGAGGCCGAGTACGTCGGAGGCTCCCGGAGGCGGTGGGTAGAGCCCCTGTCGCTGCAGGGTGTCGGCGCGGTTCACGGCGGTCGCCGCCACGTCGAGGAGGACCTCGCCGGGACCCGGGACGGGGTCGGGCAGCTCGGACACGGTGAGGACCTCGGGCCCTCCGGGCTCGGACACGGTGACAGCGCGCATGGGTCACAGGCTAGGACCCGGCACCTCACTCCGTGCCGATGAGGTCCTCGGCGTTGAAGTCGTCGGCGCTCACGTCGTCGCCGCCCCACTTCATCGCCAGCGCCTGAGCGCGACCGGCCAGCTCCTCGACGTCGGCCGTGCTGCCTCCGCGGAGGGCGGCGGCGTAGCCGACGAGGAAGGTCGTGATCGGAGCGGCAGGTCGCTCGACCTCGTGCGCGGCGTCGCGGGCGAGGTCGAGGATCACGCCCTCGTCGATCTCCACGTCCTCCAGCTCGAGAACGTCGCAAAGTTCGTCGATCCAGTCGTGCAAGGTCACCATCACAGCGAACTACGAGGCGGCGAAGTTGGCAAGCGAATGCCCCAAGACGGCGCGAATCAGTCGCTCAGATCCCGCAGGTCCTCCCACGTGTCCACGTCGTGTGCCTCGTCGGCGACGGCCGGGACGGCGAGGATGCGCAGCGGCATCATCAGCCTCCGGATGGAGAGCCCGTGCTCCGCCGCGTGCGAGCCGGGCCGTGCGGCCTCGAGCGCGTCGTACCGGTAGACGGCCGCGAGCCACTGCTTGCGGTGCTCGTCGTCGAACAGGCAGGCGGCGTCGGCGCCGTCCCCATCGGACACGAGTACGTCGACCAGCCGGTCGAGCGTGCGTGCCGAGAACCGCGGCATGTCCACCGCCAGCACGCACACCAGCTCCGGGGGCTCGGTCAGCGCGTCGATCCCGGCCAGCAGGCCCGCGGCGGGCCCGCCACCCTGCGGCTCCTCGCGAGTCCACGTCACGGGTCGCGTCGTCGGCAGCTCGGGGCCGACCACGACCACCTCGTCGGCAGCGTCCGTCGCGGCGAGGGCGTGCTCGAGGAGGGTGAGCCCGTCGACCTCGATCGAGGCCTTGTCGACACCGCCCAGGCGCACACCCGTGCCTCCGGTCAGGATCACCGCCGCCAGTCGCGAGTATGGAGAGCTCATAGGCGCAGTCTTGCGCAGTTGGCCCAAGGGGATGGCACGCTTGAGTCCGTGCCCTCACTGACAGTCGCCGCCGTCCAGCTCGCCTCCTCGCTCGACCCGGCCGAGAGCCGCGAGGCGCTCGGCGTGGTCGACTCGGTCTGCTCCGAGGTTCCCGAGACCGACCTCGTCGTCTTCCCCGAGGCGATGATGCGCGACTTCGGCGCGCCCGGATCGGACATCTCGGAGTTCGCCGAGGACCTCGACGGCCCGTTCGTGAAGCACCTGACCGAGCTCGCCGCGACCCACGACGTCACGCTGGTCGCCGGGATGTTCGAGCGCAGCGAGGACCCCGCGCGTCCCTACAACACGCTCGTCGTCGTCGACGGCACGGGAGTGCGCGCGTCGTACCGCAAGATCCACCTCTACGACTCCTTCGGCTACAAGGAGTCCGAGCGGCTGCTCGCAGGGGACCTCGAGCCCGTCGTCGTCGAGGTCGGCGGCTTCGAGATCGGCCTGATGACCTGCTACGACCTGCGCTTCCCCGAGATGGCCCGCGCCCTCGTGGACCGCGGCGCCGAGCTGCTCGTCGTACCCGCTGCCTGGGTCGCCGGGCCCGGCAAGGTCGACCACTGGCGGACCCTGCTCAAGGCCCGCGCGATCGAGAACACCGTGTACGTCGTCGCGGCCGGCCAGCCGGGTCCGCGCTACACCGGGCACTCGATGGTCGTCTCGCCGCGCGGCGAGGTGACCGAGTGCGGGGACGAGGACCTGCAGATGGTGCGGTCGAGGCTCGAGCGGGGGTACCTCGACGAGGTCAGGGCCGAGAACCCCTCGCTGGCCAACCGACGTTTCTAGTTCGGCTCGGTCCGGTTGATAGTCTCACCGGGTCAGATGCGGGGATCTGACTGTCCGTCGTCTGTCGTGAGGGTCTGAGCGTAGTGGGAGCCGAGCAGAAGCCCGGTCGACGTCGCGCGGAGCCTGCGCCTCGACGTCTGCGGCGAAAGGCCTCGTCGCCGCCGCCCGACAACACCGGTACCTCGCCTGCGCCCACGCCCGGACCCACTTCCGAGCCGGCGCCGGGTCCCACGCCCAGCCGGCCCGCTCGCCCGGACCCGGAGCCGACGCAGAAGCCGGAGCCGACCAGACGCTTCCGTCCCTCGCCGGTCCCGCCATCGGCCGAAGCGGTGCGCAAGGCGGTGCGAGAGCCCTCCCCTCGCAAGGATCCCGAGCCGACCCAGAAGGCCGAGCCGACCAGGCGCTTCCGCCCCTCGCCGGTCCCGCCATCGGCCGAAGGGGTCCGACGGGCGGTCCGGGAGCACTCCTCACGTCAGGCGGACCCGGAGCCGGCCGGTCGGGCGATCAGGGAGCCCGCCGGCCGCCAGAAGGATCCCGAGCCTGCTCGCCGGGTGGGTGGGGACCGGACCGGACGCCAGGGCGGGCCGGATCCCGAGCCGCGCCACCAGCGGCCAAGGAGGCAGGAGCCGCCGGCCCCCCGCCACGGCGGCACCAAGCAGCAGGCCAGGCCGGCGGCCAGGCCCGCCGAGTCCGCCGCTCCCAGGAGGACGTGGCGGTCACGCCTGTCGGTCCTGATGACCATCCTGGGACGGGTCCTCTGGCTCGCCGCGGTCGGCGCAGGCTTCGCCGCGACGGTGCTGCCGTGGTCCGGGCTGGACCTGCCGGACAGCATCCCGTTGGCGGGTGCGGTCGCCCTCACCACGCTCTTCACCCACGGCCTCGCAGTGCGCACAGGCGGTCGCCCGTTGCTGAGTGGCGGGCTCGCGCTCGGCCTCGCCGCCGGGGCTGTGCTCTCGCAGTCGGCGGTGATGCTCGCGGGAGCGGCCGCCGCCACCGCGGTGGTGACCGCCGTCCTCGCGGTCATGGCCACAACACCGGCCGCCGGCTTCCCCGGGGTGATCCGGGAGGTCTCGATCGCCGCGGGCGTCGGGGTGGTCGGGGCTTTCGGCGTCCGTGCGTACGACGCGGAGCTGTCCTTGGAGCGCACCGCCTACCTCGCCATCGGCTTCTCCCTCCTCGGCGCGCTGGCGCTGGTGTACCGGCTCGGCGCCGGCCTCCAGGGCCTGGGGCGCCGCGGGTTCGTGATGATCGTCAGCGGCGTCGCGCTGCTCACGGTCACCCTCGCCTACACCGAGGCGCTCGCGCGGTGGGGGTCGCCCGCCATGATCTCGGGCATCGACAACACCTTCGACACCATGCGGGACCTGTTCGGAGCGGTGCCGCGGCCGATCGAGGTGCTGCTCGGCTTCCCGGCTCTCGCCTGGGGGGTCTCGACCAGGGCGCGTCGGCGACAGGGCTGGTGGGTCTGCGCCTTCGGGGCCGCCGGCCTCGCGGTACTCGCGGTCTCCCTGCTCGACCCCGGGACCACGCTGCTCGAGGAGGCTCTCTCGGTCGGCTACAGCCTGGTGCTCGGCCTGGTCGTGGGTTACGTCGTCATCCGTGCGGACCTGTACCTCACCGGCGCACGCGGCCGTCGGGCGCGTCAGCTCGAGGAGCTCGCGGCGCACCGCCCCGAGCCGGGCCGCTTCCAGCCGCTTCTCTGAAGCCTCGCCGCTCGGGCTAGACCGGGTGGGCTGCGTCACACCCCGCCCGTAACCCCGCCGGTCCATGGCCGTTTCACGCGTCGGAAGCGTGCGGCCGTGTGGCCACGGGAGGGACGCCTTCCCTTCCCAGGAGGTACTGCATTGAAGTACAAGGTGGGCATCACCCTCGCCATCGCGTCGGTGGCGGGTTTCGCCCTGGTCGGTCCGGTCGTGGCGGGCCCTGAGTTCAACAACAAGTACCCGGACACGACCGCGAGCAAGGACTGCGGCGACGGGGACACGATCGACTACGCCGGTCCGCTGAAGATGTGGCCGCCGAACCACAAGCTGCAGGACGTGCAGATGAGCGCCACCGACGGCTCGAGCAACCCGGTCGAGGGCCAGGCGAACCAGACCACGCTCGCGGTGACGGTCAGCCTGCTCGACGCGGTCGGCGGCGACGGCGGTCCTCAGCACGACCCGGACTTCTTCTTCCCGGCCGGCCCGGCCGCCCAGGGGGACCCGACGGCCGTGGTGCCCTTCCAGCTGCGCAGCGAGCGCTCGGGCAAGGGTGAGGGGCGCACGTACGACGTCCATGCCGATGCGACCTTCGACAACGGCGCGAAGAGCTGCAGCTGGGACATTCAGGTCCTCGTGCCGCACGACATGCGCGGTGGCGCGGACTGGAAGTAGGAGGTCTGGAAGTGGGCTCCTGCGCTCACTCCCAGGGGCGGGGCGTCGTCCAGCGACGCTCCGCCCTCACGGGAGTCATCACGGGGATGTTGCTGCTCGCCGGGTGCGCGGTGGGCGCGGCCGAGACCGGCGATGCAAGCCCCGAGCCGCGCGCCGACCTGGCACGGGAGGCGGAGACCATCGCGGGCAGCCTTGCCCGCGCGAACCCCGAGCAGAGGGCTCGTGCCGGTTCCCGCGGAGACCGCCCCGGAGCCGCCGATCACGCTCGACCGGCCAGGACAGCGCAGCACGGCGGTCCCATCGACACCAGGGCGACGGGGCGACCGTCCGGAGGGACGGCTACCGGGCCTGAGCCGTGGGTGGAGCTGGCGAGCCTCGACGACCCCTCGGCCGACCACGGGAACGGCCCCGGCTACGCCGACCTGACAGGGGTGAGCTTCAGCGAGCACGACGGCACGCTGGCCGCCACGGTGACGGTCGGCGGCGCCCTGCCCGGGAGGCTGGCGGCCCGCGAGGTCCAGGGCATCGGCATCGACCTCTTCCGGTCGAGCTCGGACGAGAGCGACTACCAGGTGTTCCTCGACGGCGGTCGCCACGGCTGGCGCGCCTTCCTCCAGACGCCGGACGGCTTCGTCCGCTTCCCGGGATACTTCGGCCTCAGCGGTCGGACGCTTCGCGTGTCCGTGCCCTGGGACGCCCTGGGTGGCCGTGAGGACGCCGAGGTCTCGGTCTTCGCCGACTGGTCCTCGGGCGTCGAAGGCCTCTCGTCGGACGGCACGCCCCGGTTCGACCTGCTGCCCGAGAAGTAGCGGGATCCGCGTACCTGCGGGTAATCGTCGCGCGCGTGTACCGTCCCTCGCATGGCTCGTGCCCCGAAGACTGCAGAGGTCGTCGCCGAGATGGTGGCGAACGTGATGAAGATCGTCGTCGCCCCCGGTGACAGGCTCGCGGCAGGCGACGCCGTCGTACTCCTGGAGTCGATGAAGATGGAGATCCCGGTCCTCACCGAGGCAGCCGGCACGGTCACCTCGGTCAAGGTCAGCGAGGGCGATGTCGTGCAGGAAGGCGACATCCTGGTGACCCTGGATCTCTGACCCCGAACCCCCGACCCCCTAAACTCTCCTGGGTGGTCGGCACGCTCGCGCGGGCCGGCGCACGGAGGGGTGCCGGAGTGGCCGATCGGAACCGCCTTGAAAGCGGTCGCTGGCAGAGATGTCAGCCGCGGGTTCGAATCCCGCCCCCTCTGCTCATGTGATGTCTCAGGAACATCGCCGACGGCCGAGTCGCTCTCGGTGCTGTGACAGAGTTCGCCGGTGGACCCAACCGGGCGACGGGTTCGATGCATCTGTCCTGACGTCCGAGCAGTGCAGAGCCACGGGGAGCCCAGTTGCGCGACGTCAGAGAGGCCGAGTTCGCGGAGTTCTTCGCCGCGACCTGGGCTCGGCTGTTCCGGGCCACCTACGCGATCACCGGCGACGTGGGGCACGCGGAGGACGCCCTCCAGTCGGCCTTCGCGAAGGCCTACGCGTCCTGGCAGCGGGTCCGGTCGGCCGACCACCCGGAGGCCTACGTACGGCGGATGGCCGTCAACGAGGTGCTCGGGGTACGCCGGCGCCGCTGGTGGAGGTCCGAACGCTCCGGGCCACCACTCGAGGTGGGGGAGCTGCGGTCCGACCAGGACGACC
The DNA here is from genome assembly GCA_963739785.1 of uncultured Actinomycetota bacterium. GTDB lineage: Bacteria > Actinomycetota > Actinomycetes > Propionibacteriales > Nocardioidaceae > Nocardioides_C. The sequence goes on along the minus strand of CAVUBO010000024.1, from coordinate 143,088 downwards.
TCGTGGATCGAGCCGAGCTCTGGCAGGCCCTGATGAGCCTCGCTCCGCGCCAGCGCGCCGTGCTCGTGCTGCGCTACTACGAGGACCTGAGCGAGCAGCAGATCGCCGAGGTCCTCGGCTGCAGCCGAGGAACCGTCAAGTCGCAGGCCTCCGACGGACTGTCCGCACTTCGCCGCCGGCACGCCGCCGGTGAGCTCGTCACCGAGGGGGACCAGTCATGAGGCTCGAGGACCAGCTGACCCGTGCGATCGGGGACCGGGTCGACTCCGTGGCATCGACGCCCGACCTGGACGGGGTCGTCCGCCGCGGACGCGGCCTGCGCAGGCGCCGCACCGATGGGCGTGGTGGCCGCGGTGGCCGTCGCCTCCTACGGCGGTCTCGCGCTCGTCCAGGCAGTCAGCCCGGCCACCCAGGGGTCCGCGCAGCGGTCCGACCCGCAGCGGTTCGCCGCGGTCGGCCGTCTGGACTACGCCGAGGGCCTGCGGGCCTTCGCGAGCCCCGACGAGGACGGCCAGCTGTCGTTGGGCGGGCGGTTCTTCCCGCGCAAGGACATGGGCTACCTCGACACGGACGCCACGGCGACGCCGTACGGCCTGGTCTTCTTCGACCGGGGCGGGCAGGCGCACCTGCTCAGCGAGGACGGCACCGACACCACGCTCGCGCCTGCCCCGACGGCGACCGGAAGCCGCTTCCGCCCCTCGTCCAAGGCGGACGCACAGCTGCCCCTGGTGGCCTTCACGCAGCCCGCCGAGGACGGAGTGGAGGTGGTGCTCCACGACCTCGAGGCCCGCCGTACCGTCGACACATTGCCCGTGTCCTGCTCCGACAAGGACTGCCTGAACGTCGTGGTGGACGGGCTGGACCGCGGCCTGGTGTTCGTGCGCACGGGCGACGGGACCTTCGTGTGGGACCCGGACGCCTCCGGGGAGGCGAGGTGGACCCGACTCGGCGAAGGGAAGTTCCGCGTCGCGGACGCCCGCAACGGGCGGGTGATGTGGGCCTACGCCGCGCCGGAGCCGGCGCCGGACAGTCCCGTCGCGGGCTGGGACTTCACCGAGGGTGCGATCGACGCCCAGCTGTCCTTCGACGGCCGGCACATCCTCTACTGGTCGTCGAAGCTCGAGCCGACCACGCCGGGTGACCGTGCCATCCAGCTCGAGGTGAAGGACGCGATCTGGTTCACCTTCGACACCGACGGCTCGGTGCTCGCCGCCGCGAACGGCCCCAAGCAGCAGGGCGTGTTCTACGACTGCGAGATCCCGTCCGGCACCTGCACCGAGATCGGGCGCGTGAGCACGAGGGGCGGCGACCCGATGTTCATCGGCGACGACATGTGACGCAGCGCCGCTAGAGATCCCGCAAAAGCTCGCGCATCCGTTCGATCTCGGCGGACTGACCGACGACGACGTCGGCGGAGAGCTCGGACACACGGATGTCGGCGCCGTCGCGGGCCACGGCCTGCGCCATGTCGACGGCCCCGCGGTGGTGGCCGATCATCCCCTCGAGGAAGAGCCGGTCGAACCTGTGGCCCTCCGCCGCGGCGAGCCGGCGCATCTCCTCGGGGGTGAGCATGCCCATCATCGGCGTGTGACCGTGCTGTCCGTGGTCGTACTCCGCCGGGTCCTCGCCCGCCTTGGGCACGTCGATGTTCCGTTCCTCGAGCCACGCAGCCATGGTGAGGATCTCGGGGCCCTGGGCCGCCAGGATCCGCCGGGCAAGCGACTTGACGTGGGGGTCTTCCGCCCGGGTCTTCGCCAGGCGTGACATCTCGAGCGCCTGGGCGTGGTGGGGGATCATCATCTGCACGAACGCGACGTCGGAGTGGTTCCACTGGGCCTCGGGGACCGATGTGTCCGGGCCTGCCGTCGTGGCCGGCTCACCGGGCTTCCCGGGCTGGAGGACGGTCAGGTCGGCGTTCGCCGCCGCCGCTTCCGCCTTCGCCGGAGGTTCGGCGCTCGACGTGCACCCGGTCGCAGCGACCGCCGCGACCAGGCAGAGTGCCACGATCCTGCTCGCCCGCTGCTGTCCGTCCCTCACGTGCGCCTCCCTCTGAACCGCTTCCGAGAAGCGGTCGGCTGCAAAGGTCTTTACTTTGTGACCTGGAACACGGTACGACATATCCCACAAAGGAGTGATCTGGATCACTCCCGAACGGGAGGAACAAGCATGAACCTTCGCGCACATCGCGCCTCCATCCCGCGCTCACCAGGCGCTCGCATGGTCGCCGCCGCGCTACTCGCGATCGGGCTCGCCGCCACCGCGGCTCCCGTCGGCGCGCACGAGAACCACCACGACTCCGCGTCCTCCGACGCGGCGGCCTGCCCACCCGGACTCCAGCGGGCTCTGGAGAGGGCCGGCGACAACTTCGCGATGGGCTGCCTGCCCGGGCAGGACATGGCACAGCTGGACGACAGCGACGCCAGCCTGGCGCAGGGCGAGACAGCAAGCAGCCCCAACATGTCGCTGATCGCGAACATCCCCAAGCAGGGAGCCTTCGCGAACGAGGGCTCCCTCAACAGCGACCTGGCGTTCAAGGACGGCTACGCCTTCGCGGGCAACTACAACGGCTTCATGGTGTACGACGTGAAGCGGCCCACCCAGCCGAGGGTGGTGACCCAGGTGGTGTGCCCGGGTTCGCAGAACGACGTGTCGGTCTACGGGAACCTGCTCGTGCTCAGCGTCGACTCGAGCCGCAACGACGACTCGTGCAACAGCACCCCACAGACGGCCTCGATCGAGGAGTCGTGGGAGGGGATCCGGGTCTTCGACATCACCAACCCGGCCTCGCCGGAGTACGTCGCCGCGGTGGAGACCGACTGCGGCTCCCACACCCACACGCTCGCGCCGACGAAGGATGGCAGCGACCTCTTCGTGTACGTGTCGTCGTACTCCCCGAACGCCTCCTTCCCGGACTGCCAGCCGCCGCACGACAGCATCAGCGTCGTGAAGGTCCCGGTGGCATCACCCCAGGACGCAGCGCTCGTCGGTACGCCGGTGCTGTTCCCCGACGGCGGCAACCCGGGTGGTAACGGCTCGAGCACGACGAGCGGATGCCACGACATCACCGCCTACCCGAGCAAGGACATCGCGGCCGGCGCCTGCATGGGCGATGGGATCCTGCTCGACATCTCCGACCGTGAGCACCCCGTGGTCACCCAGCAGGTGCGGGACACCGAGAACTTCGCCTTCTGGCACTCCGCGACCTTCAACAACTCCGGCACCAAGGTGGTCTTCACCGACGAGCTCGGAGGCGGCGGCGGCGCGACCTGCAACCCGACGGTCGGCCCGAACAAGGGCGCCGACGGGATCTACGACATCGTCGACGGGCGCCTGGTCTTCAAGAGCTACTACAAGATGCCCCGCACCCAGTCCAACACCGAGAACTGCGTTGCCCACAACGGCTCGCTGATCCCGGTCAAGGGTCGCGACATCATGGTGCAGGCGTGGTACCAGGGTGGTGTCTCCGTCTTCGACTTCACCGACTCGGCGAACCCCAAGGAGATCGCCTGGTTCGACAGGGGGCCGCTCTCCGACGAGCGGCTGATCATCGGTGGGTCGTGGTCGGCGTACTGGTACAACGGCTACATCTACTCCAACGACATCCAGCAGGGCTTCGACGTCTTCGACCTGCGCGACCAGCGGGTCGCTGACGCGAAGCGAGTCAGGATGGACGTGTTCAACCCGCAGTCCCAGCCGTCGTACAACGGCTGACGAGACCGATCACCTGGACGCCCCGGCCGGTTCACCGGCCGGGGCGTCTCCTCGGAGCCCGTCGAACCGCTACGACCCGGCTGCCTCGAACTCCAGGTGGAAGCCGCTGCCCTCGTTCGGCAGCAGGAAGCGCCCGCCGGTGGGCTGCACCTCCCGGCCGTCCACCCGTACGACGGCCGGAGCGGCACCGTGCACGACGAGCTGGAACTCCTCCCGGATGAACTCGGCGTAGCCGTGCCCCGAGACCTCTGCCCGCAGCTCGACGTGGTCGCCGCTCCTCGTCACGCGGAAGGAGGTCCGGACGCAGCCGCCTTCGAGCGCGGCGAAGGTCAGACCGTCGTCCTCCTGCAGCAGCGACTCGTGGGTGCCGTCTGCCCCGGGAACGAAGAGGTGCAGCTCGATGAACGGGGGGTGGTAGCCCGTCGTCGTGGCCGGGGCCTTCGGCCACATCGGGATCACGGCGCCGCCGCGCGCGTAGATGGGGATCCGCTCCATCGGCGTCGAGGTCTGCACGTACCTCTGCCCGCCGATCCCTTCCCCGGTGTGCCAGTCGTACCAGGTGCCCTCGGGCAGGTAGACCTGGCGAGCGGTCACCCCGGCCTCGAAGACCGGCGCCACGAGCAGGTCCGGGCCCAGGAGGTAGGCGTCGTCGATGTCGCGCACGGTGAGGTCGTCCTGGAACTCGAAGACCAGTGGACGCTGCACCGGTGCGCCGGTCTCGGAGGCCTGCAGGAACGTCGCGTAGAGGTAGGGGAGCAGCCGGTACCGGAGCCGGATCGCCTCGCGCGCGAGGTCGCGGATCACGTCGCCCCAGGCCCAGGCGTACTGGTCCACGTTGCCGATCTCCGAGTGGTTGCGGCAGAACGGCGTGAGCGCGCCGTACTGGATCCAGCGCAGGAAGAGCTCGGCGTTCGAGTGCCCGGCGAAGCCGCCGATGTCGGCACCCACGAACGCCTGGCCGGAGATGCCGAAGCCCGATGCCATCGGGACGCTCAGCCAGAGGTGGTCCCAGCGCGAGACGTTGTCGCCCATCCAGTTGGCGGCGTACCGCTGGATCCCGGCGGAGCCCGCCCGGGAGAGGACGAAGGTCCGGAGGTCGGGCATCGCGTCGAGCAGGCCGTCGACGGTGCCCATGGCCATCAGCAGGGCGTACTGGTTGTGGAAGCGCTCGTGGGAGTACTTCCCGTCCCCGAACCGCATGCGCCGCGCGTCGATGGCGCCGGTCGCGGGCTCGTTCATGTCGTTCCAGATGCCGGCGAGTCCCGACTGGACGTGGGCGGCGTTCAGCTCGCCCCACCACGCCCGTGCCTCCTCGGTCACGAAGTCAGGGAAGGCGGTGTTGCCCGGCCACACCTGGCCGATGTAGATGTCGCCGCCCTCGGTCTTGCACAGCACGTCGCGCTCGCGGGCCTGGTCGAAGACCCAGTAGCCCGGCTCGTGCTTCACCCCCGGATCGATGATCGTGATCACCCGGAAGCCCTTGTCCGACAGGCGCTTGAGCATCCCGGGAGCGTCGGGGAACGCGTCGGTGTCCCAGGTGAAGACCCGGTAGCCGTCCATGTAGTCGATGTCGAGCCACAGCGCGTCGCAGGGGATCTCCTCGTCGCGGTGCCGTTGCGCGAGACGCTCCACGTCCTCCTGGGTGTAGTGGAACCACCGGCACTGGTGGTACCCGAGCGACCACAGCGGAGGAAGGGTGATCCGCCCCGTGAGCCAGGTGTAGTGGCTGAGGATGTCCGGCATGGACGGGCCCGCGAACACGTACTCGGTGTACTGGCCACCCTGGAAGTGGATGCGGTACTCCTCCGCGTGGGAGAACTCGTACTCGGCGGGGTAGCCGTTGTCGATGAAGGACGCGGCCATGGCGCCGGCGGGGTAGCCCTGGTGGTAGAAGAACGGGATCGAGACGTAGTAGGGGTCGAACTCCGTGCTCGTGCGGTCGGCCCGGGGGTCGTCGGCGGGGAGTCCGGCGGTGAACCGCCGTGCGGCGTTCGGGTCGAGCACGTCGTTGTTCCACAGGGTGAAGTCACGGCCGCGACGGTTCAGGTGGCCGGTCTTCTCGCCCAGGCCGTAGATCGGGTCCTCGCGGCGGCAGCGGCGACGGAGCGTGAACGCGTCGTTGAGGGTGGCGTAGGCCCAGCAGCGGCCGTCCTCGTCCTGCGCCGTCTCCACGACGGGGCTGCCGTCCGGTCGGTGCACGTCGAGCCGGAACGGGTCGAGCCCCACGGTGACGACGAGCGCCGAGGTACGAAGACGCACCGCGTGCTCGTCCTGCTCGACGGTGAAGTCGACGGGCTCGTCGAGCGGGTCGACGCAGACGGCGTACGTCGGGCTCTCGTCGAAGACCCCTCCACGGCTGATCTTGAACCGGACGACGTCCTCGCGGACCACGTCGACGCGGAGCTGCTCCCCGTGCACGTCGGCGAGCAGGCCGGTCTCCGTGCTCTCGACCGAGCTGACCCGCTCGAACCGTACGTAGTTGCCCGTGTCCATCCGACTCCGCCTTCCGCGCTCCTCGACCAGCAGAAACCGCCCCGACCGATCTCCCGGCCGGGGCGTCTGCCGTCGAGTCTGCTACTCGGAGCCGCCGAGCTCCAGTGCCACGGTGTCGTAGGCGAGGTCGTTGAGCCGCTGGCGGTGCCGCCCGAGCTCGGTGAGGACCCGCTTGAGCTCGGAGCGGATCGGCTCGACATCGGCCGCATCGACGACCTGGCCGGCGAGGATGTCGAGCTTGAGGAAGAGCGTGTCCCGCTCGCGCACGAGGCTGCGCTGCCGCGAGGCGAGCCAGGCGTCGACCGCCCGCGTGTTCTCCGCGGCGAGCGCGTCGAGCACCGCGGTGACCCGGTGGCGCACCAGCCAGCGCCACATCTGATGCCGCCGCGGCCTGTCGAGGGCTTGGTCGAGCCCGACGATCGCGTGATCCAAACCTGTCACGATGCCACCTCCGGCCGCCCGAAAATGAGGGGTGGGAAAATCAGTGTGACCTGCACCACACTCCTGTGACAAGGGCCATGACCCAGACATTTGGCGGCCGGCTGCAACGGCGGGTGTAATCGACCTGTGCCGTCCGACTACCGACTCTCCCAGCCCATCGCCGCCCGGATGCTGGGTGCGCTGATCGCCGTCCTGGGCGGCCTTGTCGTCCTCCTGACCCTCGGCGTCTGGCTGCTCGAGCTGCCCTCCGCCGTACTCAGCGTCGGGATCGTGGTCGCCGTGCTGCTGCTCCTGGTGGGCGGGTTCCTGCTGACCCGGGGCGCGACCGTCGTCCGGCTCGACGAGGCCGGCTACCGGGTGCGCCTGGTCCGGGGGGCGGGCGTGAAGCAGGCGCGCTGGACCGACGTCGAGGACGTCGTGGCCACGACCGTCGCCGGCGACCGGTGCGTCGTGCTCCGGCTGCGTGACGGGCGTACGACGACCCTCCCCGTGCGCATGCTGGCGACCACCTCGGACACCTTCCTCACGGACCTGCAGGGACACCTCAACCGGGGCCACGGCTATCGCCGGATCAACTGACCCGGGCGACCCGATTGGCTCCCGTGCATCGGCCACGGGTAACCTGTCCTCGCTGTCTGGAGGTGTCGCCTAGTCCGGTCTATGGCGCCCGCCTGCTAAGCGGGTTGAGGGCAAACCCCTCTCGCGGGTTCAAATCCCGCCACCTCCGCCAGACCTGAACGGCCCCTACGGAGCCTCGTCTCCGTCGGGGCCGTTCGTCGTCTCGGCGCCGGTCATCTCACCGGGCGCCGGGTCGAGCACCTGGTACGGGCTCACCCGGAAGTCCCCGACGGTGCGGACCGTCACGGGCTGGAGGCCGACCGGCCGGCCGTCGCGGAAGGTCACCAGGGTGACCTGGGCGTTGCGGCGCAGCTTGCTCCCGATCGCGACGGCGTACGCCGCCCCGCCGGTGGTGCCGTTGGTGTACGAGTAGCCCACCTTGCCGTTCTCCCCGACCACCTCGGTGGGGCCGAGCTGCTCGTGGACGTGGCCGCCGACGACGAGGTCGACGCAGCCGCGCTCGAGGGCGTACTTCCCCGTGTTCGCGTCGTGGACGACCAGGGCCGCGATCCGGTCGCCCTCCTCGTCGTGCTCGCACACCTGGTCCGCGACGCGTTCGGCGTGGTCGCTGAAGGAGAGGCCGGTCTCGTCACGCCAGGACCCGAGGCCGCTGCTCCGAGGGTCGTCGGCGCCGAAGAACCGGATGCCGTCCGGCCCCTCGACGAGCTCCTCGTCGAGCCTGGTGAAGCCGAGGTCGTCGAGGTACCTGCCGACGAAGTCGCCCTCGTCGTGGTTGCCGACGACCGAGTACCTGTGGTCGAAGTCGTCGAAGACGCGGTCGAGCGAGTCGAGGCTGAACGCCTCCCACGGGGAGCCGGTGGAGGTGTCGTCACCGGCGTCGATCAGGACGGTCGCGCCGCCGGCCTCGGCGACGGCGAGGGCGACCTTGTCCATCCCGACGTTGTCGTGGCGGTCGCTGACCAGCAGGGCGACGGTCTCGTCCTCCGAGGGCGTGCGGATCTGGTCGGCGATCTCCGGGACGGACTCGGCGAGGTCGGCGTAGAACGCGACGCTCCGGCCGTAGCTGTCCAGCATGCTCTCGGCCAGGCGCTTGGTCCCGGTGGTGAACAGTCCGCTCTCCACCTCCAGCGGCCGCGCCTGCTCCGGGATGGGTACGCCGGCGAGCTCGTCCTCGATGGGGCGCCAGGTGGCGCCCTGCCCGAGGACAGGGTCGCGGCCTTCCCACGGCTGCATGAGCGTCGCGAGGAGGACGACTCCGCCGACCCCGAAGACCGCCGCGCGCCGGGGCGTGACCCGGCCGGACAGCTCGGCGCGCCGGCGGCTGCCGAGCAACAGCCACAGCCCCGGCCCCGCGACGCCCGCCAGTGCGCCCGTGGCAGCGCTGCTGACCGCCATGTCGCGCAGGGAGCCGGTGACCTTCGCGATCTCTCCCTCCGGCTGGGTGCCGATGGTGGCGTAGCGGGAGATCAGCGCGTCGTACGACGTGAGGCTCGTCTGTCCGAGGTCGATGTGGGCGCCCAGGGAGTGCCCCGAGGGGTACCGCAGGTTCGGAACGTACGGCCCGAGGTCGAGGGTGGCGTAGCCGTCGAAGGTGGGCGACACGACTGCCTCGTGGCCGGCTACCGTCGTGGTCGTCGAGCTGTCGGTGAAGGTGAGGACCGCTACGGGGACCGCGACGACCGCCCAGGCGCCCAGTGCGGCCGCGGCGCGGCGAAGTCGTGGGCGGCTCATCCGTCCCAGGCTATGGGTCGACAGGTTGCGCAGGATCCTTACCCCTGCCGGGGGCAAATGTCGATCAGGTAACGGATGCGCTTTTATGCAGAATTTCGCTTGACGAAAAACGCGCATCAATGCTTGCCCGTCTAGGTCCGGTCGGTAAAGATGGTCCGCTGTCTCCCGTTTCACGCGGGATCCGGCCCTTCTATCCAGCCTCTGCGCGGGCGGCGGACATTATCGCGCCCGGTTTCACTCTGCGCGCGAAAACGCGGTTTCTGCAGAAAGATGCACTGCAAACCTATGAGGCCCGGTTTGGTAGTGCCTGCACGATCGCATGCCCGACACTGGGTTGCAGGTCGTTCGTCCCGGAGCGACCAGCACCGACTACCCAAGAGGTTGAGACCGATGAACAAGACGCGAATCGTTGCCCGCATCATCGCCGGAACTCTTGCTTCGGCCGTCCTCGCGATCGGCACCCTCGCGGCCCCGGCGCAGGCCAAGGACACGGGCTGGCCGACTGGCTCCGCTTCCAAGGACGGCGGAATCTCGCTGCTGAAGGACACCGGCTGGCCGGTCGGCTGACCAGCCTCAGCCTGCTTGACCTGCTAGTTCAACAAACGCAGCGGTTCCCACCGCTCGCCATAGAGTTTGAGACGAGGAACGAACGCAAGCCATCCCCCCGGCTGTTCGGTCCCAGCGCCACCCCCCCGGCCCGTCTCAACCCCGCGAGGGCAGACATGTACCCACATGGTCTGCCCTCGCCTTTTGCTGGGGGGCTGTGAACCTCGGGCAGGCCCACGCCACGGGCATCGCGGCAGACGTGCGACCGTGCTGTGTCGGCGTAAGGGAGGCTCCCGGTCCTATCAGGCCTCGATGTCGCCGGACTCGTGTGCCGCGTCCTCGAAGTCCTCGGGCCTGTCGGCGTGGGTCGAGGCACGGCCCATGGCGTGACCGAGCTGGAAGCGGGTCTGGACGCCGTACTCCTCCTTGAGGGCCGCGATGTACCCGGCGTAGGTCCGCGTGCTCACCCCGAGCCGCTTGGCGCTCGCCGGGTCGCTGTGCCCCTCCACGAGCAGCCGGATGGTCATCGCCCGGACGTCCGAGGCGATGCTCCGCTCGCTCTTGGCGTCGTGCGCTGTGAAGGGGCGCCCGCGCTCCCATGCCCGCTCGAAGATGTCGACGAGGTAGTGGATCAGTGAGCTGTCGTGGATGGCGACCGCGACCTGGTCGCCTGCGGAGCTCGGGATGATCGCTATGTGACGATCGACGACGATCAGTCTGTTGAAGAACTCGTCGAGTGTGCGGACCTCTGCGCCGTGCTGGGTCACCTCGGACACGTACTCCCGAGTCGCGGGGCTCTGCCGGGCTGAGTGCTGGTAGAGAATCCGCATCTTGAGTCCGCGGTTGAGGGCTCGGATGTCCCGGTCGATGGCGAGCGCCAGCTCTTCGCTCGGACGGCGACCGTGCGGCTGTGCGGTGAGGAGTTCCTGGCGGGCGTCGGTGACAGCGGCCTGGATGTAGCTGTTGATGTGCCGGAAGCCGCGCACCTCGGTGATCGGGCTCGTGGAGGTGTGGGGCGACTTCCGGTAGACCTGCCCGAGGGTCTTGAAGGTGTCCGCCCAGTTTGCGGACTCGTTCAGCAGTTCAGTCGCCCTGCTGGCCCAGCGGCACGACGACGCGCGACTGGATCTCGGCCGGGTCCACGGGGATGTACCGTCCGGCCTCTTCGTCCTGGCTCAGGAGGCCGATGTCGAGGAGGAGGTCGATGGCGGGGCGTAGCGCTTCGTCGGAGAGGCTCGGGTCGTCGACGAGCAGGTGGCCGTGCGCGACCGCGTTGCTGTAGACCCGGCCTGCGGCCGTCTCCAGCAGCTCCCGCTGTTCAGGTCCGTACTTGCTCGTCAACGTGACGACGCTCCCCTCTCCCCCCTAAAGCAAAGTATGCCGCAGCCATCACATCACGGCGATCCGACTCACGAGGTAGCGAAAAGGACGAAGGCCCCATCCGGACCGGATGGGGCCTTCGTAATGCTCGAATCGAGCGCTGACTCAGATCAGCCGGCTGCGCCGAGGCGAGCCTTGAGACTGTCGAGCTCGGTCCAGAGGACGGCCGGGAGGTTCTCGCCGAACTTCTCGAACCACTCCGTGATCCCCGGGATCTCGGCCTTCCACTCCTCGACGTCGACCTCGAGGGCCTTCCGGAGCTCCTCCGGGTCCATGTCGAGGCCCTCGGTGTCGAGCGCGTCCGGCGTCGGGACGTAGCCGATCGGCGTCTCGATGCCCTCGGCCTGGCCTTCGATCCGCTCGACGACCCACTTCAGGACGCGGCTGTTCTCACCGAAGCCCGGCCACACGAAGCTGCCGTTCTCGTCACGGCGGAACCAGTTCACGTAGAAGATCTTCGGCAGCTTGGCGGCGTCGTTGTCCTTGCCGACCGTGATCCAGTGGTTGAAGTAGTCGCCGGCGTTGTAGCCGATGAAGGGCAGCATCGCCATCGGGTCGCGACGAACGATGCCGACCTGACCGACCGCGGCGGCGGTGGTCTCGGAGGACAGCGTCGCGCCCATGAACGTGCCGTGGGTCCAGTCGCGGGCCTCGGTGACCAGCGGGACGGTGTCCTTGCGGCGACCACCGAAGAGGATCGCGTCGATCGGCACACCGTTGGGGTCGTCGTACTCGGGCGCCAGGATCGGGCACTGCTTGATCGGGGTGCAGTAGCGGCTGTTCGGGTGGCTGGAGAGCTCGCCCGACTCAGGCGTCCACTCCTCGCCCTTCCACGACGTCGCGTGGGACGGCATGTTCTCCATGCCTTCCCACCACACGTCACCGTCGTCGGTGAGCGCGACGTTGGTGAAGACCGAGTTGCCGATGTCGATGGTGCGCATGGCGTTCGGGTTGGTCTTCTCGTTCGTGCCGGGGGCGACACCGAAGAAGCCGAACTCCGGGTTCACGGCGTAGAGGCGGCCGTCCTCGCCGATCCGCATCCAGGCGATGTCGTCGCCGAGGGTCTCGACCTTCCAACCCGGGATGGTCGGCGCCAGCATGGCGAGGTTGGTCTTGCCGCAGGCGCTCGGGAACGCGGCCGCGACGTACTTCACGACACCCTCGGGGCTGGTCAGCTTGAGGATGAGCATGTGCTCGGCGAGCCAGCCCTCGTCGCGTGCCATGACCGAGGCGATGCGCAGCGCGTAGCACTTCTTGCCGAGGAGGGCGTTGCCGCCGTACCCGGAGCCGAAGGACCAGATCGCGCGCTCCTCGGGGAACTGCACGATGTACTTGGTGTCGTTGCAGGGCCAGGCGACGTCCTGCTGGCCCGGCTCGAGCGGCATGCCCACCGAGTGGAGGGCGGGGACGAACTTGGCGTCGACCTCCTCCATGCGGCGAAGGACGTTGGTGCCCATGCGAGCCATGACGCGCATGGAGGCCACGACGTAGGCGGAGTCGGTGATCTCGACGCCGAACATCGGGCTCTCGGCCTCGAGGTGACCCATCACGAAGGGGATGACGTACATCGTCCGGCCCCGCATGCAACCCCGGTAGAGGTCCCGCATGAGGGCCTTCATCTCGTTCGGGTCCATCCAGTTGTTGGTGGGCCCGGCGTCCTTCTCGTCGACGGAGCAGATGAAGGTCCGGTCCTCGACACGCGCCACGTCGGTGGGGTCGGAGGCGGCCCAGAACGAGTTGGGCTTCTTCTCCTCGTTCAGGCGCACGAAGGTGCCGGTCTCGACAAGGGCGTCAGTGAGCTGGACCCACTCCTCGTCGGATCCGGTGCACCAGTGGATGCTGTCCGGCTGAGTGAGCGCGGCGACCTCGTTGACCCAGGTCAGGATGCCCTGGTGGGTCGTCGGCGCACTCTGGTTCGTCTCGGTGTTGGTCGACGCAGTGTCGGCGGTCATGGCCTACCGTTCCCTCTCGCGCGTCCGGTATGCGGAATGACGCATCCGGCCATCGAGCGTATCGATGGAGTGTCGTGGAGTTGTTTTTGTGATCGCCGCTTCGTTGCAGCGATCTTCCATGGGTGCAACGTACGCCGGAGGGTCTGTCCGGCGCAGTATGGGTGCTAGTGAATGTACTCACAAGAGCTCGCGCCCGGCTATTGGATCGATCAACGTGTGACGTGGGTCGCGAAACGTACTAGCCCCAACGTGTCAGGCGGCATGGCTCGGTCGGTGTTTGACTGGAGAACCGGGGGTACGTCGGACGCGCGTGCGCCCTCGCACCGGCGACGAGCCGCCCCCTCGGAGTGAGTCATGCGGCTTCCGAGACAACGCACGGGAGACTCTCTCACTGCTTCGCCTCTCCACGGGGACCACGCCGTGGTCCTGGGTGCGAGCATGAGCGGCCTGCTGGCGGCCCGGGTCCTCGCCGAGCACTTCGACCAGGTCACCGTCGTGGAGCGCGACCGGCTGCCGGCGGAAGGACTTCCGCGACAGGGGCGTGCCCCAGGGGCGACATGCGCACGTGCTGCTGCCGCGTGGCGCCAAGATCCTCGACGAGCTCTTCCCGGGCTTCCTCGACGAGCTGGTCGAGGCGGGCGTGCCGGTAACCGAGTCCCTCGGCCAGATGTGTTTCAACGTCAACGGGCACGAGTTCTTCCACGACCCCGACGCCGAGGGGGCACGGCGTGAGTCCGGGTGCGTTGTACGAGCCGAGCCGGCCGTTCCTTGAGGCAGCGGTGCTGCGCCGGGTCCGTGCCCTGCCGAACGTGGGGTTCTTCGACGGCTGCGACGTGGAGGGCCCGACGACGAACGCCCGGCTGACCCGTGTGACGGGTGCGCGGATCGTGTCGCGAGACGGGTCGCAGATCAAGCGCTCGCTCCCCGCGGACCTGCTGGTCGTGGCCACCGGCCGAAGCGGCAGGGCGCCTGCGTGGCTGAAGGCGATGGGCTATGCGCCTCCCGGTGAGGAAGAGATAGCCGTCGACCTCAAGTACGTCAGTCAGCAGGTGCGGTTCCCCGCCGGCAGTGTCGACCATCTCCGCTCGCTGCTCGTGGGACCGACCGCGGCGCGTCCGACCGGGGCCGGCGCCCTCGCGCAGGAGGGCGGCAGGTGGGTCGTGACGCTCGCCGGCTACGGCGGCCACCATCCACCGATGGACCGCGAGTCGTGGCTGACCTTTGGTGACAGGTTCCTCCCGGCGGACTTCGCCGACGCGCTCCACGAGTCCGAGCCGGTGGAGGACCTGCATCAGCACCGCTTCGCCGCGAACCTGCGACGCCGCTACGACAAGCTCGCCCGGTTCCCCGAAGGGCTCCTCGTCTCCGGCGACGCCTTGTGCAGCTTCAACCCGATCTACGGCCAGGGCATGACGGTGGCCGGCCTCGAAGCCCTTGCGCTGCGAGACTGCCTGCGACAGGGGTCGGACGACCTCGCACCTCGGTTCTTCAAGGCGGCGGCCAGACCGATCGGCGACGCGTGGAGCTTCGCCACCGGAGGGGACCTCGCGATGCCGGCCGACATCGTGCAAGGGGCTCGGCCCCTGCCGGTACGCGCCGTCAGCGGCTACATCGACCGTTTCCAGGCCGCCGCCGAGCACGACCCCGTCATGGCGTGGCGATTCCTGGACGTCACCGGTTTCGACACGCCCATGGCCGCTCTGTTCGCGCCGGACAGCCTCCGTCGGATCGCCTCCGACAGTCGCCACCACCGTCGTACCGGGTCCTCACGGCTCGCTACAGCGACCGCGGAGGCACAGGTCTGGCCGTAGGTAAGGGCTCCCGGGCCCCAGGGGTGGAGCGTGTCGAGCGCCACCCTGGACCGATTTCGCCTTGATGTGGACGGCACGCTAAAGTGTGCGAGGCCCAGCGCTCGTAGCTCAACGGATAGAGCATCTGACTACGGATCAAAAGGTTGGGGGTTCGAATCCCTCCGAGCGCGCCAACCCGAAAGCCCAGGCAGACACCCTCTGACCTGGGCTTTCGTGCTTCCTGGGCAGTCATGGCTGTCCGTTGTGCGGGTCAGGCGGCAGCGACGGCAGGCCGCGCGAACTCCAACCGGTCCGTGAGGCCGCACATACGCATCAAGCGCCAGATGAATGGGGTGGCCGTCACGACCACGACCGTTCGGCCCTGCGCTTGATGGATACGGCGGAAGGTGAGCAGCGCCCTGAGGCCGGTCAGGTCGCAGAACGTGAGCTCACCTAGGTCGACCAGGACCGTGTCCAGGTCCGGTCGCGAGGAGAAGTCCTCCCGCGGCAACTCGCTGACGCTGCAAAGGTCGAGCTCGCCACGCAGGTCGAGAAAGAGGCACGGTGGTTCAACGAACAGCGAGACCTTCAAGAGACTGGGTCGCATTGACGACTCGTGCATCGTGGCTCCCTCCCAGGGATCTCCGCATCGGGCTGAACGTCTGACATCGATCATCGACGCAGCCGACGCGATGTGGCTTCCGAGGAATTACGGAGCGCACTACCTATCTCTCGCTCGAGAGGTGCGACGGAGCACGCCGAGCCTCACGTCGCCGAGCGCAGCCTGTCCCGTGTGGGAACTCCTACACTCATGCCCGGAGGGGGCTCGAGGCGGGACTCGTCGGTTTGGACGCTCCCTCACCGGGGAATGTGAGGTCGGGCCAGCGTCTGGACTCCCGTGAATCGCTACCCAGAAGGGACGCCGATGGCGACGACACAAGGCGGTTACGCCGCGCGTCCGAATCCCAGCGGACTCGCCGACGTGATCGACACGATCCTGGACAAGGGTCTGGTCATCGATGTGTACGTGCGCGTCTCTCTCGTCGGGATCGAGCTCCTCACGATCGACGCGCGCATCGTGATCGCGAGCGTTGATACCTACCTCAGGTTCGCCGAGGCCGTGAACCGCCTGGATCTCACCGAGCAGCAGAAGACGCTCCCCGAGTTCGTGGGCGATGTCGTGGAGAGCAGCCAGGAGAAGAAGGGGCGCAAGGCGGTCGGCGCCTAGGTGCATTCGGCCACGACGTTGGTTCCGCCGCTACTCCTTGCGGAGGATGGTCTCTTCGATCTCGCGGTTCCGGGCGGGCGCGAAGGAGGTCTCGGTGCCGATGACCTCGAAGCCCGCCCGCTGGAGGACCCTGAGCGACCCGGTGTTGTCGCTGGCTGCGCGGGCGTACAGCGGCCGGACGGGGACCAGGTCCAGCAGCTGCTCCAGAGCCCTGCTGGCGATGCCGCGGCCCCAGAACGCGCGGTCGATCCAGTAGGTGACCTCGGTCTGGCCCTCGATGACGAAGGCGGCGATGCTGCCCACCAGCTGGTCGTCGCAGGTGATCGACCGATGGGTGATGTCAGGTGAGCTTCTCACCTTGGCCATGTGCGTGTCGAAGGCGCTCCGGTCGTCTGGATCCTTCGGTGTGAAGCCCGCCATCCAGACCGACTCGGGGTCTCGCATCTGGTCGAACAGGGCGTCGAGGTCGGAGTCCTCGACCGGACGTAGCGCGACGACTGGCACGTCTTCCCTCCTGATCGGCAGCACGTCTGCCGTGGCCCGAGCCTGTCAGAAGAGCACGTTCCCCGTGGCTCATCGGCTGAGCAGTGCCTGCTTGAAGACCTTGCCGATGTCCTTCGCGTCGCGAGCCAGATAGCTTCGGCCGCTGGTGGCCGAGACGATGCGCTCCAGCGCCTTGGCGTCCGCGTCGGGACCGATGCCGATCGCGATGATGCTCACGGGACGGTCAGGGTCCATCTCCTGCCACAGCGTCTGCAGCAGCTTGGTGAGCGAGATGCTGCCGGGATCCTCGTTCCGCCCGTCCGTCAGGATCACGACGGTGTTGACTGCCTTCTTGTCGTAGTCGTGCCGGACCGCGCGGACGGCCGCAAGCGTGGTGTCGTAGAGCCCTGTCCCGCCGTTCGTCAGCTTGGGAAGCTCCTTCAGCGCCCGACCGAGCAGCTGTCGCTGGTCCCGGCCACCGGCCCGTGCATCCAGCCGCCGGATCTTCACGAGCTCACGATGGTCACGGTCGCGGCCACCGAGCCCGTGCGAGAACGCCCACATGCCGATCTTCGCCTGGTCGGGGAACATGCGCAGCCCCTCGGCCGAGGCCTGGGCTGCGAGCGAGACCCGCGTACGGCGCCCCGCGAGCTCGTCCATCGACCCGGACACGTCGAAGACCCCGAGGATCCGCGAGGGCACGGTCAGGAGGGACCAGCGTCGAAGGATCTCCGCGGCGACCCCGGCCTCCGGTGTCGGCAGAACGCGCAGCTCTCCGACTCCCTGGCCCTGCGGAAGGGATTCGAGGTCTGCGGACCGGAACCCCGCCGCCGCGAGGAGCTCGGCGCCCTCCGGATTCTCGAGGTAGCCGGCCAGCTGCTCGGCCGCCTCGCCGACCGCGGCTTCGTCGGTGACGGCCACCAGTGGGTAGTCGAGCACCAGTGTCCCGGTCTTGGGCACCCGCGCGTCCAGGTCGCGTGCGACCCCCTTGGCCTGGAGGCCGAGCAGCTGCTGCTCGCTGAGGATCGCTGCGCCACCCGGCCTCCGGGCGAGCTCCCTCAGGTCGCGTGGCGCGTCGCTGCCGATGCCGAGCCGTTGGGCGAGCGGCCCCATCACCGAGTCGACCTGGACGTAGGAGACCTTGGCCGGGCCGGACTCGGCCGTGAGCGCGAGCAACGCCGCGCTCGGCGCCGAGCTGCGCACGGGGTCGACGAACTTCACGTCGTCGCGGGCGAGGACCTCTCGCCAGGAGCGGGGCTGCCGGAGTCCACGGCCGGCGACGACGACGGGCGACTGGCCGAGCGAGGGGGCGACGACCTTCGGCTCACCCTCGAAACCGTCGACTCGCTCGACCCAGTCGGAGGAGTCCGGCACCCACAGGTCGGGGGAGTCGGCGTCATGCGCGTCGAGGGACTTGGCCACCTCGTCCGGCGAAGCCGAGCTCAGCTGGTAGTCCACACACTCGCCGTCCGCCTCGGCGCCGCTCTCCTCGAGGTGCGACGTGGCGTCCCGCAGCAGCTCGACGGTCTCCTCCGTCGCGGCGATCGTCACGGGCAGCGAGCCGGAGCATCCGCCGAGATCCAGCACCGAGGCGCCGGCGGTGAAGAGGGCGGTCCCGGCCAGGGCCGGGAGCACGGCCATCACGAGAAGTCGGCGTCGCGGTCGAGGCGCCCGCTCTCGCTTTCGGCGGGGGGCGGGGGCCGATGAGTGCCGTCCAGACATGCGTACGCGCTTTCTCTGCCGGGTTCGTCTCCTCCCCTCCCCGCAAAGCACTGTAAGGCACCAGGTCACGGACGCTCGAACGCGCCGTCGGAGGAGCGACCGCAGGGGTGTCAGGGGTCACGCGTGACGCCGCCGCTATCGGGAACCTTTGGGCGACAAAAGACCACCCAATGACCCAAAGATCGAGACGCCGGATGATCGGAGTAGGTTGAGGCGCCGTGCTGGCCGAGATGAGCAACTTCGAGAGCGCTGCCTTCGCGCAGATGCTCAAGCACGCGCTCGCGCGGCGGGACCAGAACCCGCAGATCCCGGTTCGGCTCCCGATGGTGACGTCGTACACGAGGCTGGCTGCGATCTTGCGGGACTGGGAGTCCACCTCCAGTGCCGTCCTGCTGCGCGACTCTGGTCCGGCGGTGCGCGTGGCCTCGGTTGCGCAGCTGCAGCAGGTGGAGCGTTGGCCACCTCGCGGCGTACTCGCCGCCGCCGACGGCACGTGGGTCCTCGAGCAGGACGGCCGAGTCACCCGCATGTACTGACTCCGGCCTCGCTTGGTCGCGCCCTCGCCTGCGGCGTCAGAACACGCGCTCGACGGTGACGACGTCGCGGCCTTCGCGGTGCACCGTTGCCTTCAGCCAGTTGCTCTCGCCCTTGTCGGCACCGTCGACGGTGATCCGGGTCAGGTTGTCCGCTGAGCCCTTCGCCCCGTAGAAGGAGAGCCAGGGAGACCCGGCTGCGAGCGGCTTGTCCTGGGTGAAGGAGTGGCTGTCGCCGTTGAAGAGGTAGACCTGCCCGTCGAAGTGGTTCGCCTCGTCGACCATCGCCCGCACAAGCGGACGGTAGGCCGAGTAGTCGGAGAACTGGGGATCCGCCACGGTGCCGTCGAACATGTCGGCCTGCTGCGTCAGCACCACCGCGCGGTTGCCATCGGCCTTGGCCTGGCGGAACGCTTCGCGCATGTTCGCGATCGATGCGTCCATCCGGGCCCGCTCCTCGGAGACCTGCTCCGGTGTGGGTGCGGCGTTGCCGAGGCCGTCCCACGGCGCGAGGTCGTTGTTGCTGCCCACCACGTGAAGCGTCGCGAAGCTGACGCCGGCGCGGGTGTAGCGGACGTTCTCCGGAAGCCCTCGGGAGGCCTGTGACCTCACCGCCACGGGCTTGCCGAGAGTCCGGCCGGCCGGGTCGAAGAACATGTCCCGAATGGTGTGGAGCCGTTCGAGCGGCTGGTACCCGCCGTTGTTCGCGCGATGGCAGTCGGTCCACTCGTTGTCGCCCGGGGTGTACACGAGTGGATCGGTGAACCGGTCGAAGTCCTTGCGGACCGCGGAGAAGCGCTCGTCGTCACAAGTCGTCGAGCCGCTCTTGATGTCCCCGAGGTGGCTGACCATGCGCACGTCGCCGTCGGCGTTGATCCGGTCGATGAAGGCGGGGAAGTCAGCCAGCATCGCGTCGCCGTACGGGACGTCGCCGATCACCGCGAACGACCAGGTCGACTCGGTCGAGGCGCTCGCCGGCACCTGCCAAGTGGCCAGAGCGGTCGAGGCGAGTGCGGCAAGGGCCAGGGCCGAGGTGCGTCGAGTCATCGGATCTCCTCAGAGCGGGGGACGGGTGTGCGGAAATGTCGAGTGAACGTCGACCGCGAGGCGTTCCCGTAACGCGTATCGAGGCCTGGGTTACCGGGACATGAACTTTCACTCCCGTCACAGGCCGACACGCCGGGCGAGGGGTGCGTGGGCTTCCCCTTCTTCGCCAAGATGCCTGAGCACGGCTTCGTGCCTTCCTTCTCGGGATCGGACTCCGGCATGCCCACTCAGCCCCCACGGGACAGGACGGTGCGCGCCGCCGTCCTGGCCGTTCTCACCGCCGCCTTCACTGCCCTCTCCCTGCTCGTCGCTCCAGCCGCCGGTGCCGCGGGCGGAGCCGTTGCCTGCTCGACCGCGGGCGCCTGGCGCCAGGGTGAGCTCAACATCTACTGGTTCGACGTCGAACAGGGCGACTCGCAGCTCCTGGTCGGCCCGACCGGCAGGACCCTGCTCATCGACGTCGGCGAGAACGCCTACAACTCCAAGGGCACCTCCACCAACGCGAGCGACGTGGCCGCGCAGATCCGAAACATCTGCGGAACCGGTACGGCGCCCGTCGCCCTCGACTACGTGATGGCCTCCCACCACCACCTCGACCACATCGGTTACGCGGGAAACCCCAACGACACGACGCAGACCTTCGGCAACGGGCTCTACCAGCTCCTGCTGCCGGAGTCGCTCGGCGGCCTCGGGTTCACGGCCGGACAGGTTCTCGACCGCGACGGCGGCACCTGGACCGACGCGAACGGCGACAAGGACTGTGACGTCGGGACCTCTGCCGCTCCGGAGCCCGAGGTGGCGTGGGACAACGTCGGCACGACGTCGGTCACGGCACGGCGATTCATCTGCTGGCTCTACGGCCCCACAGGCCAGGCCGACCGAGTGGGAATCGACGGCAAGGTGACCCGGCTGACCAACGCCTCCACCTGGCCCACCCTCGACCTCGGCGGCGGCGCGGCCGCGAAGATCGTGGAGGCCAACGCCAAAGGCGTGATGCAGGCCGACGGAACCACGCCGGTCAGCGGCGACCACAGCACCGACGCCGCCCCGCCCAGCGAGAACGACTACTCCGTCGGCGTACGCGTGACCTTCGGCGGCTACTCCTACGCCACGGCCGGAGACAGCGACGGCGAGTACGCCACGTCGGTCAACGGCTACACCTACAACAACGTGGAGGGGAAGCTGATCGATGCGATGGGCGACGTGGAGACCGTTCGTGCCAACCACCACGGCTCGTCGCACTCGTCCTCGGACGCCTACGTGCAGGCGCTGACTCCCCAGACGTCGGTGATCTCGTGCGGCAGCAACAGCTACGGGCATCCGGCGAACCGCACGCTCGACGCCTTCCGCGCCGTCGGTGCAGACACCTACCTCACCAACAACCCGTGCGACACCCAGGACGACACGGGCCCGATCGACTACTCCGGCACCTTCAACAACGACGGCACGATCCACCTCGCGACCCGGAACTCCGGTGCGGACTACGCGATCGACTACGACGCAGGCACGAAGACCTACGTCACCGGCGCCGGCAGCGGAGGTGGCACCGGGGGTGACCCCGCCCAGGTGAGGGTCAACGAGTTCTCGATGGCGCCGACGAGCCCTGCCAACGAGTGGGTCGAGCTGTACAACCCGACCGCGCAGGCGGTGGACGTCAGCGGCTGGTACGTCGACGACGTGGCCAACGGAGGCGGCGCCCCCAAGCCGATCCCGGCTGGCACGGTGATCCCCGCGGGCGGCCGCTGGGTGCTCGAGTTCGCCTCGGGCTTCCTCAACAACACCGGCACCGACTCGGTCCGGTTCACCGACCCCTCCGGTACGGCGTACGACAGCTTCGACTACAGCCTCTCCACCGCGCCGTACGACAAGGTGTTGCACCGCACCGGTGACGGGGGCGCCTGGTGCGCGACGGCGTCGAGCAACGTGACCAAGGGTGCTGCCAACCCCAGCACGTGCCCGTGACGCGCACCTTCCCCGTGGTGATGCTCCTCCTCGGCCTGTCGTCGACGGGCTGCGGGGGAGCAGCGACGGGCGACGGCACCTCACGCCCCGATGGCAGACTCGTCCTGGTCAGCGGACGCGACGACCACGGGCTCGTGGCGGACGAGTTCGTCCCTGTGTACGCCGAGGCGGGGTCGGACGCCGAGGTCGGGACGGTTCCCGACGGGACCCTGGCGCACGTGAGCGAGTCCGACGGCTCCTGGCTGCACGTCGTGAGCGCCGAGGGCACACCCGTGGACGGCTGGGTGGACGACTACCACCTTCGCGGCGTCGTCCACCTCGTGGGCCCGCGGCCGTCGTGCCGGGCCGTCGTCGGCGGGCGGCCGGTGACGGCAGGCCTCCAGGTCGTCGTACGACAGCTCCGCGGCGACCGGGTGCTCGTCTCCGGCGTCACCGACCCGACGATGCGCGGCTGGGCGTCCCTGGCCGACGTCCAGGAGCTCGGGCCGCAGCCCCGGGCTGTGGCGAGGACCCGCCGGGAGCCGTGCACCACCCACTAGCCGGCACGTCACCGACCACCCGGGAAAGGACGCCGGCCGGGTGCGTCTCAGCGAGAAGGCAGGACGAGCAGGGCGTCGCCCACCGGCCGCTCTCCGGTGCTGTCGGACGGGTGCGAGACGACCTTGCCTCGCACCGCCATCGTGGTCGAGCCACCGCCGTCCAGGTTGATGGCGTCGACGAGCCCGAGCGACCGGGCCACGTCGGCTGCCTCGGGGACGGTGAGCCCCAGGTCGTCGGTGCTGCGACCGTCCACCGTGACCAGGACCGTGCGCCCCCGACCGTCGACGCCGGCGAAGGTGCGGGGGTTGCGTTTGAGCACCCACCCGTAGGCAAAGCTCGGATCGTCCGCGTGGACGAAGCCGTCACGTCTCTGGGTGATTTCCTCCCGCCCGTTCCGGACCAGGAGGGGCCCGCCGTTGACGATGGTCGTGGCAGGGCTCAGGCGTTGACGTCCTTCGCGAGTGCTCACCAGTCCGGTGGTGACCGGCACCTTGTCACCGACGCGCACGTCGGCGAGCTCGTCTGCCGAGGTGCCCGTGCCTTGGATGGACGTCCAGCGCGCCGCCAGGGTGGTGCCTCGGCTGGAGGACACCGACCGCACGACGTGGTGTGCGTCGAGCACGATCTCCCGTCCCGGGCCGGCCGGTGTACGTGTGGCGTACTGCCGGGTGAAAGCGACCAGCTCGCTGTCGTCGGTGCATGTGGTGTCGTGCGCGGGACGCGAGGTCGGCTGGTCCGTGTTGTCGCCACCGCAGTTCCTGATCAGGTCGGGAACTCTATCGACACCGTCCAACGGCAGGTTGTCACCGCCGAGTCGGACATGCCCGCGCCACGTGAGGCGGCGAACGGCGGTGCCGGTGGCGTCGGCCCGCAGGATCAGTGCCGGCCGGTCGTTGGTCGGCTCTGAGAGCAGCCTGCCGTCGTACACACCGGCTCCTGCGGGGTCGCCAGGCGCTCCGGCTGCGGGGTCGAGGACGAAGAAGCCCCCGTTGATGCCGACAGTGGCCCCGTCAATCCGTGACAGCGCCGATGTCGTCTCCCGGTTGTACAGGTCCGGGCCGAAGGATGCTCCGATCGTCCCGGTGAACCTTCTCGGGTCGATCCTCACCACGTTGACGTGCCACGGTCCCCGCGCCTGCGGGTCGCCGTCCCAGCCGGTGTAGACGCTGTTCGCGGTCTCGCCGGCCGCAGCAAGCTCTGCCTGGGCCCGGTCGGCGGCCACCTTGGTGGGGTAAGTGCCCACGCGGACGCGGTAGCCGAGCGTTCCCGCCGGTACGTCGGCGACGGCTGGCTGTCGGACGGCCTCCACCCGCGCGCCGAAGCCCTTCGCGCGAAGTCGGTCAGCCTGCGCCTCGGCACTCGCCTGGTCCGAAAGGACGCGGGGAGGCGCGTCCGGATCCGGCGAGCTCGCCTTGGATGGGATCAGCGACTCCAGGGTCCAGACCAACGAGGGGTCAGCACCGCCGCCGCGGGTGATCCGGGTCAGAGTCACTCCGCGTTGCAGGGTGGTGGTCGTGCGGGTCTCTTCGAGGTGGTCCGGACCGAGCTGCAGGTGAGCCGTTTGACGGGCTGGTCGAGCTTCTCCAGCACCCTGGCCGGCTGCTGCGAGAGATGTGGACGCCGTCGACCCGGTCAGCAGTGCCACCGTCGTGAGGGCGAATATGGGCAAGGTCCATGGGTTCAGGCGGCTCGTGATCATCCCCGGACCGTAGGAGTATCGAGCGGCGGGGAGACGAGGCCCGGGTGGATCCGGGGTGAACAGCCCTTCCGGCTCGCCTCAGGCCGGCAGTGCTCCCGGCCGACCGCTCTCCACGACCCAGCTGGAGTCGGTGACCGCGGCCGAAGAGGTGTCGGTGGCCGAAGGAACGACCCGGTAGTCGGAGCGCCACTGGTCGGCGGTGACGACGCAGCGGGTGTAGCCGCGAAGGTCGGGGTTGAGGTACTTCACGTGCGGGTTGTTCGGCCGCGCCGCCTTCACCGCTGAGGCCCACCCACAGCCGGAGCTGATCGACGTACCGACGAACTCGGTTGCGACCACCTCGGTCTCGGGTCGCGAGAAGTCGGTCCGCAGGTCGTTGACCCAGGCGGAGTGCCAGTCGCCCGAGAGCACCACCGGGTTGGACGGACGCTGCTGGGAGAGGAAGGACAGGAACCGGTTGCGCGAGACCGCGTATCCGTCCCACTGGTCGTGGTTGACGGAGACGGCCTCGCTCGAGTCGTAGTCGATCCGGGCCATGATCGTCTGTTGCGCCACGACGTTCCATCGGGCGGCGGACGAGGTCAACCCGTCGAAGAGCCAGCGCTCCTGCTCGTCACCCATCAGCGTCCGTGACGGGTCGTCGACGTCAGGGTGCTGGGGTCCCGCGGGGAACGCCTCGGTGAGCTGGTCGGAGCGGTACTGGCGGGTGTCGAGCACGTGGAACGACGCCAGGCGGCCGTAGTCGAGGCGACGGTGGAGCAGCATGTCGGGTCCGCTCGGTCGCTGCGGTCGGCGTAGTGGCAGGTGCTCGTAGTAGGCCTGGAAAGCGTTGGCCCGCAGCCGCATGAACCGCGCCGGATCGTTCGACGCCTCGTCGTCGGGCTGCGAGACCCCGGCGGCCCAGTTGTTCTCCACCTCGTGGTCGTCGAACGTCACGACGAACGGGAAAGCCGCGTGTGCCGCCTGCAGGTCCGGTGAGGTCTTGTACTTGGCCTGGTTGACCCGGAAGTCGGCGAGGGACTCGTCGTTTCGTCCCTCGTAGGTGTAGTCGCCGACGTGGACGACCAGGTCGAGGTCCTCCTCGGCCATCGTGCGGTACGCGGCGTACCGGCCGCCGGCCCAGGCCTGACAGGAGGCGAGCGCGAAGCTCACCTGACCCGGGGCGGAGCCGGCGGCGGGGGCGGTACGGGTCCTGCCGGTCGGGCTGATCTGCCCACCGGCGCGGAAGCGGTAGAAGTAGTCGTGCCGGGCCCGCAGACCGTCGACCTCGACGTGCACGGAGTGGCCGAGCTCGGGCGTGGCGGTCGCGCTGCCCGACCTCACGACCTTCTTGAACTTCGAGTCCGTGGCGACCTGCCAGCTCACCGGAAGCTGCTTGGGGGGCATGCCACCTTGCCCGTCGGCGGCGAGCGGATCCGGTGCGAGCCGGGTCCAGAGGACCACACCGTCGGGTGTCGGGTCACCAGAGGCGACACCGAGGGTGAACGGGTTGTCGGGGAACGTCGGGGCTGCCCAGGCCGGAGCGGTCGAGTAGCCGTACATGGCAGCAGTGACCGTGGCGCTGGTCGCGCCGGTGAGCGCGAGGAACCTTCGGCGGGTCAGGCTTGGACTGGACGGGCAGACGGTCTGCGCACACGGTGAACCTCCGAGACGTGGGTGACGGCTCGCCCAGTCACACAGCCCGAAGCGACCTAACCGCGACAAACGGGTTAAAAACCCACAAGGAACACCTGACGTATCGGTGGCAACGGGTGTCGGTGTGCCGGAGAACGTGGTGCTCCGAGGGACTCAGGCCGAGTCTTCGGCCAGGTCCACGGGAGGACGGGTGGCACGTCGGTGGAGGTCGAGCATCGCCGTGATGGTCCGGTCCCAGGAGAACTGCTCTGCCCGATGCCGTGCCGCTGACCGCCGTACGTCGGGGTGGACTGCGGCCGCGCGTAGGACCGCGTCGGCGAGTGCCTCGGGCTCGGGCTCGGCCCACGCCCCAGACCGCTCGTCGACGAGCTCGCGTGCGCCACCGACATCAGCCGTGACGACAGGCGTGCCGGAGGCAAGCGCCTCGAGGACGGCGAGGCCGAAGGTCTCGCCGGGGCAGACCGACAGTGCGACGTCGGCTCGTCCGATCAGGTCGCTGAGCGCGCGACGGCCCGATACGTGACCGTGGAAGGTGACGGGTGCGTCACCTGCGATCTCCTCCAGCTCCGAACGATGTGGCCCTTCGCCGTAGACGTCCAGCTGCACGGGCACACCACGCTCGTGGAGCGCAACGGCGGTGGCCACAGCAAGGTGCGGGCTCTTCTCGCGTGAGAGGCGTCCGACGTGGACCAGCCGCAGCCGTCCGCGTCGAGGTCGCGAGGCGCGAGGTGGGCGGAACGTCTCCAGGTCGACGCCGAGGGCTATCTGATGCACAGGGGTTCCCGCCGCGGCCGCGAGGGAGGCGAACTCGTTCCTGGCGAAGGAGGAGGTGACCACGATCCCGTCGAAATGGCGGACCAGGACACGGTTCAGGACCGACACCGGCGCTGCCAGGCCGGCCGGCCACCCGGTGCGGAGCGCCAGCATGGCGTCGAGCCGCTCGTGGGAGAACAGCAAGGACTGGACGTCGTTCCTGCGCGCCCAGCGGGTGACCGGGAGGAGCGTCGACTTGTCGGAGATCTCCAGCGAGGTGGGGCGGAACTGTTCCAGCGCCTCGATGACACGCCACGGTTCGACGATCAGCCGGTAGCCTCCCCCGACACGTGGGGCGCGAAGCTGGACGACGTCCCCCGCGTCGGTCGACGTCCGGGCGTCGACAGCTCCGGGCACGACGAGCAGGCGTTCGGCGCCTGCGGCGACGTACCCGGCGCCGAGTGCTTCGACGGCGGTCTTCATGCCGCCCGAGGCGGGACCGACGAAGTTCGCGAGCTGAGCGATCCTGCTCCGTGGCTGTCCGGGCTCGTGGTTCAGTGTCTCCACTCCTTCGGCATCTCGTCCTCCGTCGTTCGCTCAGCTCGCGGCCAAGTGAAGCGGGGTGCCGTGACGAGAGGGTGAAGCGCGGGCGACGTGAGTCTGTCGGCGGAACCGCGCGCAGCGGGTAGGCGGTGTCGCCCACCCGCTGCGTCGGCGAGCGGGACTAGGGGTTCTCGTCGGAGCCGATCGCGTCCTCGGACCAGTCCGTGACGTTGCGCCAGCTCTCCGCCGCAACCTGGATGTCACTGCTGCGGGTCGACGACTGGACGGTCGCAGCGGGCGCCACGAGCTGTGACGTCATCCGGGCCCGGCGCTGGGGTCGCGCCTTGTGGCGCCGGTGGTAGACGCGGTGTGCGTGGCGGTGTGCCCGGTGCTGCCGGACGTGCGTCCGGTGGAGTGCGCGGTGGTAGGCGCCGTGGGCGTGCCTGCGCGCCACGCTGTGGCGGTGGTGGTAGACGCGGTGGGCGCGGTGGCGCGCGGCGTCGTGTCGCCGGTGGTACTTCCGGTGCGCCTTGCGACTCACGTGCTTGTGGCGCTGGTGGTAGACGCGGTGCGCGTGCCGTCGGGCAGCCTGGTGCCGCCGGTGGTAGGCGCGGTCGGCACGGTGGCTCGCGGCCTTGTGGCGCCGGTGGTAGACCCGATGGGTGCGGCTCGATGCCCTGTGCTGCCGGTTGTGTGCCCGGTCGTGGGTTCGGTGGTGTGCGAGGTGTGCGCGCTGACGGGCCCGGCTGTGATGCCGCTTGGCCCCGGCCTTCGCCTTGGCCTTGTGCTTGACCTTGTGCACGGTCTTTCCGGAGCCCTGCCGGTACCAGCTGGTGTCCTTCCGCGCCGCGGCCCGGGTCAGCGAGATGTGCATGTGGTTGCGGTGGCGCAGCGAGACCGAGCAGCGCTTGATGCTCCGGCAGCCGGCGTTCAGGTAGCGACGGCCCTTGTAGTGGCGCGAAGCGGAGTAGATCCGGTCGTTCCAGATGAGGTACATGATGCCCATCCGCCGGCCCAGGGCGCCCCTGCGTCCGAAGCGGTCGGTCTTGCGTACCCGGTTCAGGAAGTCCGCCGCGTAGTGGCGGTCTCGCCGGGACGCGGCGCTGAGAGCCCAGTCGAAGGCACGCCCCTCCTTGTGCTCCGACACGCCGCCGTCGCGGCAGGAGCGCGAGATGCCCAGGGAGCCGGACCCCCTGTAGCGCCTCATCAGGTGGTTCGCCAGCATCACGGTGCCGGGCTTGGCCTTGGGGCTGCACTTCGTCTGTGGGTGGTAGCTGGGGAACCCTTCGAGTCGTGGCGCCGCAGCGTCTGCGCCGTTCGGCAGCAGCGTCAGCGCGAGGAGCGCGGCGACTGCGCAGAGTATGGGCTTGAGCAGGAACTTCTTCGTGGGTGCGTGAGCACTCGCTTGGTGCATTGAGTAATCCCAGGACGGTTGACACGCCGCACGGATGCGCGGCCTTTCTCCGCGGCGGGCACCTTTCCGTCTTCGAGTAAAGGAAAAGTAAAACCGCCGGCGGGGAGCCTATGTCGGGGTTCCGGGCGTTTTGCGAGTTTCTCCGAACTGGTCCGCTACGTCCGATTCGGACCGATAATCCGAGGTCACTGCAGCGCCGCGGCCCCTGCGGTGAGAGCAGGTTCACGTGGAGAAACGCCAACCTCAGGAGACTCCCCTCGTTGTACCCGGGAACCGGGCGATGGGAGGCAGTGATGCTGGGGGCAGCGATGCAGGGGCGGACGCGTGCGCGCCTCGCACTGATCCGCGCGACCGAGGAGGCCTTGGAGAGACGCCCGGACCTCACCGTTGCGTTCGTGCGCTCCCGCCTCGAAAGGGCGGCTCAGCGACGTGACGGTGAGCCCCTCGACTCGCGAGTGGTCCTTGCCCGGCTGACGATCCGCGCGATCGACGTACACCCCGCCGTCGGGGAGCGGCTGGTGCGGCTGTGGCTGCGACGCGCACGACGGCAGGCGCTCGAAGAGGCCGGGCTCGACCGAGCCTGACCGGGCCCGGTCCAGACGTATTCAACCAAGTGGTTGACCACATCGGGGTGCCGTCGTACGTTTATTCAACCAAGCGGTTGAAGACAGGAGCTGACGTGACGGAGGACCGGCTCTCGCGGATGTTCTCGGCTCTCGCCGACCCGACGCGACGCGACATCGTGGCCCGGCTGGCCGCGGGCGATGCAACGGTCAACGAGCTGGCCGAGCCGTACGACGTCAGCGTGCAGGCCGTGTCCAAGCACGTCCGGGTCCTGGAGGACGCCGGCTTGGTGAGTCGCACCCGTGAGGCCCAACGACGGCCGTGCCACCTCGAGCCCGGGGTGTTCGACCTGATGACGAAGTGGATCGAGCGCTACCGGCTCGAGGCGGAGGACCGTTTCCGTCGCCTCGACGCCGTGCTCGAACAGATGGAGGGAGAGGCCCCAGAAGCGGGGCCCCGAGCCGAGGGAGCAGCATCATGAGCACGACGAGCACCAACAACGAGACGCAGATCGTCGCCGACCCGGCGATGCCCACGATCGTGATCATCCGCGAGTTCGAGGCCGCGCCGGACCGCGTGTTCCGCGCCTACACCGACCCCGACCTCGTGGTCAGGTGGCTCGGTCCGCGGCGTCTGGCCATGCGGATCGAGGAGTACGACGCCCGCACCGGGGGCTCCTACCGCTACGTCCACCAGGACGAAGGCGGAGCCGAGTACGCGTTCCGTGGTGTCTTCCACGAGGTCCGCCCTGCCGAGCGCATCGTGCAGACGTTCACCTACGAGGACTACCCCGACGGCGTCGCCTTGGAGACAGCCCTGTTCGAGGACCTCGGCGGTCGCACCCGGGTCACGACGACGTCGCTCGTGGACTCCATGGAGTCGCGGGACGGGATGATCGCCAGCGGCATGGAGCACGGCATCCGCGAGGGCTACGAGCGGCTCGACGAGCTGCTCTCCTCGGCAGCCTGAGCTGTCCGAGACCAACGAGAGAAGTCGACGAGACAGGGGCGCTCGAGTCATGACCAGTCCAGCCGATGAGCATCGTGTCATCGCCGGCACGTTCACCGACCGCGTTCGGGGAGTGCGCCCGGAGGCCTGGGACAACCCGGCGCCCTGTCAGGGCTGGGCCGCCCGCGACGTGGTCCGTCATCTCGTCGAATGGTTCCCCGCGTTCTTGAAGGCCGGCGCGGGTGTGGAGCTGCCGACTGGCCCTTCGGTGGACGAGGATCCGGTGGCTGCCTGGACGGTGCACAGCGACGGAGTCCAGGCACTCCTCGACGATCCGGCGACGGCGGGGAAGGTGCTGGTGAACCCGCACGTCGGCGAGGTCCCGCTGGACCGGGCGGTCGACCAGTTCTACACGGCCGACGTGTTCCTGCACACCTGGGACCTGGCCCGCGCCACCGGCCAGGACGAGCGGCTCGACCGCGCCAAGTGCGCCGAGATGCTCGAGGGGATGCTCCCGCTCGACGACCTGCTGCGGTCGAGCGGGCAGTACGGTCCGCGAGTGCACGTGCCCGACAGTGCCGACGTACAGACGCGGTTGCTCGCCTTCATCGGCCGCAACCCATAGTCTCCGGCGGCGCCGCGGGCCACCAAGGACCCAGAAGTCGACCTCCCCTCAAAGTAAAGACCTGTGATATACCTCACAGACGGGGACATAACGGACCGGCGGCCACGAACTGCCCTCCGTAGCTCCGTGACCACACATCGCGGAACTACGGAGGGACGATGCGAAACAGAACGAGAACTGCCCTGGCAGGCCTGGCAATCGCCGCGGCGCTGCTGGCGGCGACCCAGTCGGCGAGTGGACACCCCACCCACGACGGCTCGGGCAAGGAGGCGGGGTTCGACCTGTCCAGTGAGGACGTCAGCCCGGGAGGTGTCCCGCAGGAGCGGATGACCGACGTCCGGTGTGAGGACGACATGGCCGGGATCTTCCCGTGCCACAAGATCGACCTGGCGTCTTTCGTCCCGCTGAACGAGCTCGAGAGCATCTGGACCAACGACGTCTGGGGCTGGACCGACCCGAAGACCGGTCATGAGTACGCCCTGGTGAAGAAGTTCGAGGGCACCGCCTTCGTCGACATCACCGACGCCTACGACCCCGTCTACCTGGGCACGCTGCCGACCGAGGTACCCGGTGGCGACTTCGGCGGTATCTGGGGCGACCTGAAGGTCTACAAGAACCACGCCTTCATCGTCACCGAGTCCGACGGCCACGGCATGCAGGTCTTCGACCTCACCCGCCTGCGTGGCGTGACCGAGAAGCGCACGTGGACACCCGACAACACGATCAAGAGCTTCGGCCAGGCGCACAACATCGCCCTCAACGAGGAGTCGGCCACCGCGTACGTCGTGGGCGCGTGGAAGGGCGTCACGGCCGCGGGCTGCGAGAACGTCGACGGAGGGCCGATCGCCTTCGACGTGTCCGACCCCGCGAACCCGCAGCTGGCCGGGTGCTACGGCGGTGACGGTTACACCCACGACATCCAGTGCGTGGACTACCACGGCCCCGACGCCGACTACACGGGGCGCGAGATCTGTGTGGCCGCGAACGAGGACACCGTGACCATCCTCGACGCCACCGACAAGACGAACGTCGAGATGCTCGCGCGGGCGCCGTACGACACCTCCGCCTACACCCACCAGGGCTGGTTCACCGAGGACCACGCCTACTTCCTGCTCGGCGACGAGGTCGACGAGCTCGCGGGGACGGTCGAGAGCACCACGACGTACGTCTGGGACCTCTCCGACCTCGACAACCCGGTGCTGAAGGGCGCAGACGCCAACGGCAACGGGTCGATCGACCACAACATCTTCATCAAGGATGGCCTCGCCTACCAGAGCAACTACACCTCGGGGCTGCGGGTGAACGACACCTTCCGGGTCGACCAGGGTCGTCTCACGGAACGCGGCTTCTTCGATGTCTACCCGGCGGACGACAGCACGACGTTCGCCGGCACGTGGGGCAACTACCCCTACTTCGACTCGGGAACCGTCGTGGTGACCGGGATCGAGGAGGGGCTGTTCGTCCTCAAGCCCCGCCTGAAGTCCTCGGCTCCGGCCAAGCAGTAGCAGACCGCCGCGGGGGTGCATGAAGAGAAGGGCCTGTGCCGGACGATCCGGCACGGGCCCTTCTCGTGCGTCCTTCTCAGCCGCGACGGACGTGGTCGAGCCATGCGGTGTCTGCGGCGGTGCATGGCGCCTTCGGGACCTTCGCCACTACGACGCCCACGAGGCGCGCGCACATGCTGGAGGCGAGGCTCGGCTCCACCACGGGGGGAGAGACCATGACCCATCCTGGCCCGCTGCCGCGGCGCGTCGCGTGGCGCGCGGTAGCCGCCTGCTTCGCCAGGACGGTGGCGATGCTCGCGCAACGACACGTCGCGCAGCCGCAGGAGAACGTCGGCCGGGTGATCCGGTTCGCCGACGGCACCTCCGGGCGGGTGTACCGGGAGACGATCGCCTACCGCGGACCGACCCGTGACCCGTGCGTCCTGATCGTGTCGTTCAGGCTGCGCGGAGTCCGCGGGGCCGGACACCGCCTGTTCGAGAAGGAGAGCCTCCTCAACACTGTGCTGTTCGTCGGGTTCCGAGGCTTCGTGTCGAAGCTGTGGATGGCGCACGACCGCAACGGTGTCTACCGGGGCCTCTACGAGTGGGACGGTCCGCAGGACGCGGAGGACTACGCCCGGGCCTTGTGGCGCGTTCTCGAGCTGGTCAGCGTCAAGGACTCGATCGACTTCCGGGTCTTCCCCGGCCTGGGCCGCGACGAGGTTCTCGCCGACCCCAGCGCCCTCGACGGGCATGCGGCGACAGAGCCGGAGGCGTGGTGGCGCGTCGTGGAGGCGGCGTGAGCTCGCCGGACCTGCTCGTCGTCGGTGCCGGGCCGGCGGGGCTGACCACGGCGCTGCAGGCGCACGACCACGGGGCGACGGTCCGGGTGGTCGAGCGCAGGCCCGAGGCGTATCGGCCGTCGCGCGCGATGATCATGCACCCCCGCACCCTGGAGAGCCTGCGACCGCTGGGCGTGACCGACGGCCTGCTCGACCGAGGCGACATCTCACCGAAGGCCGAGCTCCACCTCGGACGCAGACGGGTGGCGGCACAGCTGGCCGAGATGGACCTGCCCGACACCGCCTTCCCGCACCTGACCATGCTCCGGCAGATGGACGTCGAGGAGGTCCTGGCCGGGGCACTCGAGAAGCGAGGCGTCACCGTCGAGAGGGGCACCGAGCTGGTCGACGTCACGACTGATCCGAGCGGCCATGCTCTACCCGCCGCGACGCTCCGCTCGGAGGAAGGCGTCCACGAGGTGACCTGCCGGTTCGTGGCGGGCTGCGACGGGCCGGCCAGCACGGTTCGTGGCGCCGCCGGGATCGGCTGGCGCGGCGGGACCTACCGCGAGGAGGTGGTGCTCGCGGACGTGGAGCTCGAGGGCGACCTCGCGCCCGGCATCCTCCACGTCGTGGCGGGCCGCGAGGGCCTGGTGTTCCTCTTCGCGCTCGGGGAGGGCGCGAGCTGGCGGATGCTCGCGACCCGGCCCCGCCATGACACCGGCGTGCCGTTCGGGCAGCCCGGTGGCGCGGTCCCGGCGTCCGACGTACAGGGGCTTCTCGATGTCGCGGGACTGGAGGTCACCGTCTCGGACCTGACGTGGTCGGCAGAGGTGCTGCTCCAGCACCGCCTCGCGGACGCGTTCCGGCACGGTCGGCTCTTCCTCGCCGGCGACGCGGCGCACACGCACTCACCGGCAGCGGCACAGGGCATGAACACCGGCATGCTCGACGCGGTCAACCTCGGCTGGAAGCTGGCCTTCGCCGCGGCGGACGACGAGGGCGGTGAGCACCCGGACCTGCTCGCGTCCTACGAGCTCGAGCGTCGGCCGGTCGCCCGGCAGGTGCTCGCCCTGACCCACGCGGTGTTCTTCGCGGAGGCCTCGACGAACCCGCTGTCCGCCTTCCTGCGCGGGAAGCTGGTGCCGCTGGCCGCCCCGGCGCTGCCCTTCGTCCTCAAGCAGCGATGGCTCATGGCCGAGGTGGTCCGCATGCTCTCCCAGCGTTGGGTTCGGTACCGGGGCAGTGAGCTCTCCGTGGAGGGGACCCCGCAAGGCAGTCGCTGGCCGCGGCCCGGCGACCGGCTGCCCGACCAGGACGTGACGTACGACGGGAGGTGGGGGCGGCTGCACGAGCTGACTGCCTCGCCGGGGGTGCACGTCCTCCTCGAGCGCGACGCCGCCGAGGTCGACGTACGCCTGCTGGGGCCCCACGTCTCGGTCCACCGGCTGGGCAGCCATCCCGGGCGGGGGCTCGTCGCGGTGAGGCCGGACGGCCATGTCGGGTTCCGTTGCGGCGCTGTCGATCTCGCCCAGCTCGGTGCCTGGCTCGACCTCGTGAGTGCCCGTTAGCGCGAAGGGTCGAGCTCGAGCGATGTCGCAGGCTCGTGGGTCTTCGACTCGATGTCCGTGGCCGCCGCCGCGAGCAGCTGATGAGCCAGGTCGGAGAGCGCCCGGGCGGCGGCGAGCTCGTCCCCGATCCGTGGCTCGGACTCGTCGTGCGGGTTGCGCCGGCTCTGGCCGTGACCGCGCATCTCCATCTTGTTCTCGAGGTTGAGCGTCGCGTCGGCGAGCGTGTCGTCGCCCCGCTCGTCGAGCGTCACCTGCACGGTCCAGCTCTTGGTCGCCATGGCTCGTCACATCCTCCGGGTCAGGTGGGTGCGACTGCGGGCCGGTCCTCCAGTCTGCACCGGTCCCGTCACGACACGGAACCCCTTCGCCGCGCCGCCGTGCCCCCCGGGCCTTTGGTCACATATAGGGCCGAAATGACACCGGATGCCCGGGTTCGGCACGTAGCCTGAACGGGTGAGGGTTGGATGGACCTAGGGACGCTGTACCGCGACATCGTCGAGACGTCCATGGACGGCATCTGGGTCATCGACGCCCAGGGCCGGACTCTCTATGCCAACCCGCGGATCGCCGAGCTGCTCGGCCGCACGGTCGACGAGCTCGAGGGCCTCACCGGCTTCGACGCGCTCGACGAGCAGGGCAAGGTCGAGTTCGCCGAGCACCTGCGCGACCTGGCGCGCGGAGAGGTGCACACCAACGAGGTCGAGTGCCTCTGGGTCCGCAAGGACGGCGGACAGCTGTGGGTGCTGGTCCGTGAGAGCGCGCTGTACGACGAGCAGGGCAGCTTCCAGGGCTACCTCCAGCGCGTCACCGACTACTCCGAGCGCCGGAAGCTCTTCGAGGAGCTCAGCAGCAGCCGCCAGATGCTCTCCGAGGCGCAGCGCATCGCGAAGGTCGGGAGCTACGAGTGGGACATCGCAGGCGACGTCATCACGGCCTCCGACGAGCTGCACGCGCTCTACGACATCCCGCGTGACGCGTTCGGCGGCACCTACGCGGCCTTCCTCGACACCGTCCACCCCGAGGACCGCCACATCGTCGACGAGGCGGTCGTCGCGGCCCTCGAGGGCGCGGACGAGTTCGACTTCGTCGTCCGGATCACCCGCAACGGCGAGCCGGCCTGGATGCGGGGGAGGGGCGAGGTCTTCCGCGACGCCGACGGCACGCCTGTGTGGGCGAGGGGCACGCACCAGGACGTCACGGACGCGAAGGAGGCCGAGCTCTACCTCGAGGACCTCGTCGCCCAGAACGCCCTCATGCAGCTGCTGGCGAGCGCGGCCAACGAGGCCGAGACCCTGCTCGACCTCCTCGCGGTCGCCCAGCCGGTGCTGGTGCAGCACGACGACTGGGTCCGCGGCCGCGGCTTCGTGCCCCACTCCGAGGACCCGGCTCGCCTCGTGGGGCTCTACCTCGACCACGTCGAGCGCGAGGCCGACGAGCAGCAACCCGAGCTGGTCGCCTTCGAGCGTGGCCTCGCGCTGCGTGCCTACCGCGAGCGGGGCCAGGTCTGGGACGAGGAGACCCACCCCGGCCGCCCGTCGATCGCCTTCCCGGTCATCCTGGGCGCGGAGGTCGTCGCCGCCCTCGTGATCACCGCGAGCACGCCGTTCGAGCGGCACGAGATGATCCGTCAGATGATCGACCAGGTCGCGGGCCAGCTCGGCCGGGTCGCCGAGCGCGAGCGGGCAGCGAAGGAGCTCGCCGCCGCCCGTGACGCGGCGATGGAGGCGTCCCGGCAGAAGTCGGAGTTCCTGGCCACGATGAGCCACGAGATCCGCACCCCGCTCAACGGGGTGATCGGCCTCAACGACCTCCTGCTCAGGACCGGGCTCGACCCGCACCAGCAGCGGCTGGCGTCCGGCGCGCAGATCGCCAGCCGGGCCCTGCTCGGGGTCATCAACGACATCCTCGACTTCTCCAAGATCGAGGCGGGCAAGCTCGAGCTGGAGAACGTCGACTTCGAGGTCCGGCCGGTCTTCGACCAGGTCGCGAGCGTCCTCGCCGAGAGCGCGCGCAGCAAGGGCCTGGAGCTGCTCGTCTCCTGCCACCCGGACGTGCCGGAGATGCTCAGCGGCGACCCGACCCGGCTCTCGCAGGTGCTGACGAACCTCGGCTCCAACGCGGTGAAGTTCACCGACGAGGGCGAGGTCTTCATCCGCGCCACCGCGGAGGACGGCCCGGCCGGGGCGACGGTGCTCCGGGTCGAGGTCGTCCGACACCGGCGTGGGCGTCGACCCGGACAAGCAGGAGCACATCTTCGACCCGTTCTCGCAGGCCGACGCGTCGACCACGCGCCAGTACGGCGGCACCGGGCTCGGCCTCGCCATCTCCAGCGAGATCGTCGCCGCGCTCGACGGCGAGATCGGGCTGGAGAGCACACCGGGCGAGGGGTCGACGTTCTGGTTCACCGCCCGGTTCGGCAGCGCGGGCAGTGCAACGGGTACGTCGGACAGCGCGGCGCTTCGGGAGCGGGACGCGATCGCGGGGCGCCGGGTCCTCGTCGTCGACGACAACGCGAACAACCGGCTCATCCTCAGCGAGCACCTCTGCCGCTGGGACGTGCGCTCCACCACTGCCTCGAGCGCACTCCAGGCACTCGAGCTCATGCGGCGGGCCGACGCGTCCGGCGATCGCTTCGACGCGGTGCTGCTCGACATGGCGATGCCGGACCACGACGGCCTCGACTTCGCAGGGCTGGTCCAGGGTGACCACCGGCTGGCGTCGACGCCGCTGATCATGCTGACCTCCTCGGTGCAGCCGGCCGAGGAGAAGCTTCGGGACGTGGGCATCGTCGAGTGCCTGACCAAGCCGGTCCTCGCGGGCGACGTGCTCGCGGCACTGCTGCGGGCCCTCGACGTCGCGCCCGCCCCCCGTCGTACTCCGCTCCCGGCCCGCGAAGGCCGCGCCCCCGGTCCCGACGACGAGCGGCCGCTGCTCCTCGTCGTCGAGGACAACCCGGTGAACCAGCTCGTCGCGCTCGGCATCCTCGAGACGCTCGGCTACGCCGCGGACACCGCCGACGACGGGGTCGAGGCCGTCGAGCGCTGGAAGTACGGCTCCTACGCCGCAGTCCTCATGGACGTCCAGATGCCCCGCATGGACGGGTACGCCGCGACCCGCGCGATCCGGGAGCTCGAGGTGGAGCACGAGGCCGACCGGATCCCGGTCATCGCCATGACCGCGGCGGCTGTCGAGGGGGAGCGCGAGAAGTGCCTTGCCGCCGGGATGGACGACTTCCTCACCAAGCCGGTGAACCCCGACGCGCTCGGCGCGATGCTCCGCCGCTGGCTCAGCGGCGAGGCTGCCGGTCAGACCCACGTGCGCCGCGAGGAGCCCCGCACGGAGGGCACCCTCGACCTCGACCGGCTCGACATGCTCCGCGACCTCGACCCCGGCAGCACGAGCTACCTCGACAAGGCCATCGGCAACTTCGTCGCCCGTGTCCCCGAGTCCGTCCACGCGATCCGCTCGGCGGCGCGGTCCCACGACCACGAAGCACTCACCTACGCCGCCCACAGGCTCAAGGGCAGCGCGCTCAACCTCGGCCTGCCGTCGGTGGGCCACCTCGCCCATGAGCTCGAGATGCTCGGCGACACCGGGACCACGACCGGGGCGGCCGCGCTGCTCGAGGCCCTCGAGGAGGCATTGTCCCGCGCGGTCGAGGAGATGCTCGGCTACCAGCGCGCCTACCAGGACGGTCGGCTCCGCCCTTCCGTGTGACGCCCCGGCTGAGGCCTCGGACTCGGCGTGACGCACCGCCGGGGGATCGGGGACCATCGGCCCTGTCGGTCGTCAGCGACCCGGTGAAGCGTGGTACCCACGGGGGTTCCTGACCACTGGAGCGATCATGTTTGACGAAGACCGGACGCACGAGGTTGACGAGCTCGTCCAGAAGGCGGCCGACGCGGCCCGCGCGTTCCGCAGCATGGACCAGGAGCAGGTCGACGCGATCGTCGACGCGATGGTGAGGGCCGGTGTCCGTGCTGCACCGGAGCTGGCGAAGCTGGCCATCGACGAGACCGGTTTCGGCGTCTTCGAGGACAAGGTCGTCAAGAACTACGTCGCCACCGAGTTCCTCTCCGACTACCTGCGCGACAAGCGCTCCGTCGGCGTCATCGACGAGGACGTCGAGCGCAACATCGTGCGGGTCGCGGAGCCGATCGGAGTGGTGCTCGCGATCACTCCGGTCACCAACCCGACCTCGACGGTCCTCTACAAGGCCATCGTCGCGGCGAAGACCCGCAACGCGATCATCTTCCGCCCCTCGCCGTACGCCGTGCGGTGCTCCGAGCGCTCGGTCGAGATCATGCGCCAGGCCGCGGAGGCGGCCGGCATGCCTCCCGGGGCCCTCCAGGTGATCCCGGACGAGGAGCACGAGGTCACGCACTACCTGTTCAAGCACCCCGGCGTGGACTTCATCTGGGTCACCGGCGGGCCGAAGATCGTCAAGCTCGCCAACGAGGCGGGCAAGCCCGCTCTGAGCGTCGGTCCCGGCAACGCCCCGATCTACATCCACAAGAGCGCGGACGTGAAGGGCGCGGTCGTCGACATCTTGATCTCCAAGACCTTCGACGCGTCGGTGATCTGCCCGGCGGAGCAGACCTGCATCGTCGACGACGAGGTGTACGACGAGATGGTCGCCGAGCTCCAGCGCATGGGCGCGTTCGTGCTCGACAAGGAGCAGACCGACGCGCTGTCGGAGTTCGCGTTCGGCTGCGGCGACAAGGTCAACATGGAGGCGCTCGGACAGCAGGCTCCGGAGCTCGCGAGGAGAGCGGGCTTCGAGGTGCCGGCCACGACGAAGATCCTGGTCGCGCCGTTGCCGACCGACCTCGGCGAGCTGGGCGAGCACCCGCTCGTGCAGGAGAAGCTCATGCCGGTGCTCGGTCTGGTGCGCTCGCCGGAGGTCCAGCACGGCATCGACGCGGCGGTGCTGGTCACCGAGCACGGCGGCCTGGGTCACACCTCGGCGATCTATGCCAACGACGACACCGTGATCGAGGCGTACGGGGCGGCGGTGCGGACCGGCCGGATCCTCGTGAACGCGCCCACGGCGGTCGGCGCCCTCGGCGGCGTCTACAACAACCTGACGCCCACGTTCTCGCTGGGCTGCGGCACCTGGGGCGGCTCGTCGACCACCGAGAACGTCAACTACACCCAGCTGCTCAACATCAAGACGATCTCCTACCGGCGGACCCCGCCGCAGTGGTTCCGGGTCCCGGCCAACACGTTCTTCAACGCAGGGGCGCTCGAGAACCTCCGCGACATCGAGTCCCAGGGCGCCGTCGTCGTCACCGACGCGATGTGCGAGGAGCGAGGCGTGGTCGACCAGCTCCGGAGCAAGCTGCGGACCAGCCACGTCCAGGTCTTCAGCGAGGTCCAGCCCGAGCCGGACGCGGACACGATCCGTCGCGGTGTCGCCCTGCTCGAGCGCGCCAGGCCCGACCTCGTCGTCGCGGTCGGCGGCGGGTCGGTCATGGACGCCGCCAAGGCGATGCGGCTCTTCTACGAGCACCCGGAGAAGTCCCTGGACGACCTGACGCTGCCCTTCCTCGACCCCCGCAAGCGCGTGGCGGACTACCCGCGCGACGCGCACACCGTGCGGCTCGTGGCCATCCCCACCACGGCCGGCACCGGCTCCGAGGTCTCGCCCGCCGCGGTCATCACGGTGGGGGACCACAAGGAGACACTGGTCGACTACTGCCTGGTGCCAGACATCGCCATCGTCGACCCCCTCCTGACCCTGACGATGCCACGATCGGTCACCGTGGACAGCGGCATCGACGCTCTGACCCACGCCCTCGAGGCGGCTGTGTCGATCTTCGCCTCGCCGTACACCGACGCCTTCTGCGTGCAGGCGGCGAACCTGATCTTCGACGCCCTGCCCAAGGTCTACGACGACCCGAACGACCTCGTCGCGCGGACCGCGATGGCGAACGCCGCGACGCTCGCCGGCCTGGCCTTCTCCAACGCCTTCGTCGGCACCAACCACGCCCTGGCCCACGCGGTGGGCGCGAGGTTCGGCGTCGCGCACGGCCGGGCGAACGGCGTCTTCCTGCCTCATGTGCTGCGCTACAACGCCGGCCTGCCGAGCAAGTTCATGCCGGCCCCCGGCTACTCGGCGTACGTGGCGCCCGAGAAGTACGCCCAGCTCGGGCAGGTCGTCTTCGGCGGTCACGGCGGGGAGGAGAGCCGCGGACGGCTCTTCCGGAGCGTCGAGGCGCTGCTCGACCGGCTCCACATGCCCCGGACGCTGAAGGAGGCCGGGATCCCCGAGGACGAGTTCCTCGAGGCCCTGCCGCAGCTCGCCATGACCGCGTTCCAGGACCTCAGCAACCGCACCAACCCGCGGATGCCGTTGGTCAGCGAGATCGTCGACCTGTTGAAGGCCGGCTACTACGGGACGGAGCACCATGCCCACTGACAACGCCAGGAAGACCGTCGACGTCGGAGCGCCGCTCGACGACGTGCTCGCGACGATCCGCGACGTGGAGAGCCAGGTCGAGTGGATCCCCGAGATCCTCGAGGCCGAGGTGCTCGAGGTGTACGAGGACGACGGGCTGCCTGCCACCGCACGCTTCAAGGCCTCGGCCACGGTGGGCACCGACGAGTACATCCTTTCCTACGAGCACGCCGACGACGGCATGTCGTGGACGATGGTGAAGGGGCGTCTCCAGACCGGACAGGAGGGCCGCTACACACTCGTGTCGTCAGGGCGTGACGCGACCTCGGTGACCTACGAGCTGACCATCCACCACAACCTGCCCTTGCCGGGGTTCATCCGCAACCGCGTCATCAAGGGCCTCGTCGACAGCACCCTGACCGGCCTGAAGCAGCACCTCGAGGGTCAGAGCGCCAGCCCGAGGTAGAGCAGCACCGCGATCAGGGCAGCCAGCCCGAGCCAGATGATGATGTCGGCGCGGGCCTCGACCAGGAGACGCAGCTGCCTGCCCGCGCGCCCCGTGCCCAGAGCCTGCTCGGCGTCGACCACGCGGGTGATCCCGATCCCGATCGTGACCAGGCTCGCGGCACCGACGGTGCAGAAGAGGCAGAGCGCGCCGATCGAGAACGCCGACTGCTGCATGTACCAGGTCACGAACGCCGCCATGAAGACGGTGAGGCCGAACAGGGTGGCGAGGTAGGGGCGCGAGAGCCGGGAGCCGAGCAGCCCGGCGAGGCCCGCGGAGGCGAGCAGCGCGAACACCGGCAGGCTGACCAGCGTGTTGGGGACGCCCAGCGCCGAGGACTGCCAGTGGCTGAAGATGCTGTTGCAGGAGATCACGGAGTTGATCTCGCAGAACGACGCGCTGCTCGGGTTGTCGGCGTAGGCGATGCGCTCGACGAGCTGCCAGGCAGCGGCGATCCCGCCGAGGACGCCGCCGGCGAGCATCAGCCAGAACCAGACCGCGGCGGGCTGCCGCGCCCCGTCGGCCTCGTGTCCGTGCCGCTCCCGTACCCGGACCGGTGTGGTGGCCATGGACCAGCTCCCTCCGCCCGCGTCGGCGCTCCGACGCTCCTGATGCCGATCCTCCCGGCTCATCCGGTTCGTCCCCCAGGGTCGTCGGTCCCGAGGAGGCGGGACGAACGGGCGGCGTGTCAGGGGAGATCAGTAGAGGCGCTGCAACCCGGCGAGGTCCCCTGCGCCGAGCGTCCGGCCCGAGGCGTCGCAACGAGCCATCGAGCTGCTCATCGTCAGCGCGTCCGTGTGGGGGCTCTCGGGCACGTGCGCGAGGCCGAAGGCGTGCCCACGCTCGTGGGTCACCACGGACTGCAGGTCGAAGCTGCTCTCGCACGACGGCGACGCCCGGTGTCAGGGTGAACAGCCCCTCGCGGTCGTTGAGCATCACGTCGGACTGCCAGATGTCTCCGCGGTCCGTGTAGGTGCAGGTGACGGCCACGACCTCCTGGGGGAGCGGGCCGAAGGAGACGACGTTGATGCCGTCGGAGTTGCCCGAGGGGAAGCACTTGCTGGCAGGCGTCACGTTGGCCTCGCGCGAGGTCGGTCCCGCGTAGACCACCGCAGGAAGCATCGGCGTCGGTGCCACCGGCCCGGCACAGCTGGACCTGGCGCGGGTGATGGTGAGGTCGGCCCGCCTGATCGCGCGCACCGTCCCGGCCCGGTCGAGGTAGTCCGGGATGGAGGAGACGTTGAGCCGCCACGTGGAGGCGTGCAGCTGGCGCGCGCTGTGGATCGCGTACTCCACCTGGCCACAACCGTCCGCCTGCCGCCGGGGCCTCTCCTCGGCCGGCCCGGACAGATCGTCCCCACCCGTCGCGTGCAGCAGGAAGACCACGCCGAGCAGCCCGAGCGCAGCGGCCGGCAACGAGCGCATGCGTACGGCACGAGACCCCACGGGACCCTCCCCCCGCTGAACCGGCCACGACCGGCTCCCCCACCTCTCATGGGAGCAGACGGCCGGGCGACGCGCCAGAGGCGAGGTCCTCGGAGTTGTGCAGGGCTCAGACCGGCTCGGCGTCCCCGAACGACATCGCCAGGTTGGCGATGGTGGTGCTGAACATCGCGCGCCTCGGCAGGCCGAGGGCGGCCAGCTCCCGGCCGATCGGGTGCTCCCCGAGCCGGAGGTCGGCTCCGCCGGGCCGCGACCGGACGCCCTGCGGGTCCATCTCCCAGGACGTGTGGCGGGTGACCCCGTCGAGGTGGGAGTACGCCGTCAGCGCCATGCCGCTTCCGGGCGCCGGGAGCCGCAGCCCCTGCCGGACGCGGAGGCCGGCGACGAGCTGTCCGTCCTGATCGCAGGACCGCGCTCTTGGTCGGCCCGTCGACGTCGACGTCGAACTCGCCCAGCGTCTTGGGGAAGCCCCAGAT
Source organism: uncultured Actinomycetota bacterium (assembly GCA_963739785.1). Taxonomy (GTDB): domain Bacteria; phylum Actinomycetota; class Actinomycetes; order Propionibacteriales; family Nocardioidaceae; genus Nocardioides_C. The sequence goes on along the minus strand of CAVUBO010000024.1, from coordinate 100,108 downwards.
CTCCCGCCCCGCCGCCATCGTGAACTCCCCGTCGACCGGGAGCCGGTGGATCAGGACACCGGCGTCCCCGCGGACGAGCGAGCGCAGGTCGCCCATCGTCGTACGACGGGCGGGGGAGTCGTGCCGCCGGACCAGGACGCAGACGCCGAGCTCGTCGTACGGCCCGAGGTCCCCGTCGACGTACCGGACGAAGACCAGGCCGACCACCGACCGGCCGGGGCGGTACGGGAGCACCTCGAGCCCGGAGTGGTCGACCATCGCCTGGGCGCGCGCAGCCGGGACGGAGAACATCGCGGTGGCCGCGGTCGCCGTGCGGACCCTCACCGGCATCGTGACCGTCTGGCCGAGGACTCTGTGCGAGATCGCAGCGGACATGCGACACCCTTTCCTGCAACGTGTTTCAGGAAAGGGTGTCGTGCGTGGCCGAGGTCCGCAATGCCTCCGCGCCGCCCGCCCGGGTCAGCCCGGGGAGAACCGCCGCAGCCGAAGGCTGTTCGTCACGACGAACACCGAGCTGAAAGCCATCGCCGCGCCCGCGATCAGCGGGTTGAGGAAGCCGAGGGCCGCCAGCGGGATCGCCGCAACGTTGTAGGCGAACGCCCAGAACAGGTTGCCCTTGATCGTGCGCAGGGTTGCCCTGGCCAGCCGGATGGCGTCCGGCGCGGCCTTCAGGTCTCCGCGGACCAGGGTCAGGTCTGCGGCCTCGATCGCGACGTCGGTGCCGGTGCCCATCGCGAGACCGAGGTCGGCCTGGGCGAGGGCTGCGGCATCGTTCACGCCGTCACCGACCATCGCCACGACGGCGCCCTCGGACTGCAGCCGCGCGACCACGTCGACCTTGTCCGCGGGAAGCACCTCCGCGACCACGTCGGCCTCGTCGATCCCGACCTGCGCTGCGACCGCACGGGCCGCGCGCTCGTTGTCCCCGGTCAGCAGGACCGGGCGCAGGCCGAGCTCACGCAGCTGCTCGATCGCCGCGGCCGAGCTCTCCTTGACCGTGTCGGAGACGACGACCACGGCCCGGGCCCGGCCGTCCCAGCCGACCCACACCGGGGTGCGCCCCTCTGACTCGGCCCGTCGGGCCTCCGACTCGAGCGACTCGGGTGCGTGCATCGCCCACTCGCCGCGCAGCCACGAGGCCCGTCCCACCACCACGGCATGGCCGTCGACGACGCCGGAGACGCCCTGGCCGCCGTGGTTGGTGAAGCCCTCGACCGCAGGGAGCCGGTCGAGCTGCTCGCGGGCGTAGCGGGCGACCGCCTGGGCGATCGGGTGCTCCGAGGCGTCCTCCAGTGCGCCGGCGAGGCGCAGCACCTCGTCGGTGGCCTCGTCCTCGGCGGGGTGCACCGACGCGACGCTCATCCGTCCGGTGGTGACCGTGCCGGTCTTGTCGAGCACGATCGTGTCGACGACGCGGGTGGACTCGAGGATCTGGGGTCCCTTGATCAGGATGCCGAGCTGTGCGCCCCGTCCGGTGCCGACGAGCAACGCGGTCGGGGTGGCCAGGCCAAGGGCGCAGGGGCAGGCGATGATCAGCACGGCCACGGCGGCGGTGAAGGCCGCGGTGGCGGCGGCGCCGGTCGCCAGCCACACGACCAGCGTCAGCAGGGCGAGACCGATGACGATCGGCACGAAGATGCCCGAGACCCGGTCCGCGAGGCGCTGGACCTCGGCCTTGCCGGTCTGTGCCTCCTCCACCAGGCGGGCCATCTGGGCGAGCTGGGTGTCTGCCCCGACACGGGAGGCCCGGACGACGAGGCGACCGCCGGCGTTCACGGTCGCGCCGACGACCCTGTCGCCCGGCCCGACCTCGACCGGGACCGACTCCCCGGTGAGCATGGAGGCGTCGACGGCGGAGGTCCCGGACTCGACGACGCCGTCGGTCGCGATCTTCTCCCCGGGGCGTACGACGAAGACGTCCCCGACGCTCAGCTGCGCGACGGGCACGCGAACCTCGACGCCGTCGCGCAGGACTGCGACGTCCTTGGCGCCCATGTCGAGCAGCGCCCTCAGGGCCGCGCCGGAGGACCTCTTGGCCCGTGCCTCGAGGTACCGGCCGAGCAGGATGAACACCGTCACCGCGCTGGCGACCTCGAGGTAGAGCGCCGTCCCGCCGTCTTCGGCGTTCGGCAGGAGCGTGAACTCCATCTTCATGCCGGGCATGCCGGCGTCGGTGAAGAACAGCGCCCACACCGACCATAGGAACGCTGCGCTCACGCCCACCGAGATCAGGGTGTCCATCGTGGCCGCACCGTGCCGCGCGTTGGCCCACGCGGCGCGGTGGAACGGCCACGCGCCCCAGACCACCACGGGGGCGGCCAGGGTCAGCGACAGCCACTGCCAGTTGTCGAACTGGAGCCACGGGACCATCGCCATCGCCACGACCGGCACGGTGAGCACCGCCGAGACGACGAGGCGCTGCCGCCAGCCGGCTGCCTCGTCGTCACGGTCGGCGGCCTCACCGGCCGGCGCATCGGCTGCCGGGGCGGGAGGAGCAGGGACCTTGGCGGCGTACCCGGTCGCCTCGACCGTGGCGATCAGGTCGTCGGGGCTGACTCCCTCGACGTAGGTGACCTTCGCCTTCTCGGTGGCGTAGTTGACCGTCGCGGTGACGCCTTCGAGCTTGTTGAGCTTCTTCTCGATGCGGTTGGCGCAGGAGGAGCAGGTCATGCCGCTGATCTCGAGCTCGAGGTCTCTCGTCGGACTCTCGGTGGTCTGGTGCGTGTTCACGTCCTCATCTCCTCTGCCGCGACCGCGGCTCCCACGTCGGGGTTGTTCTAGCTCGCCAGCCGGTAGTCCCCGGCCTCGTCGAGGGCTGCGGCGACGGTGCTCTCGTCGAGCGGGGCCTCGCTGGTCACCGTGACCGTCGAGGTGCCGCCGGCGACCAGGTCGACCGTCACATCGGTGACTCCGTCGACGGACTCGAGCTCGCTGGTCACCGCGCCCGCGCAGTGGCCGCAGGTCATGCCGGTGACGGAGAAGGTCTGGGTGCTCATGGTGTCTCCTTCTTCGGTGGGTGCCGGCCCGGAGGCCGACGTCGTGGGGTGCGCCCCGGGCGGGGCCGGGGTCAGGATCGGACGAGTCGCGCGATCGCGGCTGAGGCCTCGGTGATCTTGTCGTCCGCCTCGGTGCCGCCGACCTTCACCGCGTCGCTGACGCAGTGACGCAGGTGCTCGTCGAGCAGCGAGAGCGCGACGGTCTCGAGTGCCTTCGTCACCGCCGAGACCTGCGTGAGAATGTCGATGCAGTAGGTGTCCTCGTCGACCATGCGCTGGATGCCGCGGACCTGTCCCTCGATGCGCTTGAGCCGGTTCAGGTGCGCCTGCTTCTCGGCGATGTAGCCGGGCTTCGCGTTTGCCATGTCAGTCTCTCCTCGTTCACACCCCCTGGGGGTATTCAGAGACTATACCCATAGGGGGTATCAAGCAAGGGACCTTCGACATGGGTCTTCCGGGGCGTCCGGGACCTCACCACCAGCCTTGTTTCCTCGCCCAGCGCAGCAGGAGGAAGCTGATGGTGAGCATGACCAGGAGTACGACGACCAGCTGCGTGTAGTGCGTGGTCTGGTTGACGATGACGTTCATGCCGAAGACCGATGCGATCGCGGTGATCGGGAGGGTGACGGCGGCGATCACCGCGAGCCGCTCCATCGCCAGGGTCAGCTTCGTGTTGACCCGGGTCTGGTAGAGCTCGATCACCGCGAACAGGAACTGCCACTCCCCGTCGGCTATCGACTTCACCCGCACGAACTGGTCGGCCAGGTCGCGCGCGAGCGTCCGGTCGGCCTCGTCGACGAAACGGTCGAGCGAGGTGAGTCGCGCGTAGATGTCGTGGGTCTGACCTGCCATGGTGCGCGCGGTCATCAGCTCGTGCCGGACCAGGAACATCCGCTCGAGCAGCTCCTCCGGCTCCTTGATCTGGCGCGCCATCACCTGCAGCTCGAGCGCGGGTATCTTCTCCGCGACGTCGCCGATGAGGGCGCGTTGCGAGCGCGCGACCGCGGACCCGATGGCGTAGGCCACCTCCGCGGGCGAGGCGGGGACGAAGCGGCCGGAGGTGATCCGCCGCAGGACCGCGGAGGTCTCGGTGAGCGCCTCCGCCGGGTCGACGGCGGGGTTGAGCGGCCCGTGCATCGTCACGAGGTAACGCGGGGCGACGACCATGTCGAGCTCCAGGAGGTGCACGTGCCCCGCGTCGCCGAGCAGCGGCGTGTGCATGGTCGCGAACCAGTGGTCGGCGTACGCGTGCACGGTCGGGAGGTGGTTGCGCTGCCGGCACGCCGCGACCACCTGGGGATGGCAGCCGAGTCCGGCGAGGAAGCCGTCCACCTCGTCGTCCCAGGAAGGCACGTCCACCCAGACGAAGCCGTCGTCGCGGCCGAGCAGCTCGACGACGTCGTCACTGTCGTGGTCCTCCGCCCCGGAGGCGTCCACGAAACGAACGTCCATGAGCACAGGGTGGCCCCCGCCGGCCTCGGGCGTCCAGGAGCCCGAGCCGGCCGACGTACCGCCGGCCGGCTCGGGCAGGGAGCAGGTCAGCCCTGAAGCAGGTCCTTCATGGTGGCGATCTCCTTCTCCTGGGCGTCGATGATGTCCTCGGCGAGCGAGACCGCCTTGGCGTTCTGGCCGTCCTCCACCTCGTTCTCGGCCATCTCGACAGCGCCCTCGTGGTGGTCGACCATCATCTCCAGCCACATGTCCTGGAACTCCTCGCCCGAGGCGTCCTCCAGAGCGGCCATCTCGTCGGCGCTCATCATCCCGGGCATGTCGGAGTCCAGCTCCAAGCTCTCGCCGTGCTCCTCCGCGTGCGCGTTGGCGTGGTCGCGGCTGGTCGGCGGGACCGGCTCGTCCCACTCCTCGAGCCAGTCGGCCATCCTCTCGATCTCCGGCGTCTGTGCTGCCCGGATCTGCTCGCTGAGGTCGGCGACCTCGGGGTCGAGCTCGCGACCGAGGGTCAGGTCGACCATCTCGAGGGCCTGCGCGTGGTGCTGGATCATGTCGCCGGCGAAGTCGACGTCGGCGTCGTTGTGGCCCTTCCCGTCCGAGGCCGACCCGGACGAAGCGCAGCCGGCGAGGGTCAGGGTGAGTGTGGCCGCGGCCGCGGCCAGGGTGCGCGTGTAGCGCATGCGTGATGCTCCTTCGGTGATGGTCTGCGCGGGCAGCCGTGGCGGACGTCATACGGCCCGGTCGTCATGACGACCGCCACGTATGACGTCCGCGAGCAGTGCCCTGTCAGCAGCGCATCACCGTGAACCGCGGGACCGGTGTGCGGTCGCGCAACACCGGTGCGAGGGGCACGAGCACTCGGGAGCGGGTGCGGTCGAGGACCGAGACCCAGGTCGTACGCCGAGAGCCGACCGTGGCGACGGCGAAGGCCAGCAGCAGCGCCATGCACAGCGCCAACGTGGAGGGGCCCTCCTCCTCACCGGCGGCGACGACGTGGGGTGCCGTGACGTGACCGGGCGCCACCCGGGGAGGCATCACGTCGTGGCCGTCGGCGGGCATGGCGTGATGGGCGGATGTGACGGCGTACGCCGCGGGGGCGTGGTGCGCGCCAGGCGTGCCGGGCCCCGTCACCAGGGTGTGCATACCGAGGACGCCGAGGACCAGCGCGGCGAGCAGCCAGGAGGACCGACCGGACGTCGGGCGGCCGGCCTGCTCTCGGATGGTCCTGGTCAGCATCGCCGCCGATTCTAGGAGGCCTCGACAACACCCATCATCCCGCGGTCCTCGTGGTCGAGGACGTGGCAGTGGTACACCGTGCGGCCGCCGAAGTCGTCGAAGGCCACCCGGACCCGGACCCCGCCGCGTGCAGGAACGACGACCACGTCGCGCCAGGTGGGGAGCTCGTGCTCGCGGCCGTTCTCCTCGATCACCTGCATCGGCCACACGTGGAGGTGGAAGGGGTGGTCCATCGGGCTGGTGTTGAGGATCGTCCACTCCTCGACCGCGCCGCGGCGCACCTCCTGGTCCACCCTGCCGGCGTCGAACTCCAGGCCGTCGATGGTGAAGCTCATCATCGAGCCCGGGCCACCCCGCATGCCGCCCATCCCGCCCATGCCCATCCCCATCGCGAAGACCAGCTGCCGGCGGCGGGCGACGGGCGCCTCGCGCAGGTCGCGAGGCGGTGGGAAGGTCGGCAGGGCACCTCCACCCTCGCCGCGACCTCCCGTGACGCGCAGGTCGGCGAGCCGGGCGGGGCCCGCCTCGGCGGAGCGGGTTCCTCGCATCCCCATCATCCCCATGCCGCCCCGGTCGTACGGGAGAGTGCGCAGGACGCCGTCCCCGCGCCCCACCTCGACGAGAAGATCCGCCCGGTTTCCCGGCGCGAGGAGGAGCTGCTCGGTCCGAGCCGGGGCCGCATAGCGGCCACCGTCCATGCCGAGCAGCTGCAGCCGGTGCCCGTCGAGCCGCAGCGAGAGGAACCGCGAGCTGCACGCATTCACCACCCGCCACCTCTCGCGGTCGCCCGTCCGGGCCTCGAGGCGTGGTGTCACCTGGCCGTTGACCAGCACGATCTCGCCCTGGCGCCCCAGCATCTGCTCCATCTCGGTCGGTGGCAGGACCCGCCCGGAGGCGTCGAGGCTGATGTCGGAGACGACGAGCACCCGCTCCCGGGCCACCGGCAGCTCCTCCTGGTCCGCCACGACGATCGCGCCGTAGAGGCCGCCGTACACCTGGTCGGCCACCAGCCCGTGGTGGTGCGGGTGGTACCAGAAGACGCCCGGTGGGTGGTCGTCGGGAAGGCGGTAGTCGTAGTCGAAGGACTGCCCGGGGGCGACCTCGACGAAGACGTTGTCACCGTTGGCCTCGGGGGAGACGTGGAGGCCGTGGACGTGGAGGTTCGTGACGTCGTCGAGGCGGTTGACGAGACGCACCTGCAGCCGGTCGCCCGGCCGGAGCACGAGCGTCGGCCCCGGCAGGCCGCGGTTGTAGCCGAGTGTCTCCGCGTCGATCCCGGCCACCTGGTGCCTGGTGCGCGCGGCCTCCAGCGTGACTCGGAGGGAGCCGGACCCGCTTCGCAGCACCTCCGGCTCCCGAAGGGTCGCACCCGTCTCGACCGGGACCCCGCCACGCCACAGGCCGGAGAGTCCGACCGCTGCGGCAGCCGTGCCCGTCAGCCCGGCGGCGCCGAGCAGGAGAGCGGTCCGGCGGCTGATCGGCTCCATGCCCGGGCCGGTCAGACCACCGAGAGGGGGAGCGACCGGCCGACGAGGCTCCGGCGTACGACGGGCAGGGCGGCCGCGATGCGCCGGAGCTCCTGGACCGAGTGGGCCTGTGGCGAGGAGACCACGCCGGGCACCCCGGCGTCCCCGGCCTCGCGGAGCTCGATGTCGAGCGGGACCTGTCCGAGCAGCGGGGCGTCGATCGCCGCGGCCAGCCGGGCCCCGCCGCCGGAGCCGAACAGGGCGGTGCTCTCGTGGCAGGAGCCGCAGACCAGGGCGGACATGTTCTCGACGACGCCGGCGACGGGCATCCGGGCGTTGCGGGCCATCCGGCCGACCCGCTCCGCGACCGTCTGGGCCGCGGGCTGAGGTGTGGTCACCGCGACGAGTGCCGCGTCGGGCACGAGCTCGAGCAGGGACATCGTCACGTCGCCGGTGCCCGGTGGCAGGTCGATGAGGAGCGCGTCGAGCTCGCCCCAGTGGACGTCGCCGAGGAACTGCTCGATGGCCTTGTGCAGCATCGGCCCGCGCCACACGACGGGCTCCTCGTCCTTGACGAAGAAGCCGACCGACATCAGCGAGACGCCATGGGCCTCGACCGGCAGCATCAGTCCCTTCAACGCCACCGGCGGCCGTCGTACCCCGAAGAGCTGGGGCACCGAGTAGCCCCAGACGTCGGCGTCGAGCACGCCCACCCGCTTGCCCTGCTGGGCGAGTGCCACGGCCAGGTTGGCGGTGACGGTCGACTTGCCGACCCCGCCCTTGCCGCTGGCGACCGCGTAGACCTGGGTGGCGGAGTCCGCCCCGAACGGGTGGCCCGAGGTGCGGGACCCGCGCAGCTGCGAGGCGAGGCGCATCCGCTCGCCCTCGCTCATCGCGGTGAAGGCCACCTCGACGCGTTCCACCCCGGCGACCGCGCCGACCGCTGCCGTCACGTTGCGCGTCAGCGTGTCCTTCAGCGGGCAGGAGGGTGTGGTCAGCCGGACCGTGACCGTGACCCGGCCGGAGCGGTCCACGTCGACCTCGCCGAGCATCCCGGCCTCGGCCAGGGGAAGGTGCAGCTCCGGGTCCTCCACGGCCGCGAGGGCGGCTTGCACCTCGGCCAGATCCACGGACACCGCGGGGCGACGCGAGAGCAGGCTCATCAGTCGTCCGCTCCCGCGGTCGTGGCCGCAGTGCCGGCGACCCGGTAGGCGGAGCGCTTCGGTGTGACGTGGCGCATCATGAACTCCGGTCGGCGCTGTCCCTCCGGTCCAGGTCCGGGGCGGGTCATCGCGAGCCAGCGGCGGTAGACCTCCCGCGACCTGTTCACGTCGACCTCGACGTCGCCGTACAGGTCACCGGGCCGGGCCTTCTCGATCCTGACCTTCTGGTGCCAGCAGTGCATGCCCGACACCGGGTCCGGCTGGACCGGGAAGGTGAGGTTCTGGTGCACCCCCGGGTCGTCCCAGTAGATCCGCTCCGAGTCGGGGTCCTCGCTCTTGAAGGGCTTGATGCCCTCCTTGTAGCGGAGCTTCCAGATGCCGTCCTCGGACCGGTCGAGGTCGACCTTGCCCATCACCCAGCGGCTGCCGGGGTGGCCGTCCTGCGTCCAGCGGCCCATGTGGTGCGACAGGCCCACCACACCGGGACGGATCGCCTCGGTGGCCCAGACCCGGACGACGAAGTGCCCGATCTCGGTCGTCACCCGCACGAGGTCGCCGGTCGTCACACCGAGCTTCTCGGCATCGCCACGGTTGAACCACAGCGGGTGGGTGTTGGCGATCTCGTTGAGGTACTTCGCGTTGCCCGAACGGGTGTGGATCAGCGTGGGCAGCCGGAAGTTGGGCATGAGCACGAACTCGTCGTTGTCCCGGTCGATCTTGCGCGCCGAGACGTGCGACTCGATGTATCCGGGGGTTGCCTGCTCCGGCCAGCCCCAGTCCGCCAGGGTCGTGGAGTACAGCTCGAGCTTGCGCGAGGGCGACAGCCAGCCGGCGGTCTTCGAGCCGTCAGCGTGCACGACGCCCACGGCGCCCGCCTCTCCGACGAGAGGCGGTGCGGTGTCCAGCGTGACGGGCTTGCGGAGCACGCCCTTCTCGTCGGCCTCGGCTCCCTCCAGCTCGGCCTGGGTCAGCGGCCGCTCGTCGAGGCGGTAGAGGTCCTTCGCCACCTCGAAGACGCCGTACTTCCGCATGTACTGCAACGGCGTCATCCCCTGCGCCTCCGCCGCCTCCGGCAGGCCGGGCACGCTGGTGCCGAAGAGCGTGTCGTAGTACTCGTCCTGGGTCATCTTCTCGCCCGGACGCTCCTGCGACTCGAAGTATCTGCGGATCCCCAGGGAGCCGTCGGGGTCGATCTTCCAGGAGAGGTCGAACCAGAACTCGTTCTCCTCCCACACCTCGCCGGGGTTGGTGTCGCGGCTGTCCTGGTAGGGGATGCCGCGCTGCTCCCTCGCGACCCGCTGCACCGGCTGGCGGAAGGCGAGCCACTTGGAGGCGTGAGTCTCGAACGACATCGTGTCGTGGCGCTCGGACGCGTGCCCCATGGGGAGGACGTAGTCCGCGAAGGTGGCCGACTCGCTCCAGGTGGGGGTGAGCGCCACGTGCAGGCCGATCTTGCTCTCGTCCTTCAGCACGTCGATCCAGGTGAAGCCGTCGGGGTTGACCCAGAGCGGGTTGTAGACCCGGCTGAAGTAGACCTCGAGCCTGCCGCGGCCGTCCTTGAGCAGGTGCGGCAGGAGGATCGACATCTCGTTCGTGGTGAGCGGGTACTCGATCGGCCAGAGCTTCTCGCTCCAGATGTCGTTGGCCTCCGGCATGTCCGGGTAGTGCGCGATGAACTTGTCCCAGCCGTTCGGATGGGTGCCGCCCTCCGTGCCGACGCTGCCGGTGAGCACGTTGAGGAAGAACAGGCTGCGCGTGATCTGCCAGCCACCGAGGTTGCCCGCCGCCGCCGAGCGCCAGGTGTGGGTGGCGAGCCGGCTGCCTGCCTCGCCGACGACGCGGGCCAGCTCCTCGACCTGTCCCACCGGGACATGGGCCTCGGCCGCGGCGTACTCGAAGGTGTACTGCGCGTAGTCCTCGGTGAGCCGGTCCAGGAACACCTCGAAGCGCTCCTCGGTGGTCGACCCCGCCGAGACCGCGTCCGGGTGCAGCCGCTCGAGGTAGACGTCCCAGTTCACCCAGCGCCGGATGTACTCCTTGTCGATCCTGCGCGTGCGCAGCAGGTAGGAGGCGACCGAGAGGAAGATCGCCCCCTCGCTGCCCGGCCACGGCGAGATCCACAGGTCCGCGTGCGAGGCGGTGTTCGAGAGCCGAAGGTCCAGGGCCACCAGCTTGGCGCCGTTCTGCTTGGCCTCCATGATCCGCTGCGCGTGCGGGTTGAAGTAGTGCCCGGTCTCCAGGTGGCTGGAGAGCAGGAGGATCACCTTCGCGTTGGCGTAGTCCGGGGAGGGCCGGTCGTAGCCCATCCAGTGGGTGTAGCCGGACCTGCCTCCGGCGGAGCAGACGTTGGTGTGGCTGTTGTGCCCGTCCACGCCCCAGGCCTGCAGGACGCGTTCGGCGAAGCCGTCCTCGCCGGGGCGGCCGACGTGGTACATCACCTCGTCCTTGCGGTCCTCGACGATCGCCGACCGGATGCGGCCGGCGATGTCCGCGACGGCCTCTTCCCAGGAGACCCGCTCGAACTGGCCGGACCCGCGCTCGCCGACCCGCCTCAGCGGGTACAGGATCCGCTCGGGGTCGTGGATCTGGTTGATCGTCGCCGGGCCCTTCGCGCAGTTGCGCCCGCGCGAGCCGGGGTGAGCGGGGTTGCCCTCGAACTTCTTGATCTCCAGGTCGTCGTGGTCCACGTATGCCAGCAGGCCGCAGGACGACTCGCAGTTGAAGCAGATGGTGGGGATCAGCGAGTAGGTGTGCGGCACCTTGCGCGGGTGCGCCTTGGCGTCGTACTCGACGTGGTGGTCCCAGTCCTCCGGAGGGGGGTAGTTCCGCAGCCGCTCGTGCGTCCGTGCGCCGGGAAGGGGGACCTGGGCCTTGTCGCGCTCGACCTCAGCGGTCATGACGGTTCCTTCCGGGAGACGACGAGTGGGGGACGGCAGCGGAGGCGGTCATGACAGCGGGGGGTCCTGCCCGGCGCGGACGAAGACGGACTCGTAGGCGACCAGCGCGGGCTGGACGAGCAGTCCGCCGAGCGCCAGGAGTACGGCGGACGCTCCGACCCACGTGAGCCCGCCGAGGACGGCGGCAACCGCCGCGGGGAGGACCGCGCCGAGCCAGAACAGCCGCGCGTAGCGGCCACGCGTGATGATGTGGGCGGCCACCGTGGCCTGACGGCTGGCGTGCTTCCCGGCGTACTCGACCGCGAGCATCAGCAGGTGCAGGACAGTGCCCAGCACGAAGGACGCCGCGACGAACGCCCACGCCTCGTCCGAGAGGTCGGTGAACAGTCCCGCGACGGCGAGCGCGCCGCTGCCCACCATCACCGCCTGCACGACCAGGTGCCAGAACAGGACCGGCGACTGCCACAGGTCGCGCCCCTCGGCCTGGCCGAAGAGGAAGGCGGTGTAGCCGGCCATCATCGCCCCGGCCGGAATCGCGAGCCAGGCCAGCACGGTCGTCAGCGGGCCCACGTCGAACGCAGCGGCCAGCAGCCAGAGCAGGGAGCCGCCGGTGAACACCGTGAGGACGTAGGCGCCGAGCACCAGCCACGAGGTCCAGTTGGACTTGAGGAAGATGTAGAGGAACCGTTCGGGGCGCTTGAGGTCCCAGACCAGGAGCGCCCCGGTCGTCGCGGCGCCGAAGATCCCGAGGGCGGGTGCGACGTAGTCGCCGACGGCGCCCAGGCCGATGCCGAGGAGGTGGGCGAGGGCGGCGAGCATCATCGCTCCCGCGCCGATGCCCTTGGTCCACAGGTAGGTGACCACCTTCCAGCCCCACGGGCGCGGGTGCGCGGTGTTGAGGGTGGTCCGGGCGTCGGTGGTCGCGTCGCGAGGCAGGTCGCCGGCCGTCTCGAGGCGCTGCGCGTCCGGCTTCGCCCAGATGTAGGTGTCGTCCACCGGCGCGGCCAGCGGGTCGAGGACCGCGCGGTCGGCGCCGAGGTAGAAGACGTTGGGCCCGGTGTTCTGCTCCGGGGTGCGCACCGCCGTCTCCTGCGAGTCCACCAGGCGGGCGATGCCGCTGGTCGGGTCGTCGAGGTCGCCGACCCAGATCGAGTGCGTGGGGCACACGACGACACAGGCAGGCTCGAGGTCCTGGTCGACGCGGTGCGCGCACATGTTGCACTTCGCGGCGGTGTGGGTGTCCGCGTCGATGTAGATCGCGTCGTACGGGCAGGCCTGCATGCAGCTCTTGCAGCCGATGCAGCGCTCGTTGTCGAAGTCGACGATGCCGTCCTCGCGCTTGAACAGCGCCTGGGTCGGGCAGATCTTCACGCAGGGTGCGTCCGTGCAGTGGTTGCACCTCATGACGCCGAACGAACGGGTCGTGTCGGGGAACTCGCCGCTGTCGACGTACTTCACCCAGGTCCGGAACTGGCCGACCGGCACCTCGTGCTCGGTCTTGCACGCGACCGTGCACGCGTGGCAGCCGATGCAGGTGCGCTGGTCGATCGCGAAGCCGTAGCGCACCGGCTCAGCACTTCCTGATGACGTAGCGGTAGACGCCGTCCTCGCTGGTGGCCTCGAGCAGCTCGTTGCCGGTGTCCCTCGCCCAGGAGGGGATGTCGCTCTTCGAGCCGCCGTCGGTCGCCTCGACGACCATCACCTGGCCGGGCTCGAGCTTCTTGATGCCCCGCGAGGTCAGCAGCACCGGCATCGGGCACTTCTGCCCCTTGGCGTCGATGGTGAGCGCGACGTCGTAGGTGGTCTGGTCGTCCATGCTGGCGGCTCCTTCGCCGAGAGGGGTGGAGGTCTCAGATGAAGAGGTTGATCTGGGACTTGCTCATCTCCGAGAGGGCGGTCGCGGCGCCGACGGGCTCGCCCACGCCCTCGATGAGCTGGTCGGGACGGATGCCGAGGAGCTCCATGCTCATCTCGCACGGCCAGAGTTCGACTCCGAGCTCGAGGCACATCTCGACAAGCTCCTTCGGGTGGGCGACCTTCTGCTCCCGAGCCAGCTTCTTCATCATCCACGCGCCGGCGCCGCCCATGTTGAGCTTCGAGACCTTCATGTTGCTCATGCCGGGGCGGTTCATGCCGGCCAGCGCCTTGGTCATCGCGTTGGTCCCGGTGATCCGCACGTCGTCGCGGACCAGCGGGAAGAGGCCCCAGAAGGTGAAGAAGATCGTGGTCTTCATGCCGTAGGCGGCGCCGGTGGAGCCGAGGATCAACGTCGGCCACATCTTGTCCAGGTCACCGCTCCAGGCGACGATCGTCATGCTCTCAGGCACGTCCTCCCCGACGTCTCCGCCGACGTCTCCGCGCTCTCCGACATGGCCGGCTCCTCTCGGTGGTCGCCATCGCCGTCTGTGATCCGAGGAACTATATTCGATGTTTGCGCATATATCAAGATCCAGAACACTACATTCGGGCTTGCGCTATACCAAGACCCCTGAACCGTGCATCCCGGGAGGACCCGTGGCAGAGACCATCACCCCCATCGAGCTGTTCCACGAGATCGCGGAGGGCCGTGTCAGCGAGATCCTCGACGTGCGGAACGTCGACGAGTTCGAGGCGAGCAGGGTGGAGGGGTCGAAGCCGGTGCCGACGCGCAACGTCCCGGTCTACCGCGTGTTCGAGGAGCTCGAGGAAGAGGCGGCGCGCACCCAGCAGGGGGCGGTCGTGGTGTGCGGCCAGGGCAACGGCTCCGAGCTGGTCGCCGAGGAGTTCGAGGCCCTCGGCGTCCGCACCCGGTCTCTCGAAGGCGGCACCGACGCCTGGAACCGGCTGCTCGTCCCGGTGGAGATCACCGGCCTTCCGGGCGAGGTCCGGGTCTGGCAGCTCCAGCGACCCGCGAAGGCCTGCCTCTCCTACGTCGTCGGCGTGCCCGGTCAGAGCTGCATCGTCGTCGACCCGGCCCGGCAGGCGCAGCCCTACCTCGACGTGGCGAAGGAGCACGACATGGCCGTGACCCACGTCGTCGACACCCACGTGCACGCCGACCACATCAGCGGTGGCCCGGCCCTGGCCGCCGACCTGGGCGTGGAGTACCACCTCCCGCCCGAGGACGCCGGCGGTGTCGTGCCCTTCCCGAACCGGCCGCTGAAGGACGGCGACCTGCTCGACCTCGGGTCCGCGCAGGTCCGGGTCATGAGCATGCACCTCCCCGGACACACGCCCGGCACCATCGCGCTCCTGGTCAGCGACAAGGTGCTGCTGGTCGGTGACACGGTCTTCGTCCGGGGTCTGGGCCGACCCGACCTGACCGGCCAGGCCGAGGAGCTCGCCCGCGACCTGTTCCGCAGCGTCCACGAGCGCCTTCGCCCGCTCGACCCGCAGACCGTCATCGCGCCCGCGCACTGGACCACCAGCGAGGAGATCGACGACGCAGGCCTCGTGGTCACCACGCTCGAGGACGTCTTCACCGCGACCCTGCTGAACGAGAAGGCCATGGAACGGTTCGTCGATGAGATCGTGACCTCGCTGCCGTCGGCCCCCGACTTCTACGACACGATCCGACAGGTCAACGCAGGGCAGCTGACGCCGCCCGAGGACGAGGTGGACGAGCTCGACGTGGGACGCAACCAGTGTGCCGCGTCGACGTCGCTGGTGTGATCTCGATGGCTTCTACCGCCCGGTCCCGACGACAGCCGCTCCACGAGGTCGGTGAGCACCCGGACTACCGGTTCACGCTCGCCAACGAGCGCACGTTCCTCGCCTGGGTCCGCACCTCTCTCGCGCTGATGGCCGCGGGCGTCGCGGTCGTGCAGTTCGTGCCGGGGCTCGACGTGGTCCGGCACCTGCTCGGCTTCGTCCTGATCGGGCTCGGCGGCGTGGTGGCGACCGTGGCCTACGCGCACTGGGAGCGCAACGAGCGGGCGATGCGCCTCGGCGAGCGGCTGCCGCACTCGGCCATCCCGAGGCTCGTCGCCTTCGCCCTCGCGCTGGTCGCCGTCGTCGCCCTCGGCATGGTCGTCTACGACCTCGTGTGGTGACCGATGGGCCGGCTGAGCGCACTCCTGATCTCCCGTCGCCGACCCGAGCCCGCCCTCGACGTGGGGCTCCCCGCAGAGCGCACGGCGATGGCGTGGCAGCGCACGGGGCTCGCGCTGGCAGGCTTCTCCGCGCTGCTCGTGCACGTCTCGGAGCGTGACGTGCTGCTCGCGCTACCGGGCTTCGCGGGCTTCGTGGTCGCGCTGGTGCTCCTGGTCGCGGGAGAGCGTCGCTACACCTGGACCGTGCGTCGCATCGGGGCGGACGAGTCCTGCACGGCGCAACGGATGGTGGCCGCCCTCGCGGTCGCGGTGGTCGTGCTCTCGGTCGCCGCTCTGGGAGTGGTGGTCGCGCTCGCGGTCTGAACGGCCGTGCGGCGGGCCTGCCGGGCGCATCTACACTGTTGGCTCCAAAGGGGAGGGGAGGGAAGCATGGACCAGGATGTCGCCGACCAGCTTCAGGAACTCCATGCCCGCGTGTGCAAGGCGATCGCCGACCCCAAGCGACTGCTGATCATCAACGAGCTGCGCGACCGGGAGCTCAGTGTGGGAGACCTGTGCGAGGCGCTCGGGTTCACGCAGAGCAACGCCAGCCAGCATCTCGCCGTGCTCCGGGAGCGCGGCATCGTCTCCGCCCGGCGTTCGGGCAGCAACGTCTTCTACTCGCTTCGCAGCCAGAAGATCGTGCAGGCGGTGGACCTGCTCCGGGAGTTCCTCGCAGAGGACCTTGCGGACCGAGGCGCCCTCAGCGGGGCGCTCAACACCTGAGGTCAGGCGTCGGTACGCCGGAACGGGTGGCTGTTGTCGTAGTCGAGCTGCTTGACCATGTGGACCACCGCGCCGACCTTGGGCTCGCTGACGAAGTTCAGGTTGTCCACGAGCGCGCGCATGAGTGACAGGCCACGACCGCTCTCGGCGTCGTCGTCCTCCTGGTGCGTGACCCTCGAGGCGTCGAAGCCGTCGCCACGGTCGATCACCGTGATCGCGCACCGGTCCGCCGCGAGCTCGATGCTGACCTCGTAGCCCTCGCTGTCGATGGCGTGCTGGATCACGTTGGCGCACGCCTCGGAGATGGCCAGCTCGACGTCGTGGATGCTGTCGGCCGCGACCCCGAAAGCCCGGAGGATCTGCGCGGCGAGGCGCCGGATCACGGGCACGCTGTGGCTCTGGCGAGGAAGGGAGACGCTCATCTCCAGCCGGGGGGAGGCGTCGGCCCGCTCGTGGGTGCCCGCCGGCGGCCAGGTGTAGGTGCTGCCGCAGACCTCGTCCTCGACGTCCCCGAGGAACACCCGGATCCGGTCGGCGGGGTCGCCGAACGCGATGCTCTCGTCGTACACCACCGTGGCCTTGCCGTGCGCCCGCGCGGCAAGGCGGCCGACGATCGCCTCGGAGACCCGGGAGAGCGAGGGGATGTGGCAGATGGCGGCGCCGAAGGGGCTCTTGTCGACGAGCAGCTCGAAGCCGTCCTCGTCCGCGTGCACGCTCCGCGAGCTGCCGCCGAGCGCCTCGTGCACCAGCCCGAACAGCCGGATCGCGTCGTCGGTGGTCCCGACCTCGGTCTCGTCACGAACGGAGGCGTCGGCCAGCAGCGCTCCCGCGGCGGCGGCGACCTGGTCGGGCGCGGCCACCGGGTGGGACTCCGCAGCCGCTGCCAGGGCGACCGTCGCCGCCGCTGGGCCCTCGGCCAGGGGGTGGAGCTCGACCAGGAACAGGTGGTCGGGGTCGAAGTCGGCCACGACGTCGCGCGGGGTCGGCAGGTCGACCGGGTCGACCGTGCTCGAGGCGGCCTCGGCGAGGGTCTGCCGCTGCAGCGGGCTCACCTGGACGAAGCCGTCGCCGGGGAGGGAGGCGACACCGTCCGGGACCGCGTGAACCGTCAGCTTCGGAAGGAGGCGCGACCAGTCGAGGTGCAGCCACAGCGGGTCGTCGCCGCCGGTGCTCTCCAGGGCCGAGGTCAGCGTCTTCTCGGCGGTCTCGACGGCGGCCGAGACGAGCGACTCGTCGCTGGTATGGCGCAGCAGGTGGTCCTCCACCGCCTTCACGGCAGCCGTCATCGCGTCGTCATGTCGTGTGTCGAGTAGCCAGTCCACGTCCTGGGAACCTTCCCCCCGTGAGCGGAGCCGCCTGGTGCGGCAGGTCGATGGAGGTATACCCAGTGAGGGTCGGACGCACACTGGGCCTCAGGTCACAGTCCGGACGAAACGGCTCAGCGCAGCTTGAGAGTCTCCAGGAGCAGGCGTGCGGCGCTGCCGCCCTCCTCGGTGGCGATGCCCAGGGCGCGGGGGACGTCGAGGTCGTCCAGGAGCGCGGCCACCACCTGCTCCTCGGCCTCGGCGCTCTGGTGGGTGCGGCCGGCCGCCTCGTAGAGCGAGTCGAGCGCCCTCTCGGCCGCGTCGATCTCGCGCTCGTCGTACTCCCACGACTCGTGCCACACGCGGTTGACGATCATCAGCCGGACCGCCGCCGCGCGGTGGCCGTCGAGGAGCTCGCCGGCCAGCGTCATGTTGCCCGTCGACTTCGCCATCTTCTTGCCGCCCTTGTGCACGGCGCCGATGTGCACCTGGCGGCGCGCGAACGGCGCGACGCCGCTGGCCGCCTCGACCATGGAGCACTGGTAGGCGTGGTGCGGGTAGGTGAGGTCGTCGCCGCCGACGATCAGGTCGACGCTGGTGCCGAAGATCGCCCACGCCATCGCCGCGCACTCCGCGTGCCAGCCGGGCCGTCCCCAGCCCCACGGGCTCGGCCAGGCCGGTTCGTTCTCGGGGGAGGGCCGCCAGACGGGTACGTCGAAGGGCGAGTCGCGATGGGGGTCGTCCGGCTGGTCGCCGAAGTCACGGGAGCGCTCCAGCGCCTCCTTCTCGCTCAGCCCGCTGCGCTTGGCGGTGGCCTCCCCGCGGAAGTACACGAAGCCGTCGCGCTCGTAGGCGTGGCCGGTCGCGAGCAGCGCCGCGGCGAGCTGGGTCACGTGGGCGACGTGGAGGCGGGCGTGCGGCGTGTGGTCGGGGGGCCGGTTGCCGAGGGCGCGCATGTCGCGCTCGAACAGGAACTCCTGGGTCAGCGCGAACTCGTCGTAGGGCCGGCCGTGCTCGATGGCCGCCGCGGTCAGCACGTCGTCGACGTCGGTGACGTTGCGGCAGGTCTCGGTCGCCACGCCGGCGAGCCGGGTGACGCACTGGAGCACGTCGGCCCACACGAACGTCGCGGCGTGGCCGAGGTGGGTCACGAGGTACGGGGTGATCCCGCACACGTAGATCCGCGCGGTCGCGGCCAGCGGCAGGCGCCGTCCGGCCAGGGTCAGGTCGCTGGTGCGCAGCGGCTCGGAGTCCACGAGAGGGACCCGTCCAGCGGAGCCGAGGATGCCTGAGGCCGAGAGGTTGCTGTGCACCCGACGATCATGCCTCCTGGGCCGGTGTCGTGAAAGCGGATCGGGACACTGACGTGACCTGCGTCACGATGAGTCGTTTCTCCGGGCATGCTGTCGCCCTTCCGCCCGGCGTTGCTGGTCTCAGCCGCCCTGACCGTCGTACTCACGCTGGCCACCGCCGTCGCCGCCACGTCCGTGTGGGCTGGACCAGCCGACCTGGACCCGCAGGACTACCTCGACCAGGTCCCGGGGATGGCCGAGTCGCTGCTCGCCGACCGTCCGGACATGGCCCGCTGCCCCGAGCTGGCGGGTGGCACCGCCGGCACGCGCGAGGTGGCGGGTGCACCGCCTCGCGAGCCCGACGAGGGCAACCCGATGGTCGCGGGGGACGACCCGGCGGCTCCGTGGAACCTGCCCGACCGGGTCGACCTCCGCGGCACCAGGCAGACCTACAACCGCCGCTACGAGTTCGTGGTGGCCCGGGGGACGATCTGGTACCGCTCCCGGGCCGAGGTCACCCGGATCCGGGAGCCGTGGGCGAAGCTCGAGGTCCCGGAGTGCGTCGACGGCCGGGTGCGGGCGATCTCGGCCGACGACGACGAGATGGTCGTGGTCGACGAGGACCGCTGGATCTACACGCTGGACGGGATCCTCGCCGATCCGGCGTACTTCACCTGGACCATGCGCTGGGGGCCGCCGTTCTGGACCGGGTCCGGGCACCGCCTGCCCGTGGGTGTCCGCACCTGGTCGTGGTCGGTGCTCTCCCAGCTCGAGGACCACACGTGGCGCGACGACGCCGGCAACGACCACCCGGTCGGCGACTTCAAGGTCTCCCACATCTGGACGCTCGGGCGTGACGGCCGCAGGCTCACCTACATCGACCCGTGGCTGCCAAGGGACATGAGCTTCGAGATGTGCTCGCCGCACCGGGGCCGGTTCCGGTCGGTCGGCATGTCGGCGAGCGGCTCCACGGTCTTCGTGATCGGGGCGTCCGGGGACATGTTCACGCGTCTGTACGACTTCGACATCTCCGGCGCCGACTCGGTCTTCTTCGACTACTCCTACGCGAACCAGCGGGGCAGGCAGGACCCCGCGATCCAGCTGCCCTCGCCGGCGTGGCAGGAGCAGCCGAAGGTCCCGGGCGTGGTCACCGACCGGATCTCGATCCACAAAGTCGGCACGAAGGCGCTGCACCGGGTGCTGCGTGTCGAGGGTCGCCGCGGCGGCCGGACCGGCTACTGGCACAAGGACGTCACCGCGGCGCGCTGGCGGTTCACGGCCACGGGGGAGCCGCTGCGCGGGCGGGTGCTCCACAACCCCGCCCGCGACACCTCCGGGCGTGGGCTCCTGCGGAGCGAGGACAGGCGGTACGTCGGATCGCGCGGCACCGCCGCCATCACGGTTCCCGACTTCAACGTCTACTGCTCGCCCGCACGCATCCGGGTCTGGCTCGCCACCGGTCAGCGGTTCACCCTGAGGCTGCACAGCGTCGACGCCATTCGTCAGGACACCCGTGCGCGTGGCCTCGACGCCGAGCCGCGGCTCGTCCAGGGGACGATCGAGGTGCCGGCGAGCCTGCGGCGGAGCAAGGACCCGGACGTGCGGGAGTTCCTCGCCTCGCTCGGTCCGGGGGGCCGTTTCGTCGACGCCGACATCGACGCGACCCTCGGCCGGCTCGACTTCCGCGACCAGGGGTGGACGCTGCGCCGGCGGTGAGGGTCCGCGGAGCCGGCCGAGCAGGCGACCCCGCCTTGCGACCGGTGCCATAGTGGCGGCATGTCCACGGACGTGGTGGTCGTCGGAGCCGGCCTCGCGGGCCTGACCTGTGCCCGTGAGCTCGAGCGTGCCGGCCTCGACGTGGTCGTGCTCGAGAAGTCGGACGCCGTGGGCGGCCGGGTCCGCACGGACGTCATCGACGGCTACCGGTGCGACCGCGGCTTCCAGCTCCTCAACCCCGCGTACCCGGCGCTCCGGCGGCTCGTCGACGTCGAGGCGCTCGATCTGCGGGCCTTCGCGGCCGGGGCCGCGCTCGCGGGTCCTCGCGGGTTCGTGATCGTCGCCGACCCGAAGCGCAGTCCCGGCTACATCTCACAGGTCCTGCGCAGCGGCTACGTCCGGCCCGCCGAGCTGGCGCGCTTCGGAGCCTGGGCCAGGCCGTCGTTCGGCAGCGTCCGCAAGCTCCTCGCGCAGGAGGACCAGGCGCTCGCCGCCTCCCTCGACAGCGCCGGGGTGCGGGGCCGGCTCCGCGACGAGGTCTTCGAGCCCTTCTTCACCGGGGTGCTCGCCGAGGACCGCGGCGAGACCTCAGCGACCTTCGCGCGGCTGCTGGTCCGGTCCTTCGCCCGCGGGACGCCCGGGGTCCCGGCGCTCGGCATGTCGGAGCTGCCCGAGCAGATCGCCGCCGACCTCGAGCGCGAGGTGGTGCTCGGCGCCGAGGTGGTCGAGGTCGAGCGCGACAACGGTGGCGGATGGCGCGTGGTCACCACGGGGACCCGGTACGACGCCCGCGCGGTCGTCGTGGCCACCGACCCGGCCGGCGCCGCGGGACTCACCGGCGTGGAGGCCGCCTCGATGAAGGGTCTCGTCACGTACTGGTTCGCGACGGAGGAGGCGCCCACGGACCTCGACCTGCTGGTGCTCGACCCGAGCCGGAGCGGACCGGTCGTGAACTCGGCCGTCATGTCGAACGTGGCTCCCGCCTACGCGCCCGAGGGCCGCCACCTCGTGCAGGCGACCGCCCTGGCCGACGACGAGCCGGTCGGGGAGCCGGAGGTGCGGGCGCACCTGGAGCGGATGTACCGCAGGTCGACGAGGGCCTGGGACCTCGTGGTGGTGCACCACGTCGTCCACGCGCTGCCGGAGCAGCGCCCGGGGGTCTCCCTCCGGCAGCCCGTCGACCTCGGGGACGGGCTGTTCGTGGCCGGCGACCACCGCGACACCGCGTCGATCCAGGGCGCCCTCGTCTCGGGTCGCCGGACCGCGGCTGCGGTGCGCGCGGCGCTCGACCGGTAGGCCGACATGCGGATGTTCGTCGCAGTCGTCCCGCCCCAAGCGGCTCTCGAGGACCTGGGCGAGTTCCTCGGCCCGAGGCAGGAGGCGGAGCGGGGCTTCCGGTGGACCTCCGCGGACCAGTGGCACATCACGCTGGCGTTCATGCCGGAGGTGCCCGAGCGGGCCCTCGACGACCTGCTCGCCCGCCTCGAACGAGCCGCTGCCCGTCGTACCCGTTTCACGGTTTCGGTCGCGGGCGGCGGCGCGTTCCCGAACCCGGCCCGCGCGAAGGTGCTCTTCGCAGGCCTCGACGTGAGCGACGCCGAGGAGCTGCGCCGGCTGAAGACGGGGGCGCGCGCGGCGGCGAACAAGGCGGGGGCGGAGTCAGGAGGCGGCCGCTTCCACCCCCACGTGACGCTCGCGCGCATCGGCCGGCCGCTGGACGTGACGAAGTGGATCAGGGTCCTCGACGCCTACCGTGGTCCGACCTGGGCCGCCGAGGAGGTCAGCCTGGTGGCGTCGTACCTGGGCGAGGGGCCGCGGAACAGGCCCCGTTATGAGGTGATCGAGTCATTCCGCCTGGGTCGGGACGCCACGTAGCGTCGCGAACATGAGGATTGCGGTACTCGGCACGGGGATGGTGGGCCGGACGCTGGCCCCGGCGTTCGCCCGGCTCGGTCACGACGTGGTCGTCGGCACCCGCGACCCGGACGCGACGCGGGCGCGCGACGAATGGACCCTCGACCTGCCGCTGGCGGCCTACGGCGAGGTCGCCGAGGGGGCGGACCTCGTCGTGAACGCGACCAACGGGCTGGCCTCCCTGGCCGTGCTCGAGGCCGTGGGCAGCGAGGCGCTCGCCGGCAAGGTGCTGCTCGACGTGGCCAACCCCCTCGACGCCTCCGAGGGCTTCCCGCCGAAGCTCACGGTCATGAACACCGACTCGCTCGCGGAGCAGATCCAGAGGGCCTTCCCCGAGGCGCGGGTCGTGAAGTCGCTGAACACCGTCAACTGCGCCGTGATGGCCGACCCCCGCCGCCTGGGCGAGGAAGGCATGACGACGATGTTCGTGGCCGGCGACGACGTGAGGGCACGGGAGACGGTGATCGCCCTGCTGGGGCAGCTCGGCTGGTGGGACATCATCGAGTTCGGCAGGCTGTCGGCCGCTCGCGGCATGGAGATGTGGATGCCGCTGTGGATCCGGCTCATGGGTCGCCTCGGCACCGCGGACTTCAACCTCAAGATCGTGCGCTAGCCGAACGGCCAGGGGAGGTGCGCCGTGGCGACCGAGCAACAGGTGCTCCGGTCCTCGACCCGCATCCCGTGGATGGACCGCCTCCGGGTGGTCACGATCGCCGGCGTGGTGGTGGCGCACGCCGCGACGGCCTACGTGGTCGACATCGGCTGGTACTACGAGGAGCGCACCACCCGGACGATCGTGTCCGACCTGCTGCTGCTCCCGTTCTTCCCCGCGGCGATCTACGGGCTCGCTCCGCTCTTCCTGGTAGCGGGGTGGCTCTCGGCGCAGTCGCTGTCCCGGAGGGCGCCGGGTGTCTTCGCCCGGTCCCGGCTGCTCCGGCTGGGCCTCCCGGTCCTCGTCTACGTCGCTCTGGTCGACCCGCTCGCCGACTACCTCGGCGGCACCGCGGTGGGGGAGACCCGCTCGCTCGGCAGCTACCTGGTCGACCTGAGCGGGGACCACGACGTGGGACCGGTGTGGTTCCTGATCGCGCTGCTGGTCTTCTCGCTGGTGCTCGCCGCCTGGCGGGCGGCCGGGCAGCCACGTCATGGCGGACCGCGGGAGGAAGGGCCTCTCCGTGTGCGGACGCTCGCCTACATCGCCGCCGCCGTCGCGGTTGCCGACTTCGTCGTGTGGCTGGGGTTCAGCTACCTGGACGAGTCGCTGTGGAACGCCCAGGTAGCGCACTGGCCGCAGGCGGCCGGGGTCTTCGTGCTCGGCGTCCTGGCGTTCGAGCGCGGGTGGTTCGCGACCACGACCGCCGCTCTGGCACGGCGTTGTGGGCAGGTCGCCGTCGTGGCGCTGCTCGCCTTCGTCGCGCTCGTCGGGATCGTGGCGCTGTCGGTGGACGACCCCCTGAGCGTGCTCGGCGGTTGGCACTGGGTCGCCGTGGTCTTCGCGGTGCTGGACGGCATCACGGCGGTGTTCCTGTGCGTCTGGATCGCGCACTGGATGGGGCGTCGCTGGAACGCCGCGCCCAGGCCGTGGCTCCGGCTCGCCTCGCGCGGTTCGTACGCGGCCTATCTGCTGCATCCCCTGGTCCTGGTGGCCGTCTCCGCGGCGGCGAGGCCGCTGCCGTGGCCGCCCGAGGTGAAGTTCGTGCTCGTCGCCGCCGTCGCGGTCCCCGCCTGCTTCGCGGTCGGGTACCTCGCCACGCGGCTGCCCGGGGTGCGTGCCGTCGTGTGACGGGGGTTCGCCTGCTGGACGAGGAAACCGGCCTGTAACAGCGCCGTGCCAGCATGGCTGTCATGCGTGTCGCGCGGATCGGGTTCACACCGCTGAAGGGTGCACGGCACCTCGCGCACGACTCGGTCGAGCTGACGGCGGAGGGCCCCGTCGGCGACCGGCTGTTCTGCCTGGTCGACCCGGCTCGCGGCCGCGTGCTGCGCACGGTGGAGAACCCCTCGCTCGTGCGGTCCGTCGCCCGATGGGACGCCGGCGCCCTGTGCGTCGACCTGCCGGACGGCCGTCGGCTCGAGGACACCCCGACGCCCACGGGCGAGGTCCTGAAGGTCGACTACTGGGGCCGCACGGCCGCGGTGGAGCGTGTCGACGGGCCGTGGGCGGAGGCGTACTCCGAACAGCTGGGGTACGACGTGGTGCTCACCCGGTCCGCCCAGGCGGGCGAGGTCGTGTACGGCGCTCCGGTCACCCTGCTCACGACGGCCTCCATGCGTCACCTCTCCGAGCGGCTCGGACGGGTGGTCGACAGCGCGCGGTTCCGGTCGACGTTCCTGCTCGACACGGGTGGCGGCGACGGAGCCGACGAGCCGCACGTCGAGGACTCGTGGGTGGGTCGGCGGGTCCGACTGGGTGCGGCGACGGTGCTCGTCCGCGGACGGGTTCCGAGGTGCGCGGTGGTCGATCTGGACCCCGAGGACGGAGTCGGCAGGGCGCCGGTGATGAAGACGATTGCGGGCTATCGTCTGGGGGAGAGTGAGGTCCACTTCGGGGTGGACGCCGTGGTGGTCGCTCCGGGTACTGTGCGCGCCGGTGTCACCGCCGAGCTGGAAAGGGGCTGATCAGCCCGATGCCGTACCTCCTTCGCGTCGAGCTGCCTGACGTCCCCGGATCCCTGGGGCGGGTCGCCGCCGCCATCGGTGAGGCCGGCGGCGACATCGAGGCCATCGAGATCGTCGAGAAGAACCTCTCCGCCCGGACGGCCGTCGACGACGTGCTGCTCGAGACCGCGCCCGGGGTGATGCCCGACTCCATCGTGTCGGCCTGCACCGGGCTCGATGGCGTGAAGGTCCTGTGGATCTCCCGGTACGGCGCCGGCGGCAACCTCTTCCTCGACCTCGAGGCGGTGGAGACACTCACCGCGACCCCCCACACCGCCCTCGACGAGCTCGTCGACCTGCTCCCCATCACGTTCCGGGCGGACTGGGGCCTGCGCGTCCGGCGTACCGACTCCGGGATCGCGATCAAGCACAGCACGTCGGCCGCGCCCGACATCGTCGACGGAAAGGTCGACTGGTTCCCGCTGAGCCGGCCGGCGCGGGTCGACGTCCCCGAGAACTGGGAGCGCTGGACCTCGACGCTCGTGGCGGCGGCGCCCCTGGGCGACAAGGACGAGCTCGTCCTCTTCGGACGTCGCGGCGGGCCCGCGATCCTCGACTCCGAGCTCGCCCGCCTGGGGCATCTCGCGGCGCTGGCGGTGTCGATCGCGAAGGCCGGCTGACGCGACGTCAAGGGCTCGCCGGGCCGCGGAGTAGCCTGCCGCCATGTCTGACGCAGCCGTCTCCGAGATCTTCGACCCCTCCGCGTGGAAGCCGGTTCCCGGTTTCGAGGGCCTGACCGACCTGACCTACCACCGGGCGGTCGAGCACGGCACGGTGCGCATCGCCTTCGACCGTCCCGAGGTGCGCAACGCGTTCCGCCCGCACACGGTCGACGAGCTGCTGCGGGTCCTCGAGCACGCGCGTACGTCGAGCGACGTCGGGTGCGTCCTGCTGACCGGCAACGGGCCCTCGCCCAAGGACGGCGGCTGGGCCTTCTGCTCCGGTGGTGACCAGCGGATCCGCGGCCGGGCGGGCTACCAGTACGCAGAGGGCGACACGGCCGAGTCCGTCGACAAGGCGAAGCTCGCCCGGCTCCACATCCTCGAGTGCCAGCGGCTGATCCGGTTCATGCCGAAGGTCGTCATCTGCGTCGTGCCCGGCTGGGCCGCCGGCGGTGGCCACTCGCTGCACGTCGTCTCGGACCTGACCCTGGCCAGCGCGGAGCACGCGCGCTTCAAGCAGACCGACGCCGACGTCGGCTCCTTCGACGGCGGGTACGGGTCGGCGTACCTCGCCCGCCAGGTGGGGCAGAAGTTCGCCCGCGAGATCTTCTTCCTCGGCGACGAGTACTCCGCCGAGGACGCGCACCGGATGGGCATGGTCAACGCGGTCGTCCCTCACGCGGAGCTCGAGAAGGTCGCGCTCGAGTGGGGCCGCAAGATCAACGGGAAGTCCCCGACCGCGCAGCGGATGCTGAAGTACTCGTTCAACCTGATCGACGACGGCCTGGTCGGCCAGCAGCTCTTCGCGGGAGAGACCACCCGTCTGGCGTACATGACCGACGAGGCGGTCGAGGGTCGTGACGCCTTCCTCGAGAAGCGCGAGCCCGACTGGTCGCCCTTCCCGCACTACTACTGAGCCGGCCGGGCGGAAGGGTCGCGATGAGCGAGGAGCAGGACCCGGGCACGCGCTGGTCCCGGATCGGCGGGGTGAGCGGTGAGGAGTACGCCGAGCGCTTCGCGGCTCTCGCGCGCACCGGCGCGGACATGCACGGGGAGGCGAGCTTCTGCGCGGCGCTGATCCCGCCGGGGGCTCGCGTGCTCGATGCGGGCTGCGGCACCGGACGTGTGGCGGTCCGGCTCGCCGAGGTCGGGTTCTCCTGCGTCGGCGTGGACGTGGACGAGTCGATGCTGTCGGTGGCGCGGCGGGAGGCCCCACAGGTTCCCTGGCACCAGGCCGACCTGGCTGGTGTGACGCCCGAGGACCTCGACGGGGCCTCCGGGTTCGACCTCGTCGTGATGGCCGGCAACGTCGTACCCCTGCTCGCCGAAGGAACCGTCGACGCGGCAGTCGGGGCGCTCGCCGCCCTGCTCGGGTCCGGCGGGCTGCTCGTCGCCGGCTTCGGGCTCGACCCCGGACATCTGCCGCCGGGATGCCCCGTCACGCCCCTCGAGGAGTACGACGCGGCCTGCCGCGCGGCCGGACTGGAGCTTCGAGGGCGGTACTCGACCTGGGACGGCGCGCCCTTCGACCCGGTCGAGGGGTACGCCGTCAGCGTCCACGTCGCCCCCGATGTCGCTGGTTGAGCCTGTCGAGACCCGGCGCCGCCATGGCCCGTGCGCGTCATGTTCCCCGCGCGCGGCGGGCGTGACACTCGAAGGATGAGCGACGACCACGACTTCACGGGCCTGCGTGCGATGTACATCAACTGCACGCTCAAGAAGTCGCCCGAGCAGAGCCACACCCAGGGGCTCGTCGACATCAGCGCGGCCATCATGCGAAAGCACGGGGTCGACGTCGAGGTGCTGCGAGCGGTGGACCACGACATCGCCACCGGTGTCTACCCGGACATGACCGAGTACGGCTGGGAGTCGGACGAGTGGCCGGAGATCTACCCGCGCGTGATGGACAGCGACATCCTCGTCATCGCCGGCCCGATCTGGCTCGGTGACAACTCGAGCGTCACGAAGCGGGTGATCGAACGGTTGTACGCCCTGTCGGGGATGCTGAACGACGAGGGGCAGTACGCGTTCTACGGCCGGGCGGCCGGTGCCTTGATCACGGGCAACGAGGACGGCATCAAGCACTGCGCCCAGAACATCCTCTACAGCCTCCAGCACATCGGCTACACGATCCCGCCACAGGCCGACGCCGGCTGGATCGGTGAGGCGGGGCCGGGTCCGTCGTACCTCGATCCCGGCAGCGGTGGTCCGCAGAACGACTTCACCAACCGCAACACCACCTTCATGACCTGGAACCTCATGCACCTGGCGAAGATGCTCCGCGGCGCGGGTGGGATCCCGTCGTACGGCAACCAGCGGTCGGCGTGGGACGCGGGCGCGCGTTTCGACTTCGAGAACCCTGAGTACCGCTGACCGCGTGAGCCGCTACCCTCCTCGCAGGTTTGGCCGGCCCAGTCGAGATGAGAGCCCATGAACGACAACAGCGAGCTCCTGCGCACGACTGCGCAGGTGATACACGTCCGGAAAGTCGGTGGTGAGGTGCTCCACGCCATCTCGACGGCGCTCAACCTCGCGGCAGCGACAGTTGCTGTCCTGATGCTTCTGGTGTGGGTCCGCTCAGCAGCGGTCGGCTCGGCCGACTTCCCAGGCCGATACCTGTTCGCGCTCCTGCCGCTGGTCGTCGCAGGCTTCTACCTCGAGACCACTGCCGAACGCGTGAAGCAGGATCTCTGATCTCTTCGACGCTTACGCGCGGCCGGCGTCGGTGACGCAGCGGACCGCCCAGGGGTGGACTTCGAGTCGCTCGTCCCCGATCGGTCCGCCACAGACATCGCACTTCCCGTAGCTGCCCTCGTCCAGCTTGACCAGCGCGCGCTCGACGTCAGCCAGGGTGCTCTGGAGCCGGTCGTGGACCCCGACCTGGGAGAGGCGGTCGACCGCCATCGAGGTTCCCTCGCCGACGCGCTTCCCGAACGAGATCGAGCCGTGCTCCGTCGGCTTCTTCTCGAGCTGGCCCATCTGGTCGAGAAGCTCGTCTCGTTTCGCGTGCAGCGTTGCGGCGATGTCGTCCATCTCTTCATGGTGCCTGTTGGATGGCTGTGAGGCGTCAGCTTCCGAAACGCTCGGATCGTCCGGAATCGAGCTCTTGTGGCGGTATGGACCAGTCGCGGGGAGTGTCGGTGTTCGTACGTATGTTCGATGCATGCTGGACACCGACTGGATCGAGGACCTGGACGCGGACACCGCCTGCGCCGTGGTCGCCGACCGGCACGCCCAGCGGCTCCGGGTCGAGGGCGAGCTGTTCGTGCTGGCCGCGCACTGGGCCGACCTGCACTCCGGCGCCGCGTTGAGCGAGCACCGGCGCCGCGCCGGGATCCGGGTCCGGCCCGGGATGGAGCGCGCCCGGCAGGTCGGCGCGCACGGCACCCCCACGGTCGCGGAGTTCGCCGCCGCCGAGCTCGGCGCGCTCCAGGGCATCGGGCACGTCGCCGCGGACCACCTGATCCGCGACGCGCTCAACGTCCGGCACCGCCACCCCCGGCTGTGGGCCCGGCTCACCGCCGGCCGGGGCCGGGTCTGGCAGGCCCGCCAGGTCGCCCAGATGTGCGCGGCCGCGGGCCTGGACCTCGACCAGGCCGACTGGGTCGACGAGCAGACCACCGAGTACCTCGA
Source organism: uncultured Actinomycetota bacterium (assembly GCA_963739785.1). Taxonomy (GTDB): domain Bacteria; phylum Actinomycetota; class Actinomycetes; order Propionibacteriales; family Nocardioidaceae; genus Nocardioides_C. Next base: position 70,926 of record CAVUBO010000024.1, on the reverse strand, counting down.
CGCGCTGCCCTGGGGCCGGTTCGAGTCCCTGGTCGCGACCAAGATCGCCGAGGCCGACCCGGCCGCCGCCGACGCCCGCGCCCGCGCCGCCGCGCTGCGCCGGTTCGTGGCCACCGGCCAGTCCTCCGAGCACGGCCTGAAGACCCTCATCGCCCGCGCCACCGCCGGCGAGGTGATCTACTTCGTCGCGATGGTCGACCGGATCGCGAGGATCCTCGCCGTCCACGGCGACACCGACCCCCTCGAGGTCCGCCGGTCCAAGGCGATCGGGATCCTCGCCACCCCCGCCCGCGCCCTCCAGCTCCTCGGCTCCCTCACCCCCCTCGGCGACCCCACCGCCACCACCGACTGCACCGACAGCACCGGCAGAGCGACAACACCGGCGGCGACGACGACCCAGCCGGCAGCGACGACGCCGGAGCAGGGTCCGGACCGACGGTCCGGAGGACGGGTGCCGGACGGGGGTCCGGAGGGGGATCCGGAGGGGGATCCGGAGGTGGTCACCGAGGCCGACGTGCACCCCGCCCACAACGACGCCGACGACCCCGCCCCCGAACCCCGCACCTGCCCCACCTGCACCGGCACCGGGTCCGGTGACCGGCGACCCGACCCTGTTCCTCAAGCCCGCCGACCTCGACCCGCGCCGGCTGCTGCCCGACGCCACCCTCTACATCCACCTCTCCGAGACCAGCCTGACCCGCAACAGCCACGGCATCGCGCAGCTCGAGGGCGTCGGCCCGATCACCACCAGCCAGGTCGTCGAGTTCCTCGGCCACACCAACGTCCGCGTCGTCCCCGTGGTCGACCCCGCCAACATCGACCCCGTCGACGGCTACGTGGTCCCCGACCGGATGGCCGAGGCCCTGCACCTGCGCAACCCCGCCTGCGTCTCCGTCTGGGCCACCCACACCGGCCGCACGCAAGGACCACGACCACGTGATCCCCTACCTGCCCCGCGAGCGGGGCGGCCCACCCGGGCAGACCGGGATGCACAACATCGCCCGGCTCACCCGGTTCCCCCACCGCCTCAAGACCCACGGCAACTGGCGGCTGCGCCAGACCCGCCCCGGCGAGTACGAATGGACCTCACCCCACGGCTACCGCTTCCTCGTCGACCACGCCGGCACCCACCCCCTCGGCAGACATTCCCGCGGACAACACCCACCCGACAGGCACACCCGCCAAACCCGCCAAGACGAATAGGCGGGCCGCGGCGGAACCCTGAGTCACGACGCCCGCTCGTCTTCGGGGCTGCACTGGAGCACTCCTCCCAGTGCTCGGTCGAGTCGGCCTCGTCACGCACGAGTTCAGTACCGCCGGCGGGTTCAGGCTCTGTTTCGAACGCCCGGAACGGGTCGCGGCCGTCTTGTGTCTCGGCACGCACCCCTACCTGCGCTTCAAGCCGCACGTCCTTGCTGGCATCCCTGCATAGGGGGACGGTACCGACAAACCGACATGCCAACGCTCTTCCTCGGCGCCCACATGGCCGCAGGCCCTGACCAGCCTTGATCGCGCCTCTCCGGTGACCTTTGCCTCTGTCGCGTCGCCGAAGGAGTGCCGCAGCCTGACGACAGGACTTGCATTGCGGGAGGTGGGGCGGTGCCTCGGATTGTGGGTGACGTCGTCATTCAACGGCGTCGCATCGTGACTCCGGCCAGGGGAGAGACATGATGAGATCACGCGACATCCACGCCACGACCGCGGGGGTTTTGCTCATCGCCGCAACCGCCGCGAGCTTGGTGGCGACAGCCTTGTTGGGGTCGTTGCTCGATGGGCCCGGCTTCCTGGCCGGTGTGTCCCAGCACCAGGATCGAATGCTCACGGCGGGGCTGTTCCAGCTCTTGGCGGCTTTCACCAGCGCAGCCATCGCGATCTCGTTCACCTTGTTGCGGCAGCACGCTGCGGGGATGGCGCTGGGATCTGTCGGCTTCCGCCTCATCGAGGGTGTGTTCTATGCGCTCTCGGCTGTCGGCACGCTGGTACTGGTGGCGCTGGCCGACCAGCTGTCGGCAGGCGGGGCGGCCGGCGCCGCGACACAGGCGTCGGGCGAGCTGGTGCGCGACCTGCGCGAGGCTGCCGCCGTGGTGGGAGTGTTGGCCTTCTACACCGGCGGAACCCTGTACTACGTGGTCTTCTACCGGTCACGACTGATCCCGCGCTGGCTGTCGGGCTGGGGCATCGCGGGTACGACGTTCGGGGCCATCGGTGCTCTGCTCGTCGTGTTCCGAGCGATCGACACCCTGTCGGGGCCGCAAGCGGCGCTGAACATTCCGATCGGTGTGCAGGAGATCGTGCTGGCCGGTCTGGCTGATCTGGAAGGGATTCAACGCGACCGTCCCGGCACCGCAGGTGGCTGATTGGGTCCGCCCGTGAGCGACGGAGGGGCCTGACAGCTTCCGGCGCCGCTGCTGATGAATGCGCCCAGATTCCGCCGTCCGCTCATGCCCAGACCGCGTGTCGCGCCCGCGGTCAGTACTGGACGCGCGAGAGTTGGCTGACATGTCCAGTCGGATAGCCGTCATCGCCATAGACGCCGTTCAGCCGCGGGTGGTCGCCGACTTCTGGTGCAGCGTCCTCGGCTGGCAGGTGGTCGAAGAAGACGACGGCGTGGTCAGCATCGCCCCGCCGGATGGATCCTGGCCCACGATCGACGTGGCCCCAGTGCCGGAGAGCAAGACAGTCAAGAACCGACTGCACCTCGACCTTCGCGCCGACGGGATCCCGACAGCCGATGAGCTCGAGCGGCTCCTTGCCCTGGGCGCACGACGCGTAGACGTGGGGCAAGCACCCGGCGCGACGTGGGTGGTTCTGTCCGATCCGGAAGGCAATGAGTTTTGTCTGCTTTCACGGACCGTCCAAGAGGCCCGCCCAGGTCAGTGAAAGCACCTGCGACGCCGCTGGTCGCGCCCGGCCTGTCGTCTGACAGAGCCTCCCGAGTGACCGCGAAGTCCAGACCTTCGCCCCCTCTTGAGACACGCCCCTTGATGTTGCTCACAATCCGAAGCCACGCCTCGATGCTTGCTCTAGTTTCACAAGAGTGAAGATCGCGGTAGCGAAGGAAGTGCGCGAAGGCGAGAGCCGCGTGGCCATGGTGCCTGAGCTGGTCGGGAAGCTGACCGCGCTGGGCTACGAGGTCGCGGTCGAGCCGGGCGCAGGGGTCGAGGCGCTCGCCTCGGACGAGGACTTCGAGCGCGTCCGGCGCCGTGGTCGACTCCTGATGCGCTGGACGGTCGCGGTCCTCGTGGTCTCGGTCCAGCCACTCGAACCATCGCTGGTTCGAAGACTGCCCGGCGGGGACCTCGACGATGTCGTTCCTGCCGCCTGCTCAGTCCCTTGGCCTCGTGGCGGACCTGCGGGACTGCGGGGTGACGTCGTTCGCCATGGAGCTGGTGCCACGCATCTCGCGGGCGCAGTCGATGGACGCGCTGTCCTCGCAGGCGCTGGTCGCCGGATACCGCTGCGCACGTCGTCGCCGCGGGCCTCCTGCGCAGGTTCTTCCCCCTGAACATGACTGCCGCGGGCACGGTCCCGCCGGCGGAGATCGTCGTCCTCGGCGCGGGAGTCGCCGGTCTCCAGGCCATCGCGACCTGCAAGCGCCTGGGTGCGGTGGTGAAGGCGTACGACGTGCGGGCGGCTGCCGCTGAGGAGATCCGCTCGATGGGCGCCCAAGCCATCGACCTCGAGCTCGAGACGCTCGAGGGGACCGGTGGCTACGCCCGCGAGATGACCGAGGACCGCGCAGCGCGCCAGCGCGAGATGCTGACGCCGTACATCGCCGAACGCCGACGCGCTGATCACCACTGCCGCCGTGCCGGGACGCCAGGCGCCGATGCTGGTCACCGCGCAGATGGTGGAGCAGATGCGCCCGGGCTCGGTCGTGGTCGACCTGGCTGCGGAGAGCGGTGGCAACGTCGAGGGCTCGCGTACCCGGCAAGGTCGTGCGGGATCGGGAACGCCCAGGTGTGGGGTGGCGCGAACGTGCCGTCACAGATGCCCGGCCCCGCCTCGAAGCTCTACGCACAGAACATCGTCAACCTCGTCACGCTTGATGACCCGCGACGGTGCGTTCGCGCCGGACTTCGAGGACGAGATCGTCGCCGGGTCGTGCGTGACCCGCGACGGGCAGGTGTGGCACGAGCCCACCCGCACCCTCCTGGAAGGAGCGACCAGTGAGTGAGTCGGTTGTCTGGCTGACGATCTTCGTCCTGAGCGTCTTCGTCGGCATCGAGGTGATCTCCAAGGTCTCGACGACCCTTCACACGCCGCTGATGTCCGGGGCGAACGCGATCCACGGAATCATCCTGCTCGGGCGCCATCCTGGTGACCGGCTACGCCGACACGACGGTCGAGCTGGTCGTCGGGCTGATCGCGGTCGTGCTCGCGACCGTCAACATGGTCGGCGGCTTCGTCGTCACCGACCGGATGCTGCAGATGTTCACTCGCAAGAAGAAGCCCGTGAAGGTCGACCAGAACGGAGCGGGCGCATGACCGACACTCCCGTGTGGGTGCAGCTGGTCTACCTCGCAGCGGCGGTCTGCTTCATCCTCGCCCTCAAGGGCCTCTCGTCGCCGAAGCACGCGCGCGCGGGCAACCTGATCGGGGCGGTGGGCGCCGTGGTCGCCGTCGCGGTCGTGTTCTTCTACGCCGACCTCGACCACGTGCTCCCGATCCTCGTCGCCGTTGCGGTCGGCACCGCTGTCGGTGTCGTCGGGGCGCGCCGCGTGCAGATGACCCAGATGCCGCAGCTCGTCGCGCTGTTCAACGGCGTCGGCGGCGGCGCGGCGGCTCTGGTCGCACTGCTCGAGCTCGGGAACATGCTGGGCCACGACGAGCCGGGCTTCACGCTTGCGGCCACCGCGTTCACGATCGCGGTGGGGTCGGTGTCCTTCTCCGGCTCGCTCATCACGTTCGCGAAGCTCCAGGAGCTGATGACCTCACGGCCGGTGGTCTTCCCCGGCCTGCCGATCCTCTTCGGCGTCTCGCTGATCGTCGCGGTGGTGCTCTCGGTCATGACGGTGACCAACACGGCCATGTGGATCGGCATCGTGCTCGGACTGGTCGGCCTGGCCCTCGGCGTACTCCTCGTGCTCCCGGTCGGAGGCGCGGACGTGCCGATCGTGATCTCGCTGCTCAACGCGTTCACCGGCCTCACCGTCGCTGCCGGCGGTTACGTGCTCGGCAACACGGTCCTCCTGGTCGGCGGCACGCTCGTCGGCGCCGCAGGTACCTTCCTGACGATGATGATGGCCGGCGCGATGGGCCGTTCGGTAGGCAACATCCTCTTCGGCGCGCTGAAGGGCGGTTCCACGCTCGGTGCCGGGGTCGCCTCGGAGCGGCCGGTGCGCTCCGGCGGCCCGGAGGACATCGCGATCCTGCTCGGCTACGCGAACCGCGTGATCATCGTCCCCGGCTACGGCCTCGCCGTCGCGCAGGCGCAGCACACCCTGCGCGAGCTCGTCGACGTCCTCGGCGAGCGCGGCACCCACGTCGACTACGCCATCCACCCCGTCGCTGGCCGGATGCCCGGACACATGAACGTGCTCCTCGCGGAGGCCCAGGTGCCGTACGAGCAGCTCAAGGAGATGGACGACATCAACTCGGAGTTCAAGCAGGCCGACGTCGTCCTGGTGGTGGGGGCGAACGACGTGGTCAACCCTGCTGCGAAGACCACTCCGGGCGCCCCGATCTACGGCATGCCGATCCTCAACGCCGACGAGGCGCAGCAGATCGTCTTCATGAAGCGGTCCATGCGCCCGGGCTTCGCCGGCATCGAGAACGAGCTCCTCTTCGACCCCAAGACCACGCTCCTCTTCGGTGACGCGAAGGACTCGCTCGGCAAGCTGCTCAGCGCCGTGAAGGCGCTCTGACTCGCCGGGTCAGGTGACTAGACCAGAGGTGTGACGCAGGTCAACGCATGTAACTCCGAGTTACAGGAGACTCGCGTATCCGGCTAAACTCCCCGAAGAGGGAGGGTCCGACCCATACACCGTGGATGACTGGAGGTCATCGCCATGGCAGGTTCAGGCAAGTACGACGCCCCCGAACCGCCCGAGGAGACAAGCTCCAAGGGCATCAGCTATGCAGTCCTCGGAGTTCTCGTGGTGGTGCTGTTGATCCTCATCGCAACCGGCACCGTCCAGATCTTCGACTACTGAGCCAAGACACGCGACCGCCCGCACGTCATCACGTGCGGGCGGTTCGTCGTACTGGGAGCAGCTGCGTCAGCCGGCGATGCCGTACAGCCGGTCGCCGGCGTCGCCGAGACCGGGGACGATGTAGCCGTTCTCGTTGAGCCGCTCGTCCATCCCCGCCGTCACCACGGTCACCGGCACCCCGAGGCCCTCGAGATCCTTCTCGACGCGCGCGCAGCCCTCGGGAGCGCTCAGCAGGCAGATCGCCGTGATGTGGTCCGCGCCGCGATCCACGAGGAACTTGATCGCCGCCGCGAGCGTGCCCCCGGTCGCGAGCATCGGGTCGAGCACGTAGCACTGACGCCCGGAGAGGTCGTCGGGCAGACGCTCGGCGTACGTCGACGCCTCGAGGGTCTCCTCGTTGCGCACCATGCCGAGGAAGCCGACCTCCGCCGTGGGGAGCAGCCGCATCATGCCGTCGAGCATGCCGAGACCGGCGCGCAGGATCGGGACCACCAGCGGCTTCGGGTGCGCCAGCCGGGTGCCCTGCGCCTCCGCGACGGGGGTCCGCACCGTCACCTCCTCGACCCTGACGTCCCGGGTCGCCTCATAGGCCAGCAGCGTCACCAGCTCGTCGGCCAGCCGCCGGAAAGTCGGTGAGTCGGTCTGCTCGTCGCGCAGGGTGGTGAGCTTGTGAGCGACGAGGGGGTGGTCTGCCACGTGGATCCGCATGCTGGAAAACCTAGGTCATAGGCAGTGGGTAGTGCCACGCGGGATGATCTGCAACGATCGTGTTGCCCGTCGACCAGGGAGGCTGCATGTCTGATCAGTCCGAAGCGTTCGCCGAGGGCATCGACTTCGCCGTCGTCGCCTACCGTGAGGAGGGTCAGTGGCAGGTCGAACAGATCTCGGTCGAGAAGTTCGAGGGCGTCGACTCCCTCGCTGCTGAGCTGCGACGATGGCCCGGTGACGGCGGCTCGCTCGGCATGGTCTCGGTCGACGAGGACTTCTTCGTCCTGGTGAGAGTCGCGGGCGCGAGCACCCGGGCGCTGCTCTCCGACGTCACCGCAGCCACCGACTGGCCCATCGCGCGGTCCGTCCTGGAGTTCCTCGAGATCCCGCCGCCCGACGACGAGGACGACCAGGAGCCCGCCGGCGACCTCAGCATCCTCGATGACCTCGGCCTGGGTGCGATGGACATGGGCGCGCTCCTCGACGACTACGACCTCTACCCCGACGAGATGCTCGGCGACATCGCCGGGAAGGTCGGGTTCGGCGTCCAGTTCGACGAGGCGGTCGGAGTCCCCGCCACCTGATGGTGGGGTACGACGAGTGGGTCGACCCCATGCGGGAGGCCCTCGCCGAAGCGCGCTCTGCTCCGGACACCGGCGACGTCCCGATCGGCGCCGTCGTCCTCGACCCCGAGGGCAAGGTCATCGGCCGTGGTCGCAACGAGCGTGAGGCCCTCGCGGATCCGACGGCGCACGCCGAGATAGTCGCCCTGCGCGAGGCTGCGGGGGCACGAGGAGAGTGGCGCCTCGAAGGGTGCACTCTCGTCGTCACGCTCGAGCCCTGCACGATGTGCGCCGGAGCCGCCGTCCTTTCCCGGGTCGCCCGGGTGGTGTTCGGGGCCTACGACGACAAGGCCGGCGCGGTCGGGTCGCTCTGGGACGTCGTACGCGACCGGCGGCTGAACCACCGCCCGGAGGTGATCACGGGCGTGCTCGCCGACGAGTGCACCCTGATGCTCCAGGAGTTCTTCGCCACCCACCGGGTCCGGGACTGACCTCGATTTCGGGGGAAGGTCCCGTTCTAGTACCCTCATCGGCGGTGGCGTGTCCGAGCGGCCTAAGGAGAACGCCTCGAAAGCGTTTGTGGGCGCAAGTCCACCGAGGGTTCAAATCCCTCCGCCACCGCCAAGTGACGAAAGTCCCAGCGACGCCGTCTCGTGGCCCGGAACCGGGTTCACGGGGCGGCGTTGTTGCGTTCCGGGCGGCGCGCCGGAGGTTCTTGCTCGACGTGACCCGGCGGCGTGTAAGCGTGGCAGCATGCATGCTCCCTTGATCCGCCCGGCCACCGAAGCCGACCTCCAGCGACTCGTCGCCGTGGAGGTCGAGGCTGGGCAGGTGTTCCGCACCGTCGGCATGGCGAAGGTCGCCGAGGACGTTCCCCAGGTCTCTGATCTGCGTGAGGCAGTCGAAGCGGAGCGGGTCTGGGTGACGGAGGTCTGTTCGGAGGTCGCGGGCTACATCACCGCAGAGGTGCTCGATGGGAACGCACACGTCGCTCAGGTCTCGGTGGCACCGGACTACGCGGGTCGAGCCCTCGGTAAAGCCATGATCGAGTTCGTCGAGGAGTGGGGTCGAGCCGCTGGCCGTCCTGCCACCACGCTCACGACCTTCCGCGACGTCCCGTGGAACGGCCCGTACTACCTTCGTCTGGGTTATCGCGTTCTCCCCGACGAAGGCGTCGGGCCGGAACTGGCGAGGACGATGGCGTACGAGGCATCGCTGCCCGGAATCGACGCCTCCCTTCGTTGCGCGATGGTCAAGACCAACTAGTCAGCCACTAGGGTCTCGGCGTGGGAGATGTGGACAAGGCGAACGGCTCGGTCGGTTGGTCGAAGGTGGCCGACGCGTACGCCGAGACCTTCGCGCCCTTGTGCGCCGGAACCTTCGAAGCGGTCCTCGCGGGGTGCGGGATCAGGACCGGGACGGCGCTTTGCCCTCGCGTCCTGGACGTGGGAGCCGGCACCGGAGCTCTCGCGGCGCTCGCCACGGAGACCGGGGCGGAGGTCACGGCCGTTGACCCTGATCCCGACATGCTGAGGATCGCCGCGCGGACAGCCCCGGGTGCGCGGCTCCGCCAGGCAGGACTTCCCGACCTGCCGTTCCCCGACGATGCCTTCGACGCGGTGGTGGCCAACTTCGTCGTGAACCACCTGCCCGATCCCCGAGAAGGCGTGCGGGAGCTGGCCCGCGTCGCCGCGCCGGGAGCCCCGGTCGCCGTCACGATCTGGCCGTCTGGTCAGAACGTCCAGTCGCGGCTGTGGGCCGACGTGCTCGAGGCGAGCGGCGCGCTCGCGCCACCATCCGTCCGACTGCCGGCCGACAAGGACTTCCCGCGCACCCTCGACGGACTCGCCGGGCTCCTCGCAGGCGCCGGGCTCCGCGCCGTCGACGCTCGCCCGGTCCGGTGGACGCACCGTGCCGACGCGGACTCGCTGTGGCGCGGCGCAGCCGCAGGGGTGGGCGGTATCGGCAGGACAGTCACCAGCCAGACGCCCGAGGTGCGCGAGCGGATGAGAGCGGAGTACGACCGCCGCGTCGTACCGCTCCTGGAGGACGGGCGTCTCCGGCTCGACACCGAGGCGCTGATCGCGGTGGGGACGAAGGCCTAGACGAGGCGGAAGGCCGGCCCCTCGCAGGGACCGGCCTTCCGTGTGTGCACTCCTCGGTGGTTCCTACTGCACGATCACCGGACGCATCATGTCGTGGTCCTCGTGGTGAAGGATGTGGCAGTGCCACACGTAGTTGCCCTTGCGGTCGAACTTCGCCGCCACCCGCGTCACCTCGTTCGGGTAGCAGATGACGGTGTCCTTGCGGCCGACCTCATAGGCCTCCGGTCCGCGCGGAGCCCCGGTCCCGGTGACCTCGATCATCGCCCCCTGCACGCCGTGGTGCATCGGCATGGGTGTGGTCGTGAAGGTGAACTTCGCCCGGTCCAGCACCTCGAAGTCGACGAGGTGCAGGTGGATCGGGTGGGCGACAGGTCCGGTGTTGTAGATCTCCCAGACCTCGGTGGTGCCGTTCTCGATGATCTCCGTGGGCTCGTCGTGCCACATCATCGTGCCGCCCTCGATGGTGCCCTGCATCTCCATGCCGCGGTTGAGCCCGTCGCGGCCGTTGAAGGTGATCACGCCCCGCGTCTTGGTCGGGTTGAGAGGCGGCAGCGCAGGGCCGAGGGTGGTGCCCGCGGCGACCGTCGCGTCCGGCTTCGCCGAGAGGCTCTTGGTCACCTTGAACTTCATGACCTGACCCGTCGAGGCGGGGTTGGCCGGTCCACCGAAGCCGAACGCAGGGTCGGTGGGGCGGTTGGTCGGGTTCGCGACGCTGCCGAAGCCTCGCAGGATGCCGTCGGTTCCCTGGTTGGTCAGGGTCAGCTCGGTCCCCAGGGGGAGGTTGCTGAAGTCGATGACCACGTCGTACCGCTCGCCGGGGGCGATCGGCAGCCGGGTGACCGGGGTGGCCTCGGGGAGCATGCTGAGCTCGCTGCCCACGACGAGCATCGGCGCGTTGTTGCTGAGCTGCAGCACGTAGATGCGCCCGTCCGAGCCGTTGAGCATCCGGAAGCGGTACTTGCGCGGCTCGACCTCCATGTAGGGCCACGGCGTGCCGTTGACCATGATGAAGTCGGCGAAGACCGAGGCGAGGACGCCGTCGTCCACCGTCGCCGACGTGGGCATGAACAGCTGCCCGTCGTCGGTGAAGAAGCGGTCCTGGAAGACGAGCTCCTGCTCGTACTTGTCGTCCGGCAGCACCTTCGTCTTGACCAGCTCCCGCTCGTGCTCGTCGCGCAGCAGGTACATCCCCGCCATGCCGGCGAAGACGTTGAGCCTCGTGATGGCGTGGGTGTGGTCGTGGTACCACAGCGTCCCGCCGGGCTGGCTGTTGTCGTAGACGTGCACGGCCTTCTTGAAGAAGTCTCCGTGCTCGCCGCGCTGGGTGTACCAGGCGTCGGGGTAGCCGTCGCTCTCCCACTCGACGTGCGAGCCGTGCAGGTGCGTGATGATCGGCTTGTCGCCGGCCCGCAGCGCGAGCTGCTTCTCGTCGAGGAGCGAGGCGTCGACCGGCAGCAGGTGGCCGCCCTCCGCCAGCGTCTGTGAGCCCTTCGGCAGCTGGTTGCGGAACATCGCGTGGACTGTCTTGTTCGACTCGGCGACGATCGTGGGTCCTGGCCAGCACGCCTTCCCGGTCACCGGGGCGTAGCCGTACAGCGTCGTCGCAGGGAAGCCCTCGAGCACCTGCTGCTTGAACTCGACGACGTTGAAGATGCCGGTGCTTCCGCTGCTGGTCAGGTCGACCCGGGGTGGTGTCCGCAACGGCTGGGTGAACTTGCCTGCGTAGCCGACGCCCGTGATCTGAGTTGCCGCTGTAGCCGGCGACGCGGTGAAGACCTGCGGCACCGTCGCCGCGACTCCTGCCGCGCCTGTCACCTGGAAGAATCGCCGCCGGTTCATGTTCCAGGACGGCAAACGGTTTTTGTCTGACATGTGAAACCCCCTGGACGGCGGTCTGCCGTCCTGCCCGTCGCGCTCTGCGCGAGGCCCTTCGCAACAAGAGGCGGTCACCCGCCTCGCAGAAGCCCGAGTCTCCGTCCTCCCCGCCCTGGCTGTCCGCCGCGAGGACCCACACTCCGTGCACCTGCCGTGCACGCCACGACGAGGCTAGGGGAACGTTGCGCTTTGCAGATTCACCGAATTGAGGGAGATGGGCCGTTCGCTTCGTCCGTCTGGTCTAGTCGCCCAAGTACGACGTGCCGGGCGGTTGTGCCCTGTGGTTTCGCGTGGTTCTGACCTGTCCTGGGTAGCCCTGGGGCATCTCCTCAGGCGGGGACCACACCGGTGGCTGGGAGGCTCACCCAGCCTCGCGTGAACGGTGCGCGCGCCCGCTCGCCTGTGGAGATGTCGACACCGATTCCGGGCTGGCGGGACAGCAGCTCCTCGAAGGCGACCCGCGCCTGCAGCTTCGCCAGGTGGTTGCCGATGCAGAAGTGCGGGCCGCTCGCGAACCCGAGGTGCCGCGCTATCGGGCGCCTGACGTCGAGACGGTCCGCCGTCGGGCCGAACTCCCGCTCGTCACGGTTGGCGGAGGCGTACATGAGCAGCACCTTCGAGCCCTCAGGAACCTCCACCCCGTGTACGACGACCGGGGCGGTCGTCGTACGCGCGAGCCCCTGGACCGAGCCCTCAAGGCGCAGGAACTCCACCACCGCATCGGGCACCAGCGAGCGGTCCGAGCAGAGCAGCTCGCGCTGCGGGTGGTCGCCGTCGAGGAGCATCACGCCGTGGGAGATCAGGTTCGCCGTGGTGTCGTTGCCACCGGCGACCATGACGAAGCAGAAGCCCAGGATGTCCCAGTCGGTCAGGTGCTCACCGTCCACCTCGGCGGCCACAAGGGCGCTGACCAGGTCGTCCTCCGGCTCCGAGCGCCGTGCCGCGACGACCTCGCCGAAGTACTCGAACATCTCCGCCACCGCCTCGGGCGCCTCGAGCAGGGAGGCCTTGTCGAACCCGCTGTCCTGCAAGGTCGTCAGCGCCTTCACCCAGGGGTCGAACCGGTGCCGGTCCGTCTCCGGCACGCCGAGGAGGTTCGCAAGCGCATAGGTGGGGATGGGCGCCGAGAAGTCGCGGTGGAGGTCGACCGGCATCCCCTCGGCAGCCTTCGCCTCCATCGACGTGATCCGTTCCCGCACGAACCGCCGCAGGTCGTCCTCGAGCGCGGCCACCCGACGTGGCGTGAAGCCGTGGCTGATCAGCCGGCGCAGCTGTGTCTGACGGGGCGGGTCGAGCATGACCATCGTCGGCGCGAGCCCCAGTGCCTCGATCTCGTCGGGGTAGAACGTGAGGCCCTGCGCGGACGAGTAGACCTCCGGACGCCGGACCGCCTCCCACACGTCCTCGAAACGTGAGAGCGCGTAGAACGGCGGGTTCCCGTGCAGGTGGACCGGATCGTGGTCCCGCAGGGCGCGGTACGTGGCGTAGGGATCGGTCAGGAAGTCATCATCAAGGGGGTCGTACTTCACAGGCAGCGTCGGTGATCCCATGGTGTGCTCCGTTCTAACGCACAGCGTTGACAACAGCCTGCGCCGCCGCAGTCTGGCCCTGGATCACGAGACCTACGTCGCCAACATGGTCGCGATGTGCACAGGTGGCCTCAAAGCACCCCACCCACCTGGGTGACATTACGTCGCCACTCTGGCCCTTCGCCGGGATCGGTCGCACACTGGAAAGCGTCCACCCTCGGCCAGGGAGCTGGTTTCATGACGAACCGTAGCCGTACCCCAGACTTCATGCCGACGCTCTCACCCGGACGGCACCGCAACCCGCGCAAGGGCGCCTGCTTCATGGAGATGGCCTCGTTCCTTGCAGGCGAACGTTGGTCTGACCATCCCAGCTGCACCCACCCGCTCGTAGCCGCGATGGCGCGCGAGATAAACGACCGTCTCGGCGACCGGTCCCGTCAGGATCTCGTGCCGCTGATCCCCTCGGTCGTGGGGCTGAGGGGTGACGACAGACGGATCGACCCGTGGATCGCGCGCGAGGCTGCCCTGAGCGCTCTCCCGGTCGTCTCGATGGCGAACCAGCGGGCCGTGGCCGTCGGCATCCTGCGCAGCGAGGCGATGCTCGGCGATCTCGACGGCATGCCGCCCGGGTACCTCTCGCCGCGCGCCCGCCAGACGCTCGACCTGGTCCCGGAGGCGGAGCAGTGGGCGCGGGAGTTCATCAGCACGGCCCTGAGCCGCCGCGACGCCTTCTCCACCCGGGGTGCTCCGGCGGTCGTGCATCTCGCGGTCGCGGGGATCTCGCGTGCCTGCATCCACGAGCCCGAGCGACTGCTCGTGGACCTTCTTCGGCGCACCATCGAGGGTGTCGGTCAGTTCGTCCCGCGCAGCCAGGACTCGAGCCGGGTCAGCGACTCGGCGATCTCGGACGGCGCTCCGGCGAACGAGAGCCGCAGGAACGAGGCCCCGTCGACGGTGTCGAAGTCGATGCCCGGCGCGGTCGCGACACCGGTGTCCTCCAGCAAGCGGTGGCACAGCGACATCGAGTCGCCGGTCAAGTGGGACACGTCCGCATAGACGTAGAAGGCACCGTCCGCCGGCGCGAGCCGGTCGATCCCGAGGCGGGGCAGCCCTTCGAGGAGAAGGGCGCGGTTCTCGGCGTAGCGCGCGACGTGCGCGTCCACCTCGGCGTACGACTCCGGGGTGAAGGCGGCTACCGCGGCGTGCTGCGCCAGCACCGGCGGGCAGATGGTGAAGTTGCCCGTGAGTACGTCGACCGCCCGGCGCAGCCGCTCGGGTACGAGCATCCAGCCGATCCGCCAGCCGGTCATCGAGAAGTACTTCGAGAAGGAGTGGAACACCACCGCCTCCCGCGAGGTCTGCCAGGCGGTGGCGTGCTGCATCGGCGAGGCGTACTCGATGCCGTGGTAGATCTCGTCGCTGATGAGCTGGACGCCGTGGTTCTCGCACCAGGTCGCCAGCGCGGCGAGCTCATCGGGGGCCAGCATCGTCCCGGTCGGGTTGGCGGGGCTCGCCACGACCAGACCCTTGACGGGCTGGTCGAGCGCCTCGAGCATCGCCACCGTCGGCTGGAAGCGTGAGGCGGGGCCGGCCGGGAGCTCTACGACCTCGCAACCGAGCGCCGTGAGCACGTTGCGGTAGCAGGGATAGCCAGGGCGTGCGATCGCGACCCGGTCCCCGGCGTCGAACGCCGCGAGGAAGGCCAGCAGGAAGCCGCCTGACGACCCGGTCGTGACCACGATGTCCTCGATCCCGACATCCAGGCCGTAGGCGCGCTGGTGGTGGTCTGCGATCGCCTCGCGCAGCTCCGGGATGCCCAGAGCGACGGTGTAGCCGAGCACCTCCGAGTCGATGGCGCGCTTCGCCGCCTCGCGCACCGGGCGCGGTGCCGGGGTGGACGGCTGGCCGGCGACCAGGTTCAACAGGTCGCCGTGAGTGCGCTGCCGCTCCGCAGCGGCGGCGAGGAGGTCCATGACGTGGAAGGGCGGCACGTTCGCGCGGCGCGCCACGGTCAGGCGATGCCCGAGCATCTCGTCGGCTGGCTGCATTCGCTCACGGTAACCCCGGGGTGTAGCCGCCGGTCGCGACCCCTTGCCCCAATAGGATGAGGGCTCGAAACCGGACAACGACGTCGGAGGTGCGCTTGAGCTTCGACGTGCACCAGCTCGACCTCGTGCTCCTGGCCGGGACCCTGGTCATGCTCGCGGCGATCCTCGCGGTGCGCGCGTCAGTGCGCGTGGGCCTCCCGAGCCTCTTGATCTACCTGCTCATGGGCGTCCTGCTCGGCGAGGCGGGTCTCGGCGTCGAATTCGACAACCCGAGCGTCGCGCACGCGCTCGGCTTCGCCGCCCTCGTCCTGATCCTCGCCGAAGGTGGTCTGACCACCCACTGGGAGGAGATCAGGCCGTCGATGGGCATGGGCGTCGCCCTGGCCACCCTGGGCGTCGCGGTGAGCGTCGCGGTCGTGGCCGTCGCCGCGCACTTCCTGCTCGGCCTGGACTGGCAGCTGGCGGTCCTCCTCGGCGCGGTCACCTCGCCCACGGATGCCGCCGCGGTGTTCTCGGTGCTGCGCCGCGTGCCGCTGCCGCGCAGGATCAGCGGCGTGCTCGAGGCCGAGTCCGGCCTGAACGACGCGCCGACCGTCCTGCTCGTGACGCTCGTCAGCACCGGCGCGGCGCTCGACCACGGGGTCCTCGGCTTCGCCGGCATCGTCCTGTACGAGCTCGTCCTCGGCCTCCTGGGCGGGCTCGCGGTCGGCTTCGGCGGCGCCTGGATGATGCGCCGCCTGGCATTGCCCGCCTCGGGTCTCTACCCGATCTCGGTCATCGCACTGACCGTCCTCGCGTACTCCGGCATGGCCGCCGTGCACGCTTCGGGGTTCGCCGCTGTCTACACGGCCGCCCTCGTCCTCGGGAACTCCGAGCTGCCCCACCGGGCGGCGACCCGGTCCTTCTCCGAAGGGGTCGCCTGGCTCGCCCAGATCGGGCTCTTCGTGATGCTCGGCCTGCTCGCCTCGCCGACGCGCATCTCCGCGGAGCACGTCGTCTTCGCCGTCGCGGCTGGCCTGGTGCTGACCCTGGTCGCCCGCCCGCTCTCGGTGGTGGCCTGCTCGTTCGCCGCCAAGATGAACTGGCGCGAGCAGGCGTTCGTGTCGTGGGCGGGCCTTCGCGGCGCCGTCCCCATCGTGCTCACCACCATCGCCCTCGCCAACGAGGTCGACGGCGCCACGCAGCTGTTCGACATCGTCTTCGTGATGGTCGTGATCTTCACCCTCCTGACCGCCCCACCCCTGCCGTGGGTCGCCAAGGTGCTCGGTGTCGCCGAGGCCGACGAGCCGAGGGACCTCGACGTGGAGGCCGCGCCGCTCGAACGCATCGCCGCCGACCTGCTCCAGGTGACCATCACGAAGAGGTCCCGGCTGCACGGCGTCGAGGTTGGCGAGCTCCGGCTGCCCGTCGGGGCCTCGGTCGCGCTCATCGTCCGCGACGGCCACACGAAGGTGCCGGCCGACAGGTCGGTCCTCCGCCGCGGGGACGACCTGCTCGTGGTGACCCCGCGGAAGCTCCGCGAGGAGACCGAGGACCGACTCCGGGCGGTGTCCCGATCTGGACGCCTTGCCCAGTGGTGGTCCGAGGACTGATCGGCCCTGCCATGACCGGTGCCTTCGCAAAGTGCCCCTGCGGGAGCGGTACGTCGTACGGCGCGTGCTGCGGACCCCTCCATGACGGGCAGCCCGCGGAGACGGCGGAGGCGCTGATGCGGTCGCGCTACTCCGCCTATGCCGTCGGCGACCTCGACCACGTGTTCCGCACCTGGCACCCGCGGACCAGGCCCGCCGACCTCGCACCGTCGCCGGGCCTGACGTGGTCGGGGCTCGAGGTGCTCCGCACGGTCGACGGCGGCCCCTCGGACGACACCGGCGTGGTCGAGTTCCGTGCCCGCTTCCGCGACGTGGAGGGGGAGCACGTCATGCACGAGACGAGCCGGTTCGAGCGGCGAGGACGGCGCTGGGTGTACGTCGACGGGGACGTCGCGCCCTCGTCGAGGCGGATGAGGAAGGTCAGTCGATCGGCTCGGCGGTCTCGGGCGCCGGGACGCAGTACTCCTGCGCCTGTTGGACCCTGATCTTCCTGGGCGCCGGGCTCAGTCTCTTGAAGTCGTCGCCGACGAGCACGTCCACGCCGCCGCCGAGGTCCTCGTCGGTGAGCTTGACCTTGACGCCCGGCCCGAACTGGCGGGCGACGAGCCGCGCAGCGGGGTCGCCCTTCTCCGTGGACCACACCTGCACCCGGAGGACTCTCAGCCCCGAGGGCCCGTTGCCGACCTCACCGGCGGCGAAGCCACGCCCGACGAGAGCGTCGAGGGTCTCCCCGGCCAGCCCCGAGCGAGTGCCTGCGTTGAAGACGCTCACCTCCACCTGACGGGCGCGGAGCTTCGGCGCCGGCCTTCACCCGCTCCGTCGTGCATGTGGGCCCGGGCTCGCCGACGGTCAGGCCGGGGCCCTCGAAGTCCGCGAAGAGCGCCTTCCAGCCCCAGGTGGCCCCGAGGACGAGGACGCAGGTGAGCGCGAGCATGGTGACGGCGGTCAAGAGCGATCGACGACCCAACGTTCACCCTTCCATCGTGTGCACGCGTGCGTGGAGGACCTGCCGCTGCTGCAGCGCCGCCCGGAGCGCGCGGTGCAGCCCGTCCTCGAGGTAGAGGTCCCCGCGCCACTCCACCACGTGGGCGAAGAGGTCCCCGAAGAAGGTGGAGTCCTCGTCGAGCAGCGTCGCGAGATCCAGTGTGTCCTTGGTGGTGACCAGCTCGTCGAGACGGACCTGGCGAGGGGGAAGCGCGGCCCACTCACGAGCGCTGAGCCCATGGTCCGGGTAGGGACGATGGTCGCCCACACGCTTGAAGATCACAACGGTCAGCATAGGTGAGCCGCTCCCGCGTCCCGGGCAGGCTGGCCTAGGCTGCCCGGATGAGCAGCGACGACACCGCCGGGGCCATCACCGAGGTGGTCAGGGCCGGGTACTCCTTCGACGGCGCCGCACTCGAGCTCGGGGGACTGATGCTCGGTCCCGACCAGGTCGTGGACGCCCCCGTGCGCATCCCCCTCGGCATGGTCAACCGGCACGGCCTCGTCGCCGGAGCGACCGGCACGGGCAAGACGAAGACCCTGCAGCTCCTCGCCGAGCAGCTCTCCGCCCAGGGCGTACCTGTCTTCGCGGCCGACATCAAGGGAGACCTCTCCGGCCTGATGATGCCCGGCGAGGGCGGGGAGAAGACCACGGCGCGCGCGGCGTCTGTCGGCCAGGAGTGGCAGGGCCGGGGCTTCCCGGTCGAGCTGTTCGCGATCGGCGGGGAGGGCACCGGCACCCCGCTCCGCGCGACGATCTCCTCGTTCGGGCCGACCCTGCTCTCGAAGGTCCTCGGGCTCAACGACACCCAGGAGTCCTCGCTGGGGCTGGTGTTCCACTACGCCGACAAGGCCGGTCTCCCGCTGCTCGACCTCGCGGACCTGCGCTCCGTCGTACAGTTCCTGCTCTCCGACGAGGGGAAGGCCGACCTCAAGGGTCTCGGTGGCCTCTCGTCCTCGACCGCCGGCGTGATCCTGCGGGAGCTCATCGGCTTCGCGGACCAGGGGGCCGAGGCGTTCTTCGGCGAGCCCGAGCTCGACACCGCCGACCTCCTGCGCACGGCCGAGGACGGCCGCGGCGTGATCTCCCTCGTAGAGCTGCCCCGCCTCCAGGACCGGCCGGCCGTCTTCTCCACCTTCCTCATGTGGCTGCTCGCCGACCTCTTCAACGACCTGCCCGAGGTCGGTGACGTCGACAAGCCCAAGCTGGTCTTCTTCTTCGACGAGGCGCACCTGCTGTTCAAGGACGCGTCGAAGGCGTTCCTCGAGGCGATCGCGCAGACGGTGCGGCTGATCCGCTCCAAGGGCGTCGGGGTCTTCTTCGTGACCCAGAGCCCGACCGACGTACCCGACGACGTGCTCGCCCAGCTCGGGTCCCGCGTCCAGCACCAGCTCCGCGCGCACACCCCGAACGACGCCAAGGCGCTCAGGGCGACCGTGAACACCTACCCGACATCCGGGTACGACGACCTGGGCGAGGTGATCACCTCCCTCGGGATCGGCGAGGCCGTGGTGACCGTGATGAACGAGCGGGGAGCACCGACGCCGGTGGCGTGGACGATGCTCCGCGCCCCCGAGTCCCGGATGAGCCCGGCCGACCAGACGGTGATGGACGCGGCCGTCTCGGCCTCACCGTTGCGGGGGAGGTACGCCGAGGCGCTCGACCGCGACTCCGCCCACGAGATGCTCGCGCGCAAGCTCGAGGCCGGTGCGGCAGCCGAGCGCGAACCCGCCCCTGCCGAAGAGAAGATCCGCTACCCGAAGAAGTCCTCGCCGGCGCCGCAGGAGCAGGGCAGCATCGTGCACGACATCCTGACCTCTCCGGTCACCAAGGACCTGGCCAGGACCGCGGCGCGGGAGATCTTCCGCGGCGTCTTCGGCACGGCCCGACGTCGCGGCTGACCGGTCTGTTGCTCAGTAGCCCTTGCGGCCTGCCGGGGCGGGCGAGTTGTCCACGTGGTGATTCTGGCCGACTTCGTTGACGCCCGAGGGTGATGGGGCTACGTTCCGGGGAACTAGAACGTGTTTCAGGAGGCGTGGTGGACCGGGTCGAGCTGATGATCGCGGTCGAGGAGATCAAGCAGCTGAAGTACCGCTACCTGCGCACCCTCGACCTCAAGCAGTGGGACGACTTCGCGGAGGTCTTCGTCCCCGAGGCGACCGGGGACTACGGCGAGGGGCTGGCGTTCGGCTCGCGCGACGAGCTCGTCGCCTTCATGCGCGACTCGCTCGGGCCCCAGATGGTCACGCTGCACCAGTGCCACCACCCCGAGATCTGCGTGGACGGGGACCGCGCGACCGGGACCTGGTACCTCGAGGACAAGGTGCTGATGCCCGAGCACCGGCTGGTGCTCGAAGGGGCGGCGTTCTACGAGGACCGCTACGTGCGGACGGCCGGCGGGTGGCGCATCGAGCACACCGGCTACCGACGCACCTACGAGGCCACCATGTCGATGGACGACCTGCCGGGCTACCGGCTCAAGATCGGCACGGCGTACGAGTGACCCGTCCGGGCACCCGTTGTGCCTGACCGTGTGAAGCGAAAAGGGCCCTGCCGATCCGGTCTCCCGGATGGCAGGGCCCTTCGCTGATGGCGGAGGATAGGGGATTCGAACCCCTGAGGGCTGTTAACCCAACCCGCTTTCCAAGCGAGCGCCATAGGCCACTAGGCGAATCCTCCGCCGGAGAGGTTACCGGTAGGGGGTCGCGTGCGAGAAATCCGCCCGGGTTGGGTGTCTTCCGGGGCCTGTCCTAGACTCTGGGGCAACCCCCCGTGCGGCGGCATCTCGCCCAACTCCCCCAGGGCCGGAAGGCAGCAAGGGCAAGCGAGCTCTGTCGGGTGCGCGGGGGGCCTTTTCATGTCCGGACCCGGTCGCCGGGTGTCCGGCCTACCGGGTGTCGGTGCGGGTAGTTAGGGTTCAGTGCGTGGAAGCACCCCTTGCCCTCTACCGCCGGTACCGGCCCGAGACGTTCGCCGAGGTCATCGGCCAGGAGCACGTCACGACGCCGCTGCGGACCGCGCTGGCCAACAACCGGGTGAACCACGCCTACCTCTTCTCCGGCCCACGTGGCTGCGGCAAGACCACCAGCGCCCGGATCCTCGCGCGGGCGCTGAACTGCGAGAAGGGCCCGATCGCGGACCCGTGCGGGGAGTGCCGTTCCTGCACCGACCTCGCCCGCGGCGGCCCCGGCTCCGTCGACGTCATCGAGATCGATGCCGCGAGCCACGGCGGCGTCGACGACGCTCGTGACCTCCGGGAGCGGGCGTTCTTCGCGCCGGTGGCCAGCCGCTACAAGGTCTACATCATCGACGAGGCCCACATGGTCACGACGCAGGGCTTCAACGCCCTGCTGAAGCTGGTGGAGGAGCCTCCGCCTCACCTGAAGTTCATCTTCGCCACCACCGAGCCGGACAAGGTGATCGGGACCATCCGTTCCCGGACCCACCACTACCCGTTCCGGCTGATCCCGCCGCGCGTGCTCTCGGCGTACCTCCTCGAGCTCTGTGAGAAGGAGGGAGTGCGCATCGAGCCGGCCGCGCTTCCGCTCGTCGTCCGGGCCGGAGCCGGCTCCGCGCGTGACACGCTCTCGGTGCTCGACCAGCTCCTCGGCGGAGCCGGCGACGAGGGCGTGACCTACGGGCTCGCAACCGGCCTGCTCGGGTTCACGCCCGACGCGCTGCTCGACGAGGTGGTGGACGCGTTCGCCGCCGGTGACGGCGGCACCGTCTTCGGAGCCGTGGACAAGGTGATCGAGACCGGCCAGGACCCGCGGCGGTTCACCGAGGACCTCCTGCGCCGCCTGCGTGACCTCGTGATCCTCTCCGCCGTCCCGGACGCCCCGGCCACGGGCCTGATCGACGTGCCCGAGGACCAGGCCGAGCGACTCGTCGCCCAGGCGGCGCGGTTCGGACGCGCGGAGCTCACCCGTGCGGCCGACCTGGTCGCGGTCGGCCTGACCGAGATGCGTGGAGCCACGGCACCCCGGCTGCTGCTCGAGCTGATCTGTGCCCGCGTGCTCCTGCCCGCGGCCGACGACACGACCGAAGGTGTCCTGGCCCGGCTCGACCGGCTCGAGCGCCGGGTCTCCATCGAGGGCGGCGCCCCGTCGCAGGCTCGACCCGCCTCCCCGCCTCGTGCGGCCGCGGCTCCGCAGCAGCCGGCCGCTTCGGCGCCCCAGCCCCGGCCCAGCCCCGGCTCCAGCCGGCTCCAGCCCCGGCCCAGGTCCGCCCAGCCCGTCCGGCTCGGCCAGGCCCAGCCCGCGTCCGAGTGGCCGACTCCGGCGCAAGCGGGAGACGCCCCGGCACCCACGCCGCAGGCGGTCCCGGCTACGACGGAGCACCAGAGTCCGCCGCCTACACCAGCCGCCGAGCCCCGCGATGCGGAGCCGGTGCGGCCCGAAGCCTCTGGCGGGCTCAACCTCGTCGAGGTGCGTCGGCTGTGGCCGGACCTTCTCGAGGCCGTGAAGCGCAAGCGCCGCTACACCTGGATCCTGCTCAGCCAGAACGCCCAGGTCACCGCCGTCGACGACAAGACGCTCACCATCGCGCTGATCAACGGCGGAGCGCGCAACTCCTTCGTCAGCGGCGGCAGCGAGGAGATCCTGCGCCAAGCGGCGATCGACGTGATCGGCCGGGACTGGCGGATCGAGGCGATCGTCGACCCGTCGGCCCAGCCCGGTGCGGACCCGGACAACGAGCCGCGCGTGGTCCGTCCCGCGGTCGCCCAGCAGCCGGACCCGCAGACCCCCCAGCCGGACCCGCAGACCGCGCACGGCACGCCCCGCAGGCCGCGCACGACGCCCCGCAGACCCAGGGGGAACCGTCACGGGGGGACGCCGGCCCGGCCGGTGGTACGCCGCCCGAGCAGCCCCAGCAGCCCGACGAACCGCCGCGCGCCGCCGTTGACCCCAACGCGATCGCCACCGCGCGCGGAGCGATCCAGGCGACCCGTGCCCCCGGCGCCGTGCAGCGCAGCGGCCCCACCGTCTCCGACGACGACGTGAGCCGCGACGACCCGGACGCCGACGACGGCAACCTCGCGGGAGCCGAGCTGCTCCAGCGTGAGCTGGGCGCCCGGGTCATCGAGGAGATCAAGCACCAGTGACCGACGACGTGCGGTGGCGGGCCGCCAAGACAGCTCAGACAACCAACACAGCTAACACAGCCCCCAGACAGCAGAGGACAGTGCGATGACCGAGGCAAACCCCTTCGGCGAGGGCGGATTCGACATGAACGCCCTGCTCCAGCAGGCCCAGCAGATGCAGCAGCAGATGATGGAGGCGCAGGAGCAGCTCGCCGAGTCCACCGTCACCGGCACGGTCGGCGACGGGCTCGTGGCCGTCACGCTCAACGGCACCGGCGAGCTGGTCGGTGTCTCGATCAAGAAGGGCTCCTTCGACCCCGAGGACACCGAGGACCTCGAGGACCTGATCGTGGCGGCCTACCGCGACGCGAAGGCGCAGGCCGACGCGATGGCCTCGGAGAAGCTCGGTCCGCTCGCGGGCGGTCTCGGTGAGGACCTCCCCGGCGGTGGGCCGGGCGGGCAGCTCGGCTTCTGATGTACGAAGGCGTCGTCCAGGACCTGATCGACGAGCTCGGCCGCCTGCCGGGCGTGGGTCCCAAGAGCGCCCAGCGCATCGCGTTCCACATCCTCCAGGCCGACCCGGTCGACGTGCGCCGCCTCGCCGAGGTGCTGCTCGAGGTCAAGGACAAGGTGAGCTTCTGCTCGGTGTGCGGCAACGTCGCCGAGGAGGAGACCTGTCGGATCTGCCGTGACCAGCGGCGGGACCCCTCCGTCATCTGCGTGGTGGAGGAGTCCAAGGACGTCGTGGCGATCGAGCGGACGCGTGAGTTCCGGGGTCGCTACCACGTGCTCGGCGGTGCCATCTCGCCGATCGAGGGCGTCGGGCCCGACGACCTCCGGATCCGTGAGCTGATGAGCCGCCTCGCCGACGGCGTGGTCACCGAGGTGATCCTCGCGACCGACCCGAACCTCGAGGGCGAGGCCACCGCGACGTACCTCACGCGTCTGCTCCGCCCGATGGGGTTGCGCGTGACGCGACTTGCTAGTGGACTGCCTGTAGGCGGTGATCTCGAGTACGCCGACGAGGTCACCTTGGGACGAGCGTTCGAAGGGAGGCGGGCCGTCGATGACTGAGCAGCGCACTGCGGCCGCGGGGGAGAACGGTCTGCGAAGCGACCTGGAGGACTTCGCGCAGCAGATCGCGGACCAGGTCGAGAGCTTCCTCCTCGCACTCCAGGCGATCGCTCGCGGCGAGGCCACAGGTGGCCACGCCATCTCGCTCCTGCTCCTCGAGGTGAGCCAGGTGCTGCTCGCCGGCGCCCGTCTCGGGGTCCAGACCGACTTCGAGACCACCGAGCAGTACCAGCCCGACGCCGGCCCCGACCCCGACCTCGACGCGATGCGACTTCGCCTCGCCGTCCTCCTCGAGGGCGTCGACGCCTACACCGAGGTCTTCGACCCGTACATCGACCCTCCGGAGCTCGCTCCCTCGCTGCTCTCCGACGACCTGACGAGCATCGCCACGGCGCTCGCCCACGGACTGCGGCACTACAAGGCCGGACGTGTGGACGAGGCCCTGTGGTGGTGGCAGTTCTCCTACGTCGCGTCGTGGGGCAACGAAGCCAGCGGCGCCCTCCGCGCTCTGCAGTCGGTGGTCTCCCATGACCGCCTCGACGCCGAGATCGAGGGCGAGGAAGAGCAGGTCGCTGCCGCCGACGAGTTCCTCGAGACCGCAAATCCTTGAGTTCCGCAACCATGCTTGCTCGGCAGACGGGAAATCTTCCCGTTGCCGTGTGTCTGGCGGCCGTCTTGTGATCCGGCGGCCGGTGGGGGCGGGATGGCTCGGCCGTTAGAATCGAGTTCGTCCCCGACCGTTCTGAACCACCCCTGAGGAGAACCGTGGGCATTGTCGTGCAGAAGTACGGAGGCTCCTCCGTCGCCGACGCCGAAGGCATCAAGCGCGTGGCCCAGCGGATCATCGAGGCCAGGCGCGCCGGGAACGACGTGGTCGTGGTCGTCTCCGCCATGGGCGACACCACCGACGAGCTCATCGACCTCGCCCAGCAGGTGTCCCCGCTGCCGGCGGGCCGCGAGCTCGACATGCTGCTCACGGCCGGCGAGCGGATCTCGATGGCGCTGCTGGCCATGGCCATCGGCAACCTGGGTCACAAGGCGCAGTCGTTCACCGGCAGCCAGGCCGGCGTGATCACCGACGGCACCCATGGCAAGGCCAAGATCATCGATGTCACACCGAGCCGGATCGAGAAGGCGCTGACCTCGGGCGCGATCGCGATCGTGGCCGGGTTCCAGGGCGTCAGCCAGGACACCAAGGACATCACCACGCTCGGCCGCGGCGGCTCGGACACGACGGCCGTGGCACTCGCTGCCGCCCTGAACGCCGACGTGTGCGAGATCTACAGCGACGTCGACGGTGTGTTCACCGCCGACCCGCGCATCGTCGCCACGGCCCGCAAGCGCGACCAGATCTCCTACGAGGAGATGCTGGAGCTGGCCGCGAGCGGCGCGAAGATCCTTCACCTGCGGTGCGTGGAGTACGCCCGCAGGTACCAGATGCCCATCCACGTCCGGTCCTCGTTCAGCAAGAAGACCGGCACGTGGATCGCAGAGGAGTCAAAGGTGGAGAACATGGAGCAGGCGATCATCGCGGGGGTGGCGCACGACCGGAGCGAAGCCAAGATCACGGTCGTCGGCGTGCCCGACAAGGTCGGCGAGGCCGCCCGGATCTTCGAGGCTCTCTCGGAGACGCAGGTCAACCTCGACATGATCGTGCAGAACGTCTCGGCGGCCTCGACGAACCTGACCGACATCTCGTTCACGCTGCCCCGTGCCGACGGCCAGGTGGCCATGGCCGCGCTCGCGCAGCTCAAGGACGAGGTCGGCTACGACTCCCTGCTGTACGACGACCGCATCGGCAAGGTCTCCCTGATCGGGGCCGGCATGCGCTCGCACCCCGGCGTCACGGCGAAGTTCTTCGCCGCTCTCGCCAGCGCCGGTGTGAACATCGAGATGATCTCCACCTCCGAGATCCGGATCTCGGTCATCGTCGACGAGTCCCAGGTGGACGACGCGGTGACCGCGACGCACACCGCGTTCGAGCTCGACTCCGACGAGGTCGAGGCAGTCGTCTACGGCGGGACCGGACGGTGACCCGGATGAGCAAGAGCAAGCCAACCCTCGCCGTCGTCGGCGCGACCGGCGCGGTCGGCACCGTGATGCTCGGCATCCTGTCCCAGCGTGAGAACGTCTGGGGCGAGATCCGCCTCATCGCCTCCCCGCGCTCGGCCGGGAAGAAGCTGCGCGTGCGCGGCGAGGAGGTCACGGTCGTCGCCCTGTCGGAGAAGGCGTTCGACGGCGTCGACGTCGCGATGTTCGACGTGCCCGACGAGGTCTCCGCGCAGTGGGCGCCGATCGCCGCCGCCAAGGGCGCTGTCGCCGTGGACAACTCCGGGGCCTTCCGCATGGACCCCGACGTGCCCCTCGTCGTACCCGAGGTGAACCCGGACGCGGTGCGCAACCGCCCCCGCGGAATCATCGCCAACCCGAACTGCACGACCCTGACCATGATGGACGCGCTGGGCGCGCTGCACGCCCGGTGGAGCCTGACCGAGCTGGTGGTGGCGTCGTACCAGGCCGCCTCCGGTGCCGGTCAGCCCGGCGTCGACCGGCTGTACGACGAGCTCCAGGTCGTCGCCGGTGACCGGACCCTCGGCACCGTCGCCGGCGACGTACGCCGTGCCGTGGGCGACAAGCTCGGTGACAGCGACTCGCCCTTCCCCGCACCGCTGGCGCTCAACGTCGTGCCCTGGGCCGGGTCGGCCCGGGACGGCGGCTGGACCAGCGAGGAGCTGAAGGTCCGCAACGAGTCCCGCAAGATCCTCGGGATCCCCGACCTGAAGGTCTCCGCGACCTGCGTCCGCGTGCCCGTGGTGACCACGCACTCGCTGGCCGTGCACGCGACGTTCGCCGAGGAGGTCAGCGTCGAGCAGGCCCGCCACGCCCTGGTGCAGGCGCCGTCGGTCGTGGTGATGGACGACCCCGCCAGCGGGTACTTCCCGACCCCGGCCGACGTGGTCGGTGCGGACCCGACGTTCGTCGGGCGGATCCGTCAGGCGCTCGACTTCCCGAACACGCTCGAGCTGTTCGTGTGCGGCGACAACCTCCGCAAGGGTGCGGCGCTCAACACCGCGCAGATCGCGGAGCTGGTCGCCAAGGAGCTGACTGCCTGAGCAGGCTCAGCGCCAGTCGCGGCGGCCCGACTCGTCGTCGAACCGGGTGGTGACCCAGTGGGCGAGCAGGTACGCCGAAGCGGCGAGCGCCGGGACCACCACGAACATCCAGGGTGAGTAGACGACGTCGAGAAGCACGAGCATCACGACGACCGCCACGATGCCCACCCCCAGGAAGCTCGTGCTGCCCGGGGCCTCGGTCCTGAACAGGCGCAGCAGGCCGGCACCGAGCAGGACCATCAGCACGAAGATCGCGACCAGGACGAGGAAGCCGGGCGCGCCGCCGCAGGTGCTGACCCCGCGCAACGCCTCGCAGCCCGCCATCGCACCGTAGGTCGCGGCGGCTCCCGCCGCGCCCACGAGGACGCCCGTGACCGCAGCGGCCAAGGGCCCGGACACCGCCGGCATGGTCCGTTGTGCTCGCTGCGGAGCCGTCGAGGTGGACTTCGATGGTCGACGCCGCCCTGCGCGCCTTCCGGGAGGCGCCGGCGCCGGCTCGGTGGGCGGCTCGGTGGGCGGCTCGGTGGGGATCTCAGCGGTGTCCTCGGGCAGAGCCTCCGGCGCGACCGGCTCGCGGACGACCGGCTCGGTGGCGTCCTGGCCGCGCTTCCTCTTCCTCCGGCCGAGGCCGGGAAGGGCGAGGGTGGGGAGCTCGAGCGAGGGCTCGGACTTGTCATCCGGGGTCTGACCCATGGGTCGAGTCTGCCAGATCTCCTATGTCGTGATGGAGGCCGGTCTGGAGTCCCCCGACGCAGTGACTGCCTGGCAAAAAGCCCGGTCGGCCGCCAACCCGCTGGGCGAGGGTTGACGAACGGGGGACAGGCATCCGCCTACCTTCGTGCACCTTCAAGGGAGGAACACTTCATGAACTTGCGCCATCTCACGTCGGCGTTCACCGCACTCGTGCTCACGGGGACCGCGATCGCGGCCACCGCCGGGCCGGCCCAGACCGCGCAGGCGCCCAAGGGGACGACGAGCCTTGCCGCGGCTCTCGCCGCTGACGGCAACCGTTTCGACAGGAACGCCAACGACTTCGACATCCTCGACAGGGCGATCCGCGACATCTTGAAGGCGAACCCCAGCAGCGGTATCGCTGTCGTCAAGGACGGCACGAAGCCCCTGACTGCCTTCGCCCCGACGGACCAGGCGTTCCGGGTTCTGGCAGAGGCGTTCACCGGCAAGAACATCGCCTCCGAGCGCAGGGTCTACCGGACGCTGAAGGGTGCCGCGACCCAGGAGCAGATCGAGGCGGTCATCCTCTACCACGCCATTCCGGGGAAGACGCTGACCTACAACAAGCTCAAGGGCATGGACGGCAAGCGGCTCCAGACCGGCCTCCCGGGTGCCAAGGTCAAGGTCAAGGTCACCAACGGACGGGTCGTCCTGGTCGACAAGGACAAGGACGACGCGAACGCGCGCATCATCGTCGCCCTCAAGAACCTCAACAAGGGCAACCGGCAGATCGCGCAGGGCGTGGACCTCGTGCTGCGTCCGCTGGACCTCGAGTCGCTGATCTCCTGACGACGGCTCACCAGAACGACGAGAGCCCCGGGACATGGTCTCCATGTCCCGGGGCTCTCGCCTTTGGTCGGGCTGACAGGATTTGAACCTGCGGCCTCGTCGTCCCGAACGACGCGCGCTACCAAACTGCGCCACAGCCCGATTGCCTTGACGGCGTGGGGAGTCTACCTGAGCGCCCGGGATGCTACGAAACCGGGACTGCTCACCGTGCGGTGAGCGTGACCAGGGAGGCCTCGGGGCGGCACGCGAACCGCACCGGGGCGTACGGCGAGGTGCCGAGACCCGCGGACACGTGGAGCCACGAGCTGTGCGGGTCGCCGGGCCGTGAGTCCGCCGGGTGGCGGTGCAGGCCCTTCGCTCTGGCAGGCTCGAGGTCGCAGTTCGTGACGAGCGCACCCTTGCCGGGAAGGCACACCTGGCCACCGTGGGTGTGGCCGGCGAAGATCGCGTCGTAGCCGTCGCGCGCGAAGGCGTCGAGGACCCGCAGGTACGGCGCGTGTGCGACCGCGACCCGGAGGTCGGCATCCGGGTCGGCCTGGCCCGCGACAGCCTGGAGGTCGTCGTACTCCAGGTGTGGGTCGTCGACGCCGACGAAGGCGAACCGCAGGTCGCGCACCCAGACCGCGTCGCGCCGGTTCGACAGGTCGACCCATCCGTGGCTCTCGAAGCCGGCCCGGAGGTCCTGCCACGGCAGCTTCGGGGTGTGGGTGTTGCGCTGGCCGTTGTCGGGGAACACGTAGCGCAACGGGTTCCGCAGGGAGGGCGAGAAGTAGTCGTTGGAACCCATGACGAACACGCCCGGCACGTCGAGGAGGTCGCCGAGGGCGTCGAGCACGACGGGCACGGACTGCGCGTGGCCGAGGTTGTCGCCCGTGTTCACGACGAAGTCTGGTTCGAGCTCGGCGAGCGAGCGCAGCCACCGCTGCTTCTTCGCCTGCTTCGGCGTCATGTGGATGTCGCTGAGATGGAGCACCTTGAGCGGAGCGGTCCCGGGCGGCAGGACGGGCATCTCGACGCGGCGCAGCGTGAACGCGCGGACCTCGTAACAGGTGGAGTAAGCGGCGCCGGCGGCTCCTGCGAGAGCCCCCAGTGCCAGGGTGCGGGTCAGGACGCTCTGGTGCGGTCGCATCCGACAAGGCTGCCACAATGATGGTCATGAGTGATCTCAAGGACCGCCTCCGTGCCGACCTGACCACCGCCATCAAGGCCCGCGACGAGGTGCGCTCCTCGACCCTGCGGATGGTCCTCACCGCGGTCACGAACGCCGAGGTCGCCGGGAAGCAGAGTCGTGAGCTCAGTGACGAGGACGTGGTCACCGTCCTCGCCGGCGAGGCGAAGAAGCGACGGGAGGCCTCCGAGGCCTTCGACCAGGCGGGACGGACCGAGATGGCGGCCAAGGAGCGAGCGGAGGCGGAGGTGCTCGCCGACTACCTCCCCGCGCCCCTGACGGAGCAGGAGGTCGCGGATCTCGTGACGTCGGCGATCGCGCAGACCGGCGCCCGCGAGGAGGGGATGCGCGCCATGGGCAAGGTCATGGGCGCGATCAGCTCGCAGGTCAAGGGTCGGGCCGACGGCGCCCTCGTCGCTGCCGAGGTACGCCGCCAGCTCGCCTAGTCGCTAGCCGCCGTTGCCGCGGCCGGCGCCGCCGAAGCCGTTGCCACCGCCCCCGCCACCGGGTCCACCGCCGTTACCGCCGCCACCGTCACCGCCACCGCCGCCACCGGGGCCGCCGCCGTTGTCCGGCTTCGGGGACGGCTCCGGCGCGACGTAGGGCGTGCCGTTCGAGACGTAGATCGTGACGGTGCTGCCCGAGCCGATCTCGGTGCCGGACCCTGGGTCGAGGTAGGCGACTGTGCCGTAGGCGTTCCCGGAGTTGACCATCGGTCCGATGACCGGCGAGAAGCCGGCCTCACGCAGCACCTTGGCCGCCTCCTCGGGGGAGTAGCCGTAGACGCTCGGCACCGTGACCAGCTTGCCCTTGATGGTGCGCGGGTCGGGCGAGGTGAAGTCGCGGTCGGGCAGCCACTGCTGGATGACCTTCATCGCGTCACCCCACATCGGGCCGGCGTTGGTGCTGCCGTGTGCCGAGGTGATGTAGTCCCCGCCGATGGTCTGGCCGTTCAGGCTCACCCAGTGTCCCTGGCTGTTCGCGCCGGCGATCATCGAGGCGGTGGCGAGGTCGGGTGTGTAGCCGATGAACCACACGGCCATGTTCTCGTTGATCGTTCCGGTCTTCCCGGCCGAGGGCTGGCTCAGGTTGATGTTCGCGGAGTAGCCGAAGCCTCCGGGCTCCTGCACCCCGGCCAGGATGTCGTTGACGGCGTCGGCGACGTCCCGGGGGAGGACCTGGTCACAGGTCTTGGGGTACTCCTTGAGGACCTTGCCCCTGCTGTTGAGGATCTCCGACACGGGACGGGCGTCACAGTGGAGACCGCGCCCGGCGAACGTCGCGTAGGCCTCGGCCATGGTCAGCGGGTCGGTGTTGACGATACCGAGCGTGAACGGCGGGTAGACCTGGTCCTCAGGGACCGTGACACCCATCGCTCGGGCGAGCTTGACCGGCTCGCACAGCCCGGTGCGCAGCTCGAGCTGGGCGAAGAAGGTGTTCACCGACTGCTGCGTGCCGGTGTAGAGGTTGAAGGTGCCGGCGCCGGTGGAGTTCTGGGGAGACCACACGTCCGCGCCGCCCACGTAGCCGTCACAGTCCTTGTATTGGCTGATCGGGATCGAGACGCTCTGCGGGGAGGCGATCTGGGTGGACAGGGAGATGCCCTGCCTGATCGCCGCGGAGAGCACGAACACCTTGAACGTCGACCCGGCCTGGAAGCCGTTGGCGTCGCCGTACTCCGGGGGGACCACGTAGTTGAGGAAGGTCTGCCCGGCCTTCTTGTCCCGGCCCATGGGGCGCGACTGGGAGAGTGCCCGCACCTCGCCGGTGCCGGGCTCGACCATTGCCAGGCCGCCGATCGCCTGGTCGGTGGGGTAGACGTGCGAGCGCACCGACGCGTCGGCCGCCCGCTGGAACCGCGGGTCGACCGTGGTCTTGATCGTCAGGCCGCCTGAGTTCAGCAGCTTGACCCGGTCCTCGACGGTGCGGCCGAGGTCCTTGTCCGCGAGGAGGTACTCCCGCGCGTAGTCGCAGAAGAAGGGCGCGAGCGAGGACACGCAGCCGTTGCGGGCGGGGGTGATCTTGAGGCCGAGGCCCTGCTCGCGGGTCTCCTGGTACTCGCTCTCGGAGATCGCGTTCAGCTCCGCCATCCTTGCCAGGACGACGTCGCGGCGCTGCTTCGCGTTCTCGGGGCTGTTCGTCGGGTCGTAGTGGGTCGGGTTCTTCACCAGACCCGCGAGCAGCGCCGCCTGCCGGAGGTTGAGGTCCTTGGCGCTGCGGGAGAAGTAGTGCCGGGCCGCCGCCTCGATGCCGTAGGCGCCGTCACCGAAGTAGGCGATGTTGAGGTAGCGCTCGAGGATCCAGTCCTTCTTGTACTTCTCCTCGAAGGCGATGGCGTAGCGCAGCTCGTTGAGCTTGCGCTCGTAGGTGGAGGCCGTGGCCGCCAGCTGCTCCTCCTTGGTGTCCGCCTGCGACAGCAAGGTCAGCTTCACCATCTGCTGGGTGATGGACGAGCCGCCCTGCTGCACACCGCCGGAGGTCTGGTTCGTGACGAACGCGCGCAGGGTCCCCTTGAGGTCGAGCGCGCCGTGGTCGTAGAACCGGTAGTCCTCGATCGCGATGATCGCCTTCTGCATGATCGGCGCGACGTCCTCGAGCTCGACGTTGACGCGGTTCTCGTCGTAGAAGGTCGCGAGCGTGCTGCCGTCCTTGGCGAGCAGGCGGGTCCGCTCGGCCAGGGGCTCGGCGGTGAGGTCGGACGGGAGGTGGTCCATCCCGTCGGAAACCGAACGCGCGCCGAGGCCGGCGACCCCGGCGAAGGGGATGGCGAGGCCGGCCACGAGGAGTCCCATGACAGCGGAAACGGCCGCCATGACCCCGAGGTGCGAGAGGATGCTGGCGAACCCAAGTCGGCTGTCGCTGCTTGCAGGCATGGGTACAAGCCTACGTGACCGCACCCCTCGGCCCCGTTACCCGATTAAGGCGGTGATTTCACGTCTTTGGGGGAGGTGTGTCGCGGCCCCGGTCGCTTGAATGGCTCCAAGGTGCTACGCGCGGACTACAGCCACCATCACCTCACCGGCCTAGGCTCGGAGCGCACCGCGAGGTCCGCCGCCTGATGCGGCCGGGGGGTGTTTCGACCGCCCTGATAGTCACAATGGACTATGCGAAGTTGCTCCCTCTGTGTCTGTTTCGTCAAGGCTTGAGTCTTTAACTTTTAACCCGAGGGGCTTGACTCGCCGTCCGACGGGGAAGCGGACGGGTTAGATCTCGGAGGAGCGCACCATGACTTGGAACGAAGACTGGGCCACCAAGGCCTTGTGCAACCAGACCCGTCCGGACGAGCTTTTCGTCCGCGGCGCCGCCCAGAACCGGGCGAAGCAGATGTGTGCCGGCTGCCCAGTGCGCACCGAGTGCCTCGCCGAGGCCCTCGACAACCAGATCGAGTGGGGTGTCTGGGGCGGTATGACCGAGCGTGAGCGCCGTGCGCTCCTGCGCAAGCGTCCCAACGTGACCTCGTGGCGTCTGCTTCTCGAGACCGCCAAGGCCGACCACGTCGCCTCGGTCACCAGCGTCTCCGTCTCCGCCTGAGACCCAGCTGAGCTGGGGTCAGCCGGCCAGCAGACCACCGACCTGACGAAGCCCGTCGAGGTCGTGCACGTCCGTGGATAGGGCGGGCATGACCGCGGTGGGCACGTGCGGGTGTGCGGCAGCGAAGCGCTGGCGCAGGTGTGACTCTCGCTCGACGACCCTCGTCCGGTCCGAGTGCAGGCGCAGCAGCCCTGCCGTCGTCGACTCGTCTCCTGCGGCGTCGAGCCGCTCCGCGGCAGCCACGGCCTGGTCGCCCGAGAGCCCGGTCAGCGTCACCCGGGCCGCGCGGTTGACCACGAGACCGGCCAGCGGCATGTTCTCACCGGCCAGCCGCTCCACGAAGTAGGCCGCCTCACGCAGGGCGTCCGGCTCGGGAGCCGCGACCACCACGAACGCCGTACCGGGTGCCTGGAGCAGCGCGAACGTCTTCTGGGCCCGCTGCCGGAACCCGCCGAAGAGCGTGTCGAAGGCGGCGATGAACGTCTGCATGTCGCGCAGGACCTGGGCCCCGAGGATCTTCGTCAGCGCGTTGGTGACCACGCTCAGGCCGGCCGTCATCAGGCGGGCCGGGCCGCGCGCGGGTGCGAGCATGAGCCGGATGAACCGGCCGTCGAGGAAGCTGGAGAGCCGCTCGGGCGCGTCGAGGAAGTCCAGGGCCGAGCGCGACGGGGGCGTGTCCACCACGATCAGGTCCCACTTGCCGGTCTGGAGCGCGTCCTTGTGGAGCTGCCCGAGCTTCTCCATCGCCATGTACTCCTGCGTCCCGGCGAAGGAGCTCGACAGCGCCTGGTAGAAGGGGTTGGCCAGGATCTGCGCCGCCTTCTCCGGGCTGGCCTGGCTCTCCACGACCTCGTCGAAGGTCCGCTTCATGTCGAGCATCATCGCGTCGAGGCTTCCCGAGCCTCTCGACGCCGGGCACCGGCCGGGGGGTGTTGTCGAGGGACTCGATCCCCATGGACTGCGCCAGGCGGCGCGCCGGGTCGATGGTGAGGACGACGACCTTGCGGCCGCGCTCGGCGGCGCGCAGGGCGAGCGCCGCGGACGTGGTGGTCTTGCCGACCCCGCCCGAGCCGGTGCACACGATGATGTGGGTGGCCGGGTCATCGAGCAGCGCGTCGGTGTCGAGCCGCGGAGCGGCCCCCGGCTTGCCGGCCAGGGGGCCGACGCGGCGGGTGGTCGAGCCTGGGGTGGTCATGGTGCCTTCCTCGCTGCTGCGTTGGCTGACGTCGTCGGGCTCATGCCAGGCCCTGCTCGCACAGGTCGGCGGCGAGCTCGTAGAGCCCGCCGAGGTCGATGCCGTCGGGCAGGCGGGGGAGCTCGTACGTCGGAACGCCGAGCGCGTCGATGCGCTCACGCTGCTCGTCCTCGAGCGCCCGGCGCTCGGCGTGCTCGAGCGCCTCGGTGAGGAGGCCGTCGACGATCTCGGGGGTGGCCTCGACGCCGACCCGGTCGAGGTCCTTCTCGATCTGCTCGCGCGGCAGGTCTCCGCGGAGGGCCCGGTCGCGGGCCTCCTCCGCGAGCTGGTTGGTGCGCACGAGGTTCACGATGACGGCGCCGACGGGAAGCTCGTTGGCGCGCAGCTCGCTGATCCCGTCGGCGGTCTCCTGGACCGGCATGTCCTCCAGGACCGTGGTCAGGTGGACGGCGGTGCGCGGGGAGCGCAGCAGCGTCATGATCGAGTCCGCCTGGCTGCGGATCGGGCCGACCTTCGCCAGCCCCGCGAGCTCGCTGTTCACGTTGAGGAACCGTGCGATCCGGCCGGTGGGCGGCGCATCGAGGACGATCGCGTCGTAGTGACGGCTGTTCTTGTTCCGCTTGTTGCGGTAGGCCGCCTCGTACACCTTGCCGGTGAGCAGCACGTCGCGCACGCCGGGGGCGATCGTGGTGGCGAAGTCGATGACGCCGAAGCGGTCGAGCGCCTTCCCGGCGCGCCCGAGGCGGTAGTACATGGAGAGGTACTCCAGCAGCGCGGACTCGGGGTCGATCGCCAGCGCGTACAGGTCTCCGCCGTCGTCCGGACCGCTCGCGACCCGGGTCTCCTCGTAGGGAAGCGGGGGTACGTCGAAGAGCTGGGCGATGCCCTGGCGCCCCTCGACCTCGCAGAGCAGGACGGTCTTGCCGCGTGAGGCCAGCGCCAGGGCCAGGCTCGCGGCCACCGTCGTCTTGCCGGTCCCGCCCTTGCCGGTCACGACGTGCAGCAGGACGTCGTCCCAGCTGTCGCGGGCGCCGGTCTGTCTCGCCGATGAAGATGCCACGACTCGGAGCCTACGCGGGCCTCGTGAGGGTGCGGGGGTCCTTGTGACCCGCCTCATGTGGGGAGCGGTCATGTGGCCGGCGCCGATATGTGGCGATGCGTCATGCTCCCGCGGGCCGGCCCGTGGCTAGGATCACAGGGTCGGCCGCCCGTCGTACCCCTGGTGTGACGAGGCGGAGGTGCGTTCAGGGAGGAATTTCGTGGACAAGGTCGTCGCGAGTGCGGCCGAGGCGGTTGCTGACATCAGCAGCGGCTCGTCGCTCGCCGTGGGTGGTTTCGGCTTGTGTGGCATCCCGTCGGTGCTGATCGAGGCACTGCTCGAGCAGGGTGCCGACGAGCTCGAGGCGGTGTCGAACAACTGCGGTGTGGACGAGTGGGGTCTGGGCCGGCTGCTGTTCGCGCGGCGGATCCGCCGGATGGTCTCGTCCTACGTCGGCGAGAACAAGGAGTTCGCGCGGCAGTACCTCCACGGAGAGCTCGAGGTCGAGCTGACCCCGCAGGGCACGCTGGCAGAGCGGATGCGCGCCGGTGGCTCCGGCATCCCGGCCTTCTTCACCGCGACCGGCGTCGGGACCCAGGTGGCCGAGGGCGGCCTGCCGTGGAAGTACGACACCGAGGGCAACGTCGTGGTCTCCTCGCCCGCCAAGGAGGTCCGCTCCTTCGAGACCGCCGAGGGGCCGAAGGACTTCGTGCTCGAACAGGCGATCGTCACCGACTTCGGACTGGTGCGCGCCTGGAAGGGCGACCGGCACGGGAACCTCGTGTTCCGCCAGTCGGCGCAGAACTTCAACCCGCTGGCCGCGATGTGCGGGCGGGTGACCATCGCCGAGGTCGAGCACCTCGTCGACCCGGGCGAGATCGACCCGGCGGAGGTGCACACCCCGGGTGTCTACGTCCAGCGAGTGGTCGCGCTGAGCCCGGAGCAGGCCGCCGACAAGCGGATCGAGAAGAGGACGACCCGTCCGCGGCCGGACGTGGCCGGGGCGGCTGCGGGTACGACCGGGACGGAGGCCTGACATGGCGTGGACGCGTGAGGAGATGGCGGCGCGGGCGGCCTCGGAGCTGAGGGACGGCTCGTACGTCAACCTCGGGATCGGCCTTCCGACGCTGGTGCCGAACTACGTCGCGGACGACGTGGAGCTGGTGCTCCAGTCCGAGAACGGCATCCTGGGGGTCGGCGCCTACCCGTACGACGGGGACGAGGACCCGGACCTGATCAACGCCGGCAAGGAGACCGTCACCCTGCGGCACGGGGCGTCGTTCTTCGACTCCGCCACGTCGTTCGGGATGATCCGCGGCGGCAAGATCGACGCCGCGATCCTCGGCGCGATGCAGGTCTCGAAGAGCGGCGACATCGCGAACTGGATGATCCCCGGGAAGATGGTCAAGGGCATGGGCGGCGCGATGGACCTCGTCCACGGCGCCAAGCGCGTGATCGTGCTGATGGAGCACGTCGCCAAGGACGGGTCGTACAAGATCGTCGACGAGTGCTCGCTGCCCTACACCGGCAAGGGCGTCGTGCAGCGGATCATCACCGACCTCGCCGTCATCGACGTGACGGCCGAGGGACTGAAGCTCGTCGAGCTCGCCCCGGGTGTGACCGAGGACGAGGTGCGCGAGAAGACCGAGCCCGCCCTGCTCTGAGCGCGCTGCTGTCCGCCAATTACCAAGGTATGCAGGCAATCTGCCTCTTCCCACGGTGATATTGCCATGGGAAGAGGCAGATTGCCGTGGGCGGCTCGTCAGGCAGCTCGACGCATCAGCCCGCGGATCCTGGCCGCGGTGTCGTGACCCTTGTAGAGGTCGGCCCAGGTGATGCGGACCATCGAGAAGTCGGTCAGGCTGCGGAGGGTGTCCTCCCGGCGCTTCTCCCGGAAGACCGCGTCCCCCGGAGTCTCGCCCTGTCTGAGCAGCCGCCCGTACTTGACCTTGCCGTCGAACTCGCCGAGCAGCCGGTGCTCCCTCCAGGCCATGTCGGTGATTCCGGCGAGGTTCCCGCGCTCGTCGTACACCTCGAACTGCAGCTCGGGGGCAGGCAAGCCGTGGGCGTAGCACAGAAAGCGTGAGCGGGACTCACCGACCGACTCAGCACGCCCGTCGGCGAAGCGCACGGCGAACTGCAGGTGCAGCGTGTCGGGCCAGTGCTCCATGAGACCGAATGCCTCGAAGAGCTCCTCGGGACTGAACAGTTTCAGATGAAGGCCGGAGTCGAGCGAGGCCACCGCTGCTTCCGCGGGCAACAGACCAGCGGTCTCCAGCGCCGCGCGCACGGGCGTCGTGACCAGGTAGCCGTCCCTCTCCATCACGTCCGAGTCGACGCAGAAGCCCTCATGATGCTGGACGTCGGACTCGGTGCGGCCGGCGCCGCCGTCGAGCCGGGTCACGTGCACCGTCGACAGGTCTGCGCCCCAGACCGTCATTCCGTGGTCGAGCGCCGCGCTCACGTGGCTCAGCGCCACCGAGCTGCCGAGCTTCCGGGCGACCGACCGTGCGGCGGCGAGATGCCGCGCGGTCTCGTCCTTCTCGCTCCACAGGTCCGTGAAGGTGTAGACGCCCCAGCGGACCTGCTTCCACAGGCCGACCTTGATCGCCCGCCGGATCGCCTTGTCGTCGAGTCCGGCACGGAGAGCCTCGGGACGTGTGAAGTACCCGTTGGTCAGGGCCAGGACGCGGAGCCGTTCCATGCCCGGAGTCTGTGACCTGCCGGCGCGGGGTTCACCTCCCTGGTGCAGGGCTGTGGAGAGATCGTGCGGATCGCTGCCTGTGGAGCCTTCTCGGTCGTACGGCGGCGCGCTCCTCCCATGGCAATCTGCCTCTTCCCTCGGCAAGATCACCATGGGAGGCGGCAGATTCCCTGCATACCTTGGTAATTGGTCAGACGTCCGGGTGCTTGGTGGCGAGCCGGTAGGCGCCGGAGTGGAAGACCAGGGGCTCGCCGCCCGGCGCGTCGTAGGACTCCACCTCACCGAGGAACACGACGTGGTCGCCGCCGTCGACCCGCTGGATCTTCCGGCAGACGAAGTGCGCCACGACGCCCTCCAGGACAGGCGGGTGTACGCCGGAGGCGGCGGCCTCGGCGAGGTCGACCCCCTCGAACTTCTCCGCACCCGAGGTCGCGAACTGCCGCGACAGGTGGTGCTGGTCGGAGGCGAGCACGTTCACGGCGAACCGGTCGGCGGCCTCGAACGCCTCCAGCGACGGGGAGCTCCTGGCCGCCGCCCACAGCACGAGGGGCGGGTTGAGCGACACCGACGTGAACGAGTTGGCCGTCATGCCCCACAGCTGACCCGCATCGTCCCGGGTGGTGACGACGGTGACGCCGGTGGCGTACTGGCCGAAGGCGCGGCGGAGGTCGCGCAGGTCGAACCTCGCAGCCTCCTCGGCGACCTGCTCGCGCAGGAACCTCTCCGCCTCGGCGGCCTCGAACCACCACGGCACGAAGAGCATCGGGTCGTCGAACCCGGCGACGATCTGTGCGGCGACCCCGGGATGCTCCTCCGCCGCGGCCACGACCTTCTGCTGGTGCGACGTGGCCGGCTGGAGCCAGGAGTTCGTCCACCCTGTCGCCCACCGGGCCCACCCGCGCCAGAAGTTGTCGAACGTGCGCTGCATCCAGCCGGCGTCGAAGTCGCCATCGTGCGAGGTGATCGCCTCGAGGTAGAAGGACGCCGACTTGATCGCGTTGTTCGATCCCTGGCTGGTGAGCGGGTCGTTGAGCACGACGACGTCGGCCATGCCCAGCACGTTCGCGCCGGAGGGCAGGGTGCCGACGGGCCGTCGTACGACGGGGGTGAAGCTGCCGCGCAGCACGGCGTTCGCGTCGGTCAGCACCGCCTCACGCACCCGGTCCGCCTCGGCGGGGAAGTAGTCGGCCAGCGCCTTCCGCAGCCGCTCCAGGTGCTCCTCGTCGGAGGCGACGTCGGACCAGCAGTCGAGGGGCCCGCCCGGGACGCCCTCGACCACGTAGATGTCGCAGGGCCCGTCGACGCTCAGCGCCGGGCAGGTGAAGCACTCGCCGACCCCCTCGACGGCGTGGTACCGCAGCGCCGGACCGTCCGTCGGGGAGACGCCGCGGAGGTAGGTGAGCGCGATGCTGCGCTGTGGCGAGGCGTACGGCGAGCGGGTCGGGTCGTCCTCGAAGAGCTCGGCCAGGCCGCCCCGCCCGGTCGAGACGATCACGAGGTCATGGGTCCTCGCGAGCTCCTCGAGGTCGTCGACCGCGGCGTTGCGCACCACGACCTTGCCGCCGAGGCGCTCGATCTCCGCCAGCAGCGCCGGGATCTTCAGCCGGAGGTCCACCGAGTGCGCGGCCTCCTCGAGCGGCACGGCGAAGGCGGTGTGCGTCCCGTCGAGCCGGCGCACGTCGTACTCCATCCGCCGCAGGGGCGGCGAGGCCGGCAGCAGCCGGGTGATGCCGAGCGTGGTCTCCACCTCGAGCGCGGACTCGAAGGTGATCTGGCTCGACATCACCGGCCCGGAC
Organism: uncultured Actinomycetota bacterium; assembly: GCA_963739785.1. Taxonomy (GTDB): domain Bacteria; phylum Actinomycetota; class Actinomycetes; order Propionibacteriales; family Nocardioidaceae; genus Nocardioides_C. The sequence continues at coordinate 31,142 of CAVUBO010000024.1, read as the reverse complement.
CGGATCTCCTCGGCGCTGCGGCCGGAGACGAGGGTGACGTCGTACCCCTGCTGCAGGAGCCCGAGCGCCAGCGTGGTGCCGGCCGGTCCGGCGCCCACGACCGCGATTCTGCGAGAAGCCATGGCCCCATCTTCGCAGCGCCCCGTCAACCCCCGGAGCAGGCCGCGGCGAGGACGGCGGGCCAGGCCGCCGAGGTCGGGTTCACGACGTCGAAGTGGTCGGCGCCCTCGACGACGCGCAGGTCCACGAAGGGATGGGCCTTCGCCAGTCCCAGGGAGTTCTCGAGCGGCACGATGTCGTCGTCGGCTCCGTGCACGACGACGACCTCGCAGGACGGTCGCGTCCGGAGCCGGGTCGCGGGGTCGGCCTCGTCGTACCTCTTAGGCACCTCGTCGGGCCCGCCGCCGAGCAGCGCCTGCGTGGCGTCGCTCCCGAGCCCTGCCCGGGCGGCGGCGCGAAGGTCGCCGACGGGCGCCAGCCCCACCACGCGGTCGACGTCGTGGCCCTGGTTGGCCAGCCAGAGCGCGAGGTGGCCGCCCGCCGAGTGACCCATGACCGTCATGCCGGTCGTCGCGATGCCGAGCCCCGCGAGCAGCCCGGGGATCGCCGCGACCGCCGCGTCGACGTCCTGCGCGGTCGCCGGCCACCCGCCGGTCCCACCGACCCGGCGGTACTCCGGTGTCGCGACGACGAACCCCTCCGCGGAAAGGGCGGCCGCCACTGCGCGTGTGTGCCTCCGGTCGTAGGCCTGCTTCCAGAACCCGCCGTGCAGGAGCACGACGAGAGGCGCAGGCGCCGAGCCGGGGACGGGCAGGTGTACGTCGACCAGCCCGTCGTCGTGGGCCGCGTAGCGGACGACCGCGTCGGGGAGGGGAAGGTCGAGGCTGCTCACCGATCCGAGGTCGTCCCCACTGTCCATGCCGCCCAACCTAGTGGGACTGCTGCCGGATCGTGTGGGCCTATAGGCTCGCCGCCATGACGAAATGGGAATACCTGACCGCTCCGGTCCTCGTGCACGCCACCAAGCAGATCCTCGACAACTTCGGCGAGGACGGCTGGGAGCTGGTGCAGATCGTCCCGGGCATGAACCCCGAGAACCTGGTCGCCTACTTCAAGCGCCCGAAGCAGTGAGCGCCGCGATGAGCACCCCCGAGGAGAAGCTGGCCGCGCTGGGCCTGGCCGTGCCCGAGGTGGCCAAGCCGGTCGCGTCGTACATCCCCGCCTTGCGCAGCGGGAACCACGTCTTCACCTCGGGCCAGCTGCCGATGCGGGACGGGCAGCTGCTCGCCACCGGCAAGGTCGGCGGCGAGGTCAGCGCCGAGGAGGCAGTCGAGTGTGCACGTCAGTGCGCGCTCAACGCGCTCGCCGCTGTCCGCTCGGAGGTCGGCGAGCTGTCGAACGTGAAGCGGATCGTGAAGGTGGTCGCGTTCGTCGCCTCCACCCCCGACTTCACCGGCCAGCCGGGCGTGGCCAACGGCGTCTCCGACCTCCTCGGCGAGGTCTTCGGCGAGGCGGGCCGGCACGCCCGGTCCGCGGTCGGTGTGCCGGTGCTGCCGCTCGACGCGCCGGTCGAGGTCGAGCTGGTCGTCGAGGTCTGATGGACGCACTGACCCGGCTCCCGGCGCACTTCGTGGAGCAGCTGCGGGGGTTCCTCGACGGCACGGCCACGCCCGCCGAGCCGCGCAACGCGTCCACGATCGTCCTCATGCGAGAGGGCGAGGCGCCGGAGCCGGGCGCGCTGGAGGTGTATCTCCTGCGTCGCCACCTCGACATGGCCTTCGCCGGCGGCATGGCGGTCTTCCCCGGTGGCGGTGTCGACCCGCGCGACTTCGACCACGCCGTCGACTGGGTCGGCCCGTCGCCGGAGGAGTGGGCTGCGCGGATGGGCGTCGAGGTCTCCCTCGCGAGGGCCCTCGTGTGCGCCGCGGTGCGTGAGACGTTCGAGGAGTCCGGTGTGCTCTTCGCCGGCCCGACCGAGGACAGCATCGTCGAGGACACCACCGGAGCGGACTGGGAGGAGGACCGGCGACGCCTCGAGGCGCGTGAGCTCTCCTTCACCGACTTCCTGTCGCAGCGCAACCTCAAGCTCCGCTCGGACCTGCTTCGGATCTGGGGGTCGTGGCTGACGCCCGTCTTCGAGCCGCGTCGCTACATGACGTGGTTCTTCGTGGCCGAGCTGCCGCCCGGCCAGGAGACCCGCGACGTCTCGACCGAGTCGGTCGAGGTGAGCTGGCTGTCCGTGCGCGAGGCCATCAAGGCCGCCGACGAGCAGGTGATGCTCGTGCTGCCGCCGCAGTACTTCACCTTCGTCGAGCTCTTCGACTGCCCGACCCCCCACCATGCCTTCGAGACCGCGGCCGACCGCGACCTGTCCACCGTGGAGCCCTCCGGGGTGGTCGAGGGCGACGCCGCCTTCATCAAGCTCCCCGACCACCTCGTCGAGCTGCGGGAGAAGGTCGCCGGGAGACTGCGCGGATGAGCGCCTGGACCGGCGGGGCGTTCGGGCAGCGGGCACAGTGCGTGCTCGCGCCGAACCCGAACATCATGACCCTCGACGGCACGAACACCTGGGTGCTGCGAGACCCCGGTGCCCGTCGCTCGGTCGTGGTCGACCCCGGCCCCGAGATCGTCGAGCACCTCGACGCGGTCGCGGAGGCCGCGGAGCAGGTGGCCGTCGTGCTCCTCACCCACGGGCACGCGGACCACTCCGAGGCGGCGCGCTCGTTCGCGGAGCGGATGGGCTGCGGCGTCCGCGCCCTCGACCCGCACCACCGCCTCGGCTCCGAGGGGCTCGGCGACGGTGACGTGGTCGAGGTCGACGGACTCGAGATCCGCGTCGTGGGCACGCCCGGACACACCTCGGACTCCCTGTCCTTCGTGCTCCCCGGCGAGCGCGCGGTGCTGACCGGAGACACGGTCCTCGGTCGCGGTACGACGGTCGTCGCGCATCCCGACGGGCAGCTCGGGGCGTACCTCGACTCGCTCCACCGGCTGCACGCCCTCGCGGAGGCGCACGAGGTCGAGGCGGTGTGGCCCGGGCACGGTCCCGTCATCGACGACGCGCTCGCGGTGCTCGACTACTACCTCGCCCACCGCAAGGAGCGCCTCGAGCAGGTGCGCGAGGCGCTCAGGCAGCTCGACCCCTCACGACCGGACCTGGCTCGGGCCGTCGTCGAGGAGGTGTACTCCGACGTGGACACGGTGCTGTGGGGTGCCGCGGAGCTCTCGGTGCGCGCGCAGATCGCCTACCTGCACGGCACCGGCTCGCTGACGCTCAGCGGGCTCGACGCCCCAGGCGCTCGATGTCCATGATCACCACGGAGCGGGGCTCGAGGCGGATCCAGCCGCGCGAGGCGAAGTCGGCGAGTGCCTTGTTGACCGTCTCGCGGGAGGCGCCGACGAGCTGCGCGAGCTCCTCCTGCGTGAGGTCGTGGTGCACGTGGATGCCGTCGTCGGCGCTGCGGCCGAACCGGTCGGCGAGGTCGAGGAGCGCCTTGGCGACGCGGCCCGGCACGTCGGAGAACACCAGGTCCGCGACCACGTCGTTGGCCTTGCGGAGGCGTCCCGCGAGCTGGCTGAGCAGCCCCCGCGCGACGGCGGGACGGCCCTCGAGCCAGCGCAGCAGGTCCTCGTGCGAGAGCGAGGTGAAGGTGCTGTCGGTGACCGCGGTGACCGTGGCGGAGCGCGGGCCCGGGTCGAAGAGCGAGAGCTCGCCGAACATCTGTCCGGGGCCGAGGATCGCAAGCAGGTTCTCGCGTCCGTCGGAGGAGGTCCGGCCGAGCTTCACCTTGCCGTCGGTGACGATGTAGAGCTTGTCGCCCTCGTCGCCCTCACGGAACAGGACCTCGCCGCGGCGCAGCTTGGTCTGAGCCATCGAAGCGCGCAGAGCGGTCGCGGCCTCGTCGTCCAGGGCACTGAAGAGAGGTGCCTGACGCAGCACGTCGTTATCCACGAGTAGTCCTCCTCGTCAACGCCTGGGTGCTCTACCCGGCGGTGCATCAGGTCACAGTGTGACGTATCTGCGGTTGGTTTCGCCAAAGTGCCCACGCCCGCGCCCCCCGTACGATGTGCATCGTGCCTGACACCGCCCTCGTCCGCCGTGCGCGCAAGATCAACCGGATTCTCGCCGAGACCTACCCCGAGGCGCGCTGTCGAGCTCGACTTCGACGACCCGTTCGAGCTCCTCGTGGTCACCGTGCTGTCGGCCCAGACCACCGACAAGCGGGTCAACGCGGTGCGGCCGGCGCTGTTCGCCGCCTACCCCGACGCGGCCGCGATGGCGGGTGCGGACCGCGAGAAGCTCGAGCAGCTGATCCAGCCCACCGGCTTCTTCCGGGCCAAGACCGAGTCGTTGCTGAAGCTGTCGCAGGCCCTGGTGGAGAGGTACGACGGGCAGGTCCCCCCGCGTCTCGAGGACCTCGTGACCCTGCCCGGTGTGGGACGCAAGACCGCCAACGTCGTCCTCGGCAACGCCTTCGACGTCCCCGGCATCACCGTCGACACCCATTTCGGCCGGCTTGCCCGCCGGTTCGGGTGGACCACGGAGACCGACGCGGTGAAGGTCGAGCACGAGATCGGTGCGCTCTTCCCCAAGCGTGACTGGACCATGCTCAGCCACCACCTGATCTGGCACGGCCGCCGCATCTGCCATGCCCGCAACCCCGCCTGCGGCGCGTGCCCGGTCGCGAGATGGTGCCCGGCGTACGGCGAAGGTCCGACCGACCCCGAGGCGGCCGCGAAGCTCGTCCGCACGGAGGGTCGCGCGTGAGGCGGACCCGTCCTGGGACGGTGCGCAAGGCCGTGGGTGCGGCCGCCACCTCCGCCGTACTCCTGCTCGCCGGGTGCACGAACACCTCCTCTCCTGGCAGCGGGACGACCAACGGCTCCGGCGGCCTCGCGGTCGACGTCGACGTGGACACCCCCGCTCTCCGGGACGCCAAGGAGAAGGCCGGCCTCGTCGACTGCCCCGCGGTCGAGAGCGACGGCGCCGAGGTGCCCGAAGGCTCGCTTCCCGCGGTGACGCTCTCGTGTCTCGGCGGCGGGCCGGACGTCGACCTGTCGGCGCTGAAGGGTCCGTTGGTGGTGAACCTGTGGGCGCAGTGGTGCGGGCCGTGCCGGAAGGAGCTGCCCTACTACCAGCAGCTCCACGAACGTGCAGGTGACCGGCTGCAGGTCCTCGGTGTCGACTACCAGGACACCCGTCCGGACTGGGCCATCGACCTGTTGCGGGAGACGGGCGCCCACTTCCCGAGCGTGGCCGACCCGGGAGGACAGCTCCGCGTGCCGCTGCGGGTGCGGGGGCTCCCCGTCATCCTGCTCGTCGACGAGCAGGGCCGGGTCGTGCACCAGCAGTACGTCGCCATCGACTCCTACGAGCAGCTCGCCGGTCTGGTCGAGAAGCATCTCGGTGTCACTGTCGGGGCTGCTGGGTAGGCTCGAAGTCGTGCCGAACGCGTCCCCCATGCCCACCGAGCCGGCGGGCCATCCTGTCCTGCCGGCGTGGCTCGAGCCGATCCGCCGCGGGGCGATGGAGATCACCGCCGACGAGCTGACCCGCTTCGTGCCGCCCGAGGACGCCGACACCCGTCGCGGTGCGGTCCTGATGCTCTTCGGCGAGGGCGAGCTGGGGCCCGACCTGCTGCTCACCGAGCGGGCGCACGACATGCGCTCCCACCCCGGTCAGGTGTCCTTCCCCGGCGGCTCGATCGACCCGGAGGACCCGACGGCCGAGCACACGGCGCTCCGCGAGGCGGAGGAGGAGACCGGACTGGACGCCTCGGGCGTGGACGTCTTCGCGATGCTGCCCGAGCTGTGGCTCCCGCCGAGCAACTTCGCGGTCACCCCGGTGCTGGGCTGGTGGCGTGAGCCGTGCGAGGTCGGCGTGGTCGACCCGGCGGAGGTGCACGCCGTCTACCGCGTGCCGATCGAGGAGCTCCTCGACCCCGAGCACCGCGTCTCGGTGCGCCACCCCTCCGGCTGGAAGGGTCCGGCCTTCCTGATCGGAGCGGACAAGGACCTCGTCCTCTGGGGCTTCACCGCGGGCATCATCGCCCGGTTGTTCGACTTCGTCGGCTGGAGCCGCCCGTGGGACGACGACCGGCTGGTCGACCTGCCCACCCATATGCTGAGGGTTCCACGCGAAGCGGACGGCCGTGCGGTGCCGCCTTCGAACACGAACTTCCGAGAGCGGTGAGGGTGGACCCTGTGACATGTCCGTGAACGTCCTCGACTGGATCCTCGTCGTCGTGGTCCTCGCCTACGCCGTCTCCGGCTACTGGCAGGGCTTCATCTCGGGCGCCTTCGCGACCGCCGGTCTGCTGATCGGCGGTTTCGTCAGCGTGCTGTGGCTGGTTCCCAAGCTGCTGGGTGACGCCGACCCGTCCCTGTGGGTCTCCCTCGGCGCTCTGTTCGTGGTGCTGCTGTGCGCGTCGTTCGGCCAGGCTGTCTTCCAGTACGTCGGAGCGCGGATCCGCGACCGGATCACGTGGCAGCCCGTGCGGGCGGTGGACGCCGTGGGCGGAGCCGCGTTGAGCGCGGTCGCGGTGCTGGTCGTGGCCTGGGTCCTCGGTGTCGCGGTCAGCGGGTCGGCCCTCCCCGGCGTCAGCGCCCAGGTGCGTTCGTCGATGGTGCTCTCCGAGGTCGACGACGTCATGCCGGACAAGGCCGACGAGGCGCTGCGCTCCTTCAACGAGGTCGTGGGCTCCAGCTTCTTCCCCCGGTACCTCGAGCCGTTCGCTCCGGAGCGGATCATCGAGGTGGGTCCGCCCTCGGACAAGGTCGCCCGCGACCCGCAGGTCCGCGGCGCTCGGGCGAGCGTGCTGAAGATCCGGGGTGAGAACAGCTGTGGCCGTGGCGTGGAGGGCACCGGCTTCGTCTACTACCCCGGCCGGATCATGACCAACGCCCACGTGGTGGCGGGTGTCGACGACCCCAACGTGCTCGTCGGCGACCAGGAGTTCCCGGCGCGGGTGGTGCACTACGACCCCGATCTCGACGTCGCGGTGCTCGCCGTGAACGGCATCGGTCGGCCGCCCCTCCGCTTCGACAAGGCCGGCGAGGCGGGTGACGACGCGGCGGTCCTCGGCTACCCGAACGACGGCCCGTACAACGTGCAGGCCGCCAGGATCCGCGGGGAGCAGCGGCTGCGAAGCCCCGACATCTACGGCACGGGTTCGGTGGTCCGCGAGGTCTTCTCGCTCCGCTCGCTGGTCCGTCCGGGCAACTCGGGTGGGCCGTTGATCTCGCCTGAGGGCGATGTCCTCGGCGTGATCTTCGCGGCGTCGGTCACCGACCGCGACACGGGTTACGCGCTGACGGCGGAGCAGGTCGCGCAGAGCGCAGGAGCAGGCATCGCGAACAGCAGCGAGGTCGACACCGGCGACTGCGCCTGAGTCAGGGGACCGGCCCAGGAGACCGGCCGGAGACCGGCCCGGGGCTCAGGGCCCAGGGTTCAGGGCAGGTCCAGCCCCGCCAGCCACGGCAGCAGCACGCTGTCGAAGCCCTCGGGGTCCTCCTCGTGGGGGAAGTGACCGGTGTCGGGCAGCACGTGGGAGACGAACGGCGCATCCACCCACTCACGCGACTCGACGCTTCCGCGGGCCGGGACCGCGGGGTCGTCGGCGCCGTGGACCGCACACACCGGGACGGCCAGCGGCCGCTCCATCAGCGTGTTGAAGCGGCGGCCGTCCGCCCGGACCCGCGAGCGGACCAGCCAGCGGTGGTACTCCAGCGCGCAGTGTGCGGCCGGCCAGAGACTCAGGGCGTCGTGGTAGCGCTGGGCGGCCTCGGCGTCCGGGAAGGACGATGCCGGGCTGCTCCAGGAGCCCAGGTGGTCGGCGACGTAGGTGTTCGTGGGGCGTGACAACCGGCGCTCCGGGAAGAACGGGGCCTGCATGGCGAGCACGTGGGCCAGCGCACCGAAGGTCCGCGGCCCCCGGAACCCCGACACGAGAAGAGGAAGCATGACCAGCGGATGCGGCGCGGACACCGTGCAGAGTCCCGCGACCTCCCGCGGATGCAGGGCCGCGACCGCCCATCCGACGTACCCGCCCCAGCCGTGGCCGACGATCACCGCGCGCCGCCCACCGAGCGCCTTCACCACACCGGCGACGTCGGCGGCCAAGGTGACCGGGTCGTAGCCGCGGGGCGGCTTGTCGGAGCCGCCGTACCCGCGCAGGTCCATCGCGACGGCGCGGTAGCCGTTCGCCGCCAGCACGGGAAGCTGGGCCCGCCAGCTCCACCAGAACTCCGGGAAGCCGTGCAGCAGCACGACCATCGGCGCCGCCGTCGTGTCGTCGGGAGTGGCCTCCGCGACATGGAACCGGGCACCGTTGGCAGCGACGTACCGGTGCTTCCAGGGGCCCGAGATCTCGACGACGCCCGACGGGTCGGGGGGGAGGGCCACCGGAGGTGGCTAGCTTCGCTTGAGGATGGCTGCAGTCTCCTGAGCCTGGTGGATGGCCCGCTCGGGGGCACGGACCTTCTTGACCTTCTTGACGCCGATGAAGGCGAGCAGCGCCGCGATGAGCATGTAGGCGCCGAACACGATCAGGAAGCACCACGCGAGGTGGAGGTTGGTCATGTGGAGGAAGTAGGCGAAGGCCACGGACAGCATGATGATCGCGAGGAGGCCGAGGAAGGCCGCGCCCGCGAAGAGCCCGGCGCCGGTGCCGCCGTTCTTGAAGCTGACCTTGAGCTCGGACTTGGCGAGGGCGATCTCGTTCTGGATGAGGCTCGAGATGTCGCGGCTGGCGTCCACCATCAGTCGGCCGATCGTGGGCTCCTCGCCCACCACTGCCGGTGCCGAGGCGCTCGCGTCGATCGTGGCGGGGGTGTCGGTGGCCATCGGTTCGTTCCTCGTCATCCTTCGTCCTTTCGCGGCGGGCGGGCAGCCGTCGTCCGGGCTGACGCCACGGGTGCGTGCCCCTGAGACTAGAGGACTAAACGTTTCGCCGGGGAGTGTGACCCGCGTGACGAGCCGCCGCCGAGGGCCGCTCCATTCGGCGTACGTCGGCCGGACCGGCCCAGAGCACCGGCACTTCCCAACGAGAAGCGGCACTTCCCGGCGGTATTCACGACGGGAAGTGCCGCTTCCCAAGGGACCTTGTGAAAGCGCCCCCCACGGACCCCGGCGGCTACTCGTCGGTGGACCTGCCCGAGGACATACCCTCCGAGATCATCGACATGACGGTCGAGTCGGCCAGGGTGGTGACGTCACCGACCTCGCGGTTCTCGGCCACGTCGCGGAGCAGGCGGCGCATGATCTTGCCCGAGCGGGTCTTCGGGAGCTCCGGCACGACCATGATCTGACGCGGCTTGGCGATCGCGCCGATCTCGTGCGCCACGTGGGCGCGGAGCTCCTGGACGATGTCGTCGCCTCCGTCGCCGGCGGACTCCCGCAGGATCACGAACGCGCAGACCGCCTGACCCGTGGTGTCGTCGGTGGCGCCCACGACAGCCGCCTCGGCGACCTTCGGGTGCGACACGAGCGCGGACTCGATCTCGGTCGTCGACAGCCGGTGGCCGGAGACGTTCATCACGTCGTCCACCCGGCCGAGCAGCCAGATGTCGCCGTCCTCGTCCTTCTTGGCGCCGTCCCCGGCGAAGTACCGGCCCGGGAAGCGCGACCAGTAGGTGTCCTTGAACCGCTGGTCGTCACCCCACAGGGTGCGCAGCATCGCCGGCCACGGCTCGGTGAGCACGAGGTACCCGCCGGAGCCGTTGGCGACCGGGTTGCCGGCGTCGTCGACCACCTCGGCCGAGACGCCCGGGATCGGCGTCATCGCCGACCCGGGCTTGCCCGCGGTGACACCGGGAAGCGGGGAGACCATGATCATCCCGGTCTCGGTCTGCCACCACGTGTCGACGATCGGGCAGCGGTTGCCGCCGATGTGCTCGCGGTACCACATGTACGCCTCGGGGTTGATCGACTCCCCCACGGAGCCGAGCAGTCGCAGCGAGGAGAGGTCGGCCTTCTCGGGGATCTCGTTGCCCCACTTCATGAACGTCCGGATCGCCGTCGGGGCGGTGTAGAAGATCGTCACCTTGTACTTCTCGATGATCTCCCACCAGCGGCCCTTGTGCGGCGTGTCCGGCGTGCCCTCGTACATCACCGACGTCGCGCCGTTCGCGAGCGGGCCGTAGACGATGTAGCTGTGCCCGGTCACCCACCCGATGTCGGCCGAGCACCAGTAGACGTCCGTCTCCGGCTTGAGGTCGAAGATCGACCAGTGCGTGTACGACGCGCCCACCAGGTAGCCGGCCGTGGTGTGCAGGATGCCCTTGGGCTTGCCGGTCGTGCCCGAGGTGTACATGACGTAGAGCGGGTGCTCGGCGTCGAACGCCTCGGCCTCGTGGGAGGCGTCCTGCTTCTCGACGAGGTCGTGCCACCACACGTCGCGGTCGGGGTTCCAGTCCACGTCCTGCCCGGTCCGGCGTACGACGAGGACGCTGCGGACGTCGGGGCAGCGGGAGACCGCCTCGTCCACCGCGGGCTTCAGGGCGGAAGGTGCGCCACGGCGGTAGCCCCCGTCAGCGGTGATCACGACCCGCGCGTCGCAGTCCTGGATCCGGCCGGCGAGGGCGTCCGCGGAGAATCCGCCGAACACCACGGTGTGGGGCGCGCCGAGCCGGGCGCAGGCCAGCATGGCCACGACCGTCTCGGGGATCATCGGCATGTAGATCGCGACCCGGTCTCCGGTCTTCACGCCGAGCTCGGTGAGGGCGTTGGCGGCCTTGCACACCTCGTCCTGGAGCTCGGCGTAGGTGATGTCGCGCGTGTCGCCGGCGGGCTCGCCGACCCAGTGGAAGGCGACCTTGCCGCCGTGGCCGGCCTCGACGTGGCGGTCGACGCAGTTGTAGGCGGCGTTGAGCCTGCCGCCCACGAACCACTTGGCGAACGGGGGGTTGTCCCAGTCCAGGACGGTGTCCCAGCGCTGGGCCCAGTCGAGACGGCCGGCCTGCTCCTCCCAGAACCCGAGGCGGTCCGCCGATGCCTGCTCGTAGGCGTCCGCCTTCACGTTCGCGTCGGCCGCGAGGTCGCTCGGGGGCTCGAAGCGGCGCTCCTCGCGCATCAGGTTGGACAGTGTCTCGTCACTCACGTCGTCTCCTCGTCACAGTGCGTCTGTGCTTGTTGTCTGCCGTGCTGGGTGCTGCGGGTACGTGACCGGCGTTACCTGTCCCGCCACGATATGCCGTGACGTCGCCCGGCGACGAGGGGTGCGACCTCGGGGGTCTCCTTCCTCGCCGCCGGGCGGTCATGGGTGCGGCGGGTCGCTAGTGCGAGACCGCCCCTTCGGCGCCCGCACCGGTGAGGGCGCGGACCTCGAGCTCCGGGTAGGCCTCCGCGGACGACGGCTCACGCGAGGTGATCGTGCCGAGGTAGCCCATCAGGAAGCCGAACGGGATCGAGATGATGCCCGGGTTGCTCAACGGGAACCACTGCCAGTTGCTGTCCGGGAACAGTGCGGTCTCCGACCCCGACACCACCGGGGAGAAGAACACGAGACCGACGCTGGCGATCAGGCCGCCGTAGATGCTCCAGGTGGCGCCGCGGGTGTTGAACCTCTTCCAGAACAGGTTGTAGATGATCGAGGGCAGGTTCGCCGAGGCCGCGACCGCGAAGGCCAGGGCCACCAGGAACGCGATGTTGAGCTGCTGGGCGGGGATGGCGAGGATGATCGCGACACCGCCGATCACGAAGGCCGCGATGCGTGCCACCTTCACCTCGGACTTCTCCGTGGCGGTGCCCTTCTTGATCACGTTGGCGTAGATGTCGTGGGCCACCGACGACGCGGAGGTCAGGGTGAGGCCCGCCACGACCGCCAGGATCGTCGCGAAGGCGACCGCCGAGATCAGGGCCAGCAGGATCGCGCCACCGGTCGAGCCGTCACCGCCACCCACGGCTTCTGCCAGGAGCGGTGAGGCCAGGTTGCCGCCGCTCGCGGCGACAGCGCTGTCCGCGCCGGTGTCGAGCAGGGCCGCGGCACCGAAGCCGAGCACCAGCGTCATCAGGTAGAAGGCGCCGATCAGGCCGATCGCCCACAGCACCGAGGAGCGGGCGTCCCGCGACGTCGGCACCGTGTAGAAGCGGATCAGGATGTGCGGGAGTCCTGCCGTGCCCAGGACGAGTGCGAGGCCCAGGCTCAGGAAGTCGATCTTGCTGGTCAGGTCGACGCCGTACTTCAGGCCCGGGTTGAGGAAGGCCTCGCCCTTGCCGGTGTGCGCGGCTGCCTCGCCCAGCAGGTCGGAGAGGTTGAAGCTGAACTGCCACAGCACCAGGAAGGTGATCAGGATGGTGCCGGCCATCAGCAGGACGGCCTTGACGATCTGCACCCAGGTGGTGCCCTTCATGCCACCGACGACGACGTAGAAGATCATCAGGAACCCGACGCCGACGATCACGAGGTTCTTCACGGCCTCGGAGTCCACGCCGAGCAGCAGCGCGACCAGCGAGCCCGCACCGACCATCTGCGCGAGCAGGTAGAAGATCGAGACGACCACGGTGGACGTCGCCGCGGCGGTGCGGACCGGGCGCTGCCTCATCCGGTAGGCGAGCTGGTCGGCCATCGTGTAGCGCCCTGAGTTCCGCAGCAGCTCCGCGACGAGCAGCAGCGCGACCAGCCAGGCGACGAGGAAGCCGATCGAGTAGAGGAACCCGTCGTAGCCGTAGAGCGCGATGGCACCGGAGATACCGAGGAAGGACGCGGCGGACATGTAGTCGCCGCCGATCGCGAGCCCGTTCTGGAAGCCGCTGAAGGAGCGGCCGCCGGCGTAGTAGTTCGCCGCGCCCGATCCCTGCCGGCTGGCCCAGACCGTGATCCCGACGGTCAGCAGCACGACGGCGAGGAAGAGGACGGTGGTCAGGGTCTGGCTGTTCACTTGCCGACCTCCTCGTTGTAGCGCTGCTCGAGACGGCGAGCCAGCGGGTCGAGCGACTTGTTGGCGTGCTTGGCGTAGAGCCAGGCGATCCCGAAGGTGGAGGCGAACTGGAGCAGGCCGAAGACCAGGGCCACGTTGATGTTGCCGAAGAGCTTGGTGTCCATGAAGCCGGTCGCCCAGTTCGACATGACGACGTAGAGCAGGTACCAGACCAGGAACGCGACGGTCCACGGGACGGCGAAGCCGCGGTAGCGCTTTCGCAGCTCGTAGAAGTCCTCGCTGGCGTGCAGGTGCTCGTAGATCACGTGCCCCGACGTTTGATGGGTCGTCTCGCGTTGGATCTCATCAGCCATGGAAGTTCACCTCTTTCAGTGGTGGGCCGACGGACCGGGACCGGGCACCGCGGCGTGATGCTGTGATGCCGGTCACCGTAGGAAGTGGACATCGGCCCGCGCGAGGGCACCGCTCCGGTGCTGCGCCGAGCGGCGACCAGCCTTCGGCGTACGGCAGGAAACGCGCGACGAACGGTCGGGTCCTGCGGCTCCGGGAGGGGACCTGCGTCAGAGGGGGTAGGGCCCGCGATCGAGCTCCACGGCCTCGGGTGTGTGCAGCCGGACCATCGTCTGGGACAGGTGCTCGGGCAGTCGCCGCGGAGTCAGCACCGAGACGGCGACCATCGTCACGAAGGCCGCGGGGACCGTCCACGCCGCCGGGTGCGCCAGCAGCGCTCCCGCCCAGCCGGTGTGGGTGTTCCTCATCAGGGTGTCCACCACCGCGAGCCCGGACAGCCCGCCTCCGACGACCATGCCGGCGATCGCTCCGACGTCGGTGAGGCGGCGCCACCAGATCCCCAGGACCAGCAGCGGGCAGAACGTCGAGGCGGCCACCGCGAACGCCAGGCCGACGGCCCGGGCGACGCCGACCCCCTCGGCGACGACCGCCAGGGCAAGGGGTACGACGACCGCCACGACCGCCGCGGCCTGGAAGGACCGGACCCCGCGGAACCGGCGCCCCATCACGTCCTGGCTGAGCACGCCGGCGACCGCGATCGTCAGGCCGGAGGAGGTGGACAGGAAGGCCGCGAAGGCACCGGCGGTCGTGAGCGCGGAGAGCAGGTCCCCGCCGACGCCGCCGACCATCCGGCTGGGGAGCTCGAGGACGACCGTGTCGGTGGCTCCTGCGGTGATCAGGTCGGGGGCGTAGATGCGGCCGAGGGCGCCGTACACCGGCGGCAGCACGTAGAAGAGACCGAGCAGGCCGAGCACCACCAGCGTCGTACGGCGGGCGGCGCGGCCGTCGGGGTTGGTGTAGAAGCGCACCACGACGTGGGGGAGGCCCATCGTGCCGAGGAAGGTCGCGATGATGATCGAGTAGGTGGTGTACAGCGGATGGCCGGTGGAGGAGGCGAGCGGCGAGGTCCACACCGGGTCCCCAGGGGGTCCGACGAGGGCGTCGGCGGGTGAGGCGGCGCCGTCACCGGACCACACGGCGAGCAGGAACATGACCGGTACGAGCATCGCGGTGAGCTTGAGCCAGTACTGGAAGGCCTGGACGAAGGTGATGCTGCGCATGCCGCCCGACATCACGTTCACGAGCACCACGACCGCGACGACCGCGCCGCCGACCCACGGCTCCAGCCCGGCGACCGTCCCGAGAGCCAGGCCGGCGCCCTGGAACTGCGGCATCAGGTAGAGCCACCCGATGCCCACCACCAGCACCGAGGAGAACCGCCGCACCGCCTGCGACTCGAGCCGGCCCTCGGCGAAGTCCGGGAGGGTGTAGGCGCCCGAGCGCCGCAGCGGCGCGGCCACCAGGACCAGCAGGATGAGGTAGCCCGCGGTCCACCCCACCGGGTACCACAGCATCTCCGTGCCGAAGGTGAGCACGAGTCCGGCGACCCCGAGGAACGAGGCGGCGGAGAGGTACTCCCCGCCGATCGCGGAGGCGTTCAGGGCCGGGCGCACCGACCGTGACGCGACGAAGAAGTCGCTGGTCGTGCGCGAGAACCGCCAGCCGTAGGCACCGATCGCGAGCGTCGCGACCGACACCAGGACGACGGCGACGATCCCGTACGTCGGACTCACGGCAGCCTCATGACCGCTCCACCATGTCGGTGAAGTGGCGCTCGTTGTGCTCGGCCGCGCGGACGTAGAACCAGCCGAGGAGGACGAGCACGGGGTAGACCGCGAAGCCGAGGAACGCCCACGCCAGCGGCATGCCCAGCACCCGGACGTCGTCGAGCTGCGGGAACAGCCAGTACGACAAGGGCACACCGGCCGACGAAGACCAGGATCGCGACGAGCACGATGCCCGCGAGCCGCAGCTGTGCTCGGACCAGCGAGGTCACGTAGATCTCGCCGAGCCGGGTCTGCGCGTCG
The DNA here is from genome assembly GCA_963739785.1 of uncultured Actinomycetota bacterium. GTDB lineage: Bacteria > Actinomycetota > Actinomycetes > Propionibacteriales > Nocardioidaceae > Nocardioides_C. The sequence continues at coordinate 15,885 of CAVUBO010000024.1, read as the reverse complement.
ATCTCGGAGGTCACGTTGACCAGCCGTGGACGACCGGCCGCGGTGCGTGGGCTCGTCACCCGGACCCGGCGAGGCGGGCTGCCGCCCTCGGGAGTCATGGCCGCGAAGCGCTTCCGGGGCGGGCCCGTCGTACCAGGAGGTCGCGCAGCTCACGGGTGTGCCGGCGGCTCACGGCGAGCTCGGTCCCGCCGACCACGACCGTGCAGCGGCCGGCGTCCATGCGGACCTCCTCCACGTGGGCGAGCGCGACGAGCAGCGAGCGGTGGATGCGCACGAAGCCGGCGTCGCGCCACCGGTCCTCGAGCGCGGTGAGCGGCACACGCACGAGGTGGCTCCCGTCGGCCGTGTGGAGCCGTGCGTAGTCGCCCTGCGCCTCGACGTAGCGGACCTCGCCGCGCGAGACGAAGCGGGTGCGGCCCCCGAGCTCGACCGCGATGGTGTCCTCCTCGACCGGTGAGCCCGAGGGCACGCGGGCGTCGACCACCCGGCGAACGGCCTCGGCGAGCCGGTTCTCGCGGACCGGCTTGAGCACGTAGTCGACCGCGTTCAGGTCGAAGGCCGCGACGGCGTGCTCGTCGTACGCGGTCACGAACACCACCGGCGGTGGCTCCTTGAACCGCGACAGCACCCGAGCGAGGTCGAGGCCGGTGAGTCCTGGCATCCGGATGTCCATGAACACCGCGTCGACCCGCTCCTCCTGGAGCATGCGCAGGGCCTCTGCCGCGGAGTCGGTGGTGAGTACGTCGCCCACCCGGTCGTCGCGGCCGAGGAGCCAGGCGAGCTCGTCGAGGGCAGGACGCTCGTCGTCGACGACGAGGACCCTCAACGAGGCCGGCGTGGGCGTCATGGACGGACTCCTGGGGCGTACTTCGGGACCCTGACGATCACCTTCGTACCCGCTTCGGGGGCCGTCTCCACCACGAGGCCGTAGTCGTCGCCGAAGGTGGACCGCAGCCGCTCGTCGACGTTGCCCAGGCCGACCGAGTCCAGCGCATGGTCACCGGCCAGCGCCCGGCGTACCCGGTCCGGGTCCTCGCCCACCCCGTCGTCCTCGATCGTGATCACGCACTCGGAGTCGTGGTCCTCGCCGATGATCGTGATCCGTCCCGGGCCGGCCTTGTCCTCGAGCCCGTGCCGCACGGCGTTCTCGACGAGCGGCTGGAGGCAGAGGAAGGGGACCACCACGGGCAGCACCTCGGGGGCGACACGCAGCGTCACCCGGAGCCGGTCGCCGAACCGGGCCTTCTCGAGCACCAGGTAGCGCTCGATCGAGCGCAGCTCCTCGGCGAGCGTCGTGAACTCGCCGTGCCGCCGGAAGGAGTAGCGGGTGAAGTCGGCGAACTCCAGGAGGAGCTCACGGGCGCGTTCGGGGTCGGTGCGCACGAACGACGCGATCGCGGTCAGGGAGTTGTAGATGAAGTGAGGGCTGATCTGCGCCCTGAGCGCACGGACCTCGGCCTCCATCAGGCGTGTGCGGGAGGCGTCGAGCTCGGCGAGCTCGAGCTGTCCGGAGACCCAGCGAGCGACCTCGTTGGTGGCGCGGACCAGGCCGGCCGAGGCCGTGGGAGCAAACGCCTGGAGCGTCCCGACCACGCGCTCCTCGACGGTCAGCGGGCTGACGATGACGTGCCGGAAGGGACAGCCGGGGTCGTAGCAGGGGATGTCGGACTTGTCGCGCAGCGACGTGGCGCCGTCCGCCACGACCGGAGCGGCCAGGCCCGGCGCCTGCTCCGCGTGGTGGCCGAAGCGGCCCTCCCAGGCGAGCAGCCGCTCGGTGTCGGTGAGCGCGACCGCGGGAGTGCCGAGGAGCTCGCGCAGGTGGCGGACCGCCTTGGCCGCCGACGCCTCGGTGAGGCCCGACCGCAGCGGAGGCGCGGCCAGGGAGGCGGTGTGCATCGTGCGGAACGTGGCACGGTCGGCCTCGGTGCCCAGGTGCCCCGGCCGGAGCCATCCCCACCGAGAACCCATCGCGCCGCCCCTACCTGAAGTCGATGAGAAGGGCGTCGCCGTCCGTGCCGTCGGGTCCGTCGCCGTCTCCGGCAGGGAGGTTACCCGGACTGAGCGGCTCCGGCGCGGGTTCCGCGGGGAGCGCCCAGGGCAGCACCGTGGCGCGGCAGGCCGTGGTCACGTAGGGCAGCAGCATGCCGTCGGCGGCCCGGCCGTACTCGGCGTAGAGCTCGTCGACCTTGCGCAGCACACGCTCCCGCTCGAGGTCGGACATCGTCGCGACGTTGGAGCGCGAGGCCACGAGGTCGCGCAGGGAGCCGCCGTCCAGCGGCTGCCAGAAGCGGAAGGTGGCACGCTCGACGGTCTCGAACATGCCGGTCCCGTCGACCGTGTCGGTCGGGTCCTCCGACCTGTCCCCGGTGCTGGACCCGATGATCCGGCCCAACCGCTTGACCCAGGGGATGCGCTCGTCGCGGGTGTTCCAGATGACGGCGAACTGCCCGCCGGGGCGGAGCACGCGCGCCACCTCCTGGAGCACGCGCTCGGCGTCGAACCAGTGGAACGCCTGACCGGCGACCACCAGATCTGCCGAGCGAGTGGCGACCGGGATCTGCTCCGCACTGCCGGCGAGCACTCGGGCCCGGGGCACTCGCGCGCCCAGCCGGGCGAGCATCACCGGCGACGGGTCGGTCGCGGTCACGTGGCAGCCCCGGGCCACCAGCGGCTCCGTGAGCTTGCCGGTGCCGGCGCCCAGCTCGACGACGTCCGGCGCCGAGCCGGTGCCGAGCCGGGCTCGGAGCAGGTCGTGCAGCAGCCAGTCCACGGCCTCGTCGGGGTACGACGGCCGCGCCCTGTCGTAGGCGTCGGCGACGAGGTCGAACGAGCGCGCCGGCTCCACGGCGTGGCGGGTACGGGGCAGCTCGTTCATCGAGCGCGAGGCTACCCGGCCCGAGGAGTGATCGGTGGTCTGAACCGCGCGTCGGACGTCTCATGCCGTGGGAGGGCGGCCGCCGGGGTCGTCGGCTAGCCTTGCGCGTCGTGTCTGCTGCAACTTCCCCCGTCTCGGATCCCCTCGCCCGCCTGGCGTCCCTCGAAGGCGTCGCCTCTGCCATGGCCGCCACGCGCGACGGCATCGACGTGCTCCTGCGCGATCGCGGCCTGCGGAAGAGCCCGCCGGAGCTGACCGCCGAGTCCCTGCTGCGCGGAGCGCACGCGAGCGCGGTCCTCGAGGGCTCGGAGACCAGCCTCGAGGAGATGCGAGCAGGTGGCGGGGGCCCGATGGCCCAGGCGGCGCTGCGGGTCAGTGCCGAGGTGCTCGGACTCCTTCCGGTGCTCGAAAGGTCGCCCTCGCAGGCGTTCGCGCGGCTGCACGCGCTCGCAGGCAAGGGGGTCGCCCCCGACGAGGACCTCGGTCGTCCCCGTGACGCGGCCGGCGCCGCGCGCCTCAACGACCTCGCCCGGCTCCTGGTGGCGCCCACCGATGCTCCTGCGCTCGTGGTCGCGGCGATCGTGCACGCCGAGCTCGCCACCGTTGCGCCCTTCGTGTCCCACAACGGGATCGTGGCGAGGGCGGCGGAGCGGCTGGTGCTCGTCACACGAGGCGTGGACCCCAAGTCGCTGATCGTCCCCGAGGCCGGACACCTCAGGCTCCGGCGGGAGTACGAGTCGAACCTGCGCGGCTACCGCGAGGGCGGCGCGGCGGGCGTGCACTCCTGGTTGCTCTACGCCGCAGAGGCTTACGCCGCCGGCGCCGAGGCCAGTCCTGTCGCACGGCAGGGCTCCTGACACATGCGAGCGGCACTCAGATCATCGATCGTGAGTGCCGCCGCTGACACGTGAGACCTGGGCTACCAAGCGTGCACCGGTTATTTGTTGCTCCGGGTGAACCCGAGAGACAACGCCCAATTCGGAAGGGTAGGTCGCCGCGTGGGTACCTGGCTCACGTGCGGGTCTTTAGTTGTTGGCTCTTTTCTACCCCCAGATGGTGAAACCGGACAAGGGTCCAGAGGCCCTTGTCTAGCTTCGGGCGTGTCGCGCCATGGGGTGCTGGACGTCAGGCGCCGGGTGTGCGTCGCCGGGCTGCGAGGTAGACCGCGCCGCCGACGCTGACCGCCGTGCCGAGCGCGATCGCGGCAAGGGTCGGCTTGCTGGAAGGCAGCCGCATGCGCCGTGTGAGGGCGACGGGGCGGGTGAACCACAGGACGGGCCATCCCCGCGTCGCCGCGATCTTGCGCAGCTCCCGGTCGGGGTTGACGGCGTAGGGGTGCCCGACGATCTCGAGCATGTGCACGTCGGTCATCGAGTCGCTGTAGGCGTAGCTGCGGGAGAGGTCGTACCCCTTCTCCTCGGCGAGCTCCAGGATCGCCGAAGCCTTGTTCTCGGCGTAGGCGTAGAAGCCGATCTCGCCGGTGTACCTGCCCTCCTCGATCTCCATCCGGGTGGCGATGACGGCGTCGGCGCCGAGCATCTCGCCGATCGGCTCGACCACCTCGGCGCCGGAGGCCGACACGATCACGACGTCGCGGCCCGCGAGCTGGTGCTCCTCGATCAGGGAGACCGCCTCGTCGTAGACCAGCGGGTCGACGATGTGGTGGAGCGTGTCGGCCACGATGTCGCGCACGGTCTGCACGTCCCAGCCGGCGGAGAGCTCGGAGAGGAACTCCCGCATCTTCTCCATCTGGTCGTGGTCGGCCCCGCCCACGAGGTAGACGAACTGGGCGTAGGCGCTGCGGAGCACGGAGCCGCGCGAGATCAGCCCGCCTGCGTAGAACGAGCGGCTGAACGCCAGGGTGCTCGACTTGGCGATGATCGTCTTGTCGAGGTCGAAGAACGCCGCAGGTCGGCCAGGGCGGATGTGCGTTGTCGAACGCTGCGGTTCGTCGGTCGGGCACATCGGACGGCTCCTTCTCAGCCCGTGCGAGGGCTCACGGGACGGGGCGACGCGTTGTCAGTCGGTGACGAGCATAGGTGGGGTGACACAAAGTAAAGAAAAGGCGCTACGATGGGTGCCGTTGCGTGGTTTGCCCTGTCGTGCGGCTTACGGTCCCAACGATAGCGGCGCTCGCAGCACCTAGGACGTCAGCGGCATCTCCCCCCCGCCGCTGACCAGGCCCGGCTCATCCCCCCCGAGCTGTGGCCCGGCGGCCCTCGATCATCCCCCCCGATCGAGGGTCGCCACCTTTCTCCGCGGCGCAGCCAGGTTCCGTCCACAGCCACGCTCCGGACGTTCCCGTCCACAGTGGCTCTCCGTGGTCTCGCCGACCGCCGGTCCGGCACAGCACCCTCGGGGCCATGACCGCACTCGCGAACGTCTCCGGCGTCCCCGGACCGCTGCTGCTCACCAGCGACCCCTCGTTGGCGGCCGAGCTCCAGCGCCTTGCCGCAGCGGCAGGCGTGGGCCTGGACGTCCTGCCGGACGCCACAGCCGCTCGGTCGTCCTGGCTGCTCGCGCCGGTGGTGCTCGTCGGCCCGGACGCCCTGGCGCCGCTCGCTGCGAGCACGCCGACCCGTCGCGACCAGGTGCACGTCGTGGCACAGGAGCCCCTGCCGGACGCGCTCTTCCGGGCCGCCCTGGCCGTCGGCGCCGAGAGCGTCCTCGAGCTCCCCGCTGCCGAGACGTGGCTGGTGGAGTCCCTGACCGACACGGGGGACGGCGCGACCGGTCGCGCGAACGTGGTCGGCGTCGTGGGCGGGTGCGGCGGCGCGGGCGCCACGACGTTCGCCGCAGCGCTGGCCGCGGCCGCCGCGTCGGACCGACGGGTCACCTCCGACGTACGCCCGGTGGTGCTGGTCGACTCCGACCGACTCGGCCCGGGGATCGAGCAGGTCGCGGGCCTCGACGACCTGGAGGGCGCACGCTGGGGACAGCTGCTGGAGTCGGCCGGCCGCCTCGGGTCGAGGTCCCTGCGGGCAGCGCTGCCGCAGCGTGACCGGCTGGCCGTCCTCGGGTGGGGGCACGGCGGGCGAACCGGTCTCGACGCCCAGGTGGCCCGAGAGGTGCTGAGTGCGGCGCAGCGGGGGAGCGCGCTGGTCGTGGTCGACCTTCCGAGGTACCCCGACCCCGCGACGGACGAGCTCGTGCACCGGTGTGACCACCTCGTCCTGGTGACGACGCTGACCCTTCCTGCCGTGGCAGCGGCTGCGAACGTCGCAGCACGGGTCCTGCCGATCACTCCGCGAAGCCATCTCGTCGCTCGTGGGCCGGCCTCGGCGCTCGACCCCGAGGAGGTGGCCGCGGCGCTCGGGATGCCGCTGGTGGCGGTGATGACCGACCAGCGGCGGCTCTCCGAGAGCATCGAGCTCGGCCTCGGCCCGCTGCATGCGCGACGCGGTCCGCTCGCCCGGGCGGCCCGGGCCGCCCTCGACCACGTGGCCGGATCTGCGGTGCCCTCTGCAGGAGCTGCGACATGAGCGGGCAGGACCTTCTCGAACGCGTGCGTGACCGGCTCGCGAGCAGCGGCACGGCCCTGGGCGCGGCCGAGGTCGCGAGAGCCCTGCGCGAGGAGGGGCGACCCGTCGGTGACGCAGAAGCGCTCGCGGTCCTCGACGACCTGAGACGCGACGTCCTCGGCGCCGGCCCCCTGGAGCCGCTGCTGCGTCAGGAGGGAGTCACCGACGTGCTGGTCAACGGCCCCGGCCAGGTGTACGTCGACCGTGGCGAGGGCCTCGAGCTCACCGACGTGAGGTTCAGCGACGACGACGCGGTACGCCGCCTCGCTCAGCGCCTCGCGTCGACTGCGGGGAGGAGGCTCGACGACGCGACGCCGTACGTCGACCTCAGGCTCCGCGACGGCACCCGCTTCCATGCCGTGCTCGCGCCACTCGCCAGGCCGGGCACCGTGCTCTCCCTGAGAGTGCCGCGGGAGCGGGTCTTCGACCTCGACGAGCTCGTCGTCGGCGGCACGCTGTGCTCCCAGGGAGCCGAGCTGCTGCGGCGGATAGTCCGGAGCCGGCTCGCGTTCCTCGTCACGGGCGGCACCGGGTCGGGCAAGACCACGCTGTTGTCCGCTCTGCTCAGCCTCGTGGACCCGACCCACCGCCTCGTGGTCGTGGAGGACGCGAGCGAGCTGCGCCCCGACCACCCGCACGTCGTCGGGCTGGAGGCTCGTCCGCCCAACGTCGAAGGCGCGGGCGCCGTTCCGCTGCAGGTCCTGGTGCGGCAGGCGCTGCGGATGCGGCCGGACCGTCTCGTCGTGGGTGAGGTGCGCGGAAGCGAGATCACCGACCTGCTGGCTGCCATGAACACCGGTCACGAGGGCGGTTGCGGCACCCTGCACGCCAACTCGTGCGCGGACGTCCCCGCTCGTGTGGAGGCGCTCGCCATGGCCGCCGGGATGCCCCGGGAGGCCGCCCACAGCCAGCTGGCCTCCGCCCTCGACGTCGTGATCCACCTCGGCCGCTGCGGCGGAAGGCGGCAGGTCCAGGAGATCGCCGTGCTCCGCCGACGAGACGACGGCTACGTCGTCGCCGAACCAGCCGTGACGTTCGACGACGAGGGAGCCATCCGCACGCACGATGCCGCCGACCGGCTCGCGGAGCTGTTGTGCCGGTGACCTCGGTGCTGGCCGCGGCCACGGCAGGCGCACGGTGGGCTGCTCGTGCCGCCGCGCCGAGCCGGACCGCGAGGGTCGACGGGCGCTGGTGCTGGCTCGACGGGTTGCGCCGGTCGCGTGGCGTCCGGCCTGCGCTCGTCGTCGCGGTCGCGGTCGGTGCGCTCGTGGTCCTGGTCGACGGAACCGTGCTCGGCCCTGGGGCTGATCGCGGTCGGCAGCGGCTGCTGGCGCCTGGCGGATGGTCGTGCGTGGCCGGCGCGCGCAGGGCCGCCCAGCAGCGTGCGGACGACGTCGTGGAGGTCTGCGAGGCGCTGGCGGGCGAGCTGAGAGCCGGGCAGCCGCCGCTGGTGGCGCTGCACCACTGCGTCGACGTGTGGCCCGCGCTGGAGCCGGTGGCAACGGCCGGCGACCTCGGTGGCGACGTGCCGCGCGCGATGCGACGGCTCGCCTCGCCTGCCCGGTGCCTCCGGTCCTACCGAGGTCGCCAGTGCCTGGCAGGTCTCGCAGGGCTCGGGTGGCACCATGGCGATCGCGCTGAGCAGGGTCGCCGACGCATCGCGCAGACGGCGGGCCACCCAGCACCTGGTCGCCTCGGAGCTCGCCTCGGCGCAGGCGACTGCACGGCTCGTGGCCGGGCTTCCGGTCCTCGTGCTGGTCATGGGTTCCGGTCTCGGCGGCGACCCGTGGGCGTTCCTCCTGGCTACTCCGGCAGGCCTCGTCTGTCTCGCAGCCGGGCTGCTCCTGGTGTACGCCGGCCTGGCCTGGATCGAGAGAGTCGCGGTCGCGGCGGTCGACCCGTGAGCCTCGCCGGTGGCCTTCTCCCCAGCCTCGTCGCGGCCGGCCTCGCTGCTTCCGCGGTGGCGCTGGCCGTGCCTCGACCCGGCTCGGGGGGAGACCGTGCACTGCGCGTGATGACCGACACGGGTGCAGCGCCCGCTGCGCACGGGCGGGGGCAACCCGAGGAGTCCGACGACCTGTTCGGGCGGCACCGGCTGCTCGTGTCGCTGCTGGCCGGTCTGGCGCCAGTCGTCCTCCTCGGCGGCGTGCCCGGCGTGGTGTCGGGAGTCGTCGTCGCCGTCGTGGTCCACCGGGTCCTCGGCAAGCGCGAGCCGGCCCACGCGCGACGACGCCGCGAGGCCGTCGCCCGGAGCCTTCCCCACGTCGTCGACCTGCTCGCGGTGACGCTTGCATCGGGGGCCTCTCCGTCGACCGCCCTCAGCGCCGTGGCAGCTGCGGTGGACGGTCCTGTCGCCGCCGATCTCCGGGCGGCTGAGCACAGCCTCCGCCTGGGGCGCGATCCTGCCCGGGTCTGGCGCGAGGTCGCGCAGCGCCCCGGACTGGCCGCCCTCGGCCGAGCCATGGCCCGCGCGGTCGAGACGGGGGCGTCGGTCAGCGACGCGTTGCACCGACTCGCGGAGGACCTGCACGCCTCCGCGAGGCTAGAGGCGGAGAGCCGCGCTCGGGCGGTGGGAGTGCGCGCGGCGGCTCCGCTCGGCCTCTGCCTGCTGCCCGCGTTCGTCCTGCTCGGCGTCGTGCCCCTCGTCGCCAGTACGGTCAGCGCTCTCCTGACGCGCTGACCCCGTCGGCCTCCAGGCCGCCGGCCCGGCCGCGTCCGGCCGCTCCGGCCGCGTCTCGGGCTTCCGCCTGTGAGCACCTCCCTGCCTGCACTGCGGGCCTTCCCGCCTGGACGGGGGCTTCGCCCGAGCCCGATCGCGGCCGAGAGGCGCCAGGTTCGCTCCACAGACGCCGGGATCGGGGGCTGTTCCCCCGTCCTGATTTCTCCCGTCGAACCGGTCGCCGGATCCGAGCAGTCTCTGACGCGTCAGTTCAGCTCACGCCGGCATCTCGAGGCCGGTCTCATCCTGGAGGTTCACATGACCAAGTCACCCGTTGCCCGGCTTCGCAACCAGAGGGGCGTCACGACGGCGGAGTACGCCGTCGTCACCGCGGCCGGCTGTGGATTCGGCGGCCTGCTGCATCAAGCTGCTCACCAGCGACTGGGGCCAGGCGCTGCATCAAGAAGCTCTTCGACGTCTTCCTCGGCATGATCGGCCTCGGCTGACGTCGTGTCCGATCTGCTACAGTCCGGCCGGGAGAGCGTGCAGGCACCTGCGCGCCGGGCTGGACCTTCCGACTCACGGCCTCGCATCCAGTCGCCGGCGTCGTGCCAGGAGGCCGCTCCGCTCCCGTCGGCGGCTCGCTCTGACCGGGAGTCGGTCACGGCGGAGACCGCGGTGGCGCTCCCGGTCCTCGTCGCGATCGCGCTCGGGCTCGTCTGGCTCGTCGCCCTGGCGGTGACCCAGGTGCGGGTGGTGGACGCGGCACGAGAGACGGCGCGGGCGCTGGCGCGCGACGAGCCCCCGGCCTACGCGGTCGACCTGGGTCGACGTGTCGCTCCTGCCGGCGCAGGCATCACCATCCATCAGGAGTCTGGCGAGGTCAGGGTTCGCGTGGTCGCGGAGGTGCGTGGGCCTGGTGGCCTGTTCGGGTTCCTGCCGGGGGTCGAGGTGGACGCGGAAGCGGTCACCGCGAAGGAGACCACGTGAGGCGCCGCGACGACCGCGGGAGCGCCGACGGTCCTCGTCCTCGTCGTCGTCGCGGTGCTCACCACCCTGGCGGTCGGCGGCGCCGCGGTCGGGGGTGTGCTGGTGGCTCAACGACGCGCCGCGGCAGCCGCCGACCTCGCCGCTCTGGCCGCGGCCGAGGCCATGGGGGCCGGAGGCGGGTCGGCGGCCGGCAGCACGACGGCCTGCGAGCAGGCCGGCCGGATCGCCGACGCGAACGGCGCACGGCTCGCCGGCTGCCTCGTCGAGGGACTCGAGGTGGCGGTCGAGGTCGCGGTCGAGGTCCCTGTGGTCTTCGGTGTCACCTGGGCCGTGCCAGGACGTGCCAGGGCCGGACCGGCTCCGGGGCCCTCGCTCGCAAGCTCGTCCGAGCAGGCGCCGGGGTCGGAGCCGAGCCCGGTGCCGGCCGAGCAGAACCCCGGTGAGGTCAGCGGCTCGGGTGGTCCGGGTCCGTGACGGTGCTGTCGGTCCGGGTCTCGGCGGTGGTCGTGTCAGCCGCGCCGGTGGTGGTGCCGGCCGGCTCCGGTGGTGCTCCGGGCCTCGTGCGCCTCGAGCTTCTGGGAGAGCCGGTTGAGCTCCTTCTTCTCCTGGCGGCGCCGGCGGGCACGACGCATGCCGGCGCTGATGAGTGCGAGGCCGGCGACGAGCAGGAGGAGCGTGAGCGCCCCGGCCAGGAAGACGCCGAACGTGTTGGTCTCCACGTTGACCGCACCGAGGTCGAAACCGGCGGGTTCCCCCGACCCGGAGCCACCGAAGAGTGCGGCGATGAGGACCGCCGCTGCGACCAGGACGAGGATGATTCCGAGAGCAAGCATGTGAGGACCCTTTCGAGGAGTGCGGTCAGGCTAGCCCGTCTCGCGCAGAAGTACGTCGAGCAGTGCCACGGCCGCGTGCTTGTCGAGCGGGTTGTTGCCGTTCCCGCACTTCGGGGACTGGACGCAGGAGGGGCATCCGTCCTCGCACACGCAGGCGCTGATCGCCTCGCGGGTCGCGGTCCACCACTCGACCGCGGCGTGGAAGCCACGCTCGGCGAAGCCCGCGCCACCGGGGTGGCCGTCGTAGACGAAGACGGTCAGCTGGCCGGTGTCCGGGTGGAGCGCGGTGGAGACGCCGCCGATGTCCCAGCGGTCGCAGGTGGCGAAGAGCGGGAGCAAGCCGATCGCGGCGTGCTCGGCGGCGTGGGCGGCTCCGGGCAGGTCCCGCCCCTCGAACCCGGCCTCCTCGAGGACGGCCGGGGGCAGCGTCCACCAGACCGCCTTGGTGTCGAGGACTCGTTCAGGCAGGTCGAGCGGTTCCTCCCCGAGCACCTCGCCGGAGGGCAGCCGGCGCTTGAGGTACGACACGACCTGGTGGGTCACCCGCACGTCACCGAAGCTCATGCGGGCAGACCCCCAGCTCGTGTGCTCGCGCTCCTCTGAGATCGCGATGTCGGTGACCTCGCGTGCGGAGGTCGAGTAGTCCGGGTTCGCCGGTGCGACCACGGCGACGTGCTCGTCGAGGTCGAGCGCGAGCACGAGGTAGGTCTCCCCGAGATGCAGGTAGACCGCGCCGTCGTGCACCGTGCTGTGAGCCGAGGAGTGGTCGACCGTGCCGAGCAGCCGGCCGGTGCCCTCCTCGACGAGGCGGACCGGTGCGCCCCCGGTGGACCGGATGTCGGCGAGGTCGCACGCCCGGCTCCGGTCGGTCCAGAACCACCCGCGCGGCCTGCGGCGAAGCATCCCCGCCTCGGTCAGCGCGTCCACGCCGGCGCGTGCCATCGGACCGAACAGCTCGAGGTCTTCCTCGGTGAGCGGGGACTCCTCGGCGGCGGCGCACAGGTGTGGGCCGAGGACGTACGGGTTGTCCGGGTCGAACACGCAGGCCTCGACCGGCTTGCCGATGAGCGCCTCCGGATGGGTCACGAGATAGGTGTCGAGGGGGTCGTCCCTGGCCACGAAGACACCGAGCGCGTCCTGACCGCCCCGCCCCGCCCGGCCGATCTGCTGCCACAGGGCGGCGCGGGTGCCGGGGAAGCCCGCGAGCAGCACCGCGTCGAGGCCCGAGACGTCGATGCCGAGCTCGAGGGCGTTGGTCGCCGCCAGGCCGAGCAGCTCGCCGGTGCGCAGTGCCTGCTCGATCGCTCGCCGGTCCTCGGGGAGGTACCCGCCGCGGTAGGCCGCGACCCGGTCGGCTAGACCGGGCGCGACCTCGTCGAGCAGCCGCTTCGTGGTCAGCGACACCGTCTCGGCACCCCGTCTGGACCGGATGAACGCGAGCGTGCGGACCCCGTCCACGACGAGGTCGGCCAGCAGGTCGGAGATCTCGGCCGTGGCGGACCTGCGGACGGGGGCGCCGTTCTCGCCGCCGTACGACGTGAACGGTGGCTCCCACAACGCGAGCGCCACCTGTCCTCGCGGTGACCCGTCGTCGGTGACCGCCACGAAGGGCAGGCCGGTCAGGCGGTGAGCGGACGTCTCGGGCTCGGCCACCGTGGCGGAGGCGAGCACGAACGTGGGGCTCGCGCCGTACAACGCGCACACCCGGCGCAGCCGTCGGAGGATCTGAGCCACATGCGCCCCGAAGACGCCCCGGTAGTGGTGGCACTCGTCGACGACGACGTAGTCGAGCATCGAGAAGAACCGCGCCCAGCGGCCGTGGGCGGGGAGCATCGAGCGGTGCAGCATGTCCGGGTTCGTGAGGAGATACTCCCCGTGGTCACGCGCCCAGTCGCGCTGCTCGCGCGAGGAGTCACCGTCGTGGGTCGTAGCGCGCAGATCGGGCACGCCCAGCGCGAGAAGGTTCGAGAGCTGGTCCTGCGCCAGTGCCTTGGTGGGTGAGAGGTAGAGGACCGTGGACCCGCGCTGCCCCTGAGGTCGACGCTTCGCCAGGACCGAGGTGAGCGCCGGCAGCAGGTAGGCCAAGGACTTCCCCGACGCCGTGCCCGTGGAGATCACCACGTTCTGCCCGTCGTACGCCGCCTCGGCTGCCGCCGACTGGTGGCTCCAGGGCCGCTCGATGCCGCGGACCCGCCAGGCCTCCACCAGTCGCGGGTCGGTCCACGCAGGCCAGTCGGCCCGGCGACCACCGCGTGGAGGAAGCACCTCGAGGTGGGTGAGGCGGTCCTCACGGCCCTGACCGCTCAGGCGGTCGAGGGCGTCCGCGACGGACTGTTGCGTTCGGGGAGCCACCCCCGCATCTTCGCAAACCGCTGGTCGCGCCGCCGAGGCACGATCGCGCTGTCGACGCCCCCGGTCAAATGTCAAGCCGGGCCCGTGCGAGGTGATTGAAGGCATGATTGAATACTCGTTGCACAGGGGAGGGCGTCAGGTCGGCGCTTTTCCAGGACTCCGCGCACGCGGCATCGTTGGGAGAAACCACGTGGATCTGTCACTCGAGACGCGCAACGAGGATGGACACACCATCATCGAGGTCGGCGGGGAGATCGATGTCTACACCGCACCGCGGCTCAGGGACAAGATCACCGAGCTCGTGGGTGAAGGCCACTACAACCTCGTCATCGACATGGAGAAGGTCGACTTCCTCGACTCGACCGGACTGGGCGTGCTTGTCGGTGGTCTGAAGAAGGTGCGGGCCCACGACGGGTCGATGCGCCTGATCTGCAACCAGGAACGCCTGCTCAAGATCTTCCGCATCACCGGCCTGGCCAAGGTCTTCACGATCCACGGCTCGCAGGCCGAAGCGCTCGCAGATCTCTGAGGGGAACCATGCCGTCTGGCACCGATCGCACGGCCGCCGCTGTGACCGTGACGATCGCCCGTGACCCTGCCCTCGTCCGCACCGTCCGCCTCGTGGCGGCCTCGGTGGCGCGCCGTGCAGGTCGCGACGAGGAGTTCGTGGAAGAGGTGCGCCTCGCCGCCGGCGAGGCCTGTGCACTCTTCCTCGGCGAGCACGGCGCACGCCCCGGTACGTCGGAGGGGCACCCCGTCGCCGTCACCATCACCATCGACGACGCGCTGAGCGTCGACGTCAGCACGCCTGAACTGGTCGATGTCGAGGACCACCCCGACAGCGACCTCGACGGCATCGAGCCGTGGGCCCTGCTGCGCGGCCTGATCGACGACTTCGAGGTCTCGCAGGACGCCTCCCGGACCACCGTGTCCATGCGCTGGCCGCTCTCCTGAGCCGCCCTCTTCCTCCACCCCGGCTGAAGCGCGCCGAAAAATGTGTCCCACGCCACACCCTCAGGCCTGGCGTGTTGGCTGTGTCTCACTAGACTGCGGGCCACATTCGTGTCAGGCAGATCACACCCTGCCTGGCCACTCGCGGGGGACTCCGCGGGTTTCGGCGCAATCTCGAGGGGCCGTCATCGGCCCACCGGAGGAGGACTCATATGTCCGGACCCACCCTCGCCGCCACCGGCGCGGATGTGTCTTTGTCCGGGAGCAACCAGACCTTGATCATCGTGGTCGGCGTCATCGCGGTCATCGCCTTGGCGATGGCGTTGATGTTCCGCGGTCAGGTCCTTGCTGCCCATGACGGCACAGAGAAAATGAAGGAGATCGGCAAAGCGGTGCAGGAGGGAGCCTCGGCGTACCTCACGCGGCAGTTCAAGACCCTCGGGGTCTTCGCCGTGCTGGCCTTCGGCCTGCTGTTCGTGCTCCCCGCCGACGACTGGACGATCAGGATCGGCCGTTCGGTGTTCTTCCTGGTGGGCGCGGGCTTCTCCGCGGCGATCGGCTACTTCGGCATGTGGCTCGCGGTGCGCGCGAACGTCCGGGTCGCCTCCGCGGCTCGTGAGCACGGGCGTGACAACGCCATGCGCGTCGCCTTCCGCACCGGCGGCACCGTCGGCATGTCCACCGTCGGCCTCGGCCTGCTCGGGGCCTCCCTCGTCGTGCTGATCTACAAGGGCAACGCCCCCGCGGTGCTCGAGGGCTTCGGCTTCGGCGCGGCGCTGCTCGCGATGTTCATGCGAGTCGGCGGCGGCATCTTCACCAAGGCCGCCGACGTCGGCGCGGACCTCGTCGGCAAGGTCGAGCAGAACATCCCCGAGGACGACCCGCGCAACGCGGCGACGATCGCCGACAACGTGGGCGACAACGTCGGTGACTGCGCCGGTATGGCCGCCGACCTCTTCGAGTCCTACGCCGTGATGCTCGTGGCGGCGCTGATCCTCGGCACGCGCGGCCTTCGGCGCCGAGGGACTGGTCTTCCCGCTGATCGTCCCCGCGATCGGTGCGCTGACGGCGATCCTCGGCGTCTACATCACGAGGCCGCGGACCGGCGAGAGCGGCCTTCGGACGATCAACCGCGTCCTTCTACATCTCCGCAGCGGTCTCCGCGGTGCTCTGCACGGTCGCGGCGTTCGCCTACCTGCCGAGCTCGTTCAAGGACCTGACCGACGTCGAGGGCTCCGGGATGCTGCTCGACCTGGTCCTGTTCGGGTCGACCCCGTGCCGGACGGAGACCCGCGGATCATCGCCGCCGGCGCCGTGATCATCGGCATCGTGCTGGCCGCGCTGATCCTCTCGCTCACCGGCTACTTCACCGGCACCGAGCACCGGCCGGTCAAGGACGTCGGCAAGACCGCGCTCACCGGACCGGCCACGGTCATCCTCTCCGGTCTCTCGGTCGGCTTCGAGTCGGCGGTCTACACCGCTCTGGTCATCGGTGCGGCGGTCTACGGCGCGTTCCTGCTCGGCGGCGGCGTCACGGTCGTCTCGCTGTTCGCGGTCGCTCTCGCCGGCTGTGGTCTGCTCACCACCGTCGGCGTGATCGTGGCGATGGACACCTTCGGCCCGGTCTCCGACAACGCCCAGGGCATCGCCGAGATGTCCGGTGACGTCGACGAGGAGGGCGCGGCGATCCTCACCGAGCTCGAT
>CAVUBO010000023.1:0-3998 GCA_963739785.1 uncultured Actinomycetota bacterium | reverse complement strand
CGGGATGGCGTGGGGGAGGATTCCTGGCGTGCCAGCTGCGGATGTCCAGCTCCGGATCGTGTGTGACCCGAGCGTCGACGGCCAGCGACTCGCGGCCGGCATCTGGGCTCGCGCCACGGCGAGGAGAGACGACCTCGCCGAGGCTGCCACGGCCGATGAGAAGCTGCCGGGGATCCAGAGCGGCCTGCGCACGGACGGTGCGTCGCTCCACGTGGCCAGCAGGCGCGGTGACGCCGTGGGATTCGCCCTGACCGTGCCCCGAGGCGAGTCTCTCGAGGTTCTCTACCTCGGTGTGGACCCGGCGGCCTGGGGTGGTGGCGTCGGAGCCGGCCTGCTCGGTCACCTGGACGACTACGCGGCGTCGACGGCGTTCGGCGAGCTCGAGCTGTGGGTCATCGCCGACAACGAGCGTGCCGTCGCGCTGTACGAGCGGTCCGGTTGGCAAGCCACCGCCGAGGTCAAGGTCCGCAACTCGGCGGGAAGGCTCGAACGACGGTTCGTGCGACAGGTCCCGCTGCGGAGGCAGCCCCGTCGGTGAGCAGCACTAGCCTCAGGAGCGTGCCGTCGACGTCGTCGTACCCGCCTGAGAAGTTGGTGCCATACGACCCGCGGTGGGCCGAGCGCTACGCCTCCTTGGCCAGCGACCTGAACCGCGGCCTCGGGACCGGTTGGACGGTTGAGCACGTCGGCTCGACCTCAGTTCCGGGCCTTCCGGCCAAGCCAGTCATCGACCTCGCCATCGGAGTCCCCGACGGGAACCACCTCCGACACTGGGCTGAGGTGTTTCACGGGCTGGGGTGGAGCGGGCCGGTGACCACCGGCCACCACCAGGCGTTCTTCCTTCTCGACCGGGGCATACGCAGGGCCGTCGCCCACGCCTTCACCGCAGAGCAGTGGCCAGAGGCGCACCCTCGCCTCTTCGCAGACTGGCTGCGCTCACACCCGGCAGATCGCGACGAGTACGCGAGGCTCAAGAACGCATTGGTCAGGAACGACACCTGGGGCAGGGACTACACCGAGGCGAAGAGGGACTTCGTCGAGGACGTGGTCAACCGTGCCAGAGCGGCGAGGGGCCTCGCGGCGATCACGTTGTGACCGCTTAGGGGACCCGTCCGATCGCCATCAGGTGGTTCGTCATGTCCCGACTTCCCGGCAGGTGCCCGGTCCTCCGCGAGTGCCGATGCGCACTGGAACGCGTTCCCATTTTGCTGCGACCTCGGCAGCGCCCGAACGGCGCCGTACCGGGGGAGTAGCCGCGTGAGGGATCGTGCCTAGCTCGAAAGCACCGCGCGCAGGTGGGGCTGCACGAGCGCGAGAACCCGACCGTGCGTCTCCTCGTCGGCCGAGACGATGAGGCCGCGATCGGTGTGGAGCCGGTTGCCGGCCAGGTCGCTGATGATGCATCCGGCGTCCCGGCACAGCGCGATCCCGGCGGCGAAATGGAGGTTGTCGCGGAAGTGGCCGTCGGAGACGTAGGCGACCCTCCTGCCTGCGGCGACCCACGCCACGGCCAACGTCGAGGAGATGACCCGCGGCCCGTACGCCGCTCGGAGGTCGGGATCGCTCACGAGCTGGCCACCCACGAAGGGACGGTCGGTCGGTCCGTCGCAGTTGATGTCGATGAGGTTCGAGACCGTGGTCGGTGCGAGCCGGTGGTCCTCGCCGTCGTAGCGGCGGAACGAGCTGGTGCCGTCGGTCCAGAAGACTTCCGCGGCGATCGGATCTGCTGCGGCAGCCGCGCTCACGGGCCCGCGGTCGACCAGGGCGACGTTGACGACGGCAAGGGGCGTGGTGGCGGCGAAGTTCAACGTGCCGCACAGGGGGTCGACAAGCCAGCGCCTGGGGGACTGAGCGGCGCCGGACGCGCCGAACTCCTCGCCGATGTGGGCGTCGTCGGGCCGGTGTTCGGCGAGAACGGCCAGGATCGCCTGCTCGGCGTCCACATCGGTCTCGGTGGCGAAGTCTGTGGCGGTCTTCGCGTGGCGTACGTGGTCGTTGCCGTAGCTGCGCGCCACCACGTCGGCACCGGCCCGCGCCGCGGCGATCGCGACCTCGACGTCAGTCATCGTCATGGGCTGACCGTAGCGACGAATCACACCGGTGTCGGCCGCAGGGGAGCCACTCTCAGGAGCCCGGATCCACACTACCTGACATAATGTCAGTTATCGGCGATTAGTGATGAGTAACACCTCGCATGACGTTGCGCGGGACGTCATACGAGGTGGCTGCTTTCACGACCAGGTCGTATGACGTCCCGGATCGCCAGCCGGTCAGGTCCCGACGTATGCCGCGAGGTGCTCGCCGGTAAGCGTCGACCGGTCGGCGACGAGGTGGGCCGGCGTGCCCTCGAAGACGACGAGGCCGCCGTCGTGGCCCGCGCCCGGGCCGAGGTCGATGATCCAGTCCGCATGCGCCATCACCGCCTGGTGGTGCTCGATGACGATCACCGACTTTCCGGAGTCGACGAGCCGGTCGAGCAGGCCGAGCAGGTTCTCGACGTCGGCGAGGTGCAGCCCGGTGGTCGGCTCGTCGAGGACGTAGACGTCGCCCTTCTCGGCCATCTGGGTGGCCAGCTTGAGCCGCTGCCGCTCCCCTCCGGACAGCGTGGTGAGCGGCTGGCCGAGGCTGACATAACCGAGTCCCACGTCGTCCAGTCGCTGCAGGACCTTGTGGGCAGCCGGCGTCTTCGCCTCGCCGTCGCCGAAGAACTCCTCCGCGTCGGTCACCGACATCGCGAGCACCTCGGCGATGTTCCGGCCACCCAGCGTGTACTCCAGCACGGACGCCTGGAAGCGCCTCCCCTCGCACTCCTCGCAGGTGGACTCGACCGTGGCCATGACGCCCAGCTCCGTGTAGATGACACCGGCGCCGTTGCACGTGGAGCACGCGCCCTCGGAGTTCGAGCTGAAGAGCGCCGGCTTCACGCCGTTCGCCTTCGCGAACGCCTTGCGGATCGGGTCGAGCAGGCCGGTGTACGTCGCCGGGTTGCTGCGCCGCGAACCGCGGATCGCACCCTGGTCGACGACCACCACGCCGTCGCGGCCGGCCACCGAGCCCTGGACCAGCGAGCTCTTGCCGGAGCCGGCGACGCCCGTGAGCACGCAGAGAACGCCGAGCGGTACGTCGACGTCGACGTCCTGGAGGTTGTGCGTCGACGCGCTGCGGACCTCGAGCACGCCGGAGGACGACCGCACCGACTCCCTGAGCGTCGCGCGGTCGTCGAGGTGGCGGCCGGTCGCGGTGTCACTCCCCCGCAGCCCCTCCACGGTGCCCTCGAAGCAGACGGTCCCGCCCTCGGTGCCGGCGCCGGGCCCGAGGTCGACGACGTGGTCGGCGATCGCGATGGTCTCCGGCTTGTGCTCGACGACCAGCACGGTGTTGCCCTTGTCCCGCAGCTGCAGCAGGAGGTGGTTCATCCGCTCGATGTCATGGGGATGCAGGCCGATCGTCGGCTCGTCGAAGACGTAGGTGACGTCGGTGAGCGACGAGCCGAGGTGGCGGATCATCTTGGTGCGCTGCGCCTCTCCCCCGGACAGCGTCCCGGCCGGCCGGTCCAGGGAGAGGTAGCCCAGCCCGATCTCCGCGAACGAGTCCAGGACGTGCTGGAGTCCGGCGACCAGCGGGGCCACCGACGGCTCGTCGAGGTCACGGATCCAGTCGGCCAGGTCGCTGATCTGCATCGAGCAGAGGTCGGCGATGTTCTTGCCGTTGATCGTGGAGGACAGCGCCTCCCTCGTCAGGCGGTGCCCCCGCACTCGGCGCTGGTCTGGAACGTGATCGCCCGCTCGACGAACGCGCGGATGTGCGGCTGCATCGCCTCGACGTCCTTGGAGAGCATCGACTTCTCGATCTCGGGGATCACGCCCTCGTACGTCAGGTTGATGCCCTCGACCTTGATCTTGGTCGGCTCCTTGTAGAGGAGGTCGTCGAGCTGCTTCCTGGTGTACTTCTTGATCGGCTTGTCCATGTCGAAGCCGTAGCCGCTGAAGATCCGGCCG
>CAVUBO010000022.1:0-142988 GCA_963739785.1 uncultured Actinomycetota bacterium | reverse complement strand
ACCACTGACGGATGTCGTCGGCGGTGGCGAGACCAATCTTCAGCTGGTCGAAGAAGTTAACGTCGAGCACAGTGGCTGCTTTCCTCGTTATGTCGGTCTGTATCGCTGGTCATTGAGGGAGTCGGGTGCGCCCGGCCGGCGAGAACGGCGGCCGGGCGCTCCGTCGTCACACTTCTTCGACGCTGCTGGGCTCGCGGCGGGACAGGTCGATGCCGAGCTCCTCGGCGGCGCGGAAGACGTCCTCCTCCGCGTCGCGCATCTCGATCGCCGAGCCGTCCTGGGACAGGACCTCGACGTTCAAGCAGAGCGACTGCATCTCCTTCACGAGAACCTTGAACGACTCGGGGATACCGGAGTCGGGAATGTTCTCGCCCTTCACGATCGCCTCGTAGACCTTGACGCGACCGGGCACGTCGTCGGACTTGATGGTGAGGAGCTCCTGGAGTGCGTAGGCGGCGCCGTACGCCTCCATCGCCCAGACCTCCATCTCACCGAACCGCTGACCACCGAACTGCGCCTTACCACCGAGCGGCTGCTGGGTGATCATCGAGTACGGGCCCGTCGACCGAGCGTGGATCTTGTCGTCGACGAGGTGGTGCAGCTTCAGGATGTACATGTAGCCGACCGAGACCGGGTCCGGGAACGGCTCGCCGGAGCGACCGTCGAACAGCCTCGCCTTGCCGTTCTCCTTGACGACGCGGACGCCGTCGCGGTTGGGCAGGGTGGAGGCGAGCAGGCCGGTGATCTCGTCCTCACGCGCACCGTCGAACACCGGGGTGGCGACCTTGGAGTCGGCCTCGGCAGCCTCGGCGTGGATCTTGATCAGCCGCTGCTTCCAGTCGGCGTCGGGATCCGTGTCGTCGCTCTGCGCGACGTCCCAGCCGGTCTTGGCCAGCCAGCCGAGGTGGATCTCGAGGATCTGACCGATGTTCATACGACCGGGGACACCGAGCGGGTTGAGGATGATGTCGACCGGGGTGCCGTCCTCCAGGAACGGCATGTCCTCGACCGGCAGGATCTTCGAGATGACGCCCTTGTTGCCGTGACGGCCGGCGAGCTTGTCACCCACGGAGATCTTGCGCTTCTGCGCGACGTACACGCGGACCAGCTGGTTCACGCCCGGGGGCAGCTCGTCGCCGTCCTCACGGTCGAAGACCCGCACGCCGATGACCGTGCCGGACTCACCGTGCGGCACCTTCATCGAGGTGTCGCGGACCTCGCGCGCCTTCTCACCGAAGATCGCGCGGAGCAGGCGCTCCTCGGGGGTCAGCTCGGTCTCGCCCTTCGGGGTGACCTTGCCGACGAGGATGTCACCGGTGGTGACCTCGGCACCGATCCGGATGATGCCGCGCTCGTCGAGGTCGGCGAGCATCTCCTCGCTGACGTTCGGGATGTCGCGGGTGATCTCCTCCGGACCCAGCTTGGTGTCGCGGGCGTCGACCTCGTGCTCCTCGATGTGGATCGAGGTGAGGACGTCCTCCTGCACCAGACGCTGGGAGAGGATGATCGCGTCCTCGTAGTTGTGGCCCTGCCACGACATGAACGCGACCAGCAGGTTCGTGCCCAGAGCCATCTCGGCGTCGTCGGTGCACGGACCGTCCGCGAGCGGGCTGCCGACCTCGAGCCGGTCGCCCTCCGCGACCAGCGGACGCTGGTTGATGCAGGTGCCCTGGTTCGAGCGGGTGAACTTCTGCATCCGGTAGGTCTTGTAGGTGCCGTCGTCGTTCATCACCTCGACGAAGTCAGCGGACACCTCCTTGACCACACCGGCCTTGTCCGCCACGACCACGTCGCCGGCGTCGACGGCGGCACGGAACTCCATGCCGGTGCCGACCAGCGGGGCGTCGCTCTTGATGAGCGGCACCGCCTGGCGCTGCATGTTCGCACCCATGAGGGCGCGGTTGGCGTCGTCGTGCTCGAGGAACGGGATCAGGGCGGTCGCGACCGACACCATCTGGCGCGGCGAGACGTCCATGTAGTCGACCTCGCCGGCGGGGATCACGTCGACCTCACCGTGGCGCTGGCGCACGAGCACCCGCTCCTCGGCGAACCGGCCGTCCTCGGTCAGCGCGGCGTTCGCCTGCGCGATGACGAAGCGGTCCTCCTCGTCGGCGGTGAGGTACTCGACCTTGTCGGTGACCCGGCCGTTCTCGACCTTGCGGTACGGCGTCTCGACGAAGCCGAACGGGTTGATCCGGCCGAACGTCGAGAGCGAGCCGATCAGACCGATGTTCGGACCTTCAGGGGTCTCGATCGGGCACATACGGCCGTAGTGCGAGGGGTGGACGTCACGGACCTCGAAGCCCGCGCGGTCACGGGAGAGACCACCGGGGCCGAGCGCCGAGAGGCGACGCTTGTGCGTCAGGCCGGCGATCGGGTTGGTCTGGTCCATGAACTGCGACAGCTGCGAGGTGCCGAAGAACTCCTTCAGCGCCGCGACCACAGGCCGGATGTTGATCAGGCTCTGCGGCGTGATCGCCTCGACGTCCTGGGTGGTCATCCGCTCACGGACCACGCGCTCCATGCGGGCGAGACCCGTGCGGAGCTGGTTCTGGATGAGCTCACCGACGGTGCGCATACGGCGGTTGCCGAAGTGGTCGATGTCGTCGGCGCGGACCTCGATCGCGTCACCGTCACGGTCCAGGATGTCGCCGCCCTGGGCGTCCTTGAGGGTGTCGTTGCCGGCGTGCAGCTGCACGATGAAGCGGATCGTCGAGACGATGTCGTCGATGGTCAGCGTCTGCTGGTCGAACGCCTCGTGCGTGCCGAGCTTCTTGTTGATCTTGTAGCGGCCGACCTTGGCGAGGTCGTAGCGCTTGGGGTTGAAGTAGTAGTTCTCGAGCAGCGTCTGCGCGGCCTCACGCGTCGGGGGCTCGCCCGGACGCAGCTTGCGGTAGATGTCGAGGAGCGCGTCGTCCTGGCCGGCCGTGTGGTCCTTCTCCAGGGTGAGCATCATCGACTCGTACTCGCCGAACTCCTCGCGGATCTGCTCGTTGGTCCAGCCGAGGGCCTTGAGCAGCACCGTGACGTTCTGCTTGCGCTTGCGGTCGAGGCGGACGCCGACCATGTCGCGCTTGTCGATCTCGAACTCGAGCCATGCACCGCGCGAGGGGATCACCTTCGCGGTGTAGATGTCCTTGTCGGAGGTCTTGTCGGCGGTGCGCTCGAAGTACACGCCGGGCGAGCGGACGAGCTGCGAGACCACGACACGCTCGGTGCCGTTGATGACGAAGGTGCCCTTGGGGGTCATCAGGGGGAAGTCACCCATGAAGACCGTCTGGCCCTTGATCTCACCGGTCTCGTTGTTCATGAACTCCGCGGAGACGTAGAGCGGAGCAGAGTAGGTGAAGTCCTTCTCCTTGCACTCCTCGACGGAGTACTTCGGGTCGTAGAAGACCGGGTTCTCGAACGAGAGAGACATCGTGTCGGAGAAGTCGGAGATCGGAGAGATCTCCTCGAAGATCTCCTGAAGGCCGGACTTCTGACTGACGTCTTCACCGATCTCCAGACGCCGTGCGACGTCGTCCTGCCAGCGCTCGTTGCCGATCAGCCAGTCGAAGCTGTCGGTCTGGAGGGCGAGGAGCTGCGGAACCTCGAGAGGTTCCTTGATCTTGGCGAAGGAGATTCGGCGCGGGTTGTTGCGGGCGGTGCTGGTGCTGCGCGAGGCGGCCAAGAGGGGTCCTTCCGAGGATCGCTCTGGGTGGGAGGGCCTACCCACCACAAACCAACCACCGGGCAGGCTGGAGTGCATATGAGGGCAGACGCAACGAACGATCGTAGCCCAAACGCAGGCTGGGCACAACCCAGCGCGTCCAGGCTTCCTCGGACTGCGAAGAGCATGGAGGCAGACACCGTCGCTCGTCAAGCACCGAGCACCCGACGCGGCGCGGCGCCGCCCGCGTCAGTACGACGTGATGTCGCCGACGAGCCAGGTCCCGTCGACACGGACCATGTCGAACTGGGCGCGGTTCATCGCCTTCGTGGTCTCCGTCTTCGCGGCACTCGTGGTGGTCTGGTCGACGAAGACGAGCACCGAGACGCGGTCGGGGTCGCGCTTCTCCCCCACGACCATCGGCGCCGACGCGAGGACCTGGGCCTCGACGGTCGCCTTGAGCTGCGGAGCGGCCTCGGCCACCGTCTTGTCGAAGGTGTCGAGGTACTTCTTGCCGTAGCCCTTGGTGAGGAACTTGGCGGCGGCGTCGCGGTCCGCGTCGAGCGTCTTGTAGTCGTAGGACAGCACAGCGGACGCGGCGCTCTCCGCGGCGGCCGGCGCCCGGTCGAGCGCTTCCTGGTAGGCCTCTGCGCGCTGGGCCTGGGAGATGAAGTACGCCGCGAAGCCGACCGCCACAGCCGCCAGGACGCCGAGCACGGCGAGCACCGGCCAGGACGTGAGCCGCCCCGCACCGGAGGCGCCCCGGGTGTCCGTCGGCTCGTCGGCGTCGACTGCGCCGGGAACCGCGGCGGCCGTCGCCTGTGCGGTCCCGGGCATCGCCGGGCCGGGCAGCGTACTGGTGGGCGCCTTGTCGGTGCCGCCGTCCGGCTCGTCCGCCTGCCGGCTCTCGTCCTGAACGGGCGCCTTGTCCTTCTCGGCGCCCGGCGAGGGCTTGCGCGCCCCGCCGCAGCCTCGGTCGCCTGCGGCTCCTGGTCGGAGAGCTGGGCGTCGTACTCCTTGCGCCGCTCGGGGTCGAGCAGCACTTCCGCGGCCTCGTTGAACAGCCGGAACTGCTTGGTCGAGCCGCCCTCGCCGGGCTCGAAGCGGTCGGCCGCCTCACGCCACGCCTTGCGGATCTCCTCGCGGGACGCGTCCGAGGACACGCCGAGGATGTCGTAGAGCGTCGGGTTCATGTCGCTGGTCTCCTTTCGCTCCGCCTCACGCAACCGGCGTGAAGTCGTCGACCAGCCACTTGCCGTCCACCTTGACCAGCGAGATCTCCCAGCGGAAGTGCCGCTCCCGCTCGTCGTACACCGTCTTCACGCTGGCGTCCGAGACCACGAGGACCCGGGCGGAGTCGTCGTCGATCGTGGCGACGCCGGAGGCGAGCACCTTGCCCTCCGACTGCATCTTGGCCTGCTGGACCTGGGCGACGATGTCCTCCATCGCCTTCTCGAACTCACCGCGGAACTTCGTGCTCAGCAGCCGGGTGACACTGGACTTGTACCCGTCGACCGACCCCGAGTCGTAGTTGTTCACCGCGACCGTGAACTGCTCGGCGACCCGCACCACGTCGGCGCGGGCGTCGAGCTCGGTCTCGGCGGACCGGAGGCGCGTGAAGCCCCAGATCCCGGCGGCGACACCGGCGACGAGCAGCAGCACGAGCACGGCGGCCATGGCCGTGCGCAGCCTCGTGGGGTTCCCCTGAGGCTGTGGTCTCGTGCTGTCCTCGTCGTGGTTCTCGGTCACTCCTGCTCGTTCGCGAGCGGCTGGAGCAGCAACCACTTCCAGGATTCCTCTCCGAAGACGGACGCGGCCCCACCGGTGTAGCTGACGGCATCACTCGGGCTGGCGTCGGTGTACTGGACAGTCCCCGTCTGGCGATCGTACGCGGCGACCACTGGGCTCCGGTAAGCCGTCCCCGCCCGGGGTGCGTGCTGGGAGCCGCGGGCGTTCGACTGGGACTGCGGCTCGGCGCAGTGGGCGTCCATGTCCATGGGCTTGTCGCCACGGTCCTGAGGGTCGCGCGCCTGGCCGGGGTCGTAGCCCTCGGTGCAGACATGCGGCTCCTGCTGGAGGATGAGTCCGAAGTGGGCGTCGTACAGACCCTTCGGGTTCTTCGCGACCACGGTGTACCCGCCCTCGACGACGTAGGGGTAGAGCACGAGCACCTGCTCGACCCCGTCGAGGTGCTTGACGGTGACCTCGCCGGTCGTGACGAGGTTGTTGATCAGCTCCCCGAGGTTGACCTTGTTGTCCTCGAGGAACCGGCGCAGCTGGTTCGCGGTCGCGCTGCCGCTGTCGATCACCCTGCGCAGGTCCGCGTCGGAGCTGACCAGCGTGTCGGAGAAGAGCGCGAGGTCTCGGGCGAAGCTCTTGATGTCCGATGCGCTGTCGATCTGGGTCTTCAGGACGGTGTTGCTGTCCTTGATCAGCGCCGTCGTGACGTCGAAGTTGGCGTTGGCGGTCTCGATGAAGGAGTTCGAGGTGTCGATGATCTGGCCGAGGTCCTCCCCGGTGCCGTTGAACGCCTTGCCCATCTCGGACACGACCGTCCGCAGATCCTGCTTGTCGACCGAGTTGACCATCTTGTCGAGGTCGACGAGAAGCTGGGTCGGCGGGATCGGCGTCTTGGTCTTGGCCTGGGCGATCTCGGAGTTCTCACCGAGGTAGGGGCCCTCCTTCGTGTTCGGCAGGAGGTCGACGTACTGCTCACCGACTGCGGAGCGGTTTGCCACCAGGGCGTTGGTGTCGAGCGGGATGCTCTCGCTGTCGTCGTCGATCAGGAGGTCCACGTCGACTCCGTCGTCGGTCACGTTCAGCTCGCCCACCTCGCCGACAGTGACACCGCGGTAGGACACACCGGCCCCGCTGAAGATGCCACCGGAGTCCTCGAAGTGCGCGACCACCCGGTAGGAGTCGTCGAACACCAGCCGGTCGAGCCGGGCGTACTTGGCGCCCACGTAGGCCACGCCGACCATGGTGATCAGCGCGAACACCATGAGCTGGACCTTCGTCCTCTGGGTGATCATCGCTGCACCATCCCCTGGATCAGGAGTGCCCCGAGCGTCGGGTCGTAGCCGAGGTCTGCTCGCGGATGAGGTTCCTTCGCGCTGCGCGGCCGTCGGCGTACCGAAGAACGCCTCGCCGGGCACCGCGCGGCCGAGACCCGGCAGCGGAAGCGGGAGCGGGTTGCCGCTACCTCCTCCGCCGTCGCTGCCGGAGCCCGGAGCCAGGGACTCGCAGACCGGGTTCTTCGGGAACTGGTCGCACATCTTCTTGGCCTGCTTGTCGGTCAGGCCCTTGCACGCCTTGCTGTCGGGGTTGCCCGACTGGAGGCACTTCTGCGCGTCGCTGAGGACCTCGTTGGGGTCGAGCGGGAGCCCCGGCCCCGGCAGGCCCGGGATCGTCGGGAGGCCCTTGCTGAGGTCGATGTCCATCTGGACGGAGAGGTTGGTGTAGTCGCCCATGTGCAGGTTGCGAGCCTGGGCGGGGTTGCGGCCCACGACCTCGTCGACGAAGGGATAGGTCAAGAACACCTGGAACGCCTTGGGCAACGCGTCGCCCGCATCGGCGAGCTTGGTCAGCGTCGGGTCGAGTGACCGCAGGCTGTCGATCGTGGCCGTCTTGGACTGCTTGATCACCCGCGTCGCGACACCGCTGAGGTCGTCGAGAGCACGCAGCATCTTGACCAGGTCGTCGCGCTGCTGGTTGATCGAGGCCAGCGCATCGGGCATCTCGTCGAGTGCGAGCTCGATCGTGCCGCGCTGCTCGTTGATCGAGACCGCGAGCCGGTTGAGGCTCTCGATCGCCGCGACGATGTCCTCCTTGTTCTCGTCGAGCTGCGCGGTGAACGTGTCGAG
Source organism: uncultured Actinomycetota bacterium (assembly GCA_963739785.1). Lineage (GTDB taxonomy): Bacteria > Actinomycetota > Actinomycetes > Propionibacteriales > Nocardioidaceae > Nocardioides_C. Next base: position 135,473 of record CAVUBO010000022.1, on the reverse strand, counting down.
CTGCTCGAGCACCGACCGGACGTCGGACTCCCGGCCCTCGAGCGCCTTGTTCAGCTCGGCGGAGATCGTCTTCAGCTGGGCCACGCCGCCGCCGTTGAGAAGCAGCGACATCGCACCGAGCACCTCCTCGACCTCGGGGTTGCGTCCACTGCTCTCGAGCCCGATCACGTCACCTTCGGAGAGCAGGTCGCTGCTCGCGCCGGTGGCCGGCGGCTTGAGCGACACGAACTTCTCGCCCAGGAGGCTGGTCTGGCGGATCTCGGCCTCTGCGTTGGCGGGCAGCTTCACGTCGTCACGCAGCGCCAGCTTCACCGTGGCGTGGTAGCCGTCGACGTCGATGTCGGACACCTTCCCGACCGTGACGTCGTTGACCTTGACCGAGGACTGCGGAACCAGGTCGAGCACGTCCCTGAACTCCACCTCGACGGTGTAGGGGTCCTCACCGAGGTCGGCGCCGCCGGGCAGCGGGAGGCTGTAGACGTCGAAGTCGCAGCCGCTGAGCGCGAGCGCCCCGACACAGGCGAGTGCCGCCATCCTGGCCGCCCGCGACCTGCGGTTCTGCTTGATGCTGCGCATGGTCAGTCCACCTCCACGAGACCGGCCAGTGACCTGTCGACGTTCTCCACCGGGACCCGCTTCGCGGCAGCGCCGCTGTCGAGTGCTCCGGCGCGGCCGGCGCCCTTGAGGGCCTGCTTGATCACCTTGCACGACTCCCCACTCGGGTCGTTCGGACCGACCAGCGAGCACAGGAAGGCCCCGGGATTGGCCTCGATCTGCCCCCCGACCTCCCCCTGGTTCGAGCGCGTGTCGAGCGTGCCTGCTCGCAGGGTTGTAGGTCAGGAACAGGTTGTTGAGAGCGAGCGGCGCCGTGTTGAGCACCTCGTCGAGAGCGTCACGCTGCTTCACCAGGACCCGGGAGACCCGGTTCAGGCCGTCGATGTTCTCCCCGAGCGACTCCCGGTTCTCGCGCACGAAGCCCGAGACCTGCTGCATGGCGATGCCGAGGTTGCGCAGCGAGGCGGCGAGGTCGGCCCGCTCCCCCTCGAGCATGTCCGCTGCTCCGGCGAGCGACTGGTTGAAGTCCCGCACCGTCTGGTCGTTCTCGGCGAGGACGGAGACGAACCGCTCGAGCTGCCGGGCGGTGCCGAACAGCTCCTCCTTGTTGTTGTCGAGGGTGCCGGTCAGCTTGCCGAGGTCCTTGATGGTCTGGTTGAACTGCTCGCCCTGACCACCGAAGTTGCGCGCCGTGGTGTCGAGCAGCCGGGTCAGCGCACCCTCCTTGTTCGCGCCCTCCGGCCCCAGGGCCACGGTGAGGTCGTCGATGCTCTGGTAGATCTCGTCGAGCTCGAGGGGCGTGGACGTGGACTCGGTGGACATAGGTCGCACCGTCCGCCATCACCGGACCGCCCTCGTAGACCGGCGTGAGCTGGACGAAGCGGTCCCCCACGATGGCCGGCGTGATGATCACGGCCTCCGCGTCCTCGGGCACCTTGTACTTCGCGTCGTACCACATCTTCACCGTCACGTCGGTGCCCGACGGCGTCACGCTCTCCACGGCGCCGACCGGTACGCCGAGGATCCGGACGTCCGAGCCCTCGTAGAGCGACACCGTGCGCGGGAAGCTCGCGGTGAGGTACTTCTTCTCCTGGTTCGGGATCATCAGCAAGACGGCCGCGACGACGACCGCCGCGACGGCGACCAGCGACAGGATGCGGGTGAGTCGACCCATTCCCGAGAGAGGCGTGCTGGCTCATCACTGGCCTCCGATCGCCGTGGGCGGCAGGTTCTGGATGTAGGTGTCGAACCAGGGGCCGGTGCCCAGGGTGTTGGCGAAGACCCGGTAGAACGGCGCCATCAGCCGCAGACTGTTGTCGAGGTTCTCCTGGTTCTTGTTGAGCATGTCGAGCACGCCGTCGAGGTGGTCGAGTGCCGGCTTCAGGTCCGCGCGCGTCTGCTTGACGAGCAGCGTCAGCTCACGGGAGAGCTGGCTGGTCGCGGTCAGCAGGTTGTGCACAGCCTCCCGCCTGGCCACGAGAGCACGGAACAGCTTGTCGCCGTCCTCCATGAGCTTGACCACGTCGCCGTTGCGGTCGGCGAGGACCTTGGAGACCTTCTGCATGTTCCCGAGGAGCGTCGTTCGAGCTGCTTGTCGCGGGCCGCGATGTTCTGCGACAGCGCCGACATGCCGCGCAGCGCGCCCTGGAACTCCTCCGGGGTGTTGTCCATCAAGGCAGCCATCGTGTCGAGGCTCTTGGCGAGGCGGTCGCTGTCGATCCGCTCCGAGGTGCTCGCGAGGCCGCTGAAGGCGTCCACGACGTCGTACGGCGAGCTGGTGCGCGCGACCGGGATCTCCGACTCCTCGTCCATCTGGCCGTCGCCGGCCGGCTCGAGCGCGAGGTACATGGCGCCGAGCAGCGTCTTGACCTTGATGGTCGCGCCGGTCTGCGGCCCGAACTCGACGCCGTTCTCGACGTTGAACTCGACTCGTACGTGGTCGCCATCGAGGTCGACGGACTGGACCTTGCCGACGCGGACGCCGGCCACGCGGACCTCGTCGTTGGCCCGCAGGCCACCGGCCTCGCTGAAGGCGGCGTAGTAGGTGTCACCACCACCGATCAGCGGCAGGTCCTCTGCCCTGAAGGCGGCAAGCACCATCGCTGCGATGACGGCGAGGCTCACGGCCCCGACGATCACCGGGTTCCGCTCACGGAAGGGAACGCTCATCCGAGATCACACCTCGCCGCTCCGACGTCGTACTTGATGTCGTCGATGACCTTGCCGTTCGGCAGCGTCACCTGACCCTTGAAGTTGCACAGGTAGAAGTTGAACCACGACCCGTAGATCGCGGTCCGGCCGACCTTCTCCAGCTTGACCGGGAGCACCTGGAGGGCCCGGTCGAGCTCGGCCTTGTTGGTGTCGAGGGTCCCGGCCAGGCGACGCAGCTCGGTGACGTCCTTGGCCAGCGGCTTGCGGATCCCGGTCACGAGGTCCGAGGTCTCCACCGCGAGGTCCGAGATCGACTCGAGGGACCCGAGGATCGCCTCGCGGTCCTGCGAGAGGCCAGAGACGAACTCGCGCAGCCTGACGATCAGCTCGGAGAACTCCTCGTCGCGGTTGCCGATGGTGACCATGACCTTGTTCAGGTTGTCGATCAGCTCGCCGATGATCTGGTCCCGGCTGGCCAGCGTGCTGGTCACCGAGGCGGTGTGCGCCAGGAGGCTCTCGAGCGTGCCGCCCTCGCCCTGGAAGACCGTGATCAGCTCGTAGGAGAGCTTGTTGACGTCCGCGGGAGAGAGTGCCTCGAAGAGCGGCTTGAAGCCGTTGAAGAGGACCGTGAGGTCGAGAGCCGCCTGCGTGCGTGCGAGGGGGATGGTCGCGCCGTCGCGGAGGATCGACGGGCTCCCGACACCCTGGCTGAGGGCGATGTAGCGCTGGCCGACCAGGTTGCGGTACCGGATCGCTGCCTTCGTGCTCGCGGTGAGCTGCGAGTCGGTGGCGACGTCGAAGGTCACCAGCGCCTGGTCCTCGTCGTGGATCTCGATGTCCTTCACCGTGCCGACCTTCACGCCGGCGATCCGCACGTCGTCACCCTTCACGACACCGGTCGCGTCGCTGAAGACGGCTTTGTACTCCTTGGTCTCGCTGAAGGACACGTTGCCGATCGTCACCACCAAGAGGCTGGTGGCCACCGTCGTCACGACGATGAAGATCACCAGCTTGACCGCATCACTCGCGGTCCGCTTGTCGAGGAGGCTCATCTGACACTCACCTCCGCTCCACGCGCCAGCGGACCGAAGAGCAGGGCGGCCACGTCAGGAACGCCATCCACGGGAACTCCCATCACAGGTGCTGCAATTGCGTCGACGACCGAACGCTCGGCCGCGGTGCCGGCAAAGCCGGAGGTCAGGTCGAAACCGGTCGCTGCCCGGGGACGGAACTTCCCGTGCCCGTCCTCGACACCGTCATCGACTGCGGACATCGGGGGCTGGGGGCCGGGGTTGGCCTGGGAGTACGGCGGGCTCGGCAGCGTCTCGCAGTGCGGGCCGCTCTTCGCCTTGTACTCCGGGTCGTCCGCGGGGCTGTACCCGGTCGGCTGGGTCGGCAGGGTCTCGAGGTTGATGTGCAGACCGTGTCCGCGCCAACCGCTGGTCATCCTCGGGATCCAGTTCGACATGCCCTTGAAGAGGCAGGGGTACTCCGGGGAGTACTTCTCCATGAGCTGCAGCTGCGGCACGCTCAGGTCGCCGAGACGGATGATGTTGTCGCCGTTGGCCTCCAGGAAGTCCTGGGAGGTGGACGAGACGTCCGCGACGTCGGAGAAGAGCGTCTCGATCTTCTGCTCCTTCTGCACGAAGGTCTGGCCCGTCGTCACGCTGTTGCGCAGGAACCTGGCGAGCTCCGGCATCGCGGCGCGGTACTCCTCCGACACCTGGCCGAGCATCCGCAGGTCCTCGACGAGGGCGGGCAGCTGAGGGTTGGTGCGCTTGAGGTAGTCGTCGAGCACGACGAGGTTCTGGCCGATCTTCTCGCCGCGACCCTCGAGCGCGGTGGCGAGCGCGGTGAGCGTGTAGTTCACCTCGGCCGGCTGCACCGTGCGCAGCAGCGGGTAGATGTCGTTGAGCAGCCGCTCGAGCTCGGCGGACACCTCCGACTCGGTGATGACGGCGTCGGCAGCGATCCGCTCGGACGACGGGTCGTCGGGGATCTGCAGCTCGACGTACTTCTCACCGAAGACCGTCTTGGGCTCGATCCTCGCGCTCGCGTTGGCGGGGATGATGGCGGTCTTGTCGGGCTGGATCGCGAGCTGGAGGCGGGCGCCGTCCCCGTCGGTGGTGATCTCGCGAACCTCGCCGACGATCACGCCGCGGACCTTCACGTCGGCCAACGCCGGCAGCTGCAGGCCGATCCTGGAGGTCTCGAGCGTCACCGGCACGTAGTCGACGAACTTCTTGGTGAAGACCGCGTAGGTGCTCCAGACGCCGAGGATGAGCAGGGCGAGGAAAGCAACGCCGAGCACGCGATGACCGCCTGCTGCGACGAGCGAACGTGCACTCATCGCAGCTCCACCTCCATCCCCCGGGCCAGAGGTCCGAACAGCAGGGAGGCGATGTCGGGCACCGAGTCAGCGGGGACGCCGAGCACCGGCCCGGCGACGCCGTTCACGAGCTGCCGCTCGGACGACGTACCGGCGTAGCCGGAGGTCAGGTCCAGCGTGGGCGCCGTACGCTGCTTCCCCGTCGACTGCTCGACGCCGTCGACGATGTCGGGCACGAGCGACTTCGGGGGAAGGTTCCCCTGGTGCCACTCGTCGTTGATGGCGCGTCGGCACAGGCCCTCGTCCATCGGTCCGCGCTTGTCGCCGTAGACGGGGTCGTCCTGCGGCCCGAAGCCGCGAGGCTGCTTGGGCAGCGGCTCGAGGTTGATGTGGAGTGTGTAGCCCCGGAACGCCTCGGCCTGGCGTGGCGCGATCTTGACGATGCCGTCGAGGAGACAGGGGAACTCCGGGGCGTACTTCTCGTACACCGGGAGCTGGCGTGCGCCGAGCTCACCGAGCCGGACGATGTTGTCACCGTTGGCTTCCAAGAAGTCTTCGGACGTGGAGGAGAACGCGGCGACGTCCGCGAACAGGGCTTGGATCTTCTGCTCCTTCTCGATGAACGTGTGGCCCGACGTGACGCTGTTGCGCAACAGGCGGGCGACCTCGGGGACTGCCGACCGGTAGACGTCTGAGGTCTCGGCCAGCAGCCGGAGGTCCTCGACGAGCGCCGGCAGCTGCGGGTTGGTCCGCTTGAGGTACTCGTCGAGCGTGGCGAGGTTCTCGCCGATCTGCTCGCCCCGGCCCTCGAGGGCGGTGGCGAGCGCGGTCAGGGTGTAGTTGAGCTCGGCGGGCTGCACCGTGCGCAGGAACGGGTAGATGTCGTTGAGCAGCTGCTCGACCTCGAAACCGACGTTCGCCTCGGTGATCTCGTCGCCGGGCTGGATCGCCTCGACTGCCGTCGCCGCGGTCGCCTCGGGCACCTGGAGGGCGACGTACTTCTCGCCGAACAGCGTCTTGGGGATGATCTGCGCGGTGACGTCGGCCGGGACGTCCCCGCGACGGGAGGGGTAGAGCCCGAGCGTCAGGTCCACCCCGTCGGAGGTGGCCTTGCTCTCGATGACCTCGCCGACGATCACACCGCGGATCTTGACGTCGGCGCGGTCAGGCAGCTGCAAGCCGGTCCTCGAGGCACGCAGCGTGACCTCGTCGTAGTCGGCGAACGACTTGTTGAAGATCGCATAGGTGACCCAGACGGCGACCAGGAGCATCACCAGGAACGCCGCGCCGAGCACCCGGTGCTCGATCGTGACGGCTGCCCTGAAGGCTCGCGACTGCCGGTTGACCATGCCTCAGCCCGCCAACCTGACCGTCGTTGTGGTGCCCCAGATGGCCATCGACAAGAACAGGTCGATGACGTTGATGGCGACGATGGAGGTCCGCACAGCGTGGCCCACGGCGATGCCCACACCCGCGGGACCACCGGAGGCGTTGTAGCCGTGGTAGCAGTGGATGAGGATGACGACGACCGCGAAGACGAGGACCTTGCCGAAGGACCACAGCACGTCACCTGGTGGCAGGAACGTGTGGAAGTAGTGGTCGTAGGTGCCCGTGCTCTGCCCGAAGAACTGGGTGACCGTCAGTCTCGTGGCGAAGTACGACGAGAGCAGGCCCACGACGTACAGCGGCACGATCGCGACCAGACCCGCGATGATGCGGGTCGTGACGAGGAACGGGAGCGACGGGATCGCCATGACCTCGAGCGCGTCCACCTCCTCGGAGATCCGCATGGCGCCGAGCTGGGCGGTGAAACCGCAGCCGACGGTCGCCGCGAGCGCGATGCCCGCCACGAGAGGCGCGATCTCCCGGGTGTTGAAGTAGGCCGAGACGAACCCGGAGAACGCCGCTGTGCCGATCTGGTTCAGGGCGGCGTAGCCCTGGAGTCCTACCTCGGTGCCGGTGAAGAAGCACATCGCGAGGATGACGCCCACGGTGCCACCGATGACCGCGAGTGCGCCGGAGCCGAGGGTCACCTCGGCGAGGAGACGCAGGATCTCCTTCTTGTAGCGGCGAACCGTGCGCGGGCTCCACGCGATCGCCTTCACGTAGAAGGCCAGCTGGGAACCGAGCGTGTCGAGGAAGGTGAGGGGCCGCTGGTAGGTCGCCCTCAGCGTCGAACCGATGTCTGCCATGGCCTCAACCTGTCTTCGGCGGGACGAGCTGGAAGTAGATCGCGCTCATCACGAAGTTGACGACGAACAGGAGCATGAAGGTGATGACGACCGACTCGTTGACGGCGTCGCCCACGCCCTTCGGACCGCCCGCGGCGTTCATGCCCTTGTAGCAGGCGACGATCGCGGCGATCAGACCGAAGACCACCGCCTTCGCCATGCCCTGCCACAGGTCGGGCAGCTGGGCGAGGGCGGTGAAGCTGGCCAGGTAGGCGCCTGGCGTCCCGTCCTGGAGCACGACGTTGAAGACGTAGCCGCCCGCCACGCCCACGACGCTGACGAGGCCGTTGAGGAAGACCGCGACGAGCATGGTTGCGAGGACCCGCGGCACGACGAGGCGCTGGATCGGGTCGATGCCGAGCACCATCATCGCGTCGAGCTCCTCGCGGATCTTGCGCGCACCGAGGTCCGCGGCGATCGCGGAGCCGCCGGCTCCGGCGATGAGGAGGGAGGTGGCGATCGGACCGGCCTCGCGGACAACGGCGAGCACGGAGGCGGAGCCGGTGAACGACTGGGCACCGAACTGCTTGATGAGGCCGCCGACCTGCAGCGCGATGACGGCGCCGAACGGGATGGCGACCAGGGCGGTCGGGATGATCGTGACCGAGGCGATGAACCAGGCCTGCTGGAGGAACTCGCGCAGCTGGAACGGTCGCTTGAACAGGGCGCGCATGACGTCGAGCCCGAACGCGAAGAGCTTGCCCGCGGTCCCGACCGGTGCCAGGACCTTGGCGGAGGTGATCGTGGACATGTCAGGCTCCGGGCGCCATCGACATGTTCTCGTCGAACGAGCCGGGAGGAGGCGTCACTCCGTGCTCCCGGCACCACGCGCCGGGCTCGCGCTGGCTGCGACGAGGCATGCCGTTCGAGGGCTCGAGCTGGAGCGGGATCGGGGGCAGCGGCGGGAGCTCCTGGTCCGCCTCTTGCGCGAGCTCGTCGGCGTCCTTCTCCTCGGACATGCCGATGGGGCCGACGCGCTGGGCGTTGAGGAACTGCCTGACCACCGGCTCCTCGCTCGAGAGGAGCATCTCGCGGGGGCCGAACATCGCGAGGTGCTTGTGGTAGAGCAGCCCGATGTTGTCGGGCACCGTGCGGGCGGTGTTGATGTCGTGGGTGACGATCAGGAAGGTCGCGTCGATCTGGGCGTTGAGATCGACGATCAGCTGGTTCAAGAAGGCGGTGCGCACGGGGTCGAGGCCGGAGTCCGGCTCGTCGAAGAGCACGATCTCGGGGTCGAGCACGAGCGCGCGAGCCAGCCCGGCGCGCTTTCGCATGCCGCCGGAGATCTCGCCGGGGAGCTTGCCCTCGGCGCCGAGGAGGCCGACGAGCTCCATCTTCTCCATGACGATGTTCCGGATGTCGGACTCGGACTTCTTGGTGTGCTCGCGCAACGGGAAGGCCACGTTGTCGTAGAGCGACATCGAGCCGAACATCGCGCCGTCCTGGAACAGCACGCCGAAGAGCTTGCGGACCTCGTAGAGGTCCCTCTCCGAGCAGTTGGCGATGTCGAGGCCCTCGATGACGATGCTGCCGGTGTCGGGCTTGAGCAGGCCGATGATGGTCTTGAGGAAGACCGACTTGCCGGTACCGGACGGACCCAGCATCACGCAGATCTCCCCGGCGGGGATCGTCAGCGAGACGTCCTTCCAGATGAGGTCTCTGCCGAAGGACTTCGTGAGTCCGTCCACCTTGATCTCGACGCCCACGAGCGCCCTCCCTTTGTCCTATCCGACGAGCGATGGCCCTGGCACCAGGCCGTCAGATGACCCCTCCGCCACCTTCTGCCCGGGACTACCAACGAGTAAACCGGCAATGAGTTACGCACCGGACAGGGAGAAAGTCACCGGCGCGTCACCGGCTTGTCAGACATGTCGCCCCCGAACGGCGCGAAATACAGTGTCGCGGGAGACGGCGACGAGCGCCACAGGACGTCCTCAGGTGTCAGAGGCTGGGACGGACGGGCGCGGGCCGACGGGCCGACGGGTCGGCGGGCCGGCGGTCGGCGGGTCGGCGGGTCGGCGGGCCGGCGGGAGACGCACGACGGCGGCCGCCCCCCGAGTGGGGAACGACCGCCGTCGTGAAGGTGGTCCGAAGATCAGGACCGAGGGTGGAGCGGAGAGGTCACTTGAGGGTGACGGTGGCGCCGGCGCCCTCGAGGGCCTCCTTGGCCTTGTCCGCGGCCTCCTTGTTGACGCCCTCGAGGATGGCCTTGGGGGCGGCCTCGACCAGCTCCTTGGCCTCCTTGAGACCGAGGCTCGTGAGGGCGCGCACCTCCTTGATGACGTTGATCTTCTTGTCGCCGGCAGCCTCGAGAACGACGTCGAACTCGTCCTTCTCCTCAGCAGCGCCGGCCTCGCCACCCGCACCACCGGCAGCCGGGGCTGCGGCGACGGCGACGGGAGCGGCGGCGGTGACGCCGAAGGTGTCTTCGAACTGCTTGACGAACTCGCTGAGCTCGAGGAGGGTCATCTCCTTGAAAGCATCGAGCAGCTCGTCGGTGCTGAGCTTCGCCATGGTGGCGGTTCCTCTCTGTTACTGCTGACCCTGGGCGGTGGTCCGCTTCCGAGTCATCACTGGTGATGGTGTCGTGAAGGGCCCCGGGTCAGGACTCTTCGGTGGTCTCCGCGGTCTCCGCGGGCTCCGTCGTCTCCTCCGCGGCGGGGGCCGGCTCGCCGGCACCACCCTTGAGGATGGACGGGTCCTCCTCGGCCTTCGCCTGCAGCGCACCCGCGAGACGGGCGGCCTGGGCGATCGGCGCGTTGAGGAGGTAGACAGCCTGGCTGAGCGACGCGAGCATCGCGCCGGCGAGCTTCCCGAGGAGAACCTCGCGAGACTCGAGATCAGCAAGCTTGGCGATCTCCGCCGCCTCGAGAGCCTTGCCTTCGTAGAGGCCGCCCTTGATGACGAGGGAGGGGTTTGCCTTGGCAAAGTCACGCAGGCCCTTGGCCGCCTCGACGACGTCACCGCTGATGAAGGCGACGGCGGTCGGCCCGGTCAGCAGGTCATCGAATTCCTCGATGCCGGCCTCGCGTGCAGCGATCTGGGTGAGCGTGTTCTTGACCACGGCGTAGTTGGCGTTCTCGCCGAGAGCGCGCCGCAGGTCCTGCAGCTGCTTGACGGTGAGACCGCGGTACTCGGTCAGCACAGCACCTGCAGACTCCTGGAACTGCTCCACGAGCTCTGCAACGGCTGCTGCCTTGTCTGGCCGCGCCATGGGTCTCCTTCCACGGTTCATGAACGATCAAGCATGGTGGGCTCCGCCGAAGCGGTGCCCGGAGACCGGCACGTCGGACCGAGAAGAAGAAAACGCCCTGGCACAGGAGGCACAGGGCGTACACGCTGACGCACAGCATCAGCCATCACTCGGTGTCACCTGCGCAGGCCGCCCGCTTCGCGGGACCTTCAGCCGGCGACTCGACCCCTCGCGGGATCAGGGCACACCGACAACCGGCGGTCTCTGGTTTCACCGAGAACCTTAGGCGATCCCTCATCGAACGCAAAATCGAGGCGGGTCAGGCCGACCATGGGACGCGCGAAACCGACACGCCTCTTGACGGGCTCTGCTTCCATGTTCGTGTGGAATACGCCCTCCAGTCTTTGACAGACGTCCTCGACGAGGCAAACAGCAGGCTGCGCGGCGGCGCCCACGCAGCCGCGCGCGTCTGGCCCACGGGCTTCGACCCCCTGGACCGCCATCTCGGCGGTGGTCTCCGCTCCGGCGAGCTGATCCTGCTCGGCGGCCCGCAGGGACTGGGCAAGACCACCTGGGCTCTCCAGGCAGCGCGCAACATCGCGCTCTCCGGCCGGTCGGTGCTCTTCTTCTCCTTCGAGCACGATCCGCAGACGATGCTGATCCGTCTCGTGACGCTCGAGGCCGGGCTCGTCGCAGCATCCGAGGCGCCGAACATCGCCCAGGTCCGCACCGCGTTCGAGGCGTCGCAGGGGCCGAGGGGCACACTCGCGGACCGCCTCGAGACCCGGCCCGGCGGCACGAAGGCGCTCGAGACGGTGGAGTCGTACGCCGAGCGCATGGTGCTGCACCGATCGACAGGCAGCAGCACGACCCTGGACATCATCCGCGAGGCCGTCGAGGACGTCCGCGACGAGACCGGCCAGCTCCCGGTCGTGTTCGTGGACTACCTCCAGAAGGTCAAGGTGCCCGGTGGCCCGCTGACCGAGGAGGACCGCGTGACCCTGATCGTCGAGGGTCTCAAGGATCTCGCGCTCGACGTCGACGTGCCGGTGCTGGCGGTCGTCGCCGCGGACAAGGAGGGGCTCGAGTCCGGCAAACGGCTGCGCGTGAGCAACCTGCGCGGCTCCTCGGCGCTCGCCTACGAGGCCGACGTGGTCTTGATCCTGAACAACAAGTTCGATGTCGTCGCGCGGCACCACCTCGTCTACAACACCGGCAACGTCGAGCGCTTCAAGCAGTGGGTCGTCCTCTCGATCGAGAAGAACCGAAGCGGCAAGGACGGGATCGACCTCGAGTTCCAGAAGCGCTTCGAGCAGGCGCGCTTCGAGCAGACCGGCCAGGTGGTCACGGAGAAGCTCGTCGACGAACGCGTCTTCGTCGAGTAGCCACCCGCGGCCCGCACGGCACGCAAGAGCGCCGCCCGATCTCGGCCGCGGCAGCGGCAGCGGGGCGGCGCGCACGTGAGCTGCCCGTCGGTCCGGCCGTCTCGATGCCGGGCGCGACCACAATCGTGCACGTGCCCGATGCTGACGGCGATCCTGGCGTCCGGCGGGTCATGACCTCGCACATGCACGATCTTTGACGCCGTTCCCGTCCACGTGGATGCGAACGACGCCGCAGAACCCGTCCCAGCGGTCGTTGCCGTCCACCTGGACGCCAACGACACAAGGAACGAAAAAGCGCCGCCCCGATCTCGGCCGCGGCAGCGGCAGAGAAGTCGGGGCGGCGCCCACGTGAGCTGCGGGCTGCGAGGCAGCCCCGCCGGGAGACCCGGCAGCAGTCAGAGGAGGAGGATCAGGCCTCGTCGTCCGACGCGACGTTGCGCGTGCGGTTGGGGTCGACCTGGACACCGGGGCCCATGGTCGTCGAGACGGTGACCTTCTTCAGGTAGCGGCCCTTGGAGCTGGACGGCTTGAGCCGGAGCACCTCTTCGAGGGCAGCGGCGTAGTTCTCGGCGAGCTGGGCCTCGGAGAAGGAGGCCTTGCCGATGATGAAGTGGAGGTTCGCGTGACGGTCGACGCGGAACTCGATCTTTCCGCCCTTGATGTCGGACACGGCCTTGGCCACGTCCGGCGTCACGGTGCCGGTCTTCGGGTTCGGCATGAGGCCACGGGGGCCGAGGACGCGGCCGAGACGGCCGACCTTGCCCATCATGTCGGGCGTCGCGACGACGGCGTCGAAGTCGAGCCAGCCACCGTTCACCTTGTCGATGAGCTCGTCGCCACCGACGATGTCGGCGCCGGCCTCGCGGGCGGCCTCTGCCTTCTCGGCGTTGGCGAAGACCAGGACCCGGGCGGTCTTGCCGGTGCCGTGCGGGAGGTTGACCGTGCCGCGGACCATCTGGTCCGCCTTGCGCGGGTCGACACCGAGGCGCATCGATACGTCGACGGTCTCGTCGAACTTCTTCTTGCTGCCGGCCTTGGCGAACGTGATCGCCTGAAGGGGGCTGTAGAGCTCGTCCTTGTCGAACGACTCCGCTGCGGAGCGGTAGGTCTTGCTGCGCTGCATGACTGGTTCCCTCTTTCTATGGGGCTGGTACCAGGTGTGGTCGTTGGGGCGCGTCAGCGGCCCTGCCACGGTTTCTTGTGGTCGTGGGGGTCTGGTCCGAACCGACCACCACGGTGGTGACCGTCGCGACGGTCACCAGAGGGTCACTCGGTGGTGACGCCCATCGAGCGAGCGGTGCCCTCGACGATCTTCATCGCGGCGTCGATGTCGTTCGCGTTGAGGTCGGGGAGCTTGGTCGTCGCGATCTCGCGCACCTGGTCCTTGGTCAGCTTCGCGACCTTGTCCTTGTGCGGGACGCTCGAGCCCTTCTGCACGCCGGCAGCCTTCTTGATCAGCTCAGCCGCCGGAGGCGTCTTCGTGATGAAGGTGAACGACCGGTCCTCGTAGATGGTGATCTCTACGGGGATGACGTTGCCACGCATCGCCTCGGTCGCTGCGTTGTAGGCCTTGCAGAACTCCATGATGTTCACACCGTGGGGACCGAGAGCGGTACCCACCGGCGGCGCAGGAGTTGCCGCCCCGGCCTGCAGCTGCACCTTGACGAGCGCTGCGATCTTCTTCTTGGGAGGCATGGAAATCGGGTCCTTAACTGATGTTCTGCGGTGTTGCTACGGGTTACTTGCTCCTGAGACCCCGGTCAGACCTTCTGGATCTGGCTGAAGCTCAGCTCGACCGGCGTCTCCCGGCCGAAGATCTCGACGAGGGCCTTGACCCTCTGGGTGTCCGCGTTGATCTCGGTGATCGTCGCGTGCAGCGTGGCGAACGGCCCGTCGACCACCATGACCGAGTCGGAGACGTTGAAGTCCGCGACCTCGGTCTTGCGCTTGGCGGGGGCACCCGCGGTGGCAGCCTCCGGCGCTGCGGCCTCGGCCTCTGCGACCACGGTCGGGGCGAGCATGCTCTCGACCTCGTTCAGCGACAGCGGCACCGGCTGGTGGCTGTGGCCGACGAAGCCGGTCACGCTCGGGGTGTGGCGTACGGCGGCCCAGGACTCGTCGGTCAGGTCCATGCGGACCAGGACGTAGCCGGGCAGCACCGTGCGCTTGACCAGCTTGCGCTGGCCGTTCTTGATCTCGGCGACCTCTTCGGTCGGGACGACCACCTCGTGGATGTAGTCCTCCATGTTGAGCGAGGTGATGCGGTTCTCGAGGTTCGCCTTCACCCTGTTCTCCATGCCGGAGTAGGTGTGGATCACGAACCAGTCGCCCGGCTTGGCCCAGAGCTCGCGGCGGAAGTCCTCGAGCGGGTCCTCCACGCCCTCGGCCTGCTCAGCCTCGGCCTCCTCAGCCTCGGTCTCCTCGGCCTCGGCCGGGGTCTCACCTTCGCCGGCCTCGACGGCCTCGACACCCGCGGCGGCCGCGGCCTCGTCGGAGGTGACGGCGGCCTCGGGGTCCAGGACCGTGTCGGGGTCGGTCTCCTCGGTCACGACGGCGTCGTCGGTGACCGGCGCGGCCTCGGGCTGCCCCTCGGGCTCGCCGAAGATGTCCTCGGTGCTCAGCTGAGGCTCCTCGACGCCCTCGACGTGGTCGTCATGCTGCTGCGACACGGTTAATCAGTCACCTTCGTGGTCGTTGCTGTGCTGCGGATGGGCCGGCAGGTCATGGTTCACCCGAAGATGGCGAACACGGCCTTGCCGAAGGCCAGGTCGAGCAGCGAGACGAGCGCGGCCACGACGATCACGAAGACCATCACCACGATGAAGTACGTGATCAGCTGCTGCTGCGTCGGCCAGACGACCTTGCGGAGCTCGGCCACGACCTGGCGGTAGAAGGTGACCGGACCTGTGCGCTTGGCACCCGACGAAGAAACGGAGCGGCTCTCCGACACTGTCCTCCACCTTCCTGTGCGTAGACCGACTTGGGCTGGTCTCCCCCCGGGCGGGAGGGACCTTGCAGGGCACGAGGGACTTGAACCCCCAACCTTCGGTTTTGGAGACCGATGCTCTGCCAGTTGAGCTAGTGCCCTTCGGCGGCCCGGTCGCCCTGCTCGTCGTACGACGCCCGTCCCAGGCGCGCGATCTTGCTGCGCTGACTGTGATTGCGGGCATGACAACCAAGGGTGCGAACCACCAAGACGAGGATTCTACGGGGAACACCAACGGGAAGTCGAACCGAGCGGGACGGTCGCCCTCGAACCGGCGCCCGAAGCACGGACCCGGGTGCGACTCGAGCCGTGTCAGTGGAACGATGATCCCATGACCGACTCCTCGCCCACTCCTGAGTCCGGGGCCGCAGACCGTCCGGGTCGTCACGCCGCTGCCCCCGAAGTCCCGCCCACCGAGCACCGCGTGTCCACGCGCATCGGGAGCATCGCCGAGTCCGCGACCCTTGCGGTCGACGCGAAGGCGAAGGCGCTCAAGGCCGCCGGCCGGCCGGTCATCGGCTTCGGCGCGGGCGAGCCGGACTTCCCCACGCCGGAGTACATCGTGGAGGCGGCCGTCGAGGCGTGCCGCGACCCGCGCAACCACCGCTACACCCCGGCCGGTGGCCTCCCCGAGCTGAAGCAGGCGATCGTGGAGAAGACCCGCCGCGACTCCGGCTACGTGGTCGAGGCGGCCCAGGTGCTCGTCACCAACGGCGGCAAGCAGGCGATCTACGAGGCGTTCGCCACCATGCTCGACCCGGGCGACGAGGTCATCGTCCCCGCGCCGTACTGGACCACCTACCCCGAGTCGATCCGCCTCGCCGGCGGCGTCCCGGTGGAGGTGCTCGCCGACGAGACGCAGGACTACAAGGTCACCGTGGAGCAGCTCGAGGCGGCGCGCACCGAGCGCACCAAGGTGCTGCTGTTCGTCTCGCCCTCCAACCCGACTGGCGCGGTCTACACGCGCGACGAGGTCGAGGCGATCGGCCGCTGGGCGCTCGAGCACGGCCTGTGGGTGCTGACCGACGAGATCTACGAGCACCTCGTGTACGACGGGCTCGAGGCCCCCTCGATGCCGGTCGTCGTGCCCGAGCTCGCCGACCGCTGCGTCGTCGTCAACGGTGTGGCGAAGACCTACGCGATGACGGGTTGGCGGGTCGGGTGGCTGATCGGCCCGAAGGACATCGTCAAGGCGGCCACCAACCTCCAGTCCCACGCGACCTCCAACGTCTCCAACGTCGCCCAGCGTGCCGCTGTCGCCGCCGTCGCAGGAGACCTCGCCGCGGTGGATGAGATGCGGGTCGCCTTCGACCGGCGCCGGCGCACGATCGTGTCGATGCTCAACGAGATCGACGGCGTGGTCTGCCCGGAGCCGAAGGGCGCGTTCTACGCCTACCCCTCGGTCAAGGGCCTGCTCGGCCGCACGATCGACGGGGTCACGCCGCAGACGTCCGCCGAGCTCGCCGAGCTCATGCTGGACAAGGCGGAGGTGGCCGCGGTGCCGGGCGAGGCCTTCGGGTCGCCGGGGTACCTCCGGTTCTCCTACGCCCTCGGTGACGACGACCTCGTCGAGGGGATCTCCCGGCTCCAGAAGCTCTTCGCCTGACGCCGGGCATCGGGGGATGAAGGAGCAGCGGTCACTCACCGCGCTGCCCAAGGCGCACCTGCACCTGCACTTCACGGGCTCGATGCGTCACAGCACCCTGCTCGAGCTCGCCGACCGAGACGGGATCGTGCTCCCCGACGCGCTCGTCGAGGACTGGCCGCCGCAGCTGTCCGCGGCCGACGAGAAGGGCTGGTTCCGGTTCCAGAGACTGTACGACGTGGCGCGGTCGGTGCTGCGGACCGAGGACGACGTGCGGCGGCTCGTGCTGGAGGCGGCGGAGGACGACGTCGCGGACGGCTCGCGCTGGCTCGAGATCCAGGTCGACCCGAGCGGCTATGCCGCCCGTTTCGGCGGGATCACCTCGTTCACCGACCTGGTCCTCGACGCCGTGTGTGACGCCTCCGGTCGCACCGGCCTGGGCATGGCGGTGGTCGTCGCGGCGAACCGCACACGGCATCCGCTCGACGCGCGGACGCTGGCCCGCCTGGCCTCGCAGTACGCCGGACGGGGCGTGGTCGGCTTCGGCCTCAGCAACGACGAGCGTCGTGGGCGGACCGAGGACTTCGCGCCCGCCTTCGCGATCGCCGAGCGGGCGGGACTGATGCTCGCGCCGCACGGCGGGGAGCTGCTCGGGCCCCAGAGCGTGCGGACCTGCCTCGACGCGCTGCACGCGGACCGGCTCGGTCACGGGGTGCGTGTCGTCGAGGACCCGGCACTGCTCGACCGGGTCGCCGAGCTCGGGGTCGCCCTCGAGGTGTGCCCCACGTCGAACGTCGCGCTCGGTGTGTACTCCGACCTGACGTCGGTCCCGCTGCCGGCGCTCATGGAGGCCGGAGCGACGGTCGCGCTCGGGGCCGACGACCCGCTGCTGTTCGGGTCGCGCCTCGCTGGGCAGTACGCCACGATGCGCGCGGCGCACGAGCTGTCCGACGTACAGCTGGCCGAGCTCGCGGCGATGTCGGTGCGTGCCTCGAGGGCGCCGGACGACACGAAGGCCATATTGCTGCGCGAGATCGAGCTCTGGCTGGCAGAGTAGACCGCATGACGAACCCGCCGGGGGACGGGCCGACGCCCGGGCCCAACGAGCCACAGCCGAACCAGCCGCAGCCCGACCAGCCGGGAGCCCAGCCCGACCAGCCGGGAGCCCAGCCGACCCAGCCGCAGCCGGGAGCCCAGCCCGGCTACTGGGAGCAGCAGCAGCAGCCGCCGTACCCGCCGCCGGGCTACCCCGCCGGGGCACCGGTCCAGTACGCCCCGGACCACCCGCGGGCGACGACCTCGCTCGTCCTCGGCATCCTCGGCATCGTGCTGTGCCAGCTCGTGGCGCCGTTCGCGTGGTCGATGGGCAAGAAGACCCTCGACGAGATCGACGCCTCGCAGGGCCAGGTGGGCGGTCGGGGCGCCGCGCAGGCGGGCTACATCCTCGGCATCGTGGGCACGGTCCTGCTCGGGCTCGGGATCATCTTCATCATCATCTGGGTGGTCCTGATGGGCGTGCTCACCGGCCTCAGCACCACGAACGGCTGACCTTCGGCGTCACAGCGAGCAGCCCACCATGACGGGCTCGTTCTCGAGGCGTACCCCGAACCTCTCCTCCACCCCGGCCCGGATCTCGCGCGCGAGCGCGACCAGGTCGGCGGTGGAGGCGTCACCGCGGTTGGTCAGCGCCAGCGTGTGCTTGGTCGACAGGCCGACCCGGCCGTTGCCGTAGCCCTTGCCGAAGCCGCTGCGCTCGATCAGCCACGCGGCGCTGGTCTTCACACGACCGTCGGGCTGCTCCCAGCGGGGGGCGTCGTCGGGCAGTCGGGCGGCCTGCTCGGAGGTGAGGAACGGGTTGGTGAAGAACGACCCGGCGCTCCAGGTGTCGTGGTCGTCCGCGTCGAGGACCATGCCCTTGCCGCGGCGGAGCCCGAGGACCGTCTCCCGGACCTCGGTCATCGGGGGCCGCTCCCCCGGCTGGACCCCGAGCGTCCGGGCGAGCTCGGCGTACCTCACCGGAGCCCCCAGGTCACCGAGCCGGAGCTGGAAGGTCACCGTGAGCACGACGAACCGGCCGGGATCCTGCTTGAACCTGCTGGTGCGGTAGCCGAACCCGCAGTCGGCGGCGGCGATCGTGCGGAGCGCGCCCTCCCGCCGGTCCCAGCAACGGACGGACGCGATCGTCTCGGCGACCTCCTGGCCGTAGGCGCCGACGTTCTGGACGGGGGTCGCGCCGACGCTTCCCGGGATGCCCGAGAGCGCCTCGATGCCGACCCAGCCCTCGTCCACGGCGCGGGCCACGAACCGGTCCCAGCTCTCGCCGGCGGCGACCTTCACCGTCGCGCCGCTGCAGGCGTCCTGGTCGACGTCGACGCCGGTCGTCGCGATCTTCAGCACGGTGCCGGGGAACCCCTCGTCCGCGACGACGAGGTTGCTGCCACCGGCGACGAGCAGCAGAGGCTCGCCGACGGCGTCGGCGTTCCGCACCGCGTCGACCAGCTCGTCCTCGGTCGTCGCCTCCACGTAGTGGGCCGCGGGCCCTCCCAGGCGGAGCGTGGTGTGCTGCGCGAGAAGCTCACCCACGCACCAGCACCGCCTTCGGCAGGCCGAGCACCTTCTCGCCGCCGGCGGTGACCACGAGGCCGATGTGCACGCCTTCCTCGGTGAGGTTCTTGACCGTTCCCGCGACCTGCACCTCGACGCCTTCGTCGTCATCGGGTACGACGACCGGCTTGGTGAACTTGCACCCGAGCTCGAGGACCCGCCCCGGCCCGCCGGCCCAGGTGTCGAGGGCGCGGGCCGCGAGCGCCATGGTGTACATGCCGTGGGCGATGACACCGGGCAGGCCGACGGAGCCGGCGACGCGGTCGGACCAGTGGATCGGGTTGAAGTCACCGCTCGCCCCGGCGTAGCGCACGAGGTCGGCGCGGGTCACGCGGTAGGTCTGGGTGGGCAGCTCGTCCCCCGCCGCCAGCTCAGCAGGGCCGGTCATGCGGTCTCCTCCGCTCGGTGCACGAGGGTGGCGAAGGCGGTGCACACCGGCTCGCCGCCCTCGTCGGTGATCTCGCTGCGGGTGCCGATGATGTCCGCCCCGCCGATCTGCCGGAGGGAGTCCACGGTGAGCGTCGCGGTCAGCACGTCGCCGACGACGACGGGCCGCGTGTAGGTGAAGCGCTGGTCACCGTGGACGACACGGTGCAGGGCGATGCCGATCTCGGGGTCCTCCATCAGCGCGGTCATCGCGGAGAAGGCCACGACGATCGGGAAAGTCGCCGGAGCGCGCTTCCCGTCGAACTCCGAGCCGGTCGCCCGGGCGAACTCCAGGACCTTCTCGCGGGTGGCGGTGTAGGGCTCCGTGGGTGGGAAGGTCCGTCCGGCCAGGGAGGAGTCGACTGCCATGCGCGAGACGCTAGCAGGGCGGTCGTGGGTGGTCACACGCAGAAGGAGCGACGCACCCGGGGGTGGCGTCGCTCCTTCCGAAGGTCTGAGATCTGCGCTCAGCGGGTCTCGCGGTGCGCGGTGTGGGTCCTGCAGCGCGGGCAGAACTTCTTCATCTCCAAGCGGTCCGGGTCGTTGCGCCGGTTCTTCTTGGTGATGTAGTTGCGTTCCTTGCATTCGACGCACGCCAAGGTGATCTTGGGACGAACGTCCGAGCTCTTGCTGGCCACGACGGCTGCCTCTTCTTCTTCGGTAGTACTGCCTGTCCAAGTCTGCCGGGGCGGTCAAGCCCGGACGACTGTGGTGGTGCTGAGTAGCGGGGGCGGGACTCGAACCCGCGACACCACGATTATGAGCCGTGTGCTCTAACCACCTGAGCTACCCCGCCACCGGGACGGGGCCCCCGGCCGCTTTCGCGACCGGGTTTCCCTAACCCAGAGCCCCTTTACGGAATCGAACCGTAGACCTTCTCCTTACCATGGAGACGCTCTGCCGACTGAGCTAAAGGGGCAAGCGACGACAAAGAATACACACGCCCGAGCACGATGCGAAATCGAGTGATCCGGCTTGGAGACGGGCGTCACTCCCGGCCTGTTCGGCGCCCCTGAACGGGTGCTGTGCTGCCCTGTTCGTGAGCGTCGTGCCGCTCCCGGTTCAGACCGCCATGATCCCCCTCAGGGCATCATTGCGGGGTGACTTCACCCACCCAGGACTCGTTCTACGTCCCCTCGGGCGAGGGCCGGATGGTCCCGCAGCCGGCCTCGGCAGGGCCGTGGAGCCCGAGCAGCCAGCACGGCGGCCCGCCGGCCGCCCTGCTCGCCCGCGCCGTCGAGCGTCTGGACACCGGCGCCGAGCGCGTCGTGGGCCGCTTCACCATGGAGCTGCTCGGGCCGGTCCCCGTCGCCCCGCTCACGGTGGAGGCCTCGGTCGTGCGGCCGGGTCGCAACCTCGAGCTCTGCGAGGCGACGCTGTACGACGACGAGGGCGGTCGTCCTGTCGCCCGAGCCACGGCATGGCGGTTCCCTGCAGGCTCGGACGGGCCGCGACCGGGGCTCGAGCCGCTGTCGCACGGCCCGGCCGACGGCGACGAGCAGGACTCCCCCGCCGTCTGGTCGCCCGGGTACGTCCAGGCGGTCGAGTGGCGGTGGGTCAAGGGTGCCGTCGCGCAGCCCGGACCGGCCGTGGTGTGGATGCGCCCTCGGGTCTCCCTGGTCCAGGGCGAGCCGACCTCGCCGCTGCAGAACTTGATGGCCTGCGTCGACTCGGCCTCGGGTGCCTCGTCGGAGCTCGACCCCGCCGAGTGGGGCTTCCAGAACCCGGAGCTGACCGTGCACCTGCTGCGCGAGCCCGTCGGCGAGTGGGTCTGCCTGGACGCCGAGACCACGCTCGGCCGCGGCAGCATCGGCCTCGCGACCTCCTCGGTGTACGACGAGCAGGGGCTCGTGGCGAGGACGTCGCAGGCGCTCCTGACGCTCCGGCGCTAGGCCATCTCCCAGACGGCGACGGTGTACTGCACGCCGTAGGGGTCGTCGCGGTAGAGCACCCGGGGCCGCGGGCTGCCGCCCTGGGCCTCGACCACCTCGCCGAGGACGCCGAACGCCGCACGCCCGAGGACCACCAGCTCGCCGGCGAGAACCGGGTCGAGCCCGGCGAGAGCCGCAGCATCGCCCTGCTCGAGCGCGCGTCCCACCTCGTCGTCGTAGGCGAACGAACGCTCGTCGAGGTGTCCCGGGGCCTTCTCCCCCCGACGGTTGCCGCCGTCGCCCATGACCAGGAGAACGACGCGGCCCTCGACCTTCGCGGCCGCCCGGGCGACGTCTGCGAGCGCGGCCCCTTCGGCGTCCCAGGACACCGAGAGGAGGCGCACCGATCCGGTCCACCCCGACTCCTCCAGCAGCCGCTTCGCGACGCCGAGGCTCGGCGGCAGGCCATGGACGTGCGGAGCGTCCGCCGTACCGAAGCGGCGGACGTCGACCGGCAGGGAGGCGTCCCACTCGCGGCCCTCGTCCGCACCGCCGACCACGACGACCGCGTCGGGGCCCGACGCCAGGCCTGCGGCCAGCGCCTCGTGGCACGCCGCGCGCAGCTGCGGCACGGCGTCCTCGGCCCCGCAGAGCTCACGGAGCAGCAGGGGCGGGTGCGGGCAGACCACGGCAGCGACGATCACAGCTGCCGAGGCTACCCGCGCCCGCGTGTCAGGAGTGGCTCGGCACCAGCGGCTTGACCTCGGTGTCCACGCCGGGGACACCGGTGCCCCGGATGGAGGCCCGCGCCGTCTCGGGGACGAACAGCAGCGCGACCGCGCCCACGACACAGGCGGCCATCATGTAGTACGCCGGCACGAGCTCGCTGCCGGTCAGGGCGATCAGCTTCTCGTTCGCCGCCGGCGCGGTGCCGCCGAAGAGCGCCGTGGAGATGTTGTAGGCGATCGCGAAGCCGGCGAACCGCACGTGGGTCGGGAACATCGCCGGGAAGGTCGCCGAGATCGTGCTGAGCTGGAGCACGTAGAGCAGGCCGAGCACCGCGAAGCCGACCAGTGCCGGGAAGAAGCCCTGTGCCATCAGCAGGTACATCGGAACCGCCATCACGAAGAGGCCGCCGAGCGAGACCCACCACATCGGCTTGCGACCGAGGCGGTCCGAGAGCCGGCCAGAGAACGGGATCACGGCCATCATCACGACCTGGCCGATGATGATCAGGGTCAGCGACGAGGTCGAGCTCATGTCGATCTTCTGCTCGAGGTAGGTCGGCATGTAGGCCAGCAGCGTGTAGTTGGTGACGTTCAGCGCGACGACGAGACCGGCGAGTGCGAGGAGCGGACGCTTGTAGTCGCGCCACAGGTCCTTGAAGGTCGAGGAGAGCTCCTCCTCCGTCTCGCCGCTCTCGACGAGCTCGTTGAAGACCGGGGTGTCCTCGACCTTGGAACGCAGGTAGAGACCGACGAGCCCGAGCGGCCCCCCGATGAGGAACGGGATCCGCCAGCCCCACTCGCCCATGGCCTCCTTGCCGACGACCAGCTCGGTGCCGAGGACGGCCAGCGCACCGAGGGTGAACCCGGCCAGCGTCCCGAACTCGAGGAAGCTTCCGAAGAAGCCGCGCTTGCGGTCCGGGGAGTGCTCCGCCATGAACGTCGCGGCGCCGCCGTACTCCCCACCGGTGGAGAAGCCCTGGACCATCCGCAGCACGACCAGCAGGATCGGCGCCCAGATGCCGATGGTGGCGTAGCCCGGGAGGACACCGACGAGGAACGTCGCGGTCGCCATCATGATGATCGTCGCGGCCAGCACCCGGCTACGTCCTACCCGGTCTCCGAGGGGACCGAGCACCATGCCACCGAGGGGCCGGACCAGGAAGGACACCGCGAAGACGAGCAGCGTGTAGAGCGCCGCCGTGCTCTCGTTGTCGGAGGGGAAGAAGACGTGCTGGATGTAGACCGCGGCGTAGGCGTACACGCCGTAGTCGAACCACTCCGTGGCGTTGCCCATCGCAGACGCGCCGATCGCGCGGCGCAGGATGCCGGACCTCTCGGTCTTGGACAGGGGTGGTCGGGAAGGGGACGAGTCGGTCATAACGGCTCCAATCGGTATAGACCAGACACCGCCTACCCGCCGAGCACGTGGTGAAACACCCGGTTACACGAACGTGACGACTCGGCCAAGGTCGGCCGCCTACTGAGTGGTTCGTCTGACAGACCTTGGCCGCCGGGTTACAAAGGTGGTGTCCCCCTTTTGTCGACCTTGTGTGTCTTCCATGCCCCTGTCTCGGATCTCCTCCTCCGCTGCTGCGCGCGCCGTGCGCCTGCGTGGCGTCGCCGCCGCCGTCGTGCTCGGCCTGGCCGGTGGCTGGCTCGGCCTGACGCTCGGCGGCACCGTTCACAAGGAGGTCGGCCCGCTCACCACGTCGATGCGCGTCTCGCCCACCTGGGACGGGAGCACGACCGTCGCGGTCCCCCCGCTCGGCGAGCTCGTGCTCGACACCCACGACGGCCCGCTGGGGCTGCACGCCCGCCTCGTCGGCGTCGACGTCGAGGAGGCGCGCGCGATCATGCGCGACCCCGAGCAGCTCGCCGGGATGCGCGAGCAGGCCGAGGGGGACCTGCGGTGGGAGCTGGAGATGGCGGCGCTCCAGTCCATGATCGCGGCCGTGCTGGGCGGCGCGGCGTTGAGCCTCCTCGCGATGCGCCGCGTGAGGAGCACGCTGGTCGCGGGCTCCACGGCCGGCGTCGCGATGCTGGCCGCCGGAGGAGTGGCCGTGGCCACCTGGAACCCCGCCTCGCTGGCCGAGCCCCGCTACACCGGGCTCCTCGCGAGCGCGCCGAACGTCGTCGGCGACGCCGACCGGATCGTCAACGACTTCTCGGTGTACGGCGACCAGCTCGCCCGGCTCGTCGAGAACGTCACCGGCCTCTACGCGGCCACCTCGCAGCTTCCGATCCTGCGCGCCGACGACGACGTCGTGCGCGTCCTGCACGTCTCCGACCTGCACCTCGCGCCCCAGGCCTGGGACATCATCCGGACCGTCGAGGAGAAGTACGACGTCGACGTGGTCGTCGACTCGGGTGACATCACCGACCACGGCTCGAAGCCGGAGAACAGGTACCTCCAGGAGATCCGCCACCTCCGGGCGCCGTACGTCTGGGTCCGCGGCAACCACGACTCCGTCGTGACCGAGCGGGCCATGCGCAAGCTGAAGAACGTCGTCGTGCTCGACGGCCACGTCCGGCGGGTGAAGGGGCTGACCTTCCTCGGTGCAGGCGACCCGACCTTCACACCCGACAAGTCCGTGGCGCTCAGCGAGGAGGCACAGGCCGAGTACGTCGAGGACGCCGCCGAAGACCTCGCCTCGACCGCCGAGGAGGCAGGCGGCGTGGACGTCACGGTGTTCCACGACCCGACGCCGATCGAGGCGCTCGACGGACTCGCGTCGGTCACGCTGTCGGGTCACCGTCACTACCGCAAGGTGTGGCAGGGCGACGAGGGCACCTGGATGATGATGCAGGGGTCGACGGGCGGGTCGGGCCTGCGGGCGCTCGAGCCCAAGGAGCCCTCCGGCATCGAGCTGTCGGTGCTCTACCTCGACCGTGACAGCGGCGACCTCCTCGCCTACGACGACATCAGCCTGGGCGGCCTCGGTCTCGCCTCGGCGGAGATCAAGCGGCAGGTGGTGGCCCCGGAGCCCGGCACCGAGCTGGTCGCGCCCGCACCCGACGGATCCTCCGATGGCGCACGCCCCCGCCGCCGCGAGGGCGACCCCCTCTCGCCCTGAGGGACATCGCCGGCCAAAGGGGGTCCGGCGCCCGGGGCACGGCTGGTGGAATAGAGCTCGGGCTGCGATCGTTGGAGCAGATAGTTGAAACTCGAACTAAGCCACCAGGAGGCCCCGATGCAGTTCGGCATCTTCACCGTCGGCGACGTGACGACCGACCCCACGACGGGTCGCACCCCCACCGAGCACGAGCGCATCAAGGCGACGGTCGAGATCGCCAAGAAGGCGGAGGAGGTCGGCCTCGACGTCTTCGCCACCGGCGAGCACCACAACCCGCCGTTCATCGCCTCCGCCCCGACGACGACCCTCGCCTACATCGGTGCGCAGACCGAGCGGATCATCCTGTCCACGGCGACGACGCTGATCACGACGACGGACCCCGTGCTGATCGCCGAGAACTACGCCAAGCTCCAGCACCTCACCGACGGCCGTGTCGACCTGATGATGGGTCGCGGCAACACCGGCCCGGTCTACCCGTGGTTCGGCAAGGACATCCGCGACGGCATCCCGCTCGCGATCGAGAACTACCACCTGCTCCACCGCCTGTGGCGTGAGGACGTCGTGAGCTGGGAGGGCAAGCACCGCACTCCGCTGCAGGGCTTCACCTCGACGCCGCGCCCCCTCGACGGGGTGCCGCCGTTCGTCTGGCACGGCTCGATCCGCAGCCCCGAGATCGCCGAGCAGGCGGCGTACTACGGCGACGGCTTCTTCGCCAACCACATCTTCTGGCCGGCGTCGCACACCGAGCAGATGGTGGGGCTCTACCGCCGTCGCTTCGAGCACTACGGCCACGGCTCGCGCCGACCAGGCGATCGTCGGCCTCGGCGGCCAGGTGTTCATGCGCAGGAACAGCCAGGACGCGGTGCGTGAGTTCCGGCCGTACTTCGACAACGCCCCGGTCTACGGCCACGGCCCGTCGCTCGAGGAGTTCACCTCGCAGACGCCGCTCACCGTCGGCAGCCCGCAGGAGGTCATCGAGCGCACCCTCGGCTTCCGGGAGTACGTCGGCGACTACCAGCGCCAGCTGTTCCTGATGGACCACGCCGGCCTGCCGCTCAAGACCGTGCTCGAGCAGCTCGACCTCCTCGGCGAGGAGGTCGTGCCGGTGCTGCGCAAGGAGTTCGCGGCGCTCAGGCCCGCCCACGTGCCCGACGCCCCGACCCACGCGTCACTCGTCACGGCCGCCGGGGGCGCGACCGACAGCACCGTCCACGCGCCCGGGGACGACGTCACCGGCAGCTCCCCCGAGGAGGTCCGGTGACGACCGCGTCCACAGGCTCCGGACGGCGCCGCACGGTCGCCGTGGTGACCGGCGGACTCGGCCGACCGTCGTCGACCAGGCTGCTCGCCGACCGGCTCGCCGAGGCGACCGACCGGGCGTTGCGCCTGTACGACGAGGAGGTGCAGGTCGAGGTCGTCGAGCTGCGTGAACTCGCCCACGACATCACCGACCATCTGCTCACCGGGTTCCCGAGCGGCGACCTGGCGAAGGCCATCGGGACGGTGGTGGACGCGGACGCGGTGATCGCGGTCTCGCCGGTCTTCAGCGCCTCCTACAGCGGGCTGTTCAAGAGCTTCTTCGACATCCTCGAGGAGGGCGCGCTCGCCGGGAAGCCGGTCCTGATGGGCGCGACGGCGGGGACCGCGCGCCACTCGCTGGTGCTGGACTTCGCGATGCGCCCGTTGTTCGTCTACCTCCGCGCCGTCGTCGTACCCACCGCCGTCTTCGCGGCGAGCGAGGACTTCGGGAGCAACGCCTCGGGGTCGCTGGCCGAGCGGGCCGACCGCGCCGGGCGGGAGCTCGCCGACCTCGTCGTCGGCAGCCGGGCAACGGCGCCGGTGGACCCGTTCGACAACCCGACGCCCTTCGAGCAGCTGCTGTCCGGCCAGTGACCTGAAGCAGCAGGGGGCCCTTCGAGCCTGGCGGGCGGCACGGTGGGCCGCGGCTCGCGCGTCCGCTAGGACTTCTTGGCGGCCGCCTTGCCACCCTTGCGGCCGGCCTCCTTCTTCTGGGCCGTGGTGCCGCCCTGGCTGGAGTCCCCACCCGACCCGCTCTGCTTCCCGCCACGGCTCGAGGCACCCGGGGAGTTCGCGATCTTGGCGGCGCGCTCCTTGGACATGCCCTTGTCCTTGAGCGCCTCGTACTGCTTCTCGTTCTTGATGTTCGAGGGCACGGTGACCTCCTTCGTGAGGAACGGTTCCGCCGTCGGCGTACCCCCTCCCCCAGCGCAGCATGCGGTCCGTCGAGCCGGCCGGTCCGTCCTCAGGACGGTCTCCGGCGGCAACGCGACGGCGTGGGACCGGGTGCTCAGGCGGGCCTGGCCTCGACCCGCCGGCGTACGTCGGACAGCGACATGCGCTGACGGCTGCGGGCGGCGAAGGTCGTGACCGCGAGGGCGGCCGCGCCCCACGCGAGGAGGGCCGTCGCCGAACCGGCCACCGAGCCGACCCTCCCGCCCAGCGTGAGGTTGCCTATGCCCTCGGCGGCGAGCGAGACCGGGAGCAGGCCGCTCAGCGACTGGATCAGCGGCGGTGCGGTGTCGACCGGGACGAGGCCGCCCAGCGAAACCGCCTGGAGGACCGCGAAGACGATGGAGACCATCCAGCCGCGCTTCGGGCCGAGCACGGCGACGAAGGCCTGGTTGACCGCCGCGAACGCCGCGGCCGGAAGCAGCAGGAACATCAGGACGCCGAACGGTGACTCCATCGCCACGTCGAAGAGGCCGAGGGCGAGGAAGACCAGCAGGCTCTGGACGAGGCCGATGGCGACGGCCGGGAGCCACCCGGCGAGCGCGACGCGCAACGGCGAGGTGGCCGCGGAGAGCGCCTCGACCGGCAGTGCCCGACGGACCAGGTAGGTCACGAACGCGCCGAGCCACAGCGCCAGGGCGATCACCCCGGGAGCCAGGCTGGTCGCCGCGGACGGGGCGGCGTTGAGCCGGTGTGCACGGCTGACGACGGGCCGGGCGACCGCGTCCGCGAGGTCCTTGCGCTCCTCCGGGTCGATGTCCGGGATGCTTCTCACTCCCCTCCCGAGCCCGGTCGCGAGGGCTCGCGACCCGTTGCTCAGGCGCGCGGTGCCGGTCGCGACTCGAGCGGACCCGTCTGCGAGGCGGGCGGCGCCGTCACCGGCCCGGGTCGCGCCGGAGGACAGGCGGCCGGCGCCCGCGCCGAGCCGGGCCGCGCCCGCGGCCAGCCGCTCGGTGCCGGTGTCGACCTTCCGGGCGCCGGTGGCGAGACGGTCGGCTCCTCCCGCGAGACGTCCGGCTCCGTCCGCGGCCGCGCCGATCGCGGAGACCAGCCGCGGGGTGCCGTCCGCGAGGCGGTCCGCCCCCTCGGCGAGGCGGCGTGACCCGGAGACCATGGCCTCGGCGTTGCCGTTGTCGACGCCGACCGCCTGGAGGGTCGCGGCACAGAGCCGGGCATGTCCGGCGGCGAGCACCGGGTCCGACTGGCAGGCCTGCCTCCAGGCCAGGAGCACCTGCGACCAGCCGTCGACACCTTCGGCGAGCTCGCCCGCACCGTCCGCGAGCTCGCGGGTCCGGCCGGGCAACGGGCGAGTACGACCGTGCAGCCTTTCGAGCCCGCCGGCCAGCCTGTCGGCTCCGCCCGCGAGGTCGCCGGCGCCCGCACTGAGCTGTCCGGTGCCGTCGGCGAGACGGGTCGCCCCTCCGGACAGCTCGGAGGCACCGTCGGCGAGACGACCCGCGCCGCCGGAGAGCGAGCCGAGGCCGCCCGCGAGCCGACCTGCGCCGGCGCTGAGCTGCGTGGTGCCCTCGCCCAGACGGATGGCGCCGTCGGCGAGCCGGTCGGCACCCTGCTCCGCCTCGCCGAGGGAGGCCTTCATCTCCCCCGTCTTGGCGTACATGCCCTCCAGGAAGGTGGCGGTGATCCTCTGGTTGAGCCGCGCCGCGGCGACGTCGCCGATCTGGTCGCTGACCACGCCGACCAGCGCGCTCGCCGAGTCGTTGCTGCGCACCGTGATGCGCGCGGTCTCGGGGTCGTTCCGGGTCAGACCGGCCACCGTCTCGGAGAAGCCCCGGGGGATCGTGACGACGGCGTAGTAGTCCCCCTCCCGCAGGCCGTCCGACGCGTCGTCGGGACTGGTGAGCCGCCAGTCGAGCGAGTGCTCCTCGCCACGCTCCGGTGAGGTGAGACCGGCCGCGAGCAGCCGCCCCGCGAAGACGGTCTGCCGGTCCTCACCCGTGCCCGTCCGCACCGGCTGGTCGAGGTTCACGACGGCGGCGGGCACCGCGTCGATGCGTTCCACGCGGTCACTGAGCGACCACATCACGAGCGACCCGAAGAGCATGGGCAGCAGCACGGTGGCCACCAGGATGCGGTTCACGGGCAGACGCTTCACAGCGTGGCCTCCTCGGTCACGGGGCGCGCCGCGCCCTCGACGGGCAGGGTCAGGGTGGCCCAGGCCAGGCCGGGCACGCCGCGAGGCTCGCTCGCCGCCCCCGCGAGAACGGTCACGCCGCGACCGGCGAGCGTCGCGAGCAGCTCCCACCGGCGGGCGAGCTCGTCCTCGCTGGTGAACACGTCGACGTCGTCGACCACGGCGAGCTGCGGCTCCGGCGTACGACGGCGGCCGCCGACCCGGGCGAGCCGCTCCACCCGTGGGAACCGCCTCGAACAGGTGCACCCGGCTGCGCACTGCCGCCGCCTCGTCCGGCAGCACCCTGTCGAGGACGACGAGCCGTCCGGCCGAGACGTCGAGCCGTCCGGCGACCGCCGACAGGAACGCCCGCCGGGCGACCCGGTCGGCGCTGCGCACGAGCAGCAGCTCGCCCGGGCGGACGACGGCGTCGACCCCCGCGAGGATCGGGACGCCGTACTCGTCGAGGATCTGCACTCCCTCGGCGCGGACGACTGCCGGCCCGTGCTGCCTGGTCCACTCCTCGTGCTGGAGGTGGTGCTCGAGGCCGGCGCCCTCGACGTCGAGCACCGGCAGCCTCCGGTCCAGCCGGGACGGCAGCCACCAGGCACGGTCACCGAGCAGTGCCAGCACGGCCGGGACGAGGGTCATGCGCACGAGGAACGCGTCCACGAAGACACCCACCGCGAGGCCGAGGGCGATCGGCTTGACGGAGGCGTCGCCGTTGGGCACGAAGGCGGCGAAGACGCCGATCATGATCACCGCCGCGGCCGTGACGACGCGTGCGCTGGCGGTGAAGCCCTTGTGGATCGCGCGCTGAGCGTCCCCGGTGTGGACGTACTCCTCGCGCATCCGCGACACCAGGAAGACCTCGTAGTCCATGGCGAGGCCGAACAGCACGCCCATCAAGATGATCGGCATGAAGGAGATGACCGGGCCGACGCGGGCGACGTTCATCGCCTCGGCCAGCCAGCCCCACTCGAAGACGGCGGCGACCGCCCCGAACGAGGCCGCGACGGACAGCAGGTAGCCGAGGGTGGCCTTGACGGGCACCGCGATCGACCGGAAGACCACGGTCAGCAGGATCAGCGAGAGCCCGACCACGACGAGGCCGAACGGGAGCAGCGCCCCCGCGAGGCGGTCGGAGACGTCGATGGTCACCGCGGTGTGACCGGTCACGAGCAGGTCGTCGACGTCGTACTTCCTCTCGAGGGCGCCCGCCCTGCTCCGGATCTCGCGGACCAGGTCCGCCGTGGCCGGGTCGGCCTGCGCGGCCTCGGGGATGATCTGCACGATGCCGAGGTCGGCCTTGCGGTTGGGGGTCGACAGCGCCACCGCCTCCACGCCGTCGATCCCGGCCGAGGTCCTTCCCGAGCCGGTCCATGACACCGAGCGGGTCCGTCGTACGGATGATGTCCACGGTGACGAGCAGCGGCGCGTTGTAGCCGGGGCCGTACGCCTCAGAGACCAGGTCGTAGGTGACGCGCTCGGTGCTGTCCTGCGGCGCCGTCCCGTTGTCCGGCAGGCCCAGGGCCAGGTCCTTGGCCGGCACCGCCATGACCGCAAGGGCGACGACCACGAGCGCGACCGTGAGCGCCGGGACCCGGGTCACGAGGGAGACCCAGCGCGCGCCGACGGTGTGCGTCTCACCTGCCTCGACGACCGCGTGCCGTGCCGCGCGGGAGCCGGGGCGCGGCCGCAGCCGGTCACCGGCCAGCGCGAGCATCGCCGGTACGACGGTCAGGGCGATGAGCACGGCGACGGCCACCGCCGCTGCGGCCGCGAAGCCCATCACGGCCAGGAACGGGATCCGGGCCACCACGAGGCCGCAGAGGGCGATGACCACCGTGGCGCCGGCGAAGATCACGGCGCTGCCCGCGGTGGCGAGCGATCTGGCGATCGACTCCTCCACGTCCATGTCACCGACGAGCTGGCTCCGGTGACGGCTGACGATGAACAGCGCGTAGTCGATGCCGACGGCCAGCCCGATCATCAGCGCCAGCGTCGGGGTCGAGCTGCTGATCTGGGTGAACGAGGCGACGGTGAGGACGCCGGCCATCGCGACCCCGACGCCGAGGACGGCGGTGAGGATCGGCATGCCGGCGGCGAGCAGCGAGCCGAAGGTGACCGCGAGCACCGCCAGGGCGACCAGGACGCCGAGCGCCTCCATGACGCTCAGGTGGACGGTGGTGTTGGCGAAGATCGAGCCACCGAGGTGGACGTCGAGCGTCCGACGCCCCCGGGCACGCTCTTGGCCGCCGCGGACAGGTCGTCGATGGTCTGGTCGTCGAGCCTCTCGAGAGGGATGTCGAGCTGCACCTGCGCCAGGGCGTGGCGGCCGTCGTCGGACAGCGCGACCCGCCGCTGGTCCTTCGCGAACGGATCGGTCACCAGCACGACGTGCTCGACCTTCTCGACGCGGTCGAGCGCGTGCTGGATCTCCCTCCGGTGCAGGCTCACCTGCCCGCCGTCGGGAGCGACGAAGAGGACCTGCCCCGACGTACCCGCCGCCTCGGGGAACTGACGCTCGAGGACGTCGATGCCCTCCTGCGCCTCGGTGCCCGGGATGGTCAGGTCGTCCTGGAGCTGCCCTCCCGCCGCGACCGCGAGAACCCCGGAGCCGACGAGCGCCACGAGCCAGAGCACGACGACGGCCTGCGCGTGCCGCGCCACCCGGCGGCCGAGGCGGTACAAGAGGGACGACATGGTTCGATACGGTAACGTATCGAATACAGAATCGTATTGGGAGGTGGTTGTCATCCCGGTCACACCGACCCGGCGCCGGGCTAGGGTGAGCGCCGTGTCCCCGCCGCCCAGCCCCTCGCTGTCCACGCGCCGGCGGGAGAACACCAGGGCGCGTCTGCTCGCCGCGGCACTCGAGGTGTTCGCGGAGAAGGGCATCAAGCGGGTCACGGTCGACGAGCTCGTGGCCGCCGCCGGTTTCACCAGGGGCGCCTTCTACTCGAACTTCTCGAGCATCGACGAGGTGTTCTTCGCCGTCTTCGAGGACCAGGCCGACCGGATGCTGTCCGCGGTGCGCGGGGCCATCGAGTCGATCCCCGAGGGAGAGTTCTCGCTCGACTCCGTCGGCACGATCCTCGAGAGCCTGCACCCGTTCGGTCGGCAGTGGTACCTCATCCACACCGAGTTCGTGCTGTACGCGCTGCGCAACGAGGAGGCCCGCGAGATCCTGGGCGAGCACAGCCGCCGGCTCCGGGCCGAGCTGGTCGACGTCATCGGTGACGTGCTGACCCGGCTGGAACGGCGAGCCACGATCCCCCTGGACCAGGTCACCGAGACCGCGGTCGCCCTGTACCTCCACAGCATCGCCCAGGAGCACCTTGGCGAGCAGACGCTCGGCCCCGACGAGCTGCTCGGCAGCGTCCTGCCCCAGGTCGTACTCGGCCTCTCCGAGCCCCGCGCCTGAGGGCGGTTGGCTGAGCGGGCATCCCGCGACAGACTGGCGGCAACTACTGCCGAGCCCAAGCGAGGTCACCGTGCCGTCCACCGCCGAGAACGAGAAGCAGCTGATCGAGTCGCTCCGCACCGGGTTGTTCATCGACGGGACCTGGCGGGACGCGAGCAACGGCGAGACCTTCGAGGTCGAGGACCCCGCGACCGGGGACGTCCTCACGACGGTCGCGAACGCCACCCCCGAGGACGGCATGGCCGCGCTCGCCGCAGCCACCGAGGCGCAGAGGTCCTGGGGCTCGAGCGCGCCTCGGGAGAGGGCCGAGCTCCTGCGCCGGGCGTTCGAGGCGGTCACCGCTCGCGCCGACGACTTCGCCCTGCTGATGACGCTGGAGATGGGCAAGCCGCTCGCAGAGGCACGCGGAGAGGTCACCTACGGCGCCGAGTTCCTGCGCTGGTTCTCGGAGGAGGCCGCCCGGATCTCCGGCCGCTTCGCCACCGCGCCGGACGGCAAGGCGCGGCTGATGGTGCACAAGCGCCCGGTCGGCCCGTCGCTGTTCATCACGCCGTGGAACTTCCCGCTCGCTATGGCGACCCGGAAGATCGCACCGGCCATCGCAGCGGGCTGCACGATGATCCTGAAGCCCGCGACGCTGACCCCGCTCACCTCGCTGCTGTTCACGGCCGTGCTCGAGGAGGCCGGCCTGCCGAAGGGCGTGCTCAACGTGGTCCCGACGAGCAACGCGAGCGCAGTCACCGGTCCGATCATCAAGGACCCGCGCCTTCGCAAGCTGTCGTTCACGGGCTCGACCGAGGTCGGCCGCAGCCTCCTCAAGGACTCCGCCGACCAGATCCTGCGCACGTCGATGGAGCTCGGAGGAAACGCCCCGTTCCTCGTCTTCGAGGACGCCGACGTCGACGCTGCGGTGGAGGGCGCGATGCTCGCCAAGCTCCGCAACATGGGCGAGGCCTGCACGGCGGCCAACCGCTTCATCGTCCACGAGTCCGTCGCCGACGAGTTCGCCCGCAAGCTGGCGGACCGGATGGCCGGCCTGCCGCTCAAGCGCGGCACCGAGGAGGACTCCAAGATCGGCCCGCTCATCGACGAGAAGAGCCGCCAGAAGGTCCAGGAGCTCGTCGACGACGCCGTCTCCCGCGGGGCCGACGTCCGCACCGGCGGCAGGCCTCTCGACGGCGCCGGCTACTTCTACCCGCCGACCGTGCTCACCGGCGTCGGCGAGGACGCCCGGATCATGGCCGAGGAGGTCTTCGGGCCGGTCGCCCCGATCATCACGTTCAGCGAGGAGGAGAAGGCGGTCGCGATGGCCAACGACACCGAGTACGGCCTGGTCGCCTACGCCTACACCCGCGACGTCAGCCGCTCGCTCCGTCTGGCCGACACGATCGAGTCGGGCATGCTCGGCCTCAACGTCGGGATCGTCTCGAACCCCGCCGCGCCGTTCGGCGGCGTCAAGCAGTCCGGCCTCGGACGCGAGGGCGGCTTCGAGGGCATCGAGGAGTTCCTCGAGACCAAGTACGTCGGACTCGCCGACCCGTTCGCGGACGCCGCGAAGGCCTGAGCCGCCCTGCCCGTCGTACGGGCCGGGGTGTCTTCCCATGGCGAATTGCCTCTTCCCTCGGTGATATCACCGTGGGAAGAGCCCAATTGCCTGCATACCTTGGTAATTGACCCCCCCCGGGGGGCGGCGCTGCCGGGCTAGGGGTTGAGGGCGGCGGAGACGACCTCGCGGGCCTCGGCCTGCACCTGCGCGAGGTGGTCGGGACCCTTGAAGGACTCGGCGTAGATCTTGTAGACGTCCTCGGTCCCGGACGGCCGTGCCGCGAACCACGCGTGCTCGGTGGTGACCTTCAGCCCGCCGATCGCGGCGCCGTTGCCGGGTGCCTCGGTGAGCCGCGCGGTGATCGGGTCGCCCGCGAGCGTCTCAGCCTTGACGTCAGAGGGCGACAGAGCGGCGAGCTTGGCCTTCTCCTCGCGGGTCGCGGGTGCGTCCACCCGTGCGTACGCCGGGTCGCCGAACTCCTGGGTCAGCTCGGCGTAGTGGGCACTCGGCGTCCTGCCCGTGGCGGCCAGGATCTCCGAGGCGAGCAGGGCCAGGATGATGCCGTCCTTGTCGGTGGTCCACACCGAGCCGTCGAAGCGCAGGAACGACGCCCCTGCCGACTCCTCTCCCCCGAACACGACCGACCCGTCGAGCAGGCCGGGCACGAACCACTTGAAGCCGACCGGGACCTCGGTCATCCGCCGTCCCGCCGAGGCGACGACGCGGTCGATCATCGAGGAGGACACCAGGGTCTTGCCGACCGCGGCCTCGGAGGACCAGCCGGGGCGGGCGCCGGTGAGGTAGCGGATCGCCACCGCGAGGTAGTGGTTCGGGTTCATCAGCCCGCCGTCGGGGGTGACGATGCCGTGCCGGTCGGCGTCCGCGTCGTTGCCGGTCGCGAGGTCGTACTCCCCGCGCCGCTCGATCAGCGAGGCCATCGCCGACGGCGACGAGCAGTCCATCCGGATCTTGCCGTCCCAGTCGAGCGTCATGAACCGCCAGGTCGGGTCGACGAGCGGGTTGACGACGGACAGGTCGAGCCGGTGCCGCTCGGCGATCTCGGCCCAGTACGCCACGCTGGCACCGCCGAGCGGGTCGGCACCGATGCGTACGCCGGCCTCGCGGATCCGGTCGAGGTCGACCACGGCAGGCAGGTCGTCGACGTACCTCCCCATGAAGTCGTAGGACCCCGCCGCCGCCCGCGCCTTCGCGAACGGGACCCGGCGGACGCCGTCGAGGCCCGCCCTGATGTAGGCGTTGGCACGGTCCGCGATCACCTTGGTGGCGTCGGAGTCGGCCGGGCCGCCGTGCGGCGGGTTGTACTTGAAGCCGCCGTCGGCCGGCGGGTTGTGGGAGGGGGTGACGACGACTCCGTCGGCGAGGCCCGGCCCCTCGGTGCGTCCCCGGTTCGCGGCGAGGATGGCGTGAGACACCGCGGGGGTCGGGGTGTAGCCGTCGCGGTCGTCGACCAGGACCGTGACGTCGTTGGCGACGAGGACCTCGAGCGCGGAGGACCAGGCCGGCTCGGAGAGCGCATGGGTGTCGCGGCCCAGGAACAGCGGACCGTCGTACCCCTGCTCCCGGCGGTAGTCGCAGATCGCCTGGGTGGTGGCCCAGATGTGGGTCTCGTTGAAGGCGTTGCGCAGGCTGGTGCCCCGGTGCCCCGAGGTGCCGAACACGACCGCCTGGTCGGGGTTCTCGGGATCGGGCTCGCCTGTGTAGTACGCGGTGACCAGGTGGGGGACGTCGACGAGGTCCGACGGCTCTGCGCGGGTGCCTGCACGAGGGTCGCTCATGCGCCGCATGCTACTCGGAGCCGTAGGGCGCCAGCAGAGCCTCGAGGCCGCCCGCGCGGACCTGGCGTTCGTACTCCTCCTGCTGCGCGACTGCAGGCCTCGGCCCAGCAGTCCGGGTGGTACCAGAGCTCCGTGGCCGTCCCCGGGCGTGACAACGCGACGCCACGGATCGGGTTGCGACAGCTGCTGCACCGATGACGTTGCATGGCCGGCTCCTCACCGGTGTGGCGCCGCCGCTCAGCTCCCCTGCTGTGCTGCCGGCCCACCGGCCACTTCGCGTGGAAAGGTGCCCACCCCAGGAGCCGTCGCTCCTCGACCACGTGCCAAGCCTAGGGCCGACGACCGGGGCGCACATGCGGTTCCCCGCAACACGCCGGGGAGGACTAGAGTCGGGGCGCCACCTGTCCGGGTGGCCCACCTTTACCACGGATCGTCCGGCACGTGCCTGCCGGTGAAGGGATGTACCGAAGATGGCTTCTGTCACCTACCAGAACGCCCAGCGCCTCTACCCCGGCAGCAGCAAGCCGGCGGTGGACGACCTCAACCTCGAGATCGAGGACGGCGAGTTCATGGTGCTCGTCGGCCCCTCGGGCTGCGGCAAGTCCACCTCTCTCCGCATGCTGGCCGGCCTCGAGGAGGTCACCGAGGGCCGGATCCTCATCGGCGACCGCGACATCACGAACGTCGCGCCGAAGGACCGTGACATCGCGATGGTGTTCCAGAACTACGCGCTCTACCCGCACATGAGCGTCGCCGAGAACATGGCCTTCTCGCTGAAGATGGCCAAGGTAGGCAAGGAGGAGCGGGAGGCGCGCGTGCGCGAGGCCGCCAAGCTCCTCGACCTCGAGGAGCTGCTCGAGCGCAAGCCGAAGGCCCTGTCCGGTGGCCAGCGCCAGCGGGTGGCGATGGGCCGTGCGATCGTCCGCCAGCCCCAGGTCTTCTGCATGGACGAGCCGCTGTCGAACCTCGACGCCAAGCTTCGCGTCTCCACGCGCACCCAGATCGCCGCGCTCCAGCAGCGGCTCGGGATCACCACCGTCTACGTCACCCACGACCAGGTCGAGGCGATGACCATGGGCGACCGGGTCGCGGTGATGAAGGACGGCATCCTCCAGCAGGTGGACTCCCCGCTCGCCCTCTACGACCGCCCGGCGAACCTCTTCGTCGCCGGCTTCATCGGCTCTCCCGCCATGAACCTGCTCCCGGCGTCGCCGGCCGAGGGCGGCGCCCGGATCGGCGACTACGTCCTCCCGATCGACCGCACCGCGGCCACCCGGATGGAGGGCGAGATCACCGTCGGTGTGCGCCCCGAGGCCTGGCGCCTGGTCGGCGAGGGCGAGAGCGGGCTGCCGGTGCTCGTCACGGTGATCGAGGAGCTCGGCGCCGACGCGTACGTCTACGGCACCAGCGACGTCGACGGGACCTCCCACCAGGTGGTGGTCCGGGTGGAGGCCCGCCGCGACGTCCAGAAGGGCTCGACGGTGCGCGTCACCACCGATCCGGCGAAGGTGCATGTCTTCGACACGAACACCGGAGAGCGCCTCTCCGCCTGACCCGGGCACCTGCTGTCCCGAGGACCCCAGCGGCCCTCGGGACGGTGGGCCGGCACCGGCACGACGAACACGAAGGCCGTCCACCGAGGTGGACGGCCTTCGTGTGTTGAGACGGGCCGGGGGGGAGGTGGCGCTAGGGATCAAACTGTCGGGGGGGTTGACTCGTTTGCCCTCGTCTCAAGCTTCTTCTGTTGTCACGGTTGTCCCGAACCGCTTGTTAAGAGCATGACGCACACCCGCAGCGAAATGCATCCGAATCCACCCGCATGAATGTGCACTGCACGATCCTGCAGAAAGCCGACGAAGCGGCGTCCGGGTCAGGGCTCACGGCGGACCCGTCCAGGGCGCGCTCCCCGTCCGGACCAGCTGGGCGGTGACTCGGGCCAGCGTCACCGCATCGAGGTAGGACCGTGGCACCGGCTCCTTCCAGCTGGCACCTCGACCCCACTCGTACTTCTCGGTGTAGAGCCAGACGTACCGGTCGCTCTCCTGGAGCGCCAGCCTCGTCAGGAGGGCCAGCTGGTCGGGTGGGAGCGGCGGCCAGTCCGCCTTGTTCTTGTCCCGGTCGTAGACGCCGAACGAAGCGGAGAGGTGCTCGGTGTAGCTAGCGGCGTGCTCCCGGTCGAGGCCGCTCGACGCGTGCTCCGCGAAGCCGTGCCTCATCCAGTCCCGGGCGGCCCGGAACTGCTCCGGAGTCCGTAGCCCGTAGAACCGACCACCGTCGACGAGTCGGGCCGAGGTTCCCCAGGTGGCCTCCGCCATCCCGATCGTGAACGCCGCCGACAGCTCGTTGGCGAAGGAGACGTCGTTGTCGGGGACCCCGCTCGACTCGAGCATCGCCGTGGTCTCCGGCTGCGCGATCCACGGCCCCTGGCTGTTGAAGACGACGATCTCGGGCCACTCCTCGATGATCGCGGCCATGATCTGCCGGCCCCGCTCGCGCACGAGCGCCCGTGCCTCCGCAGGCTTCATGCCCGGCGTCGCGCCTTCGGTGTCGGAGTAGGTCCAGGGGTCGGACGAGACTCCGTAGTCCCACGGCGAGGTGCTGTCTCCGTAGAACTCGTTGTCGAGGAACACGCCGTCCCAGGGCTTTCCGCTCTCGCGAAGGGCCCGGACGAGGTTCCGGAGGTTCTTCTCGATCTGCTGCCACTGTGCGTCGTCGGACCAGTCGAGCGAGGTGATCATCCGCAGGGCGAAGAAGTTGTGGCTCACCTGCCCCATGTCGGAGGGGAGCCTCCGGACGTCGGAGAGGATGGCCTTCTCGCTGTAGCTGGTCCCCGGGTCGATGAAGAAGACGGGGTCGACCCGGCGCCCCCCGATGACCATGCCGTCGAACGGCAGGGACCTGTACCAGTCGGCGTGGTTCGCGACCTGCTGGGTCGACGGGAAGGACTGCGCGTAGTGGATGAGCAGCGGGCGGGCGGTCTCCGCAGGCGGTGCGGCGTCACTCCTGCCGGTGTCGCTGCTGCCGGAGAGGGCCATCATGGTCGCCACGGCCAGAGCGGCCAGCACGCACGCGGCGGCCAGGATCCGCACCATCTGCACATCACCAGCCTTCCGGCGACTTTGCTCCACAGTAGAGGGACCGGCCTGAGCCCGTCCCCCGGTTGACACGCCTCTGGCCGTCCCCGCTGCCCCGCGCACCGGTCCGGGATGCGGACGAACCGACCGCTACGGTGCCCCGCGCCTACCGTGTTGGACATGACGTACGCCGGAGATCTCACCCCGACCGAGGCCTGGGAGCTGCTTCGCCGCGACCCGCAGGCCGTCCTCGTCGACGTGCGCTCCGAGGCGGAGTGGATGTTCGTGGGCCTCCCCGACGTCACCGGGCTCGGCAAGAAGCTGGTCACCGTCGCGTGGAACCACTGGCCGGGCGGCCGGAACCCGGACTTCCTCGACGAGCTCGCCGCCGCGGGCGTGTCCGGCAATGGGCCCGTGCTGTTCATCTGCAGGTCCGGAGCGCGCTCCCAGGCCGCCGCCGGCGCCGCGACCGAGGCGGGGATCGAGCCGTCGTACAACGTGGCCGAGGGCTTCGAGGGGGACCTCGACGAGGCCGGCCATCGGGGCAGCACCGGCTGGCGGGCCCACGGGCTGCCCTGGCGGCAGTCGTGAACGAGCGGGCCTCCGACGTACCGCACCCGGACTGGCGTCCCGACACGCTGGCCGTGCGCGGGGGTCTGTACCGCTCGGAGTTCGAGGAGACCTCCGAGGCGATCTACCTGACCTCGGGCTACGTGTACTCCTCCGCGGCCGAGGCGGAGGCCGCCTTCAAGGGCGAGTCCGACCACTTCATGTACTCCCGGTTCAGCAACCCGACGGTGACCGGCTTCGGTGACAGGCTGCGACTGATGGAGGGCGCCGAGGCCTGCTTCCCGACCGCGAGCGGCATGGCCGCGGTCTTCAACGCCCTCCTCGCGCTCGTCCGGGCCGGTGACCGGGTGGTCGCCGCGCGCAGCCTGTTCGGCTCCTGCTTCGCGATCCTCGACGACCTCCTCCCCCGGTGGGGCGTGACGACGGAGTTCGTGGACGGCAGCGACCTCGAGCAGTGGGAGAAGGCGCTGTCGACGCCGGCGAAGGCGGTCTTCTTCGAGTCGCCGTCCAACCCCATGCAGGAGCTGGTCGACGTGCGCGCGGTATGCGACCTCGCGCACGCCGCCGGCGCCACCGTGATCGTCGACAACGTGTTCGCCACCCCTGTCCTCCAGCGACCCCTCGAGCTCGGCGCGGACGTCGTCGTGTACTCCGCGACCAAGCACATCGACGGGCAGGGCCGGACTCTCGGCGGCGCCATCCTCGGCCCGGCCGAGCTCATCCAGGGCGAGGTCAAGACCCTGATGCGCAACACCGGGCCGTCGCTCA
Organism: uncultured Actinomycetota bacterium; assembly: GCA_963739785.1. Lineage (GTDB taxonomy): Bacteria > Actinomycetota > Actinomycetes > Propionibacteriales > Nocardioidaceae > Nocardioides_C. The sequence continues at coordinate 94,793 of CAVUBO010000022.1, read as the reverse complement.
GCCCGTTCAACGCCTGGGTGCTGACCAAGGGCCTGGAGACGCTGCGCATGCGGGTGCTGCACTCGACCGCGGGTGCGGAGCGGGTCGCGTCCTGGCTCGAGGAGCACGCCCGGGTGTCGCGGGTGCTCTACCCCTGGCTCGAGTCGCACCCTCAGCACGACCTGGCGAGGCGGCAGATGAGCGGGGGCGGCACGGTCGTCACCTTCGAGGTCCCGGGCGGCAAGGAGCAGGCGTTCTCCGTCCTCGACCGGCTGAAGATCGTCGACATCTCCAACAACCTCGGCGACTCGAAGTCGCTGATCACCCACCCGGCCACCACGACGCACCACAGGATGGGGCCCGAGGGCCGCGCCCGCGTGGGGATCACCGACGGGCTGGTCCGCCTGTCGGTGGGTCTCGAGGACGTCGACGACCTGCTCGAGGACCTCGACCAGGCGCTCTCCCGCTGACCTCGGCTCGCCGCTACCGTGGCCTGATGCGAGTCTTCCGCGAGGCGGTCGAGTCCTGGGACGTCGACCGCGCCCTGTCGTTGATGACCGAGGACGTGACGTTCCGCAGCCCGGTCGTCCACAAGCCGTACCAGGGACGCGACGAGGTTGCGGTGATCCTGCACGCGGTGTCGCGGGTGTTCGAGGACTTCCGCTACGACCGTGAGATCGGTGCTGAGGGCTCGCCCGACCATGCCCTGGTCTTCCGGGCGCGGGTCGGCGACCGAGAGGTCGAAGGCTGCGACTTCTTGCACACGAACGAGGCCGGGCTCATCGACGAGTTCTTCGTCATGATCCGGCCGCTCTCCGGGGCCATCGCGCTGGCCGAGGCGATGCGGGCCGAGCTGGAGCGCGCCGACCGGGACAGCCGGCCGACCGGCTGACGATTCACCTGAGCGACAGCAGCCCCATCGCGCTCTTCGCCCGGGCCACCGTCCCCTCCGCATCCTTGGCCACCGCCTCGCCTCCCGCCGCCAGCAGCGCCAGCAGCTCCGCGGGGTCGGCGGTGAGGTCCCGGTAGAGCTTCTGGATCGGCACCAGCGTCGCGACGAGCACGTCGGCGACCGCCTGCTTCAGGGCAGCGGCACCGCGCAGTCCCTCCAGTGCCTGCGCGGGAGGGGTTCCCGTCAGAGCGCCGAGGAGCACCGCGAGGTTGGCCACGCCGGGCCGCCGCTCGGGGTCGTAGGTCAGGGAGGGGTCGCTGTCCGTGACCGCCCGACGGAGCTTCGCCACGACGACATCCGGCTCGTCGCGCAGGAAGACCACCCCTGAGCCGTCCGCTCCGGACTTGCCCATCTTCGCGGCCGGGTCGCGTAGGTCCTTGACCCGGGCGGAGTCGGGAGGTGTCACACCACGCGGCACGGTGAAGACGGGGCCGTAGCGACTGTTGAAGCGGCCTGCCAGCGTCCTGGTCAGCTCCAGGTGCTGGCGCTGGTCGTCGCCGACCGGGACCACCTGGGTCTGGTACGCCAGGATGTCGGCGGCCATCAGAGCCGGGTACGTCAGGAGTGACAGGCGGGTGGTCTCCTGCCCGCGCGACTTCTCCTTGAACTGGACCATGCGGCTCATCTCGCCGTACGTCGCAGTGCTCTCCAGCAGGTAGCTCAGCTCCGTGTGCCCCGGCACCGTCGACTGCACGAACAGCTTGGCGCGCGGGTCGAGTCCGCAGGCGAGCAGGGTCGCGGCCATCTCCAGCGTGAGCTCGCGCAGCTGGGCGGGGTCGTGCTCGACGGTGAGTGCGTGCAGGTCCGCGACGCTGACCAACAGCTCGTTGTCGGGGTCCGCGGCGAGGTCGAGCAGCGGTCGTATCGCTCCGAGGTAGTTGCCCAGCTGGAGCCGGCCGGTGGGCTTGAGCCCGGTGAAGACTCGGGTGGTCATCGTGAGGTTCTCCTTGGTGGATGAGTGGCTCGGACACCCACCACGGACAGCGCCCAAAGATGCGAAAAGGGCCGCCCGAAGCGGGCGGCCTGACGTGATCACAGGAAGAGGAGGTAGCCGCCCTAGTGCGGCCACCACGCTCCGGTGTACGTCGTCATGACACTGATTGTGCCGCATGCCCGGGCGCCGTGCGAGGGAACGCGTCGGCCAGTCGAGCAGGTCGACCACCCGGACGAGCTCCCTGTCACCGGTCAGCGCCCCCAAGGGGGCCAGAGCCGGACCCTGCGGCCTAGTTCCCCTGTGCGTCGTCTTTCGCTCACTGTGGCGATGTCGCAACCGTGCTGTGCGATGTTTCCCTGATCCAAGACGGAAGGGGGACGCATGAGAGATGCCGAGCTGGAACGTGAACGAAAGATCCTGAACGAGGCGTTCAGGGCAGGCTGGCAGGCCGCACTCGCCGTGAAGATCACGCACCCGGGCGTGCTCGCGGTGGTCGAGTCCTGTTTCGAGCAGTGGCTACGCGAGGAGGTCGACGAGCGAGGCCTGCTCGGTCTGCCGTTCCGGCGCCGTCACGACCTGCCCTCTCCGGACCACCGCCCCGCAGCCCATCGTCGCGTTCCCGGTCCACCGCCGCCGGCACATCGCGCCTGAGACCGCGGGCGGTGCGGCCGGCGCCGCGAGCGGCGGCGTGTCCGTAGGATCGCGTCATGGCGGAGGACACCGATCGTTCCGAGCGTGCGCTCGCGGCCGCTGACGCACTCGGCCTCGACTACCGTGTGACACGGCACGGTCCCGTCCGGTCGCTCGAGGAGGCAGCCGCCGCACGAGGTGTCTCCCCTGCGGCGGTGACGAAGACGATCGTGGTGCGGCTCACTGACGACGACTACCGGTTCGTGCTGGTCCCCGGTGACCGCGAGATCGCCTGGCAGAAGCTTCGGACCCTGCTCGGCGTCAACCGGCTCTCCATGCCCGACGCCGAGACCGCCCGCGAGGTGACCGGCTACGTGCGGGGCACGATCACGCCACTGGGGAGCACGACCGCCTGGCCGGTGGTCGCCGATGCCGGTATGACGGGCAGGGTCTCGCTCGGCGGCGGCGCGCACGGCGTCGCGCTGAGCGTCGACGCGGCCGAGCTCGTCAGGGCGCTGAGGGCGACGGTCGCGGACGTCACCGAGCCCACCGGCTGACCCGGAGGCAGGTCTTCTCCCGCAGGGCGCTACGCGACCCGGGCTCGGCGCTAGGCGACCGCGGGCTCGAGGTCCGCCACGAACACCGTGCGGCCGTCCTCGGTGCGGTCGGTGTGGATGGTCAGCGCCACCTGCACCTCGGTTCCGTCCCGGCGTAACGCAGGCACCACGACGGTGTGCTCGATCAGGAGCGCCCGGCCGGAGAGGAAGTGCATCGTGAAGCCGGCCAGATGGGCCTGGCGGTAGCGCTCGGGGATGATCACCGTCAGGCGGGCACCCAGGAGGTCCCGCGCGTCGTCGTACCCGAGCAGCTCGCGGGCGGTCTCACTGACCGCGACTATCCGGTCCTCGTCGTCCGCGGCGACCATCGCGGTCAAGGCCTGACGGACCCCGGTGCTGTCCCAGGAGAGGCTGTGGAGGTACCGCGGAGACGGTTCGGCCCCGGCGCTCCAGGGGGCAGGGTCGACGCCCTGGCTCTGGGAGATCACCTGCTCGCAGAGCCAGACACGCAGGGCCTGGAGCTCGGGCTGTGTCGGAGGCGTCAGGAGCTGGCCGCCCTCGACCATCTCCAGGGCGTTCAGGATCGCTCGTTCGAGCATCGCGAAGTTGCCCACCGAGCGGACGGGGACCAGCACCTCCACACGCGGGCTGGTCACGAGGGGCTCGGTGGCCGAGACCATCACCTGGTCGGGGTCCTCGGCGACTCCCGAGGCAGGAATGTGCTCTGCCAGCAGCGCGATCGCATCGCTCGCCTGTGCGTGCACGGCGATCGGGTCCTCGGCCGCGTCGAGCTCGAGGCTCGCGAGGAGGTACTCGCGCAGGAGCGACTCGGCGTGCTGCCGCCAGGCGTCGTGGAGGAGCAGGGGTACGTCGATCAGCTCGACGCTCAGCATCTCCTCCTGGCCGCGGGGGTGCGGGGCGGGTCGGGGCGACAGCTCGTGCGAGCCGGGCTGCGAGGCGATCTGGAACCACACCGTCTTGCCGGGGTCGTCGGGCACGACTCCCCACTCGTCCACCATCTCCTCGAGCAGCATGAGCCCGCGACCGGTCCCGGCGTTCGGGCCGTACCCGCGGCGCGCCGGTGAGTGAGGGCTCCCGTCGGTCACCTCGACGCGCAGTCCGCCGTCGACGAAGGAGAACGCGACCTCGATGGGGGTGCCGGCATGGACCAGGGCGTTGGTGACGATCTCGCTCACCAGCAGCTCGGCGGTCTCGACCAGGTCCTCCCGGTCGGCGGCGACGAGGCACTCGCGGATCATCCACCGTGCATCGCGGACGCTGGAGGGCCGCGGCGGGAACCGCCGTCTGCGTCCCGATGCTGCCCCGACCATCACGCCCACGGAGTCTAGACGCCGCGAAGCCGGACGAGCCCGAGAGGGCAGACAAATCTCACCACGTCGGCGTATGTACCCGTCAAAGCGAACCGCATGCGCGAAGGCCCGCCGCCCCGAACGGGAGCAGGCGGGCCTTCGTGCCGGTGGAGCAGCCGCGGCTCAGAGGCCGAGGTCCCGACCGATGAGCTCCTTCATGATCTCGTTCGAGCCCGCCCAGATCTTCGTGACACGGGCGTCCTGCCATGCCCGGGCGACGCGGTACTCGTTCATGTAGCCGTAACCGCCGTACAGCTGGACGCAGTGGTCGAGCACGTCGTTCTGGACCTCTGCGGACCACCACTTCGCCTTGGCGGCGTCGATCGGCGTGAGCTCGCCCTTGGTGTGCGCCACGACCGCCTGGTCGATGAACGCCTCGGCCACCTCGATCTTGGTGACGAGCTCGGCCATCAGGAACTTGTTGTGCTGGAAGTTGCCGATGGACTGGCCGAAGGCCTTGCGCTCCTTGGCGTACTCGATCGTCTCCTCGAGGATCTGCTTCGCGTGGTGGATGTTGGTCACCGCGGAGCCCAGCCGCTCCTGCGGGAGCCAGGTCATCATGTGGATGAACCCGTTGTCGACCTCGCCGACGACGTTGGCGGCGGGAACCCGGACCTCCTCGAAGAAGAGCTCGGCGGTGTCGGACTCGGGCTGGCCGACCTTGTCGAGCTTGCGACCACGCGAGAAGCCCTCCATGTCCGCCTCGACAGCGAACAGCGTGATGCCGCGTGCCTTCTTCTCCGGGCTCGTCCGGGCGGCGACGATCACGAGGTCCGCGGAGTACCCGTTGGTGATGAAGGTCTTGGACCCGTTGAGGATCCAGTCGTCGCCGTCGCGGACGGCGGTCGTGCGCAGGGCTGCGAGGTCGGAGCCGCCCGAGGGCTCGGTCATCCCGATCGCGGTGAGGATCTCGCCGGTGCAGAACTTCGGCAGCCAGCGCTCCCGCTGCTCCTCCGTGGTGAGGTGCACCAGGTACGGCGCGACGATGTCGGCGTGGATCCCGACGCACGAGGCGAGCGCCATGTTGACCTTGGCGAGCTCCTCGGTCAGCACCGCGTTGTAGCGGTAGTCCCCCGCCTCGGAGCCGCCGTACTGCTCGGGGATCTCGAGCCCGAGGAACCCCTGCTTGCCGGCGGCGAGCCACAGCTCACGGGGCATCGCGTGCGCCTCGGCATGCTCCTCGAGGTGCGGCTTGACCTCCCGGTCGAGGAACTCGCGGACCGAGGACCGGAACGCTTCGTGGTCGGAGTCGTAGATCGATCGCTTCATGGACAGCAATGTTACCGCGCGGTAGCCCCAGGTGGCAGGGCCGTCCAGCCCCAGGGAGTCCCGGCATTGACCTGAAAACGCCCCATTTGCCTCTTCCCTGCCGATAATGAAAAGCGAGTGTGACGACACACTCCACCAGTCCGGGGGGCTCACGTGATCGACGAACAACCCCGCGAGGTCACCACCTTGCGCAGGCTGCACGAGCTCATGTGCCGCGTGAACGCGGGGGACGACCTCGCCTCGGTGCTGCAGCTGCTCGTCGACGGCGTCGCGGACGTCACCGGTTTCGCGGTTGCCGCCGTGAGCTACATGCACCCCGACCAGCAGCTCGAGGGCGTCGCGGTGGCGGGTGACGACGCCGCGCGCGACCAGCTCATCGGGAACCTCACCCCGTTCGAGGAGATCGCGGGCGAGTTCGAGCTCGCCGACGACTGGGGGCTGCTGAAGTTCATCCCGCACGAGCGGCTCGAGGGGCCGGCCCAGGGCTGGATCCCCGACGTGCGTCCCCTCGACGTACCCGACGCGTGGCACCCCGAGGACGCGCTCCTGGCGCCGCTCTCGGCGCCCACCGGCGAGATGGTCGGTCTGCTGTCGGTCGACCTGCCCCGCGACGGCCGGCGCCCAGGCCGGTTCGCCCGGGAGGCGCTGGAGATGTACGCCGTCCAGGCAGGCATCGCGATCAGCAACGCAAAGCAGCGCGAACGCCTGCGCGAGGAGGTTCGCATCGCCACCGCGGTGCGCGACGTCGTGCAGACCGCGGGCAACGCCTTGGACCTCGGCCGCGTGATCGACGCCAGTGTCTCCCCCATCGTGAAGGGCCTGGGCTGCGACGCCCTGTGGATCAGAGCGTTCGAGGGTGTCGGCGAGCTGCCGGGCCGCGGCCGCGGCGCGATCCACGCCGAGCCGGCGCTGGTCCCGCCCGACGAGGTCGTCGCCGTGGCGACGCGACTGGCCGAGCGCTGCTGGGAGGAGCGCCGGGCGGTCATCCTCCCGCTCTCGCCCCTTGCTCCGGCCGACGACCTCGCGGACCAGGAGGTCGACACGGTGCTCGAGTTCGTAGGCAGGTCCGGGACGCGAACCCTGCTGCTCGCGCCGATGGGAGCGGGCCCGGAGTGCCTCGGCTACCTGGTGCTCGGGCGCGGGACCCACGCGAGCACCTGGACGACCGAAGAGATGACGGCTGCCCTGGAGATCGGTCGCGACCTCGGCCGAGCCGTCCTGAACGCCCGTCTGTACGAGCGGGAGCGGCACCTGGTGGAAGAGCTCCAGCAGCTCGACCGCTACAAGACCGAGATGATCTCCACCCTTGCCCACGAGCTGAAGAACCCGCTCACCGCGATCATCGGCCACCTCGAGCTGCTGGAGACCGCGGAGGACGGGCTGGTGACGGGGTCCTCCCTTGCTGCGATCGAGCGCGCCGCCACCCGTCTCTCCGAGCTGGTCTCGGACCTGCTGCTGCTGTCCAAGGTGGGCGACCCCCACCGGCCGTTCATGCCGGTGCCGGTCGACCTCTCCGACATCGTGAGCTGCGCCAGCGAGCTCCTGGCGGCTCAGGCTGCGAAGCAGGAGGTCACCGTCGAGCTCCAAGGCACGACGGAGAAGGTGACGGCGTACGGCGACCCGGCCGAGCTCGACCGCGTGGTGAGCAACCTGCTGAGCAACGCGGTGAAGTTCAGCCCCGCCGGCGGCACCGTCACGTGCAGCGTCGCGGAGGGCGAGGACGGCGTCGTGCTCCGCTGCAGCGACCAGGGCATCGGGATCTCACCCGAGGACCAGGCCCAGCTGTTCACGGAGTTCTTCCGGTCCACGAACCCGACCGCGCTCGACATCCCGGGGACCGGGCTCGGCCTGACCATCGTCAAGCGCATCGTCGAGCGCCACAACGGGACCATCGCGCTCGAGTCGGGCCTCGGCCTCGGGACCACGTTCACCGTGACGCTGCCGTCCCCGTCGTCGGCGTCGTCGGCGTCCGTGTCCTGACCTCCGGATCCGGTCACCTCCCGGCCGGCCGGCGGCCGCACGTCAGCGGCGACCGGCGGCCTGCGCCTCGGGAACAGCGGCGTTGCGGTCTCGAGGCAGCTTCGTGACGAGGGTGAGCACCATCGAGACCAACGCGATGATGCCGATGGTCGTGTAGGCGAGCGTGTAGTCCGGCGGGTCGTTGTCGCCGAGCAGCGAGGAGATCACGATCGGGCCGATCACACCACCGAGGCTCCAGCCGATCAGCATGAGACCGTAGATCGCGCCGGCGTTCTTGACCCCGAAGAAGTCACCCGCGGTGGCGGGCATGGTGCCGAAGCCGCCGCCGTAGCAGAGGTACACGACCGCGGCGAGGACGAACCACAGCGCGGCGCTCCCCGCGTGGGGAAGCAGGAGCAGGCACACGCCCTGGAGGCCGAGCATCGCCGCGAACGCGGGCATCCGGCCGATGTAGTCCGAGGCCGCGGCCCACACGATGCGCCCACCGCCGTTGAAGATCGCCAGAACACCGACGACCGAGGCGGCACCGGCTGCGCTGTAGCCGGCGATCCCCTCGGCACTGCCGGCCGCCTGCGAGATGAGTGCGATGCCCGCGGTGACGTTGAGGGTGAGGATCGCGGTCAGCAGGTACCACTGCGGCGTGCGCAGCGCCTCGCCCTGCGTGTACTCGTGGGCCGCCTCTGCGGTGCCGGCGGCGCTGGCCTCGTAACCCGGTACGACGTACCCCTCGGGCGGGTTCTTGAAGGCCGATGCCCCGACGAGGGACATGACGAGGTAGGCGATCCCGAGCGGCAGGAAGGCACTCGTGGGGTCGTTCTCGTCCTTGGCGATCAGCCACTGGGCCACGGGTGAGGTGAGCACGGCGCCGAAGCCGAAGCCGCCCACCGCGAGGCCCGTGATCAGGCCCTTCTTGTCCGGGAACCACTTCTGCAGCATCGCGATCGGCACGATGTAGGCGAAGCCCAGGCCGAAGCCGCTGATCACTCCGTAGCCGGCGATGAGCAGCCCCAGGTCGTCGGAGCCGCTGGTGAACGAGGCGAGGATGACGCCCACTGCGTAGATGACGCCGCCGACCAGGGCGACGATGCGGGGACCCTTCTTGTCCTGGATGCGCCCACCGATGTAGCTGCCGACGAAGATCATCGCGATCGTGACCGTGAAGGGAAGGGATGCCTCCACCTTCGTCAGCTGCCAGGGCTCAGCCTCCTGGAGAGCCTTGGCGAAGACGCTCCAGGCGTAGACCGCGCCGATGGAGAACTGGAGCAGCAGTCCGGCGCCTACGAGCAGCCACCGGTTGGTCGAGGGCACTGCGGCCCCCGCCGCACCCTCACGCTGGGTCGTGTTGGTCATGTCCGCCTCCTCCGTGACGCGCCTCGGCGGCGCGGGGCTAGCCCTGGTAGCGGACTGGTACCCCACGATCGAGTCGTTCACGCTGTGGCACGACGGTGTACTTCGGGTCGCGCGCGGATGCCTGTCCGGCCTCGAACACGCCGAACCTGGTGCAGACCGAGCCCGCCATCAACGCCGCGCCCGAGAGCACCCCCAGTGCCCGGCTCCGCCCGGCGAGCAGGGAGCCGGCCGCGCCGGCGGCGGTGAGGACCTTGGCCGCCTTCATGAGCCTGCCCGCCTGCCCCTGGTGCAGCGGCTCGGCGGTGATCCCCATCGACCGCTCCATCCGTTGCTCCATGAGCAGCTCGAGCACCGCGCCGCCGACGGCGAACCTGCGGGCCGGCGCGGTCTGGGCCTTGGGGGCCGCGAGCATGCCGAGGCCACCGGAGGCGGCCGCGGCCGAGCTCACGAAGACGAAGGGCAGCTCGCGGTACGCCGAGTGCCACGACGGCGTGGCCGTGTCGGCGAGGAGCACCGCGGTGTACGCGGCGACCGGCGGCGCGGTCACCGCGGCGACCAGGCCTGCGGACCGCCCCGCCCGCGACACCAGCCGCAGCGGGCCGACCCGGAGGCCGGCGGGCAGCATGTCGACCATCTCGGCGGCTGCGGCCAGAGCCGCGAACGGCCCGTAGCCGGACAGGATCCAGGTGCCGACCGACATCGGCGAGGTCAGCTTCGCGGTGCGCAGCATGTTGAGGAAGCGCGAAGGCTTGCCGAGGTCGTGGACCAGGGCGGCCATGCTGAACGTGAGGGCCCCGATGGACCCCAGCCGTCCCGACCCTGCGCAGCGCCGGGCGGCCGGTGAGGTCGGCGCCCGCCGCCAGCAGTGAGGAGCCCGCGGCCAGGCCACCGGAGAAGAGGTACGCCGGGATGTCGGCCTCCCACGGGGAGGGCTTGACGATCTGACGCCCGTAGTAGGAGGTGAACTCCGCCTTGGGCACCATGGAGAACTCGCCACCGGCACGCTCACCGCGTCGCTTGCGGCGCCCTCCCTCGCGTCCGCCGTCGGCCCCGGGCACCGCCTCCCGGTGGGACCGTTCGTCGACCGGGCCCGACCGGCTCACCTCCGGGCTCATGAGCGCCTCCCGAAGAACGAGACGACCGCGCCCGCGAAGAGCGCCAGGGCGGCCGTCGTGGCCCGGTTGAACATGTGCGGCAGGTCCTTCGTGGTCACCACCGGGTCGGGCGGGAAGCCGTACACCTCGGGCTCGTCGAGCAGGAGGAAGAAAGCCCCGGTGCCGCCCACCCCGTCGTCGGGGTCGTTGCCGTAGAGCCGGGCGTCCATGATCCCCGCCTCGTGGAGCTGCTCGACCCGTTCGTTCGCACGCTCACGCAGCTCCTCCACGTCGCCGAACTGGATCGACTCGGTGGGGCAGGCCTTCGCGCAGGCCGGCTTCTCCCCGACCTTGAGCCGGTCGTAGCACAGCGTGCACTTCTGGGCGATGCCCACGTTCTTGCCGCCGTCCGGCGTGGACCGGCGCTCGATCACGCCGTAGGGGCAGGCCGGCACGCAGTAGCCGCAGCCGTTGCAGATGTCGTCCTGGACCACGACGGTCCCGAACTCGGTGCGGAAGAGCGAGCCGGTCGGGCAGACGTCGAGGCAGGCCGCATGGGTGCAGTGCTTGCACACGTCGGAGGACATCAGCCACCGGAAGTCGGGCTTGCCGTCCGAGCCGCCGACCGCGCCGACCTGTGCGCCCTCGCTCGGGATCTCCGGCATGCCCAGGTCGACGGTCTCGCGCAGCCGCGTCTCCTGGCCGCCGAGCTTCTTGGGCTGCTCGATGAAGGCCACGTGCCGCCACGTGTTGGCGTTCAGCGAGCCGGTGTTGTCGTAGGACATCCCCAGCATGCCGAAGCCGTCGTCCGGGACCTCGTTCCACTCCTTGCAGGCGACCTCGCACGCCTTGCACCCGATGCAGATCGAGGTGTCGGTGAAGAAGCCCTTGCGGGGCGGATGGTCGTCGTACCCGGTCTCGGCGGCGGGGTCCACCGGCCCGAAGAGGCTGTTCTTGCCGATCACTGCCTCTCCTCCCTGTCTCCGGTCGGGTCACGGTGGTCCCTGCCTGCGGCGTCGGAGCCGACCGTGACGATGGGCGTGCCCGGGTCTACGTCGGTGCCGGACCGGCGACGGTACTCACCGATGAACTCGAGCAGCGCCTTGCCCCGTGGTCGTCGTCCGGGCTGGATGTCACAGGTGCCCACCTTCGTCTCCTGGATCAGCACGTTGGGGTCGAGCGTGATCCCGAACAGGTCGTTGGCGGAGTCTCCGCTCACGAGACCGCCCTGTCCCCAGTGGTAGGGCAGCCAGACCTGGTGGACCACCTTGCCCTCGACCTTCAACGGGGTGAGCCGGTCGGTCACCATCACCCGCCCCTCGACGGCGGCGCGAGAGGTGATCACGTGGCACCAGCCCATGTGCTCGAGCCCCCGCTCCGCGGCGAGCTCCGGGGAAACCTCGACGAACATCTCGGGCTGGAGCTCCGAGAGGTACTCGAGGTACCTGCTCATGCCTCCGGCCGTGTGGTGCTCGGTGAGACGGCTGGTGGTGAACACGAAGGGGAACACCTCGCCGTGCAGCTCGGGCGGGCTCGGGTTCATCGGGTTGTCGGGGCGGTCGTACTCCTTGCGCGTCGGGTTCCCCTGCTGGCCGTAGAGCGGGTTCCGGAACGGCGACTCCACCGGTTCGTAGTGGGTCGGGAGAGGCCCGTCGATCAGGCCCTGCGGGACGTACAGCGCCCCCTTCCCGTCGCCCTGCATGATGAACGGGTCGTCGCCGTTGAGTGCCTCGACGCCGCTGGATCCTTCCGGTGCGCGGTACGACGGCGGCTTGGTCTTCTCGAAGTCCGGGACGTCCTGTCCGCTCCACTCGCCCTTCTCCTCGTCCCACCAGACGTAGGCCTTCTTCTCGCTCCAGGGCCGGCCGTCGGGGTCGGCCGAGGCGCGGTTGTAGAGGATCCGGCGGTTCATCGGCCACGCCCAGCCCCACTCGGGGGCCACGAACGACTGCTCCTGGGCCGGCTTGCGGCGCGCCGCCTGGTTGACGCCGTCCTTGAAGACACCGGTGTAGATCCAGCATCCCCCGAGCGTCGACCCGTCGTCCTTCATCTCCGTGAACGACGAGAGCGGCCGGCCCGTGGCGACCTCGTACCCGTTGATCTCCTTCAGGACCGCCTCGGCGTCGGGCTCGTCGTGCTCGCCGTGCACCGGGTAGTCCCAGGCGAGGTCGAGCAACGGCCGGTCCTTCTCATCCGTCGAGCCGGCCAGACGCTCCCGGATCATCCGCCCGAGGTGGTAGAAGAACCACAGCTCGGAGCGGCAGTCGCCGACCGGGTCCAGCGCCTTCTCGCGCCACTGCAGCATCCGCTGGGTCTGGGTGAACGTGCCCTCCTTCTCGGCGTGCGAGGCGGCGGGCAGGAGGAAGACCTCGGTGCGGCACTCCTCGGGCACGATCTCCCCGGTAGCGACCTCAGGAGAGTCCCTCCAGAAGGTGGCGCTCTCGATCTCGAAGAGGTCGCGGACCACGACCCAGTCGAGGTTCGCCATGCCGAGCCGCTGGGCGCGGCCGTGAGCCGACCCCACCGCAGGGTTCTGCCCGAGCAGGAAGTAGCCCTTGACCTTCCCGTCGATCATGTCGAGCACGGTCCGGTAGGTGCCGTGGTCGCCGGTGATCTTGGGGAGGTGGTCGAAGCAGAAGTCGTTCTCCTCCGTGGCCGCCTCACCCCAGTAGGCCTTGAGCAGGTTGATGCCGTAGGCACCCGCCTGCCCCCAGAACCCCTTGGACCCCGGATGCCGGACGCTGTCGATCCACTCCTGGAGCGTGGTGTGGTCCTCGGCCTGCGGCATCGGGAGGTAGCCCGGCAGGATGTTGAACAGCGTCGGGATGTCGGTGGAGCCCTGGATGCTCGCGTGGCCGCGAAGCGCCATGATGCCGCCGCCGGGGCGTCCCATGTTGCCCAGCAGCAGCTGGAGGATCGCACCGGTCCGGATGTACTGCACGCCGACGCTGTGCTGGGTCCAGCCGACGCTGTAGACGAGCGCGGTCGTCTTGTCGCGGCCGGAGTTCCGCGTCCATGCCTCGCACACCTCGAGGAAAGCCTCCTCGGAGACGCCGCAGGTCGACGCGACCATCTCGGGGGTGTACCTGCTGTAGTGCCGCTTGAGGATCTGGTAGACGCAGTTCGGGTCCTGGAGCGTCTCGTCGCGAGGCGGGTGGCCGTACACGCTCATGCCGTGGGTCTCGTGCTGCAGCGCCGAGGCGGTCTCCCGCTGCTGTGCATGGTCCTGCCGGTCGCTGCCGTTCCCCTCGCTTCCGGCGAACTGCCAGCTCTGCGGGTCGTAGGTGCGCGTCTTCGGGTCGAAGCCCGAGAAGAGGCCCTCGAGGTCCTCGGCGTCGCGGTAGTCCTCGGACACGATGTTCGCGGCGTTCGTGTAGGCGACGACGTACTCGCGGAAGTCGAGCTCGTTCTGCAGGACGTAGTTGATCACCCCGCCGAGGAACGCGATGTCCGTGCCCACACGCAGCGGCACGAAGGTGTCCGCGAGCGCGCTGGTCCGCGTGAACCGCGGGTCGACGTGGATGACCTTCGCCCCACGCGCCTTGGCCTCGACCACCCACTGGAAGCCCACGGGGTGGGCCTCGGCCATGTTGGAGCCCTGGATGATGATGCAGTCAGCGTTGGCGAGGTCCTGCGTGAACCCGGTGGCGCCGCCGCGCCCGAAGCTGGTCCCCAGACCGGGGACGGTGGCGGAGTGTCAAATACGCGCCTGGTTCTCGATCTGTATGGCGCCCATCGCCGTGAACAGCTTCTTGATGAGGTAGTTCTCCTCGTTGTCGAGGGTCGCCCCTCCGAGGCTGGCGATGCCGAGCGTCCGGCGTACCTTCCGGCCCTTCTCGTCGATGTCCTGCCAGGTGTCCTCGCGAGCCTTGACCACCCGGTCGGCGATCATCTCCATCGCCGTGCCGAGGTCGAGGTCCTCCCACTCGGTGCCGTAGGGCCGGCGGTACCTGACCTTGGTCTGACGGAGCGAGCTGGTGACGAGGTTCTTGCTGGCCGACCCCTTCGGGCACAGCCGTCCGCGCGAGATCGGGCTGTCGGGGTCGCCCTCGATCTGGATGACCTTCTCGTCCTTGACGTAGATCTTCTGTCCGCAGCCGACGGCACAGTAGGGGCAGACGCTGCGCGCGACGCGGTCCGCCGTGGCGGTGCGGGCGGAGATGTTCTCGGTCTTCTCGGACCTCACGGCGGGGCCGCGACCGAGGGGGTCCTTGCCGGTGAGCTGCCGCAGCACCGGCCAGCCCAGGAACGCCTTGCCAGAAGCCATGGGTCTCCTCCCGTCTCGCCGCAAGTTACCCGAAGGTCAGCCGTTCATGCGAGACCCGGACAGGGCAGTTTCACCGGACCCGGATCGTGTGCTCGCCGGCCGGCACGAGCTCTCCGATCACCGGGTACCCGGGGACCTCGCCCGCGACGAGCAGCCCACCCGAGGTCTGCGCGTCGGCGAGCAGGACCAGCTCGTCCTCGGGCAGCCCCGAGTCGAGGACAGGACGCACCCAGTCCAGGTTGCGCCGGCTGCCACCGGGCACGTAGCCCGCCTCGAGGGACTCGCGGGCTCCTTCGACGTACGGCACGGCGGCGGCGTCCACGACGGCGGAGACCCCGCTGGCCCGCGCCATCTTCATCAGGTGGCCGAGCAGTCCGAACCCGGTGACGTCGGTCGCGCAGACCGCACCGGCCTGCAACGCGGCGCGGGAGGCGTCCCGGTTCAGGGTCGTCATGAGGGCGACCGCCTCCTCGAACCGCTCCCCCGTCGCCTTGTGCCGGTTGTTGAGCACACCGAGCCCGAGCGGCTTCGTCAGGGTCAGCGGCGTGCCGGCGGCTCCTGCGTCGTTGCGGAGCAGCCGGTTCGGGTCCGCCATCCCCGTGACGGCGAGGCCGTACTTCGGCTCGGGGTCGTCGATGCTGTGGCCTCCGGCGAGGTGGGTCCCGGCCTCGCCGCAGATGTCCGCACCGCCGCGGAGCACCTCCGCCGCGAGGTCGAAGGGGATCTTGTCGCGCGGCCAGGCCAGCAGGTTGACCGCGACGAGTGGCGTCCCGCCCATGGCGTAGACGTCGGAGAGGGCGTTCGCCGCGGCGATGCGCCCCCAGTCGTACGCGTCGTCGACGACCGGGGTGAAGAAGTCCGCGGTCACGACCACCGCGCGGTCACCGTCGATGCGGACTGCGGCGGCGTCGTCTCCGTGGTCGAGCCCCACCAGGAGGTCGCCTCCCTCGCGGCTCGTGGGCAGGTCGGTCAGGATGCGCTCGAGCTCGCCGGGCGGCACCTTGCACGCGCAGCCACCCCCTGCGGCGTACTGGGTCAGACGGAGGACTGAGGGTGAGGAGGACGGCGCGGTCACGTGGTCAATGTACGTGTCCGCCGGACACCTCCTAGAGTGTGCGCGGAGGCGTTTCTCGTCTGGTGACGGGCGCGGTCCTCAAAACCGTAGGGGCCCAGTAGCTGGGTCCGGCGGGTTCGATTCCCGTCCGCCTCCGCCATCCGCCTGCTGGCTGTGATCGATGGCGTCGCCCCATGAGCGACCGACCCGGCATGGGCGGGAGTCATCGCATTTGCCGGAAAACTGGTCTGGACGACCCTCAAGTCAGGTTTCGCGCCTGCCGGGGGGTGGCAGTTTGTCCGCGACGGGGGCGCATGCGTGTCAGATCCTGCTTCGCGCAGCTGCCGTCGAGATCCAGGTTGGTGATTCCCCGTGGCGCGATTCCGCCACAAGCACGTCCTCCGCACCCGGAGGCCGCATCGCGGGCGGTTGGTCCGCATCGGTCTGGCAGCCGCTGCGGTGCCCACACTGGCAGTCCCCGCGACCGCGATCATCTGGTCCGAGGCACCCCTCGCCGACATGTCCATGACGCAGGACCGCCGCCGACCGGGCACGCACGTCGCCGGGCCCGATGCGTGTCGCGACGCCCTTGGCCACCGAGAGCCCCGTGGAGCTGGCCGAGGAGACCCCTGACCACGCCGGCCATAAGGCCACTCATGGCCGCGAGGCACGGGTCCGACGCTCCGGCAACGCCCGCACAGTCGGCGCCATCAAGTGGGCCGACAAGGTGGCCCACGGACGGCCGGACCAACGGAGGGCGGGCCGAAGTGGCCCCGGTCGGGGAACCCGCCACCGCCACGACGGAGCCCACCCAGGAGGCCGGGACCGTCGACACGTCCCACGCCTCGCAGGAGCCTGCCCCCGCCTCCCCGACGAAGTCGACGAGCCACGGCCACGACCGCGAAGAAGAAGCCGGCGTCGAAGTCCGAGTCGACCGTGGTCGTCACCACCACGACGAAGCCCGCATCCACCCCGAAGCCTGCGCCCGATCCGGAGCCGGCGCCGATGCCCACGTCGACGACCAGCCCGACGCCGACGCCGATGCCCACCGACGCACCGAGCGCAGACCCGACGGCCCTCCCGACCGACACCTGCACGACCTCGCCCGACGCTCCGCTGGGGCCGACGGGGCCCGTGGTGGACCCGGAGACCTGCCTGCCGCTTCAGTAGGGCTCATGCACGTGGCGCCTACCTGTTCGTGAGCGCCTGCCCCGTCGAGGACTACAAGACGGCCCCGGCAAGAGCACTGAGGAGCCCCGTCCCGGCGGGCTCACGACGGCCAAAGGACGAGGTCAGGGCCGGTGTTAGTGTTCGGGACCGAGGCGCAGAAGACTCCCGGGGGAAGGGCATGCCGTGACCGACCAGCGCCGCTCGACGCCGCGGACCGACCACGTGCTCGCGGACCCGCGCCTGCGTGAGGCCGCCGAGCGGGTCGGCGAGCGACTGGTGAAGGAGGCCGTGCGAGAGGCTCTCCACAGATGCCGCATCGGCGACATCTCCCCTGCGGACGTCGCCGACGAGGCAGTTTCCCTGGTACCCCCGTGCTGCAACCGCCATGCGGCCGGTCGTCAACGCGACCGGCGTCATCGTGCACACCAACCTCGGCCGGGCCCCGCTGTCCGAGGCCGCCCTCGACGCGCTGAGGATCGCGGCGGGCGCAACGGACGTCGAGCTCGACCTCGAGTCGGGACGCCGCGGCCGCCGGGGCAGGTCCGCGATGGCCGCCCTCTCCGCGGCGGTGCCGGATGCCGAGGCGGTGCACGTCGTGAACAACGGCGCCGCCGCGCTCGCCCTGGTCACCTGCGCCCTCGCCATGGGCCGCAACGTCGTCGTGGCCCGCGGCGAGATGGTCGAGATCGGCGACGGCTTCCGCATCCCCGAGCTCGTCGAGTCGGTGGGCGCCACGCTGAGCGAGGTCGGCACCACCAACCGGGTGCGGCTCTCCGACTACGAGTCCGCCATCGACGACCAGACCGCCTTCGTGCTCAAGGTGCACCCCTCCAACTTCGTCGTCGAGGGCTTCACCTCCACGGTGCCGGTCGCCGAGCTCGCCACCCTGCCCGTTCCGGTGGTGGCCGACATCGGGTCCGGCCTGCTCGCCCCGCACCCGCGGCTGCCGGACGAGCCGAGCGCCTCGGCGACGCTGCGCGCCGGAGCAGACCTCGTGACCGCGTCAGGGGACAAGCTGCTCGGCGGCCCCCAGTGCGGCCTCCTCCTCGGGCGCGCCGAGCTCGTCGAGGGGCTGCGGCGCCATCCGTTCGCGCGTGCGCTGCGCGTCGACAAGCTCACGCTCGCCGCACTGGAGGCGACGCTGACCGGTCCGCCGCCGCCGGTCGCAGTGGCCCTCTCCGCCTCCGCGGAGGACCTGCTCGTGCGCGCCGAGAAGCTCGCCGCAGAGCTCGTCGGCGGTGGTGCCTGCCGAGGCGGTCTCGTCGGTGGCGGCCGTCGGCGGCGGCGGCGCGCCCGGCGTCGAGCTCCCGAGTGCCGCGGTCTCCCTGCCCGCCTCAGCTCGCCGTGCCCCTTCGGCTCGGCGAGCCGCCGGTCGTCGGGTACGTCGCACGTGGCCGCCTCTACCTCGACCTCGTCACCGTGCCGCCCGCCCAGGACCAGGTGCTGGCCGACGCCGTACGACGGGCCGCCGGCTCGCTGGAGGCCTGACCGGTGCACGTGATCGCCACCGCCGGCCACGTGGACCACGGCAAGTCCACCCTGGTCCGAGCTCTCACCGGCAGCGACCCGGACCGTCTCGAGGAGGAGCACCGCAGGGGGCTCTCGATCGAGCTCGGCTACGTGTGGACCGAGCTGCCCCCGGTCGGCGACGTCGCCTTCGTGGACGTCCCCGGACACGAACGCTTCATCTCCACGATGCTCGCCGGGGTCGGCCCCGTGCCGGCCGTGCTCTTCGTGGTAGCCGCCGACGACCCGTGGATGCCGCAGGCCGCAGAGCACCTGGCCGCCCTGGACGCCCTGGGGGTCGAGCACGGGGTGGTCGCCGTGTCGCGCTCCGACCTCGCCGACCCCGCGCCCGGCTGTGGCCAGGGTGGAGGCCGAGCTCGCCCGGACCTCCCTGCGCGGGAGCGCCGGTCGTCCCGGTCAGCGGGCACACAGGCGCCGGGCTCGACGAGCTCCGCGCCCTGCTCGTGTCGCTGGTCGAGGCGCTCCCGCCGCCCGACCCGGCCGCCGACGTGCGGCTGTGGGTGGACCGGCGGTTCACGATCAAGGGAGCCGGGACGGTGGTCACGGGCACGCTTCCCGCGGGCACCGTCCGGGTCGGCGACGCCCTCTCCGCCGGGTCCGAGGACCTACCGCGTCCGTGGCGTGCAGTCGCTCGGACGGCCGCGGGAGGCCGTGACCGGTGTCGCACGGGTCGCCTTGAACCTGGCCGGGGACGACCTCGACGACCTGGACCGCGGCAGCGTCCTGACCACCCCCGACGCGTGGCACCACACCGACGTGCTCGACGTGCGCGTCACCACGACCGGCCCGGGCGCCGGCTCCCTGCTGCCCGAGCGGCCGCTGCTGCACATCGGGGCCGCCTCGGTGTCCGCGCACTGCCGACCGCTCTCCGACGACCTGGTCCGGCTCCGGCTCGACCGGCCCCTGCCGCTGCGCATCGGCGACCGGGCGCTCCTCCGCGACCCCGGCAGCAGGCAGATCTGGGGTGCGGCCGTGCTCGACCCGGCCCCTCCCCCGCTTCGACGTCGGGGCGCCGCCACGCTGCGGGCGAAGGCGCTGGCGGGCGCCGGTCAGGGCGACCTGGCGGACGAGGTCGCCCGCCGTGGACTGGTCACGATCGAGCAGCTGCGCCGGATCGGGGTCGTGGTGGGCCCCGAAGCCGTCGGGAACGCCGCCGCGGTGCTCGCCGACGGCTGGCTGATGAGCCAGGAGCGAGCGGAGGCCGTGGTGGTCGAGGTGAGCCGCGCCGTCGCCGAGCACGAGCGGGCCTCCCCGCTCGCGCAGGGTGTCCCCCTTGCGGTCCTCGCCGAGCGCCTCGGGCTGCCGTCGGTCGAGCTGGTCCGCGCCGTGGTGAGACCTCCGCTGCGTGTCGAGTCCGGCCGCGTGACGAGCGGGCGGGGCGCCGTACTCCCCGAAGGGCTGCGGCGTGCGGTCGACGCGGTTCGCCAGGACCTGGAGGCCGAGCCGTTCGCGGCGCCCACGGCCGACCGGCTGCGCGAGCTCGGGCTCGACAACGCGGGTGCCGCGGCGGCCGCCAAGGCGGGGCTGCTGCTCCGCCCGGCACCGGGCGTCGTGCTGCTTCCCGGCGCGGACCGGCTGGCTGCCGACTGGCTCGCCGAGCTGCCGCAGCCGTTCACCACGAGCGAGGCACGCGTGCGGCTCGGGACCAGCAGGCGGGTCGTCCTGCCGCTGCTTGCCTACCTGGACCGTGCCGGCCTGACCCGGAGGCTTCCCGACGACCGGCGTGAGGTCACGCGCGGCTGAGCCCGACCTACGGAACAGAAGCCCGAAGGAGTGCACCATGACCGAGGCGAGCGACCTCCGACCAGTTGCGACGGCTCCCAGCCGGACGATCCTCTACGGCGTCGCAGGCCTCACCGTTATCTCGCTCGGCGGCGCCGTGATCTCGGTGGCAGGCGACCTCAACCGGACTCTCCTCGAGGCCCTGGGACCGAACGGGCATCTCTCGGTCCCGCTGCCCATGACCGCCTTCCAGGTGGCCACCGCGCTTGCCGCCGGCTCCCGCCGTCGCAACGTGGCCCTGGTCGGCTCGGGCCTGCTCGGGGCCGCCCTGCTCGTCGCCCTGGTCTCCGGGTTCTTCGACGGTGGGTACGCCGACGAGCGGCTCGACGCCCAGCAAAGGGCCTACCAGATGGTTCTGGTCGGTGCGCTCGGCGTCGTCGGCGCGCAGGCCATCGTCCGGTTCGTACGAGTGTGGCGGTCTTCTGACGATGGCTGACCGGGCGGGAGTCTCGGGAGGTTCCCGGACGGGTGGGCAGCCACCCCAGACAGCTGTCGAGGCGCGTCATCGGACGCGCCTCGACACTGGCTCCCCTCGCATCGCGATCTCGCGAGTCAGGCGGCGGGGACCGGCGAGGTGTGCGGCGGCTGCACCGCGACCGTCTCCTCCGACGGCATGAGGATCCACAACACCGGGTAGATCAGGATCTGGCTGCCGGGGATGACCATGAGCAGCAGCACGAAGAGGGCCCGCGCGGGCCACGGAGCGATGCCGAAGCGCCGGCCGAGGCCGGCACCCACGCCGCCCAGGACCCGCCCCTCGCGCGGTCGGACCAGGCCCTGCCGGGCGAAGCTCTGGTGGATGTCGTTCATGGCTGTCGCACTTCCTTTGCGTCGATGTCCAGGGCGTCTCCCTGACATCTCCACAGTGCGCCGCGGGGGATGCCCGGCACATCGGGTGCAGCCCTGACCCGACCCCCGAATCTCCGCCCCCGACCTCAGGGTCCGGAGGGCAGCGCGGCGGCGTGCCCGCCGGTCGTGCCGGCCACGCGTCACCCCCAGGCGCTGCTGTCCCCGGGACCCGGCGGGCTCAGGCGGGCCTTGATCCGGGCGTTCGGCAGGGGCGGGGCCGGAATCCGCTGTGTCTCTCCGACGTACCCCTCCACCGTGCCGAAGCGCTCCGAGCCGCTCTCCCACGCCTCGCGGAAGGCGACGATCTCGTCGTGGGAGCGGCCGACGAAGTTCCACCACATGACGACGGGCTCACCGAACGGCGACACCGCCGAGCAGGACCACCCGGGCCGGTTGGTCGGCCGGGTTGGCGAGCACGAGCCGACCGGCGCCGGGGGCGACGTACCCGAGCTCGGCGCGCGCGAGGTCCGTGTCGCCGAGGCGCACCGGACCGACGTCGACGAGGACCCCGTGCTCGAAGGTCGGGTCGACCTCGAGCACCACCTCTGCCCTCGGGTCGAGCACGACCTCCGCGCCCAGCAACGGGGTGTAGGTGCGCACCGGCGACGTGTCACCGGCGAGCGAGCCGAGGAAGACCCGCACGGACGCGCCGTCGACCCTGACCTCCTCGGGCGCGTGGTGCTCGAAGTCCCGCGGAACGTCGCGGGCGCTGTCGGGCAGCGCGAGCCACAGCTGCACACCGTGCAGGGTGGCCGTGGCCGGCGTGGACACCTCGGAGTGGGCGATGCCGTGCCCGGCGGTCATCAGGTTCAGCTCACCGGGGCGCACCAGCGCGTGCATGCCCAGGGTGTCGCGGTGCTCGATCTCGCCGGTGAACAGCCAGCTCACCGTCTGCAGGCCGGTGTGCGGGTGCGGGGCGACGTCCATGCCGCCCGTGGCCGCCACGTCGTCGGGGCCGTAGTGGTCGACGAAGCACCACGCGCCGATCAGCGACCGCTGGCGCTGAGGAAGGGTACGACGTACCGTCATCGCCCGCAGCCCGCCGAGCGGCACCTCACGAGAGGTGACCACCTCCACGGGCGCGTGGGCGGTCCGTCCTGCGGCCTCGAGGTTGCTCACCCTGCCTACTGTGGCACGCCGTCCTTCTCACCGGGAGTGCGCAGCCGCACGGCCACCAGCGCCACGTCGTCGTCGTGGTCATCGGGCAGCAGCTCTGCGAGGAGCCGGTCGCACATCGTCGGGAGGGGAAGCCCGGACAGGCGGTCGACCGCCTTCGTCAGCGCGGTCAGCCCCTCGTCGATCGACTCACCACGACGCTCGACCAGGCCGTCGGTGTAGAGCAGCAGCGTGGCGCCGGGATCCAGGGAGGCCCGTGTCTCCTGCCGGTCCGTGTGTGCGAGCACGCCGAGCAGCAGGTCCGGTTCGTCGTTCTCCAGCACCACTGCTCCTCCGCCCGGTGGGACGACGAGCGGCGGCGGGTGGCCGGCGTTGGACCAGCACAGCGTCGCCGGGCCGGTCTCGCCGTCGGCTCTCGGGTCGAGTCGCACCACGAGGCCGGTGGCGGTCGTCTGCACGCGCAGGCCCTCGATGGCCGCGTCCAGGCGGCTGAGCATCTCGGCCGGCCCCGTGCCCGTGGTGTAGCCGATCCCTCGCAGGAGCGCCCGGAGCTGACCCATCGCGGCGGCGGCACGGGTGTCGTGACCCATGACGTCGCCGATGACCAGCACGGTGCTGCCGTCTGCCTGGAGGAACGCGTCGTACCAGTCCCCGCCGACCTGGGCCTCCTCGGCCGCGGCGACGTACCGCACCACGACCTCCGCGTCCTCGGTCTCGGGCGGGTCCGTGAGGAGGCTGCGCTGGAGGCCGGCGGCGAGGTCACGCTGGCGGGCGTACAGCGACAGGGTCTCGAGCGCGACACCGGCCCGGCGGCCGATCTCGACCCCGACGGCGAGGTCCTCCTCGGTGTACGACGGGGAGCCCGCGGTCCTGACGAGCGACATGGAGCCGTGCACCTCGTCGCGACCTGGCAGCGGCACCGAGACGACGCTGGCCAGCCCCATCCGGGAGACGACCTTTCGCGTGCGCTCGTCGCGGACGAACTCGCGCAGCTGATCGTCGCTGACGACGGGTAGGTGCACCGGCTGACCCGAATGCACGACCCGCCTGCTCGGCGAGGTCGCGCCCAGGCCCGTCATGAGGCCTTCGCGGACCGACTCCGCCTCTCGGTCGTAGCTCCGGTCCCGGTGCCGGACCACCGCGCGCCGGCTCTGGCCCGCGCTCGTCGTAGGTCTGGAGGCTCACCCAGTCGGCGAACGTCGGCACGACCTGCTCGGCCAGACGCGCCAGCGCCATGTCGACGTCGAGGATCCCGGCCAGCGTCTCGGACACACGGCCGAGCAGTCCCACGTGCTCGGCGAGGCGGTCTCGCGTCCGCTCTGCCTGGCGACGTGCGGTCACGTCCTGCAGCAGGACGAGCAATGCTTCGTCGCCGTTCTCGAGCCGGGTCGGCGCCGTGCTGATCTCGACCGCCGTCTCCCCTGGCCCTTCCAGCGTCGCCGCGGCCAGCTCGCCGAGCCTGCTGTCACGTGCCAGCGCGAACGCGTCGTCGAGGTACTCGCCCGACGGGAACAGCCCCGGGATCGGTTGTCCGGCGGCGTCGTTCGGCAGCCTCAGGAAGTCTCCGGCCCAGCGGTTCCAGCTGACCAGGCTTGCGTCGAGGTCGCCCACGAGGACACCGAAGGGGGCGTGGTCGAGGAGCGCGCCCAGCGGTGCGGGCGCGAAGGCGTGCGGCGCCGGGAAGGTCTCACGGGCGTTCACCGCCGCGAGCGTCTCGTGGTGGACCCGCTGGCGCCGGCTCGCCTCGAGCACCTCGCGCACGTGGGACCCGAGCTCGGGGGCGCCCGACCCGACGATGCTGAGCGAGGCGGGCATGTCGGGGGCGTACATCGCCGAGCGGCGGAGCTCGGCGTCCGTCTCCGCTGTCGTGAGCAGCACGACTCCGCACAGGGGCTCGGCCCGGTGCAGAACCTGCACGGCGGCGAGCGGGTCAGGCGCCGCCGTACCGACCACAGCGGCGTCAGCCGTGCGAGTCAGGCGTCGTGTCGAGGTCCGCGACGTCGACGACACGACAGCCCTGCGACCCGACGGCGGCGTTCAGGGTGGATTCCTCGTCGGGCGTGACCCCGACGAGCAGCAGCTTGCCCATCCGGCCTCAGGTCCCCAGCAGCGGGACGTCGAGCAGAGCGCGGCCGGTCCAGGTCCGCAGGATGTCCGTCGTAGGGCTCATCACGTGCGATGCCCGCGCGTCGCGAAGGTGGCGCTCCATCGGATGCCGGTCGCGGTACCCGATGCCGCCGATCAGCGTCATCGCGTCGTTGGCGACCGCGACGGCCGTGTCGGCGACCTGTGCCTTGGCGGCGGCGAGGGCCGGGAGCGCGTCGGGCCCTCCGGCGTCGGCCTCCTCGGCAGCCCAGTACACGAGCCGGCGGGTCGCCTGGACGTCTGCCCAGAGCACGCCGAGCCGGTGCTGCAGGACGGGCTCTCGCGAGATGCTCCGACCGTTGTGCGCGTGACGCCGGAGCTTGAGGTGCTCGGTCGCCTCCCTCAGCGCCGCCTGCGCGACCCCGAGGTAGGTGCCGGCCATCGCGGTGAGGAAGTAGGGCGCGACGACCTCGAAGACGTACCAGATCTGGTCACCGGGAGCCCCGAGCAGGGCGTCGGGGCCCACCAGGACGTCGTCGAGCGTCAACGCCAGCGAGGAGTTGCCGCGCATGCCGATGCCGTCCCAGGTGCCGTGCCAGGACAGTCCTGGGCTGTCACCCCACACGGCCACGCAGGAGAACTCTCCGGTCGGCGCGTCCGGGTCGGCAGCGACGGTGGACACGACGTACGAGTCCGCCTTGGAGCCGTTGGTCACGAAGCTCTTCTCGCCGTTGAGGCGCAGCACGTCGTTCTCGGAGGTGAGCTCGGTCTGCGGCAGCCAGAACTCCGCACCGGTGCCCGGCTCCGACAGGGCAAGGGTGGTCAGGTGCTCACCGGCGGCGATCGGCTGCAGGAACTCCTTGCGCTGCCGGTCGGTGGGCTTGGCCCCGATGACCGCGGCCGCGACGTTGTGCATGCCGAAGCAGATGGCGGTCGAGGCACACACCTCGCCGAGCGTCTCGCACACCGCGACCAAGGCCCGCAGGCCCAGGCCCGCACCACCGTCCTCGCGAGGGACCACGAGTCCGCCGAGGGAGGACTGGAGAGCGCGCAGCGCCTGCTCGGGCCAGACCCCCGAGTCCGTCTCCTCGACCAGGGGCGCAGCCACGTCCCGGGCGATCTCTCGGGCGCGGTCGACCGCCTCGTGGACGGATGCGGCGGGTGCGGACATAGGCCCCAGAGTAACCGGCGACGACGATGGGGCGGTTTGGTCGCTCGCGCCGGACGGTGAAAACATCCAGCCTGGTCCGGACCGGGCCGAGGATGTGGTGTAGGACACGCCACGGCAGGGTATGAGGCCCGGTTGTCAGTCACTCGGGAGGCGTCATGACCAGCTACGAGCAGCCGCGCGGAAGCCGCGAGACCTACGAACGGCTCTCGGACCCCGCCATGTACTGGACACAGGTCAACGGCGAGCCGATCCGCGAGCCCGTCCGGCAGTCCGGCGACGAGACGGTCGTCCAGCCCGTGCAGGAGCAGAGCACGCCGGTGCACGACGAGACGAGCGCGTCGTACGGAGAGAGCAAACCCGTCTGGGACGAGCGCGAGCCCGCGTACGACGACCGCGACGACGCCTACCGCGAGGAGGAGGTCGACGCCGCGACCCGCTTCGGCGGCGTCAACTGGGGCGCGGGCTTCTTCGGCTGGGTGGTCGCGGTCGGCGTGGCCACCCTGCTGACCGGCATCGCCGGCGCGACAGTGGCAGTCCTCGGCCGTACCGTCGAGGTGGTCCCGGCGACTCTCGAGGGAGACCCCCGGACCGCGGCTCTCGTGGCGGCCGCGACGCTGGTCGCAGTGCTGATGGTCGCCTACTACGCAGGCGGCTACGTCGCCGGGCGGATGTCCCGGTTCGACGGGGGCAAGCAGGGCGCGGGGGTCTGGGTGACCGGCCTGATGCTCTCGGCCCTGTTCGCAGGGCTCGGCCTGGTGTTCGTCGCTGAGTACGACGTGTTCGACCGCATCGACCTGCCCTCGGTGCCCCTCTCCACCGACGTCGTCGGGGTCGCCGGCCTGGTCGCCGTCGTCGTGGTGCTCATCTGCACGCTGCTCGCAGCGATCGGCGGCGGCAAGGTCGGGTGCAGGTACCACCGCAAGGTCGACGAGTACCTCTGACACCCCAGGCGAACAGGAACCGCCTCCGCCTGAGAAAGTGCTGACAGAAGTCAGGGTTCCCAGGCCGCACCAGGAGGCAACGTGCACGGTCGTGACGTCTACGTAGTCGACGCGGTTCGCACCCCCGTCGGGAAGTTCGGCGGCGCCCTGGCCAAGGTCCGCCCCGACGACCTGGGCGCGACGGTCGTCAAAGCGATCCTCGAGCGCAACCCCTCGCTCGACCCGGCCCGGGTCGACGAGGTCTACTTCGGCGCCGCGAACCAGGCCGGCGAGGACAACCGCAACGTCGCCCGCATGGCCTCGCTGCTCGCCGGCCTTCCGGTCTCGGTGCCGGGCTCGACGGTCAACCGACTCTGCGCCTCGGGTCTCGATGCCCTCGTGATGGCGGCGCGCGCGATCGCCGTCGGCGACGCCTCGATCATGCTCGCCGGCGGCGTCGAGTCGATGACCCGCGCGCCCTGGGTCCTCCCGAAGGCGGAGCGGCCCTTCCCCGCCGGAAACGCCGAGCTGTTCTCCACCACCCTCGGGTGGCGGATGGTGAACCCGAACATGCCGTCACAGTGGTCGGTAACCCTTGGGGAGGCGACTGAGCAGCTGGCCGAGAAGTACGGGGTGACCCGCGAGGCCTCCGACGAGTTCGCCGCTCGTAGCCAGACCCTCGCTGCCAAGGCGTGGGCCGACGGCGCGTACGACGGCGCGGTCGTCCAGGTCGAGGGCGCGGAGATGGACCGTGACGAGGGGATCCGCGACGGCGTCACGCCCGAGACCCTGGCGAACCTCAAGCCGTCGTTCCGCAAGGACGGCATCGTCACCGCCGGCAACGCCTCGCAGCTCTCCGACGGCGCCGCCGCCCTGCTGCTCACCGACGAGGCCGGCCTGAAGGAGCTCGGCGGCGGAGCCGCTCGCTCGGATCACGGCCACCGGTGTCGACGCCGTCGAGCCGCACATGTTCGGCATCGGCCCGGTCGAAGCGGTCAACCGCGCTCTTCGGAAGGCCGGCCGGAACCTGGCGGACGTGACCGTCATGGAGCTGAACGAGGCGTTCGCCGCCCAGTCGCTCGCCTGCCTGTCGCAGTGGGACGGCCTCGACCCCGAGGTCGTGAACCCTCTCGGCGGCGCCATCGCGATCGGCCACCCGCTCGGATGCTCCGGGGCCCGGCTGGCCGGTGCCGTCGCACACCAGCTCGCCGCCGCCGGAGCGGGCGTCGGTGTCGCGACCCTCTGCATCGGCGTCGGCCAGGGCCTCGCCGTCACCCTCGAGCGCTGAGGGTGGGTTCGACACCGTGTCCGAGTGACGTGCCTGCGGGTGCCCCGCCTGGAGCGAGTCCTTTGCTGCCCTTGGGGATGCCTTCGTCAGAGCACCGAGAAGTTGGGGGGCAACCCTGAGCGACCGGTCACGGCGAGCAGGAGCGGACCGGCGAGACCATCCGAGGCGGCGAGGTCGGCAACGACTGCGAGCGCTTGAGCGGCTGCCTTCGTGGGGACGGACGGTGCCACCCCGAGCGCCGTGGCGAGGTCTGACGTGTGCACGGCGAGCTCGAACGTGCGCGTCGGCAGGTAGTCCCTGAGCCGCATGCCTCCGGCGATCGTCGTCACCAGCTCGGAGCCGTCCTGCGTATCGACGAGCCGGAGCACACGTGAGGCGATCTCTCGTACGGCGGCCACGGGGTCGGGTCCCAGGGCGGTCCCGGCCTCGCGTCCGCGAGCGGCGACAGCAGAGTCAGTGGCGGCGGCCCGCGTCGTACGGAAGTAGTCCGCGGCGGAAGCGACCTCGACGGTCGCGGCCGGTCGAGCGAGGTACGTCTCCACCGTCAGGAAGGCACGGCTGGTGTGCCCGACGAGGGCACGCACGTCCCACTCACCGAGGGCTGGGTGGTCCCAGCGCCCGTCGACGAGGGCGACCGTTTCCACGAACCACTCGGCGGCTTCGGCGTACGCCTTGCGCGAGTCTTCCCATGTGAAGGCCATGCAAGCGAGGCTAGACGGATGCCCCGCGCGGGGGCGCGTGGCGATGTCCTGGGCTTCACGCCACTCTGCCCGCCTACGACAAAGCACGCAAAACCGCAGGTCAGCGGCAGTATCGGCCTGCTCCGGGCGTTTCGCCCTGTCCCTTGCGGGGCCCCCTGCGGAGGCGGAGACTGACCGACATCCGGCCTCGCTCTCGGGGGCAGGCGTGACCGCGCACTCCGCGGACCGAGAGGGGCAGACCTGTGCAAACACCCGCACCCGTCGACTACGCCAGGGCAACGAGCGTCGAGCACGCCCTCGAGCTGCTCGAGAGGCTCGGACCCGAGTCACGACTCATCGCCGGTGGCCACAGCCTCCTCCCGATGATGCGGATCCGGCTCGCCCAGCCCGAGTGCGTCATCGACATCAACGGCCTCACCGACCTCGACTACATCCGGGTCGAGGGCAGCGACCTCTGCATCGGTGCGATGACCCGGCACGCCACCGTCCTGAGCTCGCCCGTGATCGGCGAGCACTACCCGATCTTCCACGAGGCCGAGCGGCTCATCGCGGACCCGCCGGTACGCAACCGCGGAACGGTCGGCGGCTCCTTCTGCCAGGCCGACCCGGCCGAGGACCTCGCCGCCGTGGGCTCGGCCCTCAAGGCGACCCTCGTGATCCGCTCCGCCCAGGGCACCAGGACCGTGCCGGCGCGGGAGTTCCACGAAGGCCCCTACGAGACCGTGCTCGGCGACGCGGAGATCCTCACCGAGGTACGCATCCCGATCCGTCCCGGCGCCGCCAGCTCCTACGACAAGGTCAAGCGCAAGGTGGGTGACTGGGCTGCCACGGCGGTCGGCGCCTACGTCGTGCTCCGCGACGGCGTCGTCGCCGACGTCGGCATCGGCCTCACTGCGGTCGGCGCACCCCACTTCTGCGCCGAGGAGGCCGAGGAGTACCTCGTCGGCAAGCCTCCGACCGAGGAGCACCTCGTCGAGGCGGGGCGGCTTGCAGCCCAGGCGTGCACGCCGCGAGCGGACCAGCGAGGGCCCGTCGCCTACAAGGTCCATCTCGCGAACGAGCTCACCCACCGCGTCCTGCGCCGCTGTGTCGAGCGCGCCGAAGGGAGATCCTGACCATGCAGGTGACGATGACGGTCAACGGCAGCGTGGTGAGCGGCGACATCGAGCCTCGCCTGCTTCTCGTGCACTTCATCCGCGACCACCTCGGGCTGACCGGGACCCACTGGGGCTGTGACACCTCGCAGTGCGGGACGTGCGTGGTCTGGCTCGACGGCCTTCCGGTCAAGAGCTGCACCGTGCTCGCCGCGATGGCGGACGGGCACGAGGTGCGCACGGTCGAGGGGCTCGAGGTCGACGGCCAGCTCGACCCCGTCCAGCAGGGCTTCATGCAGGAGCACGGGCTCCAGTGCGGCTTCTGCACGCCCGGGATGATGATGACCGCCCGGTGGCTGCTCGACCACGACGAGGACCCCGACGAGACCACCATCCGTGAGGCCATCTCCGGGCAGCTGTGCCGCTGCACCGGCTACGAGAACATCGTCCGCGCCGTCCGCTGGGCCGCCGAGCACCAGGGTGAGGCCCAGGCGGAGCGCGAACCCAGCGAGACCTCCCAGGAGGTGCAGGCATGACCGCCACCGAGCCGCAGGCAGCACCGCCCACGACCAGCCCCGCGGGAAACCCGATCGGCTTCGGCCGGATGCTGCGCAAGGAGGACGCCCGCTTCCTCCGCGGACAGGGCCACTACCTCGACGACCTCTCCATGCCCGGCATGCTCCACGCCGCGATCCTGCGCAGCCCGGTCGCGCACGCGAAGATCATGTCGATCGACACCCGCCGGGCCGAGGAGCACCCCAAGGTCAAGGCCGTGATCATCGGGGCCACGCTCGAGTCGCTCAACCTCGCGTGGATGCCGACGCTGAGCGCCGACGTCCAGGCGGTCCTCGCCACCGACAAGGTCCGGTTCCAGGGCCAGGAGGTGGCGATGGTCATCGCGGAGGACAAGTACGCCGCGCGTGACGCGCTCGAGCTCATCGACGTCGAGTACGACGTACTCGATCCCGTCGTCGACGCGCGCAAGGCGCTCGACCCGGACGCCCCGGTGATCCGCGACGACGTCGAGGGACGCACCGACAACCACATCTTCGACTGGGAGTCGGGCGACAAGGACAGGACCGACGAGGTCTTCGCCAAGGCCGACGTGGTGGTCAGCCAGGACATGCTCTACCCGCGCTCGCACCCGGCGCCGCTGGAGACCTGCGGAACGATCGCCAGCATGGACAAGGTGACCGGCCGGCTCACGGTCTGGTCGACCAACCAGGCCCCGCACGCGCACCGCACGATCTACGCGCTCGTCGCCGGCATCCCCGAGCACAACATCCAGATCATCTCGCCCGACATCGGCGGTGGGTTCGGCAACAAGGTGGGCATCTACCCGGGCTACGTGCTCGCGGTGGTCGGCTCGATCCTCACCGGCAAGCCGGTCAAGTGGGTCGAGGACCGCAGCGAGAACCTGATGTCGACCTCGTTCGCCCGCGACTACCACATGAAGGGCGAGATCGCGGCCACCCGTGACGGCAAGATCCTCGGGGTCCGGGTCGACGTGCTCGCCGACCACGGCGCCTTCAACGGCACCGCGCAGCCGACGAAGTTCCCGGCCGGCTTCTTCCACATCTTCACCGGCAGCTACGACCTCGAGGCCGCGCACTGCAAGGTCACGGGCGTCTACACGAACAAGGCACCGGGCGGCGTCGCCTACGCCTGCTCGTTCCGGATCACCGAGGCGGTCTACCTCGTCGAGCGCATGGTCGACGTCCTCGCCGACGAGCTCGGAACCGACCCCGCCGAGCTGCGGATGAAGAACCTGCTCAGGCCGGAGCAGTTCCCCTACACCAGCAAGACCGGCTGGGAGTACGACTCCGGCGACTACCCGCGTGCGCTGCAGAAGGCGATGGAGATGGCCGGGTACGACGACCTGCGACGCGAGCAGCAGGAGAAGCGCGAGCGCGGCGAGCTCATGGGCATCGGCATCAGCTTCTTCACCGAGGGCGTCGGCGCGGGTCCCCGCAAGCACATGGACATCCTCGGCCTCGGCATGGCCGACGGGTGCGAGCTCCGCGTCCACCCGACCGGCAAGGCGCAGCTGCGGCTCTCGGTGCAGACCCAGGGCCAGGGCCACGAGACGACGTTCGCCCAGATCGTGTCCCACGAGCTCGGCCTGCCACCGGAGGACATCGACGTCATCCACGGCGACACGAGCAACACCCCGTTCGGGCTCGGCACCTACGGGTCGCGGTCGACACCGGTCTCCGGTGCGGCGGCGGCGGTGGTCGCCCAGCGCATCCGGGACAAGGCCCGCGTCATCACGGCGGCCGCCCTCGAGTGCAGTCCCGACGACCTCGAGTGGGAGCAGGGCCGCTGGTACGTCAAGGGCGACCGGAGCCAGGGCAAGACGATCCAGGAGGTCGCGATGCTCTCGCACGGGACGCTCGAGCTGCCCGAGGGCGTCGAGGGACACCTGGACGCATCGGTGGTCTACGACCCGCCGAACCTCACCTACCCGTTCGGTGCCTACATCTGCGTGGTCGACGTGGACCGCGGCACGGGGCAGGTGTCGGTGCGCCGCTTCATCGCTGTCGACGACTGCGGACCGCGGATCAACCCGATGATCGTCGAGGGACAGATCCACGGCGGCCTCGCCGACGGCGTAGGCATGGCGCTGATGCAGGTGATCCCGTTCGACGAGGACGGCAACTGCGTGGGCAACTCGTTCATGGACTACCTGCTGCCGACCTCTATGGAGTGCCCGAGCTGGGAGACCGGGGAGACGGTCACACCCTCGCCGCACCACCCCCTCGGCCTGAAGGGCATCGGCGAGTCGGCCACGGTCGGCTCACCTCCGGCGGTCGTGAACGCGGTGATCGACGCGCTCGAGCCGTTCGGTGTGCGCCACGCGGACATGCCGCTGACGCCGGCCAACGTGTGGATGGCCATGCAGGGCCACCCCATGCGGACGGACCTGGCGGTTCAGTGAGCAGGCCGGAGGTCGAGCGGCGCGCGGCCGGTCTGCGGACCGAGCGGGTGCCCTTCGTGCACGCGACGGTGGTGCTCGCCGACCGGCCCACGTCGGCGAAGCCGGGCGACGAGGCGATCGTGTTCGCCGACGGGACCATCGAGGGTTTCGTCGGCGGCACCTGCGCCGAGTCGACGGTCCGCGCCCAGAGCCTCGCGCTGCTCGACTCCGGCGACCCCATGCTCCTGCGGATCACTCCCTCCCCTGAGGAGGAGGACGAGCCCCGTCCGGACCGGCTCACGGTGCACAACCCGTGCCTGTCCGGGGGGACCCTGGAGATCTTCCTGGAGCCCGTCGTACCCGCGCCGCTCCTGGTCGTGCACGGGGACAGCCCGATCGCCAACGCCCTGGCCGGGCTGGGCGAGCGGCTCGGCTACCAGGTGGTTGCCGAGGCCGGAGCCGACGCCTCCGACGCGGCCGCGGTGGTCTGTGCCTCGCACGGGCGCGACGAGGAGGAGGCCCTGACGCGCGCGCTGGATGCGGGGGTCCCCTACGTGGCCCTGGTCGCCAGCCCGAAGCGCGGCCAGTCCGTGGTCACCTCCCTGGAGGTCGACGAGGCAGCACGAGCGAGGGTGCACACCCCCGCCGGGCTCGACATCGGAGCGCGTACGCCGGAGGAGGTCGCCCTGTCGATCCTCGCGGAGATCGTGGCGGAGCGGCGTCGCACCTCCGGCCGCCCCGTCGAGGAGCCCAGGTCCGAGGAGCGCGCCGAGCGTCCCGGTACCGCGGTCGACCCCGTCTGCGGGATGACCGTGGCGACCGTCGAGACGTCGCTGCACCTGGACCACGAGGGCGTGCGGTACTGGTTCTGCGGGAGCGGGTGCCTGCGCGCCTTCGCCGCCGACCCCACGGGGTACCTGAGCTCGTGACGCCACCCGCGCACCAGTCCCAGGGCGGGTCTCGAGGTGGGGACCTGGCGAGCCTCGTCCCCGACATCGCCACGCTTCGCAAGGGCCTCGAGGACACCGGCTACCTCACCGACGAGGGGCTGGCGACCGCGTTGTTCTGCGCCGTCCGGCTGCCCCAGCCGATCCTGCTCGAGGGCGAGGCGGGGGTGGGCAAGACCCAGGCCGCGAAGTCGCTGGCACACCTGCTGGGCACGCCGCTGATCCGTCTCCAGTGCTACGACGGGATCGAGGCGGCGGAGGCACTCTACGAGTGGAACTACCCGCGACAGCTGCTGGCGATCCGTCTCGCGGAGGCGGAGGGCTCCCACCTGCGGGAGTCCGAGCTCTTCGGCCCCGACTTCCTGGTGGAGCGGCCGCTGCTCCAGGCCGTCCGACATGAGGGGCCCCTGCCGGCGGTGCTGCTCATCGACGAGGTCGACCGGGCCGACGAGGAGTTCGAGGCGTTCTTGTTCGAGCTGCTCGCCGAAGGGTCGATCACCATCCCGGAGATCGGCACGGTCAGGGCCCAGGTGCCTCCCCTGGCGGTGCTGACCTCGAACCGCACCCGCGACCTCCACGACGCGCTGAAACGCCGCTGCCTCTACCACTGGATCGACTACCCGGGCGTCGAGAGGGCGGCCCAGATCATCCGGCTGCACGTGCCGACGGCGGCCGAGGAGCTCAGCGTCGAGGTGGCCGGAGCCGTCCAGCGCCTGCGCAGCCTCGACCTCCAGAAGCCACCCGGGGTCGCCGAGGCGATCGACTGGGTGGGCGCGCTGTCCCTTCTCGGTGTGTCACAGCTCGACGCCGGTGTCGTGGGCAGCACGCTCGGCTCGGCGTTGAAGTACCGCGAGGACCTCGACCTGACCCTCGACCGCGGCCTGGCCTGGGTGGCCGGTGGAGACTGAGCACCCGGCCGGTCTCGCGCCCGACCTCGCCACGGTCGCGGCCGGGTTCGGCGGCCTCCTGCGTGAGGCAGGCGTCCCGGCGAGCCCCGAACGGTCGGCCCGGTTCGCGGCCTCGGTCGGCATCGCGCGACCCACGGCGGTGCACGAGCTCTACTGGCTGGCGCGCGTGACGATGGTCGACCAGCACGACCAGCTCGAGGCGTTCGACCAGGTGTTCCGGCACCTGTTCGGCGGGATCGACGACGTCGCCTCGAACCGTGGCGACACGGCGGCGCCGAGGCCCCCGCCGCAGGTGCGTCCCGGTCCTCGGGTCAGACCGCGGCAGGAGCCGCCGGCAGGCGCGTCCGACGTACCGACTCCGACGCCGGCGTCGGCGACCGGTGAGCCGCGCGATGCGGACGACGAGGACGGCCGGCCGCTGGTCACGGCGAGCGTCGAGGAGCGCCTGGGCCACAAGGACTTCGCCGACTACACCGCCGAGGAGCTCACGACGCTGCGCCGGCTCGTCGAGGAGCTCCGGGTCACCGCACCGCTGCGACGGGCACGACGGACCGTTGGCGCGGCGAGCGGCCGGCGGCTGGACCTCCGGCGTACGCTGCGCCGCTCACACCGCACCGGCGGGGACCCGGTACGACGGGAGTACCGGCGCCGCCGTACCCAACGACGGAGGGTCGTGCTGATCGCCGACGTCTCGGGCTCGATGGAGGCCTACTCGCGGGTCTACCTGCAGCTGCTCCAGGGTGCCGTGCGAGGTGCCGGCGCGGAGGCCTTCGTGATGGCCACCCGGTTGACCCGGCTCTCCCGCGCGCTGGCCACAGGCCAGCCGGACCTGGCGCTGGCACGGGCGGCCGAGGAGGCGCCGGACTGGTCGGGCGGCACCCGCATCGGGCAAGCGCTGAAGACCTTCCTCGACGACTACGGGCGGCGTGGCATGGCCCGGGGCGCGGTGGTGGTGATCGTCTCTGACGGCTGGGAGCGGGCCGACCCGGCGTTGCTGGGTGAGCAGATGCAGCGGCTGGCCCGGCTCGCACACCGCGTCGTGTGGGTGAACCCGCGCTCGGCGGCGGAGCAGTACGAGCCGCTCGCCGGGGGGATGGCAGCGGCCCTCCCCCACGTCGACGTCTTCGTCTCCGGCCACTCGATGAACGCCCTCGACGATGTCCTCGCCGCCATCCGCAAGTGAGGGCGCCGACGGTCGAAACGCCCCTGAACACGGCGGGACGCGGCGTGATCTGGCACAAACCGCGTGGCGAACACGTGTGAACCGCGCGGAGTCGGGCACAGTCAAGGCTCCGTTTCAACCCCAGGTACTAGGGAGCCAGACCATGAAGAAGGACGAGCTCGTCCAGGCCGTCGCCGACGCGGCGGGCATCAACAAGGCCGAGGCCGACCGCGCCGTCCAGGCCGTCGTCGACTCGATCACCGGCACGGTGGCCGCGGGCAACCGCATCCAGGTGCCGGGCCTCGGCACCTTCGAGGCGCGTGAGCGCAGTGCTCGTGAGGGCCGTAACCCGCAGACCGGCGAGACGATCAAGATCGCCGCGACGACCGTGCCCGGCTTCAAGCCGGCGACGGCGTTCAAGCAGGCGACCGCGGGCAAGTAACACCCGTCCGCCACGAAGGGCCTCGTCCAGCAGCCGCTGGACGAGGCCCTTCGCTTGTGTCAGGGGGTCACGATCGCGAACCCGGGATCAGGCTCGTCGAGCACGGCCATCAGGCGACCGAGCACCGAGAGGTCGCCGTCGACCACCACACCCAGCTCGGCGAGGGTCTCGGGCGTGACCGGCGTCATGACCACCCTCGACAGCGCCGCCGACTCCAGGCGCAGGGCGACGTCGGCCTTCGCCCCTCGACGACTGCGCGTATGGGTGAGCACACCGTTGGCGAGCACCAGGCGATAGTGCTCGCCCGTGTCGGTGACGTCGACGTCGACGGAGAGCGACTCGTCCCACGCGCGTGGCCCGTCCACGAGGACCGCGACGGCGTCGAAGAGCTGCTCGGGGGTCAGCTGCGTGAGCACGTCCTCCGACGCCGACTCGGCAGGCGTCCCGAAGTTCCCGCGGAGCAGCTCCTCCGCTCCCGACAGGTAGGCGCACCGCCAGGTTCCGTTCTCCGCGCCGTAGCCGAGCTGCTCGAAGGTCTCCGCGAGCAGCTCACGCGCCTCGGCATGGTCCGGCTCCGCGAAGACGACGTGGCCGAGCACCTCGGCCACCCATCGCAGGTCACCCGACTCGTAGGACTCCCGTGCCTTGGCCACCGTGGCGTCGGCTCCGCCCATGAAGCTCACGTAGCGCCGGGCCGCCTCGACAGGAGGGTGCTGCCAGAGATGGGCCGGGTTGCCGTCGTACCAGCCCATGTAGCGCTGGTAGATCGCCTTCACGTTGTGGCTGACCGATCCGTAGTAGCCACGCGTGTGCCAGGCCCGCTCGAGCGCGGGAGGAAGCTCCATCTGCTCCGCGATCTCGGCGCCGACCAGCCCCTGGTTGAGCATCCGCACGGTCTGGTCGTGCAGGTACGCGTAGAGGTCGCGCTGCAGCGAGAGGTACTCCACGACCTGCTCCGCACCCCAGGTCGGCCAGTGGTGGGAGGCGAACGCCACCTCGGCACGACCGCCCCATCGCTCGATCGCCTCCGTCAGGTAGCCGGCCCACGCGTGTGGGTCTCTGACCACGGCGCCGCGCAGGGTGAGCAGGTTGTGCAGCGTGTGGGTCGCGTTCTCGGCCATGCAGAGGACGCGGAGGTCCGGGAAGAAGAAGTGCATCTCGGCCGGAGCCTCGGACCCCGGCGCCAGCTGGAACTCCATCCGGACCCCGTCGACCGTCTCCTCCTGGCCGGTCCTCGTGACGTCGACCGTGGGCCGGATGAGCGTGACGGTGCCGGTCGAGGTGGTCTGCCCGAGCCCGGCACCCACCTGCCCACGAACGCCACGCTCCAGCGCGGCGCCGTACATGTAGCCGGCGCGCCTGGCCATCGCGGTTCCCGCGAACACGTTCTCCGCCACTGCCTCCTCGACGAACCCGGCGGGTGCCAGGACCGGGACCCGCCCGGCGTCGACGTCGTCCTGGGTCGTCACGCCCTTGACCCCGCCGAAGTGGTCGACGTGTGAGTGGGTGTAGACAACCCCCGTCACCGGGCGGTCTCCGCGATGTGCGCGGTAGAGCGCCAACGCCGCGGCCGCGGTCTCGACACTGATCAGCGGGTCGATCACGACCACACCGGACTGGCCCTCCACGAACGTGACGTTTGACAGGTCGAGGCCCCGGACCTGGTAGATGCCGGGAACGACCTCGTAGAGACCCTGCCTGGCGACCAGCTTCGACTGCCGCCACAGGCTCGGGTTGACCGTCTCCGGAGCCTCCCCACTGATGAAGTCGTACGAGTCGTTGTCCCACACGACCCGACCCTCGGTGTCGCGGACGACCCCCGGTTCGAGCCGGCCCAGAAAGCCCCGGTCGGCGGCCTCGAAGTCCGCGGTGTCCTGGAACGACGACGCCTGCACGACACGGCGGCGTTGCTCGACGATGCTCGGGGCAAGGCGAATCTCACTCATGACACGAGTAGACCAGCGGGGCATCGGGCGGAGTAGAGACCTTCGTCCCCGCGGTAACCCACCGCCGCGGCCATCGTTGGGCACATAAATGCCCCATCCCACGACGAGGCGGACCATGAAGATTCTCGAGAGGCCGGCAGCCGTACTGGCCGTCGCCCTGGTCACCGCACTGACGGCGGTCACGACCGGCTTCGAGCCGGAGGCCTCGGCGGACACCCACCTCCGACAACCGCAGGACTGCTTCTGGACCAGCGTCTTCGACGAGGAGAACGGCAACCTCTTCTACCCCGACACCGGGGTCAACTACTACCTCGGGCGGGTGAGCCTCCCGCCGGGCGGTGAGCTCGTGCTGCGTGGCCGCTTCCCGCACGCGAGGTACACCTCGTTCAACGCCTACGACGAGCTCTTCCGGCCCAAGGACGCTCTCGCGGACCCCGACATCTCGCCGGACCGGGGCAGCGTCAACCCGTTCGTCGCGGGCAACCGGCGCGACCTCGCCCGGCGCAGCTACACCGTCCGCGTCGTGCCCGACCCCGCACCCAGGAAGCGCGCGCGCAACACCGTCTACCTCGGGTACGACGGCCACCCGTCGTACGTGGGCAACCTGGTCTACCGGGTCTACCTCCCCGACCGCGGCCGGGACCAGTTCGGCGACTCGGGCCTGCCCGAGGTGGCCCTCCGGCTCCCAGGCGGCACCGAGGTCGACCAGCCGGCGACGTGCAGTGTGCTCACCGACCAGCCCTCGACCGGGATCACGAGGGCCGACCGCGCCTCGAGCGGGCCGGCCACGTTCAACCACACGACCGCCCGTCCGCGGCCGCGGTGGGAGCGGTTCTTCAACGTGACCAGGACCATGGCCCGCCAGTTCTCACAGGAGGCGGCGGAGGCGGCCGGCGACGAGCAGCGCGGGGGCTTCTTCAGCGACCAGAACAACGCCTACGTCTACGCGTTCGTCTCGCGGGAGCACGGCGAGGTGCTCGTGCTTCGCGGTCGCCTTCCGGACGTCCCGGAGACGTACGACGGCCAACGGCTCTTCGAGCGGGCGCCGCTGCGCTACTGGTCACTGTGCAACGGGTCGGTCCAGCCGTACGGAGTCACCGACACGGTCGGCTGCGTCCACGACGAGCAGGTCCGGACCGACCGGCGTGGGTGGTTCACGATCGTGCTCAGCACTCCTGAACACCGGCCGGTGAACGCCCGGCCACGCTGCGGCGTGACGTGGATGCCGTGGGGCGTACGCCCCAACGCGGCCCTGATCATGCGCAACCAGCTGCCCTCGCGGTGGTTCGGCCGGGCCATCCAGCGCGTGACGAAGCCGGGGACCGAGCGCGACGTCATGGGCGACTACCTGCCGCGCGGCAGGTACACCTCGTCGGCGTCGTTCGAGAGGCGCGGCTGCTGAGCCCGACGGTGCTCAGGTCCCGGTCGGCCGTGGGTAGACGAGCTCCGATCCCCTCCCGCCACTTCCGGCGGGCACGGGAAGCGGCTCCTCGTCGTCCTTGTCGGGGCTGCCACCTGAACTGAGCTTGGGGACCTCCCCCAGCTTGTCCACCTGCTCGGCGAGCGCGTCCACCACCGAGCGCAGCTGGATCTGCGCCACTCGCGCGAACGTGCGGACATACTCCACCTCGGGGACCGGGGTCGAGTAGCCGTCCACGGAGCCGTCCAGGCGCATCGCCCCCGACATGCGCACGGCGTTTCCGGCGGCCTCGTTGGCGCGCTCGAGGATCTCCCGCTCCTGGATCCGCGCAGAGGACATCAGGTCCCTTGCGTGCCGGACTGCCTCCTCCACCAGCTGGTCGGCCACCTGCTGCGCCTGGCTGAAGAGGATCACCGCCTGAGGGCTGATCTCGTCCGGGTCGGTTCCGTTGGTCTTGTTGCGGAGTTCCTCGACCTCGGCCCGCAGCCGTTCGTTCTCGGCGCGGTGGTCCGCACGCTCCCGCTCGGTCGCGGTGACCTGGTCCGCCAGGAGGTCGAGGAACTCGCGGACCTCGTACTCGTCGAGTCCTCTCATCCGATGCGAGAACTCCTGACGGCGGATGTCTTCGGGAGAGCGGTAGTACGGAAAGGCGTGCTCGTGCTGCTGGGTCACTGGTGCCCCCCTTGCTCGTAGAAGTCGTCGTCGGTGTCAGCGGCGCCGACGTGCTCGAACTGCTCGTACTTGATGTCCTCGAGCGGCAGGCCCGCGGCCGTCAGCTCGTTCACGGTGTGCGAGACCATCCCGGGCCCGCCGCACACCATCGCCACGCGCCCATGCCACGACTGGCTGCCTGCCGCGACGGAGCCGACGAGACCCCGGGCTCCGGGGTACGAGCGGTCGTCCGAGACCACCGGGGTGTAGTCGAACCAGGGCCTGCTCGCCGCGAGCGACCCGAGCCACTCCCCGTCGTACAGACCCCACGGAACCCGGACCCCGTGGAAGAGGTGGACCCGTGGCCCCCGACCCTCGGCCTGCCAGGCGCGGTCGATCTCGTCGACAACCGCGCGGAGCGGGGCCAGGCCGGTGCCGCCGGCGACCATCAGCAGGTCTCGGTGGTCCGGGCGGGACCAGGCGAGCTGGTCACCGATCGGAGCTCCCAGCCGCATGGTGTCCCCGGCCTTGAGCGACCGGACGAGCACACCGCTGACCTGACCGCCGTCGACCCGCTGGACGTGCAGCTCCATGGTGCCGTCCTCACGCTGCGCGTTCGCCGGGCTGTAGTAGCGCCAGAGCCGCGGTCGCTGGGCGAGCTCCATCGCGAAGGACTGTCCCGGCTGGAAGCCGTAGGGCTGGCCGGTCCGGATCTGCAGCACCGCGACGTCCACCGTGCGGCGCTCGACCGAGACGACCTCTGCGTCCCACCAGGCCGGGGTCTCCTCGGCGGAGTCCTCTGCCGCGTCCACCATCACCCTGGCGATGACGCCGTACGCCGCGGCCCAGTCGGCTGCGAGCCGGTCGTCCCAGGCGGCCCCCAGGAAGTGCTTCAAGGTGGCGAGGAGCGAGCCTCCCACCGCGTTGTAGTGCTCGGCCACCACCGAGAACCGTCGATGGTCCCGCCCGAGCTGCTGGATGAACGGCGTCACCTCGTCGAGCTGGTCGACGTTGCTGACGATGCGGCCCAGCGCACCGACCAGCTTGTCGCGCTGGCCCGCCATGGAGATCGGGAACATCGACCGGAGGTCGGGCCGCGACAAGAACAGATGTGAGTAGAAGAAGAGCGGGACCTCGTCACCGGACTTGGCGACGAGCTCCCAGCTGTCCTTCAGCGCAGCTGTGTCCATGGCGGCCCTCAGCCCGAGCCCGCGGCCACGACGTCATGCTTCGTGGCTGCAAGCTGCGCGCCGACCCGCGCGATGATCTCGGCGGGCACGCCGGCCTCTTCCATGGCCTGGGCGAGGTAGGAGACGACGATGCCGAAGTGCTCCCCGCTGATGTCCAGGCCCTCGTGCGCCCGCTGCAGGTCGCGGCCGTCGTACTGCGCCGGCCCGCCCATCACCTGCGAGAC
The DNA here is from genome assembly GCA_963739785.1 of uncultured Actinomycetota bacterium. GTDB lineage: Bacteria > Actinomycetota > Actinomycetes > Propionibacteriales > Nocardioidaceae > Nocardioides_C. The sequence continues at coordinate 53,847 of CAVUBO010000022.1, read as the reverse complement.
CAGCAGGACCTGGTGACGCTTGAGCTGGCTGATGTCGGTGCCGCGGAAGTACCCCGCGAGACGCTCGTCTCCCAGTACGAGCTCGTAGAAGCGGTCGACGACCGCCCTGATCGCGGGGCCGCCTCCCACTCGCTGGTAGTCGCTTGTGGCATGGGTTGACCCCTGCCCGTTCTCTGTCGCCATTGAGTCCCTCCAACTCGTAGCCCCGAGAAAGACAAGTCCCCTTCCTACCCATGTGGTCTAAACCATGCAAAAACTGTCTATACCGCTCCACGTGGTTGCAAGATCCGTGCTAATGGAGCCAGATCCCCGCAATGGCTTGCGCCGTAAGGCGGTTTCGCCGCAGATCGTGTTGCGGCATGCGCAACTACGCATACCCGGCAAAGCGCACCCCGGGGAGTCCCGAGACGGGCGGACGGGTCTCCGGGAGGCGCGGTCGTTTCGGTGACAACGCGACGGCCGGGCGAGATCATGGCTCATGACCCGCGGAGAAGGGGCCCGGACCGCCGAGGACTCCGTGGGCGCGCTGTTCCTGCTCCGCGTGCGGCAGCAGGTCGCCGAGGTCCACGAGCAGGACGCGCGGGTGCGCGAGGAGGCGGACGAGTCCATCCACAAGATGCGCGTCGCGGTGCGCCGGCTCAGGTCCGCCCTGGCGACGTACCGCCCTGTCCTCGAGGAAGGCGAGACCGACGAGCTGCGCGTCGAGCTGCGTTGGCTCGGCTGCGAGCTCTCTCCCGCGCGCGACGCGGAGGTGCTCGGAGAACGGCTCGAGGAGCTGCTGGAGGCGCAACCCGCCGAGCTGGTCATGGGCCCGGTCCGCGACCGCGTCCGGACGGAGATGACCGGCCGCCACCGCTCGGGCCTGCTCCGCGCGCTGGAGGTTCTGGACAGCGACCGGTACGCCCGCCTGCTCGCCTCGCTCGACGGGCTGGCCACGGCCCCGCCGCTCACCGGGCACGCGGGACGACCGGCGCGCGAGGAGCTGCCGGGCCTGCTCCGCCGAGACCTCCGCCGGGTACGCCGCCGGGCCACCGCTGTGAAGGCTGCGAGCGACCCACGTCACCGCGACCTCGCGCTCCACGAGACCCGCAAGGCAGCCAAACGCCTGCGGTACGCCGCAGAGTCGGCCGTCCCGGCCTTCGGGAGCCGAGCCGAGAAGCTCGCGACGCGCGCCAAGCGGGTCCAGGATGTGCTCGGCGAGCACCAGGACACCGTGGTCGCCCGGATCACCCTCCGCGAGCTCGGCGCAAAGGCCTACCTGGAGCAGGAGAACGGCTTCACGTTCGGTCGGCTCCACGCGCTCGAGGAGTCCCGGGCCGAGAAGCTCGTCGCCGAGTCCGCCGAGGCCCTCTCGCGCCTGCCCTCGGGTAGCCGGCTCGTGCGCTGGAAGCGCTGACCCGGGTGGGGCGCTCCGCCTAGCGTGGAGGCATGGCATCCGCCGACGACCTGGACCGGTTCCAGCAGCGCCATGCCGCTGCCGGCTTCCCGTTGGCAGTGATCTACAAGTTCGTCGACGACCAGGGCAACTACATGGCTGCCGGCCTGACGTACTACGCCTTCGTCGCCATCTTCCCGATGCTCCTGATCGCCTCGTCGGTGCTCGGCTTCCTCCTCCAGGGCAACCCGGCGCTCGAGCAGCGGATCCTCGACTCCGCGCTGAGCCAGTTCCCGATCGTCGGGGACCAGCTCGGCAGACCCGGTGGCCTGAGCGGGAGCGCCTCGGCAGTCGTCGTCGGCACGCTCGCCGCCCTGTACGGCGTCACGGGGCTGGGTCAGGCCGGCCAGAACGCCATGAACGTCGTCTGGGCGGTACCGCGCCACCGCCGCCCCAACCCGGTCCTCGGAAGGCTCCGCAGCCTCGGCCTTCTCTCTCTCGCCGGCCTCGGCCTCCTCGTCATCGCGGTGGTGGCGAGCTTCGCGTCGAACGTCGGAGCGTTCCTCCCGGCAGGCGGCCTCCTGGTCGGTTGGTCCCTCCGGCTGGCCTCGGTGCTCCTCACAGCGGTCGTCCTGGCGCTCCTCTTCCGGCTGGCCACCGCCTCGCACCTGCGCTTCCGCAGCGCCCTTCCCGGTGCCATGGTCGTCTCCGTCCTCTGGCACGTGCTGCAGACGTTCGGGGGCATCTACGTCTCCCACGTCATCGCCAAGGTGAGCTCGATGAGCGCCGTCTTCGCGCTGGTCCTCGGACTTCTCGTGCTGCTCTACCTGGCCTCCATCTGCGCCGTGCTCGGGGCCGAGGTCACCGTCGTGCGGGAGCGGCACCTGTGGCCGCGAGCGCTCATGACACCGTTCACCGATGCCGTCGACCTGACCCCTGCCGACCGCCGCGTCTACGAGGACTACGCCGCCGCCCAGCGGCACAAGGAGTTCGAGCGCGTCGACGTGAGCTTCGACCCCGAGCCGCCCGACGACGAGTAGCGGGCCGGCTGGGCGCGGTCAGATGGGGGCGGCACCTTGCGCTTGGTGAACCGGATCCACTCGGTGCCCGGCCCGCAGAAAGCTGCGGAAGATGGCTTCATGTGGCCCACCGACGCCGAGTCCCTCATCGCCGCCCAGCAGGGGCTCGCCGCCGCGGCGCCGGAACCGTGGCGGCCGGATGAACGCAGCCCGCTGCGGATCGGCGGGGTCTGGGTGTGCTTCCCGCGCGGGCTCACCGGCCGCGGAAGCGCGGGCGACCAGGCGTGGGCGGCCGCGGTGGTGCTGCGTGCAGGGCGGGTGGTCGACCAGCAGGTCGTCCCGGGCACCACCGGCGCGTCGTACGTCCCCGGGCTGCTCGCCCTGCGGATGGGCGCGCTCCTGGAGGAGGCTGTGCTCGGTCTGCGGACACGGCCGGACGTGCTGCTCCTCGACGCGAGCGGCCGGGACCACCCACGTCGGGCAGGGTTGGCACTCCACCTCGGAGCCGTGCTCGACACCCCCACGGTGGGCATCACGCACCGGCCGCTGCTCGCCGAGGGCGAGTGGCCGGCGGACCACCGCGGTGCAACGTCGCCGCTCCGGCTCGACGGGGCCGTGGTCGCATGCTGGCTTCGCACCCAGGCAGGAGTGCGCCCTCTCGTCGTACACCCCGGCTGGGCGGTCGACCTGGCCACGGCCGTCGACATCGTCGTGAGCACGTCAGCCAGCCGTCGTACCCCCGAACCGCTGCGCCGTGCACGTCGGCTCGCCCGCGAGACCCGTGCGGCGGAACAGACCTCTGACTGACCTGGGTCTCGACAAGCGTGGACACAGTGCCGACGATGGAACGAGGCGGAAGTCCGCCGGCTGACCAGGTCGGGTCGGCTTACCCCGGTCCGACGGCAGCACGGGCGAGGGGAGCGCGAGATGGGTGACATCGGCACAGAGCGCCGCGAGGTCGAGTTCGAGCCGCTTCCCGACGAGCCGGTGAGCGAGCCGGCACCGCAGCCGGAGACTGCGCCGGCGCCTGCCCCTGCGAAGAGATGACCGAGGGGGTACGCCGGGCACGCCAAGAGCCGGCGCTGGTACCCGGGGAGCTGCGCGGTTACCGACAGTTCGAGCTGCGTGCCGACGGGCTGTACCCGCTGGTGCACTCCGACTCGGGGCCATGGGACGGGCGTCTGGAACACGCCAGGTGCGCCACCGGCGCGGAGCACCCGCCTCCCGCAGCCGAGTGCCGCTGCGGGCTCTACGCCTGGTACCTGCCGGGCAGCGCGACCGTGTCTCTCGGCCCAGCGAGCGCGGTCGTGGCCGCCCGCGGGCGTTGCATCCTGGCCGACCGTGGCTTTCGCGCGGCGGAGGCACGCATCGAAGCAGTGACCCTGCCCGCCGCGGTGCGCTGGAACCCACCGGTCGCATCCCGCGCACGCCGGATGCTGGCCGAGCAGTATCCAGGGACTCGCGTCTACAGCTCCGAACGGCGGATGCTGAAGGACCACCCTGCCCAGGACGTCAGCCCGTTGGGGATCGATCCGCCGCTCGACCGGAGCCGCGGGTACCGTGCGGCGGTGGTCGCACTCTGGGCCGCGGTCCTTGTCCTCACGTCCACCCTCGCTGCCCTACCCCGCTTCGCAGTCGCACGCGGCTTCGAGCACTGGTGGCCCGTCCTGGTGCTGCTCACCGTGGCCTGGCAGGCCGGACTCGTATGGCTCCTCACTCGGCTGATGGCGCTGCAGACGCCCAGCTCCACCGGCGCCCGGAAGAAGCAACGCTGAGACGTCAGCGCAGCTGCTTCACGAAGTGGACGTCCGCCTGACCCTCGACCGGCAGGCCATCGGACCGGGCGAACTCGACGTACCCGTGGCGGGCGTAGAAGGCGGGCGCCTGGAAGGTGAACGACGAGACCATGATCTGGCGGCAGCCGCGCTTGCGCGCAAGGTCCTCTGCTGCCTCGAGCAGGAGCCCGCCCCAGCCGGCCTTACGACAGTCCTCACGGACCCAGACCATCGCGATGCCGGCGCAGGTGCCCCACGTCCATCCGCTGAGGCCGGCCATCAGCTGACCTGCGTCGTCCTCGGCCTTCACCGTGAACTCGTCCGGCAGGGCGTTCAAACCCGATGCCGTGACGTTGTAGGTGTCCAGCTCGTCGCTGAGTCGAGAGTCCAGCTCGGGGTCGCCTCCCGCGATCACCAGCTGTCGGGCGGCGGGTCCGTGGGGGGCGGTTGTCATGGCCCGCACACTAACCTGCACAGTCAGAGGACCGCCGACCATCACGACGGCGCGCGCATCCGTGCGCTTGCCCGCTAGGTGGCCCTCGGGAGGTTCCTGCCGAACAGGTGGGCGACGGACCGTTGGTAGCGCGAGCCCGTGAGGCGGACCAGCAGGTCCAACACCTTGGCGTCGGCGCCGACCAGCACTCGTGCCCGACCGGCGGCAACCCCCTTCAAGATCGTGTCCGCCGCCTCTTCAGCCGTCGTCCTGGCAAGCTTCGTCTCGAAGAGCTCGATGATCTTCGACCCGTCGTACCCGGCACCGACGATCCCGTTCCTCGCGACGTTCGTGCGCACCCCGCCCGGATGGACGCAGGTCACGCGCACGGGTCGGCTACTGAGCAGCATCTCCGTCCGAAGTGCCTCGGTGTAGCCCCGTACCGCGAACTTGGCAGCGACGTAGGCGCTCTTGCTCGGCACGGCCATGAGGCCGTAGAGGCTCGAGATGTTGACGACGTGGCCTGCGCCGGATGCCTGGAGGTGGGGCAGGAAGGCCACCGTGCCGTTCAGGACTCCCCCGAAGTTGACGTCCATGACACGCCTTGTCGCCTCGATCTCGGTGGCGCCGATGTCGGAGGTCATGCCGATGCCGGCGTTGTTGTAGAGCTGGTGCACCACGCCGTAGTGGGCGGCCACCTCCTCGGCGTACCGTGCGACGTCGGTGCTGCTGACGACGTCAAGACGCTCGGACCTGACCGCGACTCCACAGGCTCGCACCTGCTGCTCGGTCTCGGCCAAGCCGTCGAGGTCGATGTCGGACAGGGCGAGCCGGGCACCGCGACCTGCCAGCCCGAGCGCCAGCTGACGGCCGATGCCTGAGCCGGCGCCGGTGACCACCGCCACCTTGCCCTCGAAGGAGCTCACGACAGAACCCCCGCGATCTCCGCTTCCTGCGCCTCCGCGTCCAGGCGGTAGCGGCGCTGCAGCAGCAGGGACGCAGCCATCAGCGCCATGGGTATCAACGTGAAGCCGTAGAGGACGGCGGCGTGAGCCCCGGGCGACTGGTGGACCTCTTCGCCGACGCGGGTGGCCACGAACCCGCCGATGGCGAGGGCGCCGGAGTAGAGGTAGGGACCCGCCGCTCCTCCCACCGCCTCCGTCGCAGTCCACACGCCGGCGTACGCACCGGCGCGGTCGAGCTCCGTGGACCCCGCCGCCCGAACGACGTCGGGGACCATCGCGAACGGGAAGAGCTGCATGCCCGAGAAGGCGACTCCCAGCACGAGAGCGGCAAGGGGGGCCAGGCCGCCACCGCCCCAGGCAGCCGCGAGCATCGCGGCGGCGCCCGCGACGAAGACGCCCTGTGCTGCCAGGAGGCAGCGCTGCTTCCCGAGCTTGCGAGACACCATGAACCACGCAGGCGTGGCCAGCAGCGCGGGGGCGACGAAGGACGCCACGAGAACCGTGGTGAGCCCAGGACGGTCGAGCTCGTACTCGGCGAAGTAGGGAAGGCCGGCCAGAACCAGGTGCGAGGTCGTCGACATCAGCAGATACGCACCGACCAGGACCCGGAAGGTCGCGTTGCCGCGGAGAACTGCCCACGGCTCCCTGAACGACTGGCCGTGGCCGGGTGCGGCGGGCCCCGCCCCGGGTGTGACCGGCAGGGCCAGTCGGCGTACGCCGCGTACGCCGACGGCCTGGAACACGAGCATGACGACACCGAGCGCGAGCGCCATGGTCACGTAGCCGCCCAGCCCCTCGTCGTCCCCCGCGAGGAGCGGCGCCAGCACACCACCGACGAGGATGCCGAGGGTGAGCACGACCATGCGGAAGGACATGATCCTTGTGCGCTCGTGGTAACCGACGTCGACATCGGTGGGTGTGGCGAGGTAGGGGACCTGGTACAGCGCGAACAACGTGTTGCTGATCGTGAACCAGATGCCGACCCACAGGGCAGCCGTGTACTGGCTGTCACGGAGCAGCTCGGGAACGGCGAAGGTGGCCACGAAACCGACCGCGAGGAGACATCCCGCCACGAGAAGCCGCAGCCGACTGCCGTGCCTGGTGCGGTCGCGGTCCGACAGAGAGCCGATCAGCGGGTGGAGCAGGATGTCGACGATCTTGGGGACGAACAGCGTGGTCCCCGCGAGCCACGGGCTCACCCCCAGCGTGTCCGTGAGGAAGTAGAGCAGGAGCAGCCCGGGGACGGTCACGTAGACGCCCATGCCGACGGACCCTGCGGCATACTGCAGCACGCCCGGGGTCGTGGGGCCCGGCGCAGGCACGACTCCAGCGATGTCCGCTCGCGGCATGGCGGCCATTAATCCCCCTAGTGTTGGATTAGTAGGCGGCGCACTCTATCGACAAAAAGAGGGACGAGGAAGATGGCTGACAAGGGTCGGGCACCTGCCCGCCGACGCGGCCGCCCGCGTCGCGACGCGTCCGCACCCTCGACCCGGGACCTGATCGTCGAACGGGCGACCGGCGTGTTCGCCTCGCGCGGCATCGACGGGGTGTCGATGCGCGAGATCGCAGCGCGTGTCGGCATCGACGTGTCCAGCGTGCACCACCACTTCCCGACGAAGGCAGGGCTCTACGTCGCCTGTTTCGCCGACGTCTTCGAGCGGGAGAAGGCAGCCCTCGAACCCGTGGTCCGGGAGGTCGCGCATGCCGCTGAGGCAGAGTCGGGCCGAGAGCTCGTTGCCTCCTTGCACCGCCTGGTCGACGTCTTCCTGGCCTTCCTCGAGGAGGAGCCGGAGACGACGTTCTTGTGGTTGAGGCGCTGGCTCGACCCCACGAGCCTCGCTCCGCTCGACGAGGAGTACGCGCTGCCGATCTACTCGGCGGTCGAGTCGGCCCTCATGACCGCGACCACCCGGGGACTCATCGCCGAGCCAACGCCCCACGTCACGGTGCGGAGCCTGGTCTGGGCGGTACACGGCCACGTCGCGTCCCTGTCCGCCACCCGGGACGGCACAGCTCTCGAACGAGAGCGGACGGAGTTCCGGGTCTACGCGCACCGGTTCATCGACCAGCTCTACGGCGGCACCCCTGGCGGACCAAGGGCAGGGTAGGTATATTCCGTCACTCGTTGGATTTATGGCATCTTCGAGGAGTGCAGCGGGTGGCGGGTTCCCAGAGACGTCCCATGCCGGTGACCGCCGTGGTCGGCGGGGGTGCGGCCGGAATTGCGGCGGTGAAGGCACTGGCCCAGGCCGGCGTACCGGTCTTCGGGGTGGAGCGGGCGTCCTGCCTGGGCGGGCTGTGGCGTCTGGGCGAGGGCACGGCCGCCTACGAGGGGCTGCGGCTCAACACGAGCAAGGCACGCACGGAGTTCCGCGACCACCCGATGCCGGCGGAGTGGCCCGACTATCCGACCCGCGCGCAGATGGTGGAGTACCTCCAGGGATACGCGGACCACTTCGGCGTGACCGAGAGGTACCACCTCGACACGACGCTCGAGTCGGCTCGCCGCATCGACGAGCGATGGCACCTCGCCCTTGCCGGCCCCGACGGCCGACGCGAAGCGGTGGTGGACCACCTCGTCGTGGCGAACGGGCACAACCACGAACCGCGCACCGCAGAGGCGGAGTACCCCGGCTCCTTCTCCGGGGAGCAGTCCCACGCGCACAGCTATGTGCGCCCGGACGACTTCGCGGGCAAGCGCGTGCTCGTCGTCGGCACCGGTAACTCCGCCATGGACATCGCCGCCGAGCTCGTGGACCACGCGGGGGCCGTGCTGCTCTCTGCGCGTCGTGGTGTCTGGGTACTCCCCAAGACGCTGCTCGGGAAGCCGTCCGACCAGGTGAACGGCGCGCTGGCCGCGGCTCTCCCCTGGCGTGTGCGGCAACGGGTCGCGGAGGCGACACTTCGGTTCGCGCTTCCCCGTCTCGAGGGCCCTGCCCTCCCCAAGCCCACGATCGGTGTCCTCCAGGACCATCCGACGCTCAGTGACGTCGTACCGGGCCTGATCGCGGAGGGCAGGATCCTGCCGAGGGCGGCCATCTCCCACTTCGACGGCAGCCAGGTGTGTTTCGCGGACGGGCGACGCGACGAGGTCGACCACATCGTCTGGTGCACGGGCTACCGCGCGGTCGTGCCGTTCCTCGACGCGGACCAGGAGCCGTCGAGTCTCCTGCTCTTCCGCCACGTCTTCCCACCCGGCGACGCCTCCCTGAGCTACGTCGGCCTCATGCAGTCGACCGGCTCGGCGCTGCCGGTGGTCGAGGCGCAGGCACGGCTTCTGGCTGCCCACCTGACCGGCACCTACGAGCTCCCGGACGAGCGGACGGCAACACGTCTCGCCACCGAGGAGCTCGAGCAGGCGCGGCAACGGTGGGGTGAGCGCCGGCCCCACATGCGCATCGACGTCGACCAGTACCTCCGCACCGTCGAACGCGACCTGAGGACCGCCTCTCGAGGACTTGCCGGGAAGCGGATCCTCGTCACGGGCGCCGCGGGCACCTTCGGCACCGCGATGAGTGCACGGTTCTCGGCAGCCGGCGCCACGGTGGTCGGCCTCGACCTGGCCGCCCGCAGCGACACGGGGACCACCATCCTGGCCTGCGACGTCACCTCCCAGGAGTCCGTGGACCTGGCCGTCAAGCAGGCGGTGGACCTGATGGGCGGGATCGACGTCCTCGTCAACAACGCCGGGAGGGGAGGGCCTGCCCCGGCCGAACGAGTCCCCGAGGAAGAGGTCGAGGCGCAGCTCCAGCTCAACCTGGTCGGCGCCTGGCGGGTCACCGCGGCCGCGTTGCCGCACCTGGTCCGACAGCGCGGCAACGTGGTGTTCGTCGCCTCCCGCATGGCCGTGCTGCCGCTGCCGCTCGCGGCCGCCTACGGCGTGTCCAAGCGCGCGCTCGCGGCCTACGCCGACACGCTCCGGCTGGAGGTGGGCAGCCATGTCGCGGTGACCACGATCTACCCCAGCATGGTGCGCAGCCCGATCCACGCCAGCACTGCCCGCGCGGGGCTCTCCCTGGATGCCGTGAGCCGGCCCGAGCCGGTCGAGGGCGTCGTCGACGCCGTCGTACGCGCGCTCACTGCCCGCCGGGCTCCACGCGACGTGGCCACGACGCGACGTGGGTCCTTGGAGATGGGCCTCGCTCGCCACTTCCCCGCGCTCGCGGACCGCCTCGTCAACCGGGCGGTCGCTCAGCGGATCGAGGCCGGGGACTTCGACCAGGCGCCCCTGGCCGAAGGTATGGTCCGCCGACACCGCAGCAGGTAATCAGAAAGGCTGGAGTCGCCGTGCGTTCACACACGTCCACGCTGCCGCTGGCAACCGTCGTGGCGCTGTCCGCGCTCATGCTGGCCGCCTGCGGGTCGCAGCTCAGTCCGGAGGACGTCCGGTCGGTGAGCGCCGGTGGGGACACCTCTGCCATGAACCCGGGGGTGGCCGGTCCCGACGGCCCGGCGGGCGGTTCGGCGGTCGGCGGCGCGGGAGGCTCCAGCACCGGCGGCGTCGCCGGCAGCACCGGTACGACGGGCGAGCCGGGCAAGGCGGGCGGCACCGGGACCGGCAGCAGTTCGCTCGACGGCAGAGCGACCCAAGGCACGGGCGAGAACTCCGCAGCCGGCACAGCCAAGGCCGGCGACTGCTCAGGTCTGAAGAACCAGACCGGGGTCACCGACGACAAGATCGTCATCGCGAACGTATCCGACATCAGCGGCCCGGTGCCGGGTCTCTTCGAGGCGGCGCAGCAGGGTGCAAGGGCCTACGTCGCCTACTTCAACGCCACCTCCGACATCTGCGGACGGAAGCTCGAGCTGATGGCCCTCGACAGCCGTAGCGACGCCGGGGCCGACCAGCAGGCCTACGCAAAGGCTTGCGAGGAGGCCTTCGCCGCCGTCGGGTCCACCTCCGCTTTCGACTCCGGTGGAGCAGCGACCGCAGAGAAGTGCGGCATCCCCGATCTCCGCGCCATCTCCATCACCGAGGAGCGAGGTGCCTGCTCCACGTGCTTCGGCACCCAGTCAGTGCGGCCCAACCTCATCGCGAACTCCGTCCTCGACTACTTCCACAGGACGCACGAGGCTGCCACGCAGAGGGCAGCCTTCCTCCATCTCAAGGCGGGCGGGTCCCCGACGCTGAGCAAGAGCCGGGCGGTGGCCGCCCGGAAGCGCGGCTACAAGGTGGTCTACGAGTCGGGGATCGACGTCTCGGAGTTCAACTACACGCCCTACGTGCAGCAGATGAAGGACCGCGGCGTCAGGTTCGTGGATTTCCTCGGCGCGTACCCGCAGGCGGTCCGCCTGGCGCAGGCGATGCAGCAGCAGGGCTTCGAGCCGGACGTGTTCGCGCTCCACCAGCCGATGTACGACACGCGCTACATCGAGACGGGCGGCGACGCAGTCGAGGGGTCTCGGGTCTTCATCAACACCGCGATGTTCGAGCAGGCGAGCTCGAACCGGGAGATGCAGCTCTACACACAGTGGCTTCAGCAGGTGAAGCCGGGAGCCGAGCCCACACCGTTCGGGGTCTACGCCTGGTCGGCGACGCGGATGTTCGTCGAGCAGGCCATCGCGCTCGGCGGCCGCCTGAACCGCAGCTCGCTCATCGGGGCCGTCCGGGGCGTCCACGACTGGACCGGCAACGGGATCCATGCACCCCAGGACTCCGGCGGGAAGCGCACCGGCGAGTGCCTGCAAGTCGTACGCGTGCACAACGGCAGGTGGGTGAAGGAGTCCCCTGGTGACTACATGTGCAACGGCCTGACCGACACCGGGGTCGGCGGCTAGCTGCTCGTCGGCCTGCCCACACCGACGATCTCCCCACTCTCCACGGTGACGCGACGGCCCTCCGCGTTGGCCGTCTCCGTCATCGACCCCGACCCGTCGAGCTTCCCGAGCACCACGAACACCCCTGCGTGCGCGACGACGAGGACGCGGTCGCCATGCCCCGCCGCCGACACGAGGCCTCGGACCACGCGGTCGGCGAACGCGTCGAACGCCTCGTGGCGACCGGGGACCGCGATCGGACGCGCCTCCCGCCATGCCGCGAGCTGGCCGGGCCACCTGCTCTCGATCTCGTCACGCGTGAGCCCGGTCAGCGTCTCGCTCCAGCGTTCCCGGAGGTGTGCCACGGTGACGGGGTCGGGCAGCCCGAGCCGTCTCGTCACCGCGAGGCCGGTCTCGTACGCCCGGGACAGGTCTGACGTCACCACCGCGGAGACATCGAGCCCCTCGCACCGTTGGGCAAGCTCGACTGCCTGGCTCCACCCCAGCGGCGAGAGCGGCGGGTCGGCCTGGCCCGTGAACCGGTGGTCGACGTTCCAGGTCGACTGGCCGTGGCGGACGACGAGCACCTGGCGAGCGCTCACGAGCGCGACCAGCGGCCGAGCAGCGTCCCCTCGGCCTCGAGGAGCAGCCGCGGCGACAGGGGCACATCCACGTCGCCACCCGTGAGGATGCGCGGATGCGCTCCGCCGAGCACCTGGGGTACGACGGTCAGGCAGATCTCGTCGACGACCCCGGCGGCCGCCATGTCGCGCAGCAGGTGGGGGCCGCCCTCGGTCAGCATCCTCGGCAGCCCTCGCTCCACCAGGTGCTCCCTGATGCCTGGAAGGTCGACCTCCGTCTCGCCGAGCACCAGCACCTTGTCCTCCCCGAGCGCCTCGCGGGCGGCGTCGAGAGCCTGCGCACCGGCGGCCTCACAGGTCGCGAGCAGGACGTCGCCCTGCTCCCCCTCTGCCGGGTCCGGCGGAGTCGCCAGCTTCAGAGGCAGGGCGGCGGAGCGGCTCACGAGGAGGAGCGTGGGAGCAGCGGGCCGGCCGGCGCGAAGGGTGGCGAGGTCACCGGTGGGCGGACGTGTCCGGCCGTAGCCCTCCGCCCTGGCGGTGCCCGCTCCCGCGATGACGACGTCCGCCAGGGTCCTGAGGAGCATGAAGACCCGGTGGTCGGCCTCGTTGTTGATGGAGCCTGTCTTGCCGTCCGGTCCGGTGGCCGCACCGTCGAGGGTGCTCACCATGTTCGCGCGAAGCCAGCCCCCGCCGGACGGGTACGCGTAGAGCCTGGCCAGAGTCTCGGTGTCGGGCTCTGCTCCGAGAGGCACCGAGGCGTCGATGTCGTTGAGAAGAAGGCGCACTGCTGCTCCTAGGCGAGGCCGCGGACGACGCGTTGGGGAGGTCTCGTGCCCCGGATCGTGGCGACCATGTCCAGCACCTGGCGGGTCTCGACGACCTGGTGCGCCCGGTAGACGCGCGCGCCGTGCCAGGCGCAGACGGCGGTGGCCGCCAGGGTCCCGGTCACCCGTTCACCCACGGGGAGCCCCAGGGTCTCGCCGACGAAGTCCTTGTTCGACAGCGACACGAGCACCGGCCAGCCGGTCTCGGTCATCTCGTCGAGCCTCCGCGTGATCTCGATCGAGTGCCAGGTGTTCTTGCCGAAGTCGTGAGCCGGGTCGATGAGCACGCTGCGCGGGTCGACGCCCAGGGAGACGGCGCGCTCGGCATACGCCACGGTGTCCGCGATGACGTCGGCGACCACGTCGTCGAAGCCGACCCTGTGGGGCCTGGTTCTGGGCGTGACGCCGCCGGTGTGCGTGCAGACGAGGGCTGCGTCGAACTCCGCGGCCACTGCCGCGAGCTCGGGGTCGTGACCGCCCCAGGCGTCGTTCAGCAGGTCCGCGCCGACGCTGCAGACCGCACGCCCGACCTCCGCGCGCCAGGTGTCGACGCTGATCACGAGATCCGGGAACTCGGAGCGGACGGCGGCTACGAAGTCGACGACCCGGCGGGCCTCCTCGGCCGCGTCGATCTCCGCACCGGGGGCTGCCTTGATCCCCCCGATGTCGACGATCTCGGCGCCCTCGTCCACGACCTGCCGGACCCGGTCGAAGGCTGCCGCCTCGGCCCAGGTGGCGCCCTTGTCGTAGAAGGAGTCCGGGGTCCGGTTCACGATCGCCATCACCAGCATCGCGTCGTCGGCGAACTCGTGCCGGCCGAGCTTCAGCATGAGACCACTCCCTGGAGGTAGCCGGGCACGGACACCGCCGGCGGCCGCTCCCGGAGGTCGACGGCGCGTGCGACCGGCTCGGCGGTCGCTCCGGCCCACTCGAACTGCCGGAGCGAGAGCTCGTCCTCGCCGTCACGTCCGGTGCTCCTCGCCTGAGCCATCGCGAGGATCTGGAGCGCCATGACGCCCAGGTCGCGCAGTCGCTGGTGTGCGTGCTTGCGCACGCCGAGGTCGACCTGGGCGATCGCGTCGAGGCCGGCCGCCTCGTACGCCTCGACGAGGACCGCGAGCTCGACGGCGTACCCGACCGGCAGGGTGAGTCGTTCCAGGAGGCTGCGGCGGACCGCCCACTCACCGGCAAGAGGCTGGACGACTCCCGCGAGCTCTGGCCAGTGCAGGGCGAGCAGGGGCCGCGCGACGAGCTCGGTGACCCGTCCGCCCTCCCGTGGTGCGGCACCGGGCGCGCCGCCGTACTCCCCCGCCATCGGCCGGTCGTAGAAGCCCTTGACGAGCTGCGCGCCGTCGTCGATGAGCAGCGGGCCGACGAGCCCTGTGACGAAGTGCGTGTCCCACTCGGTGAGGTCGGCGTCCATGAAGACGAGGACGTCACCGCAGGTGACGAACAGCGACTTCCACATGGCCTCGCCCTTGCCCGGGCGGGAACCGAGGTCGGGGCGGATGCCGGCCGCCGCGTGGACCGTCGCACCGGCGTCGCGTGCCACCTCGGCCGTCGCGTCCGAGGAGTCCGAGTCGATCACCACGACCTCGTCCACGAGCGGGCTACCGACCACGAGCTCCTCGCGAACCCGAGCCACGATCTCGCCCACCGTGGCCGACTCGTCGCGGGCCGGGAGCACGAGGCTGACCTTCGTGCCACGCCGGGTCTTGTGGCGCAGCAGCTCGTCCAGGTCCCAGTCACTCCACTGGTAGGCACGGGGGCTTGTCACGCCCTTCACACTAACCGGGCCCGAAGAGCGGTCGAGCCAGACGCCGGGACTGCCCCGGATCGCACCGCGCGCGGGTCAGACGTCGGTGATGCGCAGCCCCGAGTGCGCCTTGTAACGCCGGTTGATGCTGATCAGGTTGCAGGTCAGCGCCTCGACCTGGTGCGCGTTGCGGAGCCTGCCCGCGTAGATGCCCCGCATGCCAGGGATCCTGCCCGCGAGCTCCCGGACCACGTCGGTGGCCTCGCGGTCGTCGCCGAGCACCAGGACGTCGGTGTCCATCGAGTCGACGGCGGGGTCCTCGAGGAGCACCGCGCTGACATGGTGGAAGGCGGCCACGACACGGCTGCCGGGGAGCAGGGCCTCGGCCTGCTGGGCTGCGGACCCCTCCTCGACCTGCAGGGCGTAGGCACCCTTGCCGTCGAAGCCCATCGGGTTCACGCAGTCCACGACGATCTTGCCTTCGAGCACCGGGGCGAGCTCGACGAGCAGCTCCTTGTGACCGTCCCAGGGCACCGCGACGATCACGATGTCGCCCTTTGCTGCCGCCTCGTCGTTCGCGGCACCCGTCACGGGGCCGCCGGTGGCGTCGGCCAGCTCCTTGGCGGTCGACTCCGCGCGCTCCGCGTTGCGGCTGCCGATGACGACCGGAAGCCCGGCGGCGGCGAAGCGGCGTGCGAGGCCACGGCCCTGGGGGCCGGTGCCGCCGAGTACGGCGACGGTCTGGTCGTCCAGCAGGCTCATCAGGCGAGATCCCTTCGAGGTTGCGACTGCCTGCACGCGCTCCACGTGCGTGCGGGCCGGGGGGTGCGGCGGCTCAGGCGTGACGCCGCGCCCGCGACCGCCTCATCCTCTCCTGTGTCTACGCCGGACGCCGACGAGGGCCACCTCGCGGACGCCCGGTCGCCGACATCGCGCAAAACGGGCAGTCGTGCGTTCACCCCCCGACGGCAGGCCGGTCGGACGATGCTGGTGAGGTGTCGAGCTCCACTGGTGGACACCGACCCGTCCCTCGTCGAGGCAGTCGACGTCGCCGCGGCCCTCGGGACCGATCCGGACCACGGGCTGACCGCTGCGGAGGCGGCCCGCCGCCTTGCCTCCACCGGACCGAACGAGATCGCGGCGGCGAAGCCGGTTCCCACGTGGCGCAAGCTCCTCGAGCAGTTCCGCGACCCGCTGATCTACCTGCTCCTCGTCGCCATCGCCGTCTCGCTGGTCGCCTGGCTCGTCGAGGGCGCGTCCGGCTGGCCGTTCGACGCGATCGTGATCGCGGTCATCGTCGTCCTGAACGCCGTGCTCGGCTACGTGCAGCAGGCCAAGGCGGAGCACGCGGTGGAGGCGCTGCAGCGGCTGAGCGCGACCACGGCGACCGTGGTGCGCGACGGCGTGCACGCAGCGGGTGCCCACCCGCGACCTGGTCCCCGGCGACCTACTGCTCCTGGCCGAGGGCGACACCGTGGCCGCCGACGCCGGCTGCTGTCGGCCGCGACGCTCAAGGTCTCGGAGGCCTCCCTCACCGGGGAGAGCGAGCCCGTGCTCAAGGACGCCCGCACCCTGCCGGAGCCGGCCGCGCTCGGCGACCGGCTCGACATGGTCTTCAACGGCACCGCGGTCACGCAGGGCGTCGGCCGGGCGGTGGTGACCGCGACCGGCATGGCGACCCAGATGGGCCAGATCGCCGGCCTGCTGCACGCCACCCGCGAGGACCCCACGCCGCTGCAGCGCGAGATCGCCCGCGTCGGCCGGATGCTCGGCATCGCCGTGGTCGTCATCGCCGTGGTCGTGATCGCGACGATCTTCCTGTTCTTCGGCGTCGAGCAGCGTCGGCGACGTCGTCACGGCCCTGCTGCTCGGGGTCTCGCTGGCCGTCGCCGCCGTGCCCGAGGGGCTGCCCGCCATCCTCTCCGTCGTCCTCGCGCTCGGGCGTGCAGCGGATGGCGGACCACAACGCGATCGTCAAGAAGCTCTCCTCGGTGGAGACGCTCGGCTCGGCCTCGGTGGTCTGCTCGGACAAGACCGGGACCCTGACCAAGGGCGAGATGACCATCGGTCGGGTGGTCACCGCGTCGGGTGAGGTCACGGTCACCGGCGCCGGCTACCGCCCTGACGGTCGCGTGGAGCACGACGGCAGCCGGCTCGAGGAGGCCGGCGCTCTCTGGCGCGAGACGGCTTTCGTGCTCGGCGGCGGCAGCCTCGCCAGCAACGCGACGCTCCAGGAGCAGGACGGCGAGTGGACCATCCACGGCGACCCGACCGAGGCGGCCTTCCTGGTCGCCGAGGTGCAAGCTGGGCACCCGGGCCCGCGAGAGCCGGACGCTTCCATCGCGTGGGCGAGATCCCGTTCACCTCCGAGCGGAAGCTGATGACCAGCCTCGAGGCGGACGCCGAGCGGGCGGGCAAGATCGCGGTGGTCACGAAGGGTGCCCCCGACGTGCTGCTCGACCGCTGCTCGCACGTGCAGGTCGGCGACCGCGTGGAGCCGCTGGACGACGTCGCTGGAGAGGCCGCATCCTCGACGACGTCGAGCGGCTGTCCGGCGAGGCGTTCCGCACGCTCGCCGTGGCCTACCGGCCGCTCGAGATCACGGCTCCGCCGGCCGTGGACGAGTCGCTCGAGCAGGACCTCGTCTACACCGGCATGGTCGGCATCATCGACCCGCCCGCGGCAGGAGGCGGCCGACGCCATCGCCGAGGCCCACCGGGCGGGCGTGCGGGTCGTGATGATCACCGGCGACCATCCACGGACCGCCGCACGGATCGCTCGCGACCTCGGCATCGTCGACGAGGGACCGGTGCGCCGTCTCCGGCGTCGAGCTCGACCGGCTCGACGAGGAGGGGCTCCGCGAGACGGTGCGCCGCAGGTCGGTCTACGCGCGGGTCACCCCGAGCACAAGCTGCGCATCGTCGACGCCCTCCAGGCCGACCGCAAGGTCGTGGCGATGACCGGGGACGGCGTCAACGACGCCCCCGCGCTGAAGTCGGCCGACATCGGCATCGCGATGGGGCTCACCGGCACGGAGGTCACCAAGGAAGCGGCGAAGATGATCCTCGCCGACGACAACTTCGCCACCATCGTGCAGGCGATCCGTGAGGGCCGCGGGATCTTCGCCAACATCAGGAAGTTCCTGCGCTACCTGCTCTCGTCGAACATGGGCGAGGTGCTCACCGTGTTCCTCGGCGTGGTGCTGGCCGGCGTCATCGGGCTCACCCACGGCGAGGGTCCTGTGGTGCTTCCCGCTGCTCGCGACCCAGATCCTGTGGATCAACCTGCTCACCGACAGCGCCCCGGCCCTCGCCATGGGAGTGGACCCCGAGACCGAGGACGTGATGGGCCGCCCCCCGCGCTCGCTCCAGGAACGGGTGATCGACCACCGGATGTGGGCAGGGGTGGTCTTCATCGGGCTGGTCATGGCCGCGGCGACGCTGCTCACCATCGACCTGTACCTGCCCGGCGGCCTGATCGAAGGCACCGACTCCCTCGACGACGGCGCGTACGGCCGGGTTCACCGTGCTCGTGCTGGCCCAGCTGTTCAACGCTCTCAACGCGCGGTCCGAGACCGGCACCGCCTTCCACCGGCTCTTCGCCAACCCGTGGCTGTGGGGTGCCATCGTCTTGTCGGCGGGCCTGCAGGTGCTCGTTGTCGAGGTTCCCTTGCTCAACGCCGCCTTCACGACCACGCCGCTCTCCGCCGAGCAGTGGATGGTCTGCGTGGCGATTGCCAGCACCGTCCTCTGGGCCGGCGAGCTCCGGAAGGTCGTGCTCCGCCTCACTGAGTCCCGTAGGCCGACGGCTCGCGCGCGATCAGGTCCTCCCTGAGCCGGACCCGCAGCTCTCGCGTGTCCTCGGGCGTCCAGCCGGGCGGCCGGGCGACCGCGGCCCAGGCGTCGACGTACAGCTCGCCGTACCGGTGGCCGTGGCCGGGTGGCACGTAGTACGTCGACGGCAGGTCGGCGGTGACCTGCCAGAACGTGACGACCGGGATCCAGCGCATGCGCTCCGACACGTCGGGTGCCCGCGGTTCGTAGAGCCAGTCGGGCTTGCTGAAGGCGAGTCGCGGGCTCCAGAAGACGACGGGGTCCGAGCCGTTCTGCAGGTACACCACGCGTGGCCGCGACCACCGGCGCCCGGGCGTCCACAGATCGCGGGGGGTCGAGACGAAGCGGACGGCTCGGCCGGAGTCGTAGACGGGCAACCACTCGGGCGTCCCCGGCTCGCGTCGCTGGACGAACGTGTGATGCAGCGAGCTGAAGTTCGGGGCTCCCGCCCAGACCACGCCGTCGGTCCGGTTCCGGAGGTCGGCCAGGCCGCTGAACGCCGCCTCGGACGCGATGACGCCGATGCTGGTCCCGGTGACGAGCAGCCTGGGCCGCCGGTCCGCAGGAAGGGCCGCCCAGGCGTCGTACACCTGGTTGAACAGCTCCCGTCCGGCCACCTCCTCGCTGTTGTCGTCGACCAGCAGCGAGATGAAGCTCGGGAGGAAGGAGTACTGGAGGGCCACGGTGGCGGTGTCTCCGTTGTACATGTACTCGAGGGAGTCGACGGCGGCCGGGTCCACCAGGCCAGTCCCGGTGGTCGTCGCCACGAGGAGCACCTCACGGTCGAACCCACCGGCCCGGCGAAGGTCGCGCACCGCCAGCGCGGCCCGCGCGTCCGCGGAGTCCGCGGACCTCAGACCCGAGTAGACCCGGACCGGCTCCATCGCCGGATCACCCGAGAACGCCGTCAGGTCTGCGGTGCTCGGGCCGAGAGCGACGAAGTCGCGCCCCTGTCGCCCGAGCGAGTTCCAGGAGATGAAGGAGGAGGGGCTTCCCGACCGTTCCGGCGTCACGGGACGCACCGTCCCCTGGTTCGTCGCCCTGTTCATCTCGCCGGAGGCGGAGTTCGCCAGAGCCACGAGACCCCGCCAGATCAAGCCGTTGTTGAGTACGACCAGGAAGAAGACGACGATGACGACCGCCGCCGCACGCGCCAGGCGGTTCGGCAGCCGGGGTACCAGGTGCTGCGCGACGATCCGGACCAGCCACCTGACCGCGCGAGCGAGGGCGATGAGGACCAGCAGCACCGCCACGCTGAGCAGGAGGATCGGGATCCAGGCGTACGAGTCGGGTGGCTCCACATCCGTGAGCAGGTGGATCTCGCGCTGCCAACGCTGCCCGAGCGACATCGACCAGACGAGGACGGGGACGCCCAGGCCGGCGAGCACGATCCAGAGCCGACGGGTGACCAGCTCAGATGGGCGCCAGCCGGACACCGCGTGAACCAGCCAGGCCAGGAAGACGCCCAGCCCGTAGCCGAAGACCGCACTGAGCCCGGCCACGATGCCCTGCACGTACCAGGGCCGTGGCACCAGGGACGGGGTGAAGGAGGCACATCCGAGCACAAGGGCACCCGTGACCCCGGCCAGGCTGTACCGCGGCCATTGCAGCTGCCGGCGTCGCGACCTCCGCGACGGAGGCAGCGTGACGGCACGCGACCCGTCCACGACCTCATCATTGCGCGAGGCCTGCCCGGCCGATCAGCGAACAGGAGATCTGCCGAGGCGATGGGATCCGCAAGGGAACCGTGCGCCGGGGCCGGACCCAGGGCTATCCGGCGAGCCGCCAGGCGACGACACCGAACAGCACGCCGAGCGCGTTCGTCGCCCAGTGCATCCCCGCACTCGCGAGCACGCTGCCGCTGCGTCGCCGAAGCTCCGCGGCGACCACCCCGCCGACAGCCGTGAAGGCGACCGTGCCGAGTACGACGAGCAGGGTGGCTGAGAGACCCGGGTGCGGCGCCGCGGCACTCAGCCCCGCGTGGGCAGACGCGAAGCTCAGGGAGGGCAGGATGTGCCAGAGCCCGAACAGCGAGGACGAGACCATCACGACCCGCCACGTCGTCATGTGCCGCGACAGCATCCCCCAGAGCACCCCTCTGAAGGCGACCTCCTCGAGCAGCACGGTGCCGAGCGGGATGACGACGAACGCCGTCGTCAGCGCCTGCGACACACCGAACTCGTAGCGACTGTCGAGGAACGCGGATCGCGTCATCGGGATCAGCACCCCGGCCAGGTAGACCGCGGCGACCGCGGCGACCGCGGCGATGCCCCACCTCCGGCCCGCCCTGAACCGTTTCGGGCAGAGCCCGAGCTGAGCCCAGCTGAGCCCGGTTCGCCGTGCGAAGAGGAGAAGCGCTCCTGCCGCGGCGACGCTCAGCCAGATGCTCCAGGCCGGCATGAGGAACCTGGCCACGTTGACGGCAGCGAGGGCCGCGACCACCGCGAGGGTGGCGTTCAGCGCCTGCCGGCGGTGGCGGGTGGTCGCGGACGGAACCGCGGGAGTCGCGGCGTGAGCCGCTGCTGCAGCGGGGTGGGTGTCCGGGGTGCCAACAGTCACTCTTGAAGTATTGGCAGGCGACACCAGGGACAAACCTCCTCAGGCGTCTGCGAGGCACGCCCCGGGGATCCCCGCTGTAACGCCTGTTGCCCCTGTGACGGTTACCTGGTGGGGAGGGAACCCCACCCCCGCCGCACCTGGGTCTCGCCTGCCTCCCACGGGTTCACCGACCCGGGGGCGGTGGGGCCTCCCCCGAACCCACGTGACGAGTGGGCCGCCCGGACAGGCTCTGGCCGAGGATGATCGTGAGAACCGCGACGTACATAGGGTTCCGCACGCGCCGGTAGCTGTCCCCCCGCCGCCGTCCGACCCGGCGAATGCGTCTCGCCCATACCGGTCCATCCCTGTACGTCCGTCTGGTCCAGAGGACGTTGGCCCGGATTCTCGCTCGAACCTCGAGCGGCACGCGCATGATGAGGGGATGCCCGGCCGGGACGGACGTCTTCGCGTGGCCTGCCTTGTGCTCGCTGTGCTGTGCGCTGCGTGCACCGCGCCCGGGCACGACCAGTCACCTGCCGGACCGGCGCCTGCCACCCGCGCCGCGCGGCAGCGAGATCACGGTGGGGTCGTTCGACTTCCCCGAGAGCGTCCTGCTCGCCCACGTCTACGCGGACGCCCTCGCCGCCAGAGGCTTCCCGGTCCGGGTGATCGCCGGAGCCTGGGCAGCCGCGAGATCGTGGAACCGGCGCTCATGAACGGCCTGGTCCAGGTGGTCCCCGAGTACGCCGGGTCGGCACTGGACTTCCTGAGCCTGGGACGCCTGTCCGCCGACCTCCGATTCTGCGGCGACCCACAGCTCCCTGGCGCGGTCGGCGGCAGGTCGCGGCCTCGTCGCGGGGCAGCCCGCCGCAGCGCAGAACGCCAACGCGATCGTGGTGACCGCGGCGACCGCTGCCCGCTACGGCCTGCGGTCGATCGCCGACCTCGCCGACGTGGCACCCGACCTCGTCTTCGGTGGCCCGCCCGAGTGCCCGGAGCGCGCTCTACTGCCTGGCCGGGCCTCGAGCGGACCTACGGGCTGCGGTTCAAGGCCTTCGCGCCGACCGACGCCGGCGGCCCGCTCACCCTGCAGGCGCTGGTCTCGGGCCAGATCGGCGTCGGCCTGCTCTTCACCACCGACCCGAGCATCCCAGCGCAGCACCTGGTCATCCTGGCCGACGACCGCGCGCTGCAGCCGGCGGAGAACATCACGCCCCTGGTCCAGCCGGGACGCCGTCGGCGCGTCACGGGCCACGGCTGCTCGCGACGCTCGACGCGGTCTCGGCCCGCCTGTCCACCGAGCACGCTGCGTGCACCTCAACGCGCGCGTGCAGATCACGCGGCCAGGACCCCCGCAGCGTCGCCGACGGACTGGCTGCGGGCACAGGCGCTGATCCCGGAACGGCAGGGTGTGCAGTGACCGAGAAGACCGACGACGCGCCACCGCCGCCCCGGTCGGCCTTCCCAAGGACTCCCCGGCCCAGCGAGCGCGCCGCCAGCGCCGCCCGACGGGTGCGCCGCCACCGCTGCCGCATCCGATCACCATCAGCACCACGGTGTGGGTCGTCCTGGCGGTCGTCGTCCTGGTCGGCGCGTTCCTGTTCTCCGAGCACACGCCGTGGCTCCGGGTGGGTGATCAGGCCGGCACCTGGTTCCTGCGCCTGCTCGCGGAGGTGCGGACGCCCTGGCTGACCGGGGTCGCCAACGCGATCAAGGCGGCCGGCTCCGGCTGGGGGGCCACGGTGGTCGGGCTCTCGGTGGTCGTGCTGACCATGGTCTTCCGCCGTTGGCGGCACCTGCTGGTCTTCATGGGCAGCCTGTTCCTCCTGCAGATCGTCGGCACAGTTGATCTACTTCGGCCTGTCGCGGCCGCGCCCGTACGGCATCACCATCATCGGCGGCTGGGGCGGGTACTCGGCGCCGTCTCCGCCGGTCGCCGTGCTGACCATCTTCCTCATGGGCGCCGTGTACTGCCTGGTCGTGCCGGGCCGCCCCCGCACCTACGCCAAGGCCGCGGTCGCCGTGATCATCGCCGTGTTCGGCCTGGCCCGCCTGTACCTGGCCGTCGACCACCCCGACGACGTGCTCCTGGGCGTCGCGCTCGGGGTCGCGATCCCGGTCACGGCGTTCCGCTACTTCACCCCGAACGAGGTCTTCCCGGTCGTCTACCGCCGCGGCCGCACCGCCCACGTCGACGTGAGCGGCCGGCGCGGCGAGGCGATCCGGACGGCGATGCGCGACCAGCTCGGGCTCGACGTGCTCGAGATCAAGCCGGTCGGCCTGGAGTCGTCGGCCGGCTCGACGCCGCTGCGCCTGCGGGTCGAGGGCGGCCCCGACGAGTACCTGTTCGCGAAGCTGTACACGCAAGGGCCACGTCCGCGCCGACCGCTGGTACAAGATCTGGCGGACCATCCTCTACGGCTCCCTGGAGGACGAGCACCCCTTCCAGACGGTGCGCCGGCTGACCGAGTACGAGGACTACGCCCTGCGGCTCCTGCGGGACGTCGGGATCCGCACGGCGAAGCCCTACGGGATCGTGGAGATCACCCCCGAGCGCGAGTACCTGCTGGTCACCGAGTTCTTCGCCGGCGCCGTCGAGATCGGCGACGCGGAGATCGACGACGACGTGATCGACCAGGGGCTGCTGCTGATCAGGAAGCTCTGGGACGCCGGGATCGCGCACCGGGACATCAAGCCGGGCAACCTCATGGTCCGCGCGTGGTGAGCTGCTGCTGATCGACGTGTTCTTCGTCCAGGTGCGGCCGTCGCCGTGGCGGCAGGCGGTCGACCTCGGCAACATGATGCTGGTGCTCGCCGTGCGCACCGACCCGGAGCGGGTCTACCGGCGGGCGCTGCGCTACTTCACCCCGGACGAGCTCGCCGAGGCCTTCGCCGCCACCCGCGGCGTGGCGAGCCCGACGCAGCTGCGCGCGTTCATGAAGCGGGACCCCCGCGACCTGCTTGCCGACTTCCGCTCCCTCGCACCCCCGCGGAAACCGATCGTGCTGCAGCGCTGGAGCGTCCGGCGGGTGAGCCTCGCCTGCGCGATGCTCGTGGGCACCACGCTGGCGGTGGTCGTGTCGGCGGGCAGGTGTTCTACCCGCTGCAGAACCCCGAGCACTCTCCGCCGGAGTGCGGGACCGGTCACTCGATGATCCTGGCTGCGCAGGCGGTCCCGTCGGCGGCGCAGGTGCCGTGCGTCGCCGAGCTGCCGTCCGGGTGGGAGGTCAGCGGCGCCGACATCGCCAGCGGGTCACGCGAGGTTCTGGCTGGACTCCGACCAGGCCGGCTACCAGGCCGTGACGGTCACCCTGTCCGCGAGCTGCGACGTGTCCGGTGCGCAGCAGATCCCGTCCGACGAGCCGGGCACGCGCCGGTTCGAGCGCCCCGCAGAGCCTGGAGCCGCAGTTCGCAGACCGTGCGCTTCTACACCTTCCCCGGCGGATGCGCCACCTACCGCTTCGACTTCGCGCCGCGGCACGTCCTCGCTGCTCGCGATCCCCGTCGACGGCGCCGTGTCCTTCGTGCCCAGGGCCGACCTCGTGGACCACGTCCGGAGCACCGAGGACCTGGCGCTGTGCGGGCGTGGTGCGCCATGCCCAGGATGAGCCGGCAGCGCGACAGTCAGGCGGCCGAGCACGCACTCCTGCCCTCACCCGGCGGGGCATCGCCGTCACCGCCGTGCGTGGTGGCGCTCACGCGGTGGTGTTCGCCGCGGTGGCGCCAGCGGCGCGCAGGCGCCCCTCCAGCCAGCCGGTCGACGACGACTGGCTGCGGCTCATGGTCTCCAGCCGGTCGGCGCCCGGTGACCGCGGCCGCCGTGGTCCTCGACCTGCTGGGGCTCGTCTACGTCACCCTGCCGGTCCGGATCGCCATCGCCGGGTTCCTCGCCCTGCGCCGCAGATGGTGGCACCTGGCCGCCTTCGTCGCGGCCGTGCTGATGTCCGAGGTCCTGATCGGCACGCTGAAGAGCCTCTACGACCGGCCCCGGCCACCGGGATCACTGGTGGCGACGAGCGGGGCGTCCTTCCCCTCCGGTCACTCCGTCGCCGCCTCCGTCACCGTCGTCGCCGCGGTCATCGCGCTCGTGCCGCCGGGGCGGCATCGTGCGGCCTGGGGCGCGCGCCGCCGTCGCGTTCTCGATCCTGATGGCTCTCTCGCGGGCCTACCTCGGCGCCCACTGGCTGTCCGACGCCGTCGCCGGCGTCCTGCTCGGTACGTCGTGCGCGCTGCTCGCCGCGCTCGTGGTCGGTGCGCTCCAGCGCCGCTGGGACGAGCAGCCGGCGGGTCGATCCCGGCCGTCGCGCAGGCTCCTGACCTGTCGCCTCGACGAGGACCGACGATGACCGGGGCACCTGTCGCCGCGCCCGTACGGCGGCTCCTGCCCGCCTCGCGGTACCGGCATCCCGGCGACGTGATCCGACTGATCAGCGCCGGCACTCGTGCTCGCCGCGGCGCTCGCACTCTCGGCGGTCGCATCCGGGTGGCTGCTCGGGCCGGCATGCGCCCGTCGTGACCGGGCTCGGTCGGCGTTGCGGCCGGCGAGGTCGTCACGGGCGTCGTACAGGTGGCGTGCGTGGTCGCCGCGGTGGTGGTGGTCGTCGCGACCCTTCGGCGCCGGCGGTTCCGGCTCCTGGGCGGGCTGGTCGTGGGCGCGATGGTGGCCGCCGCGGCGACGGCCGGGCTGCTCTACCTGGTCGGCGACGGGCACCCGGAAGCGCTGTCCGCCCACCTCGCGCGCGACTCGTGGCTGGCCGGCGCCGCCTTCCCCGACCCTCCTGTGGTCGCAGGCGTGGCGGCCGTGATCGTGGTCGCCTCCCCGTGGCTGAGCAGGCCCTGGCGGCGGGCGGCGTGGCTCACGCTGCTCGTCGTCGTCGCGGCGCGGGTGCTCACCGGCACGGTCCTGCCGATGGAGCTGGTCATCGCCATCGCCACCGGGCGTCACCGTCGGCGCGGCGATCCTGGTCGTGCTCGGCGTGCCGGACCGGCGGATGGGACCGAGTGAGATCGCGGAGGCACTGCGGCATGCGGGGTTGCCGGTCGCGCTCGGTCTGGCCGGCAGACGTCGAGACCAAGGGCTCGAGGCCGTTCACCGCGTTCGACCGAGGACGGCGGGCGGCTGTTCATCAAGGCCCTGGGCTCGGACCAGCGAGACGCCGACCTGCTGTACCGGGCGTACCGGGCCGTGCGGCTGCGCAACGTCGGCGACACACGCCCCGCGGCCTCGCTCTTCCAGGCGGTCGAGCATCAGGCCCTCGTCGGCGTCATGGCCGAACGCGGCGGGGTCCAGGTGCCCTCCGTCGACCGGGTGGTCAGGGCGGACGACGGCACCGGCGCTGCTCGTCATGGACTGGGTGGACGCCTGCTCGCTGGACCAGCTGTCGCGGACCAGATCGGCGACGACCTGCTTGTCCGGCTGTGGACCGAGGTGGACAAGCTGCACCGGGCCGGGATCGCCCACCGGTCGCTGCGTGCCGCGAACGTGATGGTCGACAGCGCCGGCCTGCCCCAGCTCGTCGACTTCAGCTTCTCCGAGCTCGCCGCCACCGAGCGGCAGCTCGAGCTCGACGTCGCGGAGCTGATCGCCTCGCTGGCCGACCCAGGTCGGCGAGGACCGAGCGGTGTCCGCGGCCGTCGAGCGTACTCGGCGCCGAGGGGGTCGGCCGGCGGTGCCGCTGCTGCAGCCACTGGCCCTGTCCGCCGGCACGCGGCGCGCCGTCGCGGCACACGACGGACTCCTGTCGCGAACCCGTGCCGAGGCGGCGGAGGCCACCGGTCGTCCGACGGACGGAGCTCGCTCGCGTGCAGCGGGTGCGGCTCGCGGACCCTGCTCACCGTCGCCGCCCTCACCGGCGCGTTCTACCTCGTCCTCCCCCAGCTGGCGCAGGTCGAGAGCAGCTGGCGCGCTCTGCAGTCGGCGCAGTGGGCGTGGGTTCCCGTGGTCATCGCCTGCTCCGCGATGACCTACGTGGCCGGCGCCACCTCCTTGCTCGGCAGCGTCTCCATCCGGCTGCCGTTCTGGCCCACCGTCCTCGCCCAGGGGGCCTCGTCGTTCGTCAACCGCGTCTCGCCGTCGAACGTCGGCGGCATGGCGCTGAACGTCCGGTACCTGCAGAAGTCCGGCGTCGAGCCGACGTCCGGTGTCTCCGCCGTCGGGGTCAACGCCCTCGCCGGAGTGCTGGTCCACTTCACGCTCCTGGCGCTCTTCTTCGCCTGGGCAGGACGCAACCTCTCCAACGCGTTCAGCCTGCCGTCGAGCAGCAACCTCCTGGTGGTCCTGGCGGTCGTGGCCGCTGTCGTCGGCATCGCCATGGCGACGCGCCAGGGCCGCCGGTTCGCGGCACGGAAGCTGCTGCCGGGCGTGAAGACCTCCTTCGCCAACCTGCGCGAGGTCGCACACAGCCCGGTCAAGGTGTTCTTGCTGTTCGGCGGCTCGACGGTGGTGACCCTGGCCTACATCGGCGGTCTGGCCGCCTCGTTGGCGGCCTTCGGGGGCGGAGTCGGCATCGCGGAGGTCGGGGCCGTCTACCTGGGCGCCTCCATCATCGCCGCGGCCTCGCCCACGCCGGGCGGGCTCGGTGCCATCGAGGCGGCGCTGGTGGCGGGGCTGACCGGGGTCGGCATCTCCGCGGGCGTGGCCGTGTCGGCGGTCCTCACCTACCGCCTGGCCACCTACTGGCTGCCGGTGCTCCCCGGCTGGTTCTCCTGGCGTGTCCTCCAGCGCCGGGACTACGTGTGACCGATCCCCATGACGAAGGGCGGTTCACTCGAGCAGTAGGCTTCGCCGGCCGCCGGTCGCCGCCGTCGGTGCGGATCATGCCGGCCACGGCGGTCGCTCGAGCGCGGGTCTCGGGGGTCAGGGCCGTCCTGAGGGCAGCTGACAGGGAGCGGCCGCCGTCGTCGTGCCCGCGCCGCCGTGGTGCACGACGGCGCGGCCGACACCGGCGAGCAGCCCCGTGAACTCCTCGTCCGGCGGCGCGCACACCCGCACCTCCGCGCCGAGTGCCCGCAGCCCACTGCCAGTCCCACCATCGGTTCGACGTCCCCGCGCGACCCGTACGTCGACAACAACACACGCATTTCGCGACTCCCCTGTCCCCAGGTCCTGGCCTTCGGTCGGCGATTCTGCGACCACGACGCGGGTCTTGCCGCAAGCCCCCCGGTGGGCTGTACGTCGAACCTGAGAGCTTGACCTCGTACTAGTGTCCAAGCATGAGCGAGGATCAGCGGGTCAGCAGGAACGCCCGGGAGCCGGAGAAGACTGGGCCGGCGGGTGCGGAGCGCTGGGCCGCCTATCTCGACTGGCTACGCGAGGATCTGATCGAAGGCATCCTGTCGTTGCCTCCACAGGAGCGGCGAAGCTCACGCCTACCCAGCGACTGGTCTCCTGTCGAGCTGTTGAGCCACCTGTTGCACATGGAGCAGCGTTGGTTCATCTGGGGGTTCCTCGGCGAACCAGTCGCCGAGCCGTGGGGTGACTGGAACGTTCCCGACCCTCAGACAGGAGACGGCACCGACGATGGTCCGGACGCCCGATGGGCGGTTGGCGATCACGTCAGTGCCGAGCACCTGGCCGAGCAGCTCCGCGCAATGGGTGAGCGCACGCGGTCAGTCCTTCGTGACCACCCACTCGAGGCGCGCGCTCGGACTGGAGGACGCTTCACCGAAGATCCGCCCACGCTGGAGTGGATCTGTTTCCACGTCTTGGCTGAGTACGCCCGGCATGCCGGCCAGTTCGACATCGTCGCGGAGCTCTCCGGCTCGTGATCGAAGGATCGACGTCATGAGCAAGCCCCGACCCATGGGACTCACGACAACTTGCGTGACATGCGGTAGTCCAATGTCAGGAACGGCAGGCCGAAGACCCAGAAGGCATGACTGGCGCGCAGCTCGCCCCCTTCGACGTACACGTGGAGCTCCTCGGCGAAGCCGTGCACGACCAGGGCGGTGAGCTCGTCGGCGGCGGGGTCGATGTAGGTGAGGTAGTGGCCGGCCTGTCCGTCTTGGACGCGGCTGGTCAGGGTCAGACCGCCGCCGGCGTGGGCACGGGGAAGCAGGGTTGCGGTGAAGCTGCCCTCGGGGACCGGGAACCCCACGCTGACGTACCCGTTCCCGTCGCGCCGGTAGGTGGTGTAGATCCCCACCATGATCGGTTCGTCGTTGTCGGAGAACGAGCGGATCCAGCCGCGAACCGACACCGCCCCGTCCACTCCCGCGATCGTGTCGATCCGGCTGCGAATCCCGCGCAGCGCCTCCCGCTGGTTCATCGGAACGCTGGCCTGTCCGAGGGGTCGCGCGACCAGCGTGCGGTAGAGCAGGTAGCCCGGGCGGACCCATAGCCGCCAGCGCGGGACGATGTCGAGGGCGAACCGGGTGGTGTGCTCGTAGAACTCACGCACCTGTGGGTCGACCTGCTCCGGATCGAACCCGGGTCCGGCCAGGGCGTGGAGGGAAGTGACGATGCCGGTGTCCTGGGCGTCGGCGACGTACGTCCCACCGCGAGCGGCAGCGAGCTCGCGCACGTAGCCGGTGCCGACGTACCGGGAGCGCGCGGGCAGCGGAACGACGAATGGCAGGTCCGCCGCCGCGACCCGCTCGGCGAGCAGGCTCAGCTGCGCGTCGCGGAACACCGCTGCCGACAGGCAGCGGAAGACGAGCACGGTGCTGCTGGCGACCACCGACGCTGGAGCGGTACGGCGGGAGGCGAATGCCCGCCCGACGGCTGCGCCCACAAGCGGACCGAGCACGACCTTCTGTGGCCGCAGGCCGAGTGCTCCCACGACAGCACCGGTGGTCGTGCCGACGGCGAGAGGCCGGACGCCCGTGACCTTCCCAGCCACCCAGCCCACCGGTGCGGCCAGAGCCGTGCTGACCGCGATCCGCTGCCACAGCGCCGGGATCTCGCCGGGGCGCTGGCGGGCGCGGGCCACCGCCTCGGACGCTCCCAGCCCGACGGCACCCACCACCGCGGCGACAGCAGCGGACCGGAGACCGCGACGGCCCGCCAGGGAGGCTCCCGCCAGGCCGCCGATGGCGGCCACGAAGGCCACCGAGCCGGATCGGTCGGGTTCGGTCGGTGGATGGTCCTGTGCCACCTCGACACACTAGCCACTGAAGGCCTCGACCGCCTCGGTCATCTGCCATACGCCAAGCAAACGTCGCCCACAGGTGGATACGTCTTCTCCGAGGGCACGAGCGAACGGTAGATCGGAGCGCCGACAACACCCGCACGTGCTTGGCTAGGGTTGCCGTGCGATGGGCGGGACCACGGCGGAACGGCGAAGCAACCTGCCCGCGGAGCTGTCGAGCTTCGTGGGCCGCAGGCATGAGCTCGCCTCGGTGCGGAACGGACTGGCCACGCACCGGCTGGTGACGCTGCTCGGCCCCGGTGGCATCGGCAAGACCCGGCTGGCGTTCCGCGCGGCGGCTGACCAGGAGCGCAGCCTGGCCGACGGCGCCTGGGTCGCGGAGCTGGCCCCCGTGCTGGTGCCCGAGCTGGTGCCCGAGACCGTGGTCGGGGCGCTGGGCATCCGGTCCACCGAGGGCGACAGCCCCACCGAACGCCTCGTCGCGCACCTGCGTGACCGGCAGCTGCTGCTCGTGCTCGACAACTGCGAACACGTGCAGGAGGCCGCTGCGGCGCTGACGACGGAGCTGCTGTCCAGCTGCCCGGGTGTCCGGGTCCTGGTCACCAGCCGGCATGCGCTGGCGCTGCCCGGCGAGCTTGTGCTCAACGTGCCGCGCCTGCCGACGCCCGGCCCAGGCCAGGCAGCCGGGTCCCCCGAGGCGCTGATGCACTACGACGCGGTCCGGCTCTTCGTCGAGCGAGCCACCGCGAGCTGGTCGTCGTTCCAGGTCACTTCGGCCAACCAGGACGCACTGGCTGAGCTGGTCCGGCGGCTCGACGGTATGCCGCTCGCGATCGAGCTGGCCTCCGTGCGGGTCCGGTCGCTGACCGTGGAGCAGATTCTCGAGCGGCTCAGCGACCGCTTCGCCCTGCTCACCCGAGGGAGCCGGGCGGCGCTGCCCCGGCAGCAGACCCTCCAAGCGCTGCTCGACTGGAGCCACGACCTGCTCGAGCCGCGGGAGCGGCTGGTCTGGGCGCGCGCGTCGGTGTTCAGCGGCGGGTTCGACCTCGCGGCGCTGGAGGCCGTCGCCTGCGACGACGACCTGCCCGGTGCGGTGCTCTCCGACGTCGTCGACGGGCTCGTGGCCAAGTCGGTGCTCGTGCGGGAGCCGGTCGAGATCGGCGGTGCGGCGCGTTTCCACATGCTGGAGTCGCTGCGCGAGTACGGCGACGCGCGGCTGGCCGAGACCGGCGGCGCGGCGCCGTACCTCGAACGGCACCGGCGGTGGTACGCCGGACTGGCCAGAACCGCCGCCGGGGAGCTCTTCGGCCCGGCCCAGGTCGACTGGTTCGCCCGGCTGCGCGCCGACCACGACAACCTCAGCGCGGCGCTCGAACGGCTGGCGCGCGACCCGGCCGACGCGGTCGAGGGCCTCCGGATGGCCTCGGCACTGCAGCACCACTGGGTCATGGTGGGCCGCTTCGGCGAGGGCCGGGCCTGGGTGGAGCGGCTGCTGTCCCACCTGCCGCCGCCCGCGGACGACGAGCCTGCGGAGCGCAGCGTCGCGCGGGCCGCCGGCCTGGAGGTCGCCGGCCGGTTGGCCGTGCTCCAGGGGCAGATCGACGTCGGCAGGCCGCTGCTGGAGGAGTCACTCGCGGCGGCGTCGGCGGCCGGGGACGCCACCTGGAAGGCGCACGCCCTGCACGGGTTGGCGCTGGCCTCCTCCTTCTGGGGCGCACCCGCCGCGGCGCTGCCGCTCCTGGAGGACGCGCTGGCGCTGCACCGGAAGGGCTCGGACCCGTTCGGCGTCCCGCTCGCGCTGGTCCAGGTCGCCACGGTGCACGCCACCCTGGACGACCCGGACCGGGCGATGGCGTACGCCGAGGAGTGCATCGCGCTCAGCGAGGCCGCCTCCGAGCGCTGGTGCGCGGCCCTGGCGCGGTGGGTGGAAGCACTGGTCCAGTGGCGGCTCGGACGCGGGTCCCGGGCGCGCACGTACGCCCGCGACGTACTCCGGCTCAAGGAGCCCTTCGGTGACCGGATGGGCATGGCCATGTCGGTCGAGGTGGTCGCGTGGGCCGAGTCCGAGGCGGGCCACCCCGCGGAGGCCGCCCGGCTCCTGGGCGCGGTGCAGGCCGCACTCGACTCGATCGGTGCGAGCCTCTTCGGCCACCTGCACGAGGACCACGACCTCTGCCTCGCACGGACCCGCGAGGCGCTGGGCGACGCCGCCTTCCGACGTGCCTTCGAGGAGGGGTCGACGCTGCGCTTCGACGAGGCGGTCTCGCTGGCCCTCGGGCGTCGTACGCCGGCTCCGTCGGCCGCAGACGCGCACGGCGACGAGGTCCGGCTGACCCGGCGGGAGACCGAGATCGCCGCGCTGGTGGCCGAGGGTCTCACCAACCGCGAGATCGCCGAGCGGCTGGTGATGGCGCGGCGCACCGCCGAAGCGCACGTGGCCCACATCCTCGGCAAGCTCAACTTCACCTCCCGCACACAGCTGGCCGCCTGGGTGGCCGCACAGCGGCAGGGCTAGCCCGACGGGGCTAGACCGACAGGGCTAGACCGCAAGGCGTTGCCGTCCCTCTTGTGCACAATGGGGGGTGCGCATCGCGCTGCCTGGGGAGGGAGCCATGTTGTCCGCGAAGTCCTTGCTTCGTCGCGCCCGCTGGACGGCGGGCCTTATTACGGGAGCCCTGGTCGCCGGGCTCGTCGTCGCCGGCCCGACCGCGTCGGCGTCCACCACCCAGCCGAACGTGGCCTGGTCGTCGTACCTCGCAGGCTGGACCGAGAAGTTTGTGCCGACCAGCGAGAACGACTGCGTCGCCGGCCGCGACAGCTGTCTCAAGGCGACGCTCAAGGAGTTGGCACGGATCGCCGACGACACCGCGAAGAGCTGCTCGCACGACGCGGTGTTCGCCCGTGCCTACCTCCGCATGACGCAGACCTACGGGTGGAGCCGGGACCTGCCCGGCTACTACGAGGACGTGCCGTTCGCCAACCACCAGGACGCCGTCTTCGCGAAGTACTACACGGACGCGTACTACGCCTACCAATCGGGTGACCGCGCCTCGGTGCCGGAGGCCTGGCGCATCGCCTTCGACGCCACCCGTGACAAGAGGGTCAGCGCCACCGGGAGCCTCCTGCTCGGCATGAACGCCCACATCAACCGCGACCTGCCGTTCGTGCTTGCCGGTGTCGGGCAGGTCGCGCCGGACGGATCGTCGCGCAAGCCCGACTACGACGCGGTCGAGAAGTGGCTCTACACCGCCACCAAGCCGATGTTGGCCGAGTTCGCGACCCGCTTCGACCCGACCGCCGACGACGCAGGCGACCCCTTCGGGCTCAGCTACCTCACGATGTTCCAGATCGTCTCAGCGCAGCGCGAGTCCGCCTGGCGGAACGCCGAGGCGCTCGTGTCGGCGCCGACGCCGGAGGCACGTGCCGTCGTCGCCGCGAAGATCGAGGCCGACGCCGTGACCGCGGCCCAGACACTGCTGGCAGCGCAGTCATACGTGCCGCCGCTCTCGTCGTCCGGTCCCCGGGACCAGTGGTGCGCGGCGCACCACGACGACGCGCCTCCGCTGGCGTACGACTTCGGTCCGGCGAAGCCGTACGGCTACTAGACGAGCATGCGGCACCCCACCCAGCAGCAGATGCCACACCCGTGGCCGGCCGTGGTGCCGGCGCGTCCGGGTGAGTCTCTTCTGGGTCGCCGCAGGGAGCTCGCCGACCTGCGGCGAACGCTGGGTTCGGCGCGGCTGGTCACGCTCACCGGCCAGGGTGGGATCGGTAAGACGACCCTGGCCCGTGCCGCGGCGGCCGACTACGAGCGGGCACATCGTGAGGACACGTGGGCGGTCGACCTCGCCGACCTGGTCGATCCCGAGCTTCTGGGGCACTCGGTCGCCGGCGCGTTCGGGGTTCATCTGCCGATGGGCGCCGCGGGATCCGATGACGTCGCTGCGGCAGTCGCCGACCGTGCGGGCCTGCTGGTGCTCGACGGCTGCGAGGCGATGCTCGACGCGGCGGTGGAGCTGGTGGCGGTGCTGCTGACCACGGCGCCTCGGCTGCGTGTGCTGGTCACGTCCCAGCAGCAGCTCGGCGTGACCGGCGAGGTCGTCGTACCGGTCGGGCCGCTGGCGGCCGACGAGGCGCAGGCACTCTTCGCCGCCCGGGCGGCCGCCGCCCTGCCGTCGTTCCGGCTCACCGAGGAAAACGCCCCCGCGATCGCGGGGCTGTGCGAAGCGCTCGAGAGGGTGCCGCTCGCCGTCGAGCTGGCTGCGGCCAGGATCCCCGTGCTGTCGCCCCAAGGCATCCTCGAACGGCTCGGCGACCGACAGCGCCTGCTTGCCAAGGGCGCGAGCGGCGCGCCGCCACGCCAGCGCTCGCTGCGCGCCTCGCTGGAGGCGAGCAGCGAGCTGTGCACCCCCGACGAGCAGCTGCTCTGGGCCCGACTGTCGGTCTTCACCGGCGGCTTCCCCCTGGAGGCCGCCGAGACGGTGTGTGCCGGCGACGGCATCGACGGCACGGACGTGCTCGACCTCGTCGACGGCCTCCTGGAGAAGTCGGTGCTCTCCCGGGAGGACGACGGTGCGTCGTACGTGCGCTTCCGCATGCTGGAGTCGCTGCGCGAGTACGCCGCAGAGCAGCTCACCGCCGAGCAGCAGCGGACCGGACGGGACCGGCATCTGGCGTGGTACGCCGACCTGGTCCGCACCGCCACGGACGCGTCGTTCGGCCCTGAGCAGGCCGACTGGTACCGCACGCTGCGGCGCGAGCACGGCAACCTGCGCGAGTCGCTCCGCCACGCCGACAGCGACCCCCGGCACGCGGTGCAGGCACTGGAGATGGTGACCGCGCTGGAGCCGTACTGGACGGTGACCGGGCGGCTGGGCGAGGCCCGCCACTGGCTGGCACGCGCATCCGCGGTCGCCGATGCCGACGTGTGCACCCGGGCCCGCGCCCTCGCGATGGCTGCCTGGACGGCGACCCTGCAGGGAGAGCCTGCGACCGTCCGGTCGATGCTGGACGAGGCCGCTGCGCTGCTCGCCGGTGGCGGCGCCGACGAGGCCGTCCGCGCCCGCGTGCTCGTCGCATGCGCCTTCGAGACCTGCTGGCTCGGCAGCCCCGCCGAGGCGCTCACGCCGCTGGAGCAGGCCGTGGATGCCGCACGCACGGCCGGCGACCGCCCGATGGAGTCCTGGGCGCTGTTCGTCCTAGCTCTGTGCCGTGGCTTTGCAGGCGACCTCGACGGTGCCGGTACGACGCTGAAGGCATGCCTCGACCTCACCGGGCAGGCCGGAGAGGTTCACGTCCGGTCCTACGCGCTGGCCGCACTCGGCATGCTGGCCCTGCTGTGCGGCGACCCGGCCGTGGCCGCCGACCTCGAGCGGCAGGCACTGGTGATGAAGATGGACCTCGGCGACCGCGCGGCCACGGCATTCGTCCTCGAGGTGCTGGCCTGGGTGGCCGCCGCTGAGCGGCGCCACGAACGCGCCGCGACAATGCTCGGTGCCGCCCACGCACTGTGGCGGCACCTGGGCGTGGACCCGGACACGGTTCCGCACCTGTCGGTGATCCGACGGCGAAGCGAGCTGCACGCCAGGATCGACCGGGGCGCTCCTGCCTTCCGCACGGCGTTCCAGCACGGCTCGGCGCTGTCCGACGAGCAGGTGCTCGCTCTGGCGCTGGAGCAGACTCCGGTCGAGGAGGAGCCGGAGGACCAGGTCCCGCTGACCCGCCGGGAGCTCGAGGTGGCCCACCTCGTCGGGTGCGGACTCTCCAACCGGGAGATGGCCGAGCAGCTGCAGATCTCCCAGCGCACCGTGGAAAGCCACGTCGACCACATCCTGCGCAAGCTCGGCTTCGGCTCGCGCACCCAGGTGGTCGCCTGGGTGGTCGAGCGGGAGGCGCGTGGCCGATGAACCGGCCAAGGGGGGATGGCGGACTGAGCCGCACGCGTCCCGACGAGCACCGGATCTCACTGCGACCGGCCGACTGCCGGGTCCAGGTACGGATCGGCGGAGCCGTCCTGGCTGAGAGCGACGGGGCCACGCTGCTGCTGGAGCGCGGCTGCCCTCCCCGCTGGTACCTGCCCCGCGAGGACGTCCGCCTCGACCTGCTCCGGCGTACGACGACCACGACCGTCTGCCCGTTCAAGGGGCGGGCGGCGTACTGGTCCTACGAGCCGGCCGGTGTCGCCGGCGTCGACGTGGCCTGGTCGTACGAGGACCCTGTCACCGCAATGGCCGCTATCCGCGGTCTGGTCTGCTTCTATGCCGAGCGGACCACCACTGTCGAGGGCAGGCCGCGCGGGGACGAGTGATGGTCACACGGGGGCGGTGACAGGGCGCGCGAACTCCAGCCGGTCCGTCATCCCGCACAGACGCATCAACCGCCAGATGAACGGGTGGGCCCGGACGACCACGACCGATCGGCCCTGCGCCTCATGGATCCGGCGGAAGGTCATCAGAGCCCTGAGGCCGGTGAGGTCACAGAAAGTGAGTCCACCGAGGTCAACCAGGACCGTCGTCAGGTCAGGTCGAGAGGAGTACCGGTCCCAGGGCAGGTCCTTGACGCTGCACAAGTCGAGCTCGCCACGGAGGTCGAGGAACAGGCACGGGGCTTCGGGGACCAGCGAGGCCTTCAAGAGGCTGGGTCGCTCTGACGGCTCGTGCATCGCTGCATCACTCCAGGGAAATCCGGGTCGGGATCTGATGTCTCGATACTGGCGCACTCGACGCGATCTGCCCTCCGCGTGACTACGGAGGGCACTACGTATCTCCGGGACGAATCGAGTCGTCAATCGGCCACGTTTCGAACGAAAACGGACAAACGACCCGAGCGCGGTGCCCTCGGGTCAGGCGAGGCCGCCCCGACGAGGGCCAACGCCGCCGCGAGCGCCGCGGAGCATGAGCTCCACATCGCTCGCCGCGCAACGCGCGGGTGCACGGGTGTCGATCCGGGTGCCTGGCGGGAAGATCTCGACAACCTTGCGCACCGACGGAGGCTTGGCCTCGGGGTCATCAGGGTTCGCGTAGTCAATCCGCACTCGATACCCACTCGGGCGGCCAGGTGTGGACTCGATGAACCTCAGCGATGCGGTCTGGTAGTCCCGCTCCGAATCCACCGTGACCCCGCCCGCCGAGGTGGCTCCACCCGCCGCTGGCCGGCAGGCGAGGACACCGGCAGCTACGACCAGGTACGGCGCGAGGACACGCATGGGGTGAGCTAGGGGCACATGCATCGTGCTGCCTCCACGGATGCGAGCTCTTCCGCCGCTTCGGCTACCCCAGGTCAGACGATCGTCGGAAGTCTGTACGCCACTGCTGAAGTGCGCATGGCCGTCCTTGCCCTGGTCGGCATCACCGGCATGTACCTGAGTCAGATTCGCCGGAACGGAGTCCTCGGGCTCGTCGGCTACGTCCTGTTGGCCGCCGGCTACCTCCTCATCATGTGCAGCGTCTACGCCGCCGCGTACGTGCGCGTCGTTCTCTCCCTGATGCCGGATGCCTTCTACCGGCTGCTGGCACTCCCCAACGGGATCGCGATGATCGGCCTCGGCTACTCACTGTGGCGCACCACCGGGACGAGTACACCGCTGCTGCCATCCGAGGTCACGATCCCCGCTCCACGGCAGTCGCCGAGTGGTGACAGCACCGATGCCGCCGCCCCAGTGCCACCGATCCGTCCGACCGATCGCTGACTCCCCCTGCGGCCGCACACGTGAACTCGGGGCCGCCACGACCGACTGACCACCCGCCCGGCTCCTCGCCACGGGCCCGGAGGATGCGATGACGAGTTCAGAGCCGAACGAAGCACGACCCCAGGGCACTCCCCGCCCTCGCCACGATCGAGCCGCTCAGGGTCTGCGCGCTCCTACCCAGGCAGAGCAGCGAACCGCGCGAATCATGGGTGCCTGGTTCCTCGGCACGTTCCTCTTCTCGATCCCGGCCTACTTCTTCTACGGCCCGGTCTTGGACCACGCCGACTACGTGGTCGGGAGGGGCGAGGACACCCGCGTAGCCGTCGGGGCCCTGCTGGAGATCCTGTTGGCGATCTCCGGCATAGCCACCGCCGTGGTCATCTTCCCGATCGTGAAGCGGGTCAGCGAAAGCATCGCCCGGCGGGCCGAACCAGGTGGTCAGCCCCTCCTCCAGTCCCGCCTGAGTCCCGTCTCCGACCCAAGCCACGTGACCGTCCGGTCGGACCAGCACCGCGCACGGAGCATCGACTTCGCCGATCACCGGCAGTTCCCACGCGCCGGCGTACGAGACGTCCACCAATCGCACCCGATCCGCCCAGGGCCCCAAGGCGACGCTCCCCGACTGCTCCGAAGTTGACCAACACTGGCCGAGCTGCGTGGAGCAGGGAGTAGACCCGCACCACGCCACCGCCACTGACCAGGTCGAGGTCTGGCATCCGACGGCCGAGCAGCGGGTGCCCTTCGCCGAGGTCGTACTGGATATCGAGGCCGGAGATGAGTCCCGCTACGTGTTGGCGCGGTCCG
Source organism: uncultured Actinomycetota bacterium (assembly GCA_963739785.1). Lineage (GTDB taxonomy): Bacteria > Actinomycetota > Actinomycetes > Propionibacteriales > Nocardioidaceae > Nocardioides_C. Next base: position 15,408 of record CAVUBO010000022.1, on the reverse strand, counting down.
TCCATTCCCACCAGCTGATCCATCAGGTCGCGCACTGCCGCAATCCGAACGTCGTGGCGCTGGAGCGCACTCATCGCTTTCGAGTACTCCAAGGCACGTGCGGCGGCCGGGTGCCGCTCGGCGTGATAGGTGTCCAGAAGGCTTTCCGATGAGATGCCCTTGACCACCTGAGCGAGCTTCCAGCCAAGGTTCACGGCGTCCTGGATGCCGAGCCCGATCCCCTGGCCACCGGCGGGAGAGTGGATGTGCGCGGCATCACCGGCGAGCAGGACCCGGCCGCTGCGGTAGGCCGCTGCCTGGCGGGTCGCGTCGGTGAACCTCGAGATCCAAGTCGGGTGATGCACCCCGAAATCGGTGCCGTAAACCGCGGACAGGTTCCGGCTGAGGTCGCTCAGCGAGGGTTCGTTCGTGATCCCGGGCTCTCGCTCGCTGGTGACCACTCGCACGGTGCGGCCGTCCTCCATGAAGCTCAGTCCGTGGAGGCCGCTGGCGTCGTACTTGATGCCCGCCGGCAGTGCCTCGGTCACCTCGACCTCGGCGATGATGGCGCTCATGGTCGCCTCCCAGCCAGGGAAGTCGATCCCGGCTGCCTTGCGGATGACACTGCGCCCGCCGTCGGCGCCGACGATGTACTTCGCGCGCATCGCCTCGCCACCGGCCAGCTGAATGTCGACGCCGATGTCGTCTTGTACGAAGCCGGTCACATCGAGGCCTCGATGAATCGGCACCGCCAGCTCATCGACCCAGCCGGCCAGAATCCGCTCGATGTGGTTCTGCCACAGCCCGAGCGTGTACGGGTGGCGGGTCGGGAAGTCGCTGATGTCCAGCATCCTGCTGGCCGAGTACGGCACGGGATACGTCTGTCCCTCCGCAAGGAACCGATCGGCGATGCCTCGCTGGTCGAGGATCTCGATCGTGCGCGAGTGGAACCCGCCCGCACGTGAACCCACCAGTTCCGCCGTGGGGCGACGCTCCACGATCGCGACATCGACACCCGCCAGCGTCAACTCGCCGGCCAGCATCAGGCCAGTCGGGCCTGCCCCCACAACAACTACTTCCAACATGACATCCCCTACTCATCGCCTCCGGACCGAGGCCCAGGCCGAGAAGTGTGGGGCACAGCAGGGGCCTTGCCGCAAGACCCCTTGTGCGCTATACGTTGGAAGTGGCAGGGAGCAGGGACTCCTTGCCGTTGGTTTTCACGTGGGCGGCGCAACCGCCGGGATCGCACCCAGCTGCTGCATCATGCTCAACGCGTCGGACACACCCCAGTGCTCGCAGGCGAGGCCGCCCTCGTCGAACCGGATGATGTCGATCAGCTGCATGTTGACGCCCTTGCCGCTGGCGGGCATGCCCATGAACGCGTCGCCCGTGTGTGTGCCCGACGCCCTGATGCGACCGACGACTCTGTCCCCGCTCGGGAGGAGCTCCTGGACCTCCATGCGCAGGTCTGGGAACGATGCCCGGTACATGCGGAAGAGCTGCTTGACCCCCTCCTTGTTCGGCTCCATACCCGGAGTCACGTCGTGCTCGACGAAACCATCCGCCAACTGGTCGCCGAACCCGTCGATGTCGCCCGCGGTGAGCAATTCGTACAGGCGCCTCATCGTCGTTGCATGGTCCATCGGTCCTCCTCGCGTCTTCGCCTGGCCCGCTGGGCCCGGACTTCTCGATGGTTCGCGCGGGCCCAGAAGGGGTGCTGCGCGAAAGATCCCCCCACGACGCTTCCGGAGCCGAGGACGGGAGCGCTGCATCTGTCATCGTCGACCTGCCCGCTCGCACTGTCCAGGTCGGCGTCAGAGCGGCCAGACAGGTGGTCTCGGCTGCGGCCGGCCGAGTCGGGCCTGCCGCCGTGACACGCCAGTCGGCGGCTTCAGTGGTGACCCCCGAAGAACGCGGTTTCGACCGTAGACGGCCAGATGCAGAGGAGGCGGCCGCCCTCCGGGCCGGTGCGGAAGCCATGAACCGCGCCTGGCGGGATGAAGACGAAGGTGCCTGGCCCGATCCCTTCGGCGGGGTCGGTGTCGGTGTAGAAGGTGTACTCACCTTCGAGGACGTAGAAGGCTTCGGCCTCGTCGTGGGTGTGTGGCGGGTTGTCGAAGCCGGGGTCCTGCCATGCCTCACCGAAGGCCCAGTGTCCATCGGTCTCGGTTCGGGAGGCTTTGCGGAAGATCCGTGCCTGCCGACCACCCATCGGCAAGATGATGCCGTCCCCCTCGGCGGGCCCGCGCAGGACAACCCTCGGTCTCTCTCGTTCGGGCATTACCGGCCTCCTGTCACGGACGGGGTCGCGGCCACTCACCACAAGCATCGCTCTGGCCTGCCACTCAGTTGAATACCTCACTCGCGTCATTCCGGCAGCCGCGAAGAGAGCTTGCCGCCGTGTGTGTCGAGCGGAAAACGATTGTCCGACGGCGAACGGGGAACGTCCTTGACGTACACGCCTCCGAGGAGAACCGAATGAACAACGTCGAACGGCCTCCCAGGATCATCCGCTGGACCCTCGGGCTCGAGGACGCGACGGCGCTGGACCGTCCGGTGAAGGCCTTGGAACCGTTGGTCCAGCCCTTGTTCGGCAGCGGGACACGAGCCTCGGTGCTGCGCGGTGAATGGCTCGGCCACGCCGTACACCCGCTGCTCACCGACGTCGTGCTCGGCACCTGGACCTCCGCCAATGTGCTCGACCTGATCGGCGGGTCAGACTCGTCGGCCTCGGCGCAGAAGCTCATCGGCACCGGTCTGCTGGCCGCCGGCCCGACAGCCTGGACCGGATGGGCCGAGTGGTCGGCAGCCGGGACGCGCGACAAGAGGGTGGGTCTCGTCCACGCGGTCACCAACGGCGTCGTGATCGGTGTGTATGCGGCGTCGTGGATAGCTCGCCGGCGGGGCCGGCACGGCACCGGGGTCCGCCTTGCGCTTGCTGGAGCGGCTCTCTCGGGAGTCGGCGCCTACCTGGGCGGCCACCTCACAGAGGCACGCAAGGTGGCGAGCCACCATCCTGCCTACGACGACCCTTCCCCCAGTTGATCGCGGCGGCGTTTCAGGTATGCGGTTTCGGCGGTGTTGCCCGCCAGCTCGATGGCCTTGTCGTACGCCGCGCGCGACTTCTCACTGCAGCCCAGCCGGCGCAGCAGGTCGGCGCGGGTCGCATGGTAGGCGTGATAGCCGGCCAACTTGTCGTCGAGACGGTCGACGGCTGCCAGCGCCACCTCCGGACCGTCGAGCTCGGCGACCGCGACGGCCCGGTTGAGGGCGATGATCGGTGAGGGGTCGAGGCGGACGAGCTGGTCGTAGAGGGCGACGACCTGCGACCAGTCGGTGTCGCGTACGTCGGGTGCGGAGGTGTGCACGGCGTTGACCGCTGCGAGGATCTGGTAGCGACCCGGCGCGACCCCGGCTGCCAGACGCTCGCGCACCAGCCGATGACCCTCGGCAACCAGCGCCGCATCCCAGGCCCCACGGTCCTGCTCGTCAAGAGTGATCAGTTCGCCGCTCGGCGAGACCCGGGCGGCGCGACGGGCCTCGGTGAGGAGCATCAGCGCCAGCAGCCCGGCCACCTCACCGTCCTCCGGCATCAGGGTACGGATCAGACGAGTGAGCCGGATCGCCTCGGCGGTCAGGTCGTGACGTACGGGATCGGTGTCGTGGCCGGTCGCCAGGTAGCCCTCGTTGAAGACGAGGAAGAGGACGGCGAGCACGCCGGAGACGCGTGCAGGGAGATCCTCCGCGGACGGCACCCGATAAGGGATTCGCGCCGCCTTGATCTTGGCCTTCGCACGGGTGATCCGCTGCCCCATGGTGGTCTCCTGCACCAGGAAGGCACGGGCGATCTCGGGCACGGTCAGACCGCCGACCATGCGCAGCGTGAGCGCCACGCGGGCCTCCGTCGAGAGCGCCGGATGACAGCAGGTGAAGATCAGCCGGAGCCGCTCGTCGTCGATGACGCCGAGAGGTTCGGGCGGCTCGTCGTCGTACAACATCTGAGCCTCCTTCTGCTTGTCGTCGCGCTTGTTCTCGCGCCGGATCCGGTCGAGGGCCTTGCGGTTGGCGGTGGTGGTCAGCCAGGCGCCGGGATTGGGGGGTACGCCGTCAGCCGGCCACCGCTCGACGGCGGTCGCGAACGCCTCGGCCGCGGCCTCTTCGGCAATGTCGAGGTCACCAAAACGCCTGGTCAGGGCGGCGACCACCCGCGCCCACTCCTCGTTGTGGGCCTGCGTGATCGCCTCCCGGACCTCGACCCTGTTCACAGGAACGGCCGCACCTCGACCTTTCGATTGCAGTTCTTCGATCCCTCGGCGGCGAGCTTGAGCGCCACGTCGAGATCGGCGGCATCGATGATCCAGAAGCCGGCGAGGTACTCCTTCGACTCCACGAAGGGGCCGTCGGTGAACACCGCCTCGTCACCCCGGTTGTCGATGACGGTGGCCGGGTCGGGCGACCCGAGGCCGCCGGCGAACACCCAGTGACCCTCGGCCCGGAGTCGGTCGTTGAACGCGTTGATGTCGGCCTCCTCGGTCGGGGTGGCCAAGCCGGTGCCGTCGTCGATCACGGAAATCAGGTACTGCATCGCGGATCATCTCCTTTGTCGGGGCGCCCCTCCTGGACGGCCGCTCACCCCTACTACGAACACCCCTGCCCCGATCCGACAGCGCCTCCCGGACTTCCAGCCCCCTGATCGTCAGGTGTCGTTCTCGACGGGGAGGGCGGTCTGATCGGCTTCCTGCTCCTCACGCCGCTGGTGCAGGCGCTGCTGAGCGGCCGGCAGAAAGGCCATGCACGGCGCGTCAGCCCCTGGGTGCTTCTCGTTCAGGTGGAAGATCCACCGATCCATCGCCGCCATGAACCCGTTGTCACCGCCGGGGCGGTAGGCCGACCAGTTGCGGTGGCCTCGGACGACGCACTCGGAGCAACTGATCTTGTAGACGAACTGCTTGTCCGCGTCGAGGTCGATCTTCACCCTCGCCAGGGAACCGGCCTCCGAGGCGGCTTTCCTCTCACGAGCGGATCGGCTCGCCGTCATGTCGCACCCCTGTTCGTGTTCGGCAAGTGGATCCTACGCCGCTGGTAAGCGTCGTTCTCGCGGTCCGACCTCATGGCCATGGCGCCGTCTCCTACCTCGCCCGGCACTCCGGCCACACGCACACGCTGTACGCCTACCAGCTTCGGCGGTGGACTCCCGGAGCCTGGACGTGCCCCATTACGCTCCGGACATGGCCTCAGCCTCTGACTCCGCCAGGCTCGCCGTCCTCATCGACGGCGACAACACAACTCCCACGATCATCGAGGCCCTGCTCGCCGAGATCGCGAAGTACGGCAGCGCCACGGTCAAGCGGGCGTACGGCGACTGGACCACGCCCAACCTCCGGGGCTGGAAGGAGGCGATCAACGCTCACGCAATCCAGCCGATGCAGCAGTTCGCGTACACCACCGGCAAGAACGCCACCGACAGCGCACTGATCATCGACGCGATGGACCTGCTCTACACCGGGAACCTGGACGGATTCTGCCTGGTCTCCTCCGACAGCGATTTCACCAAGCTTGCCTCCCGGCTGCGGGAGTCGGGCAAGACCGTCTACGGGTTCGGTGAGCCGAGGACGCCGCACTCGCTCGTGGCCGCGTGCGACAAGTTCGTCTACCTCGACGTGCTGCGTCGCCCCGAGAAGCCGAAGCAACCCAGTGAGGAGGCCTCGGCTCCCTCGGCCCCGGCGCGCAGGACCGCCAGTGAGCTCCGCGGAGATGCCAAGCTGGTCAAGCTTCTGCGGGAGGGAATCGACGCGGCCTCGGATGACGACGGCTGGGCCAACCTCGGAGGTGTCGGCTCGTACGTCGCCAAGCAGGCGCCCGACTTCGACTCCCGCAACTGGGGCTACGCGAAGCTGGTCGATCTGGTAACCGCGATCGAACTCTTCGAGGTCAAGCGGCCCGCGGGTCAGGGAGTGCAGGTGCGGGAGAAGCCCAAGCGCCAGTCGGCCAAGAAGACAGCCGCCAAGGGAACGGCCACCAGGAGCGCTTGATTGCTGACGGAGGCCAAGACGAGTACGTGAAGTGCCGCGGAACCTTTGGCTCCCTGATGCGCTCGGCAGACTTCCCCACGGACAATCGCATGCGGGACCCTCGAGTCAAGGACTCGTCGCACCGGACGGTTACTTGGTTTCGACCGTGTAGTGGATGGTCTGCGCCACGATCTTGCCGTCTTCGATGAGATACGAATCGACCCCGTCTCGAACACGGACAGTGTCGTCCTCGTAGGTCCATTCGAGAAGGGCGATCCGCTCCTCTGCAGCGACGTGCGTGTACTGGAACGCTTGATGCTCGGGCAGCTCCTCGGCAAGATCCCGGGCGAGTCGTCTGACGCCCTCGTAGCCGCGAAAAACACCTCGATTGATGAGGACGACGATGTCTTCGGAGACGTTTCGTCGGAGATCCTCGTCGAGGATGCCTTCGAAGGGCTCGCCCACCCACCTGTTCGCGATGGTGAGGTGGTCGTCAAGCACCTCACGTCCCGTTCGACGGCTCAGGTCGTCCACAACAGGCTCCCCTCGACTTGACCGCACCATCCTCGCAGCCACGTCGCTTCCGGTAAACGCTTACCGCGGCCGGTGGGATGACCGTTACGCCCTCAAGATCCTGTCCATCGACTTGCCCTTCGCAAGTTCGTCGACCAGCTTGTCCAGGTAGCGAATCTTCTGCATCAACGGATCGTCGACGTGTTCGACGCGCACCCCACACACCACACCGGTGATCAACGACGCATGCGGATTGAGCCGTGCATCGGCGAAGAAAGCCTCGAAGGTTGTGCCCGCGGCCAAGTGACCGCTCAACGCTGACTCGTCGAAACCAGTCAGCCACTCGATCACCTGATCCAGCTCGGCCTTCGTGCGCCCCTTCTTCTCCACCTTCGTCACGTAGTGGGGATACACCGACGCGAAACTGGTGATGAAGATTCGGCTCATCCTCGTGAGCGTAGTGCTTCGCGGGCGACGATCTGAATGCCCAGCGGCCGACCCGAGATCAGGACCTACGACGCAGCCAGCGCCCGCAGCTTCGCGAGGAGTCGGGCCTCCTCGTCGGGTGTGAGCGGCACCTCGAGAGTCGCCAGCCACTCCTCGATCTCGCCCTCGTGCAGCGGCCGATGTTCGGTCGGCTCGCCGGGAGTGCGGACGGTCAGCGACTCGTGGGTCACGGTGATGTGACGGCCGGGCAGGTGCTTGCTGAGGATGAGGCCGGTGGTGAAGTGTGAACCCGGAAAGGTGCTCGTGTAGTGGTGCCCGATCACGACGTCGACCGGCTTCACCTCCAGCTCGTCCGTGGTGTGGGCAACCTCCCAACCCTCCTCGCGTCGCCGCTGGAGGGCCCAGTCGCCCGCATCGGTGCGGCGCAATCGGTAGCGCCAGCCGGGAAGGTAGTCGTCCTCGGCGCCATCGGTCATCGGGATAGGTCGCAGCAGGCTCATCCCGAAGCCGGGGTCGCACAGGACCCGCCGACCCTCGAGGACCACCTCGACGACCATGTGGGTCCGTCCCTGTTGGATGCCCGCGTCGGGGTCGCCGACCCGGCCCAAGTGGCGCCGGACCTGGTAGCCGAGCCGCTCCAAGGCGGCGGCGACGATCGTGGAGTGCTCAAAGCAGTAGCCGCCCCGGCCGCGGACGACGAACTTCTGCTGGACCTCGTCGAGGGAGACGCCGGGGTGCCGGCCGAGCAGTACGTCGATGTTGTCGAAGGTGAACGTGCGCACGTGCGCCTCGTGCAACTCAGCAAGCGCATCAGAACTGGGCTCTGCCGCGGCGATGCCGAGTCGCCTCAGGTAGCCGTGGAGGTCGAGCCTGTCGATCTGCCACTGGTCGGACGACATGGTCTCAGTCAACCGCATCCATGGTGAACCGCCGGAGCGGTGAGAGTGCTGAATCTGATCGCTTTGGCGCGGTCGTTCTTGAGGACGGACAGGTTGACGTCGGTGACTCCCACTCTGGAGGCGAGCTCTGTCAGGGTCATCCCACAGGTCCTTGTTCGATCGAGACCCCTCGGCGCCACACGCGACCCAACACCAGGAGTGCCACGCCGGCAGCGCGCATCGCTCGTAACGGTGCCGGTGACGTCAACCTGGAGGAGCATGAAGGGATGAGCCAGCACGAGGAGTTCATCACCTGGGTGCACACCGTCCTCAGGGACGCGGAGGTGGCAGTCCACAACGGCGACTCATCCCTGCGTCGTGCGATCTGGTCACGGAACGACCCGGTCACGGTTCTCGGCGCCTGGAAGAACGCTAACGGGCAGGCGGAGTTGGATGAACTCTTCGGGCATCTCGCGGAGAGCTTCTCGGACTGCACGTCGTACGAGTTCGAGCTGCTGGAGGCCGAGGTGATCGGTGATGCTGCCTACACCGTCGGGTTCGAGCACACTTCGGCATCCGTCAACGGGGTGCCGAGCACCTACACCCTGCGAGCAACGCAGATTTACCGCCGTGAAGAAGGCGAGTGGAAGGTGGCGCACCGACACGGCAGCGCACCGCCAGGCTGATCGGTTTGAGTCCTCGCCGGGTACGCCTGGCTCGACAGCGGCGCAGACGCCTGACGTCTACCGCCGCTTTCGGAGACTCCGAAAAGGGATCGAGAGATCGCTTCAGGCTGGCCGGGCCAGGAACGCGTCGACCTCAGCCAGTGTCTCGTCCAGGATGGCCAGGCCGGAGGCCGCCTCGCTGTCCTTCACGTTGAGCGGTGGGGCGACATGGATGCGGTTGCCCAGGACAAGCGTGACCAGACCGCGGCTGAGGCACGCCCTGGTGAACGCGGCCATCGGCGCGTTCGCCTCCCCACTGGCACCTATCGGGACGAGCGGCTCCTTGGTCTGCCGGTCACGACCAGCTCAACGGTCCACAATCCGCCGATGCCACGGACATCGCCGATGCAGGGGTGGTTCTCGGCAAGCTCCGTGAGTCCAGGCCCGAGGATGTCCGTGCCGAGCCGAGCGGCTGCCGTCACCGTGCCCTCGGACTGCATGGCGCGGATGGCCCCCACCGCGGCCGCGCAGGCGAGCGGGTGCCCGCTGTAGGTCATCCCCGCCGGGTAAGGACGATGCGTGAACGTCTCGTAGATCGACTCGCCGACCAGCACGCCGCCGAGTGGCACGTAGCCGGAGTTCACACCCTTCGCGAACACGAGCAGGTCCGGAGCAACCCCGTCGTGGTCGACGGCGAACCAAGCTCCGGTACGGCCGAAACCTACGAGCACCTCGTCCGCGATGAGGACGATGCCATGACGGATACACAAGTCCCGGACCCCTCGCAGGTAACCGGGGGGCGGCACGATGGCCCCGGAACTGCCAACCACCGGTTCCAGGACCAAAGCGGAGACGGTCGACGGCCCTTCGAGAAGGATCACCTGCTCCAGATGCGCCAACGCACGCTCGCACTCTTCCTCGGGCGTGCTCGACCCGAACGCCGAGCGGTACAGGAAGGGACCGAAGAAGTGGACGACGCCTGCAGCTCCGGTGTCCGAAGCCCAGCGGCGCGGGTCACCAGTGAGGTGGATCGAGGTTGTCGTTGACCCGTGGTACGAGCGGTAGGCGGCGAGCACCTTGGGGCGTCCGTTGTGCAGCCGTGCCATCCGTACCGCATGCTCGATCGCCTCCGTACCGCCCGTGGTGAACAGCACGTGGCCCAGGCCCTCCGGGGCAACCTCGACGATCAGCCGTGCCGCTTCGCCTCGGACGTCCGAGGCATAACCGGGCGCAAGGGTGCACAGTCGGTCGGCTTGCTCCTTGACCGCCGCGACGATGCCTGGATGCTGGTGACCGAGGTTGGTGAAGACCAACTGCGAGCTGAAGTCCAAGTAGGGCCGGCCGTCGGCGTCAATGACGTAGCTCCCCGAGCCTCCGACGAAGGTCGGCACGCTGCGCGGGCCCTGCACAGACCAGGGGTGAAAGACCAACTCGTCGAGATCCATCGCGCACCTCATCTCATCGAATCCGTCAACCCCACTGTCCGGCTCGGGCGGGTGCATCACAAGGTCAGGAAGATGAGCGCAGCCCATCGGTCGGAGGCATGGGCGGCTCGGCCGACGTGGGCGAGCCCGGCTGCCGGGTTCAGCCAGGGCGATCACGAGTCGCGGCCGCGAGACCCGCCTTGTCCGCGATCTTCGCGAAGAAGGGTTGGTTATGGCTGCTGTGGGCATCCTGCTCGTTCCGATCGGATTCGCTTTGCTAGCCATCGCGGCACTCGTCTCCGGCGCAACCTCACCGTGGGTGGCGGTTCCCCTTCTCGTGGGGGTGCTGCTCATCGGATTCCCTGACGGCGCCGAGATCGTCAACCTCGCCGCTGCCGGCGCGATGGCCGCGGGCCTGGTGCCGTTCGGTCTGGCGATGATTCTGCAGTAGATCCATGGCGTGGACGCACAGCCCGCCCCCCGCCCAACTTCAGCACGAATTCCCCACCGCTCGGCTCGAGGGTGGCTGGGAGCAGCACCAGTCGAGGCATGAGCGGCTCGGCCGATGTGGGCGAACCCGGCAGCCGGGTTCAGCCAGGGAGGACGTCCAGCCGCTTGTCCTCCCAGCGCATGAAGCCGGCGATCGCCCCGATGACGGGCCGGCTCAGCGGCCCGGGCGGCATCGGGGGAACGCGGCGGTTGACGAAGAACGTGTCGGTCAGGTCGGTGTCCCGCTCGAGGACGAGGTCCCGGATGGTCTGCCCGTTGAGGTGCGTAGTGGACACGCCATGACCGACGCAGCCCAACGAGTACACCCAGTCCCGCCCGCCGACATAGCCGAGCGCCGGGAACAAGTCGATGGTTGCCGACACCGGGCCGCCCCAGGCGTGGGTGAACCGGACCTCCCCGAGGGCAGGGAAGGTGGCCTGCAGGTCCGCTCGAAGCTTGGCGAAGATGGTCTCATCACGGTCCTTGGCCATGCTGTCGCCGTCCCAGAGACCGACGTCACGGCCGCCGAAGACGATCCGGTTGTCGGCGGTGAGCCGGTAGTAGTGCACGAGGTCGCGGAAGTCCTCGATGCCCTCTCGGCCGGCCCAGCCGATCGCCCCAGTTGGGCGTTCGTGAGCGGCTCGGTCAGCACGATGTAGGTCCACACCGGCACCTGCTTGGAGCGCAGCCCGGGAAACTGGTGGGACCAGGCGTTCGTGGCGAACACGACCTTGCCGGCCCGCACCCGCCCGCGTGGTGTGGTCAGCATCGTCGAGCTTGCCGGTCCGGGACACCTCCAGGACAGGCGTCTCCTCGAAGACCTCGATGCCGGCGGACTCGATGACCCGCTTCCATGACCAGGCCAGCTTGGCCGGGTTGAGGATGCCGCAGTTGGGCTCCCACCACCCGTCGCCGACATACAGCGGGCCGACGACCCGCTCGGCCAGCGCGTCGGCGTCGATACGCTCGACGCCCATCAGCCCTAGCTCGTCGGCGAGCGCGAGCTCCTTGTCCAGCCGACGAGCATGCGCGGTGGACGTCGCGACGGTGAGCAGCCCGGGGTGCTCGTAGTCGCAGTCGAGGTCGAGGTCGCGGACCAGGTCGCGGACGAGGGTCACGGCGCGGTCGGCGTACGCGTGCGCCTCGACCGCGCTCTGCCGGCCGAAGCGCAGCTTGGTGACGCTGCTCAGCATCCCGATCTTGGTCATCGAGAATCCTGCGTTGCGGCCGCTGGCGCCGTAGCCCACCACGTCGGCCTCGAGAACGGCGATCCGCAGGCCGGGCTCGGCCTGGTGCAGGAAGTAAGCGGTGGACAGGCCGGTGAACCCGGCCCCGATCACGGCGACGTCGACGTCGATGCTGTCCAGTAACGGCGAGCCGGGCTCGTAGTCGCGGGTGGTCAGCCAAAAGCTCTTGTCCTTGTACGTCGCCATGACGCTCACCGCCTTTCCCGGTGACTCGAAACTATGCGCGGCCCAGGAGGCGCACCAGGGACCGACGGCCCTACTCCGGGTCGCGACAGACACCCGACGGACTGTCGCCGCTCCGTCTCCGAGCCAGCTGACCTGAGCGCATCGCGCCGACTCGGTAGCGTGCCACCCATGCCCATCAAATTCGAGAACGTCGGGATCGCCGTCCGCGACCTCGAAGCCACGATCGCCTTTTTCACCGACCTCGGGCTTACCGTCGTCGGCCGTGACACGGTCGAGCGGGGAGTGGACCGACACCGCGGTCGGCCTCGACGGCAACCACGCCAAGATCGCCATGCTCCAGACGCCAGACGGCAACGGTCGCCTCGAGCTCTTCGAGTACATCCACCCCGACGCGATCGAGACGGAGCCCACCCGGCCCAACGAGATCGGCATGCACCGCGTGGCGTTCTCGGTCGACGACATCGACGAGGCCCTCGAGATCGCCGCGAGGCACGGCTGCCACCCGCTGCGCGCTGTGGCGACCTACGGGGACGTGTACAAGCTCACCTACCTCCGCGGCCCCAGCGGCATTCTCGTCATGCTTGCCGAGGCGCTGAAGGAGAGCTGACCTCCGGGTCGATCCTCATCGGGCGCCCGGCAGGGAACGTCACGTCGGGCAGGGTTCTACCGGGCTTGGGCGGCGTGGTGATCTCACATCGACAAGCAGCTGGTCCTGTACGTCCTTCAGGAGTTCGGGAGCCGCGCCGATCCTCAGGACATGACGAGCAACGATGAGCCGATCTACGAGACCATCAAGCGTGAGCACAACTGGGATCCGCAGCGATGCGAGCCGCTGAGCTTGACCACTACCCTGAGCGTGGGCCGGCACCTCGGGTAGCTCGGGCCCACCGTCACCAGGCAACAAGTCAAGGTCGAGTGCGGAGCGGCCACAGACCGATTTCGGTGCCAAGAAGCTGCCCCTCGGTCAGGCCCAGGGTAGACCACTCCGGCGAGCTCCGCGGACAGGTCCCACAGCTTCGCGGCGAGCCCCTCGTCGCGGACCAACGGGTTCAGCTTCGCGGGCCCGATCCGGCCGCGGGTCTCGACGCAGCGACTGCGGGCCGGTGTAGGAGCCAGGCCCAGCCTCGGTAGCGGCGTACAACGACGGCAGGGCACCGGCGGCCGGGGACTGGAACAGCAGTTTCAAGACCGGTGGGGCCAGCAGCCGGACCCCGGGAATGGCGCCCATGCCCTGGGTCGAGGTGACCAGATTCGTCGCCGACACCCCCGGGTGGGCCGCGGTGGAAGTGAGCGCCACGCCGTGCTCAACCGCCCGACGCTGCAGTTCGAAGGCGAACAGAACGTTGGCCAGCTTGGAGTTGCCGTACGCCGGCTCCGGTCGGTAGCGCTCCTGGGGGTTCCCGTCGAGCAGGTCCGCCTTGCCGCGGAAGTGCGCGATCGACGCGATCGTGACAACACGCGGCTCGGTCGACTTCAGCAGCGCCGGCAGCAGCCTTCCGGTAAGCGCATAGTGCCCAAGGTGGTCGTGCCGAACTGAAGCTCGAACCCGTCCGCGGTCTCACGATAGTGGGGCGGCGTCATCACCCCGGCGTTGTTGACGAGCAGGTCCAGCGGGCCCCGCCAGCGGGCGGCGAACTGCTCCACCGACGCCAGCGAGGACAAGTCCAGCTCCGCGACGCGTATGTCCCCCGCGCCGGCGTCGCGCATCTTCGCCGCAGCCTGCTCACCGAGCTCGAGGTTGCGGCAGGCCAGCGTGACCGCGGCTGCGTGCTTCCCGAGTTCGACGGCGGTGTACCAGCCGATGCCCGAGTTGGCCCCGGTGACAACCGCGGTCCGGCCTTCGAGTGACGGCATGTCGTCGGGACTCCAGTTCATGACGCTGAATCCGACGATTAGACCTGCCTTGTTAGGACGCGTCTCATTACGCCTCGGCCCCACCTTCGAAGGCACGTCGTGTCATGCCACGGATAGTGAAAGCTCTGACGTGCCGGATTGAGGACGTCTTCAACGTAAAGGCGTGGGACCTAGCCTTGCGCTCTGGTTGGATCGGCCCAACGTAGGAGACGGACGAGGGAAAGGTCGGTTGTGCCGATGTGCGCGTCTCGCCGGTCGTCCGGTAGAACGGTGAGCTACCGCGACCGGTGTGCGGGCGAAGGAACAGGTGAGTTGTTGTGGAGAACCCAGACGTGAGTGCGGCTGCCATATCGCGCGTTTACGTCGACATGGTTGGAGACCTGTTCCATGCGGGTCACGTGTCCCTCCTCCGGGAGGCCCGCCGCCAGGGTGACTGGCTGGTCGTCGGCGTGCTGTCCGACGACACCGCAGCCTCCTACAAGCGACGTCCCATCATGACCCTTGCCGAGCGTGTCGCCGTCATCGAGGCCTGCAGGTACGTCGACGAGGTGATCGAAGACGCCCCGCTCGAAGTGACCGAAGAGTTCTTGCCGAGCACGGGATCACCACCGTGGTGCACGGCGACGACTTGTCGCCCGAGGGGGCCGAGTTCGTATACGGGCGCGCTGCAGCAGCCGGGATACTCACCTACGTTCGGCGCACCGGAGGAATCTCAACCACCCAGGTGATCCAGCGTGTGCTCGACGCAGCCGCCTCGCGAACTGAATGACCGATCGGGTGCGCCGGAGTGAGGGTTGACATGAGGTCGTGGGAGCGCCTGGTCGTTGCATCGACTAGTCTCCAGCCATGCACCCGCTGGCCGAGCCATGCTGACCGACCTGGCATGGGCATGCGGCCGCGTTGGGCGACCCGTCCGGATTGCCAGCGACTCCGCGCGAGTGTGGTCGCGCTGGGGCAAGGTGCGGTTGTCCGTTTGTCCCCCATTGGGCGCGAGATCCGACTGACCGACGGGAGCCGCGGCCGGGAAGGCCCAATACCGATTTCGCAGCCGAACAGGGCTCAGGCGCATGAATTGCATCCCCTTACAAATGATTTCGACGACTTCGAATTGGATTGCCGAGGCTGCTTCGGCCGTGGCGAGGGTGCGGGTCAGCGTAGCCCTCAGCAATGGGGGACGCAGGTCGGGGACCGGGCGTTACTTGGTGCAGCCGGCTGGGCAGGCTGTGAGGTGGCTCACGCCGGACGCGTCAGCCGTTGAGCTTGAAGGCGGTCGAGCAGGGCGCCGCTGCACCTCCGACGACAGATAGCCACGCTATGTCCGCTTCAGCGAACACCACGAACAGCGATCGGAATGGCCCGGCGGATTGCCGGGCGTCGAAAATCAGGACGACCGCAGCCTGATCACAGCCCGTCTGCTGGCCCAGATCGCCGAGACCACTGACCAAGTGGAGCAGAAGAGACTGCGCGACGAGATCGTCGTTCTCAACATGGGCGTGGCGCGGGCCATCGCCTCCCGGTACCGCGACCGTGGTATCTCCCGCGACGACCTGTTGCAGGCCGCCTATGTCGGCCTCGTCAAGGCAGTCCAGGCCTTCGACCTCCTACCAGCGGGACTTCCTCAGCTACGCCGTCCCGACCGTGACCGGAGAGGTCAAGCGTTACTTCCGCGACTTCGGGTGGACGGTTCGCCCGCCCCGTCGCATCCAGGAGCT
>CAVUBO010000021.1:0-130520 GCA_963739785.1 uncultured Actinomycetota bacterium | reverse complement strand
GTCGCTGGGCGTTGAATTCTCCCTGATTGTGGGCACCGAAAATTCCCTGGCTGGCGCCTGGCCCGGAGGTCTGGGGCGCGCCCCGGACCTCCGGGCTTTCCCACCGTCGCCGATCATTCCGTCCGACATGATTCGGACGGGGGCGGCGGTGGTCCAGCTCGGAGAACTGATGATGATCCTGGACCTTCACCGCCAGGGACTGTCCGTGACCGCGATCGCGCGGCGCACGGGCCGTGACCCGAAGACGGTGCGCAAATACATCGAACGCGGGCTCGAGCTGCCGGTCTATGGACCGCGCCAGGTCGGCCGCCCGAACAAGCTCGCGCCCTATCTCGACTACCTGCGCGAGCGGGTGGCGGCCTTCCCGGATCTGACCGCCACGCGGTTGACGCGCGAGCTCCGCGAGCGCGGCTATTCCGGCGCCTACACGGCCGTGAAGCGCTTCGTCGCGGCGATCCGACCGAGCGACGGGCCGAAGCCCTTCGAGGTCCGCTTCGAGACGCCGCCGGGCCATCAGGCCCAGGTCGACTTCGCCCGCTTCGTCGTCAGCTTCGAGGACGAGCCGGGCATCACCCGGATCGTCTGGCTGTTCGCGCTGGTGCTCGGCCATTCCCGGCACATCGTCGCGCGCTTTGTCCTGCATCAGGATCTGCAGACGCTTCTGCGCTGCCACATGGCGGCCTTCGAGGCGATCGGCGGCGTGCCGATCGAGATCCTCTACGACCGCATGAAGACGGCGGTGACGGGCGAGGATGGCGAGGGCCACATCGTCTACAACCGCTCGCTGCTGGCGCTCGCCCAGCACTACGGCTTCCTGCCCAGAGCCTGCCGGCCCTATCGGGCGAAGACGAAGGGCAAAGTCGAGCGACCGTTCAGCTACATCCGCAAGGACTTCTTCCTCGCCCGCTCCTTCCGTAACCTCGACGATCTGAACGCCCAGCTGCAGGACTGGCTCGACACGGTCGCCAACGTCCGGCTGCACGCCACGACACAGCGCATCGTCTCCGAGGCCTTTGCGGCCGAGCGGCTCGATCTTCAGTGTTTGCCCGCGACGCCCTTCGATGCGCTCCTGAAGCTGGAACGGCGGGTCAGCCATGACGGCCTCGTCTCGATCGGCGGCAACTACTACAGCGTTCCCGATCGCACTCGGCGCGTCGTCGAGGTGCATCAACTGCCGGACATGATCCGCATTCTGGATCACGGCCGACTGGTCGCGACCCATCCGGTTCTGGAAGGCCGACGACAATATCGCATCGATCCCGGCCATCGACTGGGCGCAGCTGCGCGGGCCGTGCGGCACGGATACCCGGACGGCGTCATCATCGCCCGCACCGGCGATCACGTCGCCCAGCGATCGCTAGCCTTCTATCGGGCGATCGGCGATCAACTCGCGAGCGGTAACGTGACAGCAACGGGAGATCGCTCATGACCTCCCATGCCACACCGACCACCCTCGACAGCATCAAGAAGAGCCTCGTCGCGTTGCGTATGCCGCGTGCCCTCGAGATGCTGGACACCACCTTCCGCAGGATCGAGCAGGGCGAGATCGACGCGATCGAAGCACTCGATCACCTGCTGGTCGAGGAAGTGACGATCCGCGAGAACCGGCGGGTCAAGACCGCGTTGCTGATGGCGCGGCTGACCACCATCAAAACGCTCGCCGGCTTCGACTTCACCTTCCAGCCCTCGCTCGATCGCAACCGCATCCTGGCGCTAGCCGAGCTGAAGTTCATCGACCGCGCCGAGGTGGTGCATCTGCTCGGCCCACCCGGTACCGGCAAGAGCCATCTTGCCACCGCACTGGCGGTCGAGGCGGTCAAAGCCGGACGCAGTGTCGCCTTCTCCACTCTCGCCGATATCATCGCCTCGCTCGCCAAGGCCGAGAAGGAAGGGCACGCTTCGCGAACGCATGCGTTACCTTTGCCGCGCGGCGCTCCTTGTGGTCGACGAAATCGGCTACCTGCCCGTCGTGCCAGGTGGCGGCAATCTGTTCTTCCAACTCGTCAATGCCCGCTACGAAAAAGGCGCCATGATCCTCACCTCCAACCGCGGCTTCGCCGAATGGGGCGAGCTCTTCGGCGATCCCGTCGTCGCAACGGCGCTGCTCGATCGCCTGCTTCACCATGCCGTCGTCATCCAGATCGAGGGCGCGAGCTATCGGCTGCGCCAGCACGCCGACCTCGTACCAGACCACGTCAGATCGAAATCCCTCATCACGCCGCCGGCCGCACCGAAACGCCGCGGCCGTCCACCCGCAAAGGACAAATCCGATCACAACGCCGGCTGATCACCGCTCAATACCAAACCCGCCGGACCAGGGAATTTTGAAAGCCCACATTCCGGGGAAACTTCGGTGCCCGTTGACACCAGGTCGCGCTCGAAGCGCTGGTCCGGTTCAGCGACGAGGAGCTGAAGCACCAGGCGCTGTTCCGCCGTATCGACGCGATGGTCGGCGACGGTGCTGCCGGACGGCTATCGCTTCGACATCGACCCCAACGGCGTCGCCCACGCCGTGCTCGGCAAGAGCACATGGGCGGTGTTGGCGCTGACGCTGGACATCGAGCTGTTCACTCAACTCCATTATCGCCAGAGCATCGAGCCCGACGGCGAGCTCTCCGAGCTGTTCAAGGACGTGTTCCTCTATCACTGGAAAGAGGAAAGCCAGCACGCGATCCTCGACGAGCTCGAGCTGGTGCGTCACGACGCCGAATTGACGGCGGAGCAACGCGACCGGGCGGTCGACGAGCTTCATCGAGCTGGTCGGCGCGGTCGACGGCATCCTGCAGGCCCAGGCCAAGGCCGACGCAGGCTACTTCGCGGCGACGTGCGGCCGCGCGGTCGACGAGGCCGAGGCGCGGGCGATCGAGGCCGCGTTCCTCAAGGCCTACCGCTGGCAATACATCCACTCGGGCGCCCAGCACCCGCACTTCGGCAAGGTGCTGTCCAGCCTGATCACCGAAAGCCAGGGCCAGCGCATCCAGGCGGCGCTCGCCACGCTGCAATGATCCAGCCGAACGCTCAACCACCACCCACGCAACGGAGACCTATCATGCTTGATAAGACCAAGACCGCCGAGCCCAAAGTCGTCAACGGCATCAACGTCGACGACCTGTTTGCCCTGATCGACGGCGTCAAACGGGACACCGCCAAAGGCAAGACAACCTGGCGCGTCACGCACGACCTGGCAGGGCCAGACGCGGAGCCGCGCGCAAGTCGAGGGCTTCGGAATCGGCGGAGAACAGGTGCCGCGTCAATTCTCGATCGACATCGACGAGCCTCGCGAACTGGGCGGATCGAACCGGTTCGCCAATCCGCAGGAACATCTGTTGGCGGCGCTCAACGCCTGCATGACGGTGGGCTACGTGGCGCAATGCGCGGTGCGCGGAATCACCCTCGAGAGCCTCGAAATCGAGACCGACGGCGAGATCGATCTCCGCGGCTTCCTCGGTATCGATCCCACCGTGCCGGCGGGCTACGAGAAGCTGAGCTACACCGTCCGCATCAAGGGTAGCGGCACCAAGGAGCAGTTTGCCGAGATCCACGAGGCGGTGATCGCGACCTCGCCCAACTTCTACAACGTCGCGCGGCCCGTGGCGCTCAAACCGACCCTCGTCGTCGAGTGATCGCCCACGGCGGGGCGAGGCGGCCAGAGATCGGTGGCCGGCTCGCCTGCTCATTTTCAATCCGAGTGAGTTGGACATTCGCCTAACAGGCACGTGGAGAGTTTCGATGATACAACGGCGCGAATTCATCACGCTTCTTGGCGGCGCAGCGGTCGCATGGCCGCTCTCCGCGCCGGCGCTGCCGCGCGATCGAGTGATGCGCGTCGGCGTGCTGATGGGCCTCACGCAGAAGATCCGGAATCGCAAGCCCGCCTCGCGGCGTTTGCGCAGGGTCTGCAGCAATTGGGTTGGGCCGTCGGGCAAAACATCCGCCTCGAATGCCGCTGGGCCGACGGCGATGCAGAGGCCATGCGCAAATACGCCGCCGAACTGGTCGCCCTGGCCCCCGACGTCATCCTGGCTCATTCCAGCGCGGCCGTCGCGCCGTTGCTGCAAGAGACCCGCACGATCCCGATCGTGTTCACGATCGTCGCTGACCCGGTCGGTGCCGGCTTCGTCAACAGCCTGGCGCGCCCGGGTGGCAACGCCACGGGCTTCACCAACTTCGAATATGCGATGAGCGGGAAATGGCTCGAACTGCTCAAGGAGATTACGCCGAACCTCACGCGGGAGCGGTCCTTCGCGAGGCCGCCATCGCCGCCGGGCCCGGACAGTTCGGCGCGATCCAGTCCGTGGCGCCCGGCGCTGGGCGTCGAGTTGCGTCCGATCGACGTGCGCGATGCCGGCGAAATTGAGCGCGACATCACGGAGTTCGCGCGGAGTTCGAATGGGTGGCCTGATCGTGACCGGCAGCCCGGCCGCGTCAGTTCATCGAGATCTGATCATCAGGCTGGCGACGCGTACCGATTGCCTGCCGTCTACAACTCTCCGCTTTTACGTCACCAGCGGCGGCCTGATCGCCTATGGACCTGACTTTGTCGATCAGTTCCGACGCGCGGCGGCTTACGTCGATCGCATCCTCAAGGGCGAGAACCCCTCCAACCTGCCCGTGCAGGCACCGACGAAGTACGACATGGTGCTCAATCTCAAGACCGCAAAAGCCATGGGCATCGAATTGCCACCCACCGTCCTTGTGCGCGCCGATGAGGTGACGGAGTGACCACGCGTCGCGATTTCATCCGCATCTCGGGATGCCATGGCCGCTCTCCTGTCTTTAACCACTTTCCGAAACTGCGGCGTCAAAATCAGCAGCCGTGCCAGTCGAGTAGGTGAGGAGGCATCTTTCTGCGCGCGGCGGGGAGATGCAGAGTGGTTGACCCGACCGAGTGCTTGAAGAGAGCCGAGGAGTGTTTGCGTCTCGCTCGAAAATCGAAAGCGATCAGAACGTAAAGAAATTTCTCCATCGACTGGTCGCCGCCTGGCGAAAGGCTGCCAAAGGGGATTTCGAAGAGCTCTACAGATGCGCCTGACAAAATCCCCGGGCGGCTATTACGCCATACCCCGCTAGTTCGCTTGCTATTGCGCGCCCTCTTGCTTCCACAGTGCTTCCAGACGGCGGTTCGCAAACATAATCCAAAAATGGCAACGCCGCCAAGTCTTTGACTTAGCGGCGTAATTTGGTTGCGGGGGTAGGATTTGAACCTACGACCTTCAGGTTATGAGCCTGATTGTCGTTTGCCGCCCGATCCTGCAGCCAATCGCCGTTTTCCTGATCACTTCATGATCACTGCGGCTCAATCATCGCAGGAAGATTATCGCGGAAACGACTGGACTTCGGCGGCGACCAGAGCGTCACTGTGGGTGAAGCTCGGGTGTTGACTGCCCGGGATCCTGCCCCGCCGGCCTTATCGCCAGTGCGGGGCTTCGGTGGTGACGGCGCGAGATGCCGTCTCAGCGAAGAGAAGGATCCCGACATGCCAAGCAGCAAGATCATCAAGAAGGCCAAGGCTCGTCCGGCCGGCAAGCGCCCGGCCGACAAGGCCCCTCACGCAAAAGACGCCGGCGTCGCGACACCGCGTTCGACCTCCAAAGCAGGCAACCGTGATTGCGCTGCTGAGTCAGCCCAAAGGCACGACGATCGCCGCGATCATGAAGGCGACCGGCTGGCAGCAGCACTCGGTCCGCGGCTTCTTCGCCGGCGTCGTGCGCAAGAAGCTCGGCCTCACGCTCGAATCCGAGAAGACCGACGGCGAGCGTGTCTATCGCATCATCACGGGCAAGCCCTCCAAATCGAAAGCCAAGACTGACTACCGCCGATCGTCAGGCCGCGTAGCCATGGCTCAGCGGTCGATCGACCGGCCGGCGATCGAGGCCGAGATCGAGCGTATCCGCTCGCTCGGCCTCGACGCGCTGCGCGCACGCTGGCGCTCGATGTTCGGCGCGCTGCCGCCCATGCGCTCTGACCAAGGACCTCTTGGCCGGATGATGGCCTATCGGATTCAAGAAGAGGCATTCGGTGGGCTCGATCGGGCGACGATCAGGCTGCTGGATGGCTTGGCCCGAGGCGAGAAGCCCGGCAGGGAGGCCAAGCGGCGCCTCAAGGCCGGCACCGTCCTGGTCCGTGAATACCAGGGCGAGCGGCACACCGTCACGGTCGTGCCGGACGGGTTTGTCTGGCGGAATGCGACCTATGCGAGCCTGACGACGATTGCCCGCGCCATTACCGGCACGGCATGGAATGGTCCGCGGTTCTTTGGCTTGAGGGTTCCGGGTGACCCCGAGGCAAAAGAGACGCTGAAAGATTCCGCACCACCCAACGTAATGGCGACCAAACGCAGGCGCTCGTCCGTCCGCACCAGCCCCAAGCCGCATTCCCGTCGCGGTCTGCCCAATGGATAAGCCCATCAAGAAGCTGTTCCGGTGCGCGATCTACACCCGGAAATCGACCGAGCATAACCTCGACCTTGAGTTCAACTCGCTCGACGCCCAGCGCGAGGCCTGCGAGGCCTATATCAAGAGCCAGGCGCACGAGGGCTGGCGGCTGATCCCCGACCACTATGACGACGGTGCCTTCTCGGGTGCGTCGCTCGAACGCCCGGCCCTGCAGAAGCTCCTCGCCGAGGTCCGGTCCGGCAAGATCGACATCATCGTGGTCTACAAGGTCGACCGGCTGACCCGCTCGCTGGCGGACTTCGCCAAGCTGGTCGAGCTGTTCGACCAGCATTCGGTGTCGTTCGTCTCGGTCACCCAGTCGTTCAACACCACCAGCAGCATGGGGCGGCTCACCCTCAACGTGCTGCTGTCCTTCGCCCAGTTCGAGCGCGAGGTGATCGGGGAGCGGGTGCGCGACAAGATCGCGGCCTCCAAGCGCAGGGGCATCTGGGTCGGCGGGCCGGTTCCGCTGGGCTATGCGAGCGTCAACAAGAAGCTGGTGGTGGTGCCCGAGGAAGCCGAGACCGTCCGCACGATCTTCGCCCGCTATCTCGCGCTTGGCTCGATCGGCGCCCTCGTTGAGAATCTCGATCGGAGCGGCATCAGGACGAAGCAACGGCCCGGCCCCGACGGGCGGACCATCGGTGGCATCCGGTTCGGGGTCGGCCCGCTCGCCTATCTGCTCAAGAACCGGATCTACGTCGGTGAGGTCGTCTACCGGGGCGAGGTTCATCGCGGGGAGCACGAGCCGATCCTTGATCGTGACGTGTTCGAGGCCGTCCAGGCCAAGCTCGCTGCCGGCACGGTCGAGCGGCGGCTGCGGCTCAGGGCCTCGCCGGCCGTTCTGACCGGCCGCATCTTCGATGACCGCGGCAACCGGATGAGCCCGACCCACTCGAACAAGCTCGGCGTTCGCTACCGGTACTATGTTTCGCACGCGGTTGTTCAGAACCGCAGGGAGGCCGCAGGCAGCATCGCGCGTGTGCCGGCCCCGGAGATCGAGACCCTGGTGCTCAAAGCCGTCCGCCAGCACCTCCAAGCCATCGACAACGCGGAGCACCCGACCGCCGCCACGGATCACGACCTGATCGAACGCCATGTCGAGCGCATCGTGGTCAAGCCGAACGCGATTGAGGTGCGGCTTGTCGACACCTCCGACGAGCCCACAGCTCCAGGCGACCGCCACCGTGACGGCATGGAGCAAGACCGCGGCGATCCCGGGTCCCTCTCTCTTGCGTTACCCTGGGCCGCTCAAAGCTTCAGCGCCGTGAAGGGCGTCCTCCACACCCCCGAGCCCGCTCCAAGCTTGAAGTCCGAGCTGCGCGATGGCTTGCTCACGGCGATCGCCAAGGCGCGCGGCTGGGTCGATGATCTGCTCAATGATCGCGTCGCCTCCTTTGCCGAGATCGCGGCGCGCGAAGGCAAGACCGAACGATACATCCGCCTGCTGGCGTCGCTCGCCTTCACCTCACCGCGGATCATTGCGGCGCTCATCGACGGCACCGCCCGGGCCGATCTCACCACTGCCGGGCTTGCAAGAGCACTACCGCATTCCTGGGCCGAGCAGGAACGCCAATTCGGACTGCCGCGTGCGTGAACGATAACCGCGCTCAGCGGTGAATCTGCGCCCAACAAAGGCCGGGCGAGTGCCCGACGGCTACGTCTGGGAGGGCACCACCTATCCGAGTCTGTCGACCATCGCGCGCGCCATTACGGGTACCGCCTGGGGAGGGCCGCGGTTCTTCGGGTTGCGAAGCCCGGGGAGCAGAGGCGAGGAGGCCAGCGCACCAGACCCGGCGGTCGCTAGGCCGAGGCGTGGCGACCATGCCGGCCGTCATGGTCGAGGCCGCGCAGACAAACCGCGCGAGGATCAGCCATCCAAGAGCATGAAGTCCAGTAGGGGCTCGAGCAGCAGGATAATCTGGCCGGGCAGCAACCAGTGGAGAAGGGTCTGCCCGACCGATCCGGTTGACGTGGTCGTGGATCACGAAGGTAGGCGTGAGCTGGTCGAAATGCGCTGGGGACTGGTGCCCTACTGGTGGAGCAAGCCACTGAAAGAGTGTAAGCGATGCGCGCCTACTGGCTCGTGAGGGGAGCGAAGCCGCTCAACCATTTAATTAGGTCGTCACGCTCTCTCGCCCTTCTCGCGGCGAACTTCTCTTTGCAAGCTTTGCGACAGAAGCGCCGGCCGAAATGAGAGTGGGACACGAGACCAAACTTGCCGCCGCAGTGAGCGCAGCGGTTCAGCGGCTTGGACATAGCACGTTCCTCCGACTCAAGAGGCAGCTCGCTTTCGCGAGAGGGCACACTATTAGTTGGCCCCCCCGAATTACCGCTGACTTGCGGCCGGATTAATGTTTCGCAATGTGCAGCGCCAGCCGAGATGCGGTCGTCATGGAAGAAGCCCCGGCCAGCGCAATAGCCGGGGCTCCCCTCCCTGCAGTTGGTTGATATTCCCCGTACCAACTGCATCCCCTGCATATTGGTGCTGGGGCTCAGCAATCCCACAGGTCGACAGGGCAAGCCAACAGGGGATCGCCGGCGAGCAGTCTGCATGTCCGCGGCCGGTCGAGGTCCAAGCATTGCTAAAATTAGGCTTAAAATTGTACTTAAGCTTCCAAGCCCAAGGTAGGACAGGAACGTCCAGCTTAGGATTTCCGCGATCATGCCGTCGATCCGTTCTGGCCGACGTTCGGAAAGTCGCATCATGTCCCCGTGGAGGTAGGCGATGCTGGTAGGCGTCGACTATCGACGATCGTTCAGTCGTGCCATGATCCCAATCCTTCAGAAGGGAGGTTTTGCCAATGACGCTGCAGCGAGGCGAAATTCTCGGCTATGACTTCAATCGAATGGTGGTTGAGTTCACCATGCTCAATGAGGACAAGATTGTTCCCTGCGCCATCAGCACCGAGGCGCTCGACGATCTTGAAAAAGGCACCAGCGTCAAGACCGAGGAACGGGTGAACCAATTCGAGCGACTGCGTTCCGCTATTGAGGAGCGGGCCGATCAAAAGTTCTCGGCGGGCTTCGTCGAGGCTGGCGGACGCCTGGTGCTGCGAAGTGGAGATTTTCGACAATAGGTCATCCCGCTTGAAACACCTGATACAGAAAATCGATGCACTGTTCGTCCTGCATGTTGAGATCGTTGTCTGGTGCCTGCGGCGTCTACAGCACAGACGGATACCCGAGGAGCGGAAGCAATCGGGCGGCGAAAAATCGCTCCCAAACAGATCAGCACAACTAACAACTTGAGAAGTTTTCCTAGTCGCTGATCCGGACAGAATTTGTCAATGGCCCAAACAAGATCGCACCGATGACGACAATAATCAGAATACCAATTATCAAACTAATCACGGCGACCTCCTGACCCGTTGGCAGTTCGATTGCTAGGCTACCGCAGTCTCGCGTGGATGCGAAGGGGGCCACGGTGCCGGGCGATCCTACAAGGAGGAACGCGCGCTGCCCGCAAGGTCTCCTGCACGAGCGCCACCAGTTCAACGAAGCGGTCTCTTGTCACCTACGAACCAGTCTCTGGGCGTCTCGAACCAGTCTCTGGCCTGCCGCCACGGATATTGAAAATTGCAGACCAGAGACTCGTGCGTAAAACTCGCCCGTGCGAGACCTAAATTCCCATATCGTCTCGACAGAGACTGGCACGCGCCGACCCAACCCGCGGAAATGTCGTGGGTTCTCCCAATCACGGATCGCATACCGGGGAGACCGCACTGGTTGGCTGAGGAGGCAGTCCAATGCGAACCAGTCTCGGCTAAAAATTCCCTGCTAAGGCCGCGAAAACAGGGAATTTCGGCGTCAAAAGCCCTTATCCAGGCAATTTGATCGACATTTTTAACGTGCAATCAGAGCCTTAGAGTAGAATTCCCTAGAGCGATTAGCAGGGAATTTCTCGCGTCGAGCAGGGATATCCGTGAGCCCATGCAGGGATTTCAGGATTTCGAACCTATGCGTGGGCCGCGGCCAGATCACCTGCAGGGTTTTGATCCCGCCGGGCTGATGCGATGGCAAGAAGTACAAAATCAACAGCTAAAGAAGAAGATCGCCGCCGCAACTGGCTCGCCGGCAGGTTCAGTTTCGGCTGCCGCGGAGCTTTTGAGCCCCACCGTAAAGCTCATTCTTGAGGAACTCGGTCCAAAGAGCCTTGAGGCGGCGGATTGGGCGGCCGCAAAAGGAAGCTATCTCTCCGCCGAAGCCCTTGCGGTGGTGATCGAAGCCAATCATGGGCGCACCCTCCCCGACGGACTTCGGGCCTACCTGTGTCGTTTCCTGCGCGGAAAGAGCCAGCGCAAGCGAGGCCCCAAGCCGAAACCGTACGCCTGATCTTCCGCCGCTACTTGGAGGTCGCCTCGATCCGAGCCCTGATGGAGGATCTGGACCGGAAGGGCATTCGCACCCGACAGCGGCCGCAGTCGGATGGCAGCGTCACGGGCGGAATCCGATTCGGCGTCGGCCCCCTCGCCTATCTGCTGCGCAATCGGTTCGTCATCGGTGAGGTGGTCTATCGGTGTGCGGTTCACCGCGGAGTGCATGAGCCTATCGCGGACCGGACCCTGCTCGACGCCGTGCAGAAAAAACTGGCCGCCAGCGCGACGGCTCGGGCACTGCGCCTCAGAGCTTCACCCGTCGCCCTGCTGGCCGGTCGCTTCTTCGACGACCGCGGCAACCGGATGACACCGACTCTACACCAACAAGCGTGGCGCGCGCTATCGCTACTATGTTCGACCGGCTTGGAGGACAGGATAGTGTTCTGCCCAGCAACCTGACAATGGCTTATCGCATTAATCGCCGTTGGCACGACCATATTGAATTGGAGCGCCCGAAGCGCATCCTGATGTATAGTTCGATCATCCGCGTACGCAATCAGGGACTTAAAAATGACATTGGTCGTGACTGGGGGACGCATACTGTCAGCAACTTCGTCACGAGGCGAAGCGCGCGATATCGTGATCGAAGGCGATACGATCGTCGACCTCGTGATGCCTGGCTCCGTGCACGACGACAACGCCGAACGGCTCGATGCGACCCGGCGTCTGATCATTCCCGGCCTGATCAATGCCCACACCCATAGTCACGGCGGATTATCGAAGGGGATCGGCGACCGTTGGAACCTTGAAATCCTGCAGACCGCCAATCCGTGGCTGGGCGGTCATCGCGGTGCCGAGGACAAGTATTTGTCGGCCCTAATCACGGCCATCGATCAGGTGGAGAAAGGCACGACGGCTTGCTACGATCTGTTCTTCGAATTTCCTGCGCCCTCGATTGACGGCATGGAAGCCGTCGCGAGTGCATATAGTGTGGTTGGTGTGCGCGCGGTCATCGCGCCCATGGTGGCGGACCTCACCTTCTACCAGTCGTTGCCAGGCTTTATCGATGCGTTGGAAAGGGTCGATGGCGGAGCGGCCGGCGCCATGCGAATGGGCAAGGCTGACGACATCGTCGAGGCCCTGAGGCGGCTTGCCGCGCAATGGCCTCATCCGAGCGATCGGCTGCGACTTGGCATCGCCCCCACGATCCCCCACCACTGCACAAAGGAGTTCATGATCGGGTGCCGGGACGTGGCGCGCGAGCATGGTCTCGTCATGCAAACCCATGTGGGAGAAGCGAAGTATCAGTCAGCCTCCAGCTTCTTGATCTTCGGAACGTCAATGACCCGGACGATGGATTCGGCGGGTATTGTCGGGCCGTGGTTCTCGGCCGCCCATGCTGTCTGGCTCGACGACGACGACATGCGCCTGCTGGCCGAGCGCGGGGCACAGGTGGCGCACAATCCAGGCGCCAATTTGCGGCTCGGATCGGGGATCGGCGCCGCGCGCGATTATCTGCGCCACGGCGTCACTGTCGGCATCGGCACCGACGGGTGTCACTGCTCGGACAATCAGAACATGTTCGAGGCGATGCGAGCTGCAAGCTTCGTGTCACGCGTACGTGGCCTGCCGCCGCAGGAATGGCTGTCGACCCATGAAGCCTTTAGTTTGGCGACTGAAGGCAGCGCGCGGGTGCTGGGCTTCCAGGATATGATCGGGAAGATCGCGAAGGGCTACAAGGCCGATCTGGTGCTGCTCGATCTCGACCATGTAAACTTCATGCCGCTCAACAACGCAGTCAATCAGATCGTGCACGCGGAGGACGGCTGCGGCGTCGACAAAGTCCTGATCGGCGGACGCATGGTCGTGTCCGGCGGATCCGTCATCGGCATCGACAAGGCGGCGGTCGCAGCCAGGGCGGATGCGGCGGTCGAGCGGCTGCATGGGCTCAACGCCGACGCACGCCGATTTGCCGAACTGATCGAACCTGTCGTCGTCAATTTCTGCCATGGATTGTCTGACGGCGCTGTGCTCTCCGGCTTGCATCGCTTGCTCCCGACCCGTTGATGGACGCCATCGAACGGGGCGTAGACCAGAGCGCGCGCCCCCCTTCGCGCACTCCTCACACGGCCGCTTGCGGCCTGCGGTGCACCGCATCCAGCACTGCGGCAGCGTTGTCTTTGAATATCTTGTGCTGGATGGCTTGCGGCAGGCGTTCAAGCGCCGGAAGAGCACGCTTGCCCTCCGCGTCGCCGATCTCGAATGGATAGTCGGTGCCGAACATGACTTGCTCCGGGCCCGCGACCTTGATCGTGAACTCGACCGATTTCGGGGGACTGCGAGCAGGTGTCGAAATAGAGCTGGCTGAAATAGTCGCCAGGCGGTTTCGCGATCTTGCTGGTGAAATAAGGATCGCCCTCGGCGCCCCGGGCCTCATACGCCGAGTTGAACCTGCCCTTCAGGAACAGAAGCCCGCCGCCGCCATGAGCAAGCAGCATCTTCAGTCGCGGAAATCGATCGAAGAAGCCGCCAAAGATCATACGGGCGACGGCGAATGAGGTTTCAGCCGGCCATTGCACGACGAGTTGCAACGTGTAGACCGGGAAGCGCGACGGCGGCTCCGCCGAAACCGGATGCAGGAACAGCAGTATTCCGCGTCGCTCCGCGACACTGAACATATCATCGAATGCGCCGATATCGAGTGGACGTCCCGCCGCTGTCGCCGGCAACAACGCTGATCGAGCGCCATAGAGGTCGAGCGCCCGCTCTAGCTCATAGGCGCAGCTCTCGGGTTCGCCGAGCGGCAGAGTAACCATGAGCTCGAGACGGCCCTGGCCGTGCTCCACCACGCGGGCACCATGTTCGTTGAGCGTTCGCGCGTATTCGACGCTGGCGGCGCCTGCGGGCCAGGATGCGAACCCGGGCGGCGGCCCGATCAACTGCAGGTCGACCTGGCGTCGCGTCAGACTTTCGATCCGCCGCGGAATATTGCTCAGGTCATCGTCGAGCGAGACCGCCGCACCGTCGCTGCGGCGAACGCAAAAGCGGCCCGCTTTATCGCGATCCGCGGAAAAGCCAAATCGAGGTGTGCGGCAAAGACCTTGTAGAAAAGCCTCATCGAGTGCGTGCGCATGGGTGTCAATGATCATGGCCGATCCATCGCATGTCGATTCACTGCCGCCGGCTCTTCTGGTCGGCCATCTGTATGGAGCGGACCCAGAGGTCAAGCAGACCCGTAAGCTGCGCCGTCTGCTTCACGCTTAGTCCGACGGCGAGCTTGTCTTCGAATCTGATTAGTTCGGGAAGAATGCGGTCAACCAGCCGCAGTCCTTTCGCCGTCAAGCGCACCTGCAAGCCGCGTCCGTCATGGGATCCGGCAGCCGGACAATATGCTTGTCCAGCTCCAGTCGCTCGAGACGGCCGGTCAGGCCGGCGGGACTGAGGAGCAGCGAACGGGTGATTTGGCTGGGCGCGAGCGTGTAAGGCTTTCCGGCCCGGCGTAACGTCGTGAGCACGTCGAAAATGCCGCGGGTGAGGCCGTGGTTCGCCATCAGGCTTTCGATGCGCGGAGCCGTCAGCCAGTAGACATGCGCGAGCCCGATGAACATTCCAAGCGGTCCGAGATCCAGACCCGGTCGCTGCCTGGACCACTGCGACAATATGGTCGCAATCGATTCCGAGCCTGCTCCGACCGGACTGTCACTAGTTGTCCTTTCGCCTTCGGTCGTTGATTGGAACTGCGCGTCATTCCCTCGATACTCATAAATTCGACCGCCTTCCATTGTGCGGAAAGACATCTACTGTGCCGGGAAGATAGTTCGCTAGCGAATTATCTGTCTTGAAAACGTTCGCCTATCATGCAAGGGTATTCGGCGCCCGGGTCGCTCGTCCAGAGGGAGGAGATACCTTGCAGCTGAAATACACTCTCACGTCGCTCAGCTTCGGACTTGTTCTCGCGGTCGCCGCGTTTAATGACGCTGCGTATAGCCAGCAGTTAGATAAGGTCAGAATTGCCCGCTTAGCTTTCCCAGCGATGGGATCCATGATGCTCGATGTGCTCATGGAGCGCGGGATCGACAAGAAGCACGGCATCCAGGTCGAAGCGGTTTCGCAAAACGCCGTTCCGGTTTACTACGGAATGATCGCCAACGGCGATGCCGACCTGATCGTCGGCGGTCCGCTGGTCTTCCAAAAGATGTTTCTGGAAGGGGTGCCGCTAAGATTTTCTCCACATGGGCGCCGCTGAAGTTCTCTCGGTCATCGCAGCCGACCCCGCCATCAAGTCCCTCGCTGACTTGAAGGGCAAGTCTATCGCCGCCGCCGTGGGATCAGCCGAGTATCAGGTCACCGCAATCTATGGCCGCAAGCTCGGCCTGAACTTCGGCACCGATGTTACGGTCGTTTCGGCAGCACCGCCGATCGCGCGGGCCCAACTGGAAGCCAAGCGCGTCGATGCTGCCATGCTTTGGGAACCGACGACGACGCTTGCGCTGCGCGAGAACTCGGCATTTCGCGTGATCATGTCGGGCGAAGCCGCGTGGAAGGCGATTGCCAACGTGCGGGGATGGAACCTTGTCCTTGCGGGCGGCAGCGACTTTCTCAAGCGCAATCCCCGACTGGTGCCGCGCGTAATAGCCATGCTCCAGGAAACCCAGAAGTTCATGAAGGACAACGTCGACGCGACCGACGCGATCGTATCGAATTCGCTCAAGATGCCAAGCGGGGTGTACAAGGCGGGAGTGCAGTCCGGGCGCCTGGTGTTCGATGTGCTGCCGGTCGCCGGCGCCGAACGTGACGTGATTTTGGGCATGTTCAAGGTTGCCGTGGACACTGGTTACCTGCCCAAACTTCCGAACGAGGACATCATCTACGCGCCGCAATGAGTTCCGCGCGTGCTGCACAGCAGGGCAATGCATTGCCCGTGCGCCGATACCTGCCAAGTCGCGGCCTACTGACCCTCCGTTGCGATCTGCCGTTCAAGGTCTCGCGGCTTTTCCAGCGGTTGTCGCCGATCCCCCGTGCCTTGATGTGCGCTGCTGGCGTCGACAATAACGGATCGGCGACAGGATGAAACTCCATGGACAAGAACATGACTGTGACAAGTGAGGCGGCCGCGCTCCATTCGCGGACGCCGTTCCGATTTCCGCGCGAGTTGGTCATCGTCATCGTCGTCTTCGCGGTGCTCTGGGAGATCGTATCCTGGCTGGTCCCTCCGTTCGTCATTCCCGGATGGGGCCGGATCTCCCAGAGCCTGCTCTCGCTACGGTATGACTTCGTCCTGGTCACGCTCGCCCGGGTGGCCATCGCGCTGCTGATCTCGTTTGCGCTCGGCATTGTCCTCTCCGTGGCGATGTATCTTTGGACGCCGTTCGAGAACTACTCCAAGCCCGTCGTGCGGCTGTTCATGGCCGTACCAGTGGTTTGCTGGATTCTATTTTCTGTGCTTTGGTTCAAGTGGGTGGAGGTTCGTATTGCCTTCGTGCTTATCGTCGTTTGCGCGCCTGTGTTCATCGTCGACTTCCTTGACGGCATGAAGGGTGTGCAGCACGAATTGCGTGACATGATGCGCTCGTTCCGGCCAAGCCGGACGCAGTACTTCACCAAACTGCTGCTGCCGGCGATCGTGCCGGCCATACTGACGAGTTGGAAGATCAACCTCAGCCTCGCCATCCGCGTAGTGACGATCGCTGAGCTAGTTGGAGCCATATCCGGCGTCGGCTACGGCCTGGTCTTGGCGCAAGAGCTGTTTTCGATCGCCGACGTGTTCGCATGGACGCTCGTTCTGGTCGTCATCCTGTTTCTCGCCGAGGCCGCCCTGAGCATGGTCGAGGAGCGCGTGCTGCGATGGCGGGCATGATAACGGAGGCCGCCGATATCGAGGTCAGCGGACTGCGTAAACTGTTCCATCAAACCACGACCGGCGACCAGGTGGTGGCGATTGATCGGCTGGATTTCCGCATCCGCGTCGGCGAAATGGTGGCGATCGTTGGCCAGACCGGGTGCGGCAAGTCGACCTTCCTCAACCTGCTGATCGGCCTGAACCGCCCGTCGGAAGGCAGCATCACCATCGGCGGCCGCACACCCTATGACGATTTCGATCATTTCCGCGGCTTCCTCGCGACCGTCTTCCAACAAGATCGGCTGTTGCCGTGGCGCAGTGCGATCGACAACGTGCGGCTGCCGCTTGAACTGCTGCGCCTGGATCCGATCGAGCAGACTGAACGGGCCATCGCTGCCTGGCTCGGTCGTCTCGGCCTGAAGGGGTTCGAGGGAGCGTATCCCCATGAGCTGTCGGGGGGGCATGCGTCAGCGCGTTGCGCTGGCGCGGGCTTTCGTGGTCGAGCCCATGCTGCTTCTGGCCGACGAGGCCTTCGGCCACCTCGACGAAGTGACCTCGACCCGCGCTGCGCAAGACCTTCGTTGATCTGGCACGAACTCAGGATAACACCGCCGTCGTCGTCACCCACCAGCTCGAAGAAGCGATCGAGCTTGGTGGACGCATTCTGGTGTTCGGCAGACCAGGACATATCCTCGCCGATATCGATGTCGCGACCTATCCCGCCGCCCGGCTTTCGAGCTTGCGAAGCGACATCCAGCAGATGCTGCAGTCGAAACGCTCCAACTCTGAGATTACAACCTGACCGGAAGGCGCCGAGAATGACCATCGATCCGAAAGCCGCTCTCGACTGCATCGACACCGACGAACTCGTCAAGGTGACCCTTGACCTCGCGAACCTGGATAGCCCCACCGGGAGCGAGGGGCCGGTGGCCGACTATGTGCACGATTGGCTGCTGCGGCAGGGCTTCCAAGCGCGCAAGGTCGGTCTCTACCCCGACCGCCCCAACGTCCTGGCGACTCTCCCGGGCACCGGCGGCGGCCCCAGCCTGTGCTTCAACAGCCATATGGATACGACCATTCACAAGGAGGATGAGTGGTGGACGACGCGGCACGCCGCCGACCCCATCTTCCACACCGGCTGGCGAGAGGGAGACGTGCTCATCGGTAACGGCGTGTGCAACTGCAAGGGACCGATGGCGACCTGGCTGCTAGCCGCAAAGGCCATCAAGGATTTCTGCGTCAAGCTGAGGGGCGATCTGTTCCGATGTCCGTCGTCGGGGAGATAGGGCTTGAACCGGTCGACGAGTTCCAACCGCCGGAATATCTCGCCAAGGTAAGCAGGCACACGCTACGCGATCACGCATGGCGGCGTCGCCGACTACGCGCTGGTCTCGGAAAGGACCCATTTCGGCATCGTCGGAGTTCAGGCCGGCAAAGCCTTCTTCAAGATTACCGTGTTTGCGACGACCTTCCGATCTATACCCCCTACATCCAGCGGCCGGTACCGCTCGTCAAGAACCCGAGCGCCATCACCCGTATGTCGAAGATGATCCAGGCGGTAGAGGACTGGGCGGTCGAGTACGAAAGCAAGAACCGCTATGAATGCGCCGGCGGCATTGTCGTGCCGAAAGTCAATATTGGCGCTATCCGCGGCGGCGTTCCGTGGAAGATCACGAAGACCGTGCAGCAGTGCTCTATCTATGTGGACGTCCGCATCACGCCGGCGCAGGAGCCGCTGGATGTGCGAGAGAGTTGCGGAATTCTTCGACCAGACCAGCCTGACGGGAGAAGTGGAGCTCTACGTCTACCGCCCCGCATTCGAGGCCGACGAAAAAAAGGTTGCACCGCTGCGCCGAGCCATCACGCACGCTCATCGTGCGGTCGTCGGCGGCGAGCCGAACAAGCCGCCGGTCAGCACGTCGAGTATGTGGCGCGATATCAATTGCTTCAACGAAATGCGCATCCCGTCGGTGACCTATGGGCCCGGCGTGAGCGTTGGCGGTGGCATTTTCCGCATGCCGATCGAAACACTGATCACCGGCAGCAAGCTCTACGTCACAACCGCTGTCGATCTGTGCACTCAGGACCGAAAATCACCGGGCGGATAACGATCGGCGCACATGCTAGGAAGAAAACAACTAGCCCTCGACCTTCGGTGAGTGAGTGCAGTTTGGAACGAGCTTGCTGCCGATCTAAGTCGGTGTCTCCGGAACCGGGAGCAGGCTACCTAAACAATAGCCCGGTACGATCGATATCCAAATCGCGACGAAGGCGGACCAGCCAGCACATCAGCGC
This sequence comes from uncultured Actinomycetota bacterium, assembly GCA_963739785.1. Lineage (GTDB taxonomy): Bacteria > Actinomycetota > Actinomycetes > Propionibacteriales > Nocardioidaceae > Nocardioides_C. The sequence goes on along the minus strand of CAVUBO010000021.1, from coordinate 111,633 downwards.
TCACGGAAGAGTCCATGAGAAAATGCGATTATCAGTCGGCGGGTCGATGGCCGGCATGCTCGCGGGCAACATGCTCATTCGCCAAGGATGGGAGGTCGATATCCTTGAGCGGACCAGGGAGGGCCTGGAGGCGCGGGGAGCCGGAATCGTGCCGCAGCGTTCCCTGCTCGCCGCGCTTGGGCGCGCCGGGGTGACGGTCAATCCGGATATCGGCATCCGGGTGACCAAGCGCGTCGCCTACGACCGCGCGGGCGCCGCTTTTGCCACTCATCAATACGACCAATACAGCACATCATGGTCCCTGCTCTACAACCTGCTGCGCGATGCCTTTCCCATGCAGCACTTTCATGCGGGACGCAACGTGACGGAGGTGGTGCAAGACAGTGATCGCGCCGTCGCGATCGCCGATGACGGCACGAAATTTGAAGGTGACCTGCTGATCGGCGCAGACGGAATGCGATCCGTGGTTCGCCGGGCGCTATTTCCGGACGTGCAGCCGAAGTACGTGGGCTATCTGGCCTGGCGGGGCATGCTCGAGGAACGCCATGCCACATCCGCATTCGTCGAGAGCTGCTTCTCGGCGTTGAACTTCAGCTTTCCGAAAGGCGAAGAACTGATTGGCTATCCTGTGGCCGGCGCAAACGGAGCCGTCGATGTCGGGCAGCGGCGATTCAATATCATGTGGTATCGGCCCGTCCCGCCAGGCCCCGAGCTGCAGACCATGTTCACCGGCACCGACGGCGTTCACCACGAGACTGGCATTCCCCCGAGTCTAGTCCGGCCTGAACTCATCAAGACCATGAAAGAAGAAGCCCATCGCGTGCTTCCCGGTGTTTGCCGATGCTCTCGTACCGAGACGACGGTGACCGTACCGGGCTCGATCCGCAACCGGACGTTCATCGTCCGGCGCAGCGCCTGCGTCCCGCCCTCGATCTTCACCATCCCCCGGCCGCGGAGACGCTCAGCTACTCGCGGAGCATGGTGGTCGGAGACGAGGACATCGACTACCTCTGGCGCGCTCGCAATCAGGTCGACGCGGGCTTCGCCGCGAATGAAGCGGTGGGCTGTGTTGTGGCGTGGGTCGATGGACTCCTGAAGCCGGTAGCCGAGCGCTTCCAGCGCGTCAGCGGCTCTGGTGGTCACACCGCGACCGGTCTCGATGTGCAGGGCGATGTCGACGTCGTTGGTGGGGCGCACGATGCCCAGACCCCGGCCGATCGAATGCAGCTGAGTCATCAGCCCGCCGATGAGTGTCCACTTGTCGCTGGGAAGGGCGGCGGCCAGTTCGGCGACGGCGGGCCACGGCTGCGGCCAGCCACCGGGTGGGGCATCGACGGTCACAGTCGGACGCCCCGTCGCACGCTCCGCCACCTTCCTGGCCTCCTCCCGATGTTGAGGCCCTTCATCTGCCGTCGGTCTCGTCACTGATCCACCGAACGGTTCCATCGGGCGAGCGACTCTGTCAGCACGTCGGCTCCTACACCTCGCTCGCGCGGGTCGCGGGAGGTCGCCGCATCGAGCGAGGCAAGCACGTTGCTCGCTTCGGTGATCCTCTGGACTGTTGCCAAGTCGAAGGTGGTCGCGCGCAGCACATAGCCGCCCCTGGCCGACTCGCGGAGGGCATATCGGTGAGCGATCTTCTGTACGTCTCCTGCATCGACGTAGCCATCGGCCCGGGCCTCCAGCAGCGACTGAGCTCCGAGGCCGATGGCTCCTCGGTCGGCGACCACGATCTCGTTCCGCAGCCGGGCAGCGATAGCGGAGTGACCTTGATAAATGTGAACCTGTGCACGGTTGCGCGCCTGAGCGACGAACCTCTCGGCGGTCACCCCACGCAGCGTCGACTTCAGGCGGGAGCGCTGCACACTGCCGAGCCAGTTCGGGGTCAGTCCGGACAGCGTGGCAATCGCCCCCCAGGCGGTGTGCTCAGCCCAGGCCTGAGTAGAGACACCCTGCCGGACGGCAAGATGTGCCTCGACGGAGTCGCGGTCGAGGACGCCGCGGGCGACGCGGGTGAGGTCACCCGACTTCGCCAGCCGGTTGACCTGCTGCACGGTCACGCCCAGGAGGTCCGCCGCCTGCCGGGTGGTTACGAGATCGCTTTGCGCGGTCATAACAGATAGTGTTCCGTTCTGAACGTAATCTGTAAATAGAAACTGGCTCCGGAGTCGGCAACGAGTCGGCTCGGATGACGGAACCGTGACTGGACGTGCCGCGTCGGACATCACAGCTAGGGACCGTCGGGGCAGGTCACGGAGCTGCAGCAATCGTGGGAACCCATCCCGTCGCCCCAGCGTCTCCGCGACTGTTGGTTCCCAGAGGCAGCCGCTCGAGCGTGCCGACGTAGACGCGAAGGGGGAAGCCGTGGCTGCTTCGCCGCGCCGAGGACGACGAGCGGTCGTCGTCGCGCTGGCGTCGGCGCTGGGCGTCGCCGTCCTCGCCGGGGTGGCCTGGTACGTCTTCGGTCAGTCAGAGCCCACGCCGTGGAACAAGCCCGCGGTGGTCGAGGGTGACGTCGTGCACCTCACCTACACCGGCAGCGAATGTCAGGACAGCGCGTCCGTGGACGTCGACGAGGACGCTCGCCGGGTCGCCGTGACCGTGAGGCAGACCGTGCGGGCAAGGACGTGCAGCGATGTCGGGGTTCGCTATGACATCGATGCCCAGCTGGACGCCCCGCTGGGCGAGCGCGAGCTCGTCGACGGCGCGTGTGAGACAGCTGAGTACTCCCACTACACCGAGTGCTCGCCGAAGAAGCCGACGCACTGACCACTGGCGCCAGTCGTCAGCGCTTGATCACCTCTCTGGCCTTGCCGACGAGGGCTCCGGCCTGGACTGCGGCCTTGCCGGCCACGATGTCCGCCATCACGAGGGCCTTGAATCCGAGCCCGTCCGTCTTCGGCAGCGCGCCCAGCTGCTGCAGCAGGTTGAGTGCGTCGTAGACGAGGACGTACTCCTTGATCTGGTCGCCGCGGAACTTGAACAGGTTCGTGCCACTGAGCGTCACCTGCTTGCCGGTTGCGGGGATGCCGGTCTCCTTCGACGCACCGGTGTTCGTGGCCTTGAGCGTCCAGGTCGACACACCAACGCCCTCGTCGGTGTCGGCGAAGACGTGGAAGTCCTCCTTGAGCACCCTGAGGTCCGGGTAGGCCCCGAGCGTGTCCTTCACGTGGGCGGCCACGGCCTCTTTGCCACGGATGGGCTCTTCGAGAGTGGGCTCAGCCCAGATCACGTCGTCGGTGAGGTGCTCGAGCATCGCCTCGACGTCATGGTTGTTCCAGGCCTCGACCAAGCTGTCGGCGACAGTGCGGATCTTCGCCATGGTCATCGGCGCCTTGCTTGCTGCCATGTCCGGTGCCTCCCCGCGGCTCGTCGAGGGCCGCCGTACCTCGGCGGGCCGGAGCCACGGTCTCCAGCCTTCGAGCAGTCCGTCTGTGGTGGCCAGAGGCCTAGGTCCCCAGCCCGACAAACCTCCTGCGATGACCGGACTCTGCGTCTCCTGCGGTCTAGCCTCGGGCCGGCGACCGCGGCCCCCGCCGGAACAGGAGCGACCGGCGGGGGCTCGCCTCAGGTCGGGCACGCCCTTGGGAGGAAGCGGGCTGACCTGGGTCACCGATGATCGTGTCGTCGGGTTGGCCCCTGTTCCGACCCGGCGACACGACTCGCTACGGTGTTGCCCCGCGATGATGTGAGCAAACTCACGCACCTTCGGCGAGCCCCCTGTTCGGGCGACGTCGCCACAGTCGGGACCCGGCTTCTGGGAGGGAGGGGCCGGGTCTCTTGCCCAGATCGGTCGTTGAGCGACGTACTGGTCATCCCGCACGAAGGACCTACGGCCCTGCCGTACGCGCGGGAGGCGGGCGAGCATCGAGCCATGGCACGGCAAGACGAAAGCGACCTCGGACTCCGACGAAGAACGGCACGGCATCCTCCAGGCGACGATCGACGTCTTCCTCGACCGGACTCGTGCGGTCGCCGAGCTGATGGCGAACGCCGGCAGCGGCGCCCTCGGGAGGGTTCCCGAACCGGTCCCGTCGACGGTCACGCGGATGCTGACCTCACTACGGCAGCTGGCCGAACAGGCACCGCCGCTGACGGTAGAGCTCGACGTGCTGGTGGAGGAGGTCCACGCCAAGCGGCTGAGCATCCAGGCACTGCAGGCTGAGCTGTCCGCGCTCGACCGCCAGCTCGAGGTTCTCGAGCGGGCACTCGGCCCGATCCAGACCTGGGGTCGCCAGTGGGAGCGGCTCCAGCACTCGCTCGTCCACTCGTTGGACCTGCCGGCCGGCTGACCACTCCGCCGCTTCATGCCGCCAGCAGTGGTCCAGACCGCCATGCCTCGTCTCTCGGGTCAGGCCGCGGAGAAGTGGGCTCCGCCGAGGTCCAGGCTTCGACCATTCCGCCACGCAGCGTATGAAATCGGACCGACAGGGCAATGCCCTCCCACGCAGGCACCTGGGGGGATGCCTCGGAGGGAGAACCCGCCTACACGTCCGGGGAGACCACGAGCTCCTCGGTCGTTGACACCTGCCCGCGAGGCAGGGCGCGGGTTCCGGGGGACGAAACGACGTACGTGCCGTAACCGGCTCGGGCGTCTTCCGGGAGGCATCCCACCCAGTCATCAACTGGAGGGATGGATTGAACGTGCGTACAAGTCATACAGGGCTGGCCGCAGCGCCGGCAGCAGCCGTGCTCGGCGTGGTCGTCTCACTGGGCGCCACACCCGCGATCGCGGCCGCATGCACGAGCGAGGACCACGCGGACTCGCACGGCGAGAGCGCCGCCTACGAAGGCCGGTCGGGCGACGAGCGTGATGGGCGTCTGGACGCGGAAGACCGCGCTGGTTCGGAGGAGGACGCCCACGAAGGGTCGGAGTCTGATGCCCGTGCCGGCGGGTCGACGGCACTCGGGTCGCAGGGTCGCGCGGGATCGGACACCTCTGTCGAGGGACGGCACCGAGCCGCATCCCGTGAGGAGATCGACGTCGACGACCGCGCTGGTCACTCCCACGGTGGCAAGCATGCCGACTGGCGTGCGGCCGAGGGCGGCGCTGGTGCCGGTGGTGAGGCCGGTGGTGAGGCCGGAGCGCGGTGCTGGGCACGGTGCTGGTGCCGGTGGTGAGGCCGAGGGCGGTGCGGGGCACGGCGCTGGTGCCGGTGGTGAGGCCGTGGTGAGGCCGGTGGTGAGGCCGAGGGCGGTGCGGGGCACGGCGCTGGTGCCGGTGGTGAGGCCGGTGGTGAGGCCGAGGCCGGTGCTGAGTACGGCGCCGGTGCTGGCGCTGAAACCCAGGCCGCAACAGGCGGGCAGGCCGGAACGGGGGCTGCCGGAACGGCTACCACTCTGGCCGGACAGTCGGTCGGCGTGCGAGCGAGGGCCGGTGCCGAGGTGTCGACCAGCACGACGGCCGCAGGGCGTGTCGGCACGGCAGCGGGTGCTCAGACAGCCACCGGTTCCAGCTCCGCCGGGCTGCTTCCGCAGACCGGCGCCGAGGACAGCTACATGGCTCTCCTCGCGACCGGTGGTGCCCTCCTCCTCGCGGGCAGGTGCGCTCGTGTACCGCCGCCGCTTCGGTGAGAGCGCCTGACCGAGACACACCTGAGGGCCCCGACTCGTGCTGAGTCGGGGCCCTCGTTGCTTCAGGCGGTTTGTCACTTGGTGTCTGGGGTAGTCGCTCATCGAAGCCGCGTGGTCGGCAACGCAGGATCCAAGTGCTGAGTGACACTTCGGAGGTAGCCGGGCCACATCGCCGGCCTTGAAGGAGGAGACGTGCGCGCAGTTGTCGTCGAACAGACCGGTGGGCCGGAGGCTCTGCAGGTCAAGGACATCCCGACCCCCGAGCCGGGCCCGGGCCAGGTGCTCGTGGACGTCGCGGCCGCTGGCGTGAACTTCATCGACGTCTACCAGCGCACGGGCATCTACCCGAGGCAGCTGCCGTTCGTGCTGGGTTCGGAGGGCGCGGGCACGGTGAGTGCGCTCGGCTCCGGCGTCACCGACCTTGCCGTCGGGGACCGGGTTGCGTGGGCCATGGTCGACGACAGCGGCTACGCCGAGCAGGTCGTCGTTCCTGCCGACCGAGCGGTGGTCGTGCCGGACGGGGTGGAGCTCGAGACCGCCGCCGCCCTGATGCTGCAGGGGATGACCGCGCACTTCCTGTGCGAGTCGACGTACCCGGCTCGCTCCGGCGAGACCGCTCTCGTGCACGCCGCCGCCGGTGGCGTCGGTCTGCTGCTGACCCAGATGCTCGCGGCCAAGGGGGTCCGCGTCATCGCGACCACCTCCACCGACGAGAAGGAGGCGCTCGCACGTGGGGCAGGGGCGGCCGAGGTGATCCGCTACACCGAGGTCGACGTCGTCGAGGAGGTCCGGCGCCTCACCGACGGACGCGGGGTGGAGGTGGTGTACGACGGGGTGGGCCGGTCGACCTTCGACGCCGGGCTCGACTGCCTCGTCCCGGCGCGGGATGATGGTCCTCTTCGGGGCCTCCAGCGGGCCGGTGCCGCCCCTGGACCCCCAGGTCCTCAACCGGAAGGGCTCGCTCTTCCTGACCCGGCCGACCCTGGGCCACTACATCGCGACCCGCGAGGAGCTCCTCGAGCGGGCCGGGTCGGTGCTCGGGCAGGTCGCGGAGGGACGCCTCGACGTGCGGGTCGGTGGGCGCTACCCCCTCGAGGAGTCGGGCCGGGCCCACGAGGACCTCCAGGGACGACGTACCACCGGCAAGCTGCTGATCATCCCGTAGAGGCCGGCGAGATCAGGCGGGCTGCCGCGCCGCGGCGAGCAGCCGCTCCAGGGACGTCGTGATGCCTCTGGCCAGGACCTCGATGTCCGGCACGGTGTCGTAGTCGGCGGTGATCCCGAAGACCAGCCTGCCCCGGTAGGAGTACATCGCCACGCCGATGCGGACCCGGTCGGCGATCGGCACCCAGGGCAGCAGCTCCTCGACCTCCCGGCCCAGCCCGTACAGGGTGATCCGCGGACCTGGGACGTTCGTGGTCACGGTGATGATCTGACGTTGCGGGAAGTGGAACGCGAGCCGGATGCCGAGAGCCACGGGCGGGAAGGGCCCGTGCTCGGCGATCGTCGTGACGCTCTCCCCGGCCTCCGGCTCGTGGTCCGCGCGAAGGGTGGCGATCCGCTCCCGCACGGCCTCCAGGCGGGCAACGGGGTCGGCGATGTCCGCCGGCAGGTACGGCAGCATCAAGGAGACCTGGTTGTCGGGCACGGACTCGGCACCCGGCGCCCTGGTCGAGACGGGCACGAGCGAGCGGAGCATGTGCTCGGTCGGCGTCTCCCCACGCGAGAGCAGGAGCTCCCGGAAACCGCCGCTGACCAGGGTGAGCGCGACGTCGTTCACCGTCCCGCCGAGGCCGTGGCGGATGGTCCGCACGTCGTCGAGCGACACGGCGGTCCACGTGTAGCGCCGGGCCCGCCCGATCGGGCCGACCAGAGACGAGGCGCCTGCGGGGACCGACGCGCGGCTGATCGTGAGGAGCCCTCGCGCGCTCTCCGCCGCCCACCGCGCGAACTGGCGAGGTCTCCGCAGGGAGCTCGCGAGGGCCTTCGCGCCCGTGACGGGTACGGCGGCCAGGCGGACCAGACTCCGGGCCGTCATCTCGATCCCGGACGGTGGCGACGCGGGCCGCCAGTGGTCCTCGACAGCTGACCCCGGCTCGGGTGTCGGGTCCAGGACGAGCCGGAACATCTCCGACCCGGACACGCCGTCCACCATGCTGTGGTGGAGCTTGGAGATGAAGGCCCACCGGCCGTCGGCGAGGCCTTCGACGAACCAGTACTCCCACAGCGGCCGCCCCCGATCCATCCGGGTCGACATCACCCGCGCCATCAGCCGGTTCAGCTCCTCGCGACCGCCCGGTGACGGGAGCGCGGTGTTGCGGATGTGCCAGCGGACGTCGAAGCGCGGGTCGTCGACCCAGGCCGGGGGTCCGATGTCGAACGGCACCGGCCGCAGCTTCTGGCGTAGCCGGGGGAGGAGCGGGAGCCGCCCCTCGATGGCCCGGACGAAGTCGTCGAACGCGGGTACCGGCCCTTCGAAGACGGCGAGCGCGCCGATGGCCAGCGAGGAGTTGGTGTCCTCGTCCTCGGCGTCGAGGAAGGCGGTGGCCAGCGGGGTCAGACGCTCCATGCTTCGATCATGGAGCGTGAGAGGGCCGCTGCACGCGGGCCGAAGGTCACCCGTCGCGGGGTCGGGCGGACAGGTCTTCGCCGACCCCTGGACATCGGTGACACCGACAAGGCGGAGTGAGCCGGCGCTCGCGCCCCGGTCAGCTGCGAAGGTAGGACGCGCCGTTCACGTCGATGATCGTGCCGGAGGAGAACCGCGCCCCCTCCGATGCGAGCCAGAACACCGCAGAGGCCACTTCTTCGGGCTTCGCGACCCGGCCGAACGGGGACTGGGCGCGCACCGCGTCGCCGCCGGGACCGTCGAGCACCTCGCGCGCCATCTCCGTCTCGACGAACCCGGGCGCGACCGTGCCGACCCGGATGTCGTGGGGCGCGAGGGCGAGCGCCATCGACTGGCCGAACGCGTTCATCCCCGCCTTGGACGCGCCGTAGGCAGGGTTGTCCGGCTCGCCACGGAACGCGCCGCGGCTCGACACGTTCACCACCACGCCACCGCCCGAGGCGATCATGTGCGGGACCGCGCAGAAGGTCGCGTTGGCCGCGCCGGTCAGGTTCGTCGCGAGGGTACGTGCCCAGGCCTCCTGCCAGTCCTCGTACGACGTGTCGAGCGGCGGGTGCGCCACGAAGATCCCCGCGTTGTTCACGAGTACGTCGAGGCGGCCGAGCTGCGAGGCCGCGGTGTCGACTGCCTCGCGCACAGCCGCCGCGTCGGCCATGTCGGCCTGCACCACGACGTGGCCCTCGCCCGGAAGCGAGGCAGCCACCTGCTCCGCCAGCGACTTGGAGCTGCCGTAGTGCACGGCGACCCGGTCTCCGGCGTCGGCGAAGACCTCGGCGATCGCGCGGCCGATGCCACGAGAGGCGCCGGTGACGAGGACTCCGCGGCTCATCGGGCGATCTCCCGGACCGCGGCGACGAGCCGCTCGACGTCCTCGTCGTTCGTGTAGGGCGCGAGCCCCGCCCGCACCGCCCCGGCGTCGCCGAGGCCGATCCAGCGCACCGTCTCGATCGCGTAGAAGTGGCTGGCGGGTGCGTTCACGCCGCGCTCGGCGAGCGCCCGGTAGACCTCGACAGGCGAGTGGCCCGCCACCGAGAACAGCGCCGTGGGCGTGCGTCGTTTCGGCGAGCCGTGCAGCGTCACGCCGGGGATGCCCCCGAGCCCGTCGAGCAGCGTCGCGAAGAGCCGGTCCTCGTGCTCCTCGACGGCACGCATCGACTCGAGCACCCGGGTCCGCCGGTCGTCGGCGTCCGAGGCGATGGCCGCGATGAAGTCGATGGCGGCGGTGGTCCCGGCCAGCAGCTCATACGGAAGGGTCCCGAGCTCGAACCGCTCCGGCACGTCGTTGCTCGACGGGAGCAGCTTGTCCGGACGCAGCTCCTCCAGCAGGCTCGGCGAGGCCGCGACCAGGCCGTGGTGGGGGCCGAGGAACTTGTAGGGGGAGCAGGCGTAGAAGTCCGCGCCGAGCTCGGCGACGTCGATCGGGGTGTGCGGGGTCAGGTGCACCCCGTCGACGTGGAGCAGCGCGCCGGCCTCGTGCACGGCGGCCGCGATCGCGGGGATGTCCGGGCGGGTGCCGAGGACGTTGGAGGCGGCCGTGACCGCGACCAGGCGGGTGCGGTCGGAGAGCTGGGCCCGCGACGTGGTCGACGGTGAGCTCGGCGCTCTCCTTGTCGAACTCGACCCAGCGCACGGTGGCCCCGCAGGCTTCGGCGGCCTGCACCCAGGGACGGATGTTCCCGTCGTGGTCCAGGCGCGTCACCACCACCTCGTCGCCCGGACCCCACGACTTCGCAAGAGCGCGGGAGAGGTCGTAGGTCATCTGCGTCATGGAACGCGCGAAGACCACGCCCTCCGGCGTACACCCGAGAAGGTCCGCGACCGCTGACCTGGCGGCGACGACGACCGCGTCCGCTCGTCGTTCCGCGGCGGTGACCGTGCCCCGGTTGGAGATGCCCGAGGTCAGGGTGTCGGCCACCGCCTGCGCGACCTCGCGCGGCACCTGTGTGCCACCGGGGCCGTCGAAGTAGGCGATCCCCTGGTCGAGGGCGGGGAACGAGGAGCGGATGCGTGCGACATCGAGCTGCATGGGGCCCATCCTGCACGACCGGCCCCCAGGCGGCCGTGCAGCAGGGCCCCCTGGTCAGGCGGGCTTGATGTTCTGGTTCACGCGGAACAGGTTGTCGGGGTCGTACTGACGCTTGAGCTGCGCGAGGCGCTCGTAGCTTTCTCCGTAGTTGGCGCGCACGCGGTCCTGGTCGTCCTCGGCGGCGAAGTTCACGTACCCGCCCTCCTCCGACTCCGGGGCGGTCGCGTCGTAGTAGCCACGGACCCAGGCGATGTTGTCCTCGTTCTGAGCAGGGTCGGGCCACATCCCGGCGATCACGGTCGCGAAGCTCGCCTCCCGGTGCGCGAACGCGGTCGCGTTGCTCGCCACCCGGTGGCAGGCGCCGTTGATCGGGTAGATGTGCATCGTCGAGTTGACCGCGGGGACCTTCGGCCCGTGCTCGAGGTGTGCCTGGATCGCCTCGTCGGTGAGCTCGCGGACGAAGTTCGCCTTCCAGTAGTGCTGCAGGCCCGGCGGGTAGAGGCCGTCGAACGCGCTGTTCAAAGCCGGGTAGGGCATCGGCCCGACGTGCTCGGCCATCACCGGCGCGACGTCGTGGAACGGCTGGAACGCCCTCTCTCCGTCCTCGAGCGCACCCGCCCAGCAGGCGACCATCGCGACGAACGGCTCGCCGTGGCGCTCTTCTGGGATGAACGGCAGCGGAGGTGCGATCTGGAAGGCCGGGAAGACGCCCATCTCCTCGGGCGCGTCCTTGATGTACTCGCGGTAGAACTCCAGGATCGCCTTGGCGTGCTCGAGCTCGAAGAACATCGGGCCCGCGTAGACGTCCTTGACCGGATGCAGCTGGTACTCGAACGACGTCACGACGCCGAAGTTGCCGCTGCCGCCGCGGATCGCCCAGAACAGCTCGTCGTTCTCCTTCTCGCTGGCGATGTGCAGCATCCCGTCGGCGGTGATCACGTCGGCGGAGATCAGGTTGTCGCAGGACAGGCCGAGCCCGCGGGCCAGGTGCCCGATACCTCCGCCGAGGGTGAGTCCGCCGATGCCGGTCGTGGAGACGACCCCGCCGGTCGTCGCGAGGCCGAACGGGTACGTCGCGGCGTTGAAGTCGCCCCAGGTCGCGCCTCCGTCCGCCCGCACGTGGTGAGTGTGCGGGTCCACCCGGACGCTTCGGCGTTGGACCAGGTCGATAACGACGGCGTCGTCGGCGGTGCCGAAGCCGGGCACGCTGTGGGCGCCCCCGCGGGTGGCGACCGGCAGTCCGTTCTCCTGCGCGAAGCGGATCGCGGTCATGACGTCGCCGGAGTTGGCGGGACGGACGATGACGCGGGGACGCCGGTCGATCATCGCGTTGTGCACCTGCCGCGCGTCGTCGTACTCAGGGCTGTCGGGCGTGATCACAGGGCCCCTGACGCTCTCCTTCAGGGACTCCAAGGTCATGTTCGGCATTTCCACTCCTTCTCCGGGATCTCATCCACGGCACAGTGGCGTGGTGCGACGAGGGACGCGGCTGACCGCGGAAGAAGGTTGGTCTACACATCGAAAATAAGCCCGCCCAGAGGTGCGCCACAGAGCCCGATCGGGTCATTGACTCGTTCTGCCGCTATGCGACCTCGAGGGCCGTAGTCGCGCGGGAGCGTTGTGGGGCATCGCCGGGCTGGCAGGATGTGCGCCGACGACGACCTCCGGGGGACCTGCTTTGACCGACACCATGACCGCCTGCCCGTCGCTGCCGCTCTCCGCTGGGACGATCGGCGGGCTCGGCATCCTCGAGCGAGCTGGCCCTGGTCGCCGACCTCGGCATCGGCGACCTCGACAACCCGGGTCTGCCGATCTCCATGACGCTGACCGCGCTGGTGGTCGTGTGGGTCTCGTACGGCATTTTGGCCGGACGCACGGTGCGCCTGGTCCTGGTCTGGGTCTTGCTCGGGCTGTCTGCGCTGAGCTACGGGTGGGACGTCCTGAGCGACTGGGACGGCTACGCCTGGCCCCTGCTCCACCTGGTGCTCACTCTCGCCATGGCCGGCGCCTTGGTGGCGTTGGTGCGCAGCCCGTTCCACGCGTGGCAGCGCGAGCACCATGACCTGACCGGAGTGCCCATCGTCGGAGTGATGATGCTGGCCGCGGTGTGCGGGATCCTGGGCCCCCTCCCGGACCAGCCCGAGGCCGCCGTCAACGTGTCGATCAACTTCTGACCCGCCGTCACAGACGCGTAGCAGCGCGCACGGAGCGCCCGGTAAGTCCCTTCTTCGCGGGTGCGAGACCATGGACGCGATGATCCTCACCGACCTGCTGCCCGAGCACCCGACCTCCGGCGACGACACCGACCCGGATGCGCTGCTCGACGCCTTCACCACGTGGACGGCGGAGCGCGGCATCTCGCTGTACCCCGCGCAGGAGGAGGCGGTCATCGAGATCCTCACCGGCGCGAACGTCATCCTCGCCACGCCCACCGGCTCGGGGAAGAGCCTCGTCGCGATCGGCGCGCACTTCGCCGCGCTCGCCGAGGGCCGGCGGACCTACTACACCGCGCCGATCAAGGCGCTGGTGAGCGAGAAGTTCTTCGCGCTGTGCGAGGTGTTCGGCGCCGACAAGGTCGGGATGATGACCGGCGACGCCGCCGTCAACGCGCAGGCCCCGATCATCTGCTGCACGGCCGAGGTCCTCGCCAACCAGGCGCTGCGCGAGGGGGACCGCGCGGACGTCGGCCAGGTCGTCATGGACGAGTTCCACTTCTACGCCGAGCCCGACCGCGGCTGGGCGTGGCAGGTGCCGCTGCTCGAGCTCCCGCAGGCCCAGTTCCTGCTGATGTCGGCGACCCTCGGCGACGTGACGCGGTTCCAGGAGGACCTCACCCGGCGCACCGGGCGGGACACCGCGGTCGTGACGAACACCGAGCGGCCGGTGCCGCTGAGCTACTCGTGGGCGCTGACGCCGCTGCACGAGACCCTCGAGGAGCTGCTCACGACGAACCAGGCGCCGGTGTACGTCGTGCACTTCACCCAGGCCGCCGCCCTCGAGCGCGCCCAGGCGCTGATGTCGATCAACGTGTGCAGCCGCGAGGAGAAGGACAAGATCGCCGAGCTGATCGGCGACTTCCGGTTCAGCAAGGGCTTCGGCAAGACCCTCTCCCGTCTGGTCCGCCACGGCATCGGCGTGCACCACGCCGGGATGCTGCCCAAGTACCGCCGGCTCGTGGAGCAGCTCGCGCAGGCCGGCCTGCTCAAGGTCATCTGCGGCACCGACACGTTCGGGCGTGGGCATCAACGTGCCGATCCGGACGGTGGTGTTCACCGGCCTGACCAAGTACGACGGGCGCCGGCAGCGTGTCCTCAAGGCCCGGGAGTTCCACCAGATCGCCGGGCGGGCCGGCCGGGCCGGTTACGACACGTCGGGAGCGGTCGTCGTACAGGCTCCCGACCACGTGGTCGAGAACCACAAGGCGATGCAGAAGGCCGGCGACGACCCGAAGAAGCAGCGGAAGGTGCAGCGCAAGAAGCCGCCCGAGGGGTTCGTGACGTGGACCGAGGACACGTTCGAGCGCCTCGTGGCCGCGGAGCCCGAGGCGCTGGTGAGCCGGATGCGCGTGAGCCACGGGATGCTGCTCAACGTCATCGCGCGGGAGGGCAACCCGTTCGAGGCGATGCGCCGGCTGCTGCGTGACAACCACGAGGACTCGCGCAGCCAGGTGCGGCTCGTGCGGCGAGCGGTCGGGATCTACCGGACCCTCCTCGCCGCCGGGGTCGTCGAGCGGCTGGACCCGCCGGACGAGGACGGTCGCGGCATGCGGCTCGTGGACGACCTCCAGCTCGGCTTCGCCCTGAACCAGCCGCTGTCGACGTACGCCCTCGCCACCCTCGAGACGATCGACCCGGAGGCTCCGACGTACGCCCTCGACGTGGTCTCGGTCATCGAGGCGACGCTGGAGGACCCGCGCCCGGTGCTCAGCGCGCAGGAGTTCAAGGCGCGCGGGGAGGCGGTCGCGGAGATGAAGGCCGACGGCATCGAGTACGACGAGCGCATGGACCTGCTCGAGGAGGTGTCGTGGCCCAAGCCGCTGCAGGAGCTGCTCGAGCACACCTACGAGGTCTACCGCCGCACGCACCCGTGGATCGCGGAGAGTGCGCTGTCACCGAAGTCGGTCGTGCGCGACATGTACGAGAGCGCGATGACCTTCGGGGAGTTCGTCGCCTTCTACGGCCTCGCGCGGTCCGAGGGGATCGTGCTGCGCTACCTCGGTGACGCGTACAAGGCGCTGCGGCAGACCGTCCCGGACAGCATGAAGGACGACGAGCTCACCGACCTGATCGAGTGGCTCGGCGAGGTCGTGCGGCAGACGGACTCGAGCCTGCTCGACGAGTGGGAGCAGCTCTCCCACCCCGCCGACGACCCTGAGTCGGCGGTCGACCTCGTCCAGGCGCACGCACGACCGGCGCAGGCGCGCCCGATCACCGCCAACGACCGCTCCTTCCGGGTGCTCGTGCGCAACGCACTCTTCCGTCGCGTGGAGCTCGCGGCGCTCAAGAGGTACGACGAGCTGGGGGAGCTCGACGCGGAGTCGGGGATGGACGCCGAGGCCTGGCGGGACGCGGTCGAGACGTACTTCAAGGAGCACGACGAGATCGACATCGGGCCGGACGCCCGCGGGCCGCACATGCTGCTGGTGGAGAAGGAGGGCCGGACCTGGCAGGTCCAGCAGGTCATCGGCGACCCGGAGGGCGACCACGACTGGCGGATCTTCGCCGAGGTCGACCTCGACGCCTCGGACGAGGAGGGCGAGCTCGTGATGCGCGTCGAGGGCTTCCGCAGCCTGTGAGACCGGCACTCGAGTGGGCCGGCCCTGCCCCAAATAAAGGGGCAAATGGGTGTTTTCCGGTAGCGTTGACCAGAGATCCGGGCCATGCCTTGCGTAGCGGCGTTCAGAGGGTGGCCCGGATCGCCTTCTTCGTGCGCCCGGGCCGGGCCCGCTTCCCTAGTGGGGCTCGCCGTTCTCCGGTGGCAGCAGACCGTCCTCGAGGGCTCGCTGACGCAGCTCCATGCGGGTCGAGGCTGGCCGGCCGGCGTCGGCGTACCTCTTCCTGATCCGCGACAGGTAGGTCTTGACCGACTCGACGCTCACCGGCGGGTCCAGGGCGGCCGCCGTCTCGGCGTACTTCATGCCGGTGGCGTAGAGCCGGAGCACCTCGGTCTCGCGATGGGTCAGGTCGACCGGGCGGCCGCAGTTCGGTGGCACCCACCGCTCACCCTTGGCCACCGCGACGATCGCCCGCAGCAGCTGGAGCGCAGGGTCGTTCTTCCAGACCAGGCCCCGCGCCGGTGATCGTGCCAGGATCGGCGCGGCCTCACGATGGCTGCGGTCGGCGTAGAGCAGCACCGAGAAGCCGTACTTGTCGAGAAGCCGGATGTTCTCCTCGGTGCTCGAGCTGTCGTGCAGCCGCGCGTCCAGGAGCACCACGTCGAAGCTGTGGCCGGTGCGTATCAGACCAGGCACAGTGGCTGCGCCGGCCAAGAAGCGGGCAGGCGAGTTCTGGGTCGACAGGAGTGCCCGCACCCCTGCGACCAGCAGGTCGTGGTCATCGACCACGCCAACCTTGATCTTGTCCCCCGCGTCCAACAAAAGAGCTCCCCGTGTTCCCACCCCACTCTCAGGCAGAGTACAACGGGTGCCTAGACGTGTCCGCCGTTCCGCGGGGACTCGTGGATGGCGGGCCCGGTGCGCGCCCACCACTGCGCCGCGCGGCGGTGGAGCTCGTTGTCGCAGTCGCTGAGCTCCTTGACCGCGCTCGAGCCGCTCATCCCGAGCGCGTACAGGCACGCGCGCTGGGTGGCGCGCCCACCTGAGGTGAGGGCCTCGAGCACCATCGGCTCCTCGTCCTCCCGCAAACCCTGGGGGAGGCGCCCTAGGGTCAGGATGGCGGTTCCGCGGATCTGGCGCCTGGAGTCGTCGCCGGCCCAGCGTTGCAGGTGGCTGCGCTGTTCCTCGGTCGCGAGCTGGCGCAGCAGCATCACGGCCCGGTTGGCGACGGAGTCGTCCGCGATCTCGACGAGCTCGGCGAGCGCGGCTGCCACGCCTTCGCGATAGGGGCTGACCGAGAGCAGGACGGCCGCCTGGTGGCGGCGCTCCTGGTGCCCGTGGAAGAGCGACTCCCTGACCAGTCGCTGCAGCATCATGTCCGGTTCGATGCGGTACGGCGGCGGGGTGGACTCCTGCGCAGCGGTGGCAACCCGGGAGGAGACGCGACGGGTGGTCGTCTCGGGGAGGACCTCGCCGGTCTTCACCAGGAGGTCGAGCGCGCGCGACGCTCTGGGAGTCGCGGAGGGCATGACGCAGTCTGATGAGGCCGGCCTCGGGGAGGCGGGCCGCGATGTCGAGGATGTCGGTCTCGGTCAGTGACTGGGACTTCTCCGAGAGCAGCATGCCGAGGACCGCCTCGAGGCGTGCCAGCCCGTCCTCGTCGAAGTGGCCGCGGGCGACCTTCGCGGCGGTCGTCCAGGCGGCTCCCTGCTGCAGCATCCCGGTCGCCGGGTTCACGAGCAGCCGCAGAGTGACGTCGGCGGCCTGCGGGTGCCTCACCTCCTGCAGCAGGGTGAGCGGGTGCATCACGACCTGCGCTGCGGGGTCGGTGACGAACCGGCCGATCGTCTTCACCACGTGGCGCTGGGCGACGGGGTGGCGCACGAGGGTCCGCAGCGACTCGAAGCGGCGGATGTAGGCGCCGTCGACGGAGCGACCCATCTGGCTGATCAGCGAGTCGGCCAGCTGCTCCCAGCTCCGGGGCTGCATGTAGATCTGAGGGTGGGCCGCGAGGTAGTTCGTCAGCGCCAGCCAGTCGGACCCGTGTGCGCAGTCACCGTCGACGCTCTCGAAGAGGCGGTCGAGCTCCTCGTGGAGCTCCTTGGGCGGGGTGGACGCCGTCTCGATGGTGATCGCGTGGGGGTCGAGCGACCGGCGGAGACCCTGGATGGCGGAGCCGATGTGGCTCGGCGACAGGCCAAGGGCTGTCTCGTAGGCGCAGACCACCCGGTCCGGAACCCGCTGGCCACCTGACTCCCACCGGCTCACGCGAGCCTGGTCGGCGGCGGTGCCCTGCGCCTTCAGCACCTCGACGAACTTGTCGCGGTGAGCCAGGTCCGGGTCCGCGGCGTGGATGCGGGAGGCGCTCAACAGCCAGGCGACGCGCTGGTCGACGCCGCCGTGCACGCGCGTGAGGGGGCTGTTGTCCTCAGGGAACCTGTAGGGCCTGCCACGACGACGACCGGGCGCGCCTGCGCTCTCCGACGCCATTCATCCCCCTGGTGCGGTGCGAAGGCGCAGCCCTCAGCTCCGCCCGTTTTGTATGCCGTTGTTGCTCGGACGCTAGGGCCGTCCTTCGCCCGGCTTCCGCCGATTCTTCCATCTTGTCCCCTTTTCG
This sequence comes from uncultured Actinomycetota bacterium, assembly GCA_963739785.1. GTDB lineage: Bacteria > Actinomycetota > Actinomycetes > Propionibacteriales > Nocardioidaceae > Nocardioides_C. Next base: position 94,013 of record CAVUBO010000021.1, on the reverse strand, counting down.
GGTGACTGTCCGAGGATTTGTTGTGTCTTGAGGAAGGCCGCTGCAAGTTAAGGCTCCGAAGTGTCCGTTCTGCGTAGCGTCTCCGCTGTCGGGTCGTATGTCCCGAAATTTCTGCTGTACCGGGGGCCTGCATGGTCCCGAAGCCTGTGCGGGGGATTTCCCCGTCACTGGGATCCATTTAGGAAGGAACAATTCATGACCAGCAGCGGCATGAAGCGGGGACTGGCAGTAGCTGCCATTTCCGCACTGGCAGTGACGGGTCTTCCGCTCACTGCTGCAAACGCGGCGCCTCTCGTGGAGAACGAGAGCGCCAACGGCGTCACCCTCTATTCGCAGGAGACCGGCGCCACTGACGTCGCGTCGATCCGCAACGACGGCGAGAACACCACGGTTCACCTGGTGGCCGGCGGCGGCTCCAACATCGTCAAGGTGCACTTCGAGTACAGCACCGACGCTGGCACCACCTGGAAGGACATCGCGACGGTGTCCCGCGCCAACGGCGCGTTCTCGACCGAGTGGGCGCCCACTGCGGCCATCTACAACACCGCAGTGCAGGTTCGCGCCACCGGCATCGACGCCAGCACCCTGTCCCAGGGCGCGTCCCGCGAAGACCGTCACGGTCTCTGCCGGTGCTGACGCCGTTGACATCTCCAAGCCCTCCGGCTGGGAGGTCGGTGTCTTCCAGCAGCCGTACGCCGGCGAGTCCAACGACAAGGCTCTCGGTGTCATCGCTGGTACGACCAGCGCCCTGACCGGCGACGTTGCCCTCGACAACCGTGGCGACGGCGGCCCTGCGATGAACGCGCCCGTCGAGGCCAAGACCGGCGACACGATCGGCAAGTTCAAGGGCACGGTCGACTTCAGCGGCTACACCTGGGACGTCCCGGCTACTGGCAAGGACGCAGTGGACGAGGCCCTGGTGGGTGCGACCCGCGGCTCCGACGACGTCGAGTCCGTCAAGCTCTACAAGCAGAAGATCAGCGAGGTCGGCATCAGCGCCGACTACGACCATGGTCCCCGAGGGCACGACCGCCGAGGTGACCGTCAAGGTCGTCGACCAGAAGGGCCTGCCGATCGCCGGCGCCCAGGTGGTCTCCGAGGACAGCCGCTGGTCTGACCAAGTACACCGACGTGAACGGTCTCGCCACCTTCACCGCGTCCGGCTCGGCCGGCGGTGACACGCACAGCTACTACGTCAACACCACCGACGCCAACGAGTACGACGACGGTGTCGACTACAAGCGCTCGATCACCATCAAGAGCTACGACAGGAGGCCGCCTGGGTCGGTGCGACCTCGGCCGACGGTGACGCGTTCGACATCGACGAGTACGCCCCGGGCGACATCAAGGTCGTGGTGAAGGACCAGAAGGACGCTCCGCATGGCCGGCGAGATCGTTCGCTACTACTGGTCCGTCGTTCCGTTCGAGCGGTCCCGCGGTTGCGGACACGGCTGAGGCGACCGCCGTCACCGGCGCGGACGGCACCGCGCCGGTCGTCTTCGCCCCGGCACCGTCGAGGGCACGTGGACGCTCCACACCTACATCAACAAGGACGGCAACCCCGGCCAGAGCCAGTACGACCTGGGCGGCACGCCGCTCACCGTCAAGACCGGCGAGGCCGTGCCGACGTGGAAGGACGGCGTCAAGAAGCAGGTCGGCTCCGCCATGACCAGCAGCTTCGACGGCGTGCTCGAGCTCGCCGACGGCACCCCGCTGGCCAAGCGGACCGTCACCGTCTCGCTCGACTCGGGCAACGAGCCGGGCCCGACGGCTGGTGACGCGGTGTTCGCTCCGCAGGCCGCTCAGCCCGCTGGCACGACCCGCGACTCGAGCATCTCCGCCACCGTGGTCACCGACGCGCACGGCAAGTTCTCCGTTGCCGTCACCGACCCGACCGAGAAGCCGAACAACGAGGTCAACGAGCTCGGCGCCGACCTGCACGCTGAGTTCGGCGACCAGTCCGACGACCTGACCGTCGACTTCCTGACCGACCTGACGCCCTACTCGGTCACCCAGGTCGGGACCAGGACGAGCTGCATCGACGGCATCGCGTCGCCGGGTCGTCCGGTTGCCCTTGACTTCATCGTCAAGAACAAGGCCGGCGAGGTCCTCACCGACGTCGACGTCGACGTGGACGGTCGACCACGGCTTCCTCACCCCGAACGCCAACTCGGCCAGCGAGCTGAAGGCCGACCCGGCGGCGGCCGAGGGTGGTCTCTACGGTGAGTGGAAGTCGCTCGGCCAGTCGGACGTCGTCACCACCGGTGACGACGCCGGCCAGACCTCCGAGGGCAAGTTCGGTGTCACCGTCGCCATCGAGGACGACGAGGACTTCAACGACGACGGCTACGTCACCAGCACGGTGGTTGCGAAGGCAGGCCCCGCCGTGGGCAAGTCCGAGGTCGTGTTCAGCACCCGCAACGAGCCGCTGAACCCGAAGGCCGTCGAGGTCAACCTCGCCAAGGACCAGGAGTCGAAGGTCCTCCCGGACGCTCGCATCGACCAGACGGTCTACTTCGACCTCTTCGCGAAGGACCAGTTCGGCAACCTCGTCAAGGTCTACGTCGACGAGGTCTACGACAACAACGCTGTCGCCGCACGTGACGGGCGAGGGCTGCTCGGTCAAGTCGAACTACACCGGTGAGGCGCCGGCGCTCGCAGGCTTGGTCGCCCAAGGCGACCGAGCAGGAGATCTCCGCCAAGTGGGTCAGCGACACCAACACCTGGACCGACGGTGACAAGGTCACCACCGGCTTCCAGGCGGCTCGCGCCACGAAGACGGACGGCAAGACCCTCCTGGCCACCTCGGACAAGATCAAGTGGTACACGGTCGACTTCGCTGCGTCGTCGTACACCTGGTTCAGCGACCCGTCCGGTGCCACGCGGTTCCGGTCGGTACGCCGGTTCACCAGTCCGTGACGGTCAAGGACCAGCTCGGTCAGCCGATCCCGGACATGGACGTCAAGTTCGTCCGCTCCGGCCCGAACGCTCAGGGCGGCGACTACAACGGGACGACACGACCGGTGGCGCTGGCGTCGCGAACTACGACTGGGTCGGCACTGACGCCGGCACGGCCAAGGTGAGCGCCTTCGTCTACGACGGCTGGAGCGGCTCGGACGCGCTCGTGAAGAAGTTCACCGCTACCCGATCCAGTTCGGTGAGAAGCCGGTCGTCGTGCCGGTCGTCCGAAGATCAACGCTTCGCTGGCTCTGACGAACACCGCCAAGGGCAACGACGTCGCGTTCGTGAACGCTCCGTCGAAGGCTGCTGGCGCGACGGTGAAGCTCTACAAGGTCACCAAGAGCGGCAAGAAGGTCTACGTGAAGTCGCTCAAGGCCAACGGCGCGGGCAACGCTCGCTTCGTGGTCCGCGACACCAACAAGAAGACCTTCACGAAGTACGTCGCCTACGTGACGAAGACCGCGAAGACCTTCGCGGCCTGGACCGCGCAAGAAGAGCATCCGCTGACCCTCTGCGGTAGCTGAATCACGGCTGGGGTGGAGCCAAGGCTCCACCCCAGTCCCCAGCACCAGGGTCGGTCGATCCTCTGTAGTACAGAAACTCAACTCTTAAGAACGCCGCCCTGGCGCTCCACGAACGCGATCCGGGCCATCCTCTGAACGCCGCTGCGAGGGAATGGCCCGGATCGCTTCATGTTTTCCGGGTTTCGACAGGCTCAACCACCGGAAACGACCCAAAACTTTGCCTTCGGGTTGTCCGGATTCGCCCCGCCTAGCCGCCCTTTGGGCGGCTTTTTGCATGCGCGGTTATCGCGCGAAGCGATCGCCAGAGCGCCCATGATCGCGATATGCGTCTGATGCATTTCCAGACATTGCGCTCGGGACTGCAATGCAACGCCGCACCTGCCACGAAGCGTGCCCTGGTCGCGATGGAGAACCGCCTTCGGCGACGTCCTGAGCGAGAGCGGGCTCTTCGAGACCGTCGAGGTGGAGCACACCGACGATCCGGACCAGCTCGTCGTCGGCCTGTGCCGGCTCGAGGACAGCGTGTCCGAGGACGTCGTCGGCGTCGCCGTCCAGCGCCTCTGGCGCGACCACGTCAGCTACCCCTTCTGGGAGATCCACTCCATCAAGGCCGAGGACGACCACGTCGAGCTCCATGGAGCCACCCGCGAGAGCATCGTCGGCGGCTACGTGACCGTGCGGCTGGTCGCGCACAGGCCTTCCGTGCCGGCTCAGCGCACGTCGCTGAACTGAGGGCTCGGGCGCCGGTCCGACCAGCTCCCTGTCGGTGCCGGGCCGGCGCTCGGCGTACGGCTAGTCTCGCCGGGTGATGAGCACCCACGAGAGCGCCGCCCAGAGCCCCCAGCCGCTCCAGGACCCGACGGGGTCCGAGTTCGACCGCGGGATCGCGGTGTCGCACCGGTCGGACGGTGAGTACGACGGTCATCTCGATGCCATGTGGGGCATCGGCGCGGGGATCAACGGCGGGCTGCTCCTCGCCGCGTGCGCGAACGCGCTGAGCCAGACCTTCGCCGACGAGGCGCACCCGGACCCGATCTCGATCAGCGCGTACTACCTGTCCGCGGCCATCGAGGGGCCGGCGAGGTTCTCCACCCAGATCGTGCGTCGTGGTCGCAGCATGTCGACCGGCTCGGTCTCGCTCAGCCAGGACGAGGACGGCCGGGCGGTCGAACGCGTGCGCGCCCTCGCGACGTACGGCGACCTCGCCGAGCTGTCCGACGACGTGCAGACCACTGCTGTCGAACCGGAGCTCCCGGATGTCGAGAAGTGCATCGGCACGAACCTTGCTCCCGCCGACTTCAGGGCGAAGGCCCCTCTGCTCGACCGGTTCGACCTGAGGCTCGACCCCGACACCGTCGGGCTGGGCTCTCGGCAAGCCGTCCGGCCGCGGGATGATCCGCGGCTGGCTCAAGATGGCCGATGGTCGCGAGCCCGACCCGCTGTCGCTGCTGCTGGCCGTCGACGCCCTCCCGCCCGTGACGTTCGACCTCGGCCTGCCGGGCTGGGCGCCCACCCTCGAGCTGACCGCCCATGTCAGGGCGGTGCCTGCACCGGGGTGGCTGAAGGTCGTGCACTCGACGCGCAACTACGCGGGCGGGCTGCTCGAGGAGGACGCCGAGGTCTGGGACTCCACCGGGCGGCTCGTCGCGCAGTCACGGCAGCTGGCCCGGGCTCCGCGAGCCTGAGGACCCTCAGCCGAGGGTTGAGCGCCTCATCGCGAACACGTAGCGGCGCCCCGGGTACTCCGAGAGCGACCACAGCTCGTCGCGCGAGGGCCAGTACGCGATGTCCTCGACGCCCACGGGCAGCACCCTTGCGCGGCGGCGGAACGCGCCCGGGCGTCCGACGTACATCGAACCGCGCAGGTAGCGCCCGGCACTCGCGGTGACGTACCAGCACCCGTCGACCACCGTGGCGCCCTGCATCCCCTCGACGCCCATGGCGGGCAGGGAGAGCGGCCGCGCGGTGCCCTCCTCGCTCATCGCGCAGCAGGGACGTCGCAGGGTCGATCGCGAAGTCCACGAGCCGTGTCGTCACGCCGCCACGGCCGTACTCGCCCGCCACCAGCGCCGGCTCGGGGGAGCGGCGTGCGAGCGACATGAAGGAGTACCGCATCTGGTCGTGGCCGTCGTCGGCGAACGCGTCGTAGGTGAAGCGGACCGGCAGCAGGTAGCGGTACCCGAAGCTGCCCGCGCCCACCTCCAGCCGCGACCGGTCGCCCAGGGCACCCACCCGCATGATGTCGTCGAGGTGGAAGGTCGAGAGGCCGCGCGTGGTGCCCGCGACGTGCAGGTGCTCGCCGTGCCAGACGATCCCGCCCGCGTGGACCTTCAGAGGGCGTACGTCGACCGTCCCGTCGTCGCGGGTCGAGGCGTCCACGAGCAGCACGTGCCGGTAGCGGAGCCCGTCGACGTCCACGACGGTGATGCGCGAGCCCTTGTGCACGCCCGTGAGGTCCTTCGAGTACCAGCTCGTCATCACGACCCGGCGGCCGTCGTACGCCTCGTCCTCGCCGTGGTCTGCCGACGTCGTGATGCCCTGCGGCCACCACCGACGGCTGCGGGTGTCCTCGTCGTCCCAGCGGAACCCCCAGTGCGCGGCAGGGGCGGGGACGCGTACGACGCGCGCGGACCTGTTGAGGTCGGACAGGACGCCCTCGAGCCCGACCCGGCCGCCCCCGGCAGCCGACAGGGCCGCCGCGAGCGCATCCACCTCGTCGACCCTCTCGCTGCTGCGGCGCAGGTGCACGCCGTGGCTGGGTTTCGACAAGCGCGCTCACCCGCTTCCCCGACTAGATTGTCAGCCCGAGTCATGCGTGAAACTACCCGAAGGAGGGCGCGTTGGTGCTCGTGATGGGCGCGGCGATCGTGCGCGAGGGGCGCGTGCTCGCCGCCCGGCGCACCCTTCCCGAGGGCCTCGCCGGCGGCTGGGAGTTCCCCGGCGGGAAGGTCGAGCCCGGCGAGGAGCCGGACCACGCGATCGTGCGCGAGATCGCCGAGGAGCTCGGCTGCGGCATCGAGGTCACGGGCCACCTGTCCGGGGAGGTCGCGATCCGGGAGGGCTACACGCTCCGGGTCGCCCTCGCGAGGCTCAGCGACGGGGAGCCGGTCCCGCAGGAGGACGAGCACGACGCGGTCCGCTGGCTCGGCCCCGAGGAGCTCGACGCGGTGACGTGGCTCGAGCCTGACCTGCCCTTCCTCGACGAGCTGCGCGAGGTCCTGCTCGACGGGGAGCCTTGGGGGTCGACGCGCGCCGCCGGGAGATCCTGAGCTACGTGCCCGGCCGGATCGTCGCTGGGGGAGCCCGGCCGCACCCGGAGGGCCTTGGCAGACTGGGTGTTGCGCAAGCCGACGATCGAGAAGGAGCTGTCATGACCACGCTCCGTGCGGTGTTCCACGAGGAGGACGACGCCCGCGCCGTCGCCGCCCGTCTGGTCCACGACGGCTTCGAGGCGACCGTCTCCCGTGAGAGGTTCGCCGGCGAGGACGACGACGAGGACCACCCCTGGGCGGTCGTGACCGACGCGCCGGAGTTCGTGCTCGACGTCCTGGTCGAGCAGTACGACGGGTGGGTCGACCACGACTCGACGATGGACGCCGGCCCCGTCGACGTACCCCCGCCACTGGACCTGCCCGACGCCCCGCGCCGGGTCAAGGGCCACTTCACCGACGGCTGACCGGACCGGGGTCCGACAGGCTCGACCGCCGCCGGGCGCGCATGACTAGGCTGAGCGTCATGGAACAGCGGATGTTGCTGGTGCACGCGCACCCGGACGACGAGAGCATCAACCACGGCGCCACCATGGCGAAGTACGTCGCCAGGGGCACTCAGGTCACCCTCGTCACCTGCACGCTCGGGGAGGAGGGGGAGGTTCTCGTCCCGGGCCTCGAGCACCTCGCCTCCGACAAGACCGACAAGCTCGGCGAGCACCGCGTCGGCGAGCTGGCCGCTGCGATGAAGGAGCTCGGGGTCACCGACCACCGCTTCCTCGGCCACAAGGGCAAGTACCGCGACTCAGGCATGGTCTGGCACGAGGAGGGCCACGCCACCGCCGGCGAGGACGTCAAGGAGGGCACCTTCTGGCGCGCCGACCTGCTCGAGGCAACCACCGACCTCGTCGCGGTCATCCGCGACGTGAGGCCGCAGGTGCTCGTCACCTACGACCAGTTCGGCAACTACGGCCACCCCGACCACATCCAGGCGCACCGGGTCGCGATGTACGGCGCGCAGATGGCCGCCGCGCGTTCCTACCGCGAGGACCTCGGCGAGGCGTGGGAGGTCAGCAAGATCTACTGGGCCGCGATGTCGGAGAACCGCATGCGGGACGGCCTCCGCAGGATCCGCGCCGCCGGTGACACCACGACCTTCGAGGGCATGGACCCGGAGTCCGACCTCGGCTTCTGGGTCACGCCCGACCGGCTGCTCGACTGCGTCGTCGACGCCAACGACTTCGTCGAGGCCAAGCTGTCCGCGATGAAGGCGCACGCCACCCAGATCACGGTGGACGGGCCGTTCTTCGCGCTCTCGAACAACGTCGGCAACGAGGTCTGGGGTCATGAGTACTACCGCCTCGTCAAGGGCGAGAAAGGCCCCGTGAACGAGGACGGCCTCGAGACGGACCTGTTCGCCGGCCTCGAATGAGGATTCTGGGCTACGCCCTCGCGCTGGCCCTCGGTGTCGCGGCCGGAGTCGCCGCCATCGCCGTACACCACACACTTGCTCGGACTCCTGCTCGGCGCAGGCACTGCCGTCTTCGTGATCTGGACCCTGCGGCTGTGGCTGCCGAGAGCCGCGACCGCCTTCGCGGCAGGCTGGCTGGTCCCCCTCCTGGTGGCCGTCGCAGGCCGGAAGGAGGGTGACTACGCCGTCGCCTCGGACCTGCAGGGATGGCTGCTGATCGGCGCCGGATTCGTGGTCCTGGCCACAGGGATCGCCTGGGGCCGCCCTCCCGTGGTCCGGTCGCGATTCAGCCATAAGGGGTGCCGCCGCTTAAGATGGCCCGCTGTGATTGACCTTCCGTTCAAGGAGAGAATGACCGACCGGCGCGTGGTGACGCTGCTGCTGGTCGGTCTCGTCGTGCTGTTCGGCGGTCTGTACCTCGTCGGCTATGCCTTCGCCAGCGACAAGGTCCCCCGCGGTACGACGGTCGACGGGGTCGACATCGGGGGCCTCCACCCGGCCGCCGCGGAGGCGACCCTCGAGGAGGAGCTGGCCCCGCTCGCCAACGAGAAGATCGTCGTCACGGCCGACGGTCAGCGTGCCGCGATCCGCCCGGAGCGGTCGGGTCTCGCCGTCGACTACGCCGAGTCGGTCGAACAGGCCGGCGGCGGCCGGAGCCTGAGCCCTGGCCGCATGTGGGACTACTTCACCGGCGGCGACGACTTCGACGCGGTGGTCACCGTCGACGACACGTCGCTCGAGGCCGCCATCGACTCGGTGGCGAAGAAGGTCGACACGCCTGCCGTCGAGGGACGGATCAGGTTCGAGGACGGCAGGGCCGAGCCCCGCTTCCCCAAGACCGGCCAGGAGATCGACCGTAGTGCCGCGGCCGACGCGATCGTCGCCGCCTTCCCCACGGACGGCGCCGGGGACGCGGTGGAGCTCGAGCTCGACGAGGTCGAGCCCGACGTCTCCGAGAAGAAGGTCCACGAGGCGATGGACGAGTTCGCGAACCCCGCGATGTCCGCGCCGGTGATCCTCGTGCTCGACAACAAGGACGTGGTGGTCCGCCCCGAGGCCTACTCCGAGGCCCTCTCCATGAAGGCGAAGGACGGCTCGCTGGTCCCGCACGTCAACAGGAAGAAGCTGATGGCGGCCATCGAGCCGGCCGCGAAGTCGGTCTCGCTGACCCCGAAGGACGCGACCGTCCGGCTGGTCGGCGACAAGCCGAAGGTGGTGCCGGGCAAGAGCGGGGTGACCTTCGACCCCGACGAGGTCGCGGGCGCGTTCCTGGACCTGGTCGTGCAGTCCGACGAGAAGCGCACCCTCGAGGTGAAGACCGTCGTGGACAAGCCCGACTTCACCACCGAGGACGCCCGGAAGCTCCAGGTCAAGGAGGTCGTCTCCTCCTTCACGACCAACTTCCCGCACGCGGACTACCGCAACACGAACCTCGGCCGCGCCGCGGAGCTGGTCAACGGCACGCTGCTCAAGCCGGGGGAGACCTTCAGCCTCAACGACACCGTGGGCGAGCGCACCGCCGGCAACGGCTTCACCAAGGGCTTCATGATCAGCGACGGCGTCTACAAGGAGGACTTCGGCGGCGGTGTGTCCCAGGTGGCCACCACGCTGTTCAACGGCGCCTTCTTCGCGGGCCTCGAGGACGTCGAGCACAAGCCACACTCGTTCTACATCGACCGCTACCCGATCGGTCGTGAGGCCACCGTCGCCTGGGGCGCGGTCGACCTGAAGTTCAAGAACAACACCCCCCACGGCGTACTCATCCAGGCCTGGGTCGACCCCTCCACCCCGTCCTCCTACGGCGCGATGAACGTCCGGATGTGGTCCACGAAGTACTGGGACATCTCCACCGACGTCTCCGACCGCTACCGGATCACCAAGGAGAAGACCCGCTACATCCAGGGCAAGGACTGCGTCCCCAACGACGGGTACGGCGGGTTCGACATCGACGTGCACCGCTACTTCCGCCGGCACGGCAGCAGCGAGCTCGTGCGCAAGGAGACCATGCACACCCGCTACACGCCCTCGGACAGCGTGGTTTGCGGCAAGAAGCCCAAGGGCGACGCCTGACGGAAACTGTTCCGTTTCTGTGGAATCGGTGTTACCTGCCGTTTGACGGGGTGTGGACCGTCGCGGGGCACTCTTGATACATGAACCTCGCCGCCTTCCAGATCCTCCGCAACGGCCTCAAGATGAACGCCGCTCCGGCAACCGCGCAGGCGCGCAGGGCGTTCGAGACCGGGCTCCGTGAGGAGCTGCTCGCCACGGGCCTCTTCGAGGACATCGAGGTCGGTAGCTCCGACGACGCCGACCGCCACGTGGTCGCGCTGGGCACCTACCGCGCCGACGTCGACGACGACGCGACCGTGCTCGCGATCCAGCTGGCGTGGGCGGGTCTCGCCTTCCACCACTGGGAGGCCCACGCCTTCCTGACCGCCGACGGTCACGTCGAGCTCCAGGCCGCGACCCTGGACCGCCCCGGCGGCCGCTTCGTCACCGTCCACCTCATCGCCCAGCGGGCCGCCGAGATGCCGGAGCAGCGCCGCCACGAAGAGGCACGCATCCTCGCCTACAGCGCCTGAGCATCCGTAACGCAGTCCACCTGCGTCTCGTTGAGGGGGCATGCGCGCACTCCTCGCCCTGCTTCTGGCCGTCGCCTCCTTCGGTGCCCTCGGCGTCGCCGCGCCGGCGCAGGCCGTTGACGAGCAGCCCAGGTCGTCGTACCCGATGCTCGACCGCGACCCGGTCGGGGCAAACGACTGGACCTGCCGCCCCACGGCGGAGCGCCCCTATCCGGCCGTGATCGTGCACGGCACGTTCGGTGACCGTGCCTCGCTCCTCGACGCACTGTCGTACTCGCTGAAGGCGGACGGCTACTGCGTGTTCGCGCTCGACTACGGCGACCGGGCCACGGGACCCGTCGAGGACTCGGCGGCCGAGCTGAGCGAGTTCGTGGCCCGGGTCCTCGGAGCCACCGGCGCGGCGCGCGTGTCGATGGTCGGCCACTCCCAGGGCGGCATGATGCCTCGCTACTACATCAAGTACCTCGGCGGTGACGGCATGGTCGAGGATCTCGTGGGCCTCGCCCCGTCCAACCACGGCACGACGGTCGGAGGCGGCTCCGGGTCGGGCACGCAGGGCTGCGCGGCGTGCGACCAGCAGATGGCAGGGTCCGAGTTCCTCCGGGCGCTGAACACTCCCGACGAGACCCCGGGCGACGTGGACTACACGCAGGTCGTGACCCGGTACGACGAGGTGGTCGTGCCCTACACCTCGGGGTTCCTCACCGGCGACCGCAGCACGAACATCACGCTCCAGGACTACTGCCCGGCCGACTCCGCCGAGCACGTGTCCATCCCCATGGACCGACAGGCGATCGCCTGGGTGCTGGACGCGTTCGACCGCGAAGGGCCGGCTGACCCTGCGGCGCCGATCGGCTGCCTCTGACCCCGGGCTCGACCACCGGGTTCACGATCGGCGCCGTCCACCGGCACTGATCAACGCGTGCCCGTGATCTCGCAGACTCCAACCGTTTGCGAAGGTGCCCGAGCCGTTCCTGTCGCCCGTGTCGGGTTGTCTGGTGTCGTCGAAGACGTACAGCTTCCACCTGCCGGTGGGGTTCGTGCCGTCGAAGGTCGACAGCGGCCTGTTGTCGTTCTGGTCGACCCCGGCCCAGCTGTCGGCGCCGACCTCGTAGTTGGAAGGCATGTAGCTCTGGGCGGTGATCTGGCCGCTGTCGGGCAAGAACACCGGCGCTTCATCGTCGAGGGTGAGGGTGGTGCCGGTTATGGCGTTGGCGCCGCCGGCGTCGGACCACAGGATGGCGGTTCGCCCCGTGGGTCCCACCAGCAAGACGTCGAGGTCGTCTGGGTTGGTGTGATTTGCGAAGCGGATTCTCACGTTCACGTCGGTCACGCGCTGGAAACCCCTCACGCGGATGGAGGAGGGGTAGGGGTCTGCCTTCCCGAACGTCCCACCGGAGATCTGGTCGGCGGGGATACGAACTATCTGGTCTTTGACGAATGTTCGCTGGTCGCGAAGTGCTCCCGAGGCATTGGCACTCGCTGATGCGAATGAGGGAACTATGAGGGAGGGCAGCGCTATTAGCGCCGTCATGACAGTGGTTCGCTTTGTCATCCACCTGGCCATTATTCGAAGCTCCTCAAATTAGACGATAGTGAGAATGTCGCTCGATTCCGGTGGGTAGAAGTCGTCAATCCGATGTGCAGGCGATTTGCATGATTGTGCCCACAACACCGACAGCCTTTTCTTGGACGGGGTTCACGGCTACACCCCAGGGGTAGCGAAACGGTCTTGGTGACCGTAGACCCGCTACTGCAGGCACTAACAGGCCGACGCGAGCTCTGGGGGACGTGGTTCCGTCCTGGCACTCGACAGAAAGGACTAGGGCGATTGCGCCCTGGGGATGCCCGTCACCGGCCTACTGGAGCGAGAGCCCGAGAGTGTTCCGCAAAAATGCAAAACTCCGCTAAAGAGATGGGTAATCGTCGAATCAGCCGTTAGGTGAAGACTGATTTTCTGGTTAGCCTCACCTTTACGCCCTAGTCTCGGGGCACAACGCAGATAGCCGAAAATACTTCTGGCTCGGGGGACAGGACTACGGGTTCTACCTCGGAACTGCGAATCCACTCACAAACGCCGCAGAAGCGGGTGCGCGCGAGCCTGACCGGTCTTCACCGGGCCGCCGCCCCTCGATGGCGTCAACATCTGATCCGGGGGACGCCGGCGCGAGACGCCCTCGTGCAGGCGGTCGTGCGGCCCGGCCGGGCTGGACGCCCGACTCGTCGCTCGACGACGGTTCTCAGCGGCCTGAGGTGAGGTAGCGGTAGGCGTGGTGGGTGAGGAAGCCCAGCCGTCCGTACGCCGCGAGGCCGGCGGCGTTGTCTGCGCGGACCTGCAGGTAAGCCGTGGTCACACCGCGCTCGGCCGCCCACGAAAGCATCGCTTCCATCACCACGGTCCCGAGGCCGAGCCTGCGATGGTCGGGGGAGACCCACACGTTCGTGACGCCGGCCCAGTCCTCGTCTCCGGGTACCGCGCCCGTTCCCCGCGCGACACGCCCCTTCGCGACGACCTTGTCCGACCCCGGCTCGGTGACCGAGACGAAGCCGACCTCCGCAGACCCCTCGAGCACCTCGAGGGCCGCGGCTCCGTGGGAGAGCGACCTCTCGTCGTCGGCGAGCCAGGCCGCGTCCGCCCGAGTCGTCACCGCCACCGGAGGAGCCTCGGTCGGCAGCGACCGTCGTACGACGCGTAGGGCCGACGAGACCGACACGAGCTGGAAGAGGGAGTCCGCCTCGCCGGGACGCGCGAGGACCCAGCCGTCCGCCTCGAAGGCGGCGTGCACCTCGGAGCCCACCACGACCTGGGCCCAGGGCGGCAGCCCCCGCTCGGCGTAGAACGCCTCGACCCGCTGGACCGCGGCCCCGAACGGAACGCCGGGATCCCCATCGGCCAGCACCGAGTTGGCGCGGGCGCTGTAGCCGCCCGAGGCGCGCAGGAGCCAGTCGCCGAGCGGCTCGGTCTCGCGCGCAGGCCACGATGCGAGCGCCCGCCGCTCGGCTACCTCCACGGGGACCCGCATCCGGACCGAGGGGCGTGGCGGCACGGGCTTGCCCGAGACGATGTCGGCGACCCTGATCGTGACCAGGTCACCCGACTCCGTCCGCACCGTCGCCTCCGCCGCTGACCAGCTCTCCATCACCCCGAGCACGTCGGTGAGGGCGGGTCCGCCTGAGGGCCCGGTCTCGCCCCGCAGCACGCGCCGGACGACGACCCGTTGCCCGACGACATGAGGGCCGAGGCCGGGGGGTCTGCTGCTCGCGGGACTCACGGAGGTGCTGACGTCTTTCGTTGGTGGACCGGGTACGACCTGATATGACGCGACCGGTGATACTAGGCTGTAGAAGGCGTTCGTACGGCATCGCTGCTGCACGCTGGGACGCCTGAAAATGTATCCATCCGAGGAGGAACCAAGGTGACGTACGTCATCGCGCAGCCCTGCGTCGACCTCAAAGACAGGGCCTGCGTCGACGAGTGCCCCGTCGACTGCATCTACGAAGGCTCGCGCATGCTCTACATCCACCCGGATGAGTGCGTGGACTGCGGTGCGTGCGAGCCGGTCTGCCCGGTGGAGGCGATCTTCTACGAGGACGACACCCCGGAGCAGTGGAAGGACTACTACAACGCCAACGTCGACTTCTTCGACGACCTCGGTTCGCCGGGCGGCGCCGCGAAGCTCGGTGTGATCGACAAGGACCACCCGATGATCGCCGCGCTTCCGCCGCAGAACCAAGAGTGACCCGGGTCGAGTGACCCAGCCTGACACCGGCGTCGTGCCGCCCACTCGCGTGGTGGGCGGCACGTGCCGTCTCCAGCCGCCTCCCGGACTTTCCCTGGGACCACCTGACCGAGTACGCCGGACGTGCGCGGTCGCACCCCGGCGGGATCGTCGACCTCTCGGTCGGCACTCCCGTCGACCCCACGCCGCAGGTCGTCCAGCAGGCGCTGCGGGACGCCGCGGACGCGCCCGGCTACCCGATGACGATCGGCCGGCCGGAGACCCGCCAGGCCTGCATCGACTGGCTCGAGCGTCGTCACGGCGTGACCGGCCTCGGCCTCGACGCCGTGCTGCCGGTGATCGGCTCCAAGGAGCTGATCGCCTCGATGCCCGGTCACCTCGGCCTCGGTGCCGGGGACCTCATCGCCTACCCCCGGCTCGCCTACCCGACCTACGAGGTGGGCGCGAGGCTCGCCGGGGCACGGGCGATCGCCACGGACTCGCTCACCTCACTCGGCCCCGAGCGTGTGTCGATGCTCTGGATCAACTCGCCCTCGAACCCGACGGGCAAGGTGCTGCCGGTCGACCACCTGCGCAAGGTCGTCGCCTGGGCGCGGGAGCGCGGCGTTCTCCTGGTCTCGGACGAGTGCTACATCGAGTGCGCGTGGGAGAGCGCCGAGTCCGACGGCCGCGGCCCGGTCAGCGTGCTGCACCCCGACGTCTGCGGCGGTGACCACAGCGGCATCGTCACCGTGCACTCGCTCTCGAAGCGGTCGAACCTCGCCGGGTACCGCTGCGCCTTCGCGGCCGGTGATCCCCAGGTGATCGGCGAGCTGCTCGCGGTGCGCAAGAACCTCGGGCTGCAGATGCCTGCCCCGCAGCAGGTGGCGATGAAGGCCGCCCTCGACGACGACGCCCACGTGGCGGAGCAGCACGCGCGCTACGCCTCGCGGCGGGGCAAGCTCAAGGCAGCGCTCGAGGGCGCGGGCTTCCGCATCGACGACTCCCAGGGCTCGCTCTACCTCTGGGCCACCCGGGGCGAGTCCTGCTGGGACACGGTCGCCGGGCTGGCCGACCTCGGCATCCTCGTGGCCCCGGGAGAGTTCTACGGCCCTGCCGGTGCGCAGCACGTGCGCGTGGCGTTCACCGCCACCGACGAACGGGTCGACGAGGCGGTACGACGGCTCGCGGGCTGACCCACGCACCGGCGCGACGTCACAGGGCCGGGCCGCGCCGGCGCGACGTCAGGCGTTTGCCGCTCGCGGACCGGGCATGGCGTGCACCCGCCCCGGAATCGCCTCGCGGTGCGGCGCAGCCGAGCAGATCGTGACCGCGGAGATGTTCTCGACGCGGATGACCGAGTGCCGGTCTTCGCCTTCCTGCAGCACCACACCGAAGCCGTCCACGGCCAGGACGTCTCCGCGGATCCACATCCCCTCGACGAGGATCTCGACCGGCACGGCGTTGTCCTTCGCGCGGTTCAACGCCGTCCCGACGGTGTAGATCATCGAGTCGCTCATAAGCCTTGCATCCTTCCCCCCGTATTCCCCGCCTCTATTGCACCGGCCAGAGGTGGATGTGTCGAGACAAATCAGCCTCGTGCACACGAAAGGTTGCGAGGACAACCCAGCCGGACTACCGAAGGGTCATCCGAATGGCTGACGTGTCATGACAAGACGGACGAAAGCGCCTTTACGCAACGTCCCCCGCGCGGGCGTCAGTCGCCTTCGTGCACGTCGACGTGCACGTGGTCGCGGTGCTCGAGGACCGCGCGGTCCCCGGGTCGGTCGCCCGGGTCGTACTCCCTCCACCCCTGGCTCGACCTGTGACCCGACGACCAGATCTTGCCGTCGAAGATGACGTGCTGGACGTGGAGGCGGTCGGCATGGGCCACGAGGTACTGCGCGATCGCCCAACCCTTGCGGTTGTTCGCCAGGTTCACGGGCCGCACGAAGATGTCGACGGCCCGGCCGTCGTAGTGGGTCGACCCGGCCTGGTGCCCGTCACGCACGCCACCGGCAGCGAAGCCGCCGAGGGGGAGCTCGCCGAACGCCCGCTTCACGCTCCTGCGGACCGCGTTGGCGCGTGGGGTGAGACCGTTGGCGGCCGGCCGCTCCTTCGCGAGCGACTCCGACGAGCGGGCGACACAGGTGAAGCGGCCGTCGGGGGAGTAGCCGGTCAGTGCCGAGGCCAGCGCCCGGGCGTCGGCCTCGTGGTCCTCGTAGGCCTCGGGGAAGCCGGACCGCTGCACCGCCTGGGCCGCCTCGGTGATGCGCATCCGGTGGTAGTCGTCGACCTTCTCGAGCTCGTCGTAGAAGGCGTTCGTGGCGTAGTAGGGGTCCTGCAGCTGCTTGGCCGTGCCCCAACCCATGGACGGCCGCTGCTGGAACAGTCCCAGCGAGTCCCGGTCTCCGTGGTCGAGGTTGTGGATCTTGCTCTCCTGGTAGGCGGTCGCCAGCGCGATGGAGACCGCCCGGGCGGGAAGCCCTCGGCGCACGCCGACCGCGGCGATGGTCGAGGCGTTCTCCGCCTGCTCGGTGTCGAGGTACGTGACCACGTCGCCCACCTCGACGCGACACCCCTCGGGGTCGGGGAAGGGGCCGACCCCACGCAGGACCATGACGCCCGCGACCGCGACCACGGCGATGAGGGCGAGGCCGACGAGGAGTGCGCGCGCTGCCCCGCCGGCCTCGGTTCGTCGAGAGCGGGACCGGCGTCGTGGGCGCAGGTGGGAGTCAGTCGTTGGCATGCAGGGCCGCGTTCAGCTCGATGCCTTCCCCCCGCCACGGGACGGCCTCGATCGCACCGGTCACGGAGTTGCGGCGGAACAGGATGTTGTCGACGCCGGACAGCTCGGCGGCCTTGACCACCTTCGGCTTGTTGTCCATGTCGCGGACAGTCACCTTGGTGCCGGCGGTGACGTAGCAGCCGGCCTCGACGACGCAGTCGTCGCCGAGCGAGATCCCGATGCCGGCGTTGGCGCCGATCAGGCAGCGCTCGCCGACGGCGATGACCTCCTTGCCGCCACCGGAGAGGGTGCCCATGATCGAGGCGCCGCCGCCCACGTCGGAGCCGTCACCGACCACGACGCCGGCACTGATCCGGCCCTCGACCATGGAGGCGCCGAGAGTGCCGGCGTTGAAGTTCACGAAGCCCTCGTGCATGACCGTCGTCCCCGAGGCGAGGTGCGCGCCGAGGCGGACGCGGTCGGCGTCGGCGATGCGCACACCGGTGGGGAGCACGTAGTCGGTCATCCGGGGGAACTTGTCGACACCCAGCACGTTGACGTGGCGGCCGGCCGCCTTCATGCGCAGGCGCGTCTGCTCGAAGCCGTCGACGGCGCAGGGACCCTCGCTGGTCCACACGACGTTCGTGAGCAGACCGAAGATGCCGTCCACCGAGATCGTGCGCGGGGCGGCGAGCCGGGAGCTGAGCAGGTGCAGCCGCAGCCAGGCGTCGTGTGCGTCGGCCGGCGGAGACTGCAGGTCCTCGACGACCGTGCGTACGACGGTGCGGCGGACGCCGCGCGCCTCGTCGACGCCCTCCAGCGAGGCGAGCTCCTCCGGGGCCTCGAGGTGTTCGGGGGCCTCGCCGAGCTGTGGTGAGGGGTACCACGTGTCGAGCACACCGCCCTCGCCCTCCACGCCCGCGAAGGTGGCCAGGCCGAACCCCCAGGCGCTTCCCGAGGTGGTGTGCGAGGGCACGTCTGTCTGCTGCTGGTTGGTGGTGGTCACGTATGACAAGGTATCGAAACGCGGCAAGGCACCGCGGGCCGGATCCTCGCTGTTCCGGCATACGGGAGGAGTGCACGTGACGGCGGTCGCGCGATGGCTGGAGCTCTGCATGGACACCACCGGCGGCGAGGGGCTCGGCCGGTTCTGGGCGGACGTGTCGGGGCTGGATTTCCGGCCCGACGAGGAGAGCGGAAACGTCGTGGGTCCGACCGAGGGCCACGGCATCGCCGTCTGCCGGGTGCCGGAGGCCAAGACGGTCAAGCACCGCGTGCACCTCGACGTCTACGCCGCCTCCGTCGACGACGTCGTGACGAGGGGAGCGAGCGTCGTACTCCCGGCCGAGGAGTCCGGGCTGCACTGGACGGTGATGGCAGACCCGGAGGGCGGGGAGTTCTGCGTCTTCCCCAAGGACCCCGGTGAGCTTCCCGACTACCGGGTCCACGGCCTGGTCGTCGACTCGGTGGACCCGGAGGCGATCTGCCGCTGGTGGGGCGAGGCCTTCGGCGCCACGGTGGACGACAACGGCGGCCGGGGCTTCTGGACGCTCGAGGGGATTCCCGGCAACCCGATCACCACGATGGACTTCGTGCCGGTGCCCGAGCCCAAGACGGTGAAGAACCGCATCCACTGGGACGTGGTGAGCACCGTCGAGGCGATGCGGGAGCACGGTGCGACCCTGCTGCGGGCCCGCGACGAGGAGATCTCGTGGAACGTCATGGCCGACCCCGAGGGCAACGAGTTCTGCGTCTTCGAGCGCTGAGAGGATGACGCCATGACCTCACTCGACCTCAGCGCGGACGTCGTCACCCTCACCGAGCAGCTCGTGAACATCGAGTCCGTCAGCGGCAACGAGCAGGCCATCGCCGACGCCGTCGAGTCGCAGCTGCGCACGCTGTCCCACCTCGAGGTGAGCCGTTACGGCAACAACGTCGTCGCGCGCACGAACCACGGTCACGCCGAGCGGGTCGTGATCGCCGGCCATCTCGACACCGTGCCCCTGAACGACAACCTGCCTGCACGTCGGGACGAGAAGAGGCTGCACGGGCTCGGCAGCTGCGACATGAAGGGCGGCGTCGGCGTGGCGCTGCGGATCGCGGCCACCATGCCGGCGACCAACCGCGACATCACCTTCTTGTTCTACGAGTGCGAGGAGGTCGAGGAGACCCGCAACGGGCTGAAGCTGCTCGGCGAGAGCAACCCCGAGCTGCTCGAGGCCGACTTCGCGATCCTCATGGAGCCCTCGGACGCGGTCGTCGAGGCGGGATGCCAGGGCACGATGCGCGTCGACGTCACGGCGCGCGGCGAACGCGCCCACTCGGCTCGTTCCTGGAACGGCGTGAACGCGATCCACGGGGCGGGCGAGATCCTCGCCCGGCTCGGCGCCTACGAGCCGCGGCGGCCGGTGATAGACGGACTCGAGTACCACGAGGGCCTCAACGCCGTCTTCATCGAGGGCGGTGTGGCGGGCAACGTCCTGCCCGACTCCTGCACGGTCTCGGTCAACTACCGCTTCGCGCCCGACAGGTCCGAGGCGGAGGCGCACGCGCACATGCGGGAGGTCTTCGACGGGTTCGAGATCGAGGTCACCGACACCGCGCCGGGAGCCTTGCCGGGGCTCGGCGTCCCCGCCGCCGCGGCCTTCGTGGAAGCCGTCGGCGGCACGGCGAACCCGAAGTTCGGCTGGACCGACGTGGCACGTTTCACCGCCCTCGGAATCCCCGCGGTGAACTTCGGCCCCGGCGACCCCCTGCTGGCGCACAAGCAGGAGGAGTTCGTGCCGCTCGAGCAGCTCGAGCGGGTCGAGGAGCAGCTGCGCACGTGGCTTCGGCCCATGTGACCCTCCGGGCTTCACGATGCCGGATAACCTCACGGGCATGAGCGACGAGATCCCGTCCGGGCCGATCAAGCAACGTGGTCGTACGACGATGCGGCGACGGGCCTTCCAGCGCAGCACGACCGACCAGCGACTCCTGGACTCGCGCGGCGCCAGCGACTGGGTGCACACAGATCCCTGGCGCGTCATGAGGATCCAGTCGGAGTTCGTGGAGGGCTTCGGGACGCTCGCCGAGCTAGGCCCCGCCATCTCGGTGTTCGGCTCGGCGCGCACGAGCCGTGAGGACCCGATGTACGCCCTGGCCGAACGGCTCGGGCACGCGCTGAGCCTCGCCGGGTTCGCGGTCGTGACCGGCGGCGGCCCGGGGATCATGGAGGCCGCGAACAAGGGCGCCTCCGAGAACGGCGGCCTCTCCGTCGGGCTCGGGATCGAGCTTCCCTTCGAGGCAGGCATGAACGAGTACGTCGAGCTCGGCGTGAACTTCCGCTACTTCTTCGCCCGCAAGACGATGTTCGTGAAGTACGCCCAGGGGTTCGTGGTGCTCCCCGGCGGCTTCGGGACCTTCGACGAGCTCTTCGAGGCGCTCACGCTGGTGCAGACCCAGAAGGTGACCTCGTTCCCGATCATCCTCATGGGCTCCGACTACTGGGCCGGGCTGGTCAAGTGGATCCGCGAGACGGTGGTCGCCGACGGCAAGGTCTCCGACACGGACCTCGACATGTTCCACGTCACCGACGACGTGGACGAGGTGGTCCGCATCGTCCAGGAGGCTCAGGTCAGGCACCGCTTCACCGCGCCCGAGGACGACGAGTTCCAGAACCCCGCCACCGGGACCGAGGCGACTCCGTGACCTGGTTCTTCGCGGTGCTGATCGTCCTGCTGATGGGGGCGGTCGCAGTGGTGGCGGCCGGTCGAGGAGGCTCCATGGCAGAGGTGTACGACGACCGCCCGGACTCCCGCGTCCAGGCCGAGGGGCCCCTCACCGCCGAGGACCTCCGCCGGGCGCGCTTCACGACGGCCCTCCGTGGCTACCGGATGTCCGAGGTCGACGGGTTGCTCGAGCGTCTCGCGAGCGAGCTGGAGGCCGCACGGCAGGAGGCCGCACAGCACACGCACGGTCGGCACACGGCCGGTCGGCAGGACACGGTCGACGAGCCCGGAGACGGCCGCTGATGCGCGCGACGGTCCGCGCCCAGGTCCCGGTCCGGGCACCGGCCCGGCTCGTGTGGGAGTACGTCACCGACTGGCCCAGGCAGGGGGAGTGGATCCCGTTCACCCGCGTGGAGCTGCTCCCCAGGACGGAGGGGGACCGCGCCCGCTCGGTGGGTGGTCGGTTCCGCGCGTGGACCGGGATCGGGCGCGTCGGCTTCTGGGACCCCATCACGATCACGGTCTGGGAGGAGACTCCGGACGGCAAGGCACGCTGCGAGATCATGCACACCGGCGCGGTCGTCCACGGTGACGCCGAGTTCAGCGTCGTACCCGACGGGCCCACAGCCTGCACCGTGGCGCTGTGGGAGAACCTGGAGGTGCCCTTCGGGCGGGTCGGCGCCCTGCTGTGGCGCCTCGCCGGCCGGTTCATGGACCGCGGTGCCACCCAGGTGCTCCGCCGGATGGCGCAGCGGGCCGAGGCGATACACGCAGGGGGTGCCCGTGCCTGATCGCGACGGTCTCCTCGAGGGGACGGACGGGCGGCTGCGCTGCCGATGGGCGGGCTCGGCCCCCGAGTACCTCGCCTACCACGACACCGAGTGGGGCCGGGAGCTCCGCGGCGACCAGGCGCTGTTCGAGCGGCTGAGCCTCGAGGCGTTCCAGTCCGGGCTCTCGTGGATCACGATCCTGCGCAAGCGCGACGCCTTCCGGTCGGCGTTCAAGGGCTTCGACATCGAGCAGGTCGCGGCGTTCGGCGAGGACGACGTACACCGTCTGCTCGGGGACGCCGGGATCGTGCGCAACCGGGCGAAGGTCGAGGCGACGATCGCCAACGCCCGCGCCGTCCTCGACCTCGACGAGCCCTTCAGCGACCTGTTGTGGTCGTTCGCCCCGACGCAGCCGGGGCCGCGCTCCTCGCACCCTGGGAGACGTCGCGGCCACCACGCCCGAGTCGACGGCGATGGCCAAGGAGCTCAAGCGGCGAGGCCTCCGGTTCGTCGGTCCCACCACCGCGTACGCCCTCATGCAGGCCACCGGAATGGTCGACGACCACCTCGCCGAATGCTGGGTGCGATCCGACGCCACGCCGTCCGAATAGACCCCGCTGATCACATAACGGTCACGGATCGGGCATGCTCTGATCGTGACGCCGTTACTTGCCACCATCGTGCTGACCATCCTGGCAGCAGTCGTCGTCGTGCTCACGAGGGTTCGTCTGGCCGACGGCGGGGGCGCGGCGGGGCGTCTCTCCATCCCCACCAACGTGCTCAACCTGCACACCTACTCCGGCGTCCCGGCGCTGCTGTTGTGGGTGGCGTTCCTCCTGACGGGCAACCGCCTGCTCGGAGGCCTGGCGCTCATCCCGTGGTGGCTCACCGTCATCGCCGGCCTGCTGATCCTCGCGCGCTGGATGCCCGCGAAGGGGCGGCACGCCTCGGGTCCCGCCGCCGACACGTGGGGAGAAGGGCCCGGCCTGTCGGTGCTCGCCCACGTGGGCATGCTGGTCGGCGTGTGCGTGTTCACCGCCCTCTACCTGACCGACCACATCCCGTGACCCCGGGCCCGTCGCACTGAGCGGGGCCGGTTCGCGCTAGGCACCGGCTCCTCACCGGCCCTCGAAGACCGGCTTCTCCTTCGCCACGAACGCCGCGACGGCCTTGGCGTGGTCCTCCGTGGCGCCGGTCAGCGACATCATCTGTCCCTCGAAGTCCAGGGAGCTCTCGAAGTCGTGGCCCGCGGAGAACTCCACGGAGCGACGTACCGCACCGAACGCCACGGTCGGGCCGGTGGCGAGGCGCTGCGCCAGCGTGGTGACCTCGTGCTCGAGCTCCGCGGAGTCGACCACCTTGGACGCGAGGCCGAGCTCGAGCGCCTCCTGTGCGGGGATGGTGCGCGGGAAGTAGAGCAGCTCGAGTGCCTTCGCCCTGCCGACGAGCCGGGGCAGCGTCCACGACGCCCCGGTGTCGCACGAGAGCGCCACGCCGGTGAACGCGAGGTTGAAGCCGCCTGACTCCGCGACGATGCGGAAGTCGCACGCGAAGGCGAGCGAGGCCCCGGCGCCCGCCGCGACGCCGTTCACTGCTGCGATCACGGGCTTGTTCATGGTGGCGAGAGCCTTGACCGTCGGGTTGTAGTGCTCGGGGACGGTCCGGAACAGCTCGTCCGAGGAGCCGCTGTTGAGGATCTCGATGTGCTCCTTGAGGTCCTGGCCGACGCAGAACGCCCGACCCGAGCCGGTGAGGACCACGCAGCGGACGGCCTCGTCGCCCGCGGCCTCGAGGACCGCATCGCGAAGAGCCACCTTCGTGGCGACGTCGAGGCTGTTCATCGCGTCCGGGCGGTTGAGCGTGATCGTCGCGACCCCGTCGGACACGGCGTAGATCACGGGCTGGTCGGTCATGGATGGTCTCCACTCTCGGTCGGGGCAAGGCAGCGGTCGACGAACCGGGACGCCGCGGGCAGCAGGCGTGCGGCCTCCTCGGCGAAGAACCTAGCGGCGGCGTGGCCGGGCCAGTCGGGCGGGAGGAGCTCCACGGGGAGACCGGGGTCGGTGAAGAGGAACTTGCGCCACTCGTGGACCAGGTGGGACCGCACCACGAAGGCCCGCTCCTCCTCGTCGGCCGGTGCGGCACCGAGCACCTGCTCGGGATCGTCGACCAGCGCGCGGGCCTCACCGTGCCAGGAGGCATATGCCGCCCCCAGGGCGTCGAGGTCCCACGCCCTCTGCGCGAGCACGGCCGGATCGCCGTCGTAGGCCTCGAAGCGCGTCGCGGTCGCACCCTCCGCCTCGAGCAGCAGGTCGACCTCGGGGGAGGCAAAGGGGCTGAGCCAGGTCCCGTCGGTCAGGGGCGCGTAGCCGAGGAACGAGAGGCCCGACCGGACCCGCTCGCGACTCGAGCGCTGTGGCAGGTCGGTCAGCACGAGCAGGTCCCAACCGCCCTTCCAGCCGCTGTCGCGGGTGCGGTAGATGCGGGCGGCGGCGTCCGCGAGGCGGTGACGTGCACGGTCGGTGAGCGCGTAGCCCCGGCCGCCCTGGACCTGCACGGGGGTCAGCCAGCCCTGCCGGACCATCCGTGAGATCGCGGTGCGCACGGCCGGCGCCGTCACGCCGAGCGGGGCCAGGATGCGCACGAGGGATGCCACCGGCGCCCTCTCTCCGCGGGAGCGCAGGTGGTCGCCGAAGAGGTCGAAGAGGGCGGACCTGGCGTGCACATGAGGAGTCTGCCGCAATCGGGGCGAACCCGCTGCAGGTGTCGGTTCTGTACCGGTGCGACGGTTGTGGTCTGAGAAGCGGGAGAAATGAGCGATACTAGACGTGCAACGCGGCGCGCCCCGGTGATTTTCCATTCGATGTGGGAGGGACCACGTCGGCTTGGCGCGCCGCCGGACCAAGGAAGAGGTGTGCGCATGGCGGCGATGAAGCCGCGGACGGGCGACGGCCCGCTCGAGGTCACGAAGGAAGGGCGCGGCATCGTGATGCGCGTCCCGCTCGAGGGTGGTGGCCGACTCGTCGTCGAGCTCAACGCCGAGGAGGCCGGTGCGCTCGGCGCTGCCCTCAACGAGGTCGTCGGCTGACCGACCCGTCCTACCGGG
Organism: uncultured Actinomycetota bacterium; assembly: GCA_963739785.1. Lineage (GTDB taxonomy): Bacteria > Actinomycetota > Actinomycetes > Propionibacteriales > Nocardioidaceae > Nocardioides_C. Next base: position 69,233 of record CAVUBO010000021.1, on the reverse strand, counting down.
CGCTTCGACCCGAAACGAGCTGGAAGACCCTGGGTGCCATGGCGCCCAGGGTCTTCGGTTGTCACTGCCGCTCAGACGAGTAGGGTCAGGACGGCTCACCACCCACCGCCAACAGCCTCACAGGGGGAACCAGCACCGTGGCACTGCCCAACCAGGTCTCACCGCCACAGATCGCGCTCAGCAGCGCCGCGCCCACGGGTGTGGTGGGCGCGGACCTCGTCGCCCTGCCGCTGCTCACCGACGAGGACGGGCCGACGCTCGGTCCCGGCGTCGCGGAGCTCCTCGACGAGCTGGAGCTCGACGTGTTCGCGCTGCTCGAGCACCACAAGGTGACGGGCAAGACCGGTGAGGTGGTGGAGCACCCGGTCCTCTCGAGCGAGGGGCTCGCCAACGACAGCCTGCGCAGCGTCATGTTCGTCGGCATCGGCCAGGGTGGCCCGGACGACCTGCGCAAGGCAGGAGCCGCGCTTGCCCGGCGCGCCAAGGGCAAGGAGACCGTGGCCACCTCGCTCGCGGCTCTCAGCGACGACGTAGGACTTCGGGCACTCGTCGAGGGGCTCGTGCTCGGGTCCTTCGGGTTCCACCGGCGCTCCCAGGGACCCAAGGAGCATCCGGTCTCCCGGGTCGTCCTGGCGGGCATCGTCGACGCCGAGAACCGCCAGCCGGCGCTCGAGCGGGCGCTCGCCCTCGCCGGTGCGAGCTGGATGTCCCGGACGCTGGCCCTGGTCCCCGCGAACGAGAAGAACCCCGTCTGGATGGCCGAGCGGGCCACCGAGATCGCTGACGCGGGCGGCCTGAAGATCAAGGTCTGGGACGAGAAGCAGCTCGCGAGCGAGGGCTTCGGCGGCATCGTGGGCGTGGGGCAGGCCTCGGCCAACCCGCCGCGCCTGATCCGCCTCGACTACACCCCGCGCCGCGCGGGCCGGAACACCCCGCACGTCGTGCTGGTCGGCAAGGGGATCACCTTCGACACCGGCGGACTCTCCATCAAGCCGGCCGACGCGATGATGAACATGAAGCGCGACATGACCGGTGGCGGCGTCGTCCTGGCCGTCATGGGCGCGCTCGCCGACATCGACTGCCCGGTGCGGGTGACAGGCCTCGTCGCAGCCGCCGAGAACGCCGTGGGTGGCAACGCGATCCGCCCCGGCGACGTGTTGCGCCACTACGGCGGCCGCACCAGCGAGGTCCGCAACACCGACGCGGAGGGCCGCCTCGTGATGGCCGACGCGCTCGCCTATGCCGCTGCCGAGATCAAGCCTGACGTGCTCGTCGACGTGGCGACCCTGACCGGTGCCATGAAGATCGCCCTCGGTCAGCGCACGGGTGGCTTCTTCGCGACCGACGACGCCCTCGCAGACCTGATCGCCACGGCGGGCGCCGCCGCGGGCGAGCCCCTGTGGCGGATGCCCCTGGTCGAGGACTACGAGGAGCGTCTCGAGTCCAAGGTCGCCGACGCCGACAACGCCGCCGGCGGCCCCGGCGCGATCACCGCCGCGCTGTTCCTGAAGCACTTCACCGGCGGCCTTCCGTGGGCCCACCTCGACATCGCCTCGGTCGGCGACTCCCCGGTCGACGCGTTCGAGTGGACCAGCGGCGCCACCGGCTTCGGTGCGCGGGCGCTGCTGCACTGGCTCGAGCTGCGCGAGCCCCTGGCCGGCGTCACCCCCTGACGCTCCGAGACCCCCTGGAGGTCCCCATGCACGGTCTGACGGTCCGCTGGTCCCTCGCCGACGCCCCCGAGGGGGTCGAGGAGGCACTCGCCTCGTACGTCGAGGACAGCTCCCACGCCAGGTTCACCGGCAAGGACGGCCTGCGTTTCAAGACCTGGCGGATGCGTGCCGGGGAGTGGTTCGAGGGCTGCTACGTCTTCGAGTCCGCGGCGGAGCGAGAGGCCTTCGAGAAGGAGTTCGCCGAGGTGGCGGCGGAGTCACCGGGGTCCCAGATCATCGGGTCCCCGCCAGTGCTCATCGAGCCCTGCGAGGTGGTCGCGGTGGCCGAGGGCGGTGCGGGGTTCCTCGCGGCCCCGTCGTACTGACCCGCCGACGTCATACGCCGCGGTGCCTATAGGGGCCGCCCCGGATGACGTCCCGCGTGGAAATCGCTCGCCTGGCGGTCGTCGTACGCCTAGCCTCGCCGCCATGCTCGAGCTCTCCGCGCCGCACCCGCGCTTCCACCGCTCCTTCCTCGACGCGGCCGACGAGTTCGTCGCCTCGGGGGAGGAGCAGTACGCGAACATCCCGAGCCTGCGCCCCGGCGGCTTCGCACCCGAGCTGCGCTTCACGCGGGAGGAGCTCGAGGACCCAGCGGCCTTCGCCCGCCTGGCCGTCTGGCTGGCCGGCCAGAAGGATCCGGACGCCTCGCGACCCGAGGGCATGGTGCCGTGGACCGAGCTCTGGATGGTGGCCGAGGGGCAGTACGTCGGACGGATCTCGCTGCGCCATGAGCTCACGGAGCTGCTGTTCACCTGGGGCGGCCACATCGGCTACGCCGTCCGGCCCTCGGCCCGGTGCCGTGGGTACGCCGTCCGCGCGCTCGCGTTGATGCTCCCGGTGGCGGCCGAGCTGGGCATCGACCCGGTGCTGGTCACCTGCGACACCGACAACGTGGCGTCACGACGCACCATCGAGCGCAACGGCGGTGTGTACGAGGACACCCGCGAAGGGAAGCTGCGCTACTGGGTGCCCACGTCACCGCCGGACGTCATACACCCCGGTCGCAATAGCAGCCGCAACGTATGACGTCTCGCGGGACGTCATACACCCCGGTCGCAATAGCAGCCGCAACGTATGACGTCGTGCGTCAGGACTCGGGTGTCCACACCTTCTTGGCGACGAGGAGGCCGTCGCCGACCGGGAGGAGCAGCGGGAGCAACCGGTCGTGGTCGCGGACGGTCTTGCCGAGCTCGCGGATCGCGACGGTCTCCGCGTCACGCTGAGCGGGGTCGGCGACCCGGTCGTGCCACAGCGCGTTGTCGAAGGCGACGATGCCGCCGGGCTTGAGCAGCCGCAGCGCCTCGGTGAGGTAGTCGGAGTACTCGAGCTTGTCGGCGTCGCAGAAGACCAGGTCGTAGTGGCCGTCGGTGAGCCTGGGCAGCACGTCGAGAGCCGCACCGGGGATCAGCCGCACCCGCTGCGGGGCGATGCCTGCCTCGTGGAAGGTCTGCTTGGCCATCCGCTGGTGCTCTGCCTCGGTGTCGACGCTGGTGAGGACCCCGTCGGGCCGCATGCCACGGAGCATCCAGAGGCCCGAGGTGCCGGTGCCGGTGCCGATCTCGACCGCCGCGCGCGCCTCGGTGACAGCGGCGAGGAACCGCAGCGTCGCACCGCCGCCAGGGCCGATGGGCACGACGCCCACCTCCTTGGCGCGGCTGCGGGCGGCAGCAAGTACCTCGTCCTCGCTCACGAACTCCTCGGCGTAAGCCCAGCTGGTGGGCTTGAGTCCCGTAGCGATGATGTCCTCCTCGTAGGCAACGACGTGCAGCCGCGTGTCTGCGGTCTTCGTGGCTGACTCTACCGGCATGGGTGGGTATGGGCCGGGAACACGGGGAACACTGGGAAGCCTTCGGGCGTTGACTCAGGAAAGGCGAGCCGCAATCCTCAGCGGACTCTCAGGAGCGGCTCCTAGCGTGGGAGGGACAGCACCAGCGCCATGGCGTCGACGGTGACCAAGTTGAGCGGCCTTGCCGCGAAAAGCCCCTGGGGCAAGGAGCGCCCGATGAGCGACCATGACCGTGCCGCGGAGCCCGCTGCCCAGGGCGCGGAGGAGGCCCTCGCGTCCTGGGAGCCTCCGTCCTGGGAGGACGTGGTCACCCAGCACTCGGCGCGTGTCTACCGCCTCGCCTACCGCCTCACCGGCAACCCCCACGACGCCGAGGACCTCACCCAGGAGGTCTTCGTCCGCGTGTTCCGCTCCCTCTCCAGCTACACCCCCGGCACCTTCGAGGGCTGGCTGCACCGCATCACCACGAACCTCTTCCTCGACCAGGCCCGCCGCAAGGCCAAGATCCGCTTCGACGCGCTCGGGGAGGACGCCGACCAGCGCATGCCCGGCCGGATGCCCAGCCCCGACACCCAGGTCGCCGAAGGGATGCTCGACGACGACATCGAGGCCGCGCTCGCCGACCTGCCGCCCGAGTTCCGGGCCGCGGTCGTGCTCTGCGACATCGAGGGGCTGACCTACGACGAGATCGCGGACGTGCTCGACGCCAAGCTCGGCACCGTCCGCTCCCGCATCCACCGGGGGCGCAAGATGCTCCGTACCGCGCTCGCGCACCGGGCGCCGGCGCGTGGACGCGTGCGCTACTCCGGCCCCGTGGACAGCGACGAGCTCGCGCCCCAGAGGGCTTGATGAGGTACCTCGGCGGCCATCTCGGCGTCACCGTCACCGCCCTGGTCGACGGACAGCTCGATCCCTCCTCGGCAGAGCGAGCCTGGGCCCACGTCCACGCCTGTGCGCTGTGCTGCCGGCAGGTCGAGCGCGAGGGCTGGGTGAAGACCCAGCTCGCCGCGATGACCGGTGACGACGGCCCGCCGCCCCAGCTCCTCGGGTCCCTCTACGGCCTCGGATCGGCGCCTGCCGGCCCCGCCACGGACCCCGCCGCCGCATGGGCCGCCGTCGAGGAGATCGAGCGCCAGGGCCGGGGCCGCCGCCGTGCGGGCATCGCGCTGGCCGGCGCGGGCTCGGTGTCGGTGGCCGTGCTCGGCTTCGCCTCCCTGACCGGTTCGACCCTCGGCATCGGCGAGGCGCCCACGACACCCACCCTCACCCCGAGCTCGGTGATCGCCCCGGTCGCCCACGTGCACGGCCGACTCCCGCTCGGCGAGCCCCGTCAGCAGGCGGGCCGGAGCGCTTCCCAGGGTCGGCAGCAGGGCGAGGGCCCGGCCGACTTGCAGCGGTAAGTCAAAATGGCCCATGTGACCGAGAACGACCCAGGCCGACCGGAGAACCACGAGGACGACACCGCCCCTCTGTGGTCCAGCGACGACGCGGAGCGTCCGACGTACGACGAGGCTGAGCGTCCGACGTACGACGAGGCGACTGCTGCCGAGCAGAACGGCAGCAGCTCCCAGGCGGACCAGCAGACGGACTGGGCCTCGCAGCCCAACGGCCCCCACGACCAGTGGGCGGGCTCCGGCTACCCGCAGCACGACCCGTACGGCCACACCGACGGGCTGGGCGCAGCACACCCAGCAGATGACCTACCCGGGCTGGTACCAGACCCAGCAGCCACGGCCCACCGGCCCGAGGCTCCCGGGCTGGGTCTGGCCGGTGATCGCCGCGACCGCGCTCGTGGTCGGCCTCGTAGGCGGCACCGTGGGCGGCGCCCTCGTCTCCTCGTCGGTGAACGGCGGCGACTCGGGTGTCTCGTCCTTCGAGGGTGAGTCTGCGGCCCCGCCGCCGCTGAAGCCCGAGAACGGCTCGGTGGCCGCTGTCGCCCAGACCCTGCTGCCCAGCACCGTCCAGATCCTGACCCGCGGCGGCGCCGACGGCTCTGCGACCGGTTCGGGCTTCGTCGCCGACCGCAACGGCCACGTGATCACCAACAACCACGTCGTCTCCGGCGTGAGCGACGACGGGACCATCTCGGTCATCGACCACGCCGGACGCAGGCACGCGGCCGAGATCGTGGGTCGCAGCCCGGTCTACGACATCGCCGTGCTCGACGTGGAGGGCGCGGACAAGCTCCAGCCGGCCGCGCTGGGCAGCTCTCGCTCGATGAACGTGGGGGAGACCGTCGTCGCGATCGGCTCCCCGCTCGGGCTGAGCAGCACGGTCACCTCGGGCATCGTCAGCGCGCTCGACCGGCCGGTGACCACGGGCGACGAGGACGAGTCCTCGTTCATCAACGCGGTGCAGACCGACGCCGCGATCAACCCCGGCAACTCGGGCGGACCGCTGGTGAACCTCCGCGGCGAGGTGGTCGGGGTCAACTCGGCGATCGCGACGATGGGCGGCTTCGCCGGCGGCGACACGGGCAACATCGGCGTGGGCTTCGCCATCCCCATGGAGCAGGTCAAGATCACCGCGACGCAGATCGTGCGCAACGGCGAGGCGGAGTACCCCGTCATCGGTGCCAACGTGAACATCGGCGGCCGCCGCGACGGCGCAGAGATCGTGGCCGTCCCGGGCGGGTCCCCCGCCGAAGCGGCAGGCCTCGAGAAGGGCGACATCGTCACTGCGGTGGACGGCAAGCCGGTCGCCGACGGCATCGGTCTGATCGTCGCGATCCGCAGCCACCAGCCGGGAGAGACGATCGAGATGAGCGTGGTCCGCGACGGCGCGCGGCGCACGCTGGACATCACGCTGGACGCGAAGGTCGGCTGAGCCGCCCCTCCGGCCGGTAGGTCAGGTGGCCTCCGCGTCGTACGGCGGAAGCTCCCCACGCTCGAGGGGGCGGAGGCCGGGCCGCAGGGGGACGACGTCCGCGTCCTCGTCGGGCTCGTCGGCCGCCTCGATGATGTGCTTGCGCACGATCTGACGCGGGTCGAGGTCGGTGAGCTCGAAGTCTGCGAACTCAGGTCCGAGCTCGGTGCGCAGGTCGTCGCGGGCCGCCTGGGTGAACTGCCGGACCTGACGGACGAGGCGACCTGCCTGGCGCGCGAACTCCGGGAGCCGGTCGGGACCGAAGACGAGGATCCCGACCACGAAGATCACCAGGAACTCTGGCAGGCCGACTCCGAACACAGGTCAGAATCTACCCGCAGGTGTGAGTCCGAGCTGCATTCCTGCCAAACCTCGTCCGCGACCCGACAACGTCGCGGCGACCTTGGCGAGCTCCTTGGCGGCGGAGGAGGCGGGCGCGGACTCGACGATCGGCTTGCCGCTGTCGCCTCCCTCGCGCAGCTCGAGGTCGAGGGGCACCTCGCCGAGGACCGGCACGTCGTAGCCGAAGCGGCCCGACAAGGTGGCCGCCACGCGGGCCCCACCGCCTGAGCCGAAGACCTCGAGCCGGTGCTCGGGGCCGCAGTGCGGGCAGGGCAGGAACGCCATGTTCTCCACGACGCCCACGACGCGCTGGTGCATCATCGAGGCCATCGTGCCGGCGCGCTCGGCGACCTCGGCCGCGGCCTCCTGCGGGGTGGTCACCACGACCACCTCGGCGTTCGGGAGGTGCTGGCCCAGCGAGATGGCGACGTCGCCGGTGCCCGGGGGCAGGTCGAGGAAGAGCGCGTCGAGGTCGCCCCAGTAGACGTCGCTGAGCATCTGCACGAGGGCCCGGTCGAGCATGGGGCCGCGCCAGGCGACCACCTGGTCGCGTCGCGGCTTGAGCATGCCGATGCTGATGACGGAGATCCCGTGCGCGGTCGGCACGGGCATGATCATGTCCTCGACCTGGGTGGGCCTGACGTCGCCCACGCCGAGCATCGCCGGGATCGAGTGGCCGTAGATGTCCGCGTCGACGATGCCGACCTTGAGGCCCTGGTCGGCCATGGCGACCGCGAGGTTCACCGTCACCGAGGACTTGCCGACGCCGCCCTTGCCGCTGGCGATCGCGAACACCTTGGTCAGCGAGTCCGGCTTGGCGAAGGGGATCTCCCGCTGCGCCTGGCCGCCCCGGAGCACCTCCTGGAGGCCCGCGCGCTGCTCGGCGCTCATCACGCCGAGGGTGAGGTCGACGTCGGTCACGCCGGGAACCTTCTCCAGCGCGGCGGTCACGTCGCGGGTGATGGTGTCCTTGAGCGGGCAGCCGGCGACGGTGAGCAGGACGGTGAGCGTCACCTTGCCCTGCGCGTCGACCTCGACGGAGTCGACCATGTTGAGCTCGGTGATGGGCCGCCGGATCTCGGGGTCGTTGACGGTGGCGAGGGCCGCGTTGATCTGGTCCAGCATCGGAGAGGTCGAGGACGTCATGGTGTTCAGACTACGCGGGCGACGAGACCGGGATCAGCGTCGGTCCGCATGGCCTTCGTCACCCGCGGGGCCGCCCGGCTCCTCGGTTCCCTCGCCCTCCTCGCGGCGGCGCTCCTCGAGCTCGTTGAGCAGCGAGCGCAGCTCGGAGCGCACGTAGTCGCGGGTGGCGACCTCGCCGATCGCCATACGCAGGGAGGCCATCTCGCGCGCCAGGAACTCCATGTCGGCGTGGGCCCTGCTGTTGGCCTGCCGGTCCTGCTCGGTGATCACGCGGTCCCGGTCCTCCTGCCGGTTCTGCGCGAGCAGGATCAGCGGGGCGGCGTACGACGCCTGGAGGCTGAGCATCAGGGTCAGGAAGATGAACGGGTAGGCGTCCCACTGCCACTCGGCGGTGCGACCCAGTTCCAGCCGAGCCAGATCAGGACGAACCCGGTCATGTACAGCAGGAACCGGGCGGTGCCCATGAAGCGCGCGAAGTTCTCCGCGAAGCTGCCGAACGCCTCCGGGTCGTACGTCGGCCGGCGCATCAGCCTGCGCCGGGTCTCCTGGGGCTGGTCCAGGCGTGCGCGTGCGGGCTCGGCGCGCTCCTTGCTCTTCTCAGCGGCCACGGAGAACACCTCCTCGCGCCGGCCGGTCACGCCAGTTCTCCGGCAGCAGGTGGTCGAGCAGGTCGTCGACGGTCACGGCGCCGAGCAGCCGGCCCTCCTCGTCGGTCACCGGGGCGGCGACCAGGTTGTACGTCGCGAGGTGGCGCGCCACGTCCTCGAGGGTGGCCTCGGCGGGCAGCGTCTCGAGGTCGGTGTCGAGCACCGCGCCGACCATCGTCGAGGGCGGCTCGCGGAGCAGCCGCTGGATGTGCGCGATGCCGATCAGTCGGCCGGTCGGCGGCTCGTACGGTGCGCGGCAGACGTAGACGAGCGCCGCGAGCGACGGGGTGAGCTCGGCGTTGCGGACATGGGCGAGGGCGTCGGCGACGGTCGCGTCCGGCGGCAGGATCACCGGCTCGGTGGTCATCATCGCGCCGGCGGTGCGCTCCTCGTAGGACATCAGCCGGCGCACGCTCTTGGCCTCGTCGGGCTCCATCAGGGCCAGCAGCGCCTCGGCCGTCTCCGGCGGCAGCTCCGCGATCAGGTCGGCGGCGTCGTCGGGCGACATCTCCTCGAGCACGTCCGCGGCGCGCTCGCTGTCGAGGTTGCCGAGGATCTCGACCTGGTCCTCCTCGGGGAGCTCCTCGAGCACGTCGGCGAGGCGCTCGTCGTTCAGGGCCGCGGCCACCTCGCTGCGACGCTTGGACGGGCAGGTCGTGGATGACGTTGGCGAGGTCGGCCGGGCGCATCTCCTCGAGCGCGGCGAGCAGGTGCGTCGCGCCCTGGGTCTCCTCGGGGGCGTTGAGGCCCTCCACCTCGTTCCACTCGACCACGTGGGTCTGGCCGCGGCGGCCGAACCGCTTGGACCCTTCCTGGAGGGCGACCCGTGAGAGGTACCAGTCCCGGTTCCGGGCCTGCTCCATCGCCACGTCGTACACCGTGCCGACGACTCCGGAGTCGCGGACGGTCACCTTGCGGTCGAGCATCTGGCCGAACACGAGCGTCTCGGTGGAGCGCTGCTCGAAGCGGCGCATGTTCACCACGCCGGTCGTGATCACCTGGCCGCTGTCGACGTGGGTCACCCGGGTCATCGGCACGAACACCGAGCGGCGGCCGAACACGTCGACCACGAGGCCGAGCACGCGCGGCTGCTGGGGCCCGGTCCGCAGCGCCACGACGAGGTCGCGAACCTTGCCCACCTGGTCGCCCTGCGGGTCGAAGACAGGCAGACCGGCCAGCCGTGCGGCGAAGACGCGGTTCGGGGTAGTGCTCACGTGTCGATACGTTAGCGGGCGTACCCGGCCGATCGTGGCCACCGCATCACCGGGAGGATGCACGAAATGCTCAGCTATGACGTCGTCGACGTGTTCACCGACCGGCCCTTCGCCGGGAACCAGCTCGCGGTCGTGCACGGCGCCGAGGAGCTGAGCACCGCGCAGTGCCACGCGATCGCACAGGAGTTCAACTACTCCGAGACGACGTTCCCGGCGGCGGTGGCGGCCTCCGTCGTACTCCACCCGGATCTTCACCCCGGGCGCGGAGATCCCCTTCGCCGGTCACCCCACGCTCGGCACCGCGTGGGTGCTCCGCGAGCGGGGCTGCTCGTCCGAGGACGAGGTCGTCCAGCACTGCGGTGCCGGCGAGATCGGCGTGCGCTTCCTGGCCGACGGCGCCGTCGAGCTGACCGCGGCCCCGCGCGACCTCGCGGGCCCCCTCGACGACCGGCTCGTCGCGGCGCTGCTCGAGGACGTCGGGCTGTCGCTCTCCGACGCGGCCGGGCCGGTGTGGGTCGCGGGCACCGGCCTGGGCTTCGTGCACATCCCGGTCGCGCAGGACGCGGTGGCGAGGGCGAGACCGTCCTTCCGGCCGCTGAGCGAGTACGCCGACCAGCTGGCTGCGGCCGGCGCCACCCGGGACCCGGTCGACGGGATCAACCTCCACCACGTCTCAGGCTCGGCGCCGGACCTGCAGGTGCACTCCCGGGTGTTCGTCCCCGGCCTCGACGTCGCAGAGGACCCCGCGACCGGCTCGGCGGCGGCGGGCCTCGGCATGGCCCTCGTCGCTGCCGGGCGGCTGCCCGAGGGCGGTCGCTACACGATCACGCAGGGCGTGGAGATGGGGCGGCCGTCGCGGCTGCTCGGGCGCGTGGAGGCCTCGCCGGTGCAGCCGCGCACTGCCACGTCGCGGGGAGCGTGCAGAAGGTCGCGTCGGGCGAGATCGCGGTCCCGCCCTGGTGGCTGAGCCCGGGCGACGAGTTCAGCTGAGACCGGGCCGGCGTCGCTGGCGCCTGTGCAGCACCCGCGGCAGCGCGCCCCGGGTCGTCGCGTCCGTCGGTCGAGGAGTCGCCGCGTGCGAGTCGGCGCTCAGGGAGCCCGGCGCCTCGAGGAGCTCGCCCGTCGGGTCGATGCGGACCACGACGCTGCTCGCGGCCCACTCCTGCTTCGCCGTCCCGAGGTCGTCGAGGTTGAGCCGGTCGGCGACCAGCGCCGTGGTGACGTCGTCCCACGCCTCGTCCGAGGGGCGTACGACGGACACCGAGCCCACCCAGGCGACGAGCCGCCCGCCGTTCTCCTTGCTGCGCATGACGACCTCGACCCGCTCGGCCTCCTCGATCCCCGGGAGGCGGCTGCTCGTCCCCGCCGGCCACGAGATGGAGCGCGTCGTCGTACCAGAGGTGCCACACCGCCCGGGCACGCGGCGACCCGCTCTCGGACCCGGCGGGCTCGTCGTACCGCAGCCAGCACACGCCGGTCTTCTTGCCCAGCTCCGCGATCAGCGCGGTGGCGAACGCATCGGTCACGCCCCGAGCCTGCCACACGGTGGCGCCGCGGTGCTCGCGCACAATCGGCGCGGTGCGCACCTTCCTGCTGATGGCCGTCGGCGTCGTCGGCGGTCTCGATGTCGGGCCCGCTGATGGCGGCCATGGTCGTGCCCCCGCTGGCGATCGCCTTCTGGCGCAACGCGATGGCGACCGCGCTCCTCGCGCCTCCCGCCCTCTACACACGGCGCGAGGAGCTCGCCTCGCTGGGCGTCCGGCAGGTGCTCCTCGTCGCTGCCTCGGGTCTCGCCCTCGCCGTCCACTTCGCCACCTGGGTCACCTCGCTGACGCTGACGTCGGTCGCGTCGGCCACCGCGATCGTGTGCCTGCAGATCGCGTGGGTCGCCGCCTGGCAGGTCCTGCGCGGCGAGCGCTTCGGCGCGGGAATGGTCCTCGGCCTCGCCGTGGCGTTCGCCGGGGTGCTCGTCGTCTCCGGCGTCGACTTCTCGCTCTCGGCGCGAGCGCTCGCTGGAGACCTGCTCGCGCTGGTGGGTGGTGCGGCGGCGGCGGCGTACATGCTCGTCGGGTCCCGGGCGCGGCGGACGGTGAGCACGACGACGTACACCTTCGTCTGTTACGGCACCTGCGCCGCCTTGCTCGCCGTCGGCGCGCTCGTCTCCGGCCAGGAGCTGTGGGGGTACGCCGGAGGGCAGTGGCTGCTGCTCGTCGGGGTGACCGCTGACCGCCCAGCTGCTGGGCCACTCGGTCTTCAACCACCTCCTGGCGACGGCGGGACCAGTGCTGGTCTCCCTGGCTCTCCTGCTCGAGGTGCCCGGCGCCGCGCTCCTCGCCGCCTGGTGGCTCGACGAGCGGCCTCCCCTCGGCACGCTCGTGGGCCTCGGCGTGATCGTGGCCGGGATGACCCTGGTGATCGTGTCCAACCGTGCCCCCGCCGAGCCTGTCCTGGAGCCCCCGGTCGACTGACGACTCGTGACCAATGCCACGGGAGACGAGCCTCCCCGGCGGGTACCTACCTGCGAGTAGGCTCCCGAGCAGTCTCCCCCCAGTGGAAGCAACCCCGCGAAGAGAGGTTCATCCATGTCAGACGCGCCCATCGCCCGTGAGCTGCGCGCCCGCCGTTCCTGCCACGCCGTCCCGGGGTCGAACCCTCGCTTTCTCGAGAAGGCGCAGGGCCTCGACAGCGACCAGGTCTTCCTCGACATCGAGGACTCCGTCGCCCCGCTCGCCAAGCCCGACGCCCGCAAGAACATCGTCGAGGTGTTGAACACCGGTGACTGGGGCAGCCGGGTCCGCACGGTCCGGGTGAACGACTGGACGACGCAGTGGACGTACAAGGACGTCATCGAGGTGGTCGAGGGCGCGGGCGCGAACCTCGACTGCATCATGCTCCCCAAGGTCCAGACCGCGGACCAGGTGAAGGCGCTCGACACCCTGCTGACCCAGATCGAGACCACCATGGGCTACGAGGTCGGCCGGATCGGCATCGAGGCCCAGATCGAGAACGCGCTCGGCCTCATCAACGTCGACGACATCGCCACCGCCTCGCCGCGCGTGGAGACGATCATCTTCGGCCCCGCGGACTTCATGGCCTCGATCAACATGAAGTCGCTCGTCGTGGGTGAGCAGCCCCCCGGGTACGACGTGGGCGACGCGTACCACTACATCTTGATGCGGATCCTCATGGCCGCGCGTGCGCACAACAAGCAGGCCATCGACGGCCCCTACCTCCAGATCAAGGAGATCGACGGCTTCAAGCGGGTCGCCGGCCGCTCCGCCGCCCTCGGCTTCGACGGCAAGTGGACCCTGCACCCCGACCAGATCGCCGCCGCGAACGAGGTGTTCTCCCCCAAGCAGGAGGACTACGACCACGCCGAGAACATCCTCGACGCCTACGAGTACTTCACCTCGGAGAAGGGCGGTGCGAAGGGCGCGGTCATGCTCGGCGACGAGATGATCGACGAGGCCTCGCGCAAGATGGCGCTGGTGATCTCCGCCAAGGGTCGTGCCGCGGGGATGCAGCGCACCGACGTGTGGACGGCTCCCGAGGGGTGACCTCCTGCGGGTGACCGATGACGGCGACCGACCGAAGGTCGCCGTCATCACGATGGCCCGGGACGAGGCCGGGATGCTGCCGAGGTGGGTGGACTACTACGGCGGCCAGGTCGGGCGCGACAACCTGTTGGTCCTCGACGACAACAGCACGGACGGGTCGGCGGTGGGTCTCGGCTGCACGGTGCAGCGGCTCCCGCCTCCGCCGTGGCGCGAGTCCTGGGGCAAGGCCCGCCTGAACCTCGTGAACGGGCTGGCTCGGGGCTACCTCGCCTGCTACGACGTGGTCGTCTTCACCGACGTGGACGAGTTCCTGGTCCCGGACCCGGCGCGGTACGACGGCCTCCGGGACTACTTCGCCCGACGCGAGGGCCAGCCGGTGATGGCCGCGCTCGGCCTCAACGTGGTCCATGCCCCCGACGTCGAGCCTGCCCTGGACCCGGACCGGCCGCTGCTGTCCCAGCGCAGGTTCGTCAAGTTCGCGCCGAACATGTGCAAGCCGCTGGCGAAGCGTGTGCCGGCCTCGTGGACGCAGGCGTTCCACGGGATCAGGTCCCCCTACGAGGTCGACCGGGAGCTGTGGCTGCTCCACCTGAAGTTCCACGACATCGAGGCGCTCCGGACGGTCGCCGGGCAGCGGCAGGAGCTGTTCCTGCGCTCGGGGCGTGGCGACAAGGCGAGCACATGGCCGGTCGCCGCAGAGGACCTCGTCGCCAGGCAGCTCGGCTGGGTGGAGAACGCCGACCTGACGGCCACGCCCGAGCTCGACCCGGGGGAGCCGGACCTCAGCAAGGTGGTGCAACCACGTTCGCGGGGGTTCTACCGCTCGAGCGGGACCCAGCTGGGGGCGATGGACCACAGCCCGCTTAGACGCCTCCCCGCTCGGGTCAGTATGGTCTTCTGACCAGCCGGTGGCTGGTCGTGGCGTGGGGGACTGTCCGGCAGGAGAGCGCGACCGCCAGGCGGGCCCCTCCGGCGCTACAGTCGGACGGGGGAGCAAGACAGATCCCAGGGCGCTGCCGGACCGGACGCCCGCCCCCGAGCCGCAGGAGAGTCCACGCATGGCACGCAAGGTGTTCCTTCATCTCGGGGCGCCGAAGACAGGTACGACGTACCTCCAGGAGCTGATGGGGGTCAACCGGGACGCCCTCATGGAGCAGGGCGTGCTCTACGCGGACGGCAAGTACCCGCAGGACCGGGTCTGGGCCACGGAGGTGCTCCGCGGCCACGACCTGAGCAGCCACCCGAGGCCGCAGGCGGCCCACGCGTGGGACCGGCTGGTCGAGCAGGTCCGCGGCTGGGACGGAGACGCCGTCATCTCGCACGAGTTCTTCGGCGTCTGCAGTGCCGAGCAGGCACTCCGTGCGCACCGTGACCTCGCGCCCGCGGAGCTCCACCTCGTCTTCACCGCCCGCGACTACGTGCGGCAGGCCTCCGCCGTCTGGCAGGAGCGCCTCAAGTACGGCTGGACCACGCCGCTCGCCGAGTTCAGCCTCACCCCCGGCAACGGGAGCCGTGTGTGGTCATGGCGCAGCCAGGACGTGGTGGCCGTGCTCGACCGCTGGCAGCACGACCTCCCCGCGTCGAACGTCCACGTGGTCACGGTGCCACCGTCGGGTGGACCCAAGGGCGCCTTGTGGGAGCGGTTCGCCTCGGTCATCGGTGTCGACCCGGCCTCCTGCCACACGGAGCTGCCGATGGTGAACTCGTCCCTCGGGCTCGCGGAGGCCGAGCTGCTCCGGCGCGTCGACGAGCGTGTCGTGCCCGAGATCGAGAACCCGCGCGAGCGTGCCAAGTGGATCCGCGACGTCCTGGCCAACCGGGTGCTCGTCCCAGGGCTCCTCGGAGAGGTTCTCCGTGCCGGAGAGCATGGTCGAGCGGCTCACCGACCGGGCGCACAAGGCGGTCAAGCAGCTGGCCGAGCGCCGGCTACGACGTCGTCGGGTCCCTGGACGACCTCGTCCCCGTCGCCGGCCGCGACCCCCACGAGGCTTCCCGAGGACCTCACCTCGGAGGAGCTCCTCGACGCCGCGGTGAACGCCATCACCGGGCTCCTGCTCGAGACGAAGGCGATGTCGGACCGTCATGCCGAACGCAGCCGAAGGATGAAGGACCGCCTCGCCACGGCGGTGCTCCAAGGACGGACGCCCGCAGCGGGCCGTCCCTGGCACCGGCTGTTCAACGTCGCGAGGCAGAAGGAGAGCGGGACCGACCGCACGGCGGGACCCGCCTGAGCAGCCGGGCGGACCTCCCCGCCCGGCCCTCCCGGAGGCATTCGACAGGCGTCCTGGCCAACGGCTAGCGTTCACCTGCTCGTAACTGAGTGTGTCCCAATTCGGGACCCACCGGCTTCCCTTGGCCCGCCCCCGGTACCGGGGGTGGGTTCTTGGTTGCCTTCCAGCCGCCACCTCGTCCTTGCGGGTGGTCTTGTGCTGGTTCCGACCCAGGGCCCCTTCGTGGTGCGAGGTGGCGGTCGGCTCTTGGCCCGGCCCATCCGGGTGCAGACGCGGTACGGGCGTCAGGCGGCCACGGGCTGTGGCGGTGAAGTCTTCGGTGGTTCGGTGTAGCGGGCCAGGTTGATCGCGGCGTTCACGTCCCGATCGAGGACCAGTCCGCAGGCGCCACACTCATAGACCCGATGGCCCAGCGTCAGGTCTGCGTCGATGGTGCCGCAGCCCGAGCAGGTCTTGCTCGAGGGGAACCACCGGTCGGCGACCACGAGCTCGGTGCCGTACCAGGCCGTCTTGTACTCCAGCTGCCGGCGGAGCTCCCCGAACGCGGCGTCCGACACCACCCGGGCGAGCCTCCGGTTGGCGAGCATCCCGGCGGCGTTGAGATCCTCGATGGTCACCGAGGTGTAGCCGCAGGCGAGCTGCGTGCTGATCTGGTGGAGAAGGTTCCGGCGCAGGTGCGCGACCCGGGCGTGGATCCGGCCCAGGCGCCGTGCCGCCTTCGCTCGTCCCTTCGACCCCTTCTTGGTTCTCGAGTAGGCCTGGTTGGCGAGCTTCAGGCGTGCCTGGGCTTGCTGCAGTGCTTTCACCCCCTCCCACGCGTGCAGCACGCGACCGGTCTCGTCCGCGACCACCGCGAGGGTCTTCACGCCGAGGTCGACGCCCGCCCGGACCTGATGCCGGCACGTCGAGGTGCGCCGCTGGTGGTGGAGCCGCGCGGCGACGCCGGTGATCGCGACCACCCAGCGGCCGCGCTCGTACCGGAACGACGCGGCGTAGACATGGAACCGGCCCCCGTTGAGCATCTTCGCGAGCCTGCCGGTGTGCTCGTGGACGCGCAGTTCCCCGAGCTTGGGGAACCGGATCGTCCGTGGCCCGGTCGGCCGGACCGGTGAGGCTCGTCCTTCCTGGTACTTGGCGCGGAGCCGGAATGCCGGCGCGGTCTTGTGGCGGGACTTGAACCGCGGGAACCCCGCCGCCTTGCCCGCGCGTTCGCCGGTGCGGGACTTCGACCAGTTCGCCAGCGCCTGCGCCGCGTTCACCGACGCGCACTCGAACACGTCCGTCGACACCTCGTGTCGCCAGGGCAGGCCGCGGACCTCGTTGCCGTCCTCGTCGACGGACACTCGGGCGTCTGGGGCGCGGCCGTCCTTCCACGCGTTCATGTGGTTGATGAACGACACCTTCGACCAGGACAACGTCGGGGTCAGGTCCGTCTCGGCGATGCCGTAGGACCGTTCCGCGGCGCGCTGATCGAGGTTGGCCTTCACCCGACCCAGGTGGTGGTTGTACGCCAGCCGAGCGGCACCCGCGTGCGCCAACAGACGCTGCTCCTGCTCCCGATTCGGGTCGAGAGTGAACCGGAACGTCGTCGCCCGGCTCAACGGCACACCGGTGTGCGACACCAGCATGGTGTCGACCTTCCCAACGGCGGCTAGCGGCATGAGGGGATCGTGTCGCACACCACCGACGCGAATGGGGCAAGCCCTCTTACTGGGTGTGCCCCACTTCGGATGAGCGGGCGTCAGGATGATCGCTGCACACGCTCGCGGAGCGTGTGCAGCGACTCCCAGTTCACCATCGACGGGGTCGCCTCGGCGCGACCGGCCGCCTCGCGTGCGGCCGCGTGCAACACCGTGAGGGCTCTCGCCCCAGGGGCCGTTGCGGGACCAGCGTCGGAACTGCGACCACACCCGCGCCCAGGGTCCGAACGACACGGGCAGGTAGCGCCACTGGTACCCGGTCTGTGCGATGTAGAGCATCGTGTCCACCACGCTGGGCAGGTCATCGGCGTGCTTGCGGCCCCGCATGCCCGAGCGTTGAACGCCGGCTCCAGCAGAGTCCAGTGCTCCTCGGTCAGGTCACTTGGGTACGTCATGCCTCGCACGGTGACACCGCGCCTCATGACGGCAATAGGGACACACCCAGTAAGATCGTGGACGCCCATGGTCCGGGCACCCTTCCCCTCGATCACCGGAGTGTTTGTGCTGACTCAGGTAGGAACGGCCGCAGGTCCGCGTGCTCGACTGGTCCCTGCGAACGACCTCGTCGAGGCGTGGTGACCTTGGGCCCGACACCTGACGCGGCCGCCAGCGCGGCGAACCTCTGGGTGGACGACGACTCCCTGTCCTTCCGTGCGGAGGAGGGACTCGTCCTCGACTGCCTGTTCGACGGCCAGCGGATCTGGTCCATCGCGGTCGAGGACCATCCCGCGGACGCCCAGGGCCGCCGCAGGGCCGCGTGGCCGGGCCCGATCAAGACCCGCCTCGACGGCCAGGCCGCCGTGGAGCTGCGCGAGCACGTCACCGGCGAGAGCCTCGGTGTCGTGGAGGCGCAGTTCGGCTCCGGGCAGGGGCGTGTCGCCATGGTGGACGGCGAGGGCCGTCCGGTGGCGGTCACCAAGTGGGGCCGGATGAACCGACCCTTCGCGACCACGGACAGGGCGATCATCGAGGGTTACCTCGACCAGGTCGAGCTCGTCCTCGCCGCCCTCCGCGACGACTGCGGCGTCCCGGCGTTCCTGAGCTTCGGGTCGCTTCTCGGCGCTGTGCGCGAAGGCAAGCTGATCGGCCACGACGTCGACGTCGACCTCGGCTACTTCAGCTCCTGCGAGCATCCCGCCGACGTCATGCTCGAGTCCTTCCGGATCGAGCGGGTGCTGCGGTCCAAGGGCTGGCGGGTCGTCCGGGAGAACGGCGGCTTCCTGGCGCTGTTCTTCACCCAGGACGACGGCACGACCCGCAACCTCGACGTCTTCACCGCCTTCCGCTGCGACGACCGCCTCTACCAGGTGCACGACGTCGCCACGGACGGCGACGCCTCCTCGGTCCTTCCCCTGGGGACGATCGACTTCGAGGGCCGGACGATGCCGGTCCCGGCGGAGCCCGAGGTCTTCCTCGAAGCCGCCTACGGCCCCGACTGGCGGATCCCGAACCCGGCCTTCAAGTTCACCACGCCCAGGGCGGACAAGCGTCGCGTGGCCGGCTGGTTCGGTGGCCTGCGAGGGCGGCGGGACTTCTGGAAGGAGTTCTACGCCAAGCGGGGCAAGGACGTCCCGAAGGAGCCGAGCCTCGTTCGCGGCCTGGGTGGCCGAGCGCGAGGAGCCGGGCAACCTCGTCGACGTCGGGTGCGGCAACGGTCGTGACTCCTACTTCTTCGCCGAGCGCGGGTTCGACGTCGAGGGGCTCTCGCTGCTTCCCCGGCTGGCCGAGCGAGGCAAGCGGGCCAGGTCCGCAGACCGGCCGCCGGAGATCCGCCAGTGCAACCTCGACTCCCTCAGCGAGACGCTGACCACCGGTGCCCTGCTGGCCCGACGGCCGGGGCCGCAGACGGTCTACGGGCGGTTCCTGCTCCACGCGCTCACCGACGACGGCCGGGACAACTTCTGGCGGCTCGCCGCCATGGCCACCAGCGGAGGCGGCCGTTGCTACCTCGAGTTCCGGACCCGTGAGGACGAAGGACTGCCCAAGGCGTTCGGGGAGCACTACAGGCGCTTCCTCGACCCCGACCAGGTGCTCGCGGAGGCGGCCGCACACGGTGCCCGTACGCTCCACTGCGAGGTGGGACGCGGCCTGGCCCCCTTCCGTGACGAGGACCCCCATCTGTGCCGACTGATTCTGGAGTGGAGCCGGTGACCGAGACGATGCGTGAGCGAATGGGCGGCAAGACCGCGGGCCTGAAGAAGTCGGTGAAGAAGCAGCGCAAGCGCCTTCGCGACCTGCGCGACGTGGGGCAGCAGCTCGCCCGCCTGCGAAAGAGGCTCACCGACCTCGAGAACGAGGTCCAGGAGAACCGCCGGCTCAACCGCAGGATCGCCGAGCTCACCGACGTCGTCCAGGAGCTGCTCCTGCCCCCGGAGGCGCGAGACGAGGAGAAGATCCGCGCGCGGCTCAAGGACTACGATCCTGGTCACTAGGACCGCGCCGCCGTCCGCCGTCATCGAGCGCCCGAAGGACTGAAAGGGGAGAGGGACCGTCCCACGGTTCCCGCTGAGCCAATGGCCAAGAAGGTGTATCTGCACGTAGGCCTGCCCAAGAGTGGTACGACGTACCTCCAGGCCGTCCTGGGGGAGAACAAGGAGCGGCTCAAGACCAGGGCCGGTGTCCTCTACCCCGGTGAGCGCTGGTCCGCACAGGTCCTCGCCGCACGCGACGTTCTCTCGGCGGACCCGCACGGCGCCAGCAACCCGGCGACCGCCGGAGCGTGGGACCGTCTCGTCGAGGAGGTCGCGGCCTGGCCGGGCGACGCGGTCGTCTCCATGGAGTGGCTCGGGTCCGCGAGCCCCGCTCAGGCACGGCGGATGGTCGACTCCTTCGCACCGGCGGAGACCCACGTGGTGGTGACCGCGCGTGACCTCGGCCGCACGGTCCCGGCCGCGTGGCAGGAGTTCATGCAGAACTGGGAGCAGTGGACCTGGCCGGAGTTCCTCGAGGGGATCACCTCGGAGAACCCCCGCGACAACCCGCCGGGCAAGCTCTTCTGGACCCAGCAGGACCTCGGTCGCCTGCTGGCCATCTGGGGCGACGTCCTGCCGCCGGAGCGGACGCACGTCGTCACGCTGCCCGCGCCCGGAGCCCCCGCGGGAGAGCTGTGGAGCCGCTTCGCCTCCGTCATCGGAGTCGACCCGGGACTGTTCGACGCCAGCGGAAGCGGCAGCAACGAGTCCCTGGGGCTCGAGTCCGCAGAGCTGATGCGCCGGCTCAACGACCTCACCCGCCTCAAGCGGACGGACTGGCCCCTGTACGACGAGGCCTTCAAGCACGTCCTGGCGAAGGGCACGCTCGCCAAGCGCAAGAACATCGAGAGCGCGCTCGGCCTCCCGGCCGAGTACGAACCCTGGGTGCGCGCTCGGTCTGAGGAGATGAAGGCCGCGGTCAAGGCGTCGGGCGCCCAGCTCGTGGGCGACCTCTCCGACCTCGACCCGGTCTTCTCCAAGAAGCACGCCCAGCCCGAGGACGTCACCGACGCCGCCCTCCTGGAGGCCGCACTCGACGGCCTCGTCGGGCTGGCCCAGGACCGGGCCCGCGTCAAGAAGCGGCTGCAGCGCGTGGAGGCGGCCCCGCGCCGCGCCGCCATGAAGGAGCGCGTCTTCAAGGACGGTGAGCCGCGACCGGGCTTCCGCAGCGCGGTCGCGCTCTACCGCGCCGGCCGGCGGCGGCTGTCCCACCCGGAGTGAGGCTGTGAGTTCCCTCATGGTGCCGCGCCGATAATCGGGTCATACTCCCGCGACGACTTTTCCGCCGCTCCACCGACGCCACCGAAAGGACGCAGCCATGGGCCGCCTCTGCGAGACCGAGGGTCTGACCGACATCCAGGAAGAGATCCTGAAGACAGTCCGCAGCTTCGTGGACGAGAAGATCATCCCCGTCGCGGGCGAGCTCGAGGCCAAGGACGAGTACCCGACCGAGATCGTGGAGGGGATGAAGGAGCTCGGCCTGTTCGGGCTGACCATCCCCGAGGAGTACGGCGGCCTCGGCGAGTCGCTGCTGACCTACGCCCTCGTGGTGGAGGAGATCGCACGCGGCTGGATGAGCGTCTCGGGCATCGTGAACACCCACTTCATCGTGGCCTACATGCTGATGCAGCACGGCACCGAGGAGCAGAAGCAGTACTACCTGCCGAAGATGGCCGCCGGTGAGGTCCGTGGCGCCTTCTCGATGTCGGAGCCGGGCTGCGGCTCGGACGTGGCGGCGATCAAGACCAAGGCGACCAGGAACGGCGACTCCTACACCATCAACGGCCAGAAGATGTGGCTGACCAACGGCGGCTCCTCCACGCTGGTCGCGGTGCTCGTGAAGACCGACGAGGGCGCCGACAGCGTCTACAAGAACATGACGACCTTCCTGGTGGAGAAGCCCGCCGGGTTCGGCGAGGTCAAGCCCGGGCTGACCGTGCCGGGCAAGATCGAGAAGATGGGCTACAAGGGCGTCGACACCACCGAGCTCGTCCTCGACGGGTTCGAGATCGGTGCCGACCAGGTCCTCGGCGGCGCTCCCGGGCCGTGGCTTCTACCAGATGATGGACGGCGTCGAGGTCGGGCGGGTCAACG
This sequence comes from uncultured Actinomycetota bacterium, assembly GCA_963739785.1. GTDB lineage: Bacteria > Actinomycetota > Actinomycetes > Propionibacteriales > Nocardioidaceae > Nocardioides_C. The sequence goes on along the minus strand of CAVUBO010000021.1, from coordinate 47,465 downwards.
TCGCCGCCCGCGGATGCGGCGTGGCCCTCCGCGCCTTCGAGCTCGGCATCGCCTACTCCCAGCAGCGGGAGACCTTCGGCAAGAAGATCGCCGAGCACCAGGCCGTCCTGTTCCGCCTCGCGGAGATGGCCACCAAGATCGAGGCCGCCCACCAGATGATGGTCAAGGCCGCGCGCACGAAGGACAGGGGCGAGCGCAACGACCTCGAGGCCGGGATGGCGAAGTACCTCGCGAGCGAGTACTGCTCGCAGGTCGTGGAGGACTCCTTCCGGATCCACGGCGGCTACGGCTTCTCGAAGGAGTACGAGATCGAGCGGCTCTACCGCGAAGCACCTATGCTCCTGATCGGTGAGGGCACCGCCGACATCCAGCGGATGATCATCGGCCGCCGGCTCCTCGAGGACTACAGGCAGAGGTAGTCGGCGCTCCCGGCGCAGTCGGGGTCGGCAGTGGCGGTGCGAAGCGGCAACATGGAGCGAGGGGCATGACAGTGGCTGGCACCGTCTATCTGCACGTGGGTACCGCCAAGAGCGGCACGACGTACCTGCAACGCATGATGTCCCACAACCGCGGGCTGCTGAAGGAGCACGGGTACCTCTACCCCGGGGACCGCGCGTCGCACTTCATGGAGTCGCTGAGCCTGCGCCAGTCCTCCTTCAAGGGCTACCGGTACCCAGCCTCCGACGGTGCCTGGGAGCGGACCGCCGAGGAGGTGCGGGGCTTCGAGGGCAAGGCGCTCATCTCGCACGAGACGATGGCGAACACCCCTCCCAAGCTCATCGAGAAGGCGGTCGGCTCCTTCGCCGGGCGCGACGTCAAGGTGCTGATCACCTGCCGGGACCTCGGCCGGCAGATTCCTGCCGCCTGGCAGGAGCGGGTGAAGAACGGCAACCAGCAGGCCTACGCCGACTACCTGGAGGCGATCTTCCTCGGCTGGAACGGCGGCAAGCCGGCCTTCCGGTCGGTCTTCTGGCGTACCCAGGACCTGGCTGCGCTTGCCGGCCGGTGGGCCCGGGTCGTGGGCGGCGAGAACGTCCGGATGGTCACGGTGCCGCGGTCGGGGGTCGACCCCGACGAGCTGTGGAAACGGTTCGCCGAGGCAGCGGACCTGCCCACGATCGAGTACGGCGAGAGCGTCGGGCTGAAGAACGCCTCGCTCGGCACAGCCGAGACAGAGCTGCTGCGGCGACTCAACACCCACATGCCCGAGGACCTCGACTGGCCGGTGTACGAGGTGCTCATCAAGCACCGGTTCGTGTCACGCGACCTCGCGCCGCTCGAGGTGGGCGGGAAGCTGAGCGTGCCGGAGAAGTACCAGCGGGCGACCACCGAGGCCGCCGAGCATCTCATCGAGACGCTTCGCTCCGCGCCGTACACCGTCATCGGTGATCTCGAGGAGCTACGCCCGACCTTCCGGAGTGGGGCGACCCGCCCGGAGGACATCGACGGCGACCAGCTGCTCGAGCTCTCTCTCCAGATCATCGCCACGATGGCGCTGCGTGCTTCGCCGGCGCGACACACCGTAGGCGGTCGGGAGGCCGTACGCATCATCGCCGACCGACTACGGCGTAGGCTCCGCTAGCAAACGTCGCCGTGTGACGTTTCCATCACCGGAGGGTTTCACCTGATGACAGCCAGTGAGCAGTACCGCGAGTACTGGGACTCCTTCTACGCCGGTCGAGCCGGCAGCGTCCCGGCGGACCCGTCCCCGTTCGCCAGGTGGGTCCAGGACCGGTTGCGGCCCGGCCAGCCGGTCGTGGAGCTCGGCTTCGGCACCGCTCGCGACTCGCTCTGGTTCGCCAGGCAGGGCCACTCGGTGGCCGGCTACGACTTCGCCGGGTCCGCCGTGGCCCGCGCCCGGGGAGTGGCCGACAGCGAGGGACTGGCTGCCTCCTTCAACGTCCTGGACCTCTACGACACACCCGCGGTCCAGGTGGCGGCCAAGGAGATCAGCGGTGCGACGGCGTCTCCCGCGGTGTACGGCAGGTTCCTCATCCACTCGCTCGAGGAGAGCGGCCGGGCCAACCTCCTCGACCTCGCGGCCGAGGTGCTGACCGGCGGCGGCGAGCTGTACCTCGAGTTCCGCACCGGCTTGGACCAGGGCCAGCAGCACCTGTTCGGTGACGACCACTTCCGGGTCTTCCTCGACCCGGGCATCGTCGTCGCGGAGATCGAGCAGCGCGGCGGCAAGGTCACGCACAACGAGGCCGCCCACGGGCTCGCGGTGTACAAGACCGAGGACCCGCACGTCGCCCGGATCGAGGCGCGGTGGTCGGCATGACCGAGGCAGCGGCGCCGTCGGTGCTGAAGAGCGGCGCCCGGAAGCTGCGCACGCGAGCAGGGGAGCTCCCCGGGCTGCGTCGCCGGGTGAAGCAGCTCTCGAGCGACGTCGAGGCCCTCAGGACACGCGTGAGTGACCTCGAGGACGAGCTGCTCGACGCCCGGTCGCAGGGGCGGCGGGTCGCCGAGATCGCCGACCTGGTGACCGAGCTCCTGGCCAGCGAGGCGTCCCGGCGTGACCCCGAGTTCCAGCAGATCGTGGCCAGGTACATGGATGAGTGACCTGGGGGCCACGGTGCACGCGGACGAAGCCGGCTTCAGCCTGCCGTGCATGCCCGACCAGGTCGTCGACGTCTACTTCGGCGAGCAGCGGGTGATGTCCCTGGCGCCCGACCGGTTCAGGATGAGAGCGGGTCGCGCGCGTGCCCCGTGGCCCGAGGTCCTCAAGCGGCGCCTGGACGGGCGTACGACGCTCGTGGTGCGCGAGCACCTCACCGGGGAGGTCCTGCTCGACGAGCCGGTCCAGTTCGGGAGCTCGACCGAGACCATCTCCGTCACCGACCGGGAGGGCCGCCCGCTCGCCGTCGACAAGTTCGGCGGTCTGGTGCGGATGTTCGCGCAGACCGAACGGGCCACGGCCCAGCACCTCGCGCAGGAGGCGGCCCGGCTGGCGCAGGACGTGGCCGACTTCGGGGTGCCCGCGTACCTCGCCTTCGGCTCCCTGCTGGGCGCCGTGCGCAACGGACAGATCATCGGCCACGACACCGACATCGACCTCGCCTACCTGAGCCGGTTCCGCCACCCGGCGGACATCGCCCTGGAGTCGTTCGCGATGGAGCGGTTCCTCCAGGACCGCGGCTGGACGATCGACCGGATCCGGACCGGCCTGCTGCACGTGATGGTCCGGGACCAGGACGGCGACATCCGCCACATCGACATCTTCTTGTCCGTCCACGACGGCAGCCACCTCTTCGTCAGCGGTTTCATCCACGCCGAGCTCGAGGAGTCCGCGCTCCTGCCGTTGAGCTCCGTGACGCTCGAGGGAGTCGAGTTCCCGGCGCCGGCCGACCCGGGTGCCTGGCTCGCGGTGCCGTACGGCCCGTCGTACCTCGTGCCGGACCCTTCCTTCACGTACCGTCTGCCCCGCTCGCTCTCGCGCACGTCGCTTGCCTGGATGGGCAACTACCGCGCGCAGCTCGGCGGGTGGGAGCGGAGGTACCGCCCGGTCGCCACGAAGCCGCTCCCGGCTCCGTCGGACTTCGCCAAGGAGGTCGGCGAGCTCGCGCCGGAGGGCGCCGTGATCGCGGACGTGGGCTGCGGCAGGGCGGGCGACCTGATCTGGCTGGCACGCGCCGGGCGGCGAGTCGTCGGGATCGACTACGCCAGACCAGGGCTCAGGCGGGCGCGGGCCGTGACACAGCGAGAAGACCTCGCGGCCACCTTCGAGCGGGTCAGCCTCTACGACCTCCGCAGGACCCTCGCGGCAGGGGCGAAGCTCGCCGCGGAGCCTGGAGAGCTCGTGATGATGTCGCGCAACCTCCTCGACGTCCTGACCCGCGAGGGCCGGGTCAACTTCTGGCTGCTGTGCCGCACGGCGTTGCTTCACGGGGGCACGCTGCACGTCCGCTTCCGCAGTGAGGCTCCGAGCGACGACGTCCCCGACCCCGGCTTCGCCCCGTTGGACCCCGACGTGGTCCAGGCCGAGGCGGCCGCGCGTGGCGCTCGCTTGCTGCGGCGTGAGGACCGTGGGCCCGGCACCGTCATGACCTTCGCCTGGGCCTGAGCCCGGCCCGGGTGAGCAAAGCCACGCCCCCGACCCCTCCCGCCGGCGTCGGCGCTTCGGCACGATAGGGCGCACGCCCGACGTCGAGACAACAGGAGTGTGTGGGATGCAGTTCGGTCGCAGCTACGAGGAGTTCGAGGTCGGCGCGACGTACAAGCACTGGCCGGGCAAGACGGTCACGGAGTACGACGACCACCTGTTCTGCCTGTTGACGATGAACCACCACCCGCTCCACATGGACGTCAACTACGCCGAGAACACCACCCAGTTCGGCAAGAACGTCGTGGTGGGCAACTACATCTACTCGCTGCTGCTCGGCATGAGCGTCCCCGACATCTCCGGCAAGGCGATCGCCAACCTCGAGGTCGAGTCGCTGCGCCACGTGGCGCCCACCTTCCACGGCGACACCATCTACGGCGAGACGACCGTGCTCGACAAGTGGGAGAGCAAGTCCAAGGACGACCGGGGCGTGGTGTACGTCGAGACCATCGGCTACAACCAGGACGGCAAGGTCGTGTGCATCTTCCGCCGCAAGGTGATGGTGCCGAAGGAGAACTACCTCGAGCAGCGCGGTGGGGAGCAGCCCGGACGACCGGTGCCCCAGCCGGACAAGAACTGGCCCGGGACCGACGCGGACTGACCGTCACCGGGTGGCCACGAGCTGACCCGTGGCCGCCCGGCTACCACTCCCACCTGGCCGGGAAACCGTGAAAAGAACCACGTCGCCCGGATTTGTCCCACCGCGCATCGGTTTGGCAGCGTCGATGGGGTGAGCGTAAGTACCGTCTCGAACGACCAGCAGCAGAAGACCTTCCTGGGCCAGCCCCGTGCCCTCGCCAACCTCTTCGGCGTGGAGATGTGGGAGCGGTTCTCCTTCTACGGCATGCAGGGCATCCTGCTCATCTACCTGTACTACTCGGTGAGCGAAGGTGGCCTCGGCATGGGCGAGGCCGCGGCGAGCGGCATCGTCGGGGCCTACGGAGGACTGGTCTACCTCTCCACCATCCTCGGCGCCTGGCTCGCCGACCGCGTGCTCGGCTCCGAGCGCACGCTCTTCTACAGCGCGGTGATGATCATGGCCGGCCACGTGGCGCTGGCCCTCCTGCCGGGCTACTACGGCGTCGGCGCCGGACTCCTCCTGGTCGGCGTCGGCAGCGGTGGGCTCAAGGCGAACGCGACCGCCCTGGTCGGCTCTCTCTACGCCGAGGGTGACGAGCGACGTGATGCCGGCTTCTCGCTGTTCTACCTCGGGATCAACCTCGGCGCCCTCGTCGGGCCGCTGCTCACCGGCCTCGCACAGAAGGAGCTGGGCTTCCACTACGGTTTCGGCCTCGCCGCGATCGGGATGGCCGCCGGCCTGACGCAGTACGCCATCGGGCGCAAGAACCTGCCTGACTCGGCGAACGAGGTGCACAACCCACTGCCCGCCGAGAGGCGGATGGGCGCGGCGGGCGTGGCCCTGATCGCCGCGGTCGCCATCGCAGCAGCCGTGTCGTTCGGGCTGGTCGACGCCGAGAACCTCGCCGACGTGGTCATCGGGGCCACCGTCGTCGCCGCGGTCGCCTACTTCGTGGTGATCCTGAGCAGCCGGAGGATCACGGCAGTGGAGCGCAGGCGGGTCGTCGCTTTCATCCCGATGTTTCTCACCAGCGCGGTCTTCTGGTCGCTCTTCCAGCAGCAGTTCACCGTGGTGGCGCAGTACTCCGACAAGCGACTCGACCGGACCGTCCTCGGCTGGGAGATGCCGGTGTCCTGGGTGCAGTCGATCAACCCGATCATGATCATCGCGCTGGCGGGCCTCTTCGCGGCGATGTGGACCCGGCTCGGGCCGCGCCAGCCGTCCTCGCCGGTCAAGTTCGCGATGGGCACGGTCGCCATGGGGCTGGCGTTCTGGATGTTCATCCCGATGGCCGGGGGCGGCGCGAACAGCGCACCGCTCCTCGGGCTCGCCGGCATCCTGCTCGTCTTCACCGTCGCCGAGCTGATGCTCTCCCCGGTGGGCCTCTCGCTGACCACCAAGCTCGCGCCCGAGGTCTTCAAGACCCAGATGGTCGCGCTGTTCTTCCTCTCGGTGGCGCTCGGCTCGGCGATGTCGGGCTACCTCGCCCAGTACTACAGCGCCGGGAACGAGCGCGCGTACTTCGGGGTCGTCGGTGCGGTGGCGGTCGGCCTCGGCCTGGTGCTGGCGGCGTTCTCCCGGCCGATCCGCAGGCTCATGTCCGGAGTGAGCTGAGCCTCGTCTGCTGCCGCGAGAAGGTCTAGGCAGGCTCAGCCACCGGCGGGGGAGCCGAGGTCGAGCACCTCCCACTCGGTGAGCGCCTCGACGAGTCCCGGGGCGCACTCGAGATCGCGGACCTGCTCCGGGGTGAACCAGCCGACGTCGTCCGCGTCGTCGCCGGCCACCACCGCCGCGAGATCGCTCCCGTCCGCGGCGTGGCAGTGGTAGTCCCGGATCACGAAGACCGACCCGTCGGGGGCGTCCCGCTCGACCGTGCCGGCCAGGTCGTCGACGACGACGGCCAGGCCGGTCTCCTCGAGCACCTCGCGTGCGGTGGCGGTCCGGTCGTCCTCGCCGGGCTCGACGCGGCCGCCAGGAACGGACCAGCAGCCCTTGGCCGGCGGGTTGCCTCTCCGGATGAGCAGGATCCGCCCGTCGGGCGCGGTCACGATGCCGCCCACGCAGTCCACCAGTCGCCGTTCCACGCGCCCAGACTAGGCAGGCTTTCTTGACGACTGCTCCCGAGGGCACCACGGTTGACCCATGACGCTCGCGGCTGGCTGTCCTCGGTGCACCTCTCCAGTGACCGAGGACGACGGCGGATGGCGCTGCCAGGTCCACGGAGCGACCGCCCCGCTGTGGCGCCCGGCGGTGGCCACCTACGAGGCGATGGCCGAGCACCTCGGGCACTGCGGCGGTGCACCGACCCTGGCGCCGTGGCCGCTGCCACCCGGCTGGATGATCACCGACTTCGGCTGCGTCGCGAAACCCGGCGACGAGGGCCGGGCCAGCCTGCTGTCCTGCAGCGGCGTCACGGACCCCGACGGGGTGGTGGAGCTGACCGTGGTGTCGGAGGAGCCCGGGGTCGGACTCGGGGCACGGTGTGCCGGCACCGACCACACGGACCCCGGGGCCGAGCTGGGCGACGGCCCACCCCACGCCAAGGTGCGCGTCGACGGGGCCACCCTGCCGTTGTGGTCGGTGTCGACCTCGGCCAACAACGCGAGCTTCGACCGGTCCGTCTTCGCCGGTGAGGCGCAGGGGCGCTGGCTCTGGCTCGTGCTGCGGCCCGCGTCGGCGGCTCTGCTGCTCCACGACGAGTGGATCCTCGCCGACGTCGCCGACCTCGGTCCCGAGCTGATCGACGTACCTTTCGGGGGAAACCCACCCCCGTGGTGAGGGGGGTGGCGGAGGCTAGGCTGCGCGGGTGCGCATCGACCTCCACACCCACTCCGACCGTTCCGACGGGACGACCACCCCGGAGCAGCTGGTGCGCCACGCGGCAGAGGTCGGGATCGACGCGCTGGCGATCACCGACCACGACACCACGGAGGGGTGGGCGAAGGCGGCCGAGGCGGCGCAGCGGGAGGGCGTGACCCTGGTCCGCGGCATCGAGATCAGCTGCGAGCTCGAGGGCAGCGCGGCGCACCTGCTCGCCTACCTCCCCGACCCCACCTACGAGCCGCTCGCCGCCGAGCTCGAGCGGATCCTCGACGGACGCAACGCGAGGCTGCCGGCCACCCTCGCCAAGCTTCGGCGGCTCGGCATCGAGATCGACGAGGCCGACGTACGCCGGGTCGCCGGCGACGCCGCGGCCCTCGGGCGTCCCCACGTCGCGGACGCACTCGTCGAGAAGGGCGTCGTCGCGCATCGTGGAGAGGCCTTCGACACCTACCTCGGCTCACGGGGACCCGCCTATGTCAGGCGCTACGCAGCACCGCTGGAGGAGATGGTGCGCACGGTCGCCGAAGCGGGTGGGGTCAGCGTGCTCGCGCACCCTTGGGCCAAGCGGCACGCGCACCGGCAGGTCCTCGACGAGGCCCGCTTCGCAGCGCTCAAGGCCGAGGGTCTCGCCGGCATCGAGGTCGACCACCAGGACCATGACGAGGCCGCCCGCGACGGGTTGCGATCGATAGCGCACAACCTCGACCTGGTGGTCACCGGCTCGAGCGACTACCACGGCGAGGGCAAGCTCGACCACGACCTGGGCTGCAACACCACGGACCCCGACGAGTTCGCCCGCCTGGTGAAGCTCGCCCAGGCCTCGGCCGCGGCGTCGGGACGCACCACGCCAGAGGTGCTCCGCGCATGAGCTGGATCGACGTGGCGCTCATGACCGAGGTCTTCGTGACGCTGTTCGTGATCATGGACCCGGTCGGCACCATCCCGGTCTTCCTCGCGCTGACCAGCGGCCGCTCCGTCGCCTCCATGCGGCGGGCCGCCTGGCAGGCCGTCGCGGTCTCGTTCGGCGTGATCGTGGCCTTCGCGTTCTTCGGTCAGCAGATCCTCGCCTACCTGCACATCTCCATGCCCGCGCTGCAGCTGGCCGGTGGTCTGCTGCTGCTGCTCGTCGCCCTCGAGCTGCTGACCGGCAAGGAGCAGGAGGCCACCGCGGCCGCCACCCAGAACGTCGCGCTCGTCCCGCTCGGCACGCCGATGATGGCCGGGCCGGGCGCCATCGTCGCGACCATGGTCTTCTCCGACTCGGTGCACGGAGGGGACACCTTCGGCGCCGTCGCGCTGGGCGTGATCCTGGTGCACCTCAGCCTGTGGCTCTCGATGCGGTTCTCCCTGCCGATCCTGAAGCTGATCCGAGAGAGCGGCGTGCTGCTGGTCTCCCGGATCGCCGGCCTCCTGCTCTCGGCGATCGCCGTACAGCTCGTCGCCGACGCCGTGCGCGCCTTCGTGGCGGGCGAGGGCTGACCGGCCGAGGAGCCGTGGGCAGCCGCCGTCAGCGCCGACCCAGCGCCTGGAACCTCGCCTGGACCGACGACGGTGTCGAGCGTGCCACGGCGGTCAGCACCTTGTACCTCTTGCTGGGCACCGAGATCGTCTTGCCCCGGTCCAGGTCCTCGAGGGCCTCGCGGACCAGCCGGTCCGCGTCGAGCCACATCCATCGAGGCGCGGAGTCGCGGCCGACGCCCATCCGCTCGTGGAACTCGGTGCGTACGAACCCGGGACACAGCGCCATGCCGCGCACACCGCGGGCACGGTAGGTCAGGTCCAGCCACTCGCTGAACGAGACGACGTAGGCCTTGGCCGAGCTGTACGTGCCGCGCGGCAGGAAGGCGGCCACGCTCGCGACGTTGAGGATCGCGCCTTCGCCGCGCTCGAGCATCGGTCCGACGGCCGCGTGACTGAGCCGCATCACGGCGGTGACGAGGACGTCGAGCATCTCCTGCTCGTCCTCGACGGTGTTCTCGGTGAACGGGTGCTTGTGGCCGAAGCCCGCGTTGTTGACCAGCAGCGACACCGGCCGCTCCGGGTCTGCGAGGCGTCGTTCCACGCGGGCCAGGTCCACGCGCTCGGCCAGGTCTGCTGCGAGCACCTCGACGTCCACACCGTGCGCAGAGCGCAGCTCCGCGGCCAGCTCCTCGAGGCGCTCGTGGTTCCGGGCGACGAGGACCAGGTCGTCTCCCCGGGCCGCGAGCTGGTCGGCGAAGGCACGACCGATGCCGGCGGTGGGACCAGTGATGAGAGCAGTTCCACGTGACATGCGCAAAGCATTCCACGTGCCGCCGCCATGCCCGCACCGTGTCTCGGGCACAATGAGCCCTGATGAACACGCAGATTCTCGCGATCGCCAACCAGAAGGGCGGCGTAGCCAAGACCACGACCGTCGCCTCCCTCGGTGCGGCCCTGGCCGAGCAGGGCAAGTCCGTCCTCATCGTGGACCTCGACCCGCAGGCCTGCCTGACGTTCTCGCTCGGCATCGACCCCGAGGACCTCGAGCTGTCGGTCCACCACGTGCTCACCAAGGGCGTCGAGCCTGCCGAGGTGATCATCCAGACCGACGACGGGGTCGACCTCCTGCCCGCGACCATCGAGCTCGCCCGTGCCGAGGCCGACCTGCTCACCAGGACCGGACGTGAGTACGTCCTGCGCGCAGCTCTCGAGGACCTCGACCAGTACGACTGGGTGCTGCTCGACTGCCCGCCCTCCCTCGGCGTACTGACCGTCGCCGCACTCACCGCCGCGACCGGTGTGCTGATCCCGCTCCAGTGCGAGACGCTCTCCCACCGAGGTGTCGGGCAGCTCCTCGACACCGTCCACGACGTGCGCCGCTTCACGAACAAGAAGCTCGCGGTGTGGGGCGTGCTGCCGACGTTGTACGACGGCCGCACCAACCATGCGCGTACGGTGCTCGAGACCATCTCCGAGACCTACGACCTCGACGTGGTCGAGCCGCCGATCCCGAAGTCGATCCGCTTCGCGGAGGCTCCTGCTGCCGGCCGGTCGATCCTCGCGACGGCCCGCAAGAACCGCGGCGCCGACGCGTACCGCGACGTGGCCGTCAACCTCACCAAAAAGGCGGCCGCGCAGGCCTAGACTCGGCCAATGGGGTCGCGGCCGACGACAACGCACTCGCACAGGGCTGCCGTGCGGCCGACCCATGCGCGCTCCTCGGCCCCGTCACACCGGGCGGTTCGGCCGCGTTACGGGCGGATCGGCTTCGCCGTGAGCGGGTTGGCGGTCACCGTGGTGGCCGTGCTCGGCGCTGTCGGCGTGCTGCCCGGCGTCAGTGGCGCCGAGGGTGACGCGGTCCTCGCCGGCGCGCCGCAGTCACCCGAGAAGGGGGCCATGCGGCTCAGTGACTACACCGAGCCGACACCGGGCGGCCACGAGCCGCTGCTCGACGTGCAGGCAGCGGACCCCGACGCGCTCCCCGCCGGTTCGGGCAGCGGCAAGCGGGTGGTCTTCGACCTCAGCGCACAGCGGGTCTGGCTCGTCGACCCCGGCGACGAGGTGCGCCGGACCTACCTGGTCTCCGGGAGCGTCGCGGAGAACCTGGAGCCGGGTTCCTACGAGGTCTACTCCACCTCGCGTCATGCGGTCGGCGTGGACGACTCCGGCACCATGCAGTTCATGGTGCGGTTCGCCCACGGCAAGGAGGCCGCGATCGGCTTCCACGACATCCCGGTCGACGACGGCAGGCTCGTGCAGACCAGGGACCAGCTCGGCACACCGCAGTCACACGGGTGCGTCCGGCAGTGGCGTCCCGACGCCCGCGCGCTGTGGTACTTCGCGGCCGTCGGGACCAAGGTCGTCGTCACCGCCTGAGGCGGTGGGTCAGTCCTTCGAGGCCTGTGCGGTCTCGCCGCTGCGCGTGCGCCGACGACGCCGACGGTTGCGGTTGCTCGAGGGGGTCGACTCCTTGCCGGCCGTGCCGCCCTCCTCCGAGGAGGTCGACGTGCCGGTCGTGCCGTCGTCGACGTTCTCGCCACTGCGCGTGCGGGTCCGGCTGCGGTCGCGGCGCGGACGCTCCCCGCGCTCGGCGCGCGGCTTGGACTCGCGGGCGGGCTTCTCGGCGGGGGTCTCGGGTACGAGGCGGCCCTTGGTCCCCGGCGCGATGCCCTGGTCGTGGTAGAAGTGCTCCGAGGTGGAGTAGGTCTCCACGAGCTCGTCGAACGGCAGGTCGAGAGCCTTGTTGATGACCTTCCAGCGCGTGACGTCGGCCCAGTCGACGAACGTGATGGCGATACCCGTCGCGCCGGCGCGACCCGTGCGGCCGATGCGGTGGACGTAGGTCTTCTCGTCCTCGGGGCAGCTGTAGTTCACCACGTGCGTCACGTCCGCGACGTCGATGCCGCGCGCTGCCACGTCGGTCGCGACGAGGACCTTGAGCTTGCCCTCGCGGAACTTCGTGAGCGCCTTCTCGCGCGCGATCTGCGGCATGTCGCCGTGGAGCGGACTGCTCGGGAAGCCCCGCTCGGCGAGGTCGTCGGCCACTCGCTGCGCCTGACGCTTGGTCTTGGTGAACACGATCGTGATCCCGGAGTTCTCGGCCTGGAGGATCCGCCCGAGCATCTCGGGCTTGTCGAGGTCGTGCACCTGGTAGATGAACTGTGCGGTCGCCGGAACGGTCTGCTCGTCCGACGAGGACTCCGCGCGGATGTTCATCGGGTGCCGCATGTGCACACGCGCCAGGCTGACGATCGCGGCCGGCATGGTGGCCGAGAACAGCATCGTCTGACGGGTCTCGGGCGTCTTGGCGATCAGCTTCTGCACGTCGGGGAGGAAGCCGAGGTCGAGCATCTCGTCGGCCTCGTCGAGGACGAGCACCTTCACGTGCGAAAGGTTCAGCGCTCGCCGGTTGGCCAGGTCGAGCAGACGTCCCGGCGTACCGACGACGACGTCGACGCCGGAGGCGAGGGCCTCGAGCTGGGGCTCGTAGCCGACGCCGCCGTACACGGTGAGGATGCGGGTGCCTCGGTCCACGGCCGCGGCCTTGAGGTCGTTGGTCACCTGGAGCGCGAGCTCACGGGTGGGCGCGACGACGAGCGCCTGCGGCATGCCGGGCGCGGCCAGGTCGGCGTAGTCGGGGTCGTGCGGGGCGAGTGTCCGCTGGATCAGCGGGATGCCGAACGCGAGCGTCTTGCCCGTGCCGGTGCGAGCCTGGCCGATCAGGTCGGTGCCCAGCAGGGCGACCGAGAGCGTCATCTCCTGGATCGGGAAGGGAGTCGTGATGCCGGCGCGCTCGAGGGCGTCGGCGATCTCGGGGAGCACCCCGAGTTCTCTGAAGGTAGTCAGGGGTCTTGCCTGTCTCTCTACGTAATGTCTCCCTAAGTCTATCGGTAGGCTGCCCGCATGACCGACTTGCCGCTGGAGACGCCCGAGTCCGCGCCCCAGGCAGGGGCCAAGCCGGAGGTCCCGCTGGCCTTCGAGGACCCGACCTACCTCGCGGCCGTGATCGACCTCCTAGGCGCCATCGCCTACGGCGAGATGTCGGCCTTCGACCGGCTGGCCGAGGACGCGAAGATGGCGCCCGACCTCGAGGACAAGGCCGAGCTGGCGGCGATGGCCTCCCGCGAGTTCAGCCACTTCATCTGCCTGCGGGACAGGCTCTCCGAGCTCGGTGCCGACCCGTTCGAGGCGATGCAGCCGTTCCGGGCGCCGATCGACGCCTTCCACGTGCACACCGCGCCGCGTGACTGGCTCGAGGGCCTGGTGAAGGCGTACGTCGGAGACGGACTCGCCGCCGACTTCTACCGGGAGGTGGCGGCGTTCGTCGACTCCGAGACGCGCGAGCTGATCATCGACAGCCTGGAGGACTCGGGGCAGGCGGAGTTCGTCGTGGACCGCGTCCGCAAGGCGATCGTGGCCGACCACCGTGTCGGCGGCCGGCTCGCGTTGTGGGGACGGCGGCTGATGGGGGAGGCGCTCTCCCAGGCCCAGCGGGTCGCGGCGGAGCGCGACGCGCTCTCCGCGCTGCTGTCGGGCGGTGTCGACCGGCCGGGGATGGACCTCGCCGCGATCGGCCGGATGTTCACCCGCCTGACCGAGAACCATGCGGAGCGGATGGCCGCGCTCGGCCTGGCGTCCTGACCGAGAGTGTTCCTGGTGCACGGCGAGGACGGTGGCGTCTACCGGATCAGGCGATGAGCGGGCACGTCGTTCTGGACCACGAGAACATGCACTCGCGCGCTCGAGGCCGACTGCCACGCGGGCGCGACGACGTATCGCCGCGCAAGTGCATGTCCCAATGACCCGCACGCATCTGGCTCCAACAAAGAGCGGCGTCGGTGTCGAACGTGTCCACGACCAGCCGAGGAGGTGCTCTCGTCGATGCTCACGTTCACCGCGACATTGCGAACGAATGCACCTGGGAACGCGCAGCCGAGATCCGCGCGGTTGGGGGATTTCGCAGAGTTGCCCGAACTACGATGACTTTCGGCGCGGTTCCGGGTCTTCAGGTACATCTACCTTCCGCGCGGGAATCTTGGAGGCACCTTGAAGCTCTTGCTGACGTCAGGCGGCGTCACGAACCCAAGCATCCACTCGGCGCTCGTGCAGCTTCTCGGAAAGCCGATCGCCGAGTGCCACGCCCTGGTCGTCCCGACGGCGCAGTGGGGTCACCCGATGTGCGGACCGGCATCGGTGCGGGGCCTGGTGGCCGCCGAACCGACGTGGCAGCACTTCTCCGGCCTGGGCTGGGCATCGCTCGGTGTCCTCGAGCTCACCGCACTGCCCACCATCGGCGCGGAGCGATGGGTCCCCTGGGTCCGGGAGGCCGACGTGCTCCTGGTCGACGGCGGCGACGCGACGTACCTGGGCCACTGGATGCGGGAGTCCGGGCTGGCAGACCTGCTGCCGTCGCTGCCCGACACGGTCTGGGTGGGAGTGAGCGCCGGAAGCATGGTGATGACGCCCCGGATCGGGAACTACTTCGTCGAGTGGCCGTCCGCGCCGGACGACCGCACCCTGGGGGTCGTGGACTTCTCGATCTTCCCGCACCTGGACCTTTTCCCGACCAACACCCTGGCCCACGCAGAGCGGTGGGCCGCCGACATCGGCGTCCCGGCCTACGCCATCGACGAACAGACGGCCATCAAAGTCGTCGACGGCTCCGTCGAGGTGGTCTCCGAAGGGCAATGGACCAAGTTCGAGTCGTAGCCGCCCGGCATTCCGTGACGTCGAGGCCGGGGCGTCAGCTCCGGAAGCCGACCTGGCCGATGGTGGGGGAGCCCAGCTCGATGTAGGCGAGCTTGTCGGTCGGCACGATGACCTTGCGTCCCTTGGTGTCGGTCAGCGAGATCACCTTGTCGTCGCCTGCGAGGGCCTTCGCCACGGCAGCCTCGATGTCCTCACCGGGCTGGTCGGTGTCGAGGACCAGCTCACGGTTCACGTTCTGGACGCCGATCTTGACCTCCATGGGAGGACCTCCTCGTTGCTGTTGTGCCGGGGGTCCGGCGACGTTCTCGGGAGCGCCACGTCGGCGGCGCGTGTACGACCCTACCGCCGGTGTGGTGGAGTCAGCCGTGCCCGCGCCCGGCCCCGGGTCAGGACTGCTCCTCGGAGCGCGGGAAGCCGCGGATGCCGCGCCATGCGAGGCTGGAGACGAGGTTCGCGGCGTCGTGCTGGGTGATGCCGCGCCGGTCGTCGAGCCAGAACCGTGCGCTGACCTGGGCCATGCCGACGAGGGAGACCGCGAGCAGACGCGACTGCTCGTCGGGCAGGCCGGTGTCGTCGTGGATCACCGCGGCGATCAGCGAGGCGGTCTCCTCCGTGACCCGGTCGACCCGCTCGCGGACGGCCGGCTCGTTGTTCAGGTCGGACTCGAACACGAGCCGGAAGGCGCCGTGGGCGTTGGCGACGTAGTCGTAGAAGACCTGCATCGTCGCCGCGACCCGCTCCTTGTTGTTCTCCGTGGCCTCGAGTGCCTTGCGGGTGGACTCGATGATCGTGTCGCAGGACTGGTCCAGGAGGGCGAGGTAGAGCTCGAGCTTGCCCGGGAAGTGCTGGTAGAGCACGGGCTTGGAGACCCCGGCGCGGTCGGCGATGTCGTCCATCGCCGCTGCGTGGTACCCCTGGGCGACGAAGACTTCGAGCGCGGACTCGAGGAGCTGCGCCCGGCGCGCCGTACGCGGCATCCGGCCCCCGCGCGGCCTCTGCTCATCCATCGTGCTCACTGGTCGCCTCTCACCTGTGGGTCTGCTGGAGCAGAATCCTACTCCGCGGTAATCACAGCGGCGGTCATCAGCCCGCCGATGCGGCTTTGTCGAGGGGACCGGACGCGAGTCACCTGAACGGGTCATTTTCCCTTCTCGAATGCGACAAACGCACACGTCTCGGCGCGCCTCCCGAATCTTGGCGATGGAGGTTCCCCCCGACGCCCGACACCCTGACCACAGGCGGGGGCCTGAGGGGGTGTTCGAATGCAGGGCTCAGAGAACGAACGGCCGCACGGCGGCGCCGGTGCGCACAGCACGCGCGCCAGGCACAAGCGCTCGACCGCGCGTGGCAGGCACAAGCGGCCGACCGCGCACGGCAGGCACCGACAGCCGACCGGGCGCGCTCACCTCAAGCTGACGGCGGCAGCGCTCGGGCTCACTGTCGTCGTGGGAGGTGCCGCGGCGGCGCGTGAGGCGGCGAACACCTCCTCAACGGGCCGGTCGCCGGCCCAGGCCACGGCGTCACACGGGTCCGCGTCGCCGTTCGTCATCAGGCCCGTGGTCCGGTTGGAGGCGCCACATGCTCCGCTGTCGGCGACCACGCCGGTCGCACACCCTGCGCGCGGGGTGCCCCGGTGGCTGTCCGTCCCCGGTCTCGGTGTGGGCGCCCCGGTCGTCGGCGTCGGTGCCCCCGGCGGGGTGCTGCGTCCGCCGGGTGACCCACACGTCCTCGGCTGGTGGCGCGGTGGTGCGCAGCCGGGCGCTGCGAAGGGTTCGTCACTCATCGCCGGCCACACGGTGAGCGGTGGTGGCGGCGTGTTCGACGACCTCGACCGGCTGCAGCGGGGGAGCGCGATCGAGGTGGGCACGACCGCCGGCGTGGTCGACTACGAGGTCACCCGCGTCAGGATCTACCGCAAGTCCACGCTGGCGCAGCACGCGGCGCGCGTCTTCAGCCAGTCGGTCGCGGGGCGTCTGGTGCTGGTCACCTGCGAGGACTGGAACGGTACGGCGTACCTGAGCAACGTCGTGGTCTTCGCGACGGCGGTGCGCTGAGCCTCGTCGCGAGACGGTACGCCGCGCCGCGGCGTACCGTCTCGCGCGATGGTGTGAATGCCCGGTCCGGATGACGGGACGCGCGGCGTCACGGCCCAGGGCCGGGGGCAGCATGGGGAACACGAACGGTCGTCCGGTTGTTGTCGAAATCGGAGTAGTCCGAAACACGACGAGGAGCACGCGTGTCCCTTCCACCCCTGGTCGAGCCCGCTGACGAGCTGACCATCGACGAGGTCCGCCGCTACAGCCGGCACCTGATCATCCCCGACGTCGGCATGACGGGACAGAAACGGCTGAAGAACGCCAAGGTCCTGGTCATCGGCGCAGGTGGCCTCGGCAGCCCTGCCCTGCTCTACCTCGCGGCCGCCGGTGTCGGCACGATCGGCATCGCCGAGTTCGACGAGGTCGACGAGTCCAACCTGCAGCGCCAGATCATCCACGGCCAGAGCGACATCGGGAAGTCGAAGGCGCAGTCGGCGAAGGAGTCGATCGCCGAGGCGAACCCGCTCGTCGACGTGGTGCTGCACGAGGAGCGCCTCGACAACGACAACGTCATGGGGATCTTCGAGCAGTACGACCTGATCGTCGACGGCACCGACAACTTCGCGACCCGCTACATGGTCAACGACGCCGCGGTGCTGCTCGGGAAGCCCTACGTCTGGGGCTCGATCTACCGCTTCGACGGGCAGGCCTCGGTGTTCTGGGCCGAGCAGGGCCCCTGCTACCGCTGCCTCTACCCCGAGCCGCCGCCGCCGGGCATGGTGCCCTCCTGCGCCGAGGGCGGCGTGCTGGGCGTGCTGTGCGCGAGCATCGGCTCGATCCAGGTCAACGAGGCGATCAAGCTGCTCACCGGCATCGGCGAGCCGCTCCTCGGGAAGCTCATGATCTACGACGCCCTCGAGATGGAGTACCGCAAGATCAAGGTCCGCAAGGACCCCAACTGCGCCATCTGCGGGGAGAACCCCACGGTGACCGGGCTGATCGACTACGACGCGTTCTGCGGCGCGATCAGCGACGAGGCCGCCGACGCCGCCGCGGACGCGACGATCTCGGTCGCCACGCTCGAGTCCATGCTCAAGGAGCGCGAGAACGGTGAGCGCGACTTCGTCCTGGTCGACGTCCGCGAGCCCAACGAGTTCGAGATCAACCGGATCCCCGGCTCGGTGCTGATCCCCAAGGGCGACTTCCTCAACGGAACGGCGTTCGAGCAGCTGCCGCAGGACAAGCAGGTCGTGCTGCACTGCAAGTCCGGTGTCCGCTCGGCCGAGGCGCTCGCCGTGGTGAAGGGCGCGGGGTTCAGCGACGCGATCCACGTCGGCGGCGGCGTCGTCGCCTGGGTCAACCAGATCGACCCGTCCCAGCCCTCGTACTGAGGCCAGACCACTCGGTTCCGGACGTTTCGGGCGTGACCTTCCCGGGGCATCTTCGTTGTGCAGATCACAACTGTTGATGTTCCCGGGAAGGAGCACACTCTTCATGGCCCTACGGACTCGAGCCGCCTTAGCCACCCTCGCCAGCGGCGTCCTCGCGGCGGCGGGGATCGCCGCCAGTGCCGCACCGACCGCTGCTGCACCCACCTGGGCGCCTGCGGACTCCGCGGCCATCCACCCGGGTATCCAGATGTACACCGAGGGTGCCCAGTGCACCGGCAACTTCGTCTACACCGACGGCGCCGGCAACGTCTACGTCGGCTACGCCGCCCACTGCGCCGGCACCGGTGCGGCCACCGACACCAACGGCTGTGACGCCGGCTCCCTCCCGCTCGGCACCAAGGTCGACTTCGTCGAGGGCGGAAGCCTCGTCACGGCGGGCGAGACCGTCGGCACCGGCACCCTCGTCTACAGCAGCTGGCTCGCCATGCAGCAGGCCGGCACCACCGACGAGAACACCTGCGCCTACAACGACCTGGCCCTGGTGAAGGTCGACCCGCAGTACGTCGGTGACGTGAACCCCTCCATCCCGTTCTGGGGCGGCCCGGTGGGCATCGACAGCGACGGCACCGCGGCCGGCGAGACGGTCTACTCCTACGGCAACTCGAGCCTCCGCGCCGGCATCGAGCAGCTCTCGCCCAAGCAGGGCACGAGCCTCGGCAGCGACGGAGAGGGCTGGACGCACCCGGTCTACACCGTGTCCCCTGGGGTCCCGGGTGACTCGGGAAGCGCCTTCCTCGACGCCGAGGGCAAGGCGCTGGGCACGCTGTCGACCCTGGCGATCGCGCCCCTGGCCGGCTCCAACGGCGTGGGCGACCTGAGCCACGAGCTCGACTTCGCCAAGACGCACTCCGGGATCTCGGGCCTCGCGCTCGTCCCCGGGACCGAGCCCTTCTCGCCGATCCTCTGACGAGCTCTCACCTGTAGACCGGGCAGGGCCCGCTCCTCTCGGGGCGGGCCCTTTCCCATTCCCGTCGGCCCTCCCGGAGGAGACATCGTGAGCACCCCACGACCCTCGAGCCCCCCGCTTCGCACCTTGCTGCCCCTGCTCGCCACCCTGGTCGGTCTGCTGGCCGTCGTACCCGTAGTCGGGCAGGCGCCTGCGCAGGCCGCCGCCCGCTGGGCGCCGGCCGCCAAGGCGAAGATCCATCCCGGTGTGCAGATGTACACCAAGGGGGCGCAGTGCACCGGCAACTTCGTGTTCGAGGACCGTCGTGGCCGCGTGTACGTCGGCTACGCGGCCCACTGCGCCGGCACCGGTGCAGCCACCGACACGAACGGCTGTGCGGCGAAGTCCCTGCCGCTGGGGACGCGGGTCCGGTTCGCCCACGGCGGCTCGCCGGTCGACGACGGCGCCACCGTCGGGCGAGGGCGCCTGGTCTACAGCTCCTGGCTGACCATGCGGCGCCTCGGCACGCGGGACGAGAACACCTGCGCCTACAACGACCTCGCCCTCGTGCGAGTCGACAAGGCCGATCGCGGCAAGGTGAACCCCAGCGTGCCGTTCTGGGGCGGGCCGGTGGGCTTGCGCAGCGGGGCGGTCGCCGAAGGGGAGACCGTCCACTCCTACGGCAGCTCGAGCCTCCGCGGCGGCGTCCCCGTGCTGGCTCCCAAACAAGGCAGCAACCTCACCACGCTCGGCGGCGGATGGAGCCACCTCGTCTACACCGCCACGCCCGGGATCCCCGGTGACTCCGGCAGCGCCTTCCTCGACGCCCACGGCAACGCGCTGGGCACGCTGTCCACGGTCACGCTTGCGCCGCTCGCCGGCTCGAACGGTGTGGGGGACCTGCGACGCGAGCTCCGTTTCGCGCAGCGGCACTCCGGCCTCCGGGGCCTTCGCCTCGTCCGCGGGACCGAGGAGTTCTCGCCGCTTCTCTAGGGCCTGTGCGGCTAGCGTGTGCCGCGTGGATCGGGAGGAGTACGTCGAACGGGTGCTCGCCGTGGTCGAGCAGATCCCGCGGGGCAGGGTCATGAGCTACGGGGCGATCGCCGAGGTGGTCGGCGTCGGCGGCCCGCGACAGGTGGGGCGGGTGATGGCGCTCGAGGGCGGTGGCGTCCCCTGGTGGCGGGTGGTCCGTGCGGACGGCGGGTTGCCGCTGTGCCACGACGGTGAGGCCCTGGCGCACCACCGCTCGGAGGGAACCCCGCTTCGACCGTCGGGGCGCGTGGACATGCCCACCGCCGCGTGGTGGCCCGAGTCGCCTTGTGACTCTGTCGGTCCGCTCTGATGTGATTGGTCCCATGACGTCCTACCGCCTGGTCCACCCCCCTGCGGGGCGGACCGCCGCGCCGGCCCTGGACTCCTTCCAGCAGTCGGTGGTCGACCACGAGGCCGGGCCGCTGCTGGTGCTCGCCGGTCCTGGCACCGGCAAGACCACCACCCTGGTGGAGGCGATCGTCGACCGCATCGAGCGCCGGGGCGTCGCGCCCGACTCGGTGCTCGCGCTGACGTTCAGCCGCAAGGCGGCAGAGCAGCTGCGCGACCGGGTCACCGCGCGGATCGGCCGGACCATGTCCACCGCGCTGAGCTCGACCTTCCACTCCTTCGCCTACGGCCTGATCCGTGCCCACGGTCCCAAGGGCCTCTACGACGAGCCGCTTCGGCTGCTGAGCGCGCCGGAGCAGGACGTCGAGCTCCAGCACCTCCTGACCCACGAGCCGGAGTCCATCAGGTGGCCGGGGTTCAACCGCGCCGTCGGCACCCGGGGCTTCGCGCGCGAGGTGCAGGCCGTCCTCGCGCGCGCCCGGGAGAAGAGCATGGAGCCCGAGGACCTCGTCGAGCTCGGCCGCGCCGAGGGGCAGCCGGCGTGGACCTCGGCCGGTCTGTTCATGGAGCAGTACCTCAACATCCTCGACAGCAAGAGCGCGATCGACTACCCAGAGCTGGTCCACCGCGCCGTCGCGCTCGCCGAGACCCCGGAGGTCCGTGAACGGCTCCGGCGGCAGTACTCCTGGGTGTTCGTCGACGAGTACCAGGACACCGACCCGAGCCAGGTGCGCCTCCTCCAGGCACTCGCCGGCGACGGCCGCAACCTGGTGGTCGTGGGTGACCCCGACCAGTCGATCTACGGGTTCCGTGGTGCGGAGGTCCGGGGCATCCTCGACTTCCCCGAGCAGTTCCGGACGCGTGGGGGCCGGCGCGCCGAGACCGTCGCGCTGAGGGTGACCCGGCGGTTCGGGCCGGTGCTGCTCGAGGCGTCGCGGTCCGTGGCCGGGGCGATCCCGACGAAGGGCGCCATCGACGCCGAGCTGTTCCGGGCGTTCCGCAACCCCGAGCCGACCCGTACGCCGTTCGGTCCCGGCCGGGTCGAGGTCCGCACCTTCGACACCGCGAGAGCCGAGACGGAGCACGTCGCGGACCTGCTCCGCCGTGCGCACCTCGAGGACGGCGTCCCCTGGTCCCAGATGGCCGTGCTCGTCCGGTCCGGCCGCACGTCCATCCCGTCCCTGCGGCGCAGCCTCGCTGCAGCCGGCGTCCCGGTGGAGGTGGCCAGTGACGACACGCCTCTCGTGGACGAGCCGGCGGTCCGGGCGCTGCTCGACGCGCTGCGGGCCGTGCTGAACCTCGACAACGAGGACCGCAGCCACCCCGACCACATCACCACCGCCCGCGTGGAGTCCCTGCTCGGGTCGCCCCTCGCCAGTCTCGACGCCACGGAGGTCCGTGCCCTCGCGCGCCTGCTCCGGGCGAGGGAGAAGGCGGCTGCGACCGCCGAGGACCGGCCACCCAGGCCCTCTCCGGACCTGCTGCGTGAGGCGCTGCTCGACCCGGAGGTGCTCGAGGGGCTCTCCGGACGGCCCGTGGGCAAGCTCTCCCGCGTCGGCAAGCTGCTCCGAAGGGCTCGTGCCGAGCTCGACGACGGTGCCACCGCCGAGGAGGTGCTCTGGACGCTGTGGAGCGGCACACGGTGGCCCGACCGGCTGCGCGCGATGGTCGACGAGGGGGGCGGCGCCGCCAGGATGGCGCACCGTGACCTCGATGCCCTGTGTGCGCTGTTCGAGGTGGCTGCGCGCACGGAGGAGCAGCGCGGCCACACCAGCGTCGCGAACTTCTTCGACACGATCACGGCTCAGCGGATCCCTGCGGACACCCTCGCCGAGGAGGGCGTCCGCGGCGATGCGGTCCGCCTTCTCACCGCCCACCGCTCGAAGGGCCTGGAGTGGCGGTTCGTCGTGGTCGCCCAGGTCCAGGAGGGTGCCTGGCCGGACCTGCGCCGGCGGACCAGCCTGCTGCAGGCGGACCGGATCGGCGCCGACGGGATCCTGCCTCCCACGACCACGGCGACCCTGCTCGCCGAGGAGCGACGACTCTTCTACGTCGCCTGCACCCGCGCGAGCGAGCGGCTCCTGGTCACGGCGGTGGAGTCGCCCGAGGAGGACGGCGACCAGCCCTCCCGCTTCCTCGAGGAGCTCGCGGTCGAGCGGGTGACCGTCAAGGGCAGACCCGCCCGACCGCTGTCCCTGGCGGGTCTGGTGGCCGAGCTGCGCCGCACCGCGTCGGACCCGGACGCCACACCGGCCCTGCGCAGCGCAGCTGCCCGCCGGCTGGCCCGTCTCGCGGTCGCCACGGCAGGCAGCCGCCCTCTTGCACCGCAGGCCGATCCGGCCCACTGGTGGGGCACCCGCGGGCGGAGCCTGGCCGACCAGCCGCTGCGCAGGGCCGACGAGCCGGTCACGCTGTCCGCGAGTGCTCTCGAGGGGATCCTCGCCTGCCCGGCGAAGTGGTTCCTCGAACGCGAGGCCGGAGGAGCGCGCCCGTCCACCGCCGCGCAGGGGTTCGGCCTCGTCGTGCACGCGCTGGCCGATCGCATCGGCAAGGGCGAGCTGGCCGACACCGACGACCTGATGTCCTACGTCGACCGCGTGTGGGGCCAGCTCACCTTCCGCACGCCCTGGTCGCGCTCCCGCGAGCGGGAGGAGGTCCAGGCTGCCCTCGCCCGGTTCGTGGCCTGGCACTCCCGGCCCGGTGCGCGGACGGTCGTGGCCACGGAGCAGCACCTCAGCGCCGAGGTGAAGCTCCCCGACGGACAGCGAGTCCGCCTCAACGGCTATGCCGACAGGCTCGAGCTGGACGAGGCCGGCCGGGTGGTCGTGATCGACCTCAAGACCTCGAAGTACCCGCCCGCCGACAAGGACCTGCCCGGCAACGCACAGCTGGGCCTCTACCAGTACGCCGTGGCCAACGGAGCGGTCGACGAGCTGCTGGCGGAGCACCCGGAGCGGCCTGCCGGCGAGGTGGAGCCTGGCGGCGCGGAGCTGATCCAGCTGCGGCGCGAGGTGAAGGGCGGCGCCAAGGTGCAGTCGCAGGCTCCCCAGGAGCCGGACGAGGACGGCCACCTGCCGGTCGAGAAGCAGCTGATGGAGGCGGTGCGCGTGGTGCGCGGCGAGGAGTTCCCGGCACGGGCGGGCGGTCACTGCGACCACTGCTCGTTCCACGCGATCTGCCCGGTCAAGGGCGCGGGGACGGTGCTCTCGTGAGCGGCTCGTTCGTCCCTCGCGTCGTGGAGACTCCCGAGCAGCTGCGGCTGCTGATGCGGGAGGAGTTCACCTTCAGCGACCAGCAGTTCGCCGTGGTGACCGCACCGCTGTCACCGCATGTCGTCATCGCCGGTGCGGGGTCGGGCAAGACCACCGTGATGGCCGCGCGCGTGGTGTGGCTCGTCGCCACCGGGCAGGTGCGTCCCGACCAGATCCTCGGTCTCACCTTCACCACCAAGGCCGCCAACGAGCTCGCCGTCCGGATCCGAGCCGGTCTCCGGGCAGCGGGCATCCTGCCCGATCCCGGCCCGCGGCGCCGCGTCGTCGCCGACGAGGAGGGGGAGGAGCCCGAGGAGCCGACGGTGGCGACCTACAACGCCTTTGCCGCCGGGCTGCTCACCGAGCACGGCCTGCGGATCGGCCACGAGCCGGACACCCGGGTGATCGCCGACGCCTCCCGGTACCAGCTCGCCGCCCGCGCCATCGACCGCTACGACGGGCGGGTCGAGCTCCTCAGCGACCATCCGCCGACCGTGGTCAACTACCTCCTCGCGCTCGACGGCGCGATGGCCGAGCACCTGCTCACGCCCGACGACGTCCGGGCCTTCCACACCCGCCAGCGGCCTCTGGTGGCGCAGGCCAAGGCGGCCGAGTCGCTGAAGACCAAGATCGGCGAGGTCGACAAGGTGCTCAGCGCGATCGACCGCCGCGAGGAGCTCCTCGGACTCGTGGAGACCTACCGCAGGCTCAAGGCGCACTTCGGCCTCATGGACTTCTCCGACCAGATCGCACTGGGCGCCCGGCTCGCGTCGGAGCAGCCGGAGGTGGGCCAGGCCGAGCGTGACAAGTACCGCATCGTCCTCCTCGACGAGTACCAGGACACCTCGGTCGCGCAGGCGACGATGCTCAGCCGGCTGTTCTCCGGCGACTCGCCCGAGACCGGCCGGGGCCATGCCGTCACCGCCGTCGGCGACCCCAACCAGGCGATCTACGGCTGGCGTGGAGCCTCGGTCTCCAACATCCTGGGCTTCGGCCGCGACTTCCCGGCCGCGGACGGCTCGCCCGACGTCGACACGTTCTCGCTGACCGTCAACCGGCGCTCCGACCGGCGGGTCCTCGAGCTCGCCAACGAGCTCGCGGCGCCGCTGTACTCCCGGATGCCGCAGGTGCAGCCGCTCGAACCGAAGCCGGGTGCGGACCCCGGGATCGTGCGCAGCGCGGTCCTGGAGACCTACGGCGAGGAGCTGGCCTGGCTCGCAGCCCAGGTGAAACAGGCCCACGCCACGATGCCCGCGCCTGCCTGGTCGGAGATCGGCGTGCTGACCCGGGACAACGCGCACGCGGCCGACGTCTTCGATGCGCTGACCGAGGCCGAGATCCCGGTCGAGATCGTCGGGCTCCAGGGCCTGCTCCGGCTCCCAGAGGTGGCCGAGGTGGTCGCCACGCTCACGCTGCTGCACGACCTGACCGCCAACGCCGAGCTGCTCACCTTGCTGACAGGTCCGCGCTGGGCGGTGGGTGCACGCGACCTCGCGCTGCTGGGCCGTCGGGCACGCCAGCTCGCAGGGGCAGCCGGACCGGGAGACCGGGCAGCCGTGCGCAGCGTCGACGACGAGCTCGCCGAGGCGGCGCAGGGGGCCGACCCGACCGAGGTGGTCTCCCTCGGCGACGCGCTGGACGATCCCGGCGACCTCGGCTACTCCACCGAGGCCCTGGAGCGGTTCGCACTGCTTGCCAAGGAGCTGCGTGACCTGCGCGCCTACGCGGGGGAGCCTCTGCTGGACCTGGTGCGCCGCATCATCGACACCACCGGCATCGACGTCGAGCTCGCGTCCTCGGTCAGCCCGACCGCTCACGCGAGGCGCGACAACCTCGACCTGTTCGTGAAGGCGGTCTCGGACTTCCAGGCCGTCGACGGCGACGTCACCCTCCCGGCGCTGCTGGCCTACCTGCAGGCCGAGGACGACTACGGCGCAGGGCTGGACGTCGCGACCCCGACCGAGGCGGACTCGGTCAAGCTGCTCACCGTTCACCGCGCGAAGGGCCTGGAGTGGGACGCCGTCTTCCTCGTGGGCGTGGCAGACGAGAAGTTCCCGACCTCGCGCACGCGCACGAAGTGGACCGCGGGCCCAGGTGTGCTGCCCTATCCGCTGCGCGGCGACGCTCGAGACCTCCCGGCGCTCGCCGGCTACTCCTACGACGACCTGAAGGCCTTCGCCGACGGCTGCAAGGCCCACGAGCTCGAGGAGGAGCTGCGCCTGGGCTACGTCGCCTTCACCCGCGCTCGCCACCTCCTGTCGGTCTCGTCGTACTGCTGGTCCTCGTCACGACAGAAGCCACTGGGCCCCTCGGCGTACCAGCAGGTGGTCCGCGAGAAGCTCACGCAGTGGGGCGAGTCGTCCGAGCCGTGGCTCGACAAGCCCGCGAAGGGGACGCCGAACCCACTGCGGGCAGAGGCCGACAGCCGGCCCTGGCCGGTGGAGGCCCACACCGCCGAGGTGGCTCGGAGGGCGGAGGCGGCGGCGCTGGTGCGCGAGGCGGTCGCCGAGCTGGTCGGTTCGGGTGGACAGGCGGCAGCGTCCGTCGACGTCGGGCTGACCGAGGCAGAGGCTTCGCAGGTCGGCGAGTGGGACGACGAGCTCGAGCGGCTCCTGGAGGAGGCCAAGGCCGGGAGGTCCGACGTGGTCGAGGTCCCGTTGCCTTCCAGCCTCTCGGCGACCTCGCTGGCGCGGCTGCGCGACGACCCGGAGGCGCTCGCGGCCGACCTGGCCCGGCCGATGCCGCGCAGGCCGTCGTCCTCGGCCCGGTTCGGCACGCGGTTCCATGCCTGGGTCGAGGCCCGCTTCGGTCAGCAGCAGCTCGTCGGCCTCGACGAGGTGCCCGGCCGGGCCGACGAGGGCATCGAGGACGAGCGCGAGCTCAAGGAGCTGGTGGACCGGTTCACCGCCGGCCCGTTCGGCGACCGGCTGCCCTTCGCCGTCGAGCCACCCTTCGCCCTCGTGCTGGGCGGTCAGGTCGTCCGTGGCCGGATCGACGCGGTCTACGAGACCCCGACCGGCTTCCTCGTCGTCGACTGGAAGACCAACCAGCGACAGTCCGCCGACCCGCTCCAGCTCGCGATCTACCGGCTGGCGTGGGCCGAGCTCATGGGCGTGCCGCTCGAGAGAGTCGAGGCAGCGTTCTTCTACGTGCGCACGGGCACGCTCGACGAGCACGCCGACCTGCCGGGCCGTGAGGAGCTCGAGGCGGTCATCGCCGGGCAGGACCCGCGGGTGGAGTCGGCCGCCGGGCAGGAGTGACCTACACGGGCGCGGCGAGCATCGCGTCGAGCGCGATCTCGACCATGTGGCCGAAGGTCTGCTCCCGCTCGTGCGAGGTGGTCTCCTCGCCGGTGAGGATGTGGTCGGAGACGGTGCAGGCGGTGAGGGCGCGGCGGCCGAACATCGCGGCGAGGGTGTACAGCGCGCTCGCCTCCATCTCCACCGCGAGGACCCCGTAGTCCGCCATCCGCCTGGTCAGCTCGGGCCGCGCGCTGTAGAAGGAGTCGCTGGAGAAGATCAGCCCGACCTTCGTCTGCACCGGCAGGTCCTTGGCCGTCGCCACGTCGTAGGCCGCGCGCAGCAGGCCGAAGTCGGCGACAGGGGCGTAGTCGAGCCCCTCGAACCGGATCCGGTTCATCGACGAGTCGGTGCACGCTCCCGAGGCGAGCACGATGTCGCGCAGCCGCAGGTCCTCGGCTGAGCGCTCCGCAGGAGCCGACGCGCACGATCGTCGCGACGTCGTACTCGGAGAAGAGCTCGTGGGCGTAGATCGACAACGACGGCAGGCCCATCCCCGAGCCCTGCACGGACACCCGCTCGCCGCGGTAGGTGCCCGTGTAGCCGAACATGCCACGCACCTGCGAGTAGCACTCGGCGCCCTCGAGGAAGTTCTCGGCGATCCATCGTGCCCGGAGCGGGTCACCGGGCATGAGGACGTGCGGGGCCACCTGGCCCGGGGCGGCGGAGATGTGGGTGCTCATGAGCACGGATCCTAGGCCGCGGCCGGAGCCGGTGCCGCGCCGCGGCATAGAGTCGAGGTCGTGATGTGGCAGGACAAAGACGGATCGACCGCTCCTCAGATCGCCTTGTCGGTACGCGCGCACGACCGGGTGGGTCACAAGCGCACCGACGACGCCTGGCTCGCCGAGACCTGGGCCGACCCGAGGACGCGGGTGCTGCTGCTCGCGCGTGGGCAGTTCCCGGTCGACGGCGGTACCTCGATCGCGTGGCGGAGCCCCGGCGAGGCCCCGGAGGGCCAGCGGGTGTTCCTCGGCGAGCAGAGCGGGGTGGCGCATTTCGCGGTGCTGCTCGACGAGCCTCTCGAGGAGACCTGGGCGAACCTGCGCCGGGTCGGGCCTGCACTCTCAGCCGCGGACGCGAGCCTGCTCGTCCACGCGGTGGCGCTCGCCGAGTGGCACCGCGCCCACAGGTTCTGTCCCCGCTGCGGCAGCGCCCTCACGGTGGCGGCCGCGGGCCACGTGCTGACGTGTTCCGGGTGCGGCCGCCAGCACTTCCCGCGCACGGACCCTGCGGTGATCATGCTCGTCACCGACGGGGAGGACCGCGCGCTGCTCGGCCGGCAGCCCGGATGGCCGGAAGGCAGGTACTCCACGCTCGCCGGGTTCGTCGACCCGGGGGAGTCGCTCGAGGACGCCGTACGCCGTGAGGTCGCCGAGGAGGCGGGCGTGGAGATCGGCGTGGTCACCTACCTGGGCAACCAGCCCTGGCCCTTCCCGGCCAGCCTGATGATCGGCTTCTTCGCCGAGGCGCTCACCACCGAGATCCGGGTGGACGAGGAGGAGATCAGCGACGCCCGCTGGTTCACCAGGGAGCAGATGCGGGCAGAGGCGGAGGCGGGCACGCTCCTGCTCCCGGGCGGGATCTCGATCTCACGGACCCTCGTCGAGACCTGGTACGGCGGGAAGCTGCCCGGTCAGTGGTGAGGCGTCAGTTCAGCGCGGCCAGCTTGGCCTTGACCTGGTTGAGGGACGGGTTGGTCTGCGCGGTGCCGTCGCTGTAGACCATGGTCGGCACGGTCTGGTTGCCGTTGTTGACCTGCTCGACGACGAACGCCGCGTCCGGGACCTTCTCGATGTCGACCACCTCGTAGGCGATGCCCTCCCGGTCGAGCTGCTTGCGCAGCCGGAAGCAGTAGCCGCACCACTTCGTGGAGTACATCGTGACGGCCGCACCCGAGGCGGCTGGACTGGCGGTCATGAACTGTCCCTTTCGACGTCTACCCTGGACGGGTCCTGCCTGAGTACTCCTATTGGTACCCATTCCGGACACACAACACGCCGTGCTCGGCACGGCGTCGTTGACACTTTCAACAGACGATCCGAGGAGATTGTTCCGCTTGGCCGCCATGGACCCAGCCGCTGTGTCGTCATCCGGGACCCTCATGGGCTCCGCGGACCGGCTGCTCGAGGCGCTCGACCCGGAGCAACGAGAGGTCGCGCTCGCCCTGCGGGGCCCGGTCCGGGTGCTCGCGGGCGCCGGGACCGGCAAGACCCGGGCGATCACGCACCGGATCGCCTACGGAGCGGCAACCGGCGTCTACAACCCGACCGAGGTCCTCGCCGTCACGTTCACGACGCGAGCCGCCGGCGAGATGCGCAGCCGCCTGCGGGCGCTGGGCGCCGGCGGTGTCCAGGCGCGCACCTTCCACTCCGCGGCGCTGCGCCAGGCCCGCTACTTCTGGCCGCGGGTGTACGGCGGGGAGCTGCCGGTGCTCACCGAGTCCAAGCTCCCCCTGCTGGGCAACGCCGCCCGTCGCAACAGGCTCCAGACCGACCAGGCGACCCTTCGTGACCTGGCCTCGGAGATCGAGTGGGCGAAGGTGAGCAACGTCCGGCCCGACGACTACACCCGGATCGCCCAGGCGCGCGGACGCAGCGTGACCGGCCAGGACCCGGCGTCGGTCGCCCGGGTCTTCGCCACCTACGAGGAGGTCAAGCGCGAGCAGGGCCGGATGGACATGGAGGACGTCCTCCTCTGCGCGGCCGCGTTGCTCACCGAGGACGAGCGGGTGGCCGCCGAGGTGCGCCGCCAGTACCGCTGGTTCGTCGTGGACGAGTTCCAGGACGTCAGCCCGATCCAGGCAGCCCTGCTCGACCTGTGGCTCGGCGGGCGAAGCGACCTGTGCGTGGTCGGGGACCCTGCGCAGACGATCTACTCGTTCGCCGGCGCGAGCGCCACCTACCTCACCGACTTCCCGCGTCGCCACGCCGGCACCACCTCGCTGGAGCTGGTGCGCAACTACCGGTCCACGCCGCAGGTGGTGGCCGCCGCCAACCAGCTGCTGGCGGGCACGACCTCCGCCGGGGTGTCGCTCCGCTCCCAGCAGGACGCGGGCCCCGAGGTCGCCTACGCCGAGCATGCCGACGAGGTCGCCGAGGCCGAGTCGGTCGCCGCACAGATCCTGGAGCTGCGCCGGTCGGGCATGCCGATGCGCGAGGTCGCGGTGCTGTTCCGGATCAACGCGCAGTCCGAGGCCTTCGAGGAGGCCCTCGCCGCCCGTGGGATCCCCTACGTCGTGCGGGGCGCAGCCCGGTTCTTCGAGCGTCCGGAGGTGCGCAAGGCCGTCACGCTGCTGCGCGGGAACGCACGGAGCAGCGGCGGCTCGGGTGAAGGCGTCGTCGCCGACGTCAGGGCCGTGCTCGCCGGCATGGAGTGGACCGAGAAGGCGCCGACGGGTCGCGGCAACGTCCGCGACAGGTGGGAGTCGCTCCAGGCGATCGTCTCGCAGGCAGAGGAGTTCGCGGCGACCCACGAGACCGCCGACCTCGGCGCCTTCGTCGACGAGCTCGACCGCCGGGCCTCCGAGCAGCACGCCCCCGTGGCGGAGGGCGTGACGCTCGCGACCCTTCACGCGGCCAAGGGCCTCGAGTGGGACGCGGTCTTCCTGGTCGGCATGCACGAAGGCACGATGCCGATCATCTACGCCGAGGGGCCGGCGGCCGTCGAGGAGGAGCGGCGCCTTCTCTACGTAGGCATGACCCGGGCCCGGGTCCGGCTCGCGGTCTCCTGGTCCCTGTCGCGCTCGCCCGGCGGCCGTGCCTCGCGCAAGCCGTCACGCTTCCTCACGGGCCTGCGACCCCAGGTCGGCTCCGACCGGGCGGCCGAGGAGCGCTCCTCCCGGGCCCGCGGCAAGCGGGGGGTCGCGCACTGTCGCGTGTGCAATGCCCCCCTCCACTCGACTGCCGAGCGCAAGATCGGCCGCTGCGAGGACTGTCCGGCCACCTACGACGAGGAGCTGTTCGAGCGGCTGCGGACGTGGCGGGTGGCCCGTGCGGCGGAGGAGAAGGTGCCGGCGTACGTCGTCTTCACCGACCTCACCCTCCAGGCGATCGCCGAGGTGCGTCCGGCCGACCGCGCGGCCCTGCTCCGGGTGAGCGGCGTGGGCCCGGCGAAGATCGAGAAGTACGCCGACGACGTCCTGTCGCTCGTCGAAGGGCCAGACGGTTCTCCCGGACCGGGTGGCTCGGCATAGCCCGATGGGGCCAAGGCATTGATGCGGCCCGAAGTTTTTTCGGAAATACCCATTAAATGGTTTGCCGCTTACAGGGGTGGGGCGCTAACTTCTTCTCACCGAACGACAACCGCGCGCATTCGGCTCTGACAAAGCCGGCGCCCTACGCATCGAAGGAGGTGCTCACAGTGATCAAGAACTTCCAGACCAGCACGCAGGCCGGCATCGCCATGCCCGTTTCGTGGACCGACGCCGTCTCCGCTGCTGCTGTGCGCACCCTCCCGTCCATGGGTGGAGTGTCGGCCGAGGCAGCTGGTGCTGGCACCAAGCGTCGTTTCGTCGACGTGGCATCCGTGTGCACCTACACGCACATCACCGATGTCGTCGTCCTCGAGGGCGCCTTCCCGGGTACCTCCGCCTGGAGTCCACCGATCTAGATTGCGATCTACATCGGCAGCCTCCAGGCCGCGGAACCCGAAACCCGGGATCCGCGGTCTTTTTGTTTCTCGCACGACCCAGCGACAGTCACAAGGAGGTGACAGATGAGTATCAGCGTCCTGGACCCACAACAGGTCAGCCGCGACGACGAGCAGCTTCCCTGCCGCAGGGAGAGCCCCGAGCTGTGGTTCGCCGAGAGCCCCGTCGACGTGGAGACCGCGAAGGCCCTCTGCCTTGCGTGTCCGGTTCGCACCGAGTGCCTCGCCGGCGCCCTCGACCGGAGGGAGCCCTGGGGCGTCTGGGGTGGCGAGCTGTTCCTGCAGGGAGTGGTGATCCCCCGCAAGCGCCCCCGCGGACGGCCTCGCAAGAGCGAGGTGGCCGCCTAGCCATCCGGCACGACCCGCATCACAGGCAGCACCCAAGCAAGGCCCAAGCAGCACCCAAGGCACCACCGGTAGAACCTGATCCTGAACAGACAGACCAAGCAGACAACGGAGTCTCAACATGAACTACTTCCACGAAGAGCTTGCTCGGGCACACATGTCCGACCGCCTGGACGAGGCGCGTCACCTGCGGCGCGGCCAGCAGCTCCTGCTGGCGAGGCGCAAGGCCCGTCGGGCCGAGCGCGCAGCGATGCAGGCCCGACTCGTGCTCTCACGCTCGCTGTAGGCGCTGTTCGTTCACCGACGAGCCCCAGCCCACAGCCAGCCAGGCACAACTGACCAGAAAGCGACTACGACCAACCATGAAGACCTCACCGAAGCGGAGCACCAAGATGAACTTGATCAACGAAGATCTCGCCCGTGCGCACATAGCCCAGCGCCTGGGAGAGGCGCAGGACCTGCGGCTGGGACACCAGATCTCTCGCGCACGTCGGCTCTCGCGCCGTGCCGAGCGGGCAGCGCAGCAGGCGCGCCTCGCACTCGCCCGCTCCACTGTGAGCGAGTGACGCCCTTCCCAGAGGGACATGAGTCCGGACCCCCGGCAGCCACCGATGGCTGCCGGGGGTCCGGCTTGTCTGCGTAGGGTGGGAGCTGTGCCCCTCACCTGTGAGCTCTGCGGCGCGACCGCGCCCGACGACCAGCCGCCGCTGACCTGGACCAGCGCTGTCGAGAACGGCCGGCTGCGGTACTTCTGCGAGACCTGCTCGCGCGAGAACCTACGGGCCATCGAGAGCAAGCTCGACAGCCAGTGGTGGTAGCGACCGGCTACTCCTCAGCGAACCCCGGCAGCGACTCCTCGAGGATCCGCCGGAAGGGCGCCTCCGCCTCGAGCTGGCACAGGACTCCGATGCCACCGATCCAGACCCGGTGGATCAGGAGGTACGACGGCGGGAGGTTCAGCTTGAGGGACATCGTGTACCCCGGCTCCTTCGGGTCGTTGAGGCGGGCGAACTGCTTGCGCATCCACCGCCTCGAGAACCGGAAGGTGTCCTCGCGGGCCGGCTCGATGAACGGCGCGAGGTAGTCGCGCAGCTCGACGGGGTCCACGTTGATGCGCGGCTTGATGAACCCCTCGGCGCGGAGCCGGTCGACGACCACGGTGTAGTCGTCGTCGAGCGCGATGCGCATCAGCGTGCCGATGGCGCGCGGGAGGCTGCGCTCGGGGAGGCGGGCCACCGCCCCGAAGTCGAGCACCCCGAGGCGGCCGAGGCCGCCGTCGTCGGCCGGAACGACCCGGAAGTTCCCCGGGTGCGGGTCGGCATGGAGCATCCCGGTCCTCGCGGGCCCCGAGAACAGGAACCGCACGTAGAGCTGGCCGTAGTGGTCGCGCTCATCCTGCGTCCCCTCGACGATCATGCGTGCCAGCGACGCCGGGCTCTCCAGCCACTCCGAGACCAGGACCCTGCTGCTGCCGTCGACGACGTGGGGGATGACGAAGCTCGGGTCCCCTTCGAACTCCTCGGCGAACTGTCGCTGGGCGTCGGCCTCGAGGTCGTAGTCGAGCTCCTCGACGACCCTTGACTGCAGCTCCTCGACGAGAGGCTTGATGTCGATGCCGGGCACCACCGCGCCGAAGGTGCGCGCGAGGCGGGCGAGCTGTCTGAGGTCGGAGGTCAGAGCCTCCTCGGCGCCGGGGTACTGCACCTTGACCGCGACCTCGCGGCCGTCGTGCCAGCGACCGCGGTGCACCTGGCCGATCGACGCGGCCGCTGCCGGGTTGTCCTCGAACTCCACGAGCTTCTTGCGCCACGACCTGCCGAGCTCGCGGCTCAGCACACCGTGCACGGTGGTGGCCGCCATCGGGGGAGCGGCGTCCTGCAGCCGGGTCAGATGAGCCCGGTACGGCGCCGCGACGTCCTCGGGCAGGGCGGACTCGAGGATCGACAGGGCCTGGCCCATCTTCATCGCCCCGCCCTTGAGGTCCCCGAGCGTGCGGAAGAGCTGCTCGGCGGTGCGCTGTTGGACCTCGGTCGCGACCGCCTCGGCAGGTGCACCACCGATCCGCTTGCCGACTCCCCACGCGGTCCGTCCGGCGAACCCGAGCGGGAGCGCGGCGAGACGGGCCGTGCGGGCGGCGGCCTTGCGGGGAAGGTCGGTCATGCTCCTATTGTCACGGACGGGGCCAAGCCCCGCCTCGACCGTCCAGGGGATCACGCCCAGCCGCACCCGCAGGCCGGGTGGCGGGGCCAGCAGTGTGTCTCGAGCGCGGTCATGTGCGGGTCGAGGCGGACCGTGGCCGAGGCGGTTGCGGGGCGACGGCCCTCCGCGTGGGAGACGAGCTCGCGGGCTGCCCACGCGCCGGCGATCGCGGCCAGGAGGGCGTCCACCGGCTCCGGAACGGTGTCCTCGCGCTCACGGGTCACCGCGGAGGCGTACTGCGTGACCAGCAGCGGCCAGGCCGGGTCGACGTCGGTGTGGTGGGCGTCGAGGCAGCGCAGGCACGCGGTCTCACCCGGAAGGACGAACGGTCCGATCACGGCATGCCCCTCGACGAGGCGCAGGAACAGATGGGGCGTCCCGGACCGCATCCAGGCGTCGACCGCTTCGCGTGGTGGCTCGCCGACGCCGACCAGGAGGCCCAACGACAGGGCGGGCAAGGGGGCTGCCGGGCCCGAGGGCGCCTGTCCGTGCGGGAGCAGGTGGGGCTGGAGGCCGGCCCCTGCGAGCAGCCGGCCGAGCTCGGCGGTCAGAACCCGGGCCTCGCGGCTCCCGGAGCTGACCACCTCGACCACTGCGCGGGACCGGGCGGTGAGGAGAGAGGGGATCTGGTCGCCGGCGACCGCGGCGAGGGCCGCGACCCCGGAGCGCGAGACGGTCTGCCGCACAGCGCCGGGGTCGTCGGGCGGGGGAGAGGCCGGCGCGAGGGGGAGGAGCACGTCCGCGTCGACGAGGAGGCCGCTGTCGGCGAGCAGCGCGAGCGTGCGGTCGTCGTACTGTGCCTCGCTCAGGCCCGTCGCGGGGCTCCTCAGTGCGTCGAGGAGGATCCGCACCTCAGGGCGGTCGGGCAGGATCACGGCCCGCCGGGGGTCCAGGCCGACCTGCAGCTCAGTGGCGCTGCGACGCAGCACGTGCGTGCCGGGGCGCAGCACGAGACGCCTGTGGGAGCCGCGGGTACGGGGACGTTTGGTGGTCTGCACGCTCCGAGGGTGCCGGAGATCGCGTGGTGGCGTCGGCCGTCGTCCACAGGGGCGGCCGGCTGGGGACACGACGGCGGGGCCTCCCTGAGGAGACCCCGCCGTCGATGTCAGCGTGTGGCGTGAGTGCTCAGGCCTTGCCGAGGATGCGGTTCAGGTTGGTGCTGCAGACCGGGCAGACGGCCTTGGCCATCCGGGTGCCCTTGTCGTTGACCTTGACTTCGCCCTCGGCCTGGCGCTTCTCCTTGCACTTCACGCAGTAGAACTCGCCGCTCCAGGTCTCCGCCATGACGGCCTCCTTGCTTGTTGTCGTACTGGTCGTCGCGGCGGTGGCTGTTCGCACAAGACCCGCCGGGGCCGCCGTGTGGACGGTTGCCGTCTCGCACCCTACGTCAGCGCGCGGCGCTATGCATGCAGGCTCAAGGCTCTCCCAGCGTGTTTCAGGCTCAGGTGGAGCCCTGAATGTCCGATTTGTACCCATTTCAGGAACGGAGACGACCCCGTGCACTCCTCGAGATGTCTCGCGGGTCTCACCGCCCGTCCGGTACGCGGCGGCGCCCGCCCGGCTTGGATAGTCTCCGCCGCATGTCTGAGACCCCTCACCTGCGCATCGACCGGCCCTCCGACGGCGTCGTCCTGCTGACCCTCGACAACCCTGACCAGCGCAACGCCATGTCGGACCAGATGACCTCGTCCTGGACGGCCGCGATCGACGAGCTCGCGGGCGACGGCTCGGTCCGCGCGGTGGTCGTGACCGGAGCCGGGTCGGCGTTCTGCTCGGGAGGCAACACCAGCTGGATCGCGGGGGAGCCGGACGCGGAGGTGGACTACCTGCGCACGCGGATGATCGCCTTCTACCGCGCGTGGCTCTCCATTCGCAGGCTCGAGGTGCCGACGATCGCTGCGGTCAACGGGGCGGCCATCGGTGCGGGACTCTGCCTCGCTCTGGCCTGCGACCTCAGGTACGCCGCATCCTCGGCCAAGCTCGGCGCCCCGTTCGTGAAGCTCGGCATGCACCCCGGGATGGCAGCGACCTACCTGCTTCCCGACGTGGTGGGCGAGGCCCATGCGCGCGACCTTCTGCTCACCGGGCGTATCGCCGACGCGGAGGAGTCGCTGCGCCTGGGCATGGTCTCGCGGGTCCTTCCGGACGAGAGCTTCCTCGACGACGTGCTGGAGGTCGCCGCCGGAGTCGCCGAGAACGCCCCGATAGCCACGCGCTACACGACGCTCGCGCTCCGCAACGGGGGTCACGCGGACTTCGAGAGCGCGGTCCAGTGGGAGGCGCTCGCCCAGCCGATCACGCTGGCGACCGCCGACCTGCAGGAGGGCATCGCCGCGGCCAAGGAGCGCCGCTCCCCACGGTTCACCGGTCGCTGAGGCCCCGGACGAGGAGAGACCCCCGGTCCGCCCGGCGCGCCGCTTGCCTTCCCCTTGCGAACGCCGCGCCCGGTGACCGGGGGTCTCTCCGGCGCCCACGCTAGGCGCCGCCTGCCCCGGGGTCAACGGATCGCCGTCCACGCCTGTGGATGACTCTGTGGACAGAGTGTGGACCCGGCCGTGCGGGCTGTGCGCCACGCCGGGGCAACCGGTGTACAAGACTGTGCAGGACACGCCCGGGGTACGGGGTCGCAGGCGTCTGACCAGCACACATGGGAGAAACGGACTGTGGACGAGACAAACTCCGGAGATCCGGTGGCCGTCCTGCGCCGGATCGCGTTCCTCCTCGAACGCACACGCTCGGAGACCTACAAGGTGAAGGCGTTCCGCGCTGCGGCCGCCACGTTGCTGAAGCTGAGCGACGACGAGCTGCGGACGCGGGCGGCGCAGGGCACGCTGCGCGAGCTCCCCGGCATCGGGTCGTCCACCGAGAAGGTCGCTCGTGAGGCCCTCGCGGGGCAGACGCCGTCGTACCTGCGCCGCTTGGAGGAGACTGCGGGACCGCTCGCGGACTCCGGCGGGGAGCTTCGCAAGCTCTTGCGAGGCGACCTGCACACACACTCGGACTGGTCGGACGGCGGCTCCCCCATCGAGGAGATGGCCATGACCGCGATCGAGGTCGGCCACGAGTACGTCGCCCTCACCGACCACTCTCCGCGCCTGAGCGTGGCGAACGGTCTCTCGACCGAGCGACTCGTCCGGCAGCTCGACGTCGTCGCCGCCGTCAACAGCCACCTCGACGGACAGCTGCGGATGCTCACCGGCATCGAGGTCGACATCCTCGAGGACGGCGCTCTGGACCAGACGGACGAGATGCTGGGACGGCTCGACGTCGTGGTGGCCTCCGTCCACTCCAAGCTGAGGATGGAGGCGGACGCGATGACCCGGCGGATGGTCGCGGCGGTGCAGCACCCTCGGACCAACGTGCTCGGCCACTGCACCGGCCGCCTCATCACCGGTGGGCGCGGCACCCGGCCGCAGAGCACCTTCGACGCCGAGGAGGTGTTCGCCGCCTGCGCAGCCCACGACGTCGCGGTGGAGATCAACTCGCGGCCCGAGCGGGTCGACCCGCCCGACGAGCTCGTCGCGGTCGCGCTCGAGGCCGGCTGCCTGTTCTCGATCGACAGCGACGCCCATGCGCCCGGCCAGCTCGACTTCCTCGACTACGGGTGCGCCAGGGCCGAGGAGCTCGGCGTCCCGAGCGAGCGCATAGTCAACACCTGGAGCATCGACCGCCTCCTGGCCTGGACATCCGGGTAATCTCCGGGTATGACCACCCGTGCCTCGGACCCCGAGGGCCCCATCGTCGAGGTGCGACGCAGCCGCAAGCGGCGTCGCACGGTCTCGGCCTACCGTGAGGACGACCGGGTGGTCGTCATGATCCCGGCCCGGCTCAGCGCCAAGGAGGAGCGCGAGTGGGTCGCGACGATGCTGGAGCGGCTGGAGCGCTCCGAGAAGCGACGGCGCCCCAGCGACGCCGGGCTCAAGCGGCGGGCCGCCGAGCTGAGCAGCCGCTACCTCGGGGGACTCGCCAGGCCCGCGACCGTGCGCTGGGTGGACAACCAGAACAGCCGCTGGGGGTCCTGCACCCCCTCGGACCGGTCGATCAGGCTCTCCGCACGCCTGCAGGGCATGCCGGCCTGGGTCATCGACTACGTGCTCGTGCACGAGCTGGCGCACCTGATCGAGCCGGGCCACACGCCGGCGTTCTGGGCCTGGGTGGACCGCTACCCGAAGGCCGAGCGGGCCAAGGGCTTCCTCGAGGGGGTCGCCTGCGCCACCCAGCTCGGCCTGGAGGGACAGGCGCCGGACTGCTCCGAGGAGGGGGCAGCCGAGATGGTCGCCTGCGACGAGGGCACGATCGACTCCCTGCGATAGAAGGAGCCGGGGCCGGCTGCGCTAGACGGAGCCCGGCCCGACGACGGCTCGCGAGGCCCGGCGGGCACGTGCGAGCCGCACCAGCTCGTGCATGTCCTGGTCCTCGGTCGGCAGGTCGTCGCAGCGCCACCAGCGCACGTCGATCGACTCCTCGCTGACCGCGTGCACCGAGTCCGCGGGCGCCACGGCGAGGAACCGGACGTCGAGATGGTGGACGGTCCCGCGTGGGTCACAGAACCGCACCGGATGCGCGTTGAGCTGGACCGGCTGCGGGTCCAGCCCGAGCCCGTGCACGCCGGACTCCTCCACCGCCTCGCGCAGAGCAGCCCCGGCCAGGGTCGTGTCCGCGTCCTCACAGTGACCGCCCATCTGGAACCACGCACCCGCCTTCGCGTGCAGGGTCAGCAGGACCTGCTCCCCGTCGGCGGAGAGGATCAGCGTGCTCGCGGTGATGTGGTCGGGGAAGCAGCTGCGCCGGAGGCCGTCAGGGTGCGCCTCGAGGTGTGCGACGTAGCGGCGGCGTACCTCTTCCTGCGCCTCGTCCGGCGGCACCCACGCACGCAACAGCGCCAGGGCATCCTCGTGGAGCACGCTCAGCGGTCCTCGTGGCCGCCGGGAGCCTCGCCGGTGTCGTCCCCGTCCGTGTCGTCGCCCGCGTCCTCGCCCCGGGCCTTGCTGCTGTCGCCCTGGCCCTCTCCGCTGCTGCCGAGCAGGTCGGCCAGCGCCGCATCGAACTCCTCGTCGGTGAGCACTGCCGGCTCCTCGAGGTCCTCACGGAAGCCGAGCGGGTCGTCGAGGTCCTGCGACGTCGGCAGCAGGTCGGGATGGGCCCAGACGGCGTCTCGCGCCTGCTGACCCTGCCGGGTGCGCAGCGAGCCCCACAGCGCGGAGGCGTCGCGGAGACGGCGGGGTCGCAGCTCGAGACCCACCAGTGCGGCGAACGTCTGCTCTGCCGGACCGCCCGCGGCGCGACGCCGGCGCACGGCCTCCTGCAGCTTGGCTGCGCTGGGCATCCGTTCGGCGGTGGCCTGGCCGACCACCTCGTCGACCCAGCCCTCCACGAGAGCCAGCGTGGTCTCGAGTCGGGTGAGCGCGGCCTCCTGGGCGGGGGTCTTCTCCGGCTCGAACAGGCCGCCCTCGAGCGCCTCCTGGATCGCCGCCGGGTTCATCGGGTCGATGTTGCGCATCGACTCCTCGATCTTCGACACGTCGATGGTGGTGCCGCGGCCGTAGTCCTCGACGGCCGAGAGCAGGTGTGTGCGCAGCCACGGGACGTGTGCGAAGAGCCGCTGGTGGGCTGCCTCGCGGAGTGCGAGGTAGAGCAGCACGTCCTCGTCGGGCACGTCCAGACCCTCGGAGAACTCCCGAACGTTGACGGGGAGGAGAGCAGCCTTGCCCGAGGGGCCGAGCGGGAGACCGATGTCGGAGGCGGTGAGCACCTCGCCGGCGAGACCACCGAGCGCCTGGCCGACCTGCGTGCCGAACATCGCGCCGCCGGCCTTGCCGAGCATCCCCATCAGGGGGCCGGCCATCGCCTTGGCCTCTTCGGGGAGGGCGTCTCCCATCGCGCTCACGACGTGCTCGGCCACCGGCTCCACGAGCCGCTGCCACACCTCGACGGTCTCCTCCACCCACTG
The DNA here is from genome assembly GCA_963739785.1 of uncultured Actinomycetota bacterium. Lineage (GTDB taxonomy): Bacteria > Actinomycetota > Actinomycetes > Propionibacteriales > Nocardioidaceae > Nocardioides_C. The sequence goes on along the minus strand of CAVUBO010000021.1, from coordinate 7,343 downwards.
CGCCCGGCTCCACACCGCGGAGGTGCTCACGCCGGAGGGGAGGTCGGTGACCTGGTCGAGCCAGTGGTCGGCCAGCCGCAGGGCGTCGGCGACGGACTCCTTGTCCTTGTTGCTGGGGGAGGGGTCGGGCTCCTGCGCCACGGTCTTGCGCGCGACGTCCTTGGCGAGGTTCCAGTTCACCGACCCTTCGTGCGGCGCCATCATCGCCTGCATCTGGCTCATCAGCATCGACAGGTCGGGCATGCCCGGACCACCGCTGCCTGCACCGGGGAAGGTGCCGCCGAAGGCGGAGAAAAGCTGTTCGAACGGCGTGCCCTTGAACGGGTTGTTCTCGTCGCCGGGGCGTTCGTTCGGGTCGTTGGTCATGCCTCCCAACCTACTCGCGACATCAACCTCTACCCTCGGGGGTGTGAGCCCCCTTCCGCCCGTCGTACGCCTTGTCGACATCCGGGACACACCGCTGTCCGTCGACGAGGTCGTGGGTGCCGTCACCGACGCCGCGGCAGGGGGTGTGACCCTCTTCGCGGGGGCGGTCCGCGACCACGACGAGAACAAGTCGGTGACGGGTCTGGAGTACTCCGCCCACCCCACCGCACTCGCACAGCTCACCGACGTCGCCGAGGAGGTCGCGCGGGAGTACGACGTGCTCGCGGTGGCCGCCGTGCACCGGGTGGGAGAGCTCGCCATCGGCGACCTGGCCGTGGTCATCGCGACCGCGGCGGCTCATCGCGGCGAGGCCTTCGAGGCGTCGCGTGCGCTCATCGACCGGTTGAAGCATCGGGTGCCGATCTGGAAGCACCAGCTCTTCGCCGACGGCTCCGACGAGTGGGTCGGGACACCCTGACGGCCGTGTTGCTGCCGGGGACGGGGCCCTTGGGGTCCTAGCCTTGGGTCGTGGACATCCTGTTCTGGCTCGCTCCGACCGGTGTGGTCGCTGTCGTGATGATGGCGTGGGCGACCTGGGCCGGCCGTCCCCGGCGCGAGCAGTCGGACCGCTCCGAGGCGGCCTACGAGCGTTTCGCCGCCGCGATCGCCAAGGAGCATCCGGGCGCCTCTCGTCCACGGCCCATGGTGGCCCGCGACCGCAGCACGGGCATCGCGATCCGTCCTTCGCGCAGCGGTCGGCAGCCGGGCTCGCGCCCTGCATCCGGGCAGACCCGCCGCTCCGCCTAGTTGCGCGCGGGTGAGAAGGTGACCGCATGAGCACCACACGACGCTGCTCGCCGCGCTCGCACCACCGCGGGGCCCGTGCATGAGTCGGCGCACCGTGGCCAGCCTTCTGGCCAGCGGCCTGCTCGCCGTGCTCTTCTACGTCGCGGTCTCGCAGCCCGTGCCCTACGTGACGATGAGCCCCGGCCCGACCGTCGACGTCCTCGCCGAGGACCGCGGAGAGGAGATCGTCGAGGTGAAGGGTCATGACCGTTACCCGACCGACGGCCGCCTGGAGCTGACCACGATCCAGATCACGGGGCCGATGCAGGAGGTCAACCTGGGGGAGGCGCTCGCCGCCTGGTTCGACCGCTCCCGCGCCGTATATCCACGCGAGGCCTTCTACGCTCCTGACGAGTCCGAGCAGGACGTGGACACCGAGAGCGCCGTGCAGATGGTCAGCTCGCAGGACACCGCGGTCGCGGTCGCGCTCACCGAGCTCGGCTACGACCTCGAGAAGATCACCGAGGTCCTGGCGGTCAGCCCCGGCACCCCGGCCGACGGAGAGCTGAAGACCCGCGACCAGATCCTGGCGGTCAACGGGCAGAAGATCCGTGACGCGACCGACGTCTCAGCGGTGGTCCGCCGCACGCCAAAGGGCGAGGACGCGACCTTCCTGGTGCGGCGCGCCGGCAAGGAGAAGACCGTCCGCGTGGTGCCCGAGCCGTCCAAGGACGACCCTGACGTACCGGTCGTGGGGATCGTGGTGGGCCCGAGCTACGACTTCCCCTTCGACGTAGCCGTCAACATCGACAAGCGCATCGGCGGGCCGAGCGCCGGCCTGATCTTCTCGCTCGGCGTCTACGACACGCTGACCCGCGGATCACTGACCGGCGGAGCCGCGATCTCCGGAACGGGAACCATCGCGGAGGACGGGAGCGTTGGACCTATCGGAGGCATCCAGCAGAAGATCGTCGCGGCCGAAGACTCGGGCGCCGAGCTGTTCTTCGTGCCTCCGCGCAACTGTGAGTCCGCCATGGCGGTCGGGCTCGACGACCAGGAGATGAGGCTCGTGAAGGCCCCGACCATGCACAGTGCGGTGGAGTCGCTGCACAAGTACGTCGACGACCCCGACGTCGCTCTGCCGAAGTGCGGGTGAGGCAGGACATGGAGCGCGAGCCGATGCTCGACGAGAACAGCCCCGAGGTCGACCAGGTGCTTGCCGTGGCGGTCCGCGAGATCGAGGAGCACGCCGCCGAGGCCGGCTGGGACCAGCCTTCGCGGCTGTACGCCCTCGTGCCCACAGCGGACCTCCTGGCCCGTGAGCCCGGCCTCGCCGCGGCGATGGGAATCGACGCGACCGCTGCGGCCGGATCCCTGACCCCTGTCGAGCAGGACCAGACCCCGGTCGACCGATCGCTGGAGGAGGTCCTCGCGGAGATCATGTGGCCGGCCGAGGTCTTCGGCTGCGCGGCCGTCGTGGAGCGGCTGGTGCTCCCGCCCGAGGCCGACGACCAGATCCCGGACGACCCGCAGGCCGCGGAGGAGTTCGCAGCCACGCATCCGGAGCGTCAGGAGGTGCGGATCGTCGCGGCCGCGAACCGGGAGGGTGCGACGTACTGTGCGCTGCGGTTCCGCTCGCACGACGACGCCTCGTCTGTCGTAGAAAGCCCCGACCTGGTGCCGGCGCTCCTAGAGTTGTTGCTCAGCACGCTCGAGAACTAACAGAGGACAGCAGTGAGCGGATTCTTCGACGAACCACCCCCGGCCAAGCCGCGCCCGGCTTCGGCACCGCGTCCGGCAGGGCGCTCCAGGGCGCTGCTCATGACCGGGGCCGTCCTCGTGGCCGCGTTCTTCGGGATCTCGGTGTTCACCGGGATCTGGACCGACCGGCTCTGGTTCAGCAGCCTCGAGTACGGCTCGGTGTTCAGCAAGATGCTGGGCACCAGGGTGGTGCTGTTCATCGTCTTCGGCGTCCTGATGGGTGCCTTCGTCGCCGTGAACCTCTTCCTGGCTTACCGGTTCCGCCCACTGTTCAGGCCCGCTTCCCTCGAGCAGGCGAGCCTGGACCGGTACCGCGAGGTCGTCGAGCCACTGCGCCGCTGGCTCCTGGTCGCGGTCAGCGTCGTGTTCGCGCTCTTCGCCGGCGCGTCCGGTGCCGGGAAGTGGCGCGAGTTCCTGATGTGGCGCAACGCCACCGACTTCGGCCGCACCGACCCCGTCTTCGACAAGGACATCGGGTTCTACGTCTTCGACCTGCCGTGGCTGCACTACCTGGTCGGCTTCGGGATGGCGGCCACCGTCATGGGGCTGATCGCCGCGGTCTTGATGCACTACCTGTACGGCGGCATCCGGCTCCAGGACAAGCACGACAAGCTCTCCGGGGCCGCTCAGGTGCAGATCTCGGTCCTGGCCGGCCTGTTCGTGCTGTTCAAGGCCTTGGACTACTGGCTCGACCGGTACGACGTGACCTCGGGTAGTGGAGGGCTGATCACCGGTGTCACCTACACCGATGACAAGGCCGTGCTCCCGTCGAAGGAGATCCTGACCTTCATCGCGCTGATCTGTGCGGTGCTCTTCTTCGCGAACGTCTTCCGGCGCACCTGGATGCTGCCGTCGGTCGGCCTGGCCCTGCTCGTGCTCTCGGCGATCCTGCTCGGCGTGATCTGGCCCGGTGTGGTCCAGCAGTTCCAGGTCTCCCCGTCCGAGCCGGACAAGGAGGCGCCGTACATCAAGCGGAACATCGAGGCCACGCGGGCGGCGTTCGGGATCGACGACGTGGAGATCACGCCGTACCCCGCGACCGTGTCGGTGAGCACCGACCAGCTGAGGGCCGACGCGCAGTCCATCCCCGGCATCCGACTTCTCGACCCGGCCCTGGTGTCCGACACCTTCGAGCAGCTCCAGCAGGTGCGGGGCTACTACAGCGTCCCCAACGTGCTCGACGTGGACCGCTACCCGGTCAACGGCGAGGAGCGCGACATGGTGCTCGCGGTCCGCGAGCTGAACCAGGCCGGTATCCCGGACGACCAGCGCAACTGGGCGAACTTGCACACCGTCTACACCCACGGCCTCGGCGTGATCGCGGCCTACGGCAACCAGCGCGACAGCGAGGGTGACCTCGTCGACAACGACGGCGAGCCGGAGTGGGCGGAGCAGGACATCCCGCCGCAGGGCGACCTCACTGACGTGACCGGCGGCTACCAGCCCCGCATCTACTTCGGTGAGCAGAGCCCGCGCTACTCGATCGTCGGCGGGCCGAAGGGCGGTCGCGGCGTCGAGTTCGACATCCCCGAAGGGGAGGGCACGGGTAGTGCCGCGGACACCAACACCTACGACGGCAAGGGCGGTGTCCCGGTCGGAGGAATGTTCAACAAGCTGCTCTACGCGATCAAGTTCAGCGAGCCCAACATCGTGCTGGGCAGCCGCGTGAACCAGGACTCCAAGATCCTCTACGACCGCGCCCCGCGGACCCGCGTGCAGAAGGTCGCGCCCTGGCTCACCGTGGACGGTGACTCCTACCCGGCGATCGTGGACGGGCGGGTGGTCTGGATTCTCGACGCCTACACCACGACGGACCGGTACCCGATGGCCGAGAAGCGGTCGCTGTCGGAGATGACGCGAGACAGCCTCCAGCCGCAGACGGCCTACGCGACTCTGCCGACCGACGAGATCAACTACATGCGCAACTCGGTGAAGGCCGTGGTCGATGCGTACGACGGCACGGTCGAGCTCTACCAGTGGGACGAGCAGGACCCGATCCTGAAGGCCTGGTCGTCGGCGTTCCCCGGTGTCGTCCAGCCGAAGTCGTCGATCCCCGAGGAGCTTCGCTCGCACATGCGCTACCCCGAGGACCTGTTCAAGGTCCAGCGCAACATGCTCGCGGAGTACCACGTGACCGCGCCGAAGACCTTCTACGAGGGCTCGGACCAGTGGAACGTGCCTCAGGACCCCACGGACCGAACGCAGAAGCAGCCGCCGTACCGGCTTTCGGTCCAGACGCCCTCAGGTGGCGCGGAGCCGGTCTTCTCGCTGACGAGCGTGTACGTCCCGCAGAAGCGTGAGAACCTCGCGGCGTTCATCTCCGTCGACGCAGACGCCAGCCAGGGCGACTACGGGAAGATCCGGATCCTCCGGCTGCCCGGCAGCACGCAGATCCCCGGACCGTCGCAGATCGCGAACCAGTTCGGTGCCGACCAGGAGATTCAGGACCGCCGGCTGGCCTTCACCAAGACCGGGTCGAAGGTCATCGACGGGAACCTGCTGACGCTGCCGGTGGGCGACGGGCTGCTCTACGTGCAGCCGTTGTACACGCTGCGTGAGTCCGGTGAGGGCCGTTATCCGGTGCTGCGGTACGTGCTGGCGTCGTTCGGCAAGGAGGTCGGCATCGGTACGACGCTGACCGGCGCGCTCAACGACGTCCTCGGTCAGATCAACCCGGACAACGAGTCTGTCGCGGGCCCGGAGACCGGGACGCCGCCGGATGGGACTCCGTCGAAGCCTGCCTCCGGTGACGTGCAGGCGCTCCTGCAGCAGGCCGAGGACGCTTTCACCGAGGCCGAGAAGGCGCTTCAGGACGGTGACCTGAAGGGCTACGCCGACGCGACCGAGAGGGCCCGCGACCTCGTGGCCCAGGCACTGGAGGCTGCCGGGGTCACCACCCCCAAGGCGGGCGAAGGGTCTTCGGGCAGCGGTGCGGGCGCCTCGGGCGGGGGCACCGGCGGGTAGTGATCGGAGCCACAGCGGTCGATTTGGACTGACCGTCCCCCGTCCCGTAAGGTTGTGTTCACCGACGCGGGGTGGAGCAGCTCGGTAGCTCGCTGGGCTCATAACCCAGAGGTCGCAGGTTCAAATCCTGCCCCCGCTACTGTAAAACCGCAGGTGAGAGGCCCCTTCTGTCTCAGGAGGGGCCTCTTGCTTTGCCCACCCGTGACCAGATCCGTGACAGAACGAGTCCCGATTCGGCGTCTGAGGGTGAGACGCGGCGTACCGGATACGACCCAATGGGGCGAAGCGAGGCTCCTGAGACGGCGGCCTCTGGGTCGGATTCCCGGAGGGAGCCAGCGAGCGCTTCGCCGGGTCGCTGCCGATTCGGGCAACGACCGCCGGGGGCTCGGCGACGGGAGAAGCGACACAGGTACTAATTGATCAACGAGTTCAAGCCGGCACGGTCGACGGGCAACGAGTGGGTCGAGCTCTACAACCCGACCTCGCAGTCCGTGGACGTTGGCGGCTGGTACATCGACGACCTGGCTGGTGCCGGGATGCCTCCGGCTCAGATCCCCCCGGCACGGTCATCCCGGCTGGCGGGCGCTGGGTCGGGGAGCTGGGGACCGGCTACCTCGACCACACCGGCGACACGGTGCGCTTCACCGACCCTCCGGCACCGGGTACGGCAGGTACAGCTACTCCACCACGTAGTACGACACGGTGTTCCACCGGATCGGTGATGGGGCCCCTGGTGTGACGCGATCTCGGCCAACGTCACCAATGGCACCGCGAATCCCACGACGTGTCCGTGACCCTCGAACATTCCCCGCACGAATGCGGTCCGCGTATACGTACTGCATGCAGACCGAGACGGGAATAGCCTGGCTGGGAGGGCTGGCCGTCGGTCCGGGGAGCGAGCACGAGATGACAGCACCGCACGAGATCTGGCGACAGGTCGCTGACAGGTGGTCCGAGGTCTACGCGCAGATCGGCGACGGACAATGGGACAACCCGACGCCGTGTGAGGGCTGGACGGTGCGCGACCTCGTCGACCACCTGCAGTGGCACGTGACGGCGTTGCGCATGCTGGGGGCCGACAGCCAGCCGGGCGGCGGGTGGGAGGAGATCCGGTCGGACCTCGACGCGTTGCTCTCCGACCCGTCGCGGCTTGATGGGAACGTGGAGGACTTCGGCCGGATGCCCAAGAGTGCTCTCGCCGCCTTCCTGGTCGGTGACCGCCTCATCCACACGTGGGACCTCGCGCGGTCGATTGGCGTCGACGAGACCCTCCCGCCCGACGCCGTCGCGGCGACGATGGAGGGCCTCCAGCACGTGCCGGTCGAGCTGCTGCGGGGTCGGAACCCGCTCGGACTGAACATGATGGGCGAACCCGTGGCGGTGCCCGACGACGTGACCGACCAGGACAAGATGCTGGCGTACACGGGTCGCCGCCCCTAGGGTCGGCCGGCTCGTCGTGGCCCCGA